>CP046864.1:0-1200000 GCA_039640495.1 Rhodobacteraceae bacterium IMCC1335
TTGTGAGTGGAACCATTTGGTTTCATGCTGGGGTGATATGCTGTGTGAACAGTACACCACCAAAATATGGCAGCCTAGCTCTGCCTCAAAATATAGCGAAGTGACTTCGCAATATTCTGTCTTTGAAAGGGCAGATGTGGTGAATTTTTAGTCGTAGGCCCACGGTTTAGTTGGTGGCGAGCGGCGCTTGGGAATGTGGGAAGCAAATTAAATGACTCCGGAAAAATGGCGCGACTTACAATCCTCAATCAAACTGACAATTGGTAATAATAATTATCGAACCTGGATTGACCCGCTGAATTTTTCACATGTGGAAGATGACGTTGCTGTGTTCGATGTGCCCACGACGTTTTTGGGAAATTATGTCGAACAAAATTTTGGCGATGTGATTCTACATAAGCTCAGCGAAGCGCAGGCGCAGATCCGCCGCATTCGGTTTCAAGTTGCCGCGCGCCAAACCGATATCAAAAAGCCGCTGGACACACCGACACGCCAAGACACGCCAAAATCCAGCGCTACAAAGAATGGCGGTTTCTCGTCAGAGTTTACAAGCGCGCCAATTGATGCGCGCTTCACGTTTGACACATTTATCGTTGGAAAACCAAATGAGCTGGCATATGCGGCGTCAAAACGCGTTGCAGAAGGTGGAGAGGTTACGTTTAACCCTCTGTTTTTATATGGAGGTGTGGGCTTGGGCAAAACGCACCTGATGCATGCCACAGCCTGGGAATTGCAAGCCCGGCGCCCGGATCTAAACGTGCTTTATCTTTCGGCAGAACAATTCATGTATCGTTTCGTGCAAGCGCTGCGCGAACGCAAAATGATGGATTTCAAACAATTGTTCCGATCGGTGGATGTTTTGATGGTGGATGATGTACAATTCATAGCCGGAAAAGACAGCACCCAAGAAGAATTTTTTCACACGTTCAATGCTTTGGTCGATCAAAATAAGCAAATTATCATTTCGGCGGATCGCGCCCCGGGCGAAATTAAAGATCTGGAAGATCGTATCAAAAGCAGGATGCAATGCGGCTTGGTGGTGGATTTGCACCCAACCGATTATGAATTGCGTTTAGGGATCCTTCAATCGAAGGTAGAACGGCATCAAAGTCATTATCCCGATCTGGTGATTGAGCCCAACGTATTAGAATTTCTGGCGTTGCGCATATCAACAAATGTACGCGTCTTGGAAGGCGCGCTTACCCGGTTATTTGCTTTTGCCTCTTTGGTTGGACGGCCAATCAATCTGGATCTGACTCAAGATTGCTTGGCAGATGTATTGCGCGCTTCCGAGCGCAAGATCACGGTGGAAGAAATCCAACGCAAAGTCTCTGAGCATTATAACATTCGTCTGTCAGATATCATTGGTCCCAAACGCGTGCGCACCTATGCCCGCCCGCGTCAGGTGGCAATGTATTTGGCCAAACAAATGACCAGCCGCAGCCTTCCCGAGATCGGCCGCCGGTTTGGGGGCCGCGACCACACAACCGTTATGCATGGCGTGAAGCGCATCGAAGAGCTCAAGATACAGGATGGGCAAGTGGCGGAAGATCTTGAAATGCTGCGCAGAACTTTAGAAGCCTAAACCATCACAGGCGCCTACCCCGGTTTATCGCCTGGCCGCGGCAAAGATCACAGGGTTGCACTTGACGGGTTTGGCTTTAGCATCAATAAGTAAGTAATCATTGGGCACGGCCCTGCCTTGGGCAGCTGAACGGTTCGAAAAAACAGGAGCAATTGATATGAAATTGAGCATTGAACGCAGCATATTGCTCAGAGCGCTGTCGCAAGCTCAGTCGGTTGTTGAACGCCGCAACACCATTCCTATTTTGGCAAATGTGCTGATCGAATGCGATGAAAGCACCGTCCATTTCCGAGCAACCGATTTGGATATCGAGGTGATTGACAAAGCGCCTGCGCAAGTCGAGCGCCCGGGCGCCACAACCGTCTCTGCGGTGACCCTGCATGAGATCGTGCGGAAACTTCCAGATGGCGCGTTGGTCACGCTAGCCGATGATGCCACCAAGGGGCGTTTATACGTAGAGGCTGGCCGGTCAAACTTTTCCTTGGCCACATTGCCCAAAGAAGATTTTCCGATCATGGCGAGTTCGGAATATACGGCGAATTTTTCAGCCCCGGCCGCGATGCTGCGCCGTTTGTTTGATAAATCTAAATTTGCCATTTCTACTGAAGAAACAAGATATTACCTTAATGGAGTCTACTTGCATGTGGCCGATGGCGAGGGCGGGCAAACGCTGCGCTGCGTGGCAACCGATGGGCACCGTCTGGCGCGCATTGATGCGGCTTTGCCAGAGGGCGCAAGCGATCTTCCCGGCGTGATAGTGCCGCGTAAAACCGTGGGTGAATTGCGCAAATTGCTTGACGATGATGATATGCAAATCGCGGTCTCAGTTTCAGAAACCAAAATCCGCTTTGCCACACCCGAAATCACCATGACCTCAAAGGTGATTGACGGAACATTTCCAGATTACACCCGGGTTATACCGCAAAATAACACGCGGCGGCTTGAAGTGGATGCTTCTGAATTCGCAAAGGCCGTGGATCGGGTGGCAACCGTATCTTCCGAACGCTCGCGCGCCGTTAAACTATCGCTGGATGAAGATCGCTTGGTGCTCTCGGTGAACGCGCCAGATAGCGGCGCTGCCGAAGAAGAGCTTGCGGTGGCCTATTCGGATGAGATGCTTGAAATTGGCTTTAACGCCAAATACTTGCTCGAAATCGCCAGCCAAGTTGATCGTGAGAATGCAGTTTTCATGTTCAATTCCTCTGGAGATCCAACGCTGATGCGCGAGGGCGATGATGCCAGCGCGGTCTATGTTGTTATGCCCATGCGCGTTTAAGGCCAAGATGATCCGCATCTGCCCATGCCCCGCGGCAACGCATAACATCGCCATTGAAATCATGCGCGGGCAATGCTGTATCTAACCAGTCTCCATCTGTCGCATTTTCGATCGCATAAATCGTTAGAATTGGAATGTGATGCGCGGCCGGTCGCCCTGTTTGGCGCCAATGGATCTGGCAAAACAAATATTTTGGAAGCTGTATCGCTGTTTTCGCCGGGGCGCGGCTTGCGCCGCGCCAGCGCCGAAGATATGGCCCGACGCCCTGAACAAATCGGATGGAAGCTGCGCGGCGCGCTAACCGCGCAAGGGCGTCAACATGAGATCGAGCTAAGTTTGCGAAACGGCGCGGCGCGCAGCACCAAGATTGACGGGAAAATCGCCTCGCAAACCGCGCTGGGCGGCGTCACACGCGTGCTCTGGCTGGTCCCGGCGATGGATAGGTTGTGGATCGAAGGTGCAGAAGGGCGACGGCGCTTTTGGGATCGCATTGCGCTGAGCTTTTTTCCAAGCCATGCCGAGCACAGCCTGAGCTATGAAAAAGCCATGCGTGAAAGAAACCGTTTGTTAAAAGATCAAGTGACAGATGATCATTGGTATCGGGCGCTCGAACATCAAATGGCCCTTTCAGGGGTGGCCATTATGCAAGCGCGCCAAGCGGCGCTTGCGTATATTCATGACGCGCAAATCGCGGCGAGCACCCAGTTTCCAAAAGCGAAATTAACATTGCTGCAATCCGAGAACGGCCCGCTTCCAGATAGGGTTGAAGATCTATCCGCCGCATTCGCCAGCGCGCGGGCGCGCGACCTGGCCGCCGGTCGCAGCTTGCTGGGCCCGCATCGCACAGACCTCTCTGCGCTTTATCTCAGCAAGGGCATGCCTGCCAAAGAATGTTCAACCGGAGAACAAAAAGCCCTTTTAATTTCAATTATTTTGGCCAATGCGCGCGCCTTAGCAGAGCAGATCGGCGCCCCGCCAATCTTATTATTGGATGAAGTGGCCGCGCATCTTGACGCCCAGCGCCGAGCTGCGCTTTATACTGAAATTAACACCCTAAAAGCACAAGCTTGGATGACCGGTACGGGGCCCGAATTGTTCGAAGATCTGGGCGAGGCCGCGTTGATGTTGGAGCTTGGCGATAGCGGTTCAGGCTCATTTATAAAACCCGCCTAAAAGAGCCGAGCATCAAAGGAAGGCCAGCCTATGTCTGTGAATGCCATTGACTTGCTGCTCTATACTGGCGGGCTTTTGGTACTGTTCCTCACCCCAGGCCCGGTTTGGGTGGCCCTGATTGCCCGCACGCTGGGCGGCGGTTTGGCGGCGGCTGTGCCTTTGGCATTTGGCGTGATGGTGGGGGATTTGCTGTGGCCAACCATAGCGATTTTGGGCCTCAGCTGGCTGGTAACACAATTTTCGATGATTTTGATCCTTCTCAAAGCCGTGGCTGTGGTGGTTTTTTGGGGTATGGGACTGGCCTTGCTGCGCAGCACAGATCAAGCGATTGCGCAGGAATCGCGCCTGATAAAACCCGGCGCTTGGGCCGGCTTTATCGCCGGTGCAGCCGTGATCATTGGCAACCCGAAAGCAATGTTATTCTACATCGCTATTCTGCCGGGGTTTTTCGATTTTAACACGCTCACGGCGCTGGATATGGCGCTTATCGCTCTGCTATCTGCCAGCATTCCCTTCACGGGAAATCTCTGCGTTGCCCTGCTTGTAAACCGCAGCCGGCAGTTTTTCACATCGCCGAAATCGCGGCAACGGATCGCGCAAATTTCCGGTGGCTTGCTGATCCTGGTAGGAACGGTGATTCCCTTCACTTAAGCCACAAAATATAGTCTATAGGCGTGACATTCTCTACCAGACCTCGTATATTGTGATTGTAATTTAAGGGATGACAGCAATGTCCAACACAGATCAAGCCGCCAATGAATATGGTGCTGATTCTATCAAGGTTCTCAAAGGCTTAGAGGCGGTTCGCAAACGCCCTGGCATGTATATTGGCGATACCGATGATGGCAGCGGGCTACATCATATGGTCTATGAGGTTGTTGACAACGGCATCGATGAAGCCTTGGCCAAACATGCCGACCATGTGCATGTAAAAATTCATGCCGATAACAGCGTATCTGTGTCTGATAATGGGCGGGGAATACCCGTGGATATCCATGAGGAAGAGGGGGTTTCCGCCGCCGAGGTGATTATGACTCAGCTGCATGCTGGCGGGAAATTTGACAGCAATTCTTATAAAGTATCGGGCGGTTTGCACGGCGTGGGCGTTTCTGTGGTAAATGCGCTATCGGTCTGGCTGGAGCTGCGGATCTGGCGCAACGGTAAAGAGCATGTGGCACGCTTTGAGCATGGCGATACGGTTGAGCATTTGAAAATCGTCGGGGATGCGAATGGCCGCAATGGCACAGAAGTGCGGTTTTTGGCCTCAACAGACACTTTTTCAAACCTTGAATATTCCTTTGATACGCTAGAAAAGCGGATGCGGGAATTGGCCTTTTTAAACTCGGGCGTGCGGATTATCCTTGAAGATGAGCGCCCAGCCGAGCCGTTGAAAAGCGAACTCTTTTATGAAGGCGGTGTAAAAGAATTCGTTAAATATCTTGACCGCTCCAAGAACGCGATCATGCCCGAGCCGATCTTTATCACAGGCGAGCGGGATGAGATCGGCATCGAAGTGTCGATGTGGTGGAATGACAGCTATCATGAAACGGTTTTGCCCTTTACAAACAACATTCCCCAGCGCGATGGCGGTTCCCATTTGGCAGGGTTTCGCGGCGCGTTGACCCGCACCATCAATACGTATGCCCAATCCAGCGGTATCGCGAAAAAAGAAAAGGTGAATTTCACCGGCGATGATGCCCGCGAAGGCTTAACATGCGTGTTATCGGTCAAGGTGCCCGATCCAAAGTTTTCCAGCCAGACCAAAGATAAGCTGGTCAGCTCGGAAGTGCGCCCCGCAGTTGAAGGGCTGATGAATGAAAAACTGGGCGAATGGTTCGAAGAAAACCCTGCGATTGCAAAAATAATCGTCGGCAAAATAATCGAGGCCGCGCTGGCCCGCGAGGCGGCGCGTAAAGCCCGCGAACTGACCCGCCGCAAAACTGCGCTTGATGTGAATTATCTGGCCGGAAAATTAAAAGATTGTTCCGAAAAAGATCCGTCAAAAACCGAAGTGTTCCTGGTCGAGGGTGACAGCGCCGGTGGCTCGGCGCAAACCGGCCGCGACCGGCGCACGCAAGCCATTTTGCCGCTTAAAGGGAAAATTCTAAACGTTGAGCGGGCGCGGTTTGACCGCATGCTCAACAGCCAAGAGATTGGCAATCTTGTGATGGCGCTGGGCACTGGTATCGGGCGGGATGAGTTTGATCTTTCAAAGCTGCGTTATCATAAAATCGTTATCATGACCGATGCCGATGTTGATGGCGCGCATATCCGCACCTTGCTGCTGACGTTTTTCTATCGTCAGATGCGCGAATTGGTTGAAAACGGGTTCCTGTATATCGCCCAACCACCGCTGTACAAAGTTAGTCGTGGCAAATCCGAAGTCTATCTAAAAGATCAGGCTGAAATGGAAGATTATCTGATCCAGCAGGGTATTGATGGGGCCCTTTTACGTTTGGAAGATGGCGCGGAATTGGCCGGCCAAGATCTGGCCCGCGTGGTCGATGAAGCCCGCCAGCTCAAGCGCGTTCTGGATGCGTTTCCAAACCACTATCCCCAGCATATCTTGGAACAAGCCGCGATTGCCGGCGCCTTCGTTCCGGGCCGAGTTGATGCGGATCTGCAAGGCACAGCAGATAACATTGCCGCCCGCCTCGATTTAATCGCAGCAGAATATGAACGCGGTTGGAACGGACGTATTACCCAAGATCATGGCATCCGTTTGGCGCGGATTTTGCGCGGCGTTGAAGAAGTGCGCCGCCTTGATGGGCCCATGTTGCGATCGGGTGAAGCGCGCAAAACCGGCAGCTTTACCGAAAGCCTGCAAGAAATTTATGGCAGCGCCGCGACATTGATCCGCAAAGATCGCAGCCAAGTGATTTTCGGACCGCTCGATCTGCTCGACTCGGTTTTGAAAGAAGGTGAAAAAGGCCTGTCGCTGCAGCGCTATAAAGGCCTGGGCGAAATGAATCCCGACCAGCTTTGGGAAACCACGCTCGATCCGGATGCGCGCACCTTGTTGCAGGTGAAAGTTGAAGACGCAGCCGAGGCGGATGATCTGTTCACCAAGCTGATGGGCGATGTTGTCGAGCCCCGCCGCGATTTCATCCAAACCAACGCGTTAAGCGTTGCCAATTTGGATTTTTGACCGGCGGTCTGCTGCGCAAACAGCCACAGCATCAGGCGGGTGCGATCAACCGCAGAAACTGGTCGATTTGAGATGTTTCAAGCGACCAGTCACAGACCAGGCGGGTAACCAGCTCTTCCTCTGCAGGGCCATGCGCAATATCGCCAGACCATACTGAAAAAACTGCGCCACCCTGACGCGCGCGTTGCACCACAGCCCGCGGCATATAGGCGAAAATCATATTGGCGGCGGGTTCATACTGAAACCGAACCGCGTCTGATTTGCGCAGGCCCTGCGCCAGATAAGCGCTGTTATCATTTGCTTTTTGCGCCAAGTCGCGCCAAAGATCCTGTTCAAGATAGGCCTGCATTTGCGCGGCAAGAAAGCGGTTTTTTGAAAATAAATGCGCGCCGCGTTTGCGCCGCAACTCAAATTCCCAAGCGTATTTGGGATCAAAAAAGATCACCGCCTCTACACCCATCAAGCCGTTTTTAGTTCCACCAAACGTCAAGGCATCGATCCCGCATCGCCACGTCATTTCAGCCGCGCTGCACCCCAAGGCGACAATCGCATTGGCAAAACGGGCCCCATCCATATGAACCGGAAGATCGTAGGCTTTGGCCACCGAACATAGCTCTGAAAGCTCTGAAAGCGTATAAATCCTGCCTTTTTCGGTGATTTGGGTCAATGAAACGGGCCCGCGCTGCGGACCGTGGACATCCCCTTGCGCGGTTCCCAAAATAGCCTGTTCAAGCGCATCAGGCGTCAGCTTATCATCGCTGCCAACGAGGTTTAATTTCGCCCCGCCGGTGAAAAACTCGGGCGCATTGCATTCATCTTCTTGGATATGCGCAACGGGGCTGCAATAAATTGTTGCCCAGGGCGGGCATAAACAGGCCAAGGCCAATGTATTGGCCGCGGTGCCAGTGGCGGCCAAATATACCGCCGCATCCGGGGCCTCAAACAGAGTTTGAATTTTTGATACAACATCCAAGGTGATCGCATCAGCGCCATAAGAGGCGGCATAGCCTTGATTTGCAACGCGCAAAGCCTCTAAAACGGCCTCGGGCACCGGCCCTTGATTATCTGACGCAAAAAACATTCACGCGCGCTCCTCAAACAAATGATCTTCCCAAAACTCTTCATCCACTTCAAATTCAGGAAGGGTTTTTCCACGCACCGACACGCCGGCCGCATGCACCGTCTCGGGGTCTCCGGATATCAAAGGATGCCAATCATATAAGGGTTTGCCCTGCCACAATAAAAGATAAGCACAGCTGCGCGGTAACCAATAGGCATGAGCAGCCAAGTTATCAGGGCGCAAGACGATGCATTCGGGCACAAATTGATGGCGAATTTTATATTGTCCGCAGCCACAGCTTTCATCATCCAGCAAACGGCAGGCCACCCGCGTGAGCGCAACCTCACCAGTGTCTTCATCTTCTAATTTATTTAAGCAACATTTTCCGCATCCATCGCAAAGCGCTTCCCATTCTGCCTGAGATAATTTTGACAGCGGTTTTTCCTCCCAAAACTTGGGGGCAAGACCGCTGCGCTTGATGCCTTCCGCTGCGCTCATAATGCGGCCAAGATTTTTCGGGCCTGATCACAATCACGCTGCATTTGTTCGATCAACGCCTCCAGCCCGTCAAATTTCAATTCGGGGCGCAAGAAATCAACCAAGGCCACAGAAAGGTTTGAACCGTAAAGATCGCCGAAAAAATCGAATATAAATGTTTCTAAATTAGGGGTGTTTTCGCCAAACATCGGTCGCACACCCAGCGAGGCTGCCCCGTGATAGCTACCTTGAAAAGGCCCATCCAGAACATCAACCAAAACCGCATAAACGCCAAGTTTTGGCAGATGCAGACCCTCAAGTGACATATTTGCCGTTGGATAACCAAGTTCACGCCCACGCTGCTCGCCGCCGATCACAATCCCTTCAATCCGGTGCCAATGGCCCAGCTGGGTTGCGGCGTTGCACGGTCGCCCCTCGGCCAAGGCGCTGCGGATCGAGGTTGAAGACACTTGCCCTTCACCAGCTTCAATCAATGGCGCGACGGTGACCCCAAAGCCCATTTCTGCACCAAAATGTTGCAAGTCATCAACCGTTCCCGCGCGACCTTTTCCAAAACAAAAATCCGCCCCCACCACCAAATGGCGCAGCCCAAGACCATCCGCAATCACGTTTTGTGCAAATTCGCGCGGCGTCAGCGAAGAGAGGCTGGTGTTAAAATTCAGCTCATATAGCAGGTCAACGTTAAGCTTTGCCAGGCGCGTGGCGCGCGCCTCCGAGCTCATAAGGCGGAAAGCGGGGCTTTGGGGCGCAAAATAGCTGCGTGGATGTGGCTCAAAGGTTAAAATACCCAAAGGCGCTGATAGGGCTTCAGCAGTCTGACGGGCCAAATCAATCACAGATTGATGGCCCAAATGCACACCGTCAAAATTGCCAACCGCCACGCTGGCGCCTTTGTCTTCGGGGTCAACATAAATATAATCACGAATAATCTTCATACCCGTCAGGTAGCGTTCAAAACGATCAGAAGCAAGCCACTGCGCGTGTTAGTCAAACTTGCGGCTTGGCGCAAGCACTGTTGCCTCGCCCACCAAGACCCGCCTGCCATCTACTTCACATTGGCAATCAAGAGTCACGCGGCGCCTTGGAAGGTCAATATCTGACACAGTCACTTCGGCGTAAACCAAATCTCCTGGCCGCACGGGCGCTAAAAATTTCAGGCTTTGGCCCAAATAAACGCTACCATGACCGGGCAGCTGTTCGCCAATGACCGCCGAAATCAAACCCGCGGTCAGCATCCCATGCGCAATTCGACCCTGAAAAATTGTATCCCGCGCATAGCTCTCATCCAGATGAACAGGGTTATGATCCGCCGAGACTTGGGCAAATAAGGCGATATCTTCGTCGCTTATCACCTTATGCAGGTGGCGCGACATGCCCATTTCGATATCTTCGATACAAATCGTACCCCTGGGAAGGTTATCCAACATCCGCCGCCTCATAATTGCAAAGTAATATTAAACTGAAAAATTCAGCAATTGAGTAACTTTATTACTCAATGAGGCAGATATGCAACCCTTTATATCAGCGCAAAAACCCTATTGTGTATTTTGCGCTTTGCTTTTCGGCTTGCAAAAACTGCGCTAGAGCAGCTGGATCAGGATCGTGCCTGGTTTTTGTTTCGCGCGCCGCAAGCCCGCCTGAGATGAACAGCGCATCCAACCCTGCATCTGAGGCGCCTTTGGTATCGGTTTGCACGCCATCGCCAATCGCCAACACAGAGGCGGGGGAAATATCCGTTGCCAGCGCCTTTAAGCGGCGAAACGCCAAATCGTAAATCGGCGCAAACGGTTTGCCAAAATACAGACTTTCCCCTCCAATTTGCGTATAAAGCTGCGCCAATGCGCCCGCGCACCATTCGCGATGCGCGCCGCGATCCACCACAATATCCGGATTGGCGCATAAAAACTTTAGGCCTTTGTCACGCGCGATCTCAAGCTGCGGCAATATCACTTCAGGATCTGCGTTCGAATCAAAGGGCCCTGTACAAACGATGCCACTGGCCTGATCTAGCGCGACACAGGTGATCTGCATCGGGTTTTCAAGCAGTTTGAGCGGCTCAAAAAAGGCTTTATCGCGCGGCTCTCCAATGAAATAAACCGCCTCGCCCACCACGCCCTGAAACATCGCGGCGCGGGCGCTATCCCCAGAGGTGGCAATGCTATCCCACGCGTGATCCGACACGCCAAATTCTTTGATTTGCTTCGCCACCGAGCTGCGCGGGCGCGGTGAATTTGTGACCAAAATAACCTTTCCACCGCGTTGCCGATAAGCGATCAGCGCTTCATTGGCTGCAGGATAAGCTTCAACCCCATTATGAACGCAACCCCAAAGGTCGACAAATAACGCCTCATATTGATCAGAAATTTCGCTGAGGTTTTGAATAATCTGAGACATTTTTGCGCTCTTTCATTTTAAGCGGGGCGTAAAAACGCCAGAATCAATCTTATAAAGTTAATTGGGGAACGATCTGTTTTTTGCGGCTCATCACACCGGGCAACACCACGCTATCCCCATCGACGCAAACGTCAAAAGACTTTTCCGCAACAGATTTAATAGCTTCATTCGGCACCAAAAGCGTGGCCTCTTCGGCCAAGATATCGACAACGAACAACAACACCTGATCCACATTATCTTCTTGCGCCACCCGGCCCATCGCCTCCATCAAGGCCGCTTTGCGCGCCAGCACCACATGCGGTGCAGTGGTTTCCAACACCGAGATGCGAAAGGTCTGATCGCCCACCGGAAAGGATTTGCTATCCATGCGCAGCAATTCAGCATCTGAAAAAGCCGACACATCCGATTTTGCTGCAAACATTTGACCAGCATAATCGCTTAGATTGACAGAAAGCTCTTTGGCCAAAGCCTCGGCTAAGGCGCGATCATGATCGGTGGTTGTTGGGCTGCGAAACGCCAGCGTATCAGAGAGAATGCACGACAGCATCGCGCCTTTGACAGCGCGCGGCATTTTTGCAGCATCAGCGCCCATCAAATCATACATGATCGTGGCTGTGCAGGCCAAAGGGCGGATGGTAATATCGATCGGCGCTTTGGTTTCAAGGCCACCCACCAGTTTATGATGGTCAATCACAGCGCGAATATCGGCTTGATTGATTGCATCGGGCAATTCTGCAGGGTTATTGGTATCGACGATTATCACAGGCGCTGCGGGTGCAATCTCTGAGATAATTTTAGGTTTCTCAAGCTGCCAATGCTCGAGCATAAAAAGCGCCTCATTATTGGGCTCTCCCAACAGGTTTGCTTGCGCCGGAATACCCTGAATCTCATTGAGATACCAAGCCCATATGATCGGCGATCCCGTGCTATCTGTGTCGGGCGATTTATGGCCGAAAACCTGCAAAACCATAGTGTATTTCCTTCGCGAAAAGACCGATTCGCGCGGTTATACGCGCCCAAGCTGCGCTTGTCACCTTGCCGATCTTTGCGCGTTCACCCGCGCAGAAACACGGGTTTTTCTGGGCTGGAAAGCTGCGCTTGATAGGCATAGCCGCCCAGATCAAAATCACGCAGGCTTTCCGGCGCGCTCAGGCGGCGGGTGATAATGAACCGCGCCATCGCACCGCGGGCTTTTTTGGCATAAAAGCTTACGATTTTGGGCCCCTTATCCGTAGATTCCATAAAAACCGGCGTCACAACATCCAAAGTCAACGCCGTCTGATCAACAGCATTAAAATATTCTTGCGAGGCGCAATTCACCAAAACCGAGGCGTTGGTTTTTTCGGCCTGCGCGTTCAGCGCCAGCGAAATACGATCGCCCCAATACTCATACAATGATTTTCCGCGCGGCGTTTTCAGACGGCTGCCCATTTCTAGGCGGTAGGGCTCGATGGCATCCAAAGGGCGCAAAAGACCATAAAGGCCGGATAAAATCCGAAGATGCGCTTGCGCCCAGCGTAGCTCCTCCGCATCAAGGCTCATGGCTTCAAGGCCTTGATAGGTGTCGCCGGCGAATGCAAACGCCGCAGCACTGCGCGCCTGCCGGCCAAAATTGGCAAAGCGCTCTTGATTAAGCTGCGCCAGTTTTTCACTGATGCCCATCAGTTTTTGCAATTGAGCTTGCGATAAAGCGCCGGCAACCTGTGCCAAATCTGCCGCTTGTTCGGGGAATATCGGTTGCGACTGCTCCAAATCCTCGCGCGGGGTCATATCAAGTTTTTTAGCAGGGGAAACAACGATCAACATGGCAGGCCTCCAATTTCTCTTATTCTCTATTTAGGGGCTTTCTAGCAAAACTTCCAGAAAAGCCTCGCCAAATCGTTGATAACGCTTTTCTCCCAAGAGCTGTTTGAGCGCCTCTGGATTAGACCCCGGCAGCTTGGCCACCTTCGCCAATAATCCGGCAGAACAACTGAGCGGTTTCTCAATCCCGCTTTCGCCACGCGCCAGATTGGCTTGCACTGCCAAAAGGCGATCAAACACAACGCCATTCTGCCGCCCCGCCAATTTACGCCTCTGAGGGTGCATATGCGCCGCCTCTCCGGCAATGACCTGCAAGAAATCTTGCCCAAAACGATCCAGTTTTTTGGTGCCAATGCCACTAATCCGCGCCATATCATCCAGCGAAGCGGGGCGGGTTTCCGCCATTTCAATCAGCGTTTTATCGTTGAAAATAATATAGGCGGGTACATTCGCAGCCTCGGCCAAAGCGCGGCGTTTGGCCTTTAAGGCCGAGAGCAAAGGTGCATCATCTTCGCTGACCAAAGCTTTGACGCGCCGGGCGGGCGGCGCCGATTTCACCGTATCCGCCCGCAAGGTTAGGCTGGCCGCGCCGCGCAACAGCGGCAAAGCAGCATCGGTCATCCGTAAAGCGCCATGGCGGCTGCTATCGGGGCGGATCAAATCATGGCCCATCATCTGGCGAAATATGGCTTGCCATTGGGATTTTGAAAACTCTTTGCCCACGCCAAACGTGCTTAGGAAGTCATGCCCATGGGCGCATATTTTATCTGTCTTATTACCCAATAAAATATCTATAACATGGCCTCCCCCGAAGCGCTCATCGCTGCGCAATATTGCTGATAGCGCTTTGCGCACCGCTTCGGTGGCCTCAAAACGATCCGGGGGTGCATCACAAAGATCGCAATGACCGCAAGGCGGCGTGGTCTCATCAAAATATGCCAGCAATGTTTGGCGGCGGCAGATCAAAGCCTCTGCCAGGCCCAATAGCGCGTTCAATCGGCCATGATCGGCGGCGCGGCGCTCAACCGGGGCCAGCCCCTCATCTATCTGCGCGCGACGCAGACGGATATCTTCAGGGCCATAGAGCGTCAGCGTTTCGGCCGGTCCGCCATCGCGGCCGGCGCGGCCAATTTCTTGATAATAACTTTCGATTGATTTGGGCAAATCCGCATGCGCCACCCAGCGGATATCTGGTTTATCCACGCCCATGCCAAACGCCACCGTCGCCACCACGATCAACCCGTCTTCATTTGCAAAGCGTCCCTCAACAATGCGCCGATCTTCTGCCTCCATTGCGCCATGATAGTAACACGCCCGATGCCCTGCCTCATTTAATGCTGCAGATAACGCTTGGGTTTTGGCCCGTGTACCGCAATAGACGATACCCGATTGGCCTTTGCGAGGGGCTACGAAATCTAAAATTTGCCGCCGCGGGCTGTCTTTTGCTGTAAAGGCCAAATGAATATTCGGCCGGTCGAACCCGCGCAGGAACACTTGCGGTTGCGATCCGGCAAATAATCGTTCGATAATTTCTTGCTGCGTGTCACGATCCGCGGTTGCGGTAAAGGCCGCAACGGGCACGTTCAACACCCGTCGCAATTCACCAATTCGCAAGTAATCGGGGCGAAAATCATGCCCCCATTGGCTTACACAATGCGCTTCATCTACCGCGATCAGCGCGATATTAGAGCGCTTTAAAGCCGCTTGCATCGCCGTGGACGCCAAACGTTCGGGGGCCAGATAAAGCAGCTTTAGCTGACCCGCAGCCAAAGCTTGAAATACGCTATCGGTTTCCTCTTGCGTGTGCCCCGATGTTAACGCGCCAGCAGCCACGCCGGCCGCCTGCAATCCGCGCACTTGGTCGCGCATTAAAGCGATCAACGGCGAGACCACCAAGGTAACGCCCTCACGCAGCAAAGCGGGAATTTGAAAGCATAAGGATTTACCGCCACCCGTGGGCATGATGGCCAACACATTATGCCCCTCAACAACCGCCTCAACCACGTCTTCCTGCCCGGGGCGGAACGCATCGAATCCAAACACATCGCGTAAAAGCGTTTGAGGGTTGACCATTCATCACCTGAAATTTGGGGCGGAGCTGCGCGCTTGAAGCGCTGCCAGAGCGCCGGTTTAAAAGGCAGCCATTAGCGCAGTAAAAGCTCAGGAAGAATGTAATCACGTAAAGAAATGATGATTACAAAGGCCACCAAAGGCGCCAGATCCAACGGGTTGGTATTGGGTAAAACCCGGCGCAAAGGCTGATAAATTGGCTCTAATAGGCGGTTTATCCCCTGCCAGATCTGCGCCACCATTGGCTGGTGCAAATTCAAAACCTGAAAATTGATCAACCAGCTCATGATAATATGCACAATCATGATGAAAAACGCGATATCCAAGATCAGCCGCAGCGGTCCATATATTGCCATCATTATTTTGAGTTCCCGTTATTTTTAGTAAACTACCTAGTGAAGCGGATGCCAAAGAACAAGGTGGGCCAGAAGTTTCTGACAAATTAATCCCCGTCAAATTCGGCTTTTGAGGGCCGTCCACGATTGCTTTTCACCGCGCCTCGAATTTTTTTAGCCGCCAAACGCCGACGTTGGCTGCCCAAAGTGGGTTTGGTGGCCACGCGCGGCTTGGGGCGCTGCAAAGCTTGCTGCAGCAAAGTCACCAACCGGTTGCGCACAATTTCTCTATTCCGGGCCTGATGGCGTGTTTCATCACATTGCAAGATAAGCGCACCATCTTTGGTCCAGCGCCGCCCAGCCAATCGCTGCAAGCGCGCTTTAATCGGATCGCTCAGGGCTGGAGAACGCGCCGCTTCAAAGCGCAATTCAACCGCCGAGCTCACCTTATTCACATTTTGACCACCCGGGCCAGAGGCGCGCATGAACTGCTCGCTTAGCTCCCATTCCTCGATGATAATTTTATCCGATACGCGCAGCATGATTTGCCTTTTGAAGTGAAGTGAACCGCAATCCCTTTTTAAGAACAAAAAGGGCCGCTTGAACCAAGCGACCCTTCGAGACTTACGGAGGTGGGCCGGTTAGGCAGCCACCAATTCAGTTGATCCTGCGACCAAGGGTTGCCTTCAGACGCGGCTCTCCTGAACTGTTCCGACACCTCTCTCCAATACCTCTCTAGACACTGGATCACCTCCTTTCACATTGTTGAACTCATCTCTACCGTGGCAGAGTTTACAGCTTTGTCAAACAAATCTTTGCAGAGGAAATAAGCTTTTCGAGGGCTCGGTCAAAAATCCAGCAGATAGGCCGACACCGCACATTACTTTGCGTTCAACACAGTGCGGCATTGGCCGGGCAAATCAGCCAATTGCAACGCCCGCTTCAGCTTTGGACGGGCCTTTGGGCGCGGCGGGCCGGGCGGCTTTGGCTTGACCTTGGGGGGATTGAGAATTCGAGCCACCCATTTCTCTGCCTCTTTACAACCATCGCCTTTCGGGGGTGGCGGCTGGTTCACGCAGTCCTGCAAGCCCGCCGGGCATTTCAGACGCACATGAAAATGGGAATGATGGCCCCACCAAGGGCGGATTTTACGCAACCAAGCGCGATCCCCGCTTGCCTGTTTGCACATTTTAACCTTAGCGCCGGGAAATATAAAAATCCGTGTAACGCGCGGGTCTTGCGCGGCATATTTCAAAAGCTGTGAATGCTGGCCGGTCCATTTGTCATTGATATAGGCACCTTGCGCGCGGCGCAGCGATGTTGACAAGATTTCTTCTCGTTGCGCAGGACTAAGCGATAAATCATCCGCACGGCGCAACCATATATCCACATCCAGACCATTTTGATGGCTGGCATGCCCGCTTAGCATTGGTCCGCCGCGCGGTTGCGATATATCGCCAATATAAAGACCGTTCCAACCGCGCAGATTACTGGCGCGCTGCGACAGTTTTTGAATGTAATCAATCGTCTCAGGGTGCCCCCAATTGCGATTTCGAGACAACCGCATCGCTTGCCAAGTGGGTCCAGATTCTGCCAATTGTTCGGCGCCCGCCAAACAGCCTTTGGCATAGCTGCCAAACGCCGACGGGGTTTGATCTGATCCGGTTTGCGCGCTTCCAAATAGGTTTTTTGCGGCTTTCGCCCCGACCTGAAGCGCTGATCCGGTTAAAATACCGCAAAACAATAACAAGAAAAGCGATGCACTATGCCAGAAACGGATCACCGATACCCCCTTTTTCAAGTTCGCAGCTGGTTAGGCCATCTCACCGCTTTCTTGATCGCCATCCTTATTCACCCATCGTAGCAAAATAAGACCAATGATGAAAAGAAAAATCAATGGCGAAACCCCCAGCCGAGGGCTTTCGGTCAACCAAGTGACCAAGCCAATCAACGCGGGCGCCAAAAAAGCGGTGGCCCGCCCCATCAACCCATAAAGCCCAAATCCTTCGGTGGCGCGTTCCGGGCTTGTGTGGCGTACCATCATCGTGCGGCTGGCCGATTGCAAAACCCCGCCAATGCCGCCAATCACCACGCCGCAGCTCATAAACACCAAATCGGGCAGCGCAGATCCAGCCGCCAGCGGCACCCCAAAAAACATCTCACGGCTCATATTAACCACGGTGATACAGACTAAAATCAAAATTAAAATTGCCAGCGTAATTACCGGCTTGGGCCCGTATTTGCGATCTACGAAACCGCCCAGCCAGCAAAAAACGGCCGCGGAAAGGCCTGCAACAATACCAAAGGCACCCAAACTGCTAATGCCCCAATCCAAAACCAACACCGCGTAAATACCCCCGAAGCTGTAAAGCCCGTTCAACGCATCGCGATAAAACATCGAAGAGAGTAAATAGAACGAAAAGCTTTTGCGGGTCTTCAAACTGAGAATAGAGTGCCACAAACGGCTTAAGCCAGCACGAATGCGCATGGGCGATTTTTCACCCGGATCCTCTTTCACCCACAAAAAATATGGAATGATGAAGATCAGAAACCAAAGCGTAACGAAGGGTCCAACGCTGCGTGTGCCTTCTTTTTGCGCCGCATCCAACCCAAATAAAGGGTCTAATTCCAAGAAAATCGTTTTGCCATTCTCTTGCTCGACAAAGAGCAACAACATGATCATCAACGACACAATGCCCCCGAAATATCCAAAGGCAAACCCATCCCCAGAAATCTTACCGATCTCATCGCGGTTGCCCAAGGAGGGCAATTGCGCATTGGTGAAAATATAGGCGAATTCGGCGCCTATGAAACCGATCCCAAACGCCCCCAACATCCAAAGCATGTTCGAGCCATCAGGCAGCGTCCACCAAAGGCTATAAGAGCCCAAAACATAGAGAAGCGCAAAGCCAACGATCCAGATGATGCGCCGGCCAGAGGTATCGGCAATCGCCCCTAAAACGGGTGCCCCGAAGCCAATGATTAAACCCGCTATGGTCAAACACAGGGACCAGAGGCTTTGCGCTTGCGCATCTGCCTGCGTTCCGGAAACCCCCATAGAAAGGTAATATTCCGCCGCAACCGAAGCGAAATACGGCCCAAAAATAAAGGTTAGCAGCAACGTATTATAAGGTTGGGTGGCCAAATCGAAAAAATACCAGCCCCATATCCGTTTGCGCGCGCTCATCATTCCTCCCCAGGCTTCATCCCCATAAGGCAGGCAAACGCAATGAACATCAAGCAGACTTTTTAAAAACGCATATGTTTCGCGCCTTTAAAGGCAAATCGTTCCATTGCGCGCAACGTCCTAAACCAACACCTCAATCGGATTCTGGGCGCCCACGCCAAACACACGTTTGTAGCGCTTAATCTCGCTTTGAGGGCCCATCGCTTTGCGTGGATTGTCTGATAATTTGACCGTCGGCTTGCCGTCGGCTGAAACAGCTTTGCACACCAAAGAAAATGAATCCAACCCTTCAGAAGGCACCAAACCTCTGAAGTCATTTGTAAAATGAGTGCCCCATCCGAAGGACACTTTCACCCGGCCGCTAAACTGGTGATGCAGTTTCTGGATCATCCCAGTATCCAGCCCATCCGAAAAAATAACCAGCTTTTGTCTGGGGTCTTCGCCGCGCTCTTGCCACCATTTGATCGCAATTTCTGCACCGCTTGCCGGATCACCACTATCGATACGTATGCCCGTCCACCCCGCCAAATAATCAGGCGCGTTGCGCAAAAACCCTTCTGTGCCATAGGTATCGGGCAAGATAATTCTCAAATTCCCATCATGCTCATCCTGCCAATCCGACAGAACCTGATAGGGGGCCTGCGCCAAATCTGCATCATTATGCGCCAAGGCCGAATAGATCATCGGCAATTCATGGGCATTGGTGCCGATCGCCTCAATATCACGGCGCATGGCGATCAAACAGTTTGAGGTGCCGACGAATTTCTCACCCAAACCTTCCTGCATGGCTTGCACGCACCAATCCTGCCATAAAAAAGAATGCCGGCGGCGGGTGCCAAAATCTGCAATCCGCAAGCTGTCAATCTCGCGCAAAGTTTCGATTTTTTCCCATAATTTTGTTTTGGCGCGCGCGTAGAGCACCTCCAACTCGAACCGACCCATTTTTTTCAACATGGCGCGGCCACGCAATTCCATCAGCGTCGCCAAAGCGGGTATTTCCCACAGCATAACTTCTGGCCAGCTGCCTTCAAATGTCAGCTCATATTGGCCATCGCGTTTTTCCAAATGATACGGGGGCAAACGCAGCCCCTCGAACCACTCCATAAAACCTGATCGAAACATATAGCGTTTGCCATAAAACGTATTGCCGCGCAGCCAAGTGCTTTCACCACGCGTCAGGCAGAGCCCGCGAATATGGTCCAACTGCTCGCGCAATTCACCCTCATCGATCAAATCAGCAAGGCGCACCTGCGATGAACGGTTGATCAAGCTGAACACCACCGTGGTTTGAGGTTTGTTGCGCAGCACGGATTGGCACATCAGAAGTTTATAAAAATCAGTATCGATCAATGAGCGTACGATCGGGTCGATTTTCCACTTGTGATTCCAAACGCGGGTGGCGATATCAACCAAAATCAGCCTCCAATCGCACGCCGGCATCGCGCATATCGCGTTGCGCTGCTGCCAATGAGCCATTTACATCAATCTCGCGGCAGGCCCCCAATAAGACCCGCACGGAATATCCCAATTTTGCAGCATCAACGGCCGAATAATTCACACAAAAATCGGTCGCCAGCCCAACCATGTCCAAATCGCTAACACCGCAATTTTGCAAATAACCATGCAAGCCAGTGGCGGTTACATGGTCGTTTTCAAAAAAGGCTGAATAGCTATCGATCAAAGGATTACCGCCTTTGCGCAGAATAAGCGCCGCCGCATCCTGATAGATATCCGCGTGAAACTGCGCGCCAAAGCTGCCTTGGATACAATGATCTGGCCACAGCACTTGCGGGCCATATGGCATTTCAACCATATCCAGAGGCGCCTTACTATTATGGCTGCTGGCAAAGCTGGAATGCCCCTTTGGGTGCCAATCTTGCGTCAAAATCACCCGATCATATCCGACCATTAAACGATTGATTGCAGGGATGATCTGATCACCTTCCGACACGGCCAAAGCGCCACCGGGGCAAAAATCATTCTGGACATCAATCACCAAAAGCGTTTTTGACATGCTTTAGGCCCTTTCGTCGCGTCACATTACTGCTACAGGGTTATAACAGCAGCGACAGGTTTTCTACCCAACATCGGCAAGTTTTGCATCCTAAAGCCCTAATAAAGCGCGTTTGACGTTAAGATCGGCGTTTGAGCAACAGGCTGATCCGTGGCGTGATACCAATATCCATCCGGCTGCGCGTGCTTAAAACTGGCTTTTGCGAGCTGTCTTTTCGGCGCCGCTCGCGCAGCAAAAGATATAGACCACTCAGCACAATCACGGCTGAACCAAGCATCGTCATCCGGTCGGGAAATTCTTGAAAAAAAACAATTCCATAGAGCGCCGCCCAAAGCATTTGCGAATAATGCATCGGGGCCACCACCGCGGCCTCTCCAATGCGATAGGCTTTAATAATGCAAAGCATCGCCAAGAAACCCAGCACCGCCATACAGCCCAACAAGCCAATATCTTCCAAAGCAATTGGCGTATAGGAATAGGCCGCCAATGGACCCAGAACAATCAAATTGGCAAACATCGGATAAAGCATCAAAACAATCGTGCGTTCCTCATTGCCGATTTTACGCACGATCAAAGATGAAAGCGCACCGCATAAGGCGGCGGTTAAGGCTGCAACATGGCCAAGGGTCAGCGCGGTGCTTGCCGGACGCAACACGATCAACACCCCAACAAACCCCAAGATAACGGCTGCCCAGCGATGGGCACCAACTTGCTCTCCCAAAATCGGAATCGCCAAAACGGTGATCAGCAAGGGCATACAAAACATCAATGCATAGGTTTGCGCCAGCGGCAAAACGGAAAAAGCATAAAACGCCGCCACCGCCGTAATCACCGTTGCACAGCTGCGCAGGAACACCCAGACCGGATGATGCGGCATTAGATTATCTTCATTGCGATCAGGCAGATGAAACAAAACCACAAGCGGAAAACTGAACAAAACCGAAAAGAAAATGATCTGGAACACCGAATACGTATCACCCAGCATCTTCACGATCACGTCATGGGCTGAGAAAAGCGCAAAGCCAAGCAAGGCGAACAGCGCTCCGGCGCGATTGGCGGATGTCTTTGACATGGCGCTCTCATTTCTGGTGGGCGATTGGGTAAAATCTCAGATGCGGGAAATAGGCAAGGCGCATCCGCCTTGCCAAGGTGCTTTACAGGCTAGAGTCCAACGCTGCGATAATCGCATCACCCATTTCTGCGGTGGTGATCGGCGTGCCATCTTCGGGGCCCATCAGGTCTGGTGTGCGCGCGCCTTGCGCCAAAACGGTTTCAATCGCTTGTTCCAACCGCGTCGCCTCCCCGCCCTGATCAAAGCTATAGCGCAACGCCATCGCAAAGCTTAGAATGCAAGCGATCGGATTGGCTTTGCCTTGACCGGCAATATCCGGCGCTGAGCCATGAACCGGCTCGTATAAAGCTTTTGGACGTCCATTCGCCATCGGCAGGCCAAGGCTGGCCGAGGGCAACATACCCAAACTGCCGGTCAGCATCGCCGCGGCATCCGACAGCAGATCCCCAAACAAGTTATCCGTGACAATCACGTCAAATTGTTTGGGCCAGCGGCACAGTTGCATCGCGCCAGCATCGGCATACATATGGCTAAGCTCCACATCCGGATAATCCTCATCATGCACTTTCTGAACCACCTCGCGCCATAAAACGCCCGATTCCATGACATTGGCTTTTTCCATCGAACAGACTTTATTGCCGCGTTTTCGGGCCAATTCAAACGCACTGCGCGCCACCCGGTCAATCTCGCTTTCGGTATAGCGCTGCGTGTTGATGCCCACGCGTTCATTGCCTTCTTCAAAAATGCCGCGCGGCTCGCCAAAATAAATCCCCGAGGTCAGCTCGCGGATGATCATAATATCAAGGCCTGCGACCACATCTTTCTTCAATGATGAAAAATCGGCCAAAGCATCAAAACATTGCGCGGGTCGCAAATTGGCAAAAAGATCCATCTCTTTGCGCAAACGCAACAAACCACGCTCGGGTTTCACGCTGAAATCCAGATCGTCATATTTCGGGCCGCCAACCGCCCCCAGCAAAACCGCATCGACCTCTTGGGCTTTGGCCATCGTGTCATCATGCAGCGGCGTGCCATGCGCATCATATGCGCAGCCGCCCACCAAATCTTCAAACACGTCAAAAGGCAGGGCGCGCTTGGCCCCATACCAATCGATCACTTTGCGCACTTCGGTCATCACTTCTGGGCCAATACCATCGCCGGCCAAAATAAGAAGGGAGGGGTTTGTCATTCTCAAAGACTCCTTCGGAATATGTCATTTTGCAAAAACGGGTGCGTTGGAAAGAGGAGCACCCCCAGCTGCCACGCCCATTTGGTTTATGAAATCAAAGCCGCCCGCTTACACCCAAGGGTGGCTTACTTGTAATTTGCTTTCATAGGCATCGATGGACGCAGCTTTTTCCATCGTCAGGCCGATATCGTCCAAACCGTTCAGCAGGCAATGCTTTTTGAACGCATCCACCTCGAAAGAAAAGGTTTCCCCATCCGAGGTTGTGACGGTCTGCGCCTCAAGATCAACCTCGATGCGCGCGTTTGAGCCTTTTTCGGCGTCTTTCATCAACACATCCACCTGCGCTTTTGGCAGCACAATCGGCAGAATGCCATTTTTGAAGCAATTGTTGAAAAAGATATCGGCATAGCTTGTGGAAATCACGCAGCGGATCCCGAAATCTTTAATCGCCCATGGGGCATGTTCGCGGCTCGAGCCGCAGCCAAAATTATCGCCCGCCACCAAGATCTCAGCTTCACGATATTGCGGCTTATTCAGCACAAAATCGGGGTTTTCGCTGCCATCATCCAGATAGCGCATTTCGTCAAACAGGTTCACACCCAAGCCCGAGCGCTTGATGGTTTTCAAAAAGACTTTTGGGATGATCATATCCGTATCGATATTGATCAAAGGCATGGGCGCGGCAATACCACTGAGTTTTTCAAATTTATCCATTACATAATCTCCCGTACATCTGTCAGCTTACCCGTGATCGCCGCCGCGGCTGCCATCGCCGGAGACATCAAATGCGTGCGTCCACCGCGGCCCTGACGGCCCTCAAAATTGCGATTTGATGTGGCCGCGCAGCGCTCGCCCGGCGCCAGCTGGTCTGGATTCATAGCCAAACACATCGAACATCCGGCCAGCCGCCATTCAAACCCCGCCTCTTTAAAGATATCGGCCAAACCTTCTTCTTCGGCTTGCGCGCGCACCAAACCTGAGCCGGGAACCACCATCGCACGGATACCGTCTTTGATTTTCTTTCCCTTTAGAATTTCGGCCGCCGCGCGCAAATCTTCAATCCGCCCATTCGTGCATGAGCCGATGAACACAGTGTCGATGGCGATCTCGGTAAGGGGTGTGCCTGACGTCAGCCCCATATAATCAAGAGAGCGGGCCGCAGCATCAACTTTGCCGCCCTCAAAATCACTCGATGCGGGCACGGAAGCCGTGATCGGCAACACATCTTCGGGCGAAGTGCCCCAGGTAACCACCGGGGCGATATCTTCGGCTTTCAGCGTCACAACTTTGTCAAAATGCGCGCCCTCATCCGTAAATAGCGATTTCCAATAGGCCAGTGCAGTTTCCCAACTGGCCCCTTTGGGCGCATGCGGGCGGCCCTGACAATACGCAAAGGTTTTTTCATCCGGCGCGATCAAACCAGCGCGGGCACCACCTTCGATCGCCATATTGCAGACGGTCATCCGGCCTTCAATCGACAAATCGCGAATAGCCTCACCGCAATATTCGATCACATACCCTGTTCCACCAGCGGTTCCTGTTGCGCCGATAACCGACAGGGTGATGTCTTTCGCCGTCACGCCAGGGCGCAATTTCCCGGTGATTTCCACTTTCATATTTTTTGATTTCTTCTGGATGAGCGTCTGCGTGGCGAGAACATGCTCAACCTCAGAGGTGCCAATGCCATGCGCCAAGGCACCAAAAGCGCCATGGGTCGCGGTATGGCTATCACCGCACACAACGGTCATCCCGGGTAAAGTCCAACCTTGCTCGGGGCCAACAATATGCACGATACCCTGGCGGACATCCGAAACAGGATAATAGTGAATGCCAAAATCAGCCGCGTTCTTATCCAGCGCTTCTACTTGAATGCGGCTTTCGGGATTGTCGATTCCTTTGGCACGATCCAGCGTGGTGGGCACATTGTGATCCGGCACGGCAATGGTTTTTTCCGGCGCGCGCACTTTGCGCCCGTTCATCCGAAGGCCTTCAAAAGCTTGCGGGCTGGTCACCTCATGAACAAGATGACGGTCAATATACAGCAAACAAGTGCCATCCTCGGCCTCATGCGCCACATGCGCATCCCAGATTTTATCGTATAGTGTTTTCGGGGCGGTCATTTTTAATCCTCTCCCGTAGGGTATGAAAAGATAGGGCGAACGTGTTTTGACGGGCCTAGGAAGGCGCGCGAACCGATTTCATCGCTCCAAAAAACCGCCAAGGCAGACGGGCGCGATCATCCATGTCAAAAATACGAGTCATTGTCATAAACCGTTCATACGCCCAAATTTATGGCGCTTCAAGCCACCCGGGCACGCCAAAAACGTTATGTCAAAACCAGCGCCCTAAGATCCAAACTAGTGCCAGTGCGCCGCGTTAAAAAGCGTGTCAAACGCGGCCAAGCCAGCAGCCGCCTGCGCAAAGCGATGATATGCTCTGCGGCTTGCCTGTTGCCAGAAAACCTCAATCCGGGCGTGCGCAAAGGTTTGATTGAGATTTCATATCAGCCATGTTACACTTTTCATATGCTCAGCGCTGGAGCTTTCGGCGTAACAACATGGAGGACACAGTCCTGACACTATCAGTTGATGCAGCAGGCGCTGCAGCTCAGCCCTCTTATTTAGAAGGGCATAAACCGGTCTCAAGTGAAACACTTCTTACCCGAATCCTTGACTCCCTCGCCGAAGACAAAGCCGAAGATATTGTAGATATAGACCTGCGCGGCAAAACCGCGATCGGGGATTATATGGTGATTGCCTCAGGGCGCTCTACGCGGCAAGTCGCGGCGCTGGCAGAAAAATTGACAGACCGGCTGAAGCAAGAATTTGGACGCCTGTCCAAAATCGAGGGCAAAAACACCGGTGATTGGATACTCGTCGATACGGGGGATATTATTATACATCTCTTCCGCCCAGAAGTGCGCGAATTTTATCAGCTGGAAAAAATGTGGGTGCCGCTTGGCCAGCAGGCAAAGAACGCCTGATATAGCCTGAAAATGCGTCTTACCATTTGTGCTGTTGGCCGGTTGAAATCCGGCCCCGAACATCTTTTGATCACCGATTATGCGACCCGGTTCAATCGCATGGGCAGGTCGCTGGGATTGGGCCCTTTGAAAATTCAAGAAGTTGAAGATAAGAAAAATATTGGCATGTCAGCAGAAGCTGAATTGCTGCGCAAATCCATCCCCAATTCGGCCAGTATCTGCGCGCTTGATGAGCGCGGCCCGGTGATGAGCTCGCCACAATTCTCGCGCTATATGGCCGCGTTACGCGATCAGCGGGTCAGCGATTTGGCCTTCGTAATCGGCGGCGCCGATGGAATTGATCCAAGCTTGCGCGACGCTGCCCATGCGCAATTGTCTTTTGGCAAAATGGTCTGGCCGCATCTATTGGCGCGGGCGATGCTCTGCGAACAAATTTACCGCGCCGCCGCAATTCTTGCCGGCGCCCCCTATCACCGAATATAAAGCGCTAACCCTATAAGGTGACGCCCCGAGATGAACAGCGATCGGCAAGCCTAAAAGCCACATTGCGCCAAGGCCAAGGCTTGCACCCCGATGCAGCGCAGCCTAAATCGGTTAAAAAAGGAAATCAGCATGGCAGCAATACCTATAGTTCTGTGTATTTTAGACGGCTGGGGCTGTGGCACCAACGAGGTCGGCAATGCCCCAAAACTAGCAAAAACACCTTGCTTTGATCACATTATGGAAAGCTGCCCGACAGCAGAATTAATCACATACGGGCCAGATGTCGGCCTGCCTTCGGGGCAAATGGGAAATTCAGAAGTTGGTCATATGAATATCGGCGCTGGGCGCGTGGTTGCTATGGATCTTGGCCAAATTGATCTAGCGATCGAAAATGGCTCTTTTGGCCAAAACGCAGCGCTTCAAGCGTTTATCGGACAGCTTCAACGCAGCGGCGGGACTGCGCATGTGATGGCTCTTGTGTCCGATGGCGGGGTGCATGGCCATATCGCGCATCTGCTTGCAACGCTGCAAGTGCTGAGCGCGGCAGGCGTGCCCAGCTGTATCCATGCGATCACCGATGGCCGCGATGTGGCCCCGGGAAGTGCGCTTGGCTTTATCGAACAGCTCAGCGCCGCGCTGCCTGCGCAAGCGCAGATCGCCACCGTGACGGGCAGATATTTTGCGATGGATCGCGACAATCGCTGGGAGCGGGTTCAAACCGCTTATGATGCAATCGTGGCGGCGCAAAGCAGCCACACCGCCGCAACAGCCGCGCAAGCGATCACCGCGGCAGATCTGGCCGGCATCAGCGATGAATTCATCCCCGCAACGGTTGTGACCGGCTATCAGGGCGTTTCGTCAGGCGATGGGCTCTTCTGTTTAAACTTTCGCGCCGATCGGGCGCGCGAAATCCTAAGCTCTCTGGCCGATCCGCATTTTGATCATTTTCAAAGCCATGCCCAACCCGCCTGGGCGGGCGCATTGGGCATGGTGGATTATTCCGAAGCGCATGCCGGTTACATGCAAGCCTGCTTCCCCAAAACACCCGTGGTAAACACTTTGGGGGCGTGGGTGGCACGGCATGGCAAGCGCCAGTTTCGCGTTGCCGAAACCGAAAAATATCCCCATGTCACGTTTTTTCTGAATGGTGGCACAGAACAAGCAGAACCTTTGGAAGAGCGGTTCATGCCGCATTCTCCGAAAGTGGCAACCTATGATTTGCAGCCCGAAATGGCCTCTGAGGCTGTTACAGATCATCTGATCGGCGCGATCACTGACGCCTATGATCTTATCATTGTGAACTATGCAAATCCCGATATGGTTGGCCATACGGGGGATTTGAACGCCGCCATCAAAGCCTGCGAAGCTGTTGACCGTGGCCTTGCGCGGGTGTTGAATGCGTTAGAAGAAACCAATGGGCAAATGATCCTAACAGCGGATCATGGAAATTGTGAAATGATGGTAGATCCGGAAACGGGGCAACCCCATACCGCGCATACGCTTAATCCAGTGCCGGTGGCGCTGATCAATGGCCCCGATGGCAGCGCGTTAAGGTCGGGGGGGCGGCTGGCAGATCTGGCGCCAACGCTCCTGCAGCTGATGGGGCTGGACTACCCCTCCGAAATGACAGGCCGCAGCCTGTTGCTGCCATGAAGCAGCTTTTCGCCCTTCTCGCTTTGCTGACCTTATTTGCGGGCCAAGGCAATGCCCGTGATTTGGCCCGCAGCCCTCACAACCTGGTAGAGGCCGCCCAAAAAGCTGCAAACACGCTGGATCAAGCCACCGCAAGTCTGGTGCGCGCAGAAACCGCATCAGATCGCGTGCGGGCCTTGACGCAATCAATCAGAAGCATCGAACACGCCTTAGCTTTAGTGCGCCAAGGCCTGCGCGAAATGGCGATGGAAACGGCAGCGATTGATGCCCATCTCACCCGCCAAGAGGATGAAATCGGACGTTTGCTTGGAGTGCTGCACAGCATCGATAAAGACGCGGTTTACAGCAGCCTAATCCACCCCTCTGGCCCCTTGGCAACGGCGCGGGCGGGCATGATGCTTTCAGATATCGTGCCGGCATTACAAAATCGGGTCACGGCGCTGCAACGCGAATTAGAGGATCAAAACGCGTTGATCGCATTTCAAACCGAAATCCGCGATGCGTTAAAGCTGGGGCTGGGCGAAGTGCAGCACGCTCGCGCTGCATTGGCCAGAGCGCTTGCCGATCGCAAAGACCTTCCCCGCCGCTTTACCGAAGATCCATCAAAAACCGAAATCTTACTGACCGCTGCCGATAGTTTAGACGCTTTCGCAGACGGCGTTGCGATCATCGCTGCCGATGAAGTGCCCGGATCGCTACCCTATATCGGGAATCGCAAAGGCGCGCTGCCCTTTCCCGTAGCGGGGCGGATCATCCGCCAATTCAATGAAACTGACGCGGCGGGGATCGTTCGCCCAGGTTTGGTTGTTGCAACGGCCTCACAAGCCATCGTTACAACGCCCACAGCCGCTACGATACGCTATCGCGGGCCCCTGCTCGATTATGGGCAAGTGTCGATTATCGAACCTCAGATAGGGGTGCTGATCATCGTTGCGGGCATGGAAACAGTCTATGGCAATATTGGCGAAGTGCTGCCGGCGGGCAGCCCGATCGGCATTATGGGCGGTCAATCACAAAGCTTTGAAAAAATAATTGAACAAACTGTGATTGGCAATGGTAGCGAGCGACCAGAAACGCTCTATATAGAGGTTCGAAACGACAATATTCCGCAGGACCCACTGCTTTGGTTCGGCCAAGGAAAGGATCTTAAGAAATGAGTAGGTTGATTTTGGCCGCAGGGTTTGGCCTGAGCCTTGGGGTGATGACAGCGTTGCAATTTGCGGCACCGGTTTTGGCGCAATCCAGCAATGAGCGCAGCAGCGTCTATGAACAGCTTGATCTTTTCGGTGATATTTTCGAACGCATCCGCTCGCAATATGTGGAAGAGGTGGACGAGGCTGAACTGATCGAAGCCGCAATCAATGGTATGCTGACCTCACTGGATCCACATTCCAGCTATATGTCGCCAAAAGCCGCTGCGGATATGCGTGTGCAAACCCGTGGTGAATTTGGCGGGCTGGGCATCGAAGTTACCCAACAAGATGGGTTTGTGAAAGTTGTCTCGCCCATTGATGGCACGCCCGCAGATGCTGCGGGCATTGAAGCGGGCGATTTTATCACCCATGTTGATGGCGAAACGGTGCTTGGCTTAACGCTCAATCAAGCTGTGGAAATGATGCGCGGGCCGGTTGGCTCTGAAATTATCATCACGGTGGTGCGCGAGGGCGAAGATGAACCTTTCGATGTGTCAATCATCCGCGATACGATCAAGCTTACGGCAGTGAGATCGCGCGTTGAAGGCAGCTCGGTGGTGCTGCGCATCACCACGTTCAACGATCAAACCTATCCCAACCTTTCTGACGGGATTGCCAAGCAAGTTGAAGAATTGGGCGGCATCGACAACGTAAACGGATTTGTGTTGGATTTGCGCAACAATCCGGGTGGCTTGCTCTCGCAAGCGATCCGCGTGTCCGACGCGTTTTTAGAGAAGGGCGAAATCGTCTCAACCCGCGGCCGCGATCCGCAGGACGGAGATCGCTATAATGCCTCGCCCGATGATCTGGCCGAGGGCAAACCCATTGTGGTGCTGATCAATGGTGGGTCTGCCTCGGCCTCGGAAATTGTGGCCGGCGCGCTGCAAGATCATCGCCGCGCCGTGGTTGTGGGCACGCGCAGCTTTGGCAAAGGCTCGGTACAAACGGTCATGCCCTTGGGCGGTGATGGTGCGATGCGACTGACAACCGCCCGCTATTACACGCCATCAGGGCGCTCGATCCAGGCTTTGGGTGTCTCGCCTGATATTATCGTTGAGCAACCGCGCCGAGAAGATAACGAAGAGGCCGAAGATGAAGACGGTACAAGCCAGCGCCGTTCAGAAGCGGATCTGCGCGGATCCTTGCTGAATGACAGCCTCAGCGATGAAGAAATTGAGCAGATTGAAGCAGACCAAGCCGAAGCTGAAATGGCTGCTAAACTGCGCAATGACGATTTTCAACTGTCTTACGCGATTGATCTTCTCAAAGGCATGACGGCGCTGGCGGGGCAAGATTAAGCCAATGACGCCAGAGCAGATTGCCGCGCTACCTTATCGACGCAATGTCGGGATTATGCTGATCGACAAACGCGGATACGTATTTGTGGGACAGCGGCGCGATAACCATTCCGATGCTTGGCAAATGCCGCAAGGCGGAATAGATCCAGGAGAAACGCCAGAAGCGGCGGCTTGGCGGGAATTGGAAGAAGAAACCGGGGTTGCGCCTGCCTGCGCCACGTTAATTGCCGTGTCAAAGGGCTGGGTGAGCTATGACTTGCCTACCGATCTGGTACCCAAACTCTGGCAAGGCAAATATCGGGGGCAAGAGCAGAAATGGTATCTGATGCGATTTGAGGGCGCGAATCAGGATGTGAATATTCAAACAGAGCATCCCGAATTTTCCGCATGGGCTTGGATGCGCCCGGCAGATCTGATCGAGAATATTGTGCCGTTTAAACGCTCAGTTTATGACGCCGTTTTAAACGAATTCGCAAATTACTTGCCCGAATAAGCCACGCCCAAACAGGCCTGCCTTACGGGCGCAGGCTTCATGGCCAAAACTGTAAATCCGGGCGCGCACTTGCTTTCAAATCCTACAAATGACGCAGCCCAAATCGCGGGCTTACGCACGCAGCGCGGCGCATGATCCAACTGGGGCGCCGCAAAAATTTTGCCTTGAAAAGAGGTTTTATCAGCTGGCGGAAAACTGGAGAATATTCTGGGATGGATGCACCAATTCAAAGATGGTTTTGTGAATATCCTGCGCGGTCAAACCAGCATCTTTGTACATTTCTTGCGGCGATCCGTGGTCAATAAAGCGATCTGGTAAGGTTAAGGTGCGCAATTTCACCCCCTGCTCCAACTGACCTGATTGCGCCAAATAATGCAGCACCATAGCCCCAAACCCACCAACCGAGCCCTGCTCAACCGTTACCACCGCCTTATGGTGGCGCATCAATTGCGTGATTAAATCTGTATCAAGCGGCTTGGCAAAGCGCGCATCGGCAATCGTCACGCGAATACCCTGCTGCGCCAACGTGATTGAGGCTTGCTCAATTTCGTCCAAATGTGCCCCAAAAGAAAGGATGGCGACATCCTCGCCCTCTTGCACAATACGGCCTTTGCCGATCTCGAGCACGTCGCCGCGCGGGGGCATGGCAACCCCTGTGCCGTTTCCACGCGGATAGCGAAAGGCGATCGGGCCAGCATCATGCGCCGCTGCCGTGGCCACCATATGCATCAACTCCGCCTCATCCGAGGCAGCCATCACGGTAAACCCCGGCAGATTGCTCAGATAGGCGATATCAAACGCCCCCGCATGCGTGGCCCCATCGGCCCCAACCAAACCCGCGCGGTCAATTGCAAAACGTACCGGCAAACCTTGCAGCGCCACATCATGAACCACTTGATCATAGCCGCGCTGCAAAAAGGTTGAATAAATCGCACAAAAGGGTTTCAGGCCGCTGGCCGCCATTCCTGCGGCAAATGTCACCCCATGCTGCTCCGCAATCCCGACGTCAAACACGCGCTTTGGAAAGCGGTCCGCCAAAATATTGAGACCTGTGCCCGATGGCATCGCCGCGGTTACCGCAACAATATTGGGATCGCGTGCCGCTTCATCGCACAGCGCTTGCCCGAATACTTTTGTATAAGCCGGCGCGTTGGGTTGCGATTTTGCCTGGGCGCCGGTTGCAACGTTGAATTTTGATACGCCGTGATATTTATCCGCAGCCTGTTCTGCAGGCGCGTAGCCTTTGCCTTTCACCGTGCATGCATGGATCAACACCGGGCCCGTTGCCCGCGTGCGCGCCGCGCGCAATATCGGCAACAACTGGTTCATATCATGGCCATCTATCGGGCCAATATACTCAAATCCCAATTCTTCGAACAAAGTGCCAGAGCCGTGCAAACCTGTTACCAATTGGCGCGCACGCTTAGCGCTGTCGCGCAAGGGTGAGGGCAGGGCCGATTCAAACCCTTCCGCCAGCGCCTTCATTTTCGCCAAAGGTTCGTTCGAATAAAGCTTAGACAGATAAGAGGACATCGCGCCCACCGGGGGTGCGATCGACATTTCATTATCGTTCAAAATAACAAATAAGCGCCGGCCTTCGCTGCCAGCGTTGTTTAAGGCTTCATAAGCCATACCCGCGCTGATCGAGCCATCGCCGATCACAGCGATTGCATCCCCCGTCGGGCGCCCCATATCGCGCCCCACGGCAAAGCCCAGCGCCGCAGAAATAGAGGTTGAGCTATGCGCAGCGCCAAAGGGATCAAATTCGCTTTCGCTGCGTTTGGTAAAGCCGCTTAACCCATCTTTTTGCCGCAAACTGCGGATGCGGTCACGCCGGCCCGTAAGAATCTTATGCGGGTAACATTGGTGCCCAACATCCCAGATCAATTTATCATGCGGCGTGTTAAACACTGCGTGGATCGCCACACTCAATTCGACAACCCCCAGCGAAGAGCCCAAATGCCCGCCAGTTTCGGACACGGCCGAAACAACCTCGCTGCGCAACTCATGCGCCAATTGGATAAGTTCTGAATCTTTTAGGCCTTTCAAATCTGCAGGGCCTGCAATTCGCTCGAGCATGGGAAGATCAGAATGTTGCATCAGACGCGCCTCCTAAGCGAGGGAAAAAGCGTCACATTCAAGGAGACCCTGAATGTGACGCCAGTCTCCTGTAGCCAACAGGATGGGAACCGGGGTGTGGAGACCCCGTATTTGACCCACGGGAAAATGGGTCAAATCTGGCGGGGATCAGGGGCGGCATTACCGCCCGCAATCCTATTCGTAAACCGGCGTGCCCGTGGTCGCGAGCTCGGGCCAGTATTGGATCACATTGGTGCCCTGCAGCGGCTGTTGATAGCCTTTGTGACAGGTTTTACACGCCGCTTTTGGCGCATCCCCATGCAAAGGACCAAGGCGGTTCTCAGGATAAGTATCACCCAATGGGATCAGATACTCGGTGTTCATTTCCTGAACCATTCCGATACCCAGCGATTCTGTGCCCCATTGAGGCGTCACTTGCTCGGGATCATAGAATGCCCGCGTATTGTGGCAGAAGACACAGTTCACACCCAAAGAATTGCTGACATAATTCATCAGCGCATAGGTGCGTTCTGCATTCTGAATGCCCGCCACATCCGGATCGGTGATGTCTTCATCGGTCCGGCTTTCCAAACTGTGCACCCCAATCACTTCACCATCTACCAAATACTTCTCAAGCGCATCAGAGGGCAAAGAGCTGTATTGGCTGAGCGGCGTGACCCGGTTCTGGTTCGACGACCATCCCGCGGTAGACGCGTTGACCGGCGTCACTTTGAACCAAATGTCGCTGGGCACATTTTGTCCCCGGTGACAGGTCATGCAGGTCACCCCAACCTCTTTATTAGCGTTGACATGACCATCCCAGTTTTCATTGATATTCTGGGTCATTTGGATCATCCGGCGGGCCACAACTTTGGTGTAGAGTGTATCTTCACCATAGGTTTCGACATCGCCATCCCCGTGACAATAAGCGCAGCCTTCTTCGGGCGCTACCCAGCGGGTCATCGCCGCCATCACCCGGTTGAAGTTATCCTCCGTAACATCACCCAACACTTGCACGTTTTCATAGATGTCTTTGGCCAGCGCATCGCCAGCCTCGGGGATATAAGGCTCATCCTCGATCAGCTCAGCAATATCAGGATCCGGAATAGCCAGTTCGGCTTTAAATTCCGGCACTGACATACCCGTACCGCGCGGCCCGGTTTGCAGACTGTCCGTGGCATAGGGTTGCCCCCAGGCCACGATCATGATCGCCACAAAAACAGCCCCGCCTACGACGCCAACCAGAATGCCAGGCCCGAACACATCTTTCGGGTTCTCGCGATTCCATTTGTTAAACCAATTCGGAAGCATGCTATCACTCCTTGCCTATAAAGGCTTCGTATGAGCCATAGCTGTCATAGCCATACGAGCCGTCATACATAGGCGCAAAGTTATGTTCTTGTGCCCAGATGAACCAGTTATCGACAACCGTGCCGGTGAGAAGGATCCCAATACCACCCGTGATCGGGGTGAGCACTGCGAACCACCATGCCCAGCGGTGAATACCCTCCATAGTCGCGTTAAAGCCCATCGTCCAGCGCCAGAAAAGGGCTGCACGCTCAGAGGCGGTGCCGCGATCATAAATCTGCTCAAGTTCGCGATCACCGCCGAAACGGGTCACCGCCAGAATGGTCGCCCCATGCATGGCGAACAGCAGAACCGAGCCATAGAGGAAGACAATCGACAGAGCATGGAAGGGGTTATAATAGAGGTTGCCATAACGAATTGAGAACGCGGTGGTCCAATCGAGATGCGGGAAAATGCCATAAGGCACAGCCTCAGACCAGCTGCCCATCAGGACGGGCCGGAACAAGCCGAGCACCAAGAACAACCAAATCGCGCTGGCGAAGGCCCAGGCCACATGTTTGCCCATCTTTTGCTCTTGCGCCAAAAGATAGGTCCGCAACCACCAAGTGCACACCGAGACCAGCAAGAAGAAAGAGGCGATGATATAAAGCCCTCCATCATTCAAGGGTGGCATGCTGAGCCCGTGCTCGGGGCCCGGAGGTTCTAGCGCCAGCCAGAAACCCTGCCGCAGGAACTCTGGCAAAGACCAGCCCACCTGCGCCAACATGCTGATGCCAACGATAAAGAACCAGGCCAAGCCGGTTGCCAGACCGATCATACCCGTCCAGCCCAAATAAACTGGGCCAAGCTGTGCGTTTCCGACCCAACCGGCCAGATTGGAAAACCAAGGGGTTCCCATCCGCTCGGCCGCCATCGTGCCCGCTTCATTATCCAAGCCCATCTCCGCAGGACCGCGAACTTGCACTTGGGTGAATATGTTCTGATATTCAATCATGATTACATCCCCACCTGTGATGGCCAAATCGGCAATTCAAGCCACCAGTTCCACCATTCAGGCCAGCCTTTTGTCCAGACCGGGCCGGAAATAATGATACAAACGGCGGAAAAGAAAACCGCGTTAATCGCCAGTAAAAATCCAAGGCGGTGGATCCCCAACGTGCCGATCGAATACCCAATAAGATCGCGAAAGAACGTATCTTCGTGATCAGGGCCCATCGCTTCTTGGCCTTTTTCGGGATTGGCCGCGCTCAGGATCAAACCGCCATGCAATGCCAACGCCAGCGTGGTGGTAAAGAATAAGGTTACCGCCAGCATATGGGCTGGATTATAATGGAAGTGTAAATATGCATAACCCGTATTGCTGACCCAATCGAGGTGGCTGAAAATCCCATAGGGAAATCCATGCCCCCAGGCGCCCATTAATAAGGGCCGAAATACGACCAAAGTCATATAGGCAAGAATTGCAAAGCTAAACGCAAAGGGCACATGATACCCCATGCCGAGCTTTCGACAAATCTCGACCTCGCGCAGCGCCCAACTGATAAAGGCACAGACTGCACACATTGTGATAATCTGCCACAAGCCGCCCTCAAGCAGCGGGGCCAGACCCAATCCATATTTCAAGTCAGGAGGTGCAATATTGATCAACCAAGGGTTAAACGTGCCTTGCTGTGAGGCCCCCCAGAAGATCAGCACGGTTCCCAACAGGGCAAAAAATGCTGTCGTGACTCCGAAGAAGCCTACATAAAAAGGCCCCACCCAAAAGTCGAACAGATCGCCCCCGATCAACGTCCCTCCTCGGACGCGATACTTTCTTTCGAAGCTGAGCAATGCCATCTAATATCTCCGCTCTTACCGGCCTTTCGCATCTGCGATGGCCGCCTTCTGTGAATGTGACTAGCCGCGGCCGATCCCAAAAGGGATCGCCCGCCACTGTCTTTTGTGAAAACTGTCCGATGGCCCTTTTAATAAAGAGCCATCAGCCAATTAATTTGCAGCAGCTGCTATTTCGAACCAGTTGAAGCCATCCGTGCTGAGCAGCACCAAATGGATCATCGCGGCCAGTAGGAACAGGAAAACACCCTGCGCTACAAAGACACGACGCGGATCAAAAACGAGCCAGATTTTGTAAAACTTAGCCATTATTCAATCCTCCTCAAAACCACGGAAACACGATGAACGTAGCAATGTGGGCAACCACAGCTACGGCAACGAATAACCACATACCACTCAGATATACTGAGTGAAGCTCTTGAGCTTGCTCGTCTGTTAAACCTGTAAACGACAGGTCACTTCTATCAGCCATGAACTTTCCTCCGGAATGTTAAGCCGACGCCGCAGTGCCCCTGCGGCCGGGTCCTTTGGGGCTTTCACCCCGCCGGGTCCTGCCCCCTCAAAAGAGGGGTCAGTTTCGTCTTCCCAACCCTTTCAGGCCGAGAAAATTAGTGGCGTGATCCGATCAGCCTCGGCCCAGGCGCGCGCAAGCGGCCCATGCAGCATCAATGTCTGTTTGCGGATCACATCCAGCACCCAAGCTGCCGTGGCAAAGGGGATTGCCAAAACAAAAATGAGGCTGAAGTAAATCATGAATTCCGAGCTGCGTCGCGTGGTGCTGCGCGCTTTGGGAACGTTTGAAGTAAAGTCCGTCATCTGTCGGTCCTTTCTAAGTTACAGCCGACCCAGAGGGGTCGAGTGCCAAAACAGTTTCGATCACAACCCGCTCAGCGCCTTGCGCAAGTGCGGCTTTTTCGGCGGCATCTCGCAATGTTTTTGCCGCGGAAATACGGGTTAAAATCGGGTGTTGCTCAACGATGCGATCCAGCGCGTTCTGCGCATCTGCATCCCAAGGGAAATCGCGGCGTAAGGTGGTGGGGGTGGCCTCCGCGCTATCCATTTCACTGCCCAGAGGCAGAATATGAAACAGCGCGTCAAACAACCCGTTGCACACTTCTTGCAGCAAATAGGTCGCACCGGCATAGCCCATCATCGGCGTGCCGGTAGCGCGCCGGATCGCCGCGCCTGGAAAAGAGGCGGGAATAAAGGCCGGGCTGGGCCCATGGCCGCCTTTTAATTCTGCCAAATACATTTTTTCATTGATGCTGCCCAAAACAATCAAGGGGCGTTTTTGCGCCATCAACGCGCGCACCTCGTTATTATTGGTCTTGCTGCCCCGCGAGCGGGCCACGGCAAAGGCGCAGGGCAATCCTAAATCACCCTCTAAATAATTGCGAATTCCGCGTGCATAGGTTTCATTGGCCACGATTGCGAACCCAGCTGTGGCAAAGAAATCCTGCGTCACCGAGCGCCATAAATCCCAAACCGGCTTGATCGTGGAATGCTTTTCCTGCTCGATAAACGGCTCGGGATCCAATTCCAAAAGCTCGCCCAATTTGCGCAGGAACAGCGTGGTGCTTTCTACCCCAATCGGCGCTTGCAAATAGGGCTTCCCAAGCACTTCGCATAAGCCGCGGCCAAATTCGCGATACATACAAATATTCACATCCGCATTCACCAAATCGCGCATTTCAGCCACATGCGCGCCAAGCGGCATCACCATATTCACTTCGGCGCCGATACCCTCCGCCAAACGGCGGATCTCGGCCAAATCACTTGGCATGTTAAACGTGCCATACATCGGGCCCAAAATATTGATCCGCGGCTTGGCGCCATCTTCGCGCTTTTTCTCACGCGGCATACGGCCTTTGGTCATGCCAAATTCGGTGAAAATCCATGTCATGGCTCGATCTGCCGCTTCCCATTGATCTTCATCAATTGTACGTGGCAAAAACCGCTGAATATTGGTGCCCATTGGGGTGACACCACCGCCGATCATTTCGGCAATTGACCCTGTCACCACCACTGCGGGCAAAGCTGGATCAAGCGTTCCCCAAGCGCGCTTCATCGCACCTTCCGTGCCATCGCGGCCCAGTTCTTCTTCGCCCAAACCCGTCACCACGATGGGCAATTCATGCGGCGGCAACGCATCTGTGTAATGCAGCACTGAGGTCACGGGCAGATTTTCACAGCCCACAGGCCCATCGATCACGCATTGCAGGCCTTTGACGGCGCAAAATGCATAGATTGCGCCCCAATATCCACCCGCTCTGTCATGATCTTGAATCAGCATCAGATCATCTCCTGCGCTTTGGCGGCGCGCGCCATTTTATCAAGCTTTTTCTGATGCGCGGCGCGAAAATCGGGGCGCAGATTTGGGGCCCCTTCCCAAACGCCCGCGGTATCCCCCGCGCCAACGCCTTCAAAAAAGTCACGCATCTTATCCATACGCGCTTTTCCGGCGATCGCCGCGTTCACCACTTCTGCCAGCGATCCAGCCCCAGCAGGGCCCATCAAAGGGCGCGCAGAGATCAAATTGGTGAAGTAAAGCCCCGGGATAGCCAGCTCTTTGGCCTTTTGAACCACCGGGGTGGTGCCGATCGCCAAATTGGGTTGGAACGCCTCCATCGCCGCGCAATCATCTTCCAGCGATGCACGGAATTTTACCTGAACCCCTTTTGCCTCAAGCCAAGCCGCATCTTCGGCCGACCACGGCGTTTTGGGGCAAGCGGTGCCGACATATGGAATTTCAGCGCCGCTTTCGATCAACAAGCGCGCGACCAGCAATTCGCTGCCCTCATAACCCGATAGGGTAATCCGTCCGGTGATTGGCTTGGCGGCAAGCGCGCCTTTGATCGCAGGCAGAAAGGCATTTTGGGCCGCGGCCACTTGATCTGCCGCCAGACCAAAAATATCACCAATACCCGCCATCCAAGCCGCTGTGCCATCATAACCCACGGGGGCGCTGCCCAGAATAGGGCGGCCGGCAGCTTCAAATTCGCGTATCGCCGCGGTGTAAAACGGATGGATCGCCGCAACAGCGCCACAATCCAGCGCCGAATAGAGCTCGCGCCATTCACGGGTGGGCACCACGGGCCCGGCTGCAAGCCCCATCGGAGCCAGCATCGCACCAATCATCACCGGATCAGCGGGGAACATTTCTCCGAGCAAACTCACCGTAGGGCGATCCGATTTGCCACCCAGCGGCGCCGCCACAGGCCCCGCTTCAATTTCTTTGCGCGCATAATTCAACATCGCACCGGCCAAAACGTCTTTCGCCTCGGCATGCGTTGGGATCCCAAAGCCGGGCACATCGATACCCACGATCCGCACGCCATTTATTTCATCGGGCAACAAGCGCAACGGCACGCCGCTGGCGGTCGGCACGCAAAGATTTGTGACAACGATTGCATCGTAAAGATCGGGGTCGGCCAATTCATGAACCGAATCGCGGATATCCTCAAACAGCTTGCCCGTAACCAAGGTTTCCGAATTAAACGGCACATAGCCAACCGAACGTCGCGCCCCATAGAAATGGCTAACAAAGGTCAAGCCATAGACGCAGCAAGCCGAACCAGAGAGCACAGTGGCCACGCGGCGCATCCGCAGGCCAACGCGCAAGGAGCCAAAAGCCGGACACATGGATTGCGGTTTATCATGCGGACCTTGGGGATAATCCTTGGCGAATTGCGCGAGCAATTCAGAATTCCCCGACAATTTAGCCGCCTTTTTCATTTCAGATCCAGAATGACATCCAAGACCATCAGCTGGCATAACAGAGGCTTCAGCCGCCTCATCGCGCAGATGACCTTTGATCACTTCAACCTGTGAAGCCGCATCATATGTGACTTCGTCACTCATCCATCATGCCTCATCATAGACAACTTCAAGCGATTCTTTAGGCTCGGCATTTTTACCGCGCATATCGATATCTGTGGCGGGCACCAGAACGTAATCGCCGCCCGTATCCTTGCTGTCGAACAAGTTCAAAAGCCCATCTTGATCCAACGGGGCAGGGCGTACCGGCGGCGCGATCGAGACGGCATCTGCCAATTCAGCAAACAAGGCGCCCCACGGGCTTTGCGCCGTACCAACGATTTGGTAATTGGCGGATTTCTTGCGCAAATCATCATCTTGAGGAATCGCCGCAAGGACCGGAATATCGACTGATTTGGCAAAGGCAGCGGCTTCACCGGTGCCATCATCCTTGTTAATTACCAAACCGGCCACGCCAACATTACCGCCTAGCTTACGGAAATATTCCACTGCCGAGCAGACATTATTGGCCACATAAAGCGATTGTAGATCGTTGGATCCAACCAGAATAACTTTTTGTGCCATATCCCGCGCGATTGGCAGACCAAAGCCACCGCAGACCACATCGCCCAGAAAATCAAGCAGAACATAATCGAAATCCCAATCATGAAAGCCCAGCTTTTCCAGAAGCTCGAAGCCGTGGATAATCCCGCGTCCACCGCAACCGCGCCCAACTTCGGGGCCGCCCAACTCCATCGCGAACACCCCGCCACGCTTGAAACAGACATCCCCAATCTGAACTTCTTCCCCGGCCAATTTCTTTTTGGTCGATGTTTCAATAATCGTCGGGCAGGCTTTGCCCCCAAAAAGCAGGCTGGTTGTGTCTGATTTGGGATCACAGCCAATCAGCAAAACACGTTTGCCCTGCTCGGCCATCATATGGCTGAGATTAGCTAGGGTGAAAGATTTGCCGATGCCACCTTTGCCATAGATCGCGATGATCTGGGTTTTTGATGTGGGTTCACCCTGCTCTTCAGCAGCTTGCAGATCAGCCAGATCCTCATGCGCCTCTTCACGCAAGCGGCGGTCGAAATCCTTCAGATTTGGTACGTCGTCTTTCACGCGATATCCTTCCAATCTAATATCATTTTTAAACAGCCGGGATCGTTAAAGGCTGTTGGATAGGCTTTATCGGCGCGTGCGGCGCCCGCGGTATGGGTGATAAGGCCGGCCAAAGACAGCGCGCCACCCTCCACCAAGGCCCGGGTGGCCAACATATCTTCTTTGGCCCATTCCGCGGCAATCCGCAGCCGGGCCTCTTTCATAAAGGCCGGCGGAAAGGCAAAGCTTAGCGGATCGGTGTAAAATCCGGCCAAAACAATCTCGCCGCCCCTTGCGATCCGGCTGACCAATTCATTCAACAAGCCGCCATTGCCTGATGCATCATAAATCGCCTGATAATCGCGGCGCGAATCGTCTTCCGGCGCCAGAACCTGATAACCCTCTGCGCCAGATTGACGTAACGGGTCTATTTCCCAAACCGTCGGGGCGGGGGCGCCAGCTGCGAGCGTCAGGCGGGCCAATAAACGGCCCAGAACGCCATGGCCAACGATCAAATCCGGAACTTTTTTATCCAAACCCGCCATCGCGTGGCGCGCGGTGGCAGCAAGCGCCAATAAGGCGCCTTCGGCCCCAAACCCGGGATCAATCTTGGTGAGTCGATCTGCCGAAGTAACGACCCGCCGCGCCGATCCTCCAAAAAGCCCAAACGCCTCGTGATAACAATTGGCCCCTGGAACAAAGGCGAAATCGCCAACCTTTAAACCCGATTCGGGGGTGGCCTCAACAATTTCACCCATTGCCTCATAACCGGGGACCAACGGGTAGCCCATGCCTGGAAAGGGCGGCATCTCACCCGACCAGAACAATTTCTCAGTTCCGGTTGAAATTCCAGAATGCGATATATCTACGACTACATCACCCGCAACAGGCGCTTTAAGCGCCAGCGCATCGAGCCCGATAGAGCGGGGGCCATCCATTATTACGGCAGAGGTTTCCAAACCGTTTCAATCCTTTTGTTTCAAGCCAGCATCTCAAGCAGAAATCATATCCGATATAATATGCCTTTCTGTCATTTTAAACTTACATTGTTTTGTGTCAACTAAAATAGACAGTTATTCACAAATCACCCCGGCTTTCGCGCCGTTACTGCAGAGGTAATAAACGGACGTGGCGCTTTTGGAGCTTTGATATCCACAAACCCTGCTTCCTTACAAAGCGCCGATATTTGCGCGACCGAGCGCGCCTTGCCGGTATTCATAGCCAAGGTGTAAAAGGCGAAATACACATCACCCGGGCGGGTTGGAGCCGCGCCACCGGCCATCGGCTCTGAAATGATCAGCTGCCCGCCAACCGGCAAAGCCTCATACGTTTTTTTCAAAAGCGCCTGCACGGTCTCATCGGAATGATCGTACAAAACCCGAATTAAACTGATTACATCTGCCTCTAAAGGCAAAGGATCACTACGAAAAGAGCCTGCGTGAAATGAAATTCGATCGCTTAACCCTTGCTCCTCCAACCGGTTTTGCGCCACTGGTCCAACTTGTGTCAGATCAAAAATATTCAAGTTAAGCGTGGGATATTGATGCGCCACATGGACCAAGAACGCCCCCGTACCACCCCCGATATCAAGCAGTGTTTCCGCCCCCTTCAGCGGCACCATTTTCAACGTATCCGCCGCCACCAATGCCTGCGACTGCTCCATCAAACGCGAATATTCATCCGTTACAGATTGCGGAGCAGCGCCAGTTGCGCCGAACACATAGGGCCAAAATTGCGCCAGCTTTGTATCAACCTGATCGCGCAACAATGCGACGGGATCCGCCATATCTTGATAAAAATGATCATGGTGTAAGATCATCTGCGCCAAGCCCGGCACCCCCAAAAGCGCCGCGCCGCGCCGCGCCAAACCATAGCGCCCGCGCCGATGGCGGCGCAGTAACTTCAACGCAACGCCTGCTTGCAATAAAATTTCCATACGCGCGACGGGCACGCGAGCTCGATCCGCCAGCGCTTCCAGCGACAACGGACCATCGAGCAAATGCTCTAAAGTGTTCAACTTAACCAACGCATAAAGGGCCTGCGATTGAACAAACCCCATCACCAAATCAAAAAGGGCCTCTCCTTCTTGGCGTGCAACCCGCCGAAGAATCGGTACCTTACTGATAAATCTTTGAAAATTCGGGCTTGCAAAGATCTTATTGGGCAGGCCCCCAAATACAATTCTACCGCTGGATTTTGCCAAAATCGGATCGGCCACTGTCATCCGTTACACCGAAAAAGCTGACCGTGACGCAGGGATCAAGCGCTCAGCCTGCAGGCTGACCATCTGCGCCAATTGTGCCTCACCCGGACAAGAGGGTATCGACGAAATTGCCCCGCCCAATATGTCTTTCAGGCGTTTTGAAGCGCCCTCAACACCCAACTCTGCAACCGCGTTCGGGCGGCCATGCAGATCATCTTGGCCTGCGGGTTTGCCCAATGCCTCGGTGTCGCAAAGCACATCGCGCAAATCATCGGCAACCTGGAAGGCTTCGCCAATCCGCGCGCCAAGCTCATACCAAGGCTCGGCCTCTTGGCCCGCAGCCACTGCGCCCATTTGCGTCGCTGCAACGAATAATGCACCAGTTTTGCTTCGGTGATAAGCGGCCAGATCAATCCGGCTTTCGCTTTCCCAGCCTTGCCCGGCACAAATGCCATTGGGCATGCCCGTTTGCTTGGCCAAAATTTCCACCAAATTGATCGCCCGCAGCGGATCGTTATGTTTTTGCCGGGCCAAAATTTCGAAGGCCAGTACGATCAAACTATCGCCGGCTAATACCGCTAAAGGCTCTGAAAACTCTTTATGAACCGTCGGCTTTCCACGACGCAAATCCGCATCATCAAAACAGGGCAGATCATCGTGGATCAAACTTGCACAATGGATCAATTCAAGCCCCGCAGCCGCGGCATCGCTTATCTCGGGGCGATCATCTCCACAGGCCATAGCGACCGAAAGTAGGATCGTTGGCCTGATTCGAGCCCCCCCTGGGAATAACGCAAAATCAAGCGCATGCGCGAGCTTACGCGGGGCAGAGCTTGCCTGGCTAAGCTTCACCGCCGCCGTCAGTGCCGCCTCTATACGCGTTTTAGGGCCCATTATGGTTCCTTTTTGCCATATTGTCTCATTTAGTTGACATATTGGTGTAAATGATACTGGACAGTTTGGCATTCAGAGTCAACAATTGCTTTATGAACCTGTCAGTGATTTCAAAACGGACCAAAGGCGAAGTGATCGTAATTGGCGCTGGCATTGCCGGTTTGGCCGCTTCGCTGCGCTTGGCGCATCAGGGATTTTCGGTCACTGTCCTTGAACGCCATGCGGGCCCGGGTGGTAAAATGCGTGGTTTATCAAGCGTGGCAGGGCCGATAGATGCCGGCCCTACCGTTTTGACCATGCGGCCAGTCTTCGAAGATCTGTTTCGCTCTGTCGGAGAGCAAATTGAAGATCATCTGACATTGGTTCGACAAAAAATTCTGGCGCGACATTGGTGGCCAGATGGCAGTTCGCTCGATTTATTTGATGATTATGAAGCCTCTCAAGAGGCCATCTATGAATTTGCGGGGCTGAAAGCTTTTGGCGAATTTCAAGAATTTTTTAAGCGCACGCAACGGCTCTTTACGGCTTTTGACGCCCCAATGATGCGCGCGGCGCAGCCCAACCAAGCCGAAATTATAAAATCGGTTATGAAAAGGCCCTCTTTGATAAGCGATATGGCCCCTTGGCACAGCCTATCAAAAATGCTTGAGAAGCAATTCAGCGATCCGCGCTTGGCGCAATTATTTGGCCGCTATGCGACCTATGTTGGCGGATCGCCTTATGCCGCCCCCAGCTTGCTATCTTTGATTTGGCAGGCCGAAGCAAATGGCGTTTGGGCGGTTAAGGGCGGCATGCATAAACTGGCCAAGAAGCTGGTAGAGCTGAGCGAAAACCGCAGCGCCATTTTTCATTATAACAGCCATGTCAGCCGGATTTTGACAGAGAATGAAAAAGTGATCGGCGTGACGTTGGAGAATGGCGAAAACATCAGCGCGGATGCGGTTGTGTTTAATGGCGATCCCCGCGCATTGGCCACGGGCGCGATGGGCCCAGACTGCCAGAAAATTGCCCCTCAAACGCTGAAAGACAAGCGCAGCTTTTCGGCCCGCGTCTGGAGCTTTGCGGCGCAGGTAACCGGCCCTGATCTGATTCATCACAACGTATTCTTTGGGCAGAATTCAAAATCTGAATTTGACGATCTTGCCGAAGGTCAAATGCCCGTTGATCCAACGATCTACATCTGCGCCCAAGATCGTGGCCAAAACGCCCCCTATCCCAAAATAGAGCGCTTTGAGATCATTCTAAATGCGGCCCCTGTTTACGGGGCACAAACGCTGGAGAAGGAGTTTGAAACATGTCGGACACGCACTTTCGACACGCTGGGCAGGTTCGGGCTGGCCTTCTCGCCGCTTCCAAAAGAAGAGGCGCTGACAACACCAGCGGATTTCGCCAGCATGTTCCCAGCCTCGGACGGTTCGCTTTACGGGCAGAGCCCACATGGTCTGACGGCAGCCTTCCGGAGGCCAAGAGCACGAACGCAGATTCAGGGTCTGTATCTGGCCGGGGGCGGAGCCCATCCGGGGGCGGGGGTGCCGATGGCAACCCTCTCCGCGCGGCACGCGGCCGAGGCGATCATCAAAGACCTAACTTCAACATCATCGTCCCCCCAAACGGATATGCATGGTGGTATATCGACGGAGTCGATCGAACTGCGCAGCGCGCGGTTTCAGTCATCGGATTCATAGGCTCGGTTTTTTCGCCTTGGTATCGTTGGTCGGGTCGTAAAGACCCTGAAAACAACGTCTGCATCAATGTCGCGACCTATGGCCCAGGCGGGCGCTTCACGATGACCGACCGAGGGCGCAGTGCTTTGCGGCAAAGCGAAGATCGTTTCGAAGTGGGACCTTCAAGCCTGCGCTGGGAAGCGGGCAAATTAATCATCGAGATTGATGAAATCAGTGGTCCACCGATTATTTCACGCGTGCGCGGACGCATCACGCTCACGCCCAGCGCGATCACCGATCAAGAATTGGCGCTCACACGCGATGGCGCGCATATATGGCGGCCATTTGCGCCCACCGCGCATATTAAAGTCGACCTGAACGGAGAGGGTTGGCAATGGGATGGCCATGGATATTTCGATGCCAATTTCGGCACGCGCGCCTTGGAAGAAGATTTTTCATATTGGACATGGGGCCGGTTTCCAACCCAGCAAGGCAGCACCTGCTTTTACGATGCCACCCGTTTGGATGGCAGCGTGTTAGAGCAAGCGGTCACGTTTAACCGCGAGGGCGCGCTGGTCGACACGCCGATGCCCCCAAAGCGCGCTTGCCGCGCAGCCTTTGGGCGGTTGCCCGCGAAACCCGTGCAGATGCAGGATACCAGCCCAAACAAGTCAAAAACATGCTGGATGCTCCATTTTACAGCCGCTCAGCGGTGAAAACCAAAATCAACGGCATGGAAACGGTGGGCGTGCATGAGGCTTTGGATTTGGTTCGCTTCCGAAGTCCGCTGATCAAACCTATGTTGGCGGTGCGGGTTCCCCGCCGCGCTAATTGGAAATTTGATTAAGACTGATCGGGCGTTGCTTCGGATTCAGGTTTAAAACGCTTGCATTCAGCGCTCCAGCCACGCTAACCCAAAGCAAATAGGGAAGGAACAACAGCCCCGAGAGCGTATCAACCTGCCAAAGTGATATCAAACAGGCCGCCACTGAAAGCCAAAGGCCGATCAACACGATCAACCCCAAGCGCAAATTCCTTAGACCAAAGAACACGGGCGTCCACAGCGCATTCAAGGCAATCTGCAAGCTCCAAAATGCCATGGCTAATCCGTTTTCTGGCAAGCCCGCAACGCGCGCACCGGCCATCGACATGCATAAATACAAGCTCGTCCATGCCACCGGGAACAGCCAATTGGGGGGCGTCCAGCTGGGTTTGTTCAATTGTTGGTACCAAGCACCGGGGGGAAACAAGCCCCCGGTTGCGCCAGCCGCAAAACACGCGACCAAAAAGATTAAAAACATTATCCAATCCATCTCTGGGTCTCTCGTGTAAAGGGTTTAACGGATCAAACTGCTGTTTTTGGCGATATCGCCTTCGCGCAATTGCTGCATTGCCAGCACGATTTTATCGCTCCAATCGCGCTTGCCAGACGCTTGCTCTGCCGCAGCATCGACCAAAAATTGCACTTCTGGTAAGGGTTTGGCGTAAAGCACCGCCGATTGCGGCATCGCAATGCTGACCCCAGTGCTTAAAATTGAACGCGCCAACCACCCCAGTTTCTGCAGCTTATTCGTATGCGCGCGCTGCGTGATTGTTTCATAGCCAAGCGCTTGAACTTCACTGCCAATTCCCGCGTAAATATAACGTGCAGCATAGATACCCGTCCGTGATCCCAAGGGTAATTTGCTGATGCCCGCCTCCGAACGGTAATAAAGCCGATTGCTTTCCATTAAAAGGCGCCGCACCATTTGCCGCACCGCTTTGGTAGGGCGCGGATTGTCAAAAAACGCATCAACCTCAAGACCGGCCTCTTGCATCCAATCCAGCGGCAGGTAAATCCGCCGCTCTAACGCATCTTCGCCCACGTCACGGGCGATGTTGGTCAGCTGCATGGCAACCCCCAGATCACACGCCCGCGCCAACGCGTTTGGTTCGCGTATTTTCATCAAAACGCACATCATTGCGCCAACCGCTGACGCCACGCGGGCCGAATAAGAAATCACATCCGACAGACTGTGATAGCGCTTATCCATTGCATCCCAAGCCAACCCTTCCAGCAGGGCTTCGGGCAAGGCACGCGGCATGTTAAAATCTTCTACCATTTGGGCAAAAGCACGGTCCATTGGCGTGTTTCGGGGCCGCCCCGCATAGGCGGCATCCATCCGCTCTTCCAAAGCCAAAACCGCCGGTGCTTTATCGGCCTGCAAATCCACCTCATCATCAGCAAGGCGGCAAAACGCATAAAGCGCCAAAGCCGGGTCGCGGACCTTTTTGGGCAAAACTTTAGAGGCTGCGTGAAAGGATAACGAGCCATGCCGAATCGCTTCTTCGCAATATGCAAGATCTTTGGGATCAATCATGATAAGCCTTCCAATGCTGCGCCTCTGGAACCAAATGATTTAGTACTTCTGATGAGGTAACCACGCTGGGAAGCCCCGCACCCGGATGCGTGCCGGCCCCCACCAAAAACAATCCGTGGATTTCTTCGCTGATATTATGCGGTCGGAACCAAGCCGATTGAAAAATCCGCGGCTCTAGCGAAAACCCTGCGCCATGCGGGCTGAGATAGCGGCTTTGAAAGGTTTCAGGGGTAAAAATTTCAGAAGCTGAGAGATCATCGGCAAAGCCTGGCAATAGCTGGCTATGCAACACATCTTCCACTTTCTGCCGATACGGCGCGCAGGCCTTTTGCCAATCCACCGGATCCGAGCCCACCAGATTGGGCACAGGCGATAAGGCGTAAAACGTATCATCACCGGGCGGCGCAACGCTTGGATCTGTGACGGAGGGACGGTGCAAATAGATCGACATATCATCAGCCAAATGCCGCTTTTGAAAAATATCCTTCAGCAAACCGCGATATCGAGGGCCATTTAATATCGTATGATGCCCCACATCAGCCCATTTATCCGCGGTGCCCTTGGTGCCGAAATACCAAACAAACAGCCCCATCGACCAGCGCGCGCGGCGCAGCCGCACAGGCGTCCAGCGGCGCTTTTCTATGCCGCGCAACAAGTGATCATAAGTGTGGCCCGGATCCGCATTTGACACCACAATATCCGCTGTGATGACATCGCCAGATTTGGTGCGCACAGCCCGCACAACCTTCTGCTTGCAAAGAATCTCTTCAATCTCTTCGCCCAGCCGAATACACCCACCCTGATCTTCAATCACTTGCCCCATCGCATCAGCGATCGCCTGCACCCCACCCATCGCGTAGTGAACCCCGAAGGCTTTTTCCAAATATGACACAAGAATATACATCGAGGTCACATTCACCGGATCACCGCCGATAAACAAAGGGTGGAAGGATAAGGCCATGCGCAATTTTGGATCCCGAACCCGCTTGGCGGCATGGGCATAGACGGATTGATCGGCCCGAAGGGCGGCAAAGCCTGGCAATTCCTTGATCAAATCCCATAGCCGGTTCATCGGCTTGCGGCCCATCCCCTCAAAGCCAAAGTGATAGCGGGCTTCACTGTCTTTCAAAAACTTTTGATAGCCCTTCACTTCATTGGGAAATAACCGCGTAACTTCAGCCAGCATTTTAGCTTCATCTTGACGCACTTGGAAGCTGCTGCCATCGGGCCAGCGTATCTCATAAAATGGGTCGACAGGGCGCAGATCGACCTCATCCTCAAAAACCCGCCCGCAATCAGCCCAAAGATCACGAAACACATTTGGGACGGTCACGATGGTTGGCCCTAGATCAAAGCGATGGCCATTTTGCGCGATCGAAGATCCGCGCCCCCCCAGCCGATCCAGCCTGTCCAAAACGGTTACCCGATAGCCTTTGGCCCCCAGGCGCATAGCCGCGCTTAACCCGCCCAGCCCAGCGCCGATAACAACGGCGCGCGGGGCGGTGCTTTGATCGGCCGCAACCAGAAGCTTAGGATCAACAGTTGTCATCATTTTCGTACAGTACAACTGTCTAGTTTGATTTACAACTAAAGCTTGATATGATTTTATATCCGAATAAGCATTCTGACTTAGCCGCAGAAAGGGAAGAACATTCAAGCCGTTACGCTCAGCTTCTTCAGATTCCAATCAACGCCTGCGCGCCTCTGGGCGTTCGCGATGATGGGCCTCGCACGGCTATCGATGCGGCGCTTGCGCGATGCCAGTTTTTGGAAACTTTGCGGGTCGGGCACGGGCGAAGGGTTTACCCCGAAACCCAATACCGCGGTTTATGCGATTCTATGCGTTTGGCCCGATTTGCAAACGGCGCAAGCCAATATTGCGCGGGCCAGCATTTTTCAACGCTATCGCAAACGCTCTAGCGAAAGCTGGACGGTTTATCTGGGCCCGTCATCTGCGCGCGGCGCTTGGTCGGGCAAAACACCATTTTCCGCAGATCATACCGGCCAAGACGGGCCTATAGCGGCCTTGACGCGCGCCACGATCAAACCCCGCGTTGCGCTGCAATTTTGGGATCGGGTGCCCGATATCAGCAATGTCATCGGCCAAAATAACGATGTTTTGTTCAAAATTGGCATTGGTGAAGTGCCATTTTTGCATCAAATTACTTTTTCAATTTGGCCCTCAACGCAAAGCATGGCGCAATTTGCGCGCCATGATGGCCCGCATGCCAAAGCGATCTCTGCAGTGCGCAAAGGGCTGTGGTTCAAAGAAGAGCTTTATGCCCGTTTCGCAATTTTAGACAGCCAAGGCTGCTGGATGGGCCAAGACCCCCTTAGAATGAAAGACACACAATGACTGACGCCTTCCCATTTGCCGCGATTGTCGGGCAGGACAATATGAAACTGGCAATGATTCTGACCGCGGTCGATCCCAAAATCGGCGGCGTTCTGGTCTTTGGGGATCGTGGCACCGGAAAATCCACCGCCGTGCGCGCGCTAGCAGCCCTTTTGCCGCAAATCACCGCCATTAAGGGTTGCCCGATCAACGCAGAAACCAAAAAAGATGTCCCAGAATGGGCCGAATTAACCCGCTTTGAGCCGCATCAACGCGCAACCCCCGTGATCGATCTGCCGCTTGGCGTTTCAGAAGATCGGGTTACCGGCGCGCTGGATATCGAACGCGCTCTCACGCAGGGCGAAAAAGCCTTTCAACCCGGGCTTTTGGCGCAAGCCAACCGCGGGTATTTATATATTGATGAGGTTAATTTGCTGGAAGACCACATCGTCGATTTGTTGCTTGATGTCGCACAATCGGGCGAGAATCTGGTTGAGCGGGAAGGGCTTTCAATCCGGCATCCAGCGCGGTTCGTTCTGGTGGGATCGGGCAATCCAGAAGAGGGCGAATTGCGCCCACAACTGCTTGATCGCTTTGGCTTGTCGGTCGAAGTGACGTCGCCAAAAACCATCGAAGAACGCATTGCCGTAATCGAGCGCAGAGACGCGTTTGATCAAAATCAAAAACGCTTTCTCAGCAAATGGAAACCCCAAGAGCTGAACGTGCGCACAGCGATTATCGACGCGCGCGCCGCTTTGGCAAAAATCAAAAAAACCAAAGCTGTGCTGCGCGATTGTGCCGAATTATGTTTGGCGCTTGGTGCTGATGGCCTGCGCGGAGAATTAACCTTGCTGCGCGCCAGCCGTGCCTTGGCAGCTTATGAGGGGCAAACCAGCATCCAGCGCGCGCATTTAAAAGCCGTAGCGCCTTTGGCCCTAAGCCACCGCTTGCGCCGTGATCCGTTGGATGAAGCCGGTTCGAGCGCCCGCGTTGCGCGCGTTGTCGAGGATGTTCTGGGGTGACCCAGGGGTTTGATAGCTGGGTGAAAACCCTTTTGGCATTGCGGCTTCTTAGCGCCAATCCAACCGGCTTGAAAGGCCTTGTTATTCGCGCCCGCAGCGGGCCCATACGCGACCGGCTGATCGAGATTATCCAAAATGCAGCCCCCGCATTATACAAAATCTATCCCAATATGAGCGATGAGCAATTGTTCGGCGGCTTGGATCTTGTGCAAACGCTACAGCAACAAAAATTGGTTTATGCACAAGGGCTTTTGGCGCGGTCAGCTTGGGCGCAGCTCTGCATGGCCGAGCGCTGCGATGGCGCGTTAGCGGCAAAGCTTGGGCAAGCCTTGGATGATGGCCGCATCGCTCCGCTGATCGTCTTCGATGAGGGTACAGATGAGGAAACCACCCCGCAAGGGCTGCAAGACCGGGTGGGGTTTTGGGTGGATCTGGAAGATGTCTCGCTGGCTGATCTTGAGGTGGTCAAGTTTGAGCCCGCGCCAGAGGAGCAATTGGCCGTAGTGAGCGCCCGCCCCGAGGATATTGCCGCTTTGGTGGATTTGGCGGCACGGTTTGGAATTCATTCAGCCCGCGCTGCGCAATTTGCTTTGACATGCGCGCGCACCCATGCGGCGCTTGCTGGGCGCGGCGCGCTCAGCGCGGAAGATATCGAAATCGCTGCTACTTTGATCTATCCCAGCCGCGCAACACTGATGCCAGAAGCGCCAGAGACCCCGCCCGAACAGACCCCAGAGCCTGAGCAAGACAGCGCGCAAGAACAGGCCGAGAGCGCGCAGGATACCGACCTGTCCGAGCTGCCCCAAGAGCTTTTAATCGAGGCTGTCAAAGCCCTACTTCCTTCAGATTTTCTAAGCAGGCTTGCCTCCACGGGGGCGCAGCGCAGCGCAGCTGGCACCGGCGCTGGACAGAGCCGTAAATCAAAAGCCAGAGGGCGGCCCGCGCCCTCGCGACCAGGGCGCTTAGACGGACAAAGCCGCGTGGATGTAATCGCGACTTTGCGCAGCGCAGCCCCTTGGCAAAAGCTGCGCGCAGCGCGCAAACCGCGGCGATCGACAATCACGATATTTCCAAGTGATATTCACCTTAAGCGCTATGAACAACGTGCAGAGCGATTGGTTATTTTTATCGTGGATGCCTCTGGCTCTGCGGCGATGGCGCGCTTGGCAGAGGCCAAAGGCGCCGTTGAGCTGCTGCTGGCAGAAGCCTATGCGCGGCGCGATTACGTTGCCCTGATTGCTTTTCGCGGCGCCTCAGGGGATTTGATGTTGCCCCCGACTCGCTCGCTTGTGCAAACCAAACGGCGTTTATCAGCGCTGCCCGGTGGGGGGGGGACGCCATTGGCCGGCGGCTTGCAAGCTGCTGGTATTTTGGCGCAGAAATCACTCAGCCAAGGCAAAACACCCGTCTTGGCTCTGCTCACCGATGGCCGGGCAAATATCAGCTTGGACGGTTCTGCAGACCGCAAGAAAGCGGCGGAAGATGCTGCCTTAATGGCCGGATGGATCTCTGGTTTGGGGATCAAATCAGTGGTGATGGATGTCGCGCGAAGCCCGAACCCAGCCCTTGCAGACCTGGCGCAAACCTTACGCGCCGAGTATTATCCCATGCCCCGCGCCGACGCCCATGGCCTAAGCCAGACTGTGCATCGGGTTTTGGACAATTGATCGAGGGGGGGCGCAACAAAGCAAACTGGCCTTTCGCCCAGGCCTCAGAGCAGCTGCGCGCAGGGCCGCATCACTGGCATATCCAAAGGCTTGGAGCCAAAGGGCCAAAGGTGCTGTTTTTGCATGGCACCGGTGCCTCAACCCATAGTTGGGCGCCGTTAATGCCGCTTTTACAACATAATATCGCGGCAACATTGGTTGATCTACCTGGCCATGGCTTGACCAAGATCAGCACGGGCCAGCGCAGCAGCCTAACCTATATGGCGCAAGACCTGCTGACACTCTGCCAAACCCTGCAGCTTCAGCCGGATTTTATCGTTGGGCATTCGGCGGGGGCGGCTTTGGCGCTCGAAATGTCAAAATCTCTTGCTCTCAAAGGCGTCGTGGGTCTGAACCCCGCCTTGAGCAAATTTCCCGGATTGGCCGGGGTGATGTTTCCAATGATGGCAAAAATGATGGCCTTAAACCCGCTTACGCCGCGCTATCTGGCAGGGTTGGCAAAAAGCAAATCGCGTGTACGACAGATTTTATCAGGTACCGGCTCTGATTTGACGGAAGATCAAATCAACCTGTATCAAAAGCTTTTTAGCGATAAGGCGCATGTGAAGGGCACTATTTTGATGATGTCACAATGGAATTTAGATCGGCTTTTGGCGCAGCTTAACGCGGTTGACGCGCCCTGCCTGTTGATCGCCAGTACGCGTGACCGCACGGTTGCCTGCGCCGATGTAAAAGCAACGGCCGAGCGAATGAACAACACCGCATATCATGAACTGAACGGTCTGGGGCATTTGGCGCATGAGGAAAATCCACAAAAGATCGCAGGGCTTTTAAGCGCTTTCTTCCAAGAAAAACGCGCTGCTCCATAACAGACCAGCGCGTAACAATATTTAATTATTTAGGTGTCTTTCTTAAGACGGTCCCACAGAAACCAGATAGGCCCATACATTGGCCGCGTCTTTATCTTTTTTCAATTTGAATGACATTTTTGATTTCGCTTTTTTGTCATCCAGCGTTTCTTGCAGCCATTTTTTTGGATCGGCCACGTAAGATACAAATTCTTCTTCGCTCCAAGCCAGGCCTGAATCAGCTACAGATTTCAGCGACTTGCCATAGCGAAACCCATCAAGGCTTCCTGCTACACGGCCAGAAATCCCATAAAGGTTGGGGCCGGTTTTACCACCCTTGACGATATTGTTACCCGCGTCATCCTGAATCATGTGGCAGGATTTGCATTTCGAAAAAACTTTTGCGCCCTTATCCGCATCCCCGCCTGCAAAAGCGGGTGCGGCAAGTGCCAATGATGCAATTGTTATCGCCTTGAAAACTCCGGTCATTTATGCCTCCTCTTTCCGTCGCCTGAACAGGTAGCACGGATTAAAAATTGTCAATACACGAAAGCTGTTCATGCAACGGCATGTGAGATTGCGCAACGCTTCCAAAGCACCGTTAACGCATGCACCAAATGCTCGATATCAGCGTCTGAATGCAATGGCGATGGCGTGAAGCGCAACCGCTCGGTGCCCTTGGGCACCGTTGGGTAATTGATCGGTTGCACGTAAATTCCAAAATCCTGCATCAGAATATCCGCCAATTGCCGACATTTCACTGGATCTTTGATCATCACCGGAATGATATGGCTGGGATTTTCCAAATGCGGAATACCAGCCGCATCCAAGCCAGCGCGCAGCTTTGCCACTTGGTGCCGCTGCTGATCGCGCTCGCTTTGTGATCGCTTCAGATGCGCAATACTGGTGCGCGCGGCCGCAGCCACCGCCGGAGGAATCGCCGTGGTAAAGATAAAGCCGCTGGCAAATGAACGGATAAAATCACACAGCGCCACCGAGCCGGTTACATAACCGCCCATCACACCATAAGCCTTACCCAAAGTGCCTTCAATCAAGGTAATCCGATCAGCCAACCCTTCTTGTTCGGAAACACCGCCACCGCGCGGGCCATAAAGCCCCACCGCGTGCACCTCGTCCAAATAGGTCATCGCGCCATGCTTTTCGGCCACTTCAACGATTTCACGCATGGGGCAGATATCACCATCCATGGAATAAACCGATTCAAAGGCAACGATCTTTGGCGCATTGGCCGGCAAGCTTGCCAGTTTGCGATCCAAATCTTCCGGATCATTATGCTTCCAGATCATCTTTTTGGCCCGCGAATGGCGAATGCCCTCGATCATGCTGGCGTGATTAAGCTCATCCGACAGGATCACTGCATCCGGCAAACGCCCGCCCAATGTGCTGAGAGCCGCCCAGTTTGACACATAGCCCGATGTGAAGAGCAGCGCGTTTTCTTTACCATGCAAATCCGCCAATTCACGCTCGAGTAAAAGATGCTCGTGGTTGGTTCCAGAGATATTGCGCGTGCCGCCCGCACCGCAGCCGCTATTGTCAATTGCGTTTTTCATCGCCTCTACCACCATAGGGTTTTGGCCCATGCCCAAATAATCATTCGAGCACCAAACTGTAACTTCGTCTGGCGCATCAGAATCATGGCTTATGGCGCGTGGAAACTGACCGCGCTGGCGCTCAAGTTCCGCAAAAATGCGATAATTGCCCTCATCCTTTAATGTTTGCAATTGCGCGTTAAACAAGGCGTCAAAGTCCATGGGCATCCTCCGGTCTTAACTCAGGCGTTTTGTTATTGGGCGCCGGAAGCATCCAGCGCCAGAGTTTTGCATCGGGCAGTGGTAAGACCATCAGCCAATGTTCAAGAAGGGCCAAAGCCGACAGGCTGGCCAAAAGCGAAAATCCAATCTGAGCGGTTAAATCACCCGTCGCATAAAGCCGCTCCAACCAGCAGGCAGTGGCAAAGCTAAGCGCGGTGATTGAGATTGGAAATACCCAGTTTAACTGGGCAATCTTAAAATGGCTGGGCAAATGCCCAAGCGGCTTTGGCAAAAACTCAATATTGATTCTGGGAACCCCAAAGAACAAATTCAATTTCGCCGAAATTCGCGCAAAATACAAAATCACAAAGGTCCATAAACCGGTGGTGTTTTCAGCCCCCCAGCCAAAATACAGCACCGCCAGCAAGGCTGCCAAAAGCAACATTTCATGATAGGCAATGGTGCCCCAGGCGCGGATAAACCGCTCCCATTCGGGAATGTCTTTGGGGGCATCATTGCGATTGGGCCCTGCGATCACACCAGTCAAAAAAGCCAGCTCGATCCAGCCCCATACCGCCAAAGCTGACAAAAACCCAAGATAAATCTGCGCTGGGCTGCTGCCCTCAAGCGTCATCCAAAACCCAAATGCACCCAAGAGCAGGATTGGCAAAGCCAGCAGCGTCGCGATCCGATGCGCATTTGGGCCGCGCTGATCCGCCCCCCGCACAATCAACAGGATCGCGCCAGTGAAAAACCACCAGCTAAACAGCGCAACCAGCGCAGCTATGCCAACCGGGCCAATCAATATGCCGGCTCAAGGCGCGTTGAAACTGGCACCGCATGCGATTTGCTGGGAATGGTGTAAAGCGATACAAAAGCCAGTGCGGCTTGCAACCTCGCGCCTGTGCGGGTGATCATACCGCCAAGGCCCTTTTGACCTGCGGCGTCGGCCAAGGTCACATTGGCGGCGCGCAACCGCTTTAAATTGGCCATCCAACGCGGGTGATCAATATCCAGCGTGATGGGGAAAATCTGTTTGCTCAATTCAGATGTTTTGCGGAACACCTCTTGGCCATACCAATCCACATCCACCCCAAGCGCGGCATGAAAGGCCGGGCGCTGATGGTCGCGCACATACATCGTGGCATAGACCGCCGTGAGGAAGAACTTGATCCAATAGACGTTGATACCACTGGTTAATTTAGGGTCGGTTTTCATCAGCAGCGCAAACGCCTCACCATGCGAAAACTCATCATTGCACCATTCTCGGAACCATTTGAAAATCGGGTGAAAGCGCAGCTCTGGATGTTCTTCTAGATGCCGATAAATGGTAATATACCGCGCATAGCCGATCTTTTCCGACAGGTACGTAGCATAATAAATGAATTTCGGGCGAAAATAGGTGTATTTCTTTTTCTGCGTTAAAAATCCCAAATTCACCGCCACGCCCGCCTCGCGCAACGCATCATTGATAAAGCCGGCATGGCGGGCCTCATCGCGCGCCATCAGTTGAAACAATTGCGTGATATCTTTATTGCTGCCCCGGCGCTTCATTTCCTTATAAAGAACGCAGCCCGAAAACTCAGAGGTGCATGAGGAAATCAGAAAATCGATAAATTCTTTTTTCAGTTCCGGCTCCATCCCCTCCCAATCGACATCCTCCCAATCTTCATTCTTTTTGAAATGCCCCTTATTGGGATCACTGACCATCTGATCGATCAGTTTGTCCCAATCACCGCGTACGGGCGATACGTCGATGGCATCCATTTCGTTAAAATCAGTCGTATAAAACCGCGGCGTCAGCAGCGTATCTTGCATGGCAACGGCCGTGGCCATTTCGCTGTCCAGTTTTTCTTGAACGGCCAGCGCTTCTTCTGCCGTGGTGGCGTCAGCGGAATGCATATTCATAGCTTCACCTCCTCAGAAAAAGAAAACTCGCACAGCTCCATCACTTCCAGATCTCCGAAAAGACGCGTCCATAGCCGCTCGACGGCGCTGGCCCGCAAAATAATGGCTTCGCGATCCTCGCGCACGATCTCGCCAAATGGCGCCATGATTTCGGGGCCCTGAACCTGCACTTCATCTCCGGGTTGCACAACTGCCCCGTTGTTGAAACGCACATGCGCATGCAGGCTTTCAAATTTATGGCTGATCTCGACGGTGCAGGGCGCCCGCTCGATTTCTTTTCTAAACAATCCCATCTTCAGTTCCCTTTCGGATTTTGGGCCAAGAGCTTGGCGAAAGCCTTGGCATTATCAGCGCCAAATCCCATAAGATCAGCGCTCCAGCCGGTGCTGGGGTCAGTGATTGACAGTCTTCCATTGGCCCCAAGGGTCACAATGACCGCCCCATCCAGCGGTTTCTTATGTTTCGCGCGCTCACGGTCCAAAACACGGGCAACGCCGGCGATAAACCCACCCTCATCGGCCGAAAAATCCGCGATCAGATTGCCATTGGCATCCATCACCTTGGCGGCGCCGCTTAATTGCCCGGATAGAAACACCGTGCGGCTAAGCACCGCCTCACTTTCCGGCGGGATCGCGCTGAGCGGTTGATCCGTCAGGCGCGCCAAGCTGACAAGCAGCAAGATCACGGCAACCAAAGCAAACATCGCCCGCACCATCATCCGAGGAACGACAGCGGTGTCATATTTTAATGCAGGTTGATCAACTTGTGCCATGATGTTTCCGATCCCCTCTATTCAGCCGGCAGCGCGTTTGAGGCCAGCGAACGATCCTGCGATTGCACCGAGCTGACGCGCGATTTTGCAGCTTTGGCCAAAATATCTGCCACCTCCTGAGGATTGGAAATACACCGCAAACAGGGTTGCGGTTTGGCGATATACCAAGCGCGCACATGCGGCCAACACACCAGATAAGACAGCTTTGACTCGGCCATTAATTCCAAAGCAATGCTGCCAGCACCATCTTTGCGCTGCGCAAGCGTGGCATTGGCGATTTGCGTATATGGCAAATTCAGCGTCACGGTTAATGCAGCGCCGATCCGCATCGCCACCCGTCGGTTTGTGACCGTGTAAACCGTGGCTTTTGCTTGAATAAAAGCGGTCAGCATAAGCAGACCTGCCACCAAAGCCCCTAGGAATAAAAAGGGCACCGAAGCCGCAAAGGCCCGCCCCAGCGGCATCAGATCGGACAGGCTGAGAAACCGCCAAGCCGCCAGTAAAACAAAATACCCCAAAACCCAATACAGGTTTAAAGACTCTTTGCTGAGGGCCCACCAATTGGGCCGCCCCTGCCACAGGATGACTTCACCCTCCGGAGGCATTTCCGGCAAACCTTTAATCGGTTCTACTGCAAAATCATCATGGGGCATAAGGCGTTCCTTTTTCGGGTTTACAGCAGCGGTTCCTGCCGCTCTTTGCTGGCGTAAAGCAAACCCCCGGCGTAATAGGCCGAGATTTTTTCTTCTTCCAACATGGTGACTTGGCGCCCAGAGGCATTGCGCGGCACGCCGTTGAAATGAGTGCCGAAGATTGATCTTACCGCCACGCGGTCAGAATGAATGCGTGCCATGGTCATCGGCAGCAAACGCGTGCCTTCGCCATGTTGTGGATCCAGTTCAACCTCCAGATAACGCACCAATTGCTCGGGCTCATCAATCCACATATCGATGATTTTACCCACAATTGCTTCATCGCCAGCCATCACGGGCAAACCACGCGGATCGCGCCCTGCGGCCACGTGAAAATGCTCTGTGCCCGCCATTGGCACGATTTTAGGATGGCCTTTGCCATCTAATTCGGGCACATCGCGGCGCGGCGCCCAAGCGGCAGGGCCAACCCCATCCACCATCGGATCGCCTGTGGGCTCTAGCGGATAGCCATTAGCCACATTGGTTTGGCGCAACGCCACATCGCGCGCTTCGCGCGCACCATCGGGCAAACTCACCTCACCGCGGCCATGCGGCAATTTAAACGTTTTTGGCTCTGGCAAAGGAAAAGGCCCTTGATTGGCTGCTTCTGTGCCATCATCGTTTTCCATTGGATAGCCTTCGCGCATATTCTCGCGCTGGATATAAAAGATCAACAAAGCGAAAAACGCCCAGAAGAGCCATATTGCCAAGCTGGCCAGATCAAATTCTGCAAAGAATGTACCGGTCATTTCAGGTTCCTTTCAGTGGTACGGCGGATCATGTTGGGAAATCGGCAAGGCCGATACGTGCCGCTCCCTGTTGTGTGGGAGACGTTTGCCGCGCTGATCGGACCAATGGCCCCAGAATGGCAAGCGTCACGAACAGCAAGAAAATCTCGCTGTGGTAAACGAACGAATATCCCGTCGCAGGCGTGGCGAGCGCCTCTCCCAAATTTCCGCTGAGCGCGTGACCATTTACATAGTCCCGCAGCGTTCCACCGATGGCGATTGACACGCCGGCAGCGGTTGCTTGCGCGGCGCCCCAAGCGCCCAAGGCAAGCCCACGACCCGCCAAACCTTCGGCGGGCATAGTCATGGCGGAGGTCAGCGTTGAAACAGCGAACAAACCCCCTCCAAATCCGATCAAACCTGCGCCGGTAAAAAACAGCACAGCCGAGCCCATAGGGGCTGAAATAATAACAATGGCAAAGGCCAAAAGCCCGGCCAAAAGGCCAAGCGCGGCCAAACGATAAGGATCGCTCTGCAGGCGCAACCTCCAAGCGGCCAGCGCGAAGCCAAACAGCGCCCCTGCGGCCCAAATAGCGGTTAAGAGCGTGGTGGCCGACACCGATAGACCCAAGACTTCGCCGCCAAAGGGTTCAAGCAGAACATCTTGCATATTGAAGGCCATCGTGCCGATAAACACGACCACCAGCAAACGGCCCGCGCGCCCACCGGCCAGCAAATCAGCCCAAGCATCGCGGAACAAGGGCCGCGGCGCAGCGCGCTCTGCTTGCGACATCGGGCGCGGGCGCTCTTGCTGCCAAAGCGCGATTAAATTCAACAAAATACCAGCCAGCGCCGCCCCTTGCACCACACGGATCAACCGCAAGGGCGAGAAATCAACCAGCAACCAGCCGATGATCAATGCCGAGGCAGCCATCCCGATCAGAAACATCACATAGAGCAACGCAACCACCCGCGGGCGGGTTTCATCATCCGCCAAATCGCTGGCCAACGCCAAACCAGCCGTTTGCGTCATATGCAAACCCAGCCCGGTCATCAAAAACGCCAAAGCGGCCAGCACCTCTCCCGCCCAACTGGGGCCAACCTGTTGCACCCCTGACAAGGCAATCAGCGCGAAAGGCATCACCGCCAATCCCCCCATTTGCCACAAAGATCCAAACCAAAGATACGGCACGCGCTTCCAGCCAATCGCCGATTTATACGTGTCAGAGCGAAAGCCAAGCAAGGCGCGAAACGGCGCGATCAACACCGGTAAGGCAATCATAAAGGCCACGATCATCGCCGGAACGCTTAATTCGACGATCATCACCCGGTTGAGCGTGCCCAAAAGCATCACGCTGGCCATGCCAACCGAAACTTGAAACAACGACAAGCGCAGCAATTTGCCCAGCGGCAACCCCTCTGACGCAGCATCTGCGAAAGGCAGCATACGCGCCGTCAGCTGAGTAAGCGGATGGGGCTTTTTCTGGCTCATGCCACAAACCCCAATGCTTGAGAAATATAAAACCCAGATTTTATCCGGCCTAAATCGCGCAAACGGCCCTCACCCTGCAACAGGGCGGCCAAGGCTGCGGGCGCATGCGGCACCATCACCGGCGAGCGGTCTGAACGTGGAAATAATTTGCCGGCATACCACATGGCCATCAGCATCCGCGTGCGTGGTGCCACGGTGAACAAAACCGACCCGCTGGTGCGTTTGGCCAAACCGGTCAGCGCTGTTTTGATATCATCCGCGCTGTAATAAATCAGGCTGTCCATCGCCACCACGTAATCAAAAGATCCCAAAGACGCGGCCAACATATCGCCCGAACAAAATTCAACCTGTTTGGACAGGGCACGCGGCAAGCGCTGGCGGGCGATATCGATTAAAGCTGGGCTGATATCGATCGCCACCACATGCGCCCCGCGCGCAGCCAGCTCTACCGTTGTGGGCCCCGCGCCGCAGCCCGCATCCAAAACCCGCGCCCCGTGCAAATCTTCGGGCATTTCAGCCAAAAGCCGAGCCCGCATCTGATCACGACCCTGACGCACGGTTTCACGTATTTTTGACACCGGGGCATCCGATGTCAGCCTCTCCCAAGTTTTGGTCGCGGTTTTGTCAAAATACGTTTCAACCCGTGTCAGGGTCTGATCATAAGACATCAATCAAACCCCAACAGCTCAAAAATTTCACGATCGGGCAGCGGCGCCGGCGCCAAAGGCTCGGTGCCGTTCCATAGGGTTTCTGCCAGTTTGATATATTCTGCCTGAACCGCAACGATATCCTCATCCGAATCCATTTCGAACAGCGTCTTTTTCTTCAGGCGCGAGCGGCGAATGGCGTCCAAATCTGGCATATGCGCGATTCGGTTGAAGCCAACTGTTTTACAATAGCGATCCACCTCATCGGTTTCACGCGAACGATTGGCCACGCAGCCCGCCAGGCGCACTTTATAATTACTGGATTTGGCTTGAACCGCGGCAATGATCCGGTTCATCGCATAAATACTGTCAAAATCATTCGCAGTAACGATCAAGGCCCGATCCGCATGTTGCAAAGGCGCGGCAAAGCCGCCGCAGACCACATCCCCCAGTACGTCAAAAATCACCACATCCGTATCATCCAGAAGATGGTGTTGCTTTAGCAGCTTCACGGTTTGACCCACGACATAACCGCCACAGCCGGTGCCGGCAGGCGGGCCGCCCGCTTCCACGCATTTCACACCATTAAAGCCTTCAAACACGAAATCTTCGGGACGCAATTCCTCAGAATGAAAATCGACCTCTTTGAGAATATCGATCACCGTCGGGACCAGGGTTCCAGTCAATGTGAAGGTGCTGTCATGCTTTGGATCACAGCCGATCTGCAGCACGCGCTTGCCCAGCTTGGAAAACGCCGCAGACAGGTTTGAGCTGGTGGTGGATTTGCCAATCCCGCCCTTACCATAAACCGAAAACACTTTCGCACCTTCGATTTTCATCGACGAATCTTGATGCACCTGCACCGATCCTTCGCCATCCATACCCCGCAAGGCCGGGGGCTGTCTGTCAAGTGGGCTCATGTGAGGCTCCTTTTTTGAGGGGTTGCGAAAGGCATCATTCTGCTGCGATCCCTTCCATGTGATCTTCCAAAGCATCCGCTGCGGATTGCAACGCCGCCAATGTTTCAGCATCGGGCTGCCAATAGGCGCGATCGCTGGCTTCAAGCAATCGATTGGCCATGCGCGAGCTGGCCGTGGGATTCAGCTCTGCCAAACGATTGCGCATCGCTTCATCGAGCACAAAAGTTTCACTAATGCGCTGATACACCCAAGGGTCCACTTGGCCCGTGGTTGCCGACCAACCCAATGTATTGGTCACATGCGCTTCAATCTGGCGCACGCCTTCTGAGCCATGGCTTAACAGCGCTTCGTAAAATTTCGGGTTGAGCGAGCGCGAACGGGTTTCCAAAGCCACTTGATCCGACAAGGTGCGGACCTTTCCAGATCCGCGGGTTTGATCGCTTATATAGACCGCAACTTCTTGACCACGCGCGCGCTTAACCGCCCGCGAAATACCACCCAAAGTGTCAAAATAATGATCCACCGTGGTCACGCCAAGCTCAACACTTTCCAAGTTTTGATAGGCTAGATCAACGTCTTTCAGGGCCTTTTGCAGCAAGCCATGGTTTTTATGCGCTTTGCCATTCACCCCATAAGCGAAGCTTTTGCGCGCCTCATACGCATCGGCCAACTCATCTTCATCGCCAAAAGCCGAGCTATCGACCAGCTGATTCACATTCGAGCCATAGGCGCCTTCAGCATTTGAAAACACCCGCAAGGCGGCGGTTTCCAAATCAACCTCCATGTCGGCGGCATATTTCAACGCATGCGCTCGGATGAAATTCATCTCTAACGGCTCATCTGCCTGCGCGGCCTTAAACGCCGCCTCGGCCAGCAATTTGGTTTGCAAAGGCAACAGATCCCGGAAAATCCCCGACAGCGTCATAATCACGTCAATCCGCGGGCGCCCCAACTCACTCAACGGAATGAGATCCGCCCCAGATAGGCGGCCAAAACTGTCAAATCGCGGCTGCGCACCCATGAGGGCCAAGGCCTGAGCGAGCGGCGCGCCGTCAGATTTAATATTATCAGAACCCCACAGCACCAGAGCCACGCTGCGCGGCAATTCAGGATGCGTTTCGAGCAGAATCTGCGCTTGCTTGAAACCGTCACGACAGGCGAATTCGGTCGGCATTCGGAATGGATCAAACGCATGAATATTGCGCCCTGTGGGCAAAATATCGGTTGAACGGATCAAATCACCCCCGGGCACAGGCGCGATAAACCGCCCCGATAGGGCCCGCATCAGGGCCGGCAATTCGTGATCTTCTTGCAGCATTTGATCGACCTGCGCGCGGCGGGCCGGATCAACGCCGTCCAGCAGGTCTAAATACCCCGCCCGCGCGGCATCCGAAAACGGTTTTCCAACGATATGCAAACCTTCGGGGATCAGCGCATCTTCGGTTTCAAGCAAGTTCAGCCATAATTCTTCCGCTTTTCTACCGGCCATATCCACAGCCGCAGCCTGCTCGTTGATCAAGGCTTCAAGGTCGCCAGCTTGCGCATCATCTGGATCCATTTCACGCCAGCGGGTTAAGCTGTCTTTAAGTTCGGACAAGCCCTTATAAAGCCCGCTTTGCGCCAAAGGTGGGGTGAGATGCGTTACCGTCACAGCCCCCGAGCGCCGTTTGGCCAGCGACGCCTCAGAGGGATTGTTTGACGCATAAAGATAAACGTTGGGCATTTCGCCAATCAGGCGATCCGGCCAATCCTGCGCACCCAAACCCGCCTGTTTGCCCGGCATGAATTCAAGCGCGCCATGCATGCCAAAATGCAGCACCACATCGGCTTTAAAAGTGTTGCGCATCCAAAGATAAAAAGTTGCAAACGCGTGAGTTGGTGCGAAGCCTTTTTCGAATAAAAGCCGCATCGGATCGCCCTCATAGCCAAAGGCGGGCTGCACACCGACAAACACTTTTCCAAGCTGCACACCCAGCACGAAAACGCCGCGCCCATCCGATTGTATGCGCCCCGGTGCGGGGCCCCAAACCGCCTCAATAGCTTTCAAAGGCGGCGTTGAGCGCACAATCTCTTCGGCGCTGACAATCGCCTCAACATTGGCGTCTTGGCCATATTGTTTGGAATTGCCCTCCAACACTGCTGTGCGCAGATGGGCAACCGTTTCGGGAAGCGCAACATCATACCCGTCCGCTTTCATTTGCGTCAACGTATTTTGCAAGGATTCAAAAACATCCAAATAGGCCGCGGTGCCGGTGGCGCCCGCATTGGGCGGAAACCCGAACAGCACAATCGCAACATTTTTATCGTGATTGCGCTTTTGGCGCAGCCGCGCAGCGCGCAGGGTTTTCTCGGCCAAACTGTCAATACGCTCGTGGCAGGGGGCCATGGCGCGCGATTGCGGCACAGCCTGACATTTGTGCAAACAGCCCTGACAGCCTTCGGGCCCATGCCGGCCTGCAAAAACGGTCGGACAAGTAGCTCCATCAAGCTCGGGCAGGGCGATCAGCATTGTGGTTTCAATCGGGCCAAGGCCCTGCTCGGCATTGGCCCATTGCCCCAATGTTTGAAACTCAAGCGGATGCGCCGCAATATAAGGCACATCCAAATTTTCCAGCAAAGCAATCGCGGCTTGTGAGTTATTATAGGCAGGCCCACCGACAAGCGAAAACCCGGTTAACGAGACCATCGCATCAATCTGTACGCCTGCAGTGCCCTGAAAATAACCTTCAATCGCCGGGCGCGCATCCAACCCCCCCGCAAAGGCCGGTATCACCTTTAAACCATTGGCTTCAAAGTTTCGAATAACTGCATCATAATGTGCCGTATCATCGCTTAGTACGTAAGAACGCATCAACAGCAAACCAACCGTGGCCACGGGCTTTTGGGGCACCGGAAGAGCCGTTATATCCGTGGTCATTTTGCCGGGCAGATCGGGGTGATACAGCCCCACCTCGGGATAATCCTCCGGCGGCGCTGCAGCGCAGTTCTGCCACGCCTCGATACGGCAATAACGCGAAATCAAAAACCGCAGCATCGATTCGATATTGGTGTCGGACCCGCCCAACCAATATTGCATCACCATGAACCAGGCCCGCAAATCTTGAGCTTTGCCGGGAATATATTTCAAGATCTTTGGCAAACGCCGCAGCATCCGCATTTTGCTTTCGCCATTTTGCGAAGACGGCTTGCTGGACCCGCGCAGCCTTTTTAACAACGCCATCGTGCCCGAGGCAGGCGCCAACATATCCAGCGCGCCCATCCGCGTCAGCTTGACAATCGCAGCATCTGAAATCACCCCAGCCAACGCATCACAGCCAGCGCGCCGCGCCTCTAGGCTGGGTAAAATAGCCTGAACATGCTCTTCCAGAAACAACAAATTAACCAGAATGATATCGGCCGTCGCGATGGCGGCTTTTGCCTCAACCAAGGCCTGCGGGTTTTCACCCCATTCCGCCGCTGCGTGCACGTCAACGCTTAAGCCGGGAAAATCCGCCAAAAGCCGCGCCGCGGCGCGATCACAAGGGCCCGCAGAATGCGCATCCAGCGTGATAACAACCACACGATACCCAACCGGGAGGCCACTTATGCCAGTTTCATTGCGCATAATGGGCTTTTGCCTCGTATAGTGTGTCAATCGAGATTTCTTGAACCCCGCGCGACGCCGCATAAGTTTCTGTATTGCGGCGGGCTTTGCCGCGGACAAAAAACGGAATTTTTTTCAACTCTTTTTCGGCCTCTATCAGCCAAATGGTTTGCGTGTCTGCCGCGTGCACAGCGCCCGCTTCAACCGCCGCTGGCTGAGGATCACCGACTGCGCGCGAGGCCGGCTGGGGCTTATTTGCAACGCCATGGCCGCCGTGATGGCTGGCCCCCGCCGCGTCATTGAATTCAAAATCATCGCGGAACATATGCAGCAAATGTTCTTCAAGGCCCATTACAAGCGGATGCACCCATGTATCAAAGATCACATTCGCACCTTCAAACCCCATTTGCGGGGAATAACGGGCAGGAAAATCCTGCACATGCACGGGCGCCGAAATGACCGCGCAAGGAATGCCCAGACGCTTGCCAATATGGCGCTCCATCTGGGTGCCCAAAATCATTTCAGGCGCCAATGCTTCGATCTGCTGTTCGACTTCCAGATAATCATCCGTGATCAACGCATCCAACCCGAAAGACTTGGCCAAAGCCCGCATGGGGCGCGCCATCTCGCGGTTGTAACAGCCCATGCCAACCACCTCGAAACCCATTTCATCGCGGGCGATTCGCGCCGCAGCCATCGCATGCGTGCCATCGCCAAAAATAAACACCCGCTTGCCAGTCAGATAGGTGCTGTCAACCGAGGCGGAATACCAGGGCAGACGCAAGCGGCTGTCATCTACCACCGGATCCAGCCCGGTGATCTGCGCAACTTCCGCGATAAAATCACGCGTAGCACCCACGCCGATAGGGACAATTTTGGTATAGGGCTGGCCCAATTCACGCTCAAGCCAGCGCGCTGCCATTTCGCCCGTTTCAGGATACATCAACACGTTGAAATGCGCCGCACCAAGGCGCTTAATATCAGACGGGCTTGAGCCCATGGGCGCCACAACATTAACGCTGATGCCCATATCAGAAAGCAACCCGCTGATTTCGGCAATATCATCGCGGTGGCGAAAACCGAGCCCGGTGACTCCAATCAGATTACAACTGATCTGCGCACTGCGATCAATTGGCTTGGTCAAAGCCTTAACGATCTGAAAAAACGTTTCATCTGCACCAAAATTTTCTTTGCGCTGATAGCTGGGCAATTCAAGCGGAATAACCGGCACAGGCAGACCCATGGTTTCCGCCATTCCACCCGGATCATCCTGGATCAATTCGGCCGTGCAAGAGGCACCAACGATCAAGGCCTCGGGCTGAAAACGGTCATAAGCATCCTGACAGGCTGTTTTAAACAGATTGGCCGTATCAGCGCCCAAATCGCGCGCTTGAAAGGTGGTATAGGTCACCGGTGGGCGGTGATCACGGCGCTCGATCATCGTGAACAGCAAATCGGCATAAGTATCGCCCTGCGGGGCATGCAACACGTAATGCAAGCCCTTCATCCCCGTAGCAACGCGCATCGCGCCAACATGGGGCGGGCCTTCATATGTCCAAACCGTCAGCTTCATTCGGCGGCCTCACGGCGCAAAATGGCGCGGCGGCGCAGCGGCCGTGAAAATAAGCCCGCCAAATCGCCCGCTTGTTCGTAAAAATGCACCGGCGTAAACACCAGCTCGATCGCCCATTTGGTGGTCAAGCCCTCGGCCTCCAACGGATTGGCCAGCCCAAGCCCGCAAACGGTCAAATCCGCGCGCGCCTCAAGCGCGCGATCAAGCTGCAGATCCACATCTTGACCCTCAGACAAAATTGGCCCCGCCTCCATCAAATCAAGATCAGGACCGACCAGTGATTTATGAATATAAGGCGCCCCAACCTCAAGCGCCCTCATGCCGCATTCGCGGGTAAGAAAACGAGCCAAAGGTATTTCAAGCTGGCTATCGGGAAAGAAGAACACCGTTTTGCCAGCCAATTGCGACGCCGCTTGCGATACCGCCTTTTCGGCGCGGGCTTTTGGCGCGGCGATCACTTGCTCAAACAAAGCTGGATCAACGCTAAATTCGGTTGCGATCACGCGCAGCCAAGCGGTTGTACCTTCTGCACCAAATGGAAAAGGCGCTGGCAAATGCCGGGCGCCGCGACGCTCTAATTCTGCATGCGTATCCCCCAAAAAGGGTTGCGTGAGCGCAAATACCGTATTTTCCCCGACGCAAACCTGTTGATTTACCGTGCTTGCCGGTAAAACCGAGACATTTTGAATGCCCAGCGCAGAAAGCAAGCCTCGCATTTGATCTTCGACCACATCCGGCAACGCACCCACCACCAATAATTCGCGCTGATCGGTTTTGTCTAAAACCGGTACCATCGCCGCAAGGCATGCGTCCTCGCCCTGCGTGAAGGTGGTTTCAATACCCGAACCAGAGAAATTTATCACCCGCACGGATGGCGCGAATTTTTGCGTCAAACGCTCTGCCGCTTTAGCAAGATCCAGCTTGATCACCTCGGAGGGACATGAGCCGACCAAAAACAATTGCTTGATATCGGGGCGGCGTGAGAGCAAGCGGTTGACCTCGCGATCCAGCTCATCCTGCGCATCCGCCATGCCTGCCAGATCGGTTTCTTCAAGAATCGCCGTGCCAAATCTGGGTTCGGCAAAAATCATCACGCCCGCCGCGCTTTGCAGCAAATGTGCGCAGGTGCGCGAGCCAACCACCAAAAAGAAGGCATCCTGCATTTTGCGATGCAGCCAAATGATCGAGGTCAACCCGCAAAACACCTCGCGCTGGCCACGCTCTTTAAGAATCGGTGCGTCCCGACAGCTTTGAATGGGCCCATCAGGCATGTTGCACCTCCGGCGTCATATCAAGCCGCGCAGCGCGCAATTTTAGTAAGAATTGCGCGGCGTTCAGCACATAAATAAAATACGCTGCAATCGCCAACCACATCAGGCTTTCAGGCCCCATCATCCCGGTGAAAAGACCATATAAATATAACGTATGAAGAAAAATAACGGCAAAGCTAACCATATCTTCCCAGAAAAAAGCCGGAGCCAGTAAATACTGGCCAAACACCACTTTTTCCCAAATCGCTCCAGTGACCATTATAAGGTATAAAATGGCTGTTTTTAGCAGAATCGAAGCATTAGCCACCCCATAGCCTTCACCGGTTGAAAGATAGCGCAGCACCAAAGCCAAAGAGATCAAAAACACCACGAATTGAATCGGCGCAAGAACACCTTGCACCAAAGTCCATTTGGTCGCATCGCGTCTTGCACGCTGCGCCGCGGTATAAAGCGGCTGGCGTGTATTTGGCCCCGACATGAGGGACATTTGGATCTCCTTATAGGCTCTCTCCCCCCTAATTTACGTTTTTATTGTGAAAAGTGTCAATTAAAACTTACAAGTAGAGGGCCGGGTGACAAATCTTTGTTACAGTTCATCATAATGATATAATTCATGCATAAGCCTGCATGCCGCCAAACATACATTAAACATAGCCAAAAACTGCATAACACCGGTGAAGCCGGCTGGTGTTCATCTTCCAAGTTGATCCCAAACATCCATTTTCTTTGACATTTGCTTCGTTTTAGAAAAAACTAGCAGTGTGTCGCATGCAGTGAGCAAACCTTTGCTGCCATAAATGCGGCGCTGGGGGGTACGAAAATGTCCAAACATGAAGAGGCAGGATCAAGAAAAGGATCCGCTCTGGTATCCGATTTGGCGCAACGCGTTTTGCGCGAACTCGGACAAAAAGCCCCCGCAGAAGCGCGTGAGCAAATCCAGAAAACTGCGCATTGGCTGGCGGTTACTTGCAGCACGCCTGGATCTTATTCGCATGAGGCAATGCTAAAGGCTTTAATGCAAAAAGGTGTTTCGAACGAATTATTAATCGATGTATGTATCCCAGAGGCTGCCCGTACGCTGGGAGCGGGCTGGAATGACAACACGCGCAGCTTTGGTCAGGTTTCGCTGGGTACAGTCCGTCTGCAAGGGTTGGTGCAAGAGTTGAGTGCACAGTGGAAATTTACCCCCGTTATCCATGACCAACCAAGCGTTTTGGTGGCAATTTGTGGCGATGAGGATCATATATTGGGCCCGCTGGTTCTAAGCGATCAGCTACGGCGGCTTGGGTATTCGGTCAAGCTGCTGCTCGGCGCAACCGAGAAAGACGTGCATGATAATATCGAAATTGGCTTTTTCGACATGGTGATGTTTTCGTGTTCAAGCGTCGTCTCCCTTGATAATGTGGCGAAAGTTGTTAAGTCATTACGCCAAGAGATAAGCGATCCACCCATACTATTACTGGGCGGAGCCGTTTTGGGCCACGCGCCCGAAATTGAAAAATTAGTGGCGGTAGATGTGATTGCTTCAGGTTTAACAGATGCGTTGGAACAGCTCGAAAGCGGGCAAGTCGTAAAAGCCGGCAAAACTAAAGCTAAGGTGTCTGGATGAAAAACAGCGGCACAAAACTCTGGGATTTTGGCTCTATTCCAATGATCGAGCCGGAATATCTGGGCAGTATTTTAGCCGCTGCCTCGGATATTGCTTTGGTGGTAACCCTTAAGGGCAAAGTATTGTCGGTGCTTGTCAATGACAATGATCGAAGCTTGGGAAATCTCTCGCATTGGGAACAGCGAAAAATCCACGATTTCCTTACCACTGAAAGCATTCCGAAGCTTGAAGCCGTTTTTGCCCAATTCGCGAGCGGACAGAATGTTTTGCATCCTGTCGAGCTTAACCATCGCGACAACGCGATTTGGCAATTTCCCGTTTCCTACAGCATTCACCGGCTAGGAGATGCTGATACATTGCTTATGCTGGGCCGCGACCTTAGTTCTACCGCAGAGACGCAACAGCAATTGGTTAAGGCCCAATTGGCGATCGAGCGCGGGTATGAAGAACGCCGCGATTTCGATGCCCGCTACCGCATGCTGTTGGCGACGATGCAAGAACCAGTGGTGTTTGTTTCTGCAAATGATGGGCGGATCAAGGATATAAACGTAGCCGCGATTAACTTATTTGGCCAAAACACCAATGATCTGGAAGGCAGCGTTTTCTCGCAATTGTTCAAGAACCGCCGCCGCGGTGAATTCCAAGACGCCCTGCTGGCCATTTCATCAAAAGATCAAAATTCTGATATGACCGTCGAAGATGTGAAGCTGGGCCGGCGCTTCAAAATTAGAGCCTCGTTGTTCCGAGCCTCGGGCGAGCGGCTTTTGATTTGCCGCCTGATCAGCGAAAATGACACGTCTTTAAAGGATGACATAACAACTCAAAATCTTTTATCGCTTTATAACCTGGGAACCGATGGCATCGTATTCACCTCGGCAAATGGATTTATCGAAGCGGCCAATGAAGGCTTTCTTGATTTGATAAACACCGCCAATCTGGGCGATATCAAAGGCCGTAGCCTGAGCGAATTTTTGGCCCGCGGTCAAATTGATTTGGCGGTTATGCTCGAAAATGTCACGCGCTCTGGTCAGGTGCGCGTTTACGCCACCAAGTTACAAAATGCGATTGGCAGCAAGCTTGGCGTTGAAGTGTCGGTGGTAAGATTACCAAGTGACGCGCGCGAAACGATGGCGTTTGTGATCAGAGACACCAACCGTTTTGAAGAAAGCCCAGCGCCGGCGATTCCCTCTGAGGATTTCAGCCAATCCAATGTGGCAGAATTGGTCGGCTCGTCCACCCTGCGCGAAATCGTGGGTGAAACAACCGATATGATCGAAAAAATCTGTATTGAAACAGCGATAGAGCTGACTCAAAACAACCGCGCAGCTGCGGCTGAAATGTTGGGATTATCGCGGCAAAGCCTCTATGTAAAACTGCGTAAGTTTGATCTTTTATCCAAAGACCGCCTATCATAATCTAAAAACGCGCCCCTCGCCGATACGAACCTGCCTCTGAGGGCGGGTTTTTCTTGCGTTGCGCCAAGTTGTAAGTCAAACTAGACATATGACTGTTGCGCAAAGTTTACAGCTGGCGAAAAAACCACATCCGCTGGCGGCTCTGGAATTGATCAAACCCATCACATGGTTTCCACCTATGTGGGCCTTTGGCTGCGGTGTGATCTCTTCGGGAATGCCGCTGCTACAGAATATCTGGCTTATCCTTTTAGGAATCGTTTTATCCGGACCAATTGTCTGCGGGATGAGCCAAGCCGCCAATGATTGGTGCGACCGGCATGTCGATGCGATTAATGAGCCCTATCGGCCAATTCCCTCGGGGCGGATTCCGGGCGCATGGGGCTTGTGGATTGCGCTGGCAATGTCGGCGCTTTCGCTCTTTGTTGGCTGGTGTTTGGGAATCTGGGGCTTTGTCGCCACAATTCTTGGCGTTTTGGCGGCTTGGGCTTATTCGGCCGAACCTATCCGCCTTAAAAAATCGGGCTGGTGGGGGCCGGGCTTGGTTGGCCTGTGCTATGAGGGCCTGCCTTGGTTCACCGGGGCGGCGGTGATGTCGACCGCGCTGCCAGATCCAAAAATCATTCTTGTGGCCATGCTTTATGCGCTGGGTGCGCATGGCATTATGACCTTAAACGATTTCAAAGCGCTTGAAGGCGATCGTCAAACCGGTTTGCGCTCTTTGCCCGTTACGCTGGGGCCAAAGCGCGCGGCGCATATCGCCTGTTGGATCATGTTAATTCCGCAGCTGGCGGTGGTGATGCTGCTGATGCTTTGGGCGGTGCCCAATCCCTATCCGGCGGCGATCACAGCCTTAATCTTGGGCCAGCTTTGGGCGATGCGGGTGATGCTGCGCGATCCTAAAGCAAAAGCGCCTTGGTATAATGGCACCGGAGTGATGATGTATGTCAGCGGCATGTTGATCACCGCTTTTGCTCTGCGCTTCCTTGGGGAGGCCTTGTAATGCTCAGTTGGCTATCGATCTTACGTTTGGGATTGGTGCAAATGTGCCTTGGAGCGATCGTGGTGCTGATGACCTCGACCTTGAACCGGTTGATGGTGGTCGAGCTGGCGCTGCCGGCGCTTTTACCGGGTTTCTTGGTTGCGCTGCATTATGGCGTTCAACTTACCCGGCCAAATTGGGGGTTTCGTTCAGATAGGGGCGGCCGGCGCAGCACTTGGATTATCGGCGGCATGGTTATTTTGGCTTGCGGCGGGCTTGCGGCAGCGGCCGCCATACCTCTGCTTGAGTATAATTTTCGATGGGGCTTGGTTCTATCGATCATTGCCTATAGCGCTATCGGATTGGGTGTTGGCGCGTCTGGAACCTCGCTATTGGCTTTATTGGCAACGGCCACAGCACCACGCCGCCGCGCTGCCGCCGCCACGATCACATGGCTGATGATGATCGCCGGTATTGCAATCACAGCCGGCATTGCCGGCAGCCTGTTAGACCCATATTCGCATTTGCTTTTGCTCAAAATCGTTGCAACCGTCAGCGCGGGCGCGGTTCTGTTAACGCTGATCGGAATTTGGCGCATTGAGCGCGGATTGACCCGCCAGGCTGAAGCTTCTCACACGCCATTTTTGGAAGGGCTGAAGGAAGTTTGGGCCGAAGATAAAGCCCGCAGATTCACGGTTTTTGTGTTCTTATCAATGACCGCCTATTTCATGCAGGAGCTGATTCTTGAACCCTATGCTGGGCTGGTATTCGGCTTTAGCCCAGGCCAATCTACCAGCTTATCAGGCGCCCAAAATGGGGGCGTCTTCTTGGGCATGCTCTGCGTTGGACTGGCCTGTACGGGTTTGAAGCTTGGCAGTCTGCGCAGCTGGGTGATCGGCGGTTGCCTCGGATCAGCGTTAAGCTTAAGCGCGATCGCAGCGCTTGGACTTGAGGGCAGTGCCGCGCAATTGACCGCGGCGGTTATCGCGCTTGGCGTCTTCAACGGTATGTTTGCCGTTGCGGCAATCGGCTCGATGATGTCGCTTGCCGGCGCAGGGCGCGGGGCGCGCGAAGGCACGCGGATGGGGCTTTGGGGCGCCGCGCAAGCCATCGCCGCAGGATTTGGCGGGCTGTTTGGCGCCGCAGCAGCAGATGCGATGCGGTTATGGATGGCCTCACCCGCCAGCGCATTTGGCAGCGTGTTTCTATTTGAGGCCGCGCTGTTCGTTCTGGCGGCAGCTATGGCGGCAAAAACCATCGAACACAAACCAATCGCACAGAATTTAGTACCGGGAGAATAATCATGTTTGACGTCGTGGTAATTGGAGGCGGACCTTCGGGTGCAACAGCCGCAGAGGATTTAGCGCGCAGCGGCCGAAAGGTTGCCCTGCTAGATCGCGCGGGCCGGATCAAGCCCTGTGGCGGCGCTGTACCCCCGCGCCTGATCAGCGATTTTCGCATTCCTGACTCGCAAATCGTGGCTAAAATCACCACCGCACGGATGGTGTCACCCACGCAAAGATCCGTCGATATTCCGATAGAAAACGGCTATGTTGGTATGGTCGACCGCGAGTTTTTTGATGAATTTCTTCGAAAACGTGCGGCAAAGGCGGGCGCGCAGCGTCTGACCGGCGTCTTTCAAAAAATCATCCGCGATGGCGGGAAAACCCAAGTTCAATATCGTGATCGCGACACTGGCGCCGAAACGCTTTTAGAAACAAAACTGGTTATTGGCGCGGATGGCGCACGCTCTTCGGTGGCCCGCGCAGAAGTGCCCGATGGCGAAAAAATTCCTTATGTCATTGCCTATCACGAAATTATCGAAGCCCCCAAACCCAACGCCACCTATGATCCTATGCGCTGCGATGTCATTTATGATGGCGATATATCACCCGATTTTTACGGCTGGGTGTTTCCCCATGGCGGCTCTGCCAGCGTCGGGATGGGCACCGGGCTTGACGGGTTTGATCTGAAAGATGCCACCGCTAAATTGCGCCGGGCTGCCGGTTTAGAAGGCTGCAAAACGATTCGAAAAGAAGGGGCGCCCATCCCTTTAAAGCCACTTGATCGATGGGATAATGGCCGCGATGTGGTGCTGGCCGGAGACGCGGCCGGCGTTGTGGCACCCAGTTCTGGAGAAGGGATTTATTATGCCATGGTCGGGGGGCAAGTGGCCGCCACCGCCGCCAGCGCCTTTTTAAAAACCGGGCGGGTAAAAGATTTAAAACTGGCCCGGTCTTTATTCATGCGCGAACATAAAACGGTGTTTCGCGTGCTGGCCTCGATGCAAAACGCCTATTATCGCTCGGATGACCGTCGCGAAAGATTCGTATCGCTTTGCCATGATGTTGATGTTCAAAAACTGACATTTGAAGCCTATATGAATAAGAAGCTTGTGCAGGCGCGCCCGCTGGCACATGTGAAAATAGGCCTAAAAAACCTTGCCCATTTAACCGGGCTTGTAGGAGCAAATCACGTATGAGCTTAATGATCCCGGCCTGGGTAAACGGCGTATTAACCCCCGTGGAAAAGCTAGAAGCCCATGAAAAAGGGCTTAAACACAAAGCGATTTCGATATTTATGATCTGCAATGGCAAGATCCTTATCCAAAGGCGGGCTTTGGAAAAATATCATACCCCCGGGTTATGGGCCAATACGTGCTGCACGCATCCTTTGTGGAATGAAGCCCCAGAAGATTGCGCAGAGCGGCGCATGAAAGAAGAACTGGCCATTGAGAATATTCAACTGATCTATCGGGATCGCATCGAATATCGTGCAGATGTGGGCAATGGCTTGATCGAGCATGAGGTTGTGGATTTATTTATAACGCATGTGGATGCGCCGCCTCCGATGGCCGCAAACCCAGAGGAGGTGATGGATCTGCGCTGGGTCGAATATCACGATCTTTTGGCAGAGGTTCAGCGCTGGCCCAGTCGGTTTACGCCTTGGTTGCGGATCTATCTGGATCAGCATTCGGATCGAATTTTCAGCCCCGATATGGTTCGGGCTATGGCCTAAGGCAAAATTGTGCCAACGCATCATAGGCCGGCATGGCCTGATCGGCCAACGCCTTCAAATGATCCGGTAAATCCGGAAGAGGCTCTGCTTCTACGGCGCTAAACCCAGTGGACCTATGCACGGCCCCATACCAATGCGCTGCCCAAATCCCATCACAGGACATACCACCCGCCGGCCAGCTTAGCATGGCGGGGTCAAAACCAAGCCCCAAGGCGGCGCAAAGGCGACGCAAGGCGCGCTCTGGGTTTAATAAAATATCAGCGCTGTCGATAACCAAAGGGGTTTGACCCTGCGCCCGAAGCCCCTCAAACAACGATTCTTGTTGCAAAAAACCAAGATCCGCCAGCGTTGGATTTTCATATTTACGCGCAAAGCTGGCCACCACGCGCATTGGATGCCGGATCAAAAACACATTCTCAACCTCGCGCATCCAATCGCGGGGAATTCCCGGAATCATATGCTGGGTCATATGCTTATGATACATATGGCGATGCGACGCGCCAATCGGCGCCAACAAGGCTTTGACCACCTCTGCCGGATCTTGCGTCTGGCTGGCCAAAATTTCCTGAACCATCGGATGCTTTAAACCCGACAGCTTCAAATAAGCGGCGTAAAACGGTTCATCCACCGCCGAAAAATCTACTCTATTGGCAAACGCATACATCAGCGCCGTTGATAGGTTGCGCGGCCCCGACCAGACAGCAAGCCGCATCAGCCAACCTCTTTCAATATTAAATCTTTGTAAAGGCTTCGTATTTTCTGCGTGACCGGCCCGATATTGCCAGTTCCTATCTGGCGTTTATCCACTTCGCCCACCGGTGTTTGGGCTCCAAACGTGCCCGTCAGAAACGCCTCATCCGCCCCGTAAACATCCACCAATGAAAAATTACGCTGATAGACTGGAATATTGTGCTGCTGACAAATCTCGATCACCTTTTGCCGCGTGATACCATTCATGCAGTAATCACCCGTGCTGGTCCAAACTTCGCCCTTGCGCACGATAAAGAAATTGCAGGCATTGGTGGTGTTTACGAATCCATGCACATCCAACATCAGCGCTTCATCCGCCCCGGCTTTTTCCGCTGCAATACAAGCAAGGATGCAATTTAACTTAGAATGCGAGTTTAATTTTGGATCCTGCGTCATCGGCAAGCCGCGTTGATGGGGCACCGTGGCAAGGCGCACGGGGCGCGCCAATTTTGGCCGCGAATGCTCCATAATAATCACGAAAGTCGGCCCCGAGCGCGACAAAGACGGATGTTGAAAGGGGCGGTGTTTCACCCCGCGCGTGACCATCAACCGCGCATGGGCATCCGACTGCATGTGATTGGCTGATTGTGTCTCTAACAAGGCAGTTTTAACGCCTTGGCGATCTAATCCAATGTCAAGATCAATGGCTTTGGCCGCTTCAAATAACCGATCAAGATGCAGATCCAAATAAGCCCAATGGCCATTGTAAAGCCGCAAGCCTTCCCAGATACCATCCCCCAACATAAATCCGCTATCATAGACGCTGACCACCGCCTGCGCTTTGGGCACAAGCGCGCCGTCGACATAAATCAAAATGTGATCATTGCGCGCATCCTCTTCGGCCTGATGCGTGGTTTGGGCGTCATCCATGGCGCGATGTCCCCTCACCGGCTTTGCACGCTGCCAAAACAGCCATGTTCAAAATATCCGTTGCTGTAGAGACCGACGCGCATATTTGTATGGATTGATCCACGCCCGAAAGAATAGGCCCGATCACCGTGGCACCAGCCATTTCCTGCATCAGTTTGACCGATATGCTTGCCGAATGGCGTGCAGGCACAACCAAGATATTGGCCGGCCCAGTCAGCCGCGAAAACGGATAATGCGCCTGCGCTTGCGTATTCAGCGCCACATCAACGGTCATCTCGCCCTCATATTCGAAATCAACACCGCGCGCATCCAGCACTTTCGGGGCTAAAGCAAGCTTTTCAGCCCGCTCTGATACGGGATAGCCAAATGTGGAAAAACTCACAAATGCCACGCGTGGCTCTAGACCGAAATCGCGGGCCACATCGGCGGCGCGTTCGGCAATATTTGCCAGATCCTCGGCTTCGGGCCATTCATGGACCAAAGTATCTGCGATCAGCACGATCCGCCCCTTATGCAACAGCGCCGTCACCCCAGCCGCCCCATGTTCGGCATCTGCATCAAACACATGGTTGAGCAACCCCATCACATGCGCTGATTTGCGCGTGACCCCCGTCACCAAACCATCACCATGGCCATGCGCCAGCATCAAAGCAGAGAAAACATGCCGGTCACGGGTTGCCATACGGTGAATATCGGCATTGTCAAAACCTTTGCGTTGCAAACGCTCAAACAAGAAGGATTTATACGCATCAAGATGATCGGTATTGGCGGCATTCACAACCTCAAGCTCTTGCACTGCATCGCCCATCCCAGCCGCCTCAAGCTTCGCCGCAACATCATGCTGGCGGCCCACCACCAACGCATTACCAAAGCCCGAGCGCTGATACATCACCGCAGCGCGCAACACCCGCGGATCATCACCCTCGGCAAAGATCATCCGAGCCTGTGCGGCGCGCGCGCGCTCGGTTATTCCGCGCAAAATGCTTGCGGTTGGATCCATCCGGGTTTTCAGCGACAGCTCATAGCCTTCCATATCAATAATCGGGCGCCGCGCGGCCCCGGTATCAATACCCGCTTTCGCCACTGCCGGCGGAATGCGATAAATAAGCCGCGGATCAAACGGGGTTGGAATGATATAATCTCGGCCAAAGGTTAATTTTTGCCCATAGGCCATGGCCACTTCATCGGGTACATCCTCGCGTGCCAGCGCTGCCAAAGCCTGCGCGCAGGCTATTTTCATTTCATCATTGATCGCGCGCGCGTGGATGTCTAAAGCCCCGCGAAATAAATACGGAAACCCTAAAACATTATTCACCTGATTGGGGTAATCGCTGCGCCCTGTGGCAACGATCGCGTCTTTGCGCACGGCATGAGCCTCTTCCGGTGTGATTTCCGGATCCGGATTGGCCATCGCGAAAATCACCGGATTTGGCGCCATTGATGCCAACATTTGCGGGGTGACTGCGCCTTTCACCGAAACCCCCAGAAACACATCCGCATTTTGCATCACCTGATCAAGGCTGCGGCTTTCTGTTTTCACCGCATGGGCCGATTTCCACTGGTTCATCCCCTCGGTGCGGCCTTGATAAATCACGCCTTTGGAATCGCAGACAAAACAATTTTGGTGCTTTGCACCCATCGATTTAAGCAACTCAATACAGGCAATTCCAGCCGCACCAGCGCCGTTTAAAACAATTTTGACATCTTCAATCTTCTTCTTGCTGATATGCAGGGCGTTGATCAGGCCTGCCGCACAAATCACCGCGGTTCCATGCTGGTCATCATGAAAAACCGGGATATCCATTTCCTCTTTCAAGCGCTGTTCAATGATAAAACATTCGGGCGCCTTGATATCTTCAAGATTGATACCGCCAAAACTGGGGCCCATTAACTTAACCGCTTTGCAAAACGCATCGGGATCTTCTGTATCCAGCTCAATATCAATACTGTTCACATCGGCGAATCGTTTGAACAGAACCGATTTACCTTCCATCACCGGTTTGCTGCCCAGCGCACCAAGATTACCCAACCCCAAAACCGCCGTACCATTTGAAATAACCGCGACCAAATTGCCTTTATTTGTATAGTCATAGGCAAGCTCGGGGTTCTCGGCGATGGCTTCACAGGGCACTGCCACGCCGGGCGAATAGGCAAGTGATAAATCACGTTGGGTCATCATCGGAACCGTGGCAGATACCTCCCATTTTCCCGGAGCCGGTTCGAGATGAAAGGCCAAGGCCTCTTCCCGCGTGATTTTCATTTTCGCCATTTTGAACCCTTTTGCGTATGAACCACTGTTATCATGCGTTTTTTAGCACACATCAAGATCGTTTTCAGCTTTCCCCTCGCGCTGCCTAAAGATACGCTGGAGGGCAAGATAAAACCCTGAGGAGACAAACCCGTGACGCCGATGATGGCCCAATATCTTGACATCAAGGCACAATATCCTGAGGCCCTGCTTTTTTATCGCATGGGTGATTTTTATGAGTTGTTTTTTGAAGATGCAGTGGCCGCTGCGGAAGCGCTGGATATTGCGCTCACCAAACGCGGCAAACATCTCAAAGCGGATATCCCAATGTGCGGGGTGCCGCATCACGCCTCGGAAGGGTATTTGCTAACGCTGATCCGAAAAGGCTTTCGCGTGGCAGTTTGCGAGCAGATGGAAAGCCCTGCCGAGGCAAAAAAGCGGGGCAGTAAATCGGTTGTAAAACGCGATGTGGTGCGCCTTGTAACACCCGGAACACTGACCGAAGACAGCTTACTTGAGGCGCGGCGGCATAATTTTCTGGCCGCATTTGCGCAGATACGCGATGCCTCAGCCCTGGCTTGGGTGGATATTTCTACCGGCGATTTTAGCGTCAGCACCCTGCCTTTGGTATTGCTAGGGCCCGAATTGGCCCGGCTAGCACCTTCAGAAGTGCTTGTATCGGAAAAGTCTTTCCAAGATTTAGACACTATCATTGTGGAAAGCGGCGCGGCGTCGACACCGATCAGCGCTAGTAGTTTTGACAGCACATCGGCAGAAAACCGGCTGCTCAAAACCTTTAAACTGGCCACGCTTGACTCGCATGGAGGGTTTTCAAGGGCGGAGTTATCAGCCCTGGGTGCAATTGTTGATTATCTGGACATCACACAAAAAGGCAGCCTGCCGCTGTTGCAACCGCCAAAACGCCATATCAGCGCAAAAACCATGCAAATAGATGCCGCCACCCGGCGCAATCTTGAACTTACGCATGCGCTTTCAGGAACGCGAAATGGCTCTTTATTGGCAACGATTGATCAAACATTAACCGCTGCGGGCGGCAGATTACTTGAGCACCGCATCGGCTCTCCTTCGCTTGATATCGAGGTTTTGAACAATCGACAAAACGCCATTTCCGCGTTGATCGCGCAAAGCGCAGTACTGGATAAATTACGCGGGCATTTGCGCCATATTCCCGATGTCGCGCGGGCACTCTCGCGGCTGGCCTTGAACCGCGGTGGACCAAGAGATCTAGGAAGCATCCGCAGCGCGCTGCGCCAAGCCGAAGCGATCGCTGATGTAATGCAAGCAACCCCTTTATGCACCGAATTAGAGACGGTTTACGAGAAACTGATAGGGCATACCGATTTAATCGATCTGTTGTTAAAAGCATTGAACGAAGATCTGCCCTTGCTGTTACGTGATGGGGGATTTGTGGCCGCAGGCTTTGAGCCCGATTTGGACCATGCCCGGCATTTGCGCGATGAGGGCCGCGGGGTGATCGCGCAGATGCAAGCCGAGTACAGCGCCTTGGCCGAAATCGCTTCGTTAAAAATCAAACATAATAACGTTTTGGGCTATTTCATCGAAACCACCGCGACCCATGCAGATAAAATGCTGCGGCCGCCTTTATCAGAAACTTTCATTCACCGACAGACCACAGCCAATCAAGTGCGCTTTACTACAGTCAATCTGTCAGAGATTGAAACCAAGATTTTAAATGCCGGCGGGCGGGCAAGCGAAATTGAAAGCGAAATCTTCGCGCAGCTCTGCGCGAAGATTCTTGACCACTCGGAAAGCCTTTATGGATTGGCCACAGCTTTAGCCGAACTTGATGTCGCGGCAGCGCTCGCACATCTTGCGCAGCAACAAAATTGGGTGCGCCCGGTGGTGGATAACAGCCGGGCCTTTGCCATTGAAGGCGGGCGGCATCCGGTTGTGGAACGCGCGTTAAGTTCCAATGGCCAGCATTTTATCGCCAATGATTGCGATCTATCTGAAGGCGCAGTTCGCCTGTTAACCGGCCCAAATATGGCCGGTAAATCAACGTTTCTAAGACAAAATGCACTGATTGCGGTATTGGCACAGATGGGCAGTTTTGTGCCCGCCAGCAGCGCCCATATTGGGGTGGTCAGTCAATTGTTCAGCCGCGTCGGCGCATCTGATGATTTGGCGCGCGGGCGATCCACTTTTATGGTGGAAATGGTCGAAACCGCTGCGATTTTGAATCAAGCCGATGCAAAAGCGCTGGTGATCTTGGATGAAATTGGCCGTGGCACGGCAACCTATGACGGGCTTTCCATCGCGTGGGCAACGCTCGAGCATCTGCATGATGTGAATCAATCGCGGGCGCTATTCGCCACCCATTATCATGAGCTCACAGCCCTGTCCGGCAAATTAGACCGGGTTGAAAATGCCACCGTTGCGGTAAAAGAATGGCACGGCGACGTAATCTTTTTACACGAGGTGCGCCAAGGGGCTGCAGATCGCTCTTACGGGGTGCAAGTGGCACAATTGGCAGGCCTTCCCTTAATGGTGGTTGAGCGCGCGCGGGTGGTTTTGGACGCTTTGGAAAAAGGCGAGCGCGAGGCGGGAAGCACCGGCCGGCAGGCCGTTATCGATGATTTACCGCTGTTTTCGTGCAGTCCTGCAGCGCCGCCCCGCCCGCAAGCCGCCGCATCACCCGCTTTGGAAATTCTCGAAGCACTGCATCCAGATGAGCTGACACCAAAAGAAGCGCTGCAAAAATTATATGAGTTAAAAGCCGCGGCAAAACCAACAAGATAATGGTTTTGCCGCTGAAAAACCGCTTTAAGATGCAGGGGTCGAGGACACGCCAACCTGAGAGGGACGCAGCAACCGATCGTGCAACATGAAACCTTCAGCGGATACCTGAATAATATCACCGGCTTTTGTGCCTGGAAGCGGGGCTTCAAACATCGCTTGGTGCAGCTGCGGATCAAAACGATCACCAACTTGCGGTGAAATAGGTTGAATGCCGTGCTTTTTAAACACGTTCAACAATTCCCGCATCGTTAACTCGACGCCTTCGATCAGCGCCGCCGCAGCTTCTTTTTGCTCGTCACCCGCCGCTTCAACCGCCCGTTTCATATTGTCATACACAGGCAGTAAATCGCGCGCCATTTTCGAACCACCGTAATTTTCGGCCTCGCGGCGATCTTTATCAGCCCGTTTGCGCGAATTTTCGGCATCCGCCAAGGCGCGCATGAACCGGTCGCGATATTCATCCCGCTCAGCGGTTACAGCAGCCAATTCATCAACCTCATCGGTTTGCGCATCCTCTTGAGTGATATCGATTAGCTCTTCCTCAAGGGCCTCTTCTGCCTCTTGCATTTGATCAATATCATCCAAAAATTCTTCTGCTTTTGGCTCTTCCATAACTTACCTTTCAATGCGGTCGGAAATAAGCTTGCCCACCAATTGCGCGGTATAATCAACCAGCGGCACAATCCGACCATAATTCAACCGCGTTGGACCGATCACTCCGATGGCCCCAACGATTTTACGTTCTGAGTTCATATAGGGAGAAACAACCAAAGAGGAACCCGTAAGTGAAAAAAGTTTGTTCTCTGAGCCAATAAAAATGCGCACACCATCGCCTTGCTCGGTCAGTTCAAGAAATTCTGCGATATCGCGCTTGCGTTCCAAGTCATCAAACAGGTTTCGGATGCGCTCCAAATCCTCTTCATGCGCCTCTGATTCTAGCAAATTGCCACGGCCACGCACGATCAAGCGTTCATTATCATCGCCTTGGGTTTGCCAAACCGCCAAACCTTGCGTCACCAATTCTTGCGCCAAACTGTCAATTTCTTGCCGCCTTAAATCAACATCATTTTGAATGGTCGAAAGCAATTCGCTTAACGTGCGCCCTTCAAGCACTGCATTTAAAAAATTTGCCGCTTCGCGCATAGCGCTGGGCGTTTGCCCGACCGGCGGCGTAAACAGACGGTTTTCAACATCGCCATTGGAATAAACAAGAACAACCAACGCCCGGTCAGGGGATAACGATACGAACTCAATATGCTTTATTGGTTGTTCTTGCTTTGGCGTTAACACCAAAGAGGCGCCATGGGTTAACGCCGAAAGCATTGATCCCACGCGATCCAACACGCTGTTGACATCTTGGCTGCTGCGATCCACGGTTTGATCCAGCTTAAGTTGATCTTCCTTGCTAAGCTGATCCACTTCCAAAAACCCATCCACAAACATGCGCAACCCCAATTGCGTGGGCACCCGCCCCGCACTGATATGCGGGCTGTCAAGCAAGCCTAAAAATTCAAGATCCTGCATCACATTGCGCACAGTGGCCGCGCTGACCTTTTCATTTAAGGTACGGGTAAGCGTGCGCGACCCAACGGGGCCACCACTTTCTAAATAGCCCTCAACCAACCTGCGAAAAATTTCCCGCGACCGTTCATTCATATTGTTTAAAAGATCTGGGCTACCCATATCGCCTAATCCTTTTTAAAACCGAAAAGCACCGCCCGGTTCAAAACTATCGGGGTTGCGTCTCTATATCAGCCGCTTGTATGCATCAGTGCAACATAGAAAGGTTTATAACATGCGTCCCTCAGGAAGAAAATTAAATGAAATGCGTTCGGTAGAAATTGAAACCGAGGTGACCAAACACGCCGAAGGGTCATGTCTGATCAAAATGGGCGACACGCATGTACTGTGCACCGCCACCATTGAAGATCGGGTGCCCTCCTTCATCAAGGGATCCGGGCTTGGCTGGATAACAGCGGAATATGGCATGCTGCCAAGATCAACCAGTTCGCGCATGCGCCGCGAATCAACGGCTGGCAAACAAGGCGGACGGACGGTAGAGATTCAACGCCTAATCGGGCGCTCCCTGCGGGCGGGCGTGGATCGTTTAGCGCTGGGCGAGCGCCAAATTACCGTGGATTGCGATGTGATTCAGGCTGATGGAGGCACCAGATGCGCCTCAATCACCGGTGGCTGGGTGGCGTTACAGCTGGCGGTCAATAAATTGCTAAAAACTGGCGCGGTGCTTTCTAACCCGCTGATTTCACCCGTGGCCGCGGTCAGTTGCGGCATATATGCAGGCCAAGCCGTGCTTGATTTGGATTATCCTGAAGACAGTGAAGCCGGCGTGGATGGAAATTTCATCATGTTGGCAAATGGTCAAATGATCGAAACTCAGATGAGCGCTGAGGGCGCTACTTACTCGCGCGCGCAAATGAACCAATTGTTGGATTTGGCAGAAGCCGGCGTGGCCGCATTGGTGCAAGCGCAGCTAAAGGCCGTTGGATGAGCCGTTTACTTCAAGAAGATCGCCTGGTATTGGCCACCCATAACCAAGGCAAACTTGAAGAAATCGCCGCTTTGCTTACGCCATTTGATGTAAACGTGGTTGGGGCCGGCAGTTTAAACCTGCCTGAACCAGAGGAAACCGAATCCAGCTTTGTCGGCAATGCCCGCATAAAAGCCCATGCTGCGGCAAAAGCGACGGGCTCACCCGCGCTAGCCGATGATAGCGGCATTGAAATCGCAGCGCTAAACGGTGCTCCCGGGGTTTACACCGCCGATTGGGCGGAAACCCCCAAAGGGCGTGATTTTATAATGGCAATGGAAAAAGTACATTTCGAGCTTGAAAAAATAAACGCGCCTGCTCCGCGCATCGCCCAGTTTTGTTGTACGTTGGTACTGGCCTGGCCCGATGGGGCCGATGCGGTGTTTGAAGGGATTATGCCTGGCCAAGTGATATGGCCAATGCGCGGAGACCAAGGCCATGGCTATGATCCAATTTTTCAACCTGACGGCTATAAGGTCACCTTCGCTGAGATGGACCGTTGGGAAAAGAACCGCATCAGCCACCGCGCCAGAGCCTTTGAAAAACTGATACGGGAATGCTTTGGTGGATGATTGGACATATGGGGGCTTTGGAATATACATCCATTGGCCCTTTTGTTCTGCAAAATGCCCCTATTGCGACTTTAACAGCCATGTCTCTAAAAAAATTAATACAAAGCAATGGCTTAAAGGATATTTATCCGAAATCCAGCGGGTAAGAAATACGGTTGGCCCGCGCCTGGTCAATAGCATTTTTTTCGGCGGTGGCACGCCTAGCCTGATGGATCCCGAGATTGTTGAGGCGGTCATTGGCACCATTAAATCCAGCTTTCCTATCAGCAATCAATTGGAAGTGACGCTTGAGGCCAACCCAACCTCGGTTGAAGCAGGCCGCTTTGCGGCCTATCAAAACGCAGGCGTGAACCGAATTTCAATGGGAATACAGGCGTTAAATGATCCAGATTTGCGCAGACTTGGCCGATTGCATACTGCGCAAGAAGCCCGGTTGGCGTTTGAAACCGCGCGCAATATTTTTGCCCGCGTCAGTTTCGATTTAATTTATGCGCGGCAATATCAAACCCTTGCGCAATGGCAGGCAGAGTTGAGCGAGGCACTTGCAATGGCGGTCGATCACTTCTCTCTTTATCAATTAACCGTCGAGGCCGGAACCGCCTTTGGCGATCGTTACAAAATCGGCAAGCTACCAGGCCTGCCAAACAATGATCTTGGCGCAGATCTTTATGAGCTTACTCAATCTTTATGCGATGCGCATAATATGCCTGCCTATGAGGTTTCAAATCATGCAAAAAAAGGGGCAGAATGCCTGCATAATTTGATATATTGGCGCTATGGCGATTACGCCGGTATTGGCCCAGGGGCCCATGGGCGATTAACGCTAAAGGGTCAAAAATTTGCCACTGAGGCATTTTACAACCCAGATAAGTGGCTTGCCGCGGTTGAACAGGGTACTGGAGAAAAGTCTGCGCAGCAGATTGATCGAACCGCACAAGCCACAGAATATTTGCTGATGGGCTTACGGATCAAAGACGGTATTGATTTAGAGCGCTTTGAGAATCTGGCAGGGGCACCACTGAATATCGAGGCTCAAACCTCTCTTGAAGATATGGGTTTGCTAATACGTAGCGATAAAAGCCTGAAAGCCACGCGAGCCGGCACCGCCGTGTTAAACTCTGTTATCAATTCCTTATTAGAGGCGTGACATGCGGATTATTTGGTTAATCTTGGGTTTAATTGCATTGGGGTTGGGATGTTTGGGGGTGGTTTTGCCGCTTCTGCCAACCGTACCCTTCATCTTGCTTGCAGCATTTTGCTTTGCAAAAAGCTCAAATCGATTGCATGGCTGGTTATTAACCCATCCGATTTTTGGCAAAATGATCCAAGATTGGCGTCAATCAGGCGCGATTTCCACAAAGGCCAAAAAAATGGCTACCATATCGATTGCTTTGGTTTTTGCAATTTCAATGATCACCGGCGTGAAACCGCTAATTTTAACAATACAAGCAGCCGTCTTGGGCTGCGTTTTAGTGTTTATTTGGACTCGACCTGCTGCGTAGCACTTAAAATCCGACACAGATCATCCAATTGATCAAGATCACTATAAGTAATTGATATTGTTCCTTTTTCTGTTCCAGCTACATGTGAAACTAGGACTTTCATGCCCAATCCTGCGGATAAATCAGCTTCCAAAGCGCGCGTATCTGCATCTTTTTCCGCCGAGTTTTTCGCCTTGGACTTCGGCTTGTCTTTTGGCCCATCAGCTTGCGCTGCCCGCTTTACAAGCCGCTCGGTCTCGCGCACCGAAAGCCCTTTTTTCACGACCAGACGCGCAAGGTCTAATTGATCATCTGACGTAATCAGCGCCCGCGCGTGGCCCGTGGTCAATTGCCCTTCCCGCAGATAGGTTAAAATCTCATCCGGAAGGTTTAACAACCGTAAAAGATTGGCAATATGACTGCGGCTTTTTCCAAGCGCCTCTGACATTTGCTCTTGCGTGCGCCCAAAACGCTCCATCAAATTTTTATAGCCTTGCGCCTCTTCCACCGGATTCAAATCGGCACGCTGGATGTTTTCGATAATTGCCACTTCTAGCACTTCAGTATCTGAAAATCTGCGCAGCACGACGGGTAGCATATGCAATTGCGCAATCTGCGCCGCACGCCATCGACGCTCACCCGCTACAATCTCAAACTCATCCTCATGCTCGGGGCGCTCACGCACAATCAACGGCTGAATAATGCCTTTTGCGCGGATAGAATTCGCAAGATCATTTAGGTTTTCTTCGGTAAAATTGCGACGCGGCTGATTTGGATTGGGAAATATCTTTTCAATCGGAACATTCATATCGCTTTTAACAGGAATAGTATCCGCGGGTTGCCCTTGTTCTTTTGATATGGATCCAACATCGGACATTAACGCCGATAAGCCCCGTCCAAGACCCCTAACTTTTCCTTTTTTATCAACCATTTAGACCTCTTTCACCGATGCTGTCGCCAGATTATTTTTCAAAAACTCCTGCGTTAAGGCCCGATAGGCCATAGCCCCTTTTGACAGGCTGTCATATTGTAAAACCGGCATTGAAAAGGACGGCGCTTCGCTTAACCGCACATTCCGCGGAATTTTGACCTGGAACACCAATTCGCCAAGATTATCGCGCGCATCCTGTTCGACTTGCAGCGACAAATTATTGCGCTGATCAAACATCGTTAAAACAATTCCCTCGATACGCAAGTCTGTATTGGCGGTTTTACGCACTTCACGCACCGTTAACATCAACTGGGACAGGCCTTCCAAAGCAAAAAACTCGCTTTGCAAAGGAATAAGAACCGAATCCGAAGCCACCATCGCGTTCACCGTTAAAAGCGATAACGATGGCGGGCAATCGATTAAGATGTAATCAAATTCATACGCTTTCATGCTGTCTTGCCGCAAAGCATCCAACAAGAGCGAACTGCGCTTTTCATTTGAGACCAATTCAAACTCGGCTGAGCTCAGATCAACGGTGGATGGGATAACGCTTAGGCCCTTAATATTAGTGTCTATGATAGCATTTTTGAGGTGAGAAGGATCGAGCAAAAGATCAAATATAGTAGTGTCGCGCGCACTTACATCAATTCCCAATCCGGTTGACGCATTGCCCTGTGGATCTAAATCAACGATCAATACTTTCAAACCCGATTCCGCTAGCCCAGCCGCCAAATTTATTGAGGTGGTTGTTTTGCCAACACCTCCCTTTTGATTGGTAATCGAAATAATCTTAGCCATTTTTTTATTTGCTGCGTGGCGCACCTGTCACGTTCCTTACGCTTAATATCACTGCCTCATGGTTGGTTTTACTGATAAAGCGCTCTGCTTGAAATTGCCAACTTTTTTCAGCCTCTTTTACTTCTTTTGACCAATTTTTGCCTTTCATGAACAAACATTGCGTATTTTGACACATAAAGGGATGCGTGAGCCTTAACAAATCGTTCAAATCAGCCAAGGCGCGGGCAGAAATAACGTCGGCTTTTAAAGGGCCTACGGCCTCGATACGCTTGGCCTGAACCATTGCGTTTAATTTCAGCTCCCGCATGACGGTGCGTAAGAATACCGCCTTTCGCTGATCACTTTCAATCAAAGTCACACGCAACTGTGGGTTAAGCTCTTTGGCCAAAATCGCAACAACCAACCCTGGTAAGCCACCCCCACTGCCTATATCAATCCAATGCGCGGCATGCTTTGACGCAAGCCCCATCACCTGAGCAGAATCGCAAATATGGCGGACCCACACATCCTCGCGCGTCGATTTTGAAATAAGATTTATCCGCGTGGTCCATTTTTCCAGTAACCGCTGATATGCTTTCAACGCGTCATATGTTTCACGTGAAACATTTAAATCAGAAAAAAGGGTATAGTGCCCAGTCATCCGGTTTTAAGGCGGTTAAACTGGCGCAGTTTCGCCAATAATAACATGGTGGCCGCAGGGGTCATTCCTTCAACCTTTTGTGCTTGGCGCAAATTTTCGGGCTGGCGATCCGTAAGTTTTCCGCGAAGCTCTGATGAAAGGCCATCAATATCTGCGTATGAAAACCCTTGTGGTATTTTTAACGCCTCATCGCGCTGCACTGCTTCAATATCTTTTTTCTGCCGCGCGATATAATTTGAATATAAAGCATCGCAACTTAATTGTGCTGCGATATCCGGCTCAATATCGCGTAAATCGGGAGATAGAGCGAGAAGATCTTCAAACGTTACCTTGGGGAAAGACAGAACCTGATATAACGAGCGGCGAGAACCATCTTGAGTTACCTCGATACCACTGGCCTGTAATTGAGTTGGGGTAAAGCTATCTGCATGCAATTGCGCCGTGGCCTTGACCAATTTTTCTTGTTTTAACGAGAAAGCCGCATACCGCTCTGCGCCCACGCAACCTAGCACAATCCCCTGAGGCGTTAGCCGTTGATCCGCATTATCCGCCCGCAGCGAAAGCCGAAATTCCGCCCGTGAGGTAAACATACGATAAGGCTCGCTTACCCCACGCGAAATAAGATCATCAAGCATCACGCCAATATAGCTGTCACTTCGCGAAAAACTGGGACCCTCGCGGCCCAAAGACTGCGCAGCGGCTGATAAACCTGCCACCATGCCTTGCGCTGACGCCTCTTCATAACCGGTGGTGCCATTAATTTGCCCCGCCAAAAACAAACCTGGCACGTTTCGCAAAGCCAAAGACATATCCAACGCTCGCGGATCAACATAATCGTATTCAATCGCATAACCTGGCTGCGTGATAAGCGCGTTTTCTAATCCCGCGATCGAGCGCACATACGCTTCCTGTACATCTTGTGGAAGCGAAGTGGAAATTCCATTTGGATATATCGTAGTCACATCCAAACCCTCGGGCTCCAGAAAAATTTGATGCGATGTCTTGTCAGAAAACCTGACAATCTTATCTTCAATCGATGGGCAATAACGCGGACCTACCCCATCTATATGGCCGCCATACATCGCAGAACGGTCTAGGTTCTTCCGAATAATCGCATGAGTTTTTTCATTTGTATGCGTTATACCGCAAGCGATTTGCCGTGCTGCCGGTTCTTTAGACAAAAACGAAAACAGCGTCGGCACGTCATCACCAGGCTGGGTTTCCAGCCCCTGCCAATCGATCGTCGTCCCATCCAAACGCGGAGGAGTGCCCGTTTTCAAACGCCCTAAAGACAATCCAAATTCATCAATTCGCTGCGCGAGTTTTACCGATGGCTTATCGCCCATCCTACCGCCTGGCCGCGAGACATCCCCAATATGAATAATTCCACGTAAAAACGTACCGGTGGTTAAGATCACCGAATTCGACCATATTTCCGATGCGTCCGCCAATACAACACCAGATATCTTCGACGGTGCGCCCAATAGATCCACAACCTCACCGTTTAATAAGGTAAGGTTTTTCGTTGCCTTTAATTGCGCCTCTATCGCCGCGCGATATAATTTTCGATCCGCCTGCGCGCGAGGGCCCTGCACGGCAGGCCCTTTGCGGCGGTTGAGCAAACGAAACTGAATACCCGCCTGGTCTGCGGCCCTGCCCATGATTCCATCAAGCGCATCCACTTCGCGCACTAGATGGCCTTTACCCAATCCCCCGATCGCCGGATTACAAGACATCGCGCCCAAATCATACGCAGATAAAGTTATTAAAGCGGTTTGCGCACCCATACGCGCCGCCGCAGCCGCCGCTTCACAGCCCGCATGCCCACCACCAACAACGATCACATCAAAATGTTTCACGTGAAACACTCCATCATTTACCCAAACAAAAACTGCTAAAAATTTCGTCCAAAATGGATTCTATCCCAATTCGCCCAATAAGACCATCCATCGCACGACAGGCCCGATGCAGCTCTTCTGCTGCCAACTCATAAACATCCGGCCCACTCTCTAAGAGCAAAAGAGCTTGATCCATAGCCACAACTGCTTCTTGCAGAGCGTGTCTATGACGCTCACGCGTTGCAACACCTAAAGTAGAAGTCCTTTCTTTCAATACACTTTTTAGATGATCAACAAAACGGTCAATCCCCGCCCCCGTCCGCCCTGAAATGCCAAATTTTTCGTCACCTTCATCGCATTTCGCCAACAGCACTATGTCATCCGGTGTCATCTCAATCCCTACGGGCACAGCGCCATCCAATGACAATACAGCACGAATATCTGCAGCATTTGCGCGCGCCAACGCCCGCTCAACACCCAATTCTTCAATATGGTCCGACGTATTACGTAATCCCGCCGTGTCCAATAACGTCACCGCGAACCCATCCAAGTCCATCCGTACTTCTATGATATCGCGCGTCGTCCCAGCCACATCCGACGTCAATGCCGCCTCACGCCCGGCCAATGCGTTCAGCAAAGTTGATTTTCCAACATTGGGCTTTCCGACGATCGCCACTTCGAAACCGGCCCTTACCCGCTCTGCCATCGCAACGCCCCCCGCCTCAAGGATCAATGTGGCGCGTGTACTCTTCACCAGATTGCGCACTTCCGGGGTAACATCTACGGGTACCTCCTCATCCGCGAAATCAATTGTTGCTTCCAGCAACGCACAGGCGCGTAACAGATCCAACCGCCACTGCACGGCACGCTGGCCCAATTCCCCTGACAAAACCCTTAATGCCTGACGCCGCTGCGCCTCAGTTTCAGCATCAATCAAATCCGCCAGACCTTCGACCTGCGTCATATCCAAACGGCCATTTTCCAGCGCGCGCCGCGTATACTCACCCGGCTCAGCCATCCTTACGCTCGAATGCTTACAGCATTCAGCCAGAACTGCCGAAACAACTGCTAAGCTACCGTGACAAGCCAATTCAACGATATCCTCGCCGGTGAAGCTTTTTGGCGCCGCAAACCACGTGACCAGTCCGCTATCAAGCGCTACACCCTCGCCATCGGTAATCCGCCGCAAAACCGATAGCCGCGGCTCTCCTAGTTTTCCGACCAACGCACCAGCGCAAGCACAAGCTTGCGGACCTGATAATCTAATTACAGATATACCAGCTTTCCCGTGACCAGATGCCAAGGCAACGATCGTGTCCATTGGGCCTACACCCCGAAAAATGTTAAGAATTCATTGAGTCAAAGAAGTCAGAATTGGATTTTGTTTGCTTAAGTTTCGAAATTAAAAACTCCACTGCATCCGTTGTTCCCATAGGATTCAAAATACGCCGCAGCACAAAAGTTTTCTGAAGATCTACCTTATCAACCAGCAAATCTTCTTTTCGCGTACCAGATTTCAAAATATCCAACGCCGGGAAAACGCGCTTATCGGCAACTTTGCGATCAAGAACGATTTCAGAATTGCCCGTCCCTTTAAATTCTTCGAAAATCACCTCGTCCATCCGACTTCCAGTATCGATCAAAGCGGTTGAAATGATCGTTAATGATCCCCCCTCTTCGATATTGCGCGCCGCGCCAAAGAATCGTTTCGGGCGTTGCAAAGCGTTTGCGTCAACACCGCCGGTCAGTACCTTGCCCGAGGATGGAATAACCGTATTGAATGCCCGGCCTAAACGTGTAATCGAATCGAGCAAAATCACCACGTCCCGCTTATGTTCAACTAAGCGCTTGGCTTTCTCAATCACCATTTCAGACACTGCAACATGCCGCGTCGCTGGCTCATCAAAAGTGGAAGAAACAACTTCACCCTTCACAGACCGTTGCATATCCGTAACTTCTTCTGGACGTTCATCAATCAACAAAACGATCAAATAACATTCAGGATGATTTTGTTCGATACTGGTCGCTATATTTTGCAATAATACCGTTTTACCTGTGCGCGGAGGCGCGACGATCAAAGATCTTTGGCCTTTGCCGATCGGCGCAACCAAATCAATTATGCGCGCAGATTTATCCTTCGCCGTTGGATCTGCCAACTCCATCGTCAGGCGCTCATCCGGGTAAAGCGGTGTAAGATTGTCAAAAGCAATTTTATGACGGGCTTTTTCAGGCTCTTCGAAGTTAATTTTAAACGGATTCACCAATGCAAAATAACGTTCATTTTCTTCTGGTGCTTTGATCACTCCTTCGATCGTGTCACCCGTGCGCAATGCAAATTTTCGAATCATTTCCGGCGATACGTAAATATCATCTGGACCAGGCAAGTAATTCGCCTCAGGTGAACGCAAAAACCCAAAACCATCCTGCAAAACTTCAAGCACGCCATCGCCCGCAACTTCCCACCCCTCATCCGCGCGCACGCTCAAAATTTGGAACATCATTTCGCCTTTGCGCATCGTTGATGCGTTTTCGATTTCCAATTCTTCGGCCAAATCCACTAAATCTTTTGGACTTTTGCGTTTCAAATCAGAAAGGTTCAGCCGTTCGACCACCATGATATACCTCTGGTTGCAGCATTCACCGCGTTATGTCTGTTAATAGGAAAAATCGCCAGAATAGGCTCAAGTCTACTTACGATAAATTTTTCTAAAGTTAAACCATTAAAATTTTACGATCACTGAAACCACTATCGCAATCATCAGAACGGTTGGAACTTCGTTCATCATTCGATAATACCGACCTGTTTTTGTAAAATTTCCAGATCTAAACAATTCACAATGGTCAGCGCACCATTTGTGAAACCAGGTCATCCCAAAAATGCTTACAAATTTTACCCATACCCAAACCATTGACCAATCAATAATGCCCGGAATAAAGACCATCAAAAGACCGCAGATCCAAGTTAGAATCATTGCAGGTCGCATAATAAACCTAAGCAGTTTTCGTTCCATAATTTGGAACGTTGTATCAAGGATATCGCCTTTTTTTGCGCGTTCGCTGTGATACACAAATATTCTTGGTAAATAGAATAAACCGGCCATCCATGAGATGACCGCTAAAATATGAAGTGATTTTATCCAAAGATAGAAATTGCTTAGAACATCAATCATGCTTTCCCCAAATCCGAGCAAGTCTATTTAATAAAGTAATATAGATAGAAAGGAAGTAGTATATGTAGACAAACAAGTTTCTGTGGATCAAATTTTTTCCAGCTATTTATCCACAATAAAAAAACTGAGTAAAAAAATATTTCAATATATTTTATATTTAAATTAGATACTTAAAAAAATTTCTGAATTAAATTATGTGTTAAATTGACTATCCACAGTTTAAGCAAGGACAAACTTATCCTTTTCCACATTGTATATTTATATGGTTTTGCTAATTTTATACGTCAATTTATAAATATTTGCGTTTCTCGCTGTGTATGCGGTAATTTTGCCTATCTATCCACCCAGTTTTTGGACAAGTTATCCACATGCGACCTTCTCTGATTTTGGCTTCTTCATCCACTGCGCGTGCAACATTGTTGCGTAATGCGGGTATTGTGTTTGAAATATACCCCCCAAAAATTGATGAACAAATGATAAAAGAAAGCATGATTTCTGAAAATCTATCACGCCGCGATATGGCGGATCATTTGGCAGAAATGAAAGCATCTAAGGTTGCTTTAAAATTTCCAGATTCATTTATCATCGGATCTGATCAAATTTTGGAATTTCAGGGACGGGTTATTTCGAAACCCCAGAGCAAAGCAGAGCTTTTTGCGCAATTGCAAGCGTTTCAAAACAAGACCCACAGATTGTTTACGTCCGCTGTCATCTACCATGAAAACCGCCCAATTTGGCGGCATATTTCAAAGGTAGATGTGTCTTTTAGATCGTTACCCGATACGGTTCTCACCGCATATATTGATCAATTTTGGGATCATATTCAATATTGCGTTGGGGGATACAGGCTTGAAGCTGAAGGCGTGCAACTTATCCGTAGAATCAATGGTGACTATTTCAGTGTTTTAGGGTTACCGTTATTAGAAGTGCTTAATTTCTTATCGCTTAGAGGGGATTTTTCAATATGACTGTGTCAAAAATACCTCTGGTAGCTGTGATTGGTCATCCAATTTTTCATTCAAAATCACCACTGTTGCACGGCAATTGGTTGAAAAAACTGGGGCTTCCGGGTCATTATATACCCGTCGATGTTGAACCTGTTGATTTTGGAAATGTGCTTAAAACCATGCCGAAAATGGGTTTTGTGGGCGCTAATGTCACAATTCCGCACAAACATCTTGCTTTAACGCATGCTGATCACGTATCCGATCGAGCGGCATTAATCGGAGCTGCGAATACATTATCGTTCAGCGAGGATGGAAAAATCTATGCTGATAATACCGATGGGTATGGATTCATTGAAAATATTAAAGATCATCAGCCTGATTGGAATGCAGCCTCAGGACCAGCACTGGTTTTGGGGGCCGGTGGAGCCTCGCGTGCTGTATTATCGGCATTGATAGAGGCCGGGGTTCCCGAAATATATTTAGCGAATAGAACGCGCGCCAGAGCGGATCAGTTGAAAACCGATCTTGGGGCAAGGATTCAAGTTCTGGACTGGTCAAAAGTCTCAAATATTTTGGATGGCATTGATTTAATGGTGAATACGACATCTTTGGGCATGGTGGGAAAGCCAGATTTATCATTAAGCTTGAAAAATCTTACCGCTAAAACATTGGTAACAGATCTGGTCTACACACCGCTCGAAACCGATCTCTTAAAGCAAGCCAGCGCAATTGGATGCCCCGTGGTAGATGGTTTGGGAATGTTAATACATCAAGCAGTACCGGGTTTTGAGCGGTGGTTTGGTAAAAAGCCAACCGCTGATCAAGAAACGCGTAACTTATTGTTATCATGAGTTTTTTATTAGGTCTTACAGGATCTATAGGAATGGGAAAATCCACAACCGCAGGGTTTTTCAAAGATGCAGGCTGTGATGTGTGGGATGCCGATGCAGCCGTACATCGACTTTATGCAGAACAAGGCGCCGCGGTCGCACCTTTGTCAAACCTATTCCCAAAGGCATTGATTGAGGGTGCAATCTCAAGGCAAGTGTTAAAGCATGAATTACAAAAAAACCCTGATTTGATTGGGCAGCTGGAAGCAATCATCCATCCGCTCGTGGCGCAGGATCGACAAACCTTTATAGACTCAGCCCAATCAGATATATTGGTCTTTGATATTCCACTGCTTTTTGAAACCGGCGCAGATGCCCATATGAACGCCGTAATTTGCGTAACTATAGATGAAGAAGAGCAAAAGAAACGCGTGCTGGAACGCGGAACGATGAACGAGGAGATGTTTGAGCAGATTAAATCGCGCCAATGGTCAAATTCTCAAAAATGTGAAAAAGCTGATTTTGTGATTTTAACAGACACGCTGGATCATGTGCATGCGCAAGTGGACAATATATTGGCAAATTTAAGGGCGGTGAAGGATGCGTGAAATTGTTTTGGATACTGAAACCACGGGCTTGGATCCCAATCAAGGAGATCGAATCGTTGAAATAGGCGCCGTTGAATTGTGGAATCACATTCCAACCGGGAAAACCTATCATCAATATATCAATCCCGAGCGCAATATGCCCAATGAGGCCTTTCAAGTGCATGGTTTGGGGGATGATTTTTTACGCGATAAGCCTGTATTTGCGAGTATCGCGGCCGATTTTGTCGAATTTATTGCCGATTCCAAATTGGTTATTCACAATGCCAGTTTTGATATGCGGTTTTTAAATGCTGAACTTTCATGGGTGAAGCGGCCGCAAATCCCATTAGAACGCGCCTTAGACACATTGGCCATTGCACGTAAAAAATTCCCCGGATCGCCCGCGTCATTAGATGCGTTGTGCCGCCGTTTTGGGATAGATAACAATGCTCGCACGCTGCATGGCGCTTTGCTCGATTCTGAAATATTGGCTGAGGTTTACCTTGAGCTTATTGGCGGCAGACAGCCAGATTTTATGCTTTCTGCTCAAGTGAAAACCTCAACTGATCGAGTAGGCGCGGACCGGAACGTTTCAGGATCAAAACAGCGCCCAAGGCCCCTTACCCCCGGGTGAGCGAAGGGGAGAAAAAAGCGCATCTTGAAATGGTTGCAACCCTAGGAGATCAAGCGGTCTGGCGTGATCATATTTGGGAAGAATAGATTTAGTTTTTGATTTCTTCAGACGCGGCTTCGGTTTGGCGGCGCAGCGCTTCGCTTCTATAAAGTTGCATGAAATCAATTGTTTCTAAGTTAAGGGCTGGGAATCCGCCATCTTGAGTAAGATCACTAACCACGCGTCGCAAGAATGGGAAGATCATCCGAGGGCATTCAATCATAAGAAACGGGTGCAATTGTTCATCCGGAACGCCGGTCACGGTAAACACGCCTGCATATTCGATCTCTAATAAAAAAAGCTGATCATTTGTATCTTTGGACTTTGAATCAATATTTAATTTGATGATTGTTTCATATTGATTGGCAATTGAGCGTTTCCGTGCGTCTAATTTAACTTGTATTTGAATATCAGGTGTAACATCGCCGGAGACGCCTTTTTGAGCGAGAATGTTTTCGAAAGATAAGTCTCGAATATATTGCGCCAGCACGTTTACAGAGGGTTGCGCTGGTTGTGATGTCTCTTCGGCCATGTCGGGTTCCTTGAAAAATTATGTCGCGATTGCCTAGCAGTTTGCAGCAGCGGCCTCAATGGTGCATTGCGTTGTTGCTGGGTTATGGATCCTTTTTAGGGGAAAGCTCTTCGTAAACGCCTTCGATCGTGGTGTCTGACGCATGGCCTTCGCCATTTTGAGAGCTGCGGTTCGCGTCCATAGTGTTTGCATAGGTGAATGAAAACCCATTTTGCGAATTTAGGATGCGTTGTTTAACGCGCTCAAACAGCCAAATGCGGATATTTGGTACCAAAAGTGAAAAGCCAAATGCGTCGGTGAAGAAGCCCGGCGTTAACAGCAAAGCACCCGCCAAAAGAATCATAACGCCATGCGCCAAAGGCGCGATTGGGTTTTCGAGAGTTTCAACGTTGTTTTTGAGCTGTGATAAAGCGCTGAGACCTTGTTTGCGCACCAAATAAGTGCCCAGAAATGCAGTTGCAATCACAATACCCAATGTTGACAGTAAGCCGATCTCACCGCCGATCTGTATGAACAGGGCAATTTCAATAATGGGTACGGTTACGAAAAGGACGAATAGCCACATTACAAAGCGCTCCTAAATATCTGCCAAGTTGTGGACTTGTGAGCCCACCTCACCTAAATAAGAACTAACTTTTGTTTTTACCACCTTTGGGAATGAGCTTCTTATGAATGCGATTGCGATCGAAATCTTAGTCTTGGCTGGTATAGCCATTTTCTTAATCATGCGCTTAAAAAAAGTTTTGGGAACACGTGAAGGCTTTGAAAAGCCTAAAGCGCAATCGCCCGCCACTTTGCGCAGCCCTGATTTGAAAGTGATTGAAGGTGGTCCAGATGCAGATATTACGGATCATGTGCCCGCCGGATCCGAGCTTGCGCAAACGTTCACTTCGATAAAGGCGGTTGATTCGGGGTTTTTGGTCTCTGAATTTTTGTCAGGTTCGCGCGCTGCGTATGAAATGATTTTAATGGGGTTTGAGCGCGGCGATTTGAGTGCGGTGCGCTCGTTCTTGTCGGATGAAGTGGCCAATACGTTTGATGAAGTGATCGCGCAACGCAGTTCACAAGGGTTGCAGATTGAAGCCGAGTTTTTGGGCATACGTGAGATGAAAATCAACGATGTTATATTCGATAAAGCAACGGATATGGCCGAAATAACCGTGTCTTTTATTTCCGAATTAATTTCGGTTGTGAAAAACAGCGATGGCGAGATTATTGAAGGTGATGAAAAGAAATCCAAACGGCAAAAGGATGTTTGGACATTCTCAAAAGATCTTACAAGCCAAGATCCGGTTTGGTTTTTGGTCGCGACAGGCGAATAAATTTTATTTTAAAAGCCTTTTATAACTTCAAGATTGATGAGGTGGGTGAAGAGGGCGGATGAAAAAGCGGCGATTAAACAAAGAAGAAGCGGCGCTTTGGGACCAAGTTGCCAAGACCATGCAGCCTCTTCGACCGCCCAAAGCGGCGAAACTATCAGAGACAAAAAAACCAAGATTGGTTTCTTCAAAACCAAAACCAACCTCCAGCTTAGGCCTATTTGATTTGAAGATTTTTGAAATCGGTTCAAAATCACAAACGGCGCTTGGCCAAAGCCTTGCGATGAGCCGCACCGGTTCAAAAGCGCCAGCATCCAAACCAATATTGCAAATGGATCAGAAGTCTTTCTTTAAAATGCGGCGGGGAAAATTAGCACCCGAGGCGCGGATCGACTTACATGGGATGACGTTGAATCAGGCCCACCCCGCCTTAACGCAATTTATTTTATCTGCACAACGCGCGGGGCGTCGGTTGGTTTTGGTGATCACGGGAAAAGGCGAGGGCGGCGGCCCGCATCCTTCTGCATCGCGCGAGCGTGGGGTTCTGCGTCGGCAAGTGCCTCAATGGCTGCATGCCCCTTCGCTCAGACACGCAATTTTGCAGGTAGATCAAGCCCATATATCGCATGGTGGCGAGGGGGCATATTATGTTTATCTTAAAAAAAGACGCTAGTTTCATATAGGTTTTGTTACATTTGAATGGCGAGTAAAGCACTGGTTTTTCATCTTGTCATTTGACTGGTGAAAAAAAAGCCTTATCCTTTTTTAATCAACCTGACTGATTTTTGAAATCCGACTCTGCGGTTGGGTTCAAATTCATCATTGCGAAGTACGCGTTGGGTTGACTCCTGCGACTGCGCGAGCAGCCCCAAGATTATGTATTTTGGACCTGCGTCAAAATATCTAGGGGGAAATTGAAGTTAAGACGTTAATCTATCACTAAAATCTGCCGAATAAATGCAGATTAAAAATTATAAATTGGCAAAAACCAATAAGAACAGAAGACCAACTGGGAGGAATTTATGAAAATTTCAATGACGGTAAACGGAGAAGCGGTTTCGGGCGAGGTAGAAGGCCGCACGCTTCTTGTGGATTTTCTTCGAAATGATTTGAAGATGACGGGAACGCATATCGGCTGCGACACCAGCCAATGCGGCGCGTGTACGGTGCATGTAAACGGTATGTCGGTGAAATCTTGCAGCATATTGGCTGCGGAAGCAGATGGCGCTTATGTGGCCACGATTGAAGGCCAAGCCAATGAGGATGGTTCGTTAAATGTCATCCAACAGGCGTTTCAAGATCATCATGGGTTGCAATGCGGGTTTTGTACGCCTGGCATGGTGATGGCGGCAACGGAATTGCTTAAACATAATAAAAAGCCAACGGTTGCAGAAATTCGTCATCACTTAGACGGCAATATTTGCCGCTGCACGGGATATCATAACATCGTTAAATCGATCATGGCAGCGTCTGGTCAAGATGTGTCTTCGATCGCAGCGGAATAAGTATAATTAGAAAAGCTGGGTGGTCATACCACCACAGGGGGAGGAATTAACATGCCAAAGGATTCAGGCATTGGTGCAAGCACCAAACGGGTCGAAGATCAGCGGTTTTTAACGGGTAAAGGCCGCTACACATCAGATATTAACCTGGTTAATCAAACGCATGCTGTGTTTTTGCGCAGCGATGTTGCGCATGGCAGGATCAAATCGATCGATACAACCGCAGCCGCAGCTATGCCAGGGGTTCTGGCGATTTTTACGGGTGAAGATTTTGCTGAAGTGGGTGGGAACCCTGCAGGATGGGCGATTACCAGCCGCGACGGCGAACCTATGAAAGAGCCCAAGCGCCCGGTTTTGGCGCATGGCAAGGTGCGCCATGTGGGGGATGCCTATGCTGCGGTGATTGCAGAAACCGTTGAACAGGCCTGCGATGCTGCCGATGCGATTGTGGCAGAGATTGAAGAGCTTCCAGCGGTTGTGGACATGTCGGCAGCGTTGGCGGGTGGTCCCTTTGTGCATGATGAGATCGAAACCAACCAATGTTTTGATTGGGGTTGGATAGAAGATAATCGTGCAGCAACGGATGCGGCGATCAAAAATGCGCCCCATGTCACCACGCTAGAATTGATCAATAACCGCCTTGTGCCAAACGCGATTGAAACCCGCGCGTCAACTGCGGATTATGATCCGGGCACCGGAGAATATACGCTTTACACAACCTCGCAAAATCCGCATTTGACCCGGCTGTTGATCAGCGCCTTTGTGATGGGCATTGCGGAAAATAAATTGCGCGTGGTTTCGCCCGATGTTGGCGGTGGTTTTGGATCAAAAATCTACCATTATGGCGAAGAAGCCCTGGTTCTTGCTGCGTCAAAGAAGCTATGCCGCCCAGTGAAATGGACAGCCACGCGCTCGGAAAGCTTTTTGACTGATGCGCATGGCCGCGATCATGTCACCAAAATTGAGTTGGCCTGCGAAAAAGACGGAACATTTATCGCGTTTCGCACGGATACGATGGCCAATGTTGGGGCTTATCTGTCAAACTTCTCAACCGCCACGCCAACCTTTTTGCACGGCACGTTGATGGCGGGCAATTACACGGTGCCACATGTCTATGTGAACGTAAAAACTGTGTTTACAAATACGGCTCCAGTGGATGCGTATCGGGGCGCAGGCCGTCCTGAAGCTACGTTTTCACTCGAGCGGGTGATCGACAAATGCGCGCATGAATTAGGGCTTGATGCGATGGAGATGCGTCGTAAAAACTTTATCAAACCTGAACAGTTCCCTTATGTCAGCGCCGCTGGATTGGAATATGACACGGGCAATTACGATGCGCTGGTTGATAAGCTGAACGAGCTGGCAGATTTCAAAGGCTTTGAGGCCCGGCGCAGATTATCAGAAGCGGATGGCAAATTGCGCGGCTTAGGGATCAATACGTATATTGAAGCGTGCGGGCTTGCGCCTTCAAACCTGACTGGGGTCTTGGGCAGCCGTGTGGGTTATTATGATGCGGCGACCGTGCGGGTGAATGCAACGGGCAATCTTTCGGTGATGGTTGGCGCCCAAAGCACTGGGCAAGGCCATGAAACAGCCTTTGCGCAAGTGGTTTCGGAAATGCTGGGTATTGATCAATCTTCGATCGATATCGTACATGGAGATACGGCGAAAATACCGTTTGGTATGGGCTCCTATGGGTCGCGCAGTATTGCGGTTTGTGGTCCAGCTGTGGTGCGCGCAACCGAGAAGATCATCAATAAAGCCACCAAAATCGCTGCGCATATGCTGGAAACAGCAGAGGCAGATATTGAATTCAAGGATGGTCAATTCAGTGTTGCGGGAACCGATAAATCGGTTTCCTTCGGCGAAGTGGCCTTTAAAGCCTATGTCCCTCAAAATTATCCGGTTGAAGATCTCGAGCCGGGTTTGGAAGAAACTGCGTTTTATGATCCAGGGAACTTTACGTACCCAGCGGGTGCGTATGCTTGCGAGGTTGAGGTTGATCCTGAAACGGGCAAAGTGACCGTGGAAAACTTTACCGCAGTGGATGATTTTGGCAATGTGGTTAACCCGATGATCGTAACCGGTCAGGTACATGGGGGCATTGGACAAGGGATAGGCCAAGCGCTTTTGGAAAATTGCTCTTATGATGATAATGGCCAGTTGTTAAGCGCGTCTTACATGGATTATGCGATGCCGCGCGCTTCTGATCTGCCATTTTACACGGTGGATCATTCTTGCAACACGCCCTGCACTCATAATCCATTGGGGGTGAAGGGCTGCGGTGAAGCGGGGGCGATTGGATCCCCACCAACGATTGTGAATGCGGTTATCAATGCCTTGCATTCTGCTGGCCATACCCATGTAACGCATATTGATATGCCTGTCTCGCCAGCCCGTGTTTGGGCCGCGATCAACGCGCAATAGGAGGATTAGAAATGTATAATTTTGAATTTGTGAAACCATCCTCAATCTCAGAAGCCGTCAACGCTTTGGCGGATGAAGAGGCAACGCCGCTGAGCGGGGGCCAAACGCTTTTGCCAACGATGAAACAGCGATTGGCCAATCCTGAAAAGCTGGTCAGTCTGACGGGGATTGCCGAAATGCAAGGCGTAACCGAGGCTGATGGCATGGTTCATATCGGGGCTGCAACCACGCATGCCACGGTTGCAACGAAAGCCCAGTCTTATCCCGGATTGGCAAAGCTTGCGGCGCATATCGGTGATCCTGCCGTGCGCAACCGCGGCACGATTGGCGGATCTTTGGCCAATAACGACCCTGCAGCCTGCTATCCGGCGGCGGCTTTGGCGTCAAATGCCACGATTGTCACAGATTCGCGCGAGATTGCGGCGGATGATTACTTTCAGGGTATGTTCAGTACAGCGCTGGGCGAAGGTGAAATCGTGACCGCAGTGCGCTTTCCGGTGCCGCAAGTGTCGAACTATCAAAAGTTTGAGCAACCGGCGTCTCGTTTTGCATTGGTGGGCGTTTTTGTGGCCAAATATGCCGATGGTGTGCGCGTGGCGGTAACGGGTGCGTCTGAAGATGGCGTGTTTCGTTGGAGCGAAGCTGAAGCGGCTTTGGACTCTAATTTTTCAGCTGATGCGCTGGCAAATCTCACTGTCTCTGCGCAAGACATGATTGAAGATTTGCATGGCAGCAAAGCTTATCGCGCAAATTTGGTGAAAGTGCTTACGGGTCGCGCGGTAAAAGCGGCAAATTAAAAGCCTTTATATACTATGAAAAGCCCGGCCATATGGCTGGGCTTTTTTATTTGGAACCGCACATAAATCGACAGGTGTTTGCACTGGTGTTATTCGTTCAATCCGCTATGGGTTGCTCTTTTATCCGCCATCTTGTGCGATAGAGGTAGGAAAGATATAGAGCAGAAAATTTATATAGGAGAAGCGATCATGTCCAACAGTCAGCTTGAACAAGCCATCGAAGCCGCATGGGAGGCGCGCGATACATTATCACCCGCAACAACGGGCGAAATGCGCGAGGCGATTGAAGAGACGCTGAACGCGCTTGATGGGGGCACGCTTCGCGTTGCTGAAAAGCAGGCAAGCGGCGATTGGCATGTGAATCAATGGGCTAAAAAAGCCGTTCTGCTGGGGTTTCGGATTCAAGATATGGCGATTCAAGAGGGCGGCCCCCAAGGCGGTGGCTGGTGGGATAAGGTCGATAGTAAATTCAAAGGCTGGGGTGATGACCAATGGCAAGAAGCCGGGTTTCGCGCGGTTCCAAATTGCATTGTTCGTAAATCCGCTTTTATTGCGCCAGGGGTGGTGTTGATGCCCTCTTTTGTTAATTTGGGGGCCTATGTGGATACTGGCACGATGGTAGATACATGGGCTACTGTGGGCTCTTGCGCGCAAATAGGTAAGAATGTGCATTTATCGGGCGGCGTTGGAATTGGCGGCGTGTTAGAGCCGATGCAAGCCGGCCCAACAATCATTGAAGACAATTGTTTTATCGGCGCGCGCTCAGAAGTGGTGGAAGGTTGCATTGTACGCGAAGGGTCTGTTTTGGGTATGGGGGTTTATATTGGTAAATCCACCAAAATTGTTGATCGTGAAACGGGCGAGGTGAGTTATGGTGAAGTGCCGCCCTATTCGGTTGTGGTGTCAGGGTCGATGCCGTCTAAAAATGGCGTTAGCCTGTATTGTGCGGTTATCGTGAAACGCGTTGATGCTCAAACGCGCAGCAAAACTGCAATTAACGATTTATTGCGCGACTGATATTTTAAGGCATTCGAATCGCGAATAAAAAGCCCGACAAATGCGCGGGCTTTTTGATTTGCTTCGATGTATAACGTGTCTATCTTGCGCTTATTTTGGCGTTTTGAAATCTGTCATTTCGGTTTTGTAAAATGCTTGAACAATATTTATACTCTCTTCATTTTGATAAAAATAAAAAGCCCATGCGCTAGATTTGCATTTTTTTCGTCTAATCTTTAGAAGCGCTTGCAATGAGGCAGAGTGATGAGCGACACGTCTAAAAAATCAAATCGTCAGAAAGTTTATACGTTGTTGGTGCAAGTTGGCCGCAGCCCTGAGGATGATTTGCCAAAAAGCGCAACCGGCGCGGCTTTGCTCTGTTATGCCAGCGGCGTGGATGAGGCGGAAGCCGTGCGCGAAACCGTGGCGATTTTGAAACAGGCGGCGCTTTCTCCTTTAGATGTGACCGGTTATGGAACGCGCGAAGAGCGGATCGCGCAAGGGCATGAAATTGACTCAGAAGAAGATGTCTTGATGCAACGTGCATTAGATGAAAATTCTGTCATCGTTGCGCAGATGAACGCGCTTTATGAAGAGCAGGCGGATGGATAATGACCATAGTATTTCTTGATCTTGATGGAACCTTAACCGATGCCGGGGAAGGCATTTTGAATTCGGTAGATTATGCTTTGCGCAAGCTTAGCCTGCCCGGTTTAAGCGGTGATAATCGTTGGATCGTAGGCCCGCCGCTCTGGCCAAGTTTTGCCCAGCTTGGGGTTCAAAACGAGGATCTGGACCGAGCGGTTGGGTTTTACCGCGAGCGCTATATCGAAATGGGCTGGAAAGAAAATAAACTGTACGATGGTATTTTAGACCAATTGGCAAAGTTGAAAGAGGCGGGCTATACATTATGCCTTGCCACGTCGAAGCCGCATAGTTATGCGCGCAAAATCACCGCTTATTTTGGTATTTCAAATTTCATGAGCTTTGAATTTGGCTCTGAACTTGATGGCAGAAATTCAGATAAACCGGCCCTTTTAGCCCATGGGTTGGCCGTTGTTGGCGCCGAGGGTGAGCGGGCGATTATGGTGGGCGACCGAGTCTATGATATTCAGGGTGCCCAGGCCAATGGGATAAAAGCGCTGGGGGTATCTTATGGTTACGGAGGCCTTGCGGAATTGCAAGAGGCCGGCGCAGATGCAATTATCAGTGATCCGCAAAAATTGGCAGAAACCGTTTCTGGCCTTTTGCCACTGTAAGGAAACCTAATGACTGGTATTGACCCCGTTGCGCTGAGTGCAGATCTGATCCGTTGCCCTTCGGTTACGCCAGCTGAAGCTGGGGCTTTATCTTTGCTTGAAACTTTATTGGCCGGGCATGGGTTTGCCTGTACGCGGATCAAGCGTGGTGGCATCGACAATTTATTTGCCCGCTGGGGCGTTGGTAAAAATGGAAAAAGCTTCGCTTTTAACGGTCATACGGATGTTGTGCCGGTTGGCGATCTTTCGCAATGGCAAAGTGATCCGTTTGGCGGCGATATAAAAGAGGGCGTGCTTTATGGGCGCGGCGCGGTTGATATGAAATCAGGCGTGGCGGCTTTTGCCGCCGCTGCGATTGAGTTTGTAAACGAAACACCCCCTGATGGATCTGTGGTTCTGATGATCACAGGCGATGAAGAGGGCGATGCCCATCATGGAACCACGGCAATTTTGGATTGGATGCGCGAGGCGGGCGAAAGCATAGATCATTGTCTTGTGGGTGAACCTACTAGCCCCAACCATATGGGTGAAATGATGAAAATCGGCCGCCGCGGCTCTTTAACCGCGTTTGTAACGGCAAAAGGTGTACAAGGGCATTCTGCTTATCCGCATCGCGCGAAAAACCCGTTAACCGCGCTTGTGGCGTTGTTGGACCGGTTGGCTACGCACCCGCTCGATCAGGGAACTGCGCATTTTGATGCTTCGACTTTGGCGATTACCACGATTGATACGGGCAACACTGCCACCAATGTTATTCCTGCTACCGCCAAGGCCACGGTGAACATCCGCTTTAATGATATGCATAGCTCGCAGGATCTGATCGCTTGGTTGGAAAAACAAGCCCTGCAGCAAAGCACGAATAGCGAAGTTGAATTTGAAGTCGATGTAAAAGTTTCTGGTGAAAGTTTTCTCACCCCGCCAGGGCTTTTGTCACGGCTTATTGGTGACGCGGCCGAAGCCGAATTGGGATGCCGCCCCGCGCTTTCTACCACGGGTGGTACATCCGATGCGCGTTTTGTGAAAGATATTTGCCCGGTAACGGAATTTGGTTTGGTGGGAAAGGGTATGCATGGTGTGGATGAATGCGTTCCAGTGGAACAAATACACCAGTTGAAAGCGATTTATCGGCGCATTCTGCAGGCCTATTTCGAATGAGCCGGTGGGTGGGGCGCAGCGATGATTTGATCCAATGTTTGGAAATTCGTCGCGCAGTTTTTATTGAAGAACAAGGCGTTTCTGTCGAAGATGAAGTGGATGGACACGATTCTAAAGCGCTGCATTTTCTTGTTAGGGATAATACGGTGCCGGTTGGGACAGCGCGGATTTTGATCTTGGATGAGATTGGAAAAATTGGCCGCGTCTGCGTGCTGGCACCTTATCGCGGTCGTGGTCATGCGAAAGCCTTGATGGGGGCATGCCTCCGTCATTTAAAGGCAGATGAGCGGGTAACTACGGCCAAATTGGGCGCGCAGATCTCTGCTTTGGGGCTGTATGAAAGCCTTGGCTTTCAAGCTTATGGTGCTGATTATATGGATGCTGGTATCTTACATCGCGATATGGTCCTGACCTTATAAATCAGGCTTTTAACCGTGGTTTCAGCGCGGGGTTTAAAAACCGCCATGACGGCGCTTAAAAAGCGTGATAGGCGGGCCGAATGAATGACATTCCTAGCAAACGCCAAATTCTAGATTGGATTGCGGCCAATCCGACGCAAACTGCAAAGCGCGATATTGCCAAAGCATTTGGCATAAAAGGCGCAGCGCGGATTGATTTAAAAAAGCTTTTACGCAGCTTGGAGGCTGAGGGGCATCTGCAAAAGCGCAAGAAAACCTATCGCGATCCGGAGAAGCTGCCCCCTGTCAGCGTGGTGCAGGTTTTGCCGGCCACCAGCATGGGTGATTTGTTTGCCAAAGCGCTGGAATGGCAAGGTGATGGTATAGAACCTGCCATTTTATTGGTTATGAAATCTTCTGACCCTGCCTTGGGCGCGGGCGATCGCATTTTGGCGCGACTCACCGAAATTGCGGGAGAAGGCTACCAATATGAAGGTCGCTTGATCCGCCGAATCGCCGCCAATCCAAGCCAGATTTTGGGGGTTTTCAGGCAATCTGCGGAAGGGGGTCGCATCGTGCCCGTTGAGCGGTCGGGCAGAGAATGGCAGGTTGGGCCCAATGATGCCTTCGGTGCAAAAGATGGTGAATTGGTTGAGGCAGAGCAAGCGGGCCCAAAATCGCGCATGGGATTGCCGCGCGCAAGGGTGATGTCGCGTTTGGGGGATCCCTCTGCGCCAAAAGCGGTTTCCCTGATTGCAATTCACCAACATGATATCCCTGATCATTTCCCTGAAGAGGTGGTACATGAGGCTGAAGCGCAACGCGCGGCGGGGGTAAAGGGCCGCGAAGATTTGCGCGATATGCCCTTGGTCACCATAGATCCGGCGGATGCGCGGGATCATGATGATGCTTGTTATGCGCATGCGGATGACGCGGCTGATAATCCGGGCGGGCATATCATTTGGGTGGCGATCGCGGATGTGGCGCATTACGTGCGGCCCAATTCAAACTTGGATCGTGAAGCCCGCAAACGTGGCAATTCCACTTATTTTCCAGACCGGGTGGTGCCGATGCTGCCTGACCATCTCTCGGGTGATTTGTGCAGTTTGCACGAAGATGTGCCGCGGGCCTGTTTGGCGGTGCGGATGCAAATTAGCGCAGCGGGCGTGAAGCTCGGGCAAAGTTTTCACCGTGGTTTAATGAAATCTGCTGCATCACTCACCTATGAAGAAGTGCAGTCGGCCTATGAGGGTGTGTCGATCAGCAAGCGCGCAACGCCTTTGTTAGAGCCTGTTATTAAGCCATTATATGAGGCTTACGCGGCCTTGGTTCGGGCGCGTGAACTTCGCCAACCTCTTGAGCTGGATTTGCCCGAACGCAAAATCATCTTGGATGAAGACGGGCAAGTGGCCTCGGTAAATTTTCGCGATCGGTTGGATGCGCATCGTTTGATTGAAGAATTTATGGTCTTAGCGAATGTGGCCGCTGCGGAGGCTCTGCAAGCCAAACAGGTGCCGCTATTGTTTCGCGTGCATGAAGAACCTTCGCCCGAAAAGCTTGATGCGCTGCGCGAAACAGCGCAGGCTGCCGGGCTTAGCTTGGCCAAAGGCCAAGTGTTGCAAACGCGGCATTTAAACGCGCTGCTTAGGCAAGCCGAGGGCAAGGATGAAGCTGAATTAATTAATATGTCAACGTTGCGTTCAATGACGCAGGCCTATTATAGCCCACAGAATTTCGGCCATTTTGGGTTGGCTTTGCGCTCTTATGCGCATTTTACCTCGCCCATTCGCCGCTATGCCGATTTAATCGTGCATCGGGCACTTATTCGGGCGCATGGATGGGGCAAGGATGGGTTGAGTGCAGAAGAAGAGGCCCTGTTGGATGAGACTGCGCAGAAAATTTCCGATACAGAACGGCGCTCAATGGTGGCAGAGCGTGATACGACGGATCGGTATCTTGCCGCCTATTTGAATGAGCGCAAAGGCTCAGAATTTACCGCCCGGATCAGCGGTATTGCGAAATTTGGCGTGTTTGCGCGGTTGGATGAAAGCGGCTCTGAGGGGTTGATTCCTATCCGAACTTTAGGCCGCGAGTATTTTCATTACGATAAACAAACCAATAGCTTGCTTGGTTCTGAGACGGGGCTTTTGCTCAGTTTGGGGCAGGTTGTTGAGGTAAGATTAAGCGAAGTTATCACCGAATCTGGCAGCGTTGCGTTTGAATTGTTAAGCGTCGAAGGCAATGCATTACCCAAATCTGGGCGTAAAAATGCGCGCCCGGTAAAGCGCAAATTGGGCAAAGCGCGGAAAAAATCTGATAAGGTAAAGCGGAGCGTTAAACGAAAGCGTTAGGATGTGATGGATCAGGGGTTTCGGGCATGGGCAACGGGGTTTGCAGAGCGCGTTGCGGGGCGGTTTGATGCAGATTTTCTGCATAAAACAGTGCTCAGTTTTCAATTTCTTCCCGAGGTGATTGAAAAAGACCGGTTTCAGCCCGAAACGGAAATGCCAATCTGGGCCTATCTTCAAAAAACATGCTCATCCAAGCGGGTTGCGCAGGGCCAAGAGTTGTTAACAAAATTTCAAACCTCTTTAAATGAAATTGCGCATGTTTATGGCGTGCCGGCGCAGATTTTACTGGCCGTTTGGGGTTGTGAAACCGCTTATGGATCAAATCGCGGGGGCTTTTTGGTTTTGAATGCTTTGGCCAGCCTCGCGTTTGAGGGGCGCCGCGCGGCGTTTTTTGAACAGGAATTGATCGCCGCCCTGGAAATTTTACAAGCCGGAGACGTCTCAGCGCAGTGTTTCTTGGGCAGCTGGGCCGGCGCTATGGGCCATACGCAATTTATGCCGCGCTCTTATCTTCAGCATGCGGTTGATTTTGACGGCGATGGGTTTAGCGATATTTGGTCGGACAGCCCGGTTGACGCTTTGGCTTCAACGGCAGCGTATTTGCAGGCGCAGGGCTGGCGCGCCGGGCAGATCTGGGGCGCAGAGGTTTTTCTGGCACCGGCAGCGGCCTTGGATTTACCTGCCCCTGACACGGCTCTGAACCTGTCAGATTGGGCGATGAGAGGTTTGACACCTTATCAAGATTTACCCGAAAATGGTCTTGCTAAGCTGATCCTGCCCGCCGGTATACGGGGCCCAAAATTTTTGGTTTTGGAAAATTATGCCGCTTTATTGGCTTATAATCCTGCGCAGGCTTATGCGCTGTCAGTCTGCGCGCTGGGTGATGCGATTGCGGGCGGGTCTGGCCTTGTTCAGCCTTGGCCTATTGGCGAGGCCGCGCTGACCCGCAATGAAAAGCGCAGCGTGCAAATCGCCCTTAGCGCGCTTGGCTATGACACGTTTGGCGCAGATGGGCTTATGGGTCCGAACACCGCAGCGGCGCTCTGGAGGTATCAACGCGACCAGGGACATGTTGCCGATGCCTATCTAAGCCGGGCTTTATGGGCCGAGCTTGCCGGTTAGGGTCTTTCTAGAACCCGGGCTATCCTTCGCCGAAGGGGATCCAAACGGTTTTTGATTGGCTGGCTTCTGCCAGAAAACCTTTCCCTTCACCGTCTGTTGAAAACCAATCTCGATCCTGTCCGTAATTTACCCAGCTGCGTTTTAAACCCAGTGCGCTTTGCGTTTCAATTTCCGTAGATAAATCGCTGGAGGAAAAGCTCCATATGGCGTCGATATTCAAATGACTGGCCAGAGGTGTGACCAGCTCTGAATGGGCGCCGGTTAACAGATTAACAACGCCCGCAGGGACATCCGAGGTTTCTAAAACCTGATAAAACTCGGTGGCAATCAAGGGGTAAGGCTCAGAGGCCACCAAAACAACGCGATTGCCCATCGCCAAAGCCGGTCCAAGCAGCGAGACCAGCCCAAGCAGTGGCGTGTCATCCGGGCAAAAAGCGCCGATCACGCCAACCGGTTCGTTCAGAGCCAGCGCCACGCCGCGCAAGGGCACATCGCGCACCGCGCCGTCATATTTATCCGCCCAGGCTGCATAGGTGAACAGGCGCTCTAGGCTGGCCTCAACCTCTGCCGTACCATTTGTTTCACCCGTATAGCGGTTGATTTTTTCGGCAAATTCAGCGGCGCGGGCCGAGAGGTTTTCGGCAATGAAATATAGAATTTGGGCGCGTAAATGCCCGGTTGATCCAGACCATTTTTCCGCCGCCTGTGCCGCTTCAACGGCGTTGCGGATATCTTTGCGATTGGCGCTTGGAACATCGCTGATGAAATCTCCGGCGGCATCAAACACAGCCGTAGAATATCCGCTATCGGGCCGCGTTTGTTTGCCGCCAATATACAGTTTGGCGGTGCGATCAAGGCCGAAAGCCGCAGATTTCGTGCCTGTTTTTGCCAAAATAGGTTTTAAGGATCTGGCGGTGGTCTGGGCTTTGGGTTTGGTATAAGCGGTTAAGCCTTCCCAGCCACCCTCGCGGCCAAAGCCGCTTTCGCGAATGCCGCCAAAGCCGGCCGCGGCATCGAACATATTGGTGCCATTTACCCAAATGACCCCGGCTTTTAAAGCTGGCGCCAAACCAAGGCAAAGATTTACGTTTTCACTCCAGATCGATGCGGCCAGCCCGTAGCGGGTGTTATTGGCAAGCTGCACGGCTTCTTGCGGCGTGCGAAAACTGGTTGAAACAAGCACCGGCCCGAAAATTTCTTCCTGCATCAACGGGTCAGATGGGCTGAGCCCGGTCAGCAGCGTTGGGGGATAAAAGCAGCCCTGTTTGGGCAGATCAATATTGGGCTGAAAGCAGGTGCCGTTTGTGTTTGCATCAACCAAGCTGTTTACCCGTGCAACTTGCGCCGGATCAACCAACGGCCCCATATCGACAGATTTATCCAGTGGATTGCCCAGCCGCAGTTTTGCCATCCGGGCGCGGATTTTATCATGCAAGCGATCCGCCACCGCCTCTTGCACCAAAAGCCGCGATCCTGCGCAGCATACTTGCCCTTGATTGAACCAAATTGCATCAACCAAGCCTTCTACCGCGCTGTCAAGATCGGCATCATCAAACACGATGAAGGGGGATTTTCCCCCCAATTCAAGAGTGAGCTTTTTGCCGCTGCCTGCGGTGGCTTGGCGAATTTTGCGCCCCACATCTGTGGATCCGGTAAAGGCAATTTTATCGATATCAGGGTGGTTCACCAGATGCTCGCCCACGGTGCCATCGCCGGTGATGATGTTTACAACGCCATTTGGCACGCCGGCCTGCCTGCAGATTTCGGCAAATAAAAGCGCTGTGAGTGATGTGTATTCAGCCGGTTTCAAAACCACGCAATTGCCCATCGCCAAGGCCGGCGCAATTTTCCATGCCAGCATCAGAAGTGGAAAATTCCAAGGGATGATCTGGCCGCACACGCCCAGCGCTTGCCGGTTGGGAAGTTCGCTGGCCATCAACTGGGCCATGCCGGCGTGATAATAAAAATGCCGGTGTACAAGCGGGATATCAATATCGCGCGATTCACGAATGGGTTTGCCGTTATCCAGCGTTTCTAATGTGGCAAAAAGCCGGCTGTGCTTTTGAACAAGCCGGGCGATGGCGTATAAAACACGCGCGCGTTGATGCCCGCTTTGCGCGCCCCAATCCGCTTGTGCAGCGCGGGCACTGGCCACGGCGTTATGCACATCTTGCTCGCTGGCTTGGGCGATTTTTGCCAAAGCCTCGCCGGTGGCGGGATTGCGGCTTTGAAAATGATCAGAACCTTCGCAGTTTGCGCCATTTATGAAATGCCCAAATCTGCGATCGTGGTTTTGCAGCCATTGCATTGCCTCCTGCGTGGCTTCAAGGGCGGGGCCGTATTCCATCGTTTCAAATATTTCTTTTACGCTCATAGGGGATGTCCAAATTTAAGCTTAAGCCAACGCATGCCGGTGCCCTGCCGAATAGGCGCCGGTGACATGATGTTCCAATTGCCGTTCAATATCGCCCAAAAGCGACGAGGCTCCAAAACGGAACAGATCCGCCCGCAGCCATTGATCACCCAGTTCTTCTTTGATCATGCTAAGATAGACTAGGGCATCTTTGGCTTTTGAAATGCCACCGGCGGGTTTGTAGCCGACCGCATATCCGGTGCGGTCATGATAGTCGCGAATAGCGCGCACCATCACCAATGAGACGGGCAAGGTAGCGTTGACGCTTTCTTTGCCTGTTGAAGTTTTGATGAAATCGGCGCCGCCCATCATGCAAATCAATGACGCCCGCGCCACGTTGCGCAGGCTGCCAAGCTCGCCCGTAGCTAAAATCGCTTTTACATGGGCCTCGCCGCAGGCCGCGCGAAAGGCTTGCATTTCGTCATATAGCGCCTGCCAGTTTTGGGTTAACACATGCCGGCGCGAAATCACGATATCGATTTCGCGCGCACCGGCCGCGACGCTGGCTTTGATTTCAGCGATGCGCAGCTCTAAGGGTGACAATCCGGCAGGAAAGCCGGTCGAGACCGCCGCCACGGGAATGCCGCTGCCCTTTAAGGCCGTAACAGCGGTTTCCACCATGTCGTGGTAAACGCAGATTGCGCCGGTTTGCAAAGACGTGATATCCAGCGCTTTGAGAAGATCATCCCTGAGCGGTCGGCGCGCCTTATCGCAAAGCCGTTTGACACGCGCCTTCGTGTCATCACCCGATAGGGTGGTCAGATCGATACAGGTGATTGCGCGAAGCAACCAAGCGGCTTGATAGTCTTTTTTGACGGTGCGCCGCGCGCCCAAGCTTGCGGCGCGGCGTTCGATCGCGGACGTATTTGCTTGCGCAGCACCCACCCAATCAAGATCCAGCGCCATCCCTGGATTTCTTGCTGAAGGGGATGCGCTTGATTGTGGAAAGGCTGATATGTTTTGTTCTGACATGGGTGTTTCTCAAATTCTGCAGGGCTGATCCTGTCATGCGCCCAGCTTCTTGGCAAGCATCTGCGCCGCCAAAGAGGGTTTGAACGCCGTTGCGACCCCGCGCTTCTTTGCGCCGAGGGGCAACAAGAGTTTAAAGGTCAGGGCCCGAATTTGACGGTGCGGTGGCCCCGCAGCTTTTGATTTATAAGAAGGTCTGCGCTTGGATCGCAAGAAATCGTGCCGCCCTATGTTGCGTAATTTGCGCCCTCATCCTGAAGAATGCGCTTTAGCTCGTCGAAATGTCGTATTCCCTGTTCGGGATATTCCTCAACTTCTTGCGCTGTTTTTTCGGCAATTTCATCGGGTAAAACGCGTAGATTTTGGCCTGTTTGCAAGGCGCGAATATAGGTTTCTGCGGCCCGTTCAAAATAATATAAACGATTAAACGTGTCCGCCACGCTATTGCCCAAAACCAGAATGCCGTGATTGCCCATGATCAACACTTTTTGTTTCGGATCTTTCAGCAAGCTTGCGCAACGCGTACCCTCTTCTTCAAAGGCCAGCCCGCCATAATGATCATCAATCACATAGCGGTTGAAAAACATCGCAGAGTTTTGATCAATCGGAAGCAGGCGGCTGTCTTGTAAACTGGCCAAGACCGTGGCGTGAACTGAATGCACATGCATGGCGCATTTTGCGTGCGGGCAATGACGATGCACGGCGCCATGAAGCCCCCAAGCGGTTGGATCTGGCGCATTCGGGCCCTCAAGTGTGTTGGGATCATTTGCGTCGATCAGCAGCAGATCGCTGGCTTTGATACGTGAAAAATGCATTTGGTTGGGGTTCATTAAAAATTGGCTGCCCTCTTCATTGATCGCCAAAGAAAAATGATTTGCCACCGCTTCGTGATAATTAAGCTGGACGCACCAGCGAAACGCGGCCGCCAGATCAACCCGTTCTTGCCAAAAGTCCATATTTTTAAGTAGGGGTTCGACTGTCATATCAATCTCCAAATTTTGACCCATCATCCACCCGATATGGGTGAGAATCAAGATTTTGATCGACCGCGCTTGCAGCCTATGCTGGGTGTTGCTTTGCTCTGCTTAGGCCAAAGGGCGAGACGGCACCCACATATAGCCATCGGGGCAAAGAATTGTTGCTTCGCGCAATCCGTGCGGTTTATCGGTTGCGGGCTGTAAAACCATGCAGCCATAGGCCTGCGCCTTTGCGCAGGCTTGATCCGGATCACTGTTATAGAGGCGAATTTCAATGCCAGCGCCGCGCGGCGGATTTTCGGGCAAATGCGGATAGCTTGGATGCGCTGCGAAGCTTTTATCGCTATGCAGCTGAAATATATCGTCTTGATAGCGTATGAGGGCAAAATCAGCGCTTAACTGGCTTGGGTATAATTCAAAAACGGCATCTAAGAATTGGGCTGTTTGTTCAGGGTTTTTCACAATGATGTTCACTCCAAGGCCGGTGAGTGATTTACCAAATTCCTCTGCTGACACCGTGTTGTAATCCATTGAGCTTTCCCCTCTAAAAGGCTTTGACCCTCCTGCCTATGGATGAGCCGGTTTACGTAATACAGCGCGGTCTTTGTGGTAGTGTTTCTAAAGTCTGACATATACTTTAAAATTAATATGGTTTGTTATGGTTTAAAATTAAGGTTTATTTATGATTGAAGGTTCTAAAATATGCACCCCTGATGCGCGTCCTGAAACAGCGTTTTATGATCCGGATAAGGCCGTGGCCTATTTAAATGTTTTGTATCAAGACGCGATAGGATTTTTGCAAAGCCGGTTTGATGATGTGCGGCGTTCGGGCAGCACGGGGCATCGCTATCGAGCGTTTTACCCGCAGATTAGCTTGCAGGTCGATAGTTTCAGAAGCATCGATAGCCGGTTAAGTTTTGGCCATGTAACAAGCCCTGGTAGTCACACAACCACGATCACCCGCCCAGATTTATTTGCCGGGTACCTGCGCCAGCAAATCGAATTATTGGTTGAGAACCATGATTCCCCCATCCTCGTTGGTCCGTCTGAAACGCCGATTCCGTTGCATTTTGCGCTTTCCGATGAGATCTCGGCGAATAATGCTGAGGCCCAATCGCAGCCCTTTTTGCTGAGAGATCTGTTTGATGTTCCGGATTTGGCCACAACAAATGATGATATCGTCAATGGCGATGGCGCGCGCTCGACCCAAGAGCCGATGCCTTTGGCGCCATTCACAGCGCAGCGCGTTGATTATTCTTTGGCGCGCTTGGCGCATTATACCGCAACGGATCCAAGCCATTTTCAAAATTATGTGCTTTTCACAAATTATCAATTTTATGTGGCAGAATTTGAAGCCTATGCGCGCCGCGCTTTGGCTGATGAGAAAAGCGGCTATAGCAGTTTTGTCAGCACGGGGAATGTTGAGATCACGCAGTCTGATGCAGTGATTGAGCCGGTTTCAAAACTGCCACAAATGCCAAGCTATCATTTAAAACGCGCCGACGGCAGCGGCATCACTTTGGTTAATATCGGTGTTGGCCCCTCAAACGCGAAAACAGCAACCGATCACATAGCGGTGCTGCGCCCGCATGCCTGGATTATGGTTGGGCATTGCGCTGGCTTGCGCAATTCGCAAAGCTTGGGCGATTTTGTGTTGGCGCATGCCTATTTGCGTGATGATAAGGTTTTAGACGCAGATCTTCCGGCTTGGGTTCCGATCCCAGCTTTAGCTGAAATTCAGATCGCGCTTGAAACCGCGGTGGCCGATGTCACAAAGCTGCAGGGCTATGAGCTTAAGAAAATTATGCGCACCGGCACCGTGGCCACAGTTGATAATCGAAATTGGGAGCTGCGCGATCAATCTGGCCCGGTTCAGCGTTTAAGTCAATCTCGGGCCGTGGCACTGGATATGGAAAGCGCCACAATCGCGGCGAACGGGTATCGGTTTCGGGTGCCTTACGGAACTTTGCTCTGCGTGTCGGATAAGCCCTTGCACGGCGAGTTGAAGCTGCCGGGAATGGCATCTGACTTTTATAAAACGCAGGTTTCACGGCATTTGGAAATTGGAATAAAGGCGATGGAAAGCTTACAAAACATGCCGCTTGAGCGCTTGCACAGCCGAAAATTGCGCAGTTTTGACGAAACTGCGTTTTTATAGGGGTGTAAATTGAAAAAAAGTATCTTTTTTCGACCAAAACACCCACTATTTGTTGTGTTTATAAACAACATTCAGTTAGAAACGTTCCATGAGGCCCTAACAGTTGGGCAGTGAAGGAGAAAAAAATGTCGAAACCAATGACGAAAACACAACTGATTGCTGCGCTGGCCGAAGATATGGGCTCAGATAAAAAGGCGGCGGCTGCCTCTTTGGACGCGATCTGTAACCTGATCACGCGCGAAGTTTCTGGTGGTGGTGCGGTCACGTTGCCAGGTATTGGCAAAATCATGTGCCGTGAGCGTCCAGAGCGTATGGTGCGTAACCCAGCCACGGGCGAGCAATTCAAAAAAGAAGCGGATAAAGTTGTTAAGATGACAATTGCAAAAGCGCTGAAAGATAGCGTAAACGGTTAAGCCCCGTTGAACTGTTTTAAGAAAGGGTCGCTTTTGAGCGGCCCTTTTTATTGGCCCGTTTGAATGGCGTCTGAGATTGGTTTTATAGCGAGATTAAAATGGATCTAAGATCTTTGATGCTCGGGTTGGTTTTTGCGCTGATGTGGTCTTCGGCTTTTACGTCGGCGCGGATGATCGTTGCAGAGGCTTCGCCTTTGGCCGCCTTGTCGGTTCGGTTTTTAATTTCTGGTTTATTGGGCATTTTGATCGCGCGGTTTTTGGGCCAAACCATGCGCTTAACGCAGGCGCAATGGCGGGCGACAATTATTTTCGGTATTTTTCAAAATGCGATTTATCTTGGGTTAAATTTTGTAGCCATGCAAACCATCGAAGCGTCAGTTGCTTCCATTATTGCATCTTCAATGCCTTTGATGGTGGCGCTGGCTGGCTGGCTGGTGTTTCGGGAAACTCTGCCATTTTTGGGGATCGTTGGGCTGGTGTTTGGCGTTTTGGGCGTCAGTGTCATTATGGGCTTGCGCATCGAGGCAGGGGTAGAGCTGCAAGGTCTGGTTTTGTGCCTTATTGCCGCGATGGCTTTAACTATTGCCACCTTATCCGTACGCGGGGCAGTTGCGGGTGGTAATGTGATGATGATTGTTGGGTTGCAGATGATCGTCGGCGGCGTCAGTTTGGCTGTGATCGCCCTTATTTGGGAGCCATTACAGATCAATCCAACTTGGCGGTTGCTGGGGGCGTTTACCTATACCACGCTTATTCCCGGCCTTGCGGCCACTTTTATCTGGTTTAAATTGGTTGACAGGGTTGGCGCTGTGAAAGCCGCAACTTTTCATTTTTTGAATCCGTTTTTCGGGGTATTGATCGCCGCCGCACTGTTGGGCGAAAAGATAGGGCTTTTGGATTATGTTGGTGTGGTAATCATTGCGCTGGGCATTCTGGCGGTTCAGCTATCAAAGCAACATCACACCAAATAGAGGCCCGCGCGCTGATCTTTACGCATCAGGGCCGATTTTACCACCCTGGTCGCCAACCTGCCCGCGATGCAACAGCAAATGGTCTAGAAGAACGCAGGCCATCATGGCTTCGCCGACAGGCACAGCGCGAATGCCAACGCAGGGATCATGCCGCCCTTTGGTGACCACATCGATCTCTTGCCCGTCTTTGGTGATTGATTTGCGCGCTGTTAAAATGGAGGATGTCGGCTTGACTGCGAAGCGCAGCACCACATCTTGACCCGTTGAAATTCCACCAAGAATGCCACCGGCATGGTTGCTCGAATATTGGGGTAAGCCATCCGGCCCAAGCGTTATTTCATCGGCATTTTCCGCGCCTCTCAACGCAGCGGCTTGCATGCCTTCCCCAATTTCAACGCCTTTTACCGCGTTGATTGACATCATTGCCGCCGCAAGATCACCATCAAGCTTGCTGTAAATAGGTGCGCCAAGCCCAGCGGGAAGACCTTGTGCAACGATTTCAATCACCGCGCCAACTGAGCTGTGCGATTTGCGCACCTCGTCTAAATATTGCGCCCAGTCTTTTGCGGCATTTGCATCGGGCACCCAAAAGGGGTTTTGATCAATTTCTGACCAGTCAAAATGCGTACGGTCTATTTTATGCGGGCCCATTTGGCACATGAAGCCGATGATTTTTACCTCTGGTGCTAACTCAGCCAGCGCCGCCCTTGCCACCGCCCCCGCTGCGACGCGCGCCGCGGTTTCGCGCGCAGAAGAGCGACCGCCTCCGCGATAATCGCGAATGCCGTATTTTTGAAAATAAGTGATATCCGCATGGCCGGGGCGGAACGTATTGGCAATATCGCCATAATCTTTTGAACGTTGATCGGTGTTGCGGATGGTCAACTGAATCGGGGTTCCCGTTGATTTTCCCTCAAACACGCCGGACAGGATTTCAACGTTATCTGATTCGCGTCGCTGCGTGGTAAATTTACTTTGGCCAGGTTTGCGTTTGTCTAACCAGGGCTGAATAATGGTTTCATCAAGCACAATGCCCGGAGGGCAGCCATCAATGGTTGCGCCAATCGCGGGGCCATGGCTTTCCCCCCATGTGGTGACCTGAAATAAATGGCCGAATGTATTCATGCTCATATCAGCGCTCCTTTAAGATGCTGGATATAAGCACATTGCTCCGGTGACAAGCGTGATTCAAATGCGCAGATGTCGGAAACTTTATCCATTACCAAGCTTTTGCCGCGCTTATAGGCCCGTATGCTGTATTTGACATAACCTAAAAGGCAACATTCGGATGCTGCGTTGTGCCGAGCCGCCCGTGTCGGCCCGGTTTTTGAATTTAATTAGGTGCCGCTGCCGGATGCACTATTTTCTGAGGCCAGCACCAACGCCAAGATAAAGGCGCCAAACACCCATAAACCGTTATTAGAGCCCAAAAATCCTGTGGCCATTGGTTCTTCTGCAACCATTACGGTTTCTTCCTCCATCGCTTCTGAGTCGAGATTTCCAGCCCATCCGATAGAAACAGACGTTACGGCGATTGCGAGACTTGTGCTTATTAATTTATACATAAAATTCCCCTTAAGTTTAAAAATATATCCATTGGTATTACACAATATTCTTTTGGGCAAGTGGAATTTTATATTAAGTTTATGGTGTTTGCGGGGGCCTTGGAAACTGTATCTGGTTGGGGTTGATACTGGCATTTGACGCCGCATCCGATTCTGCGCTTAGCCAAGAATAATTTTACAATGATCGAAAGTTGGCCTCAGCTTTGCGCAGAAATAGGCTGAGATACGGATTTTGTATTTTATTTGGGGTCGTGGAGCCAGATGAATTATGGTCTGAGGCCGACGGCGCTAAAATAAATGTGCTAACCCTTCATAATCGGTATTAGACCCCAAATTTTTTTAGCCATCGTCTCTTCTGCAACCATTATAGCTTTCTCTTCCATCGTTTCCGATCCGATTTTTCATCCGATCCTATAGAAGTAACTGCGCCTTTAATGGTAGGGTTTGCGATAAAAAATTTATAAACAAACTATCTGCAAGGATTAAAATATAAATAGGGCTATAAATTAATGATCTGACCGGAACAGGACGTAAAAAACCGCGTTTCTTAAAATTTAACGTTTATTTTTGTAAGGTTCATTTTTGAAACCTTGATATGGGAAAACTACTTACCAAAAGTGATGCCGATGAACCTCCGAGTTCTGGTATTGCTGCGTAATTGAGGTCTAAAACGGTCGAATCTATTGAGTTTCAAATAAATGAGAGCATTTTTGCAGATGACCTTAACTTGCATAGGTAAATTTAAGCGGATCAGCACTTCTAAAATATTATATAAAAAAGGCAGCTAAAAAGCTACCTTTCGAATACCCGTTTTTATATTTTTATTCAGTTGAGCGCTTACGTGCCTGAACTTGAGCTTGAGCTTGAGCTTGAGCTTGACTTTTTGTTATCTGCGGCAGCAACAACCGCCGCCGCTACAACTGCCACTGATACAGCTACTGTAGCTGCTACGGCACCTACAGCCAAACCGGCTGTGGCGGCACCCGCAGCTGCCGCGCCAGCCGCCGCAGCACCTCCTGCTGCAGCTCCACCAGCCGCCGCCCCGGCAGAAGCACCAGCACCGGCAGAAGCACCAGCACCGGCAGAGGCACCACCGCTTGCGCCTGCAGAAGCACCACCGCTTGCGCCGCCACTACCGGCTGCTTCAGATCCAGCTTGCGCCCATGCGCCACTCGCAATGAACACTGATATAAGCGAACTAATCAAAACGTTTTTCATAGAGAATCCCTTTCTCATGGCAGTTTTGATTAATCTTTAGATCAAATCACGCGTTCAATCAATATCAAACCGATATTTTTTCCATGCCATTGTTGAGATTTTCTAATCATGCCGTTTTTTTCAACCCAGTATGTGTTTTTAAATTGTAAACCACCACTCTCACAATTCTCACTCACACGAAGCGTTTTATAGGGTTTTTCGAAGATGAAGATGGTTTCCTGACTCTCTTTTGAGAAAACACAGGAAAATTCTATGATTTTGTCTTGATTGTCTGCGGCAAGGTATTTGTATAACCTGCGATGCTGTGGTTCTATGTTCCCAGCAATAGTTTTTTTAAGTGAGTAACCCGCAGCGCCAACATCCGCACCCATTAAATCATAATTCATGCCACGGGTGGCAATAAGCATTCCGTTTTGGGTGGTCACTGTTCTCCCATCTGCGCTTAACCATACTTCGTTCAAAGTGCTTCCAGGAAAAGCTGAAAGTGTTGCAATTTGATCTCCATTTAAGATTTCTATTAATATAAGAGGGATATTTGACTCATCAATCATTGAGCGCGTGATGACTTTTCTTGGATTAACCTGCTCACCCACTTCACTCTTGTTAAAAATCGACTTGAATTGTTCCACTAGTAACAATTCTTGTGATGATTCCGTTTTTGAACTGCAGGCAGCTAGCAGAAGCAAAATGAAACCTAAACAAAATCTTGTCCTAAGCTTCATTTCCATAATCTTCCAGCCTCATGATAAATTGCATTTTTATCATTTTTAAACAGATATTTGTGGAGCTTATAGGGGGTGTGCAATTTCGCACCTCCATCGCGGGTCATGACGTTAAATTCAATTTTGGATGTCGTTCTGTATGGTGATCCAATACTCCAATCTAAAGGTATCTCTGCGAATATACCTTTGTCATATGAGCCTTCTCCAAATTTCGCAAACGGCACATTTGTAACCGTCGCATAGGCGCCCATATTCCAACCATTTCCAAATTTTCGCCCTACCCGTAAAGTATAGCCTCGATCACCGGCCAAATATTGCCCGGCATCTAATTGGGTCATAAACCCGTTTTTGAAAAAGTAATAGGCTGACAAGTGACCTGTTGTGACTTGATAATTTTGTAGACCCCAGAGCATGTCAAAATTTCGCTGTTGCACTTGGCTAAGTTCGATACCGATACCAAGCGAGCTTGATATTGGCTTCCACAATATTTCGCCCGAAACACCAGCAAACATTTTTTCTAAATAGCCAGCAGTCAATTTTCCATAGACGCTTGGCATTATCTTATTTACTTTGGTAATCGTTAATTGATCAATGCCAGGATCACCATCGCGCCCATAAATATCGTGATCACTGCGGACGTGAGGTAAAACCGAATCCGATTGTCTTAATACTTTATCAAAGTTACCAACGAGCGACTTACGAACTCTGCCATCAATATAAAATCCAGATCCCAGAGTGTATTGAGTAAAAAGTTCTGCGCCCACTTCCCCTCGGATAGGAGCGAGTGGATCAAAAAGCGAATATTCAACATATGGCCCTATGGCCCAGCTAAATTTCTTCGAGTCAGATTGATCGAACCCTAAAGCAGTAGTGTCTTGGAATTTAACTGTATCCAGAAAGTTTTCTGAGGGTTCGGCTGAAACCACCGAATCAATCAATTGATTTCGGTTGATTTCTGCCGATAATATAACAAGGTCATCCTCTATAAATTCTATATAGAAACTATCAAAATTATCGCTTAAATATCGCGATGCTGTTCGTGCAGCGCGGCCTAACGCCTGGGCGGTGGATCGATATTTTTGATTAACAAGCTGTAATCGAGGGGGATTTTGTTCCAAATCTAAGCTTGTTAATTTAAAACCGTCGGCCTTGAGCACAGTTTTCAGCACAGTTTCATTGGTCGATTCAAGATAAAATGGCGAACCTTTTAAGACTTTTTGCCGTAAGGGAATAGGCGCCAGTTCCCGACCCGGCCCGTTTGGCGGATCTTTGGGATCCATCACAAGATGCGCAGATAGAGTAATTTTATCTCCATGCAAAAAGCTGGATTGTAGGAAATATCCCTTGCCAGAATTCCAGGTTAACCCGTAATTCCACGGCGTTTGATGTTCAAGATAGGACGTTTCTCGATTATATCGGTCAGATGAATATTCAAATTTTGCTGTGAACCCTTTGCCCAGATGCCAAGCCAAACCCCCAAAAGCGGCCGTGTCACCTTGAAACCATTCGGTTGCTTCCAGCTCTCCGCCCACTCCAAAATCTCGTCCAGCGCGGGTTTTAAACCTTTCGTCAATTTGCCCCAGCGGCGAGTCGAACCCGCCAAAAGTGGCCAGCCGCCCGAAGCCCAAACCGGTCGTGACTTCAACAGGGCCAATATTTTTTGTGCCCACAACATATTCGCTCGTATACCAACCGGTTCCGATAAAATCATTTAAGCCAATGGCCAAAGCCGGCATATATTGACCTTCATCAACGGCGCGAAACCGCAGATCAAAACTACGATCATAATTAGAGTAACCACCGGCTTCATTCCCATTTCTTCCATGGGCTGAATAGCGAAAGCTGGCTGATATTCTTGGTAGGATTTGCGCGGTTAAACTGGTGCGTCTGTCTCCATCAAAACCGCTTTGGCTAAGGACAAGCCGCCCGTCAGAATCTGAAGCAGCTGTTGGCATATCGATCAATCCAATTGTGCCGTAGCTGGTATAGGATTGCGTGTCTGCTAAAAGCAAATTGGGCAATAAGCCAATTGCTAAAATGGTGTTGGAGAGTTTAAAAATGCGTCTTAAATTAACCATCACCACCTCAACATTATGCGAAGACCGCTACCATTAATTTACTTGCTCTACAATAATCCTTTTTGCTTTTTGATCACAAACCGATACTCAATCCAATGGTGTGACGTAAATTGGGCTCAATTTTTTACAATCGTTTTTTATTAGATCACTTCGTTTGAAAATATTCATATTTTTAAGCTACTGGATCCCATCAAAGCTCTGATATCAAACGTGATTTTCTAAGATTTCATTTATAAAAACATGGCTTGCATGGGCCAAATTATCCTTCCAGGCGCTGGGCGAGTTTTCATCTGCCTGGTCCGATACATATTTAAAGCAAGAAAAATGGATACCTGCCATCTGTGCCAGCTTTGCTAAGGCGAACGCCTCCATATCCACAAGATCTGTTTGCAGTTCAGGCGGTGCCGTCACAAAACTATCGCCAGTTCCGCAAGACAGGCCATGCCCCTGCGCAGAAAAGTAGGGCGCCTCTTCGAAAGGGGTTTGCCCCAAGGCAAATCCCATATCGCGGGCATCCATATCGCGTTGGAAGAATTGTGTTACCTCTAGCAAGCCGCTTAATTCAGGGTTTAACGCTCCTGCCGTGCCAAAGTTAATTAAATTCACTGGTTTATAGCGCGCCACATATTCGCTGCCTTTCAACGCAGCATTCACTTTACCAACCCCTGTATAGGCCACCTTCCAGCTGGGTATCATCTCTCTTGGCAGCTCTGCTTCCAAAGCAACCAATATCAAGGTGTTTTTCGGATCAAACCGCACCACGCTTTCCCCTAGTTGTAAATTCCAATTCAAGCGCATCTTATCGACCCTGAAAGCCTTGCGAAAGCCGCTTTAAAAGATCCAATATTTTCGCGCTGCAACATGCGTTATTCGTTTGACCATGGGCGTTTGCCTTCATAGGTTCGCGCAGAGAAAACGGGCATCACTTAGTTTAAAGCGTGGGGTATATATTTTGAAACCACTTTCATGGGGCCTTATTGGCGGGGGACAAGGCAGTCAAATCGGGTTTGCGCATCGGTCCGGCGCAGAAATTGATGGCCGCTTTAAACTGATGGCGGGCGCCATGGATGTGGATCCCAATGTGGCCAAAAGTTATGGCGCGTCGCTTGGGCTTGATCCAAGCCGCGCTTATGGCACGTGGCAAGAGATGCTGCAGGGTGAGCAATCACGCGATGACCGTATCGATTTGGTGACGGTTGCAACGCCCAATGCCACCCATTTTGAGATTTCAAAAGCCTTTCTGGAAGCCGGTTTTCACGTCTTATGCGAAAAACCGATGACGATGACGGTGCCCGAAGCGCAAGCGTTGGTGCAGATTGCAAAAAAGGCCAACCGGGTTTGCGCGGTGAATTATGGCTATTCGGGTTATCCACTGGTGCGCCAGATGAAAGCGATGGTTGAGGCTGGGCAATTGGGTGCGATCCGCTGCGTGGTTGCAGAATTTGCCGGTGGCTTTATGGCGGATGCCGCAGATGCTGAAAATCCCCGCGTGCGCTGGCGGTTTGATCCAAAGCAAGCGGGCATGGCGGCTGTAACGGTGGATTGTGGCATCCACGCCTTGCATATGGCCTGCTATGTTACAGGGCAAAATGTGACCAAAGTATCGAGTGATTTTGCCCATGGGATCAAAAGCCGGGAATTGGAAGATGATAACCTAACGGCGTTCCGGATGAGCGGTGGCGCCATTGGCCGGCTTTGGACAAGCGGTTTGGCGATTGGGCGCACGCATGGGCTGACACTGCAAGTGTTTGGCGAGATCGGTGGTTTAAGCTGGCAACAAGAGCATCCCAACCAATTGCGCTGGACGCCTCTTAATGCACCAACCCAAATTTTAGAGCGCGGCGCAGTTGGCCTTTCCGAGGCTGCGGCGCGCGCCAATAGAATAACGGTGGGGCATCCAGAGGGCATGGTTCTGGCCTTTGCAAATGTTTATCGCGATCTAAGCGAAGTGATCGCCGCGCAAAATTCTGGCACGTCTCCCGATCCTTTGGCGCTGACCTATCCCACCGCAGAAGAGGGGTGCCATTCGATCGAAGTGGTTGAGGCGATGGTTAAATCGGCCAAAAATGACGGAGAATGGATGGCCGTATAACCGCCCCAGCCTGGTCATCGAAAATGTGTATGCGAGCAGTGCAGCGGTTAAGCTTAAGCGCAGGCTTTGTTGCAGAAAAGAAAAAGGAATGCATTTGGTATGAAATTTTATAGCTCAGAGAAAAAGCAGCGCCTCACCCTGTCACAGGCGATGGTGAAGTTTCTACAAGCGCAATATAGCGAATATGATGGGGTTGAACATAGGTTTTTTCAAGGAATCTGGGGTATTTTTGGGCATGGAAATGTTTCGGGCCTGAGCCAGGCCTTGGTCGAATATGGCGATGATCTTCCTTATCATCAGCCCACCAATGAGCAATCAATGGTGCATGCGGCAACCGGATTTGCGCGCACGATGCGGCGCAAGGCGACCATGGCTTGCACCACGTCGATTGGTCCGGGGGCCACCAATATGATTACTGGGGCGGCCACGGCAACCATTTGCCGAATCCCAGTGCTGTTGCTGCCCTCAGATTATTATGCCACGCGGTTTCAAGGCAAAGTTTTGCAAGATATTGATCATCTTAGTTCGGATGATATGTCGGTGACGGATACGTTTCGCGTAGTCAGCCGTTTTTACGACCGCCTGACCCGCCCCGAACAGATTTTAACCGCAATGCCCGAAGCCATGCGGATTCTGACCAGCCCGTCAGAAACTGGGGCGGTTACGATTGCGTTGCCGCAAGATATTCAGGGCTACGCGTTTGATTATCCAGAAAGCTTTTTTGAAAAACGCGTCTGGCGCATTGAACGGCAGGTGCCACATCCGAAACGCATTGCAGAAACCATTGCACTGCTCAAAGCCGCAAAAAAACCCTATATTATTGCGGGTGGCGGCATTCATTATTCCGAAGCTTGGCAAGAGTTAGAGGCTTTTGCAACGCGGTTTGGCATTCCCGTCGGAGAAACCCATGCAGGGCGCGGCGCGCTGAAAAACGGTTCGCCTCTATTGATGGGGGGCACGGGCCATTTGGGCACGCCCGCCGCTGCAAAAATCGCTGAAGAAGCTGATTTGGTGATCTGTATTGGCACGCGTTTGCACGATTTCGTTACCGGGTCTAATTCGGCGTTTCAAAACCCGGATGTTAAATTTGTTTCGATCAACGTGAATGGCCGGGATGCTTATAAATTGGGGGCCCTGCCTTTGGCATCGGATGCCAAGCTGGCACTTGCAGCCCTAACTGAGGCCGCGGCCGCAGCGGGTATCGGCGCGAATGAGGCTTGGGTTGAAACCGCCAATGCGGCGCGTTTGGCATGGGATAAAACCAAACGGGAACAGGTTTTTATTCAGCATAAAGGTGAAAAAATGAGTCAGGGCCAATTGATCGGGTTGATCTCCGATCAGATGCAAACGGGCGATACATTATTGGCCGCCGCTGGCACCGTGCCAGCTGATCTAACCAAATTATTCGATGTAAAAGATGGCAAGAACCTACATATTGAATTTGGCAATTCCTGCATGGGCTATGATATTCCCGCTGCTATTGGTGTGCGTTTAACCGGCACGGATGATGAAATCTTTGTTCTAATGGGCGATGGAAATTACCAAATGCACCCTATGGAACTGGTTACGGCGATGCAAGAGCGCGCCAAGATCACTATTATTTTGAACGTGAATGACGGGTATCAATCCATACATGGCCATCAAAAAGCTTTGGTCGGGCAATCTTTGGGCAATGAATTCAAAATCCGTGATGGGCAATCTGGCCTGCTTGATAAGGGTGAGTTTATTCAGATCGATTACGTTAAAAATGCAGAAAGCGTCGGGGTAAAAGCGTGGCTTGCAGATGACGAGTCTGCGTTTAAACAAGCGCTTTCAAATGCCCGCGATGAAGCTGGCCCCTGTATGATCGTTGTACCAACTGAACGCTATCGTTCCCCCCCTGGATCCGAAGTTTGGTGGGAGGTTGTTGGCGCTGAGGTTACCAATGATCCTGACACCAAAGCATTGGTCGATGCGCGCGAAATTGGCCGTGCAAAGCAACGGTTTTACTATTAAGCGTGATCAGGCTGCCGCCGGGCTGCTCGAGTTGGGTTTCGCGCGCTTAGCAGGGCATTTTGCGCCGGGCGGCCCGTGCAAGCCACAGCTTGCTTTTGCTTGCAGGCGAACAGATCACCGGCGTTTGCTCTTGGTGTGAAAGCCGCGGTCAAGCGAGGGGGTTTTTTACCAAAGCGAAGCAGCCCGCTGCGTTGAAAAGGCCGGCGCCTTTTCTGGGTTTAATCGATCCGGCGCAGGGTTTTTCCCATTTTTGAAACGATCAAATCCTAGCCAAGCCGGCCGCAGACCTCTTGCCTGTTTTATGTCAAATTGTTTTTCAAAAATTGCATTGCGGCATCTGTGCCACCGGATTGATGCGGCACGTCGCAAAGGGCAAGCCCCATTTCCACGCCGCCCAAAGTGCCAATCATCATCAGATCGTTGAAATCCCCCAAATGGCCAATTCGAAACACTTTTCCAGCCAGGTGTGACAGGCCGTTGCCCAGCGACATATTAAAGTTTTTCAGCACGGTGCTGCGAAACGCATCTGCATTATGGCCATCAGGCAATAAAACCGCCGTCAGCGTATTGGAAAAATCCAAAGGCTCTTGGCATAAAACCTCTAGGCCCCAGGCTTGCACCGCGATGCGGGTTGCCTGCGCGTGGCGCTTATGGCGGGCAAAAACGTTTTCCAACCCTTCTTCTAGCAGCATATCAATTGCTTCGGATAATCCGTAAAGCAGGTTCGTGGCCGGTGTATAGGGAAAAGCTCCAGAGGCATTTGCCGCGATTTGATCCTCCCAATCCCAATAGGATCTGGGCAAATCAGCGGTTTTGGCGGCCTGTCTGGCTTTTTCCGACACGGCATTGAACGATAAGCCGGGTGGTAGCATCAGTCCTTTTTGAGAGCCGGCAACGGTGACATCAACGCCCCAAGCCTCATGGTAATAGTCAGATGAGCCCAAAGACGAAATAGTATCGACCATCAATAACGCATCATGTTGCGCGGCATCGATCGCGGCGCGGATGTCCGAAATTCGTGACATCGCACCGGTTGATGTTTCGTTATGCACCACGCAGACGGCTTTGATCTTGCCCTCTTTATCGGCCGCAAGCCGCGCCTCAATCGCTTCGGGATCGGCGCCGCGGCGCCAATCGGTTTTTAGCAATTCGGTATGTAGCCCCAAACGCGCTGCCAATTTGCACCAAAGGCTGGCAAAATGCCCGGTTTCGATCATTAAAACGGTATCGCCGGCACTTAGCGTGTTGACCAATGCGGCCTCCCAAGCCCCTGTGCCCGAGGCAGGATAGATGATCACAGGCGCCCGGGTTTTAAAAATATTTTGCAAACCTGAAAGGCATTTTTTGCCAAGCTCGGCAAATTCTGGGCCACGATGATCGATGGTGGGAAAATCCATTGCCCGTAAAATTCGATCCGGTACGTTTGAAGGCCCGGGTATCTGCAGAAAATGGCGGCCTGACGGTTTTGAATGGGGCATATGCAAGATACCTTTTTATCTCATTTTTACCAATGAATTATAGTCAAGCTCAGTTTAAAATAGCAAGCATTGTGATCCTTCTGTGACTGGTTATTATGGTGCTCGGTGCCGCAGCATGAGCCATGAAGAAGACCGCAAATGATAAAGGATATAACCCGTTTAAAGCGCGCGCTTGAGGGCGATGTTTTAGACAGTGCTTTTGATCGGGGGCGCTATGCGACGGATGCTTCGATTTACCAAATGATGCCCTTGGCTGTGATTACGCCCCGCTCTGTAAGCGATATCAAAACCAGCATCGAATTTGCGCAAGCGCGTAAACTGTCGATCCTACCGCGCGGGGCTGGAACCTCGCAAAATGGGCAAACCGTGAACAAGGCTCTGGTGTTAGATAACAGCGTTTATTTTAACCGTTTGTTGGATTTAGATGTTGCGAATATGCGCTGCATTGTTGAGCCAGGAATGGTGCTGGATACGCTGAACCGGCTGCTCAAGCCGCATGGGCTTTGGTTTCCGGTGGATGTTTCAACCTCAAGCCGGGCCACGATTGGCGGTATGGTTGGCAATAATTCTGCTGGGGGCAGATCCATCCGCTACGGGATTATGCGCGATAATGTTGGGGCGATTGATGCGATCCTCAGCACAGGCCGCACGGCTCGGTTTGGGCTTTTAAACGAGGGCAGCGCCGGGCTTGAAAGCCTGTTGCCGGGTTTATTGGCGCTTGGACAAGATAATAGCGAGGAAATAGAGGCGCGTTTTCCCAAAGTGCTGCGGCGCGTTGGGGGGTATAATTTGGATGCGCTTTTGCCCGATACGCTGGTGAAACGCCCGGGCAGCACAGGGCATGAAAATGATATCAACCTGTCGCATTTATTGGTTGGCTCAGAAGGCACGCTGGCCTATTCCGCGGCGATCGAGCTGAAATTATCCCCCTTGCCGGCGCCAAAAATTATGGCGCTATGCCATTTTACAAGCTTTTATGCCGCGATGGATGCAGCCCAGTATTTGGTTGCCTTGGATCCGATTACGGTGGAATTGATCGATCAAACAATGATCTCCTTGGCCCGCTCGATCCCGCTGTTTAAAAGCACTGTTGATGATTATATCCGAAACGATCCAGAAGCGGTGCTGGTGGTTGAGTTTGCCGAGGAAGATTGGGCCAAAAACCTTGCAAAAATAGATCAATTGCAAGCGGTGATGGCCGAGCTTTCTGACGCGCAAGCCGACAAGCCTCGCCAGATAATTCGCGCAGAGGAGGCGGTTGTGGTGATCACCCCGCCTGATCAGCAAGCGCGGATTTCAGAAATGCGCAAATCTGGCCTGAATATCATGATGTCGATGAAATCTGAGGCCAAGCCGGTTTCTTTTGTGGAAGATTGCGCCGTGCCGTTGCAAGACTTGGCCGAATATACGCAAGGGCTGAAGGAGATTTTTGAAAAATATGGCACCAGCGGCACTTGGTATGCGCATGCCTCTGTGGGCTGTCTGCACGTGAGGCCGGTGTTGAATATGAAATTATCTGCAGACGTGCAAAAGATGAAATCTATCGCCACCGAAGCGTTTGAATTGGTACAGAAATATGGTGGATCGCATTCGGGTGAACATGGCGATGGCTTGTCACGTTCTGAATTCAATCCGGTGATGTTTGGCCCGCAATTGACGGCGGCGTTTCGCAAGCTGAAAGCGCTTTTTGACCCGGCGGGCGTTTTCAACCCCGGCAAAATCATAGATGCGCCAGATATGGATACGCGGGCGCTGTTTCGCTTCGCACCAGGCTATCATGTTGCGGATTTTCCAACCCAGTTGAATTGGTCGGCTTGGCCGGGCGCGGCGGGCGGGTTTCAGGGCGCGGTTGAAATGTGCAACAATAACGGCGCCTGCCGGAAACGCGACGGCGGGGTGATGTGCCCGTCTTTTCGCGTTACAGGCGCGGAAAAAGACAGCACCCGCGGGCGGGCCAACAGCTTGCGGCTTGCAATGTCGGGACAATTGGGGGCAAAGGCGCTGGCCTCACCGGATATGGCCGATACGATGAAGCTGTGCGTCTCGTGCAAAGCTTGCAAGCATGAATGTCCGACCGGTGTTGACATGGCGGCGATGAAAATTGAAATCTCTGCGTTGCACAGCGCAGAAAATGGATTATCCAGGCGCGACCGGTTGATTGCCTATTTGCCTGATTATGCCCCCATTGCAGCGTCGCTGGCGCCGCTGTTTAACCTGCGCGATAAGCTTCCCGGACTGGCATGGCTGAGCCAAATTTTAACGGGGTTTTCTGCCAAACGGCCCCTGCCTCTTTGGCAACGCAGGTGGTTTCAATCTACCGAACTGGCGGTTACGCCAATCGGAGAGAGGCCCGTCCTCTTATTTGTCGATACGTTTAGCCGGTATTTTGAGCCTGAAAATCTGCGCAGTTCGCAGCGGGTTTTAAGCGCAGCTGGATTCACCCCTTTCGCGCCCTTGCCAGATCAGCGCAGCACAAAACCCTTATGTTGCGGGCGCACGCATCTGTCGGTTGGCAACGTGGCGCGGGCGCGCGATACCGCGCAGCGCCTTGTTGAAACCTACGCTCCTTATGCGGCGGCCGGCATTCCGATTGTTGGGTTGGAGCCGTCCTGCCTGCTGGCTTTAAAGGATGAAATCCCTGCGCTTTTAAACACGCAAGATGCGCAACAAGTGGCCAAGATGGTGCTGACTTTTGAAGAATTATTACTCACCGAAAAAACTGCATTACGTTTGAAGCCCTTGCAGGCAAAGGCGCTGCTGCACGGGCATTGCCATCAAAAAGCCTTTGGCGTGATGCGCCCCGTGCAAGAGGTGCTTGGCATGATTGAAGGGCTTGAGGTTGAAACGATCGAGACCAGTTGCTGCGGCATGGCCGGCGCTTTTGGCTATGGTACTGAGACGTTTGACATATCACTGCAAATGGCAGAAGCGAATTTACTGCCTGCCATTCGCGGCGCGGATGCGCAAACATATGTGATTGCGGATGGCACATCCTGCCGCAGCCAAATCAAAGATGGTGCTGCGCGCGAAGCAGTGCATGTGGCCAGATTGCTCGATCAGCAATTGATCAAAGATTAAAAAATACCCACAGCAATTAGCCGCAGGCCGATTAGAAAAAAGGCGATTAACACGGCTTTTTGAAAATAAACCTGAGAAATTTTACCCCGCAATATTTCGCCAATCCGAAAGCCGCCCATCACGAATAAAAGCCCCAAAAGCGATTGCTGGAGGATCGCGTTTGTCAGAACGCCGCCCAAATAAAGCCCCAATGACAGCGGTGCGGCCCCCACCAAGAAAACAAAACCGGTGGCGGCGATAAACCGTTCTTTTTCGAGCCCCCGCGCGATCATATAGGTGGCCACCGGCGGCGACCAGATTGAACTGAGCCCCCCCAATATTCCGGCGACCAATCCAACCCCGATTTGAATGGAATAGCTCGGGCCAAGGCGTAATTTCCATCCTATCAATCCATTTAGCGCCACAATGACCATTGCCGCACCGATTGTGATTGTTAGTAAGCTGGTGGGATAACGTGATAAGAAAAAAGAGGTGATAAAAATGCTGAGTAAGATCGTGAGCGCCATCGGCCAATAGGTTTTCATAGAATCAGCCCGATGCTGCGATTTTATAAATTGGGTAAAATTGGTTAACAGAATCGGTATGGCAAGCAGGGCAACCGCGTGGGTGGGGCTGAGCACCAGCGTTAAAAGCCCCATCGCAGCAGCCGGTAGGCCGATGCCCAAAAACCCTTTGACGATGCCCGCAATGAACAATGTTGCAGATATCAAAATCAGAATGCTGGGTGTCTGATTGGCAAATAAAGTGTCAAATAGGTGCTCTTGCATAAGCGGCTCCAAAAAATGTGTCAGCGCTTTCTTGCGAACGTAAAAACAGCGCTGGCTGCCTGCATTATTCGGTTGGGTACACCAATCCGAACAGCTTTAATCGCTGTACCTTACCCGAGGGCCCTTTGGGCAAATCCTCTAGGATATGGATTGTATCTGGTGATTTGAATTTTCCCAGACGGGTTTGACAATGCGCCAGCAAGTCGGGTGCGCTTGCATGCATCTGTTCTTTCAGGCGAATGCAGGCTTCGACCCGTTCGCCGTAATTTTCGCAGGGCACCGCAAAGGCCGCAGCCTCCAAAACCGCCTCATGTTCGAGCAGCGCCTCATCAATTTCGCGTGGCGCAATATTCTCACCGCCTTTTATGATCAATTCTTTGATGCGGCCCGATACAAACACGTATCCATCTTGGTCCAGATATCCCAGATCGCCGGTTCTAAGCCATCCATCGGGTGAAATGGTTTTCGCGGTCTCCTCGGGTTGGTTCAAATAGCCTTGCATCACATTGGCGCCGCGCACCAGAATTTCACCGATTGTCCCAGTGGGCACGGCGGCTAGGGTGTCATCTGCGATCATAATTTCATTGCCAAACGCGGTACCGGGAGAGCCGATTTTACGGATTGCGGGGGGCATGGGGTTGGTGGTGATTTGCGATCCGGTTTCGGTCAGCCCCATTGTCTCGATTATGGGGATATTGAAACGCTTTTCAAAGCGGCGATGAATTTCGGGGGAGAGCGGCGCAGAGGCCGAGCGCGCAAAGCGCAGATATGACAGATCTTCGGTGCTTTCGGGATGGTTTAAAATATAGGCAAATTGCGTAGGAACAGCGGAAAACCAGCTGCATTTATACGCGGCGATATGAGACCAAAAGGACGAGACTGAAAACTTATGCGGAAGCACCAACATGCTGGCAGAGACAGTTGTGCCCATCACCGTCACGCATAGGCCGTTAATGTGATAAATCGGCAGCACACATAAGGCCCTATCTTGTTTTGTGATGCCGTGGCCAGTTGAAATAAAATGCCCAGCAGCCAGCAAATTATGATGGCTGAGCATCACCCCTTTGGGGTTTCCTGTGGTACCTGAAGTATACATGAGCACGCCGATACTGTCTGCTTTGGGGCTTTCGATCGGCGCATTTGGCTTGGATTTGGCAGGGTTACTTTCAGGCCATTGCGGCCCTCCATTCAGATCCAATGGGCAGGTTTTTGCGGTGCTTTTGGCCTCTTGCATCGCCTCTTTGATCATATCCCCGCAGTCGTTTTGCACGAAGATCAGCGCGGCGTTTGAATGGGCCAAGATATATCCCAATACCTTTGCACCCGCGACCAAGTTCAAGGGCAGCGCCACATAGCCGCCGTAGACGATACCCATAAATGTGAGGCAGGCACTGATACTATTGGGTGAGGCAATGGCAATACTGCTGCCCTTTGGAAGACCCATATTGGCGATATGCTGCGCGATATCGCGGATTTGTGCAGCGCCGTCTGCAAAGCTGACTTGTCGTCCAGTCTCCGGTGAGGCCAGCCAGATTCTATCGCCATGCTCGGCTGCGTTCGCGTCAATTTGCTGTATCAGCGTTTTGCTTTTCGGCAAGGGGCTCATTTGGCGCTGGCGCTCCAAAACTCAGATAAGACATCTTCCAAATCGGGTTTATTTTCTTCGATCACACGCACAATCCGTACCCGGTTGACAAAATGCTCCCAGTTGAGGTTGCCATCGATCGAATTGCCCCCCCAAGAGCCGCAACCCATCGATAAAGAGAAAGGCAATCCATTGTTGAAAAAGCCCCCGGTTGCAAAACAATGCGCTTGATTCACAATCACTCGGCAGGTGCGGGCTGCCATCGCCAATTCATGCGCGCGGGCATCATTTGTGGAATGCAGCCCCAAAGAATGCCCGGCGCCCTGATAATCTTGAATGGTCAGGGCAAGCGTCACCGCCTCTTGAAAATCTTTGGCTTTATACAAAGCGAAAAACTGCGCCATTTTTTCGCCGCTTATGGGGGCATCTGCACCCGCCTTCGCGGAGGGAACCACCAAGAAACGCGTGTTTTCACTGGCCCGATGCGTCAGCTCTAAACGTTCTAAAACCACATCAATATCTTTGGCCAGCAACGCGCTTGTTAATTTGCCATTATGCCAATGTATGCTCATCAAGCGTTGCGTTTCTTCTTCGCTCAGCACCAGCCCGCCCTCCGCTTCGAGCGCGGCAACGGCCTCATCATACACCTCTTCTAGGGCAATGATGGCGTTTTCCGAAGAACAGGACGTGGCGTTGTCAAAGGTTTTTGAAGCAGCAATTTTTTCCGCAGCATCTGCAATATTGGCGCTTTCGTCAATGATTGTGACCACGTTGCCCTGCCCAACACCCAAGGCTGGCGTGCCCGAAGAATATCCGGCGCGCACGTTGTTTTGCGAACCTGTGACGACCAAAAGATCGGCCAGCTCCATCAAGCGTTGGGTTTTGGCTTTTGAGGGGGGCATTGGCACCATTTGCACCAGATCTGGATTAAGGCCGATGCTGCGCAGATTTTGATGAATAAAGGTTAGAAGAGTTGCAAAAGGCTCTGCGCCTTTTGGCGAGGGGGCGATAATAATTGCATTGCCGCTTTTTAATGCGTTGATGATGTTATTCACCGGCGTTGCCAAAGGGTTTGTTGAGGGAACAATGGCGGCAATCACGCCTTTTGGACGCAAATAGGTTGAGAGGCCGGTTTCAGCATTATCTTCAACATGACCAAAGGCGGTAACCGATTTTAAATCGCGCAATAAGCCAAGCGTTTTATTATGGTTCTTTCTCATTTTATCCGCTGCATTGCCCAAACCGGTTTTTTGAACCGCCAGCTTTGACAGGCTGCTATTATGCTCTGGTTTCATCAACGCCCAGGCCACCGCCTGGCAGGCCAGATCAAAGGTTTTTTGGGAGCCTTGGGCTTCATAAACCGCCTGCGCCTGCCGAGCTTTTTCAACCAGCGCGTCGATTTCTAAGATATCGCCCTCAATATCCATCATGATGCCTTTCAAACATTTGCCTTTTCCTCATGTGAGGAGAAGGCTGAGTGAAGGCTTTTCAATAAAGTTAAAGCCCCCGCTATGATAAGGATCGTGCAAATCGGGCGCGAAAAATACGTGACCAAATCATAATGAACCATTTGCATGCCCTGCGCAAAGTTTTGCTCGCCAATTTTACCAAGGATCAGGCCCAGCACGATGCCCGGAATAGAATATCCCGACCGGCGTAGCATAAAGCCGATAATCCCCGCGCCAAACATCACCATCACATCCAGCACCAGCCCACGCCCGATATAAGCGCCGATACTGGCCAGCATTAAAATCATCGGAGCTAAAAACTGAAACGGAATTTTCAACAAATAAAGGATGGTTTTGGTTTCGAGCAATCCGATGAAAAGGATCGATAGGTTAGCATAGAACATCGCGGCAAAAACGATCCAGATCAAGTCTGGCGAGTTGTAAAACACCAATGGCCCTGGCTCGAGATCGTGCATTTGGAACACGGCGACCATCATCGCGGTTAACGCGCCGCCTGGAAGACCCAGCGCCAAAAGTGGGATCATTGCGGCGCCAGTGGCCGCGTTATTGGCGGTTTCGGATGAAATCACGCCTTCCAATTTGCCTTTGCCAAATTCTTTTTTATCTTTTGACCAGCGCACTGCCTCGCCATAGCCCATAAAGGCGGCCAAGGTTGCGCCGATGCCCGGTAAAATACCGCAAAAGAAGCCAACAAAGATTGACCGCACTACGGCAATTTTATGCGCCCAAAGCTCGACAAGGCTTGGAAAATCAACGCTGAATTTCGGTGCAACGTATTTGCCGCTGATGTTGCGCTCGGCTTGTACGAACACTTCGGATACTGCGAAAAAGCCCAGAATGGCCGGCACAAAAGCGATGCCGGCGGCCAAATCCGTAAAGCCGAAATTGAAGCGGTTGATGCCGCCCACGGGGTCTTGCCCGATCGTTGCCACCAAAAGCCCCAAAAGCACCGACAGCCAGCCTTTCCAGATTGTGCGCCCGCCAACCGAGGAGGCAACCGCAAGGCCAAAAAATACCAACGCAAAAATTTCTGGTGGTCCAATATTCATAATCGCCCATTTGGCAAGCGGCTCTGTTGCGCTCATCATCACCAAGGCGGAGGCGATGCCGCCGATTGCTGAACATAAAACGGCGGCGCCAACGGCTTTCCCGGCCATGCCTTTTTGTGTCATAGGATAGCCGTCAAAGGCCGTTGGGGCGTTTTCAGGCGCGCCTGGTATGTTGAATAAGATTGCCGTGATCGCCCCGCCATAGGTGCCCGTGCAATAAATCACCGCGAACAGCATCACCCCCTGTGCAGGGTTGAGATCGGCAGTAAAGGGCAGCAAAATCGCTGCCAATGTCAGCATGCTAACACCGGGGATGGCCCCAAATAGCATACCGCCAACAACGCCGAAGATAAAAATTCCAATCGTGACAGGATCGCCAAATAGCGTAGCCGTTCCGGCTAGAAAATTCTCAAGCATGGGCCACCCTTAAAACAGTTGATCGAGTTGGGTTTTAGTTTTCAGCATAAACGCGCTGATATCGTAAAACGGGGAAACGTTGCCTTGCGGCAGGGGTGCGTTTAACACCACCATGAATAGCAGGATCAATAAGGCATAGATCACCACTGTACTGCCTAGAATAAAGCCGAGTCTGCGTTCGCCCCAGGCCAGCATAATCAGCGCAATGAAAACTGGCGTTCCGGCGTAAAACCCCACGGGCTTCAGCGAGACCGCATAGGCAAAAGGTAGCAATAGGATAAAGCCGGTTTTCAAATAATCGCGCAATCCGTGATACTCGATCTGATCTGGCTCTTCGCTGGCCCCAACGCGGCTTTTCAGGGCTTTTCCACCATGGCGCAGGGTATAAAATACATTCCCCAAAGCCACCAAAACCATCAATAAAAGGATGGTGCGCGGCCAGCCCGTCGCCCCGAATTTGTAAATTTCAATTGGTTGATTGAAGTCATAGGTGACGGCGAAAAAAATGCCCGCAAGCGCCAGCCAAAAAACGGCTTCGATCAAGTCTGATTTTTTAAGATTGCCCATATTTTTTGTCTTTTTTGGCCAGAGCCTGCTTGGAGCTGCGGCTCCAAGCAGGCGCCTAGCTTACGTTGTTGATTATTTTACGTCTAAGCCCATTGATTTATAGACGTCACGATATTGCCCGATCGCTGCATTGATCATTTCAATCGCCCCATCTGTATCGCGATAGCTGTCAATCACAGTCATGAACTTGCTCTCGTTATAGGCTTGATAGCTGTCTTCACAATAGGCGCGCTGAAAGGCCCATTTCAACCAGTCAACGCGATCGGCAGGTGCATCTTTATGCACGTAAAAGCCGCGAAAACGCAAAAGAGGTTCAAAATCCATACCCATTTCGACATGCGTTGGCACATCAGCAAATGCGGCGGGGCGTTCGTTGAACACGGTTAGGATTGGCTTGAAATTGCCCGCATCCAGAAAGTTGCGCACATCGCCTGGTTGTTCGAACAAAGCATCCACTTGGCCACCCAAAAGCGCGCCATAGCGCGGGGCTCCTTTGTCAAATGAGATCTGCTGGATCTGCATGTCTGAGGCATCGGTGATAAATTTCATGATCACCCGTTCCATCGAGCCTTCTTTTGACACGTTGGCGATGGTTGCTTTGCCATCCTGAGCCTGAACCCATGCCACAAAGCTGGGCCAATCGGTGAAGCGTGTTTCATTGCTTCGAATATATACTTGCGAGAAGGTAACTTGTGAAATCACCAATGGAATCAGATCAACTGCTGGATTTGGTTTGCTCGAATCCAGCGCATGGGCTGAGGATGCATCATCAATATGTTCAAGAACCGTGTAACCATCAGCAGGCGCTGACATATAGGCGGTCATACCAACCGTGCCGGATCCGCCTGGTTTGTGATCGCGGTTGATATTGACTGATGTCAAACCGGTGACCGCTTCGGCCATTGCAGCTGCAACTTGGCCCGATCCACCACCAGGACCATAGGGAACCACCATGGTTAAAGCCCGCTCGGGAAAGCCACCGGGCTTGGCCATGCTGGCCTCGCTGACCCGGCATTCACCGGCAAAGCCCAAACTTGCCATACCGGTTAAGGCAGACGCGGTGAGGGCAATAGACAGCGTTTTTTTGAGTGTTATCTTCATTATTTCCTCCTCCTATTGATTTGATCGTATTTTTTTATTGTCGATCATGAAAACAATGGTGCCTCTGGGGCCCTATATGTCAACAAAAAAGCCTCTTTATACGTTATGCAAAATGAAAGAAGTTTTTTAAATAAATGCATTTCTATACTGTTGTGATACTTTATCGTCATATCATTTTATGGTTTAAATCCTTCAAGGCGGTCATCTGCGCAGCTGCCTTTGGACCTTTTCAAGCTTGCGTACTGTCCGTGCAGGGCCGCCATTTTGCCAAGATAGACTGACGCATATTCATGTTTTGAGGCTTTTTTCATTCAACCTTAGATATGTTTGCGCTTCTAGCAAATGCTTTGAAACCGATTTTGGGCGCGTCAAATGATCATACAGAAATCAATATTTTTGAGCCATGCTAGCGCAATGGCGGAGCTTGAAAAAATACTGCTTGCAGCGCGGGACCGATTTGGCGTTAAGATAGTGGGTCTGGTAAAGTCTCAAGCCGCGTCATAGGAGAGTCCATATGCGTGCAGAATTCAGCCTTGAAAATGACCGATATTTTCTTGGGCGGTGCAGGTTAAAGCGCCGGCTGCAGATGAAAACTATCTGCAACGTTCGGCGGCCACAGAGACAAAATTGTTTACAATGGATAAAAGCTGCAAGGGGCTTTTGCCGCGCTATTCTGGGCAAAAAGATGGGCCCGATGCCACGAAACTTTAATGGTGTTTTGCTGCGCTGGTTGGATCTTCCTCAAATCTTTGTATGGGCGAAGGATCGCTCGTTTAATGCTCCGGCTGCGCCAGCCTGATGGTCCGCCGCTCTCGCTCATCAGCGGCCTTTAACCAGGCAGCTGCTGCACCGAATACGGTTGCACAGGGGGGAACCTGGGCGCCTTTCTCAGATCAGAGCCTTAGTAAAATTCAACAAACTGTTTTTAAAATTTTAACCGATATAGGCGTGTCTGAAGCGCCCGATACGCTCTGCGATGTTATCATCGAGGCAGGGGGACGGTGTGAAAACGACCGGCTCTTTTATCCGCGCGATTTGTTGGAGGCCGCTGTGCAAGAGGGCCCAAAACAGGTCTTGCTGGCCGGACAAAACCCCCTGCACGATCTTAGGCTGGGCGCAAGCGCGTCTTATACAGGAACCGGGGGGGCAGCCCCGACGGTTTTGGATGATCAGAGCAAAACCTACCACCCGTCTACATTGGCAGATTTATTTTCTGCCGCCCGATTGTCCGATACGCTCAATCATATCCATTTCTTTTCACGCTCAGTGGTGGCGCGCGATATTGAAGATCCGCTGGAATTTGATCTAGGAACCGCGGTTGCTTCGGTTTTTGGCACCTCGAAGCATGTGATGGTTGCAGCCAGTGAGGCCGCGCATGTGCCCAAAATTGCCGAGCTGTGTTATGAGATTGCCGGAGGGGAAGCCGCGTTCCGGGAGAGGCCGTTTTTGTCCTTGAATATAAATCATGCGGTACCCCCATTGCGCATGCATGCGCAAAGCATCGCCGTTATGCATGCGGCAGTGAAGGCGGGCATTCCGGTGCATTGTAATGTTTTTGGTCAATTGGGCGCGTCTAGCGCGGTCACATTGGCGGGATCGGTTGCGCAGACCTTGGCAGAAGTGTTGGCGGGTTTGGCCTTTGTGCATGCGTTAGACCCACAAGCGCCTAGAATCGCGGGGCCGCGCCCGATGATTATCGATTTGCGCAGCGGCGGCATGGCTGGCGGGGCGGGGGAACAATCAATGGCAACCGCGATGGCCGCGCAAGCCTTGCGCGCGTGGCAGATCCCATGCTCGGTGATTGCGGGGGCAACCGATAGCAAGCTGGCTGATTTTCAATCCGGATATGAAAAAGCCATGACGATTCAATCTGCGATGCAAAGCGGGGCCAATTTGATCACGCAGGCAGCGGGGGCGCAAGCCGCCTTGATGGGCGTGAGCTTTGCTGCCATGGTTGCGGATAATGATATGCTTGGCGCTATTTTGCGCGCCAATATTCTGCCCGAAATTTCAGAGGAGACCCTTGCCTTAGCCGCGATCGCGGATGTTGTCGCCGGCGAAGGGCATTTCTTGGGCCGGCCCGAAACCTATGCGCGCATGCGCAGTGATTTCTTATATCCTGACGTTGCGGATCGTGGATTGATTGAAGAGTGGCACGCCAGCGATAAGCTGGATATGGGCAGCCGCGCGGCCCGGCAGGCGCGCATTCTGTTGCAAAACCATTGGCCAAAACATACCTCTCAAGCCTTGCGAGAGCGCTATCTTAAGCGCTTTGGATTGCCGCTCGGCCCGGGTTGAGATGGCGGTTTCAAAAGGAAATAAAGGCCTTTAAACAAGCCATTGCCTCAACCGTTTTGCTGCGCGGCCAAAAGCGTATCGCTCTGCCCTTCTCGGTCTGCTGACGCTTGAGAAATAGCGTAATTTCCATAAGGGCAACGATTTTGGCTTACGCGTTCCAAAAGGGCTCGGCCCGCCAGTTTCGCAATTCAGGGTCTCACCGGGTGATACGTGGGATTACGTTTGCTCTGGCGCATCTAAAATTTCGGAAAACCTGGTGAAAAATTTACCCGCCAGTTTTTTCGCTGTGCTTTGCACCAACCGGTTGCCCAATTGCGCCAGTTTGCCGCCGATATCGGCTTTGGCCGCGTAAGCAAGGATGGTTTTATCCCCCTCGGCGCGCAAAGTCACATCGGCGCTGCCTTTGGCATGCCCGGCTGCACCGCCATTGCCTTTGCCGCTTAACGAAAACTTGTCCGGTGCCCCGGTTTGGTCAAGAACAACCTCACCGCTGAAGCGCGCCTTTACCGGGCCAACTTTCAAAACCACTTTGGCCTCTAAATTGGTGTCGGAATGTTTGATCAGCTCTTCGCAGCCCGGAATACATTGCTGCAAAATTTCAGGATCATTCAGCGCCGCATAAACAGTGCTTATCGGGGCATTGATTTCGATTTCGTCGTTCAGTTCCATGGGGGTTCCTTCGTTAGCAGCAGGGGAATTTGAGGCGCGCCAATGCGTCAGCTTGCTTCGCTGTCAGCGATAGGCGCTGTATGCGCCGCCGCATAAACTTTAAAATGATTTTCATATGAACCGCACTTTCCAGATATGATGCGCAGATGTCTGGCAGAGATCTTGCGCATAAACAAGACATCTCAAACGCAACGTTTTGCCACTAGGCATTTTGGGCCTCTCCTCGGAAGGTTTTGCGCCGCAATTTCGTCAATCCGGCCAAGATGGACAACGCAATTTCTTCGGGGGTAACCGCGCCAATATCCAAGCCCGCCGGTGCTTGCACGGCGCGCACCCGCTCTTCTGGCAATCCGCTTTCGATCAGTTTTATCGCGAGCGTCTGGTATTTTTTGCGGCTGCCAACAAAGGCTACGAACCCTTTGCTTGCGCGTAATGAGGCGCGCAGCGCTTGCAAATCGCCTTGACCTTGCGTGGCGATCACAATCGCATGGCGTTTTGTCGATGGCGATATGGCGAACCCATCAGATCGCGCGTTGCCTGAAACCGACCAATCAAATTGAGGGGCCAGCGCGGTAAGGGCCATCGCCACCGGCGAGGCGCCAAAAACAATAAGCTCTGGGCGCGGCAAGCAGGGCTCGATAAAAATATCAATCGTGCCTTTTGAAGGGCAGCCATTGCGCGCAAAGCGAATGCCCTCGCTTTCGTCTCCATTGCTCAATCCCTTTTCTGACAGCAGGTCTTCGGGGGTGATCGAAACCAGCTGCGGAGTGTTTTCGTGAATGGCGCGCAAGACGCCTTTTGTAACCGCGCTGCGGGCGCAGCCCCCCCCGATCCAACCAAAAACAATCTGACCCTGCGCATCCAGTATAGCTTTGGCACCCGGCTTGGCCGCTGTGGCTCCGGCGGTGCGGATAATCGTGGCCAGCGCAAAGGCTTCTTGGCGCGTACGCAACCCGTCAATCGCCTCGGACATATCATCATCGAGCAATTCTTTGGGCATCATAGGCGGGCCAGCTCCGGTTCTAAAGTGGCAAGCTCAGCCAGTGATCCGGCAGATTTGAATCCATCAAGATAAGGCATTGCGGCCGCCATGCCCTTGGCAATTGGCTGATAATCTTGCCAGCTTTTCAGCGGATTCAACCAAATGATTTTACAGCCACGCTTTTTGAGCTGCGCCAGCGCACCCGCCAATTGATGCGCTGGGCCCGTATCGTACCCATCGGATAAAATAAGCACCACGGTGCGCCCGTTGACGAATTTTTTTGCATAATTACGGGCATAATAATCCAAACTTTCGCCGATTTTTGAGCCGCCTCCAAACCCGTCTGCCATCAGCGACATCCGCGTTAAGGCGCGAAACGCGTCTTTGTCGCGCATGGCTTCGCTGATCCGGATCAAGCGGGTGTGAAATAAATAGGCATCGGTGGTGGGGTCGTTGCGCATCAAACCTAGTAAAAACGCAAGAAACACTTTTGCATATACCGTCATCGAGCCAGAGACATCGCAGAGTGCAGATATTTTTAAGCTGCGTTCGGGGCGGTTTTTTCGGGCAAGCCGGATTGGCTCGCCGCCCGTTGCAAGGCTTTGACGGATAATTTTGCGAAAATGCAATTGAGCCCCTTTTTGCGCCGCGCGGCGGCGGCGCGCGCGGCGGTCTTTCAAGGCGGTGCCCAGTTTCTCGGCCAGTTCTTGGGCCTTTGCAAGATCGCTTGGTTGGATCAAAGCGCGTAAATCGGCGCGTTTTAGATTATTGGTTTTGCTGGCGATTAAACGCCCCACCCCATCGCTTTCTGCCTCGTTTTCGCCGGTCTCTGGGGTGTCGGGGGCGCCAGATGCCCCTTGATCGGTGCCCGCGGCGCGGCGCGAAGATGACATTTGATCAGCGTGCGAAGGTTTCTGAGCGGAGATAACTTTTGGTTTAACCCGCCCAGTATTCAACCAATAGGCGGCGAAAAGATCGTCAAACCGCGCTGCATCTTCTTTGCATCCGGTGCAGATCGCCTTTAGGGCAGCGCGGGTTTCTTGGATATGCGCCGCCGAGACATGGCTGAGACCGACCAGTGCCAAATCGGTTTCCGCCACGCCAAGGCGCAGGCCATTTTCCCGCAGATGGGCCAAAAATCCGCTCATTCTGGCGGCAGGGCCCGGATCGCGCCCAGCAAATCGGGTTACGCGGCTCATGCTGCGCGCCCGGCAAGCCGCTGTGCCACTTCACGCGTGATATGGGCTTGATCGCTTTGGGTTTTTAAAAGCGTGGTCAAGCTGGCCTGCAAGGCCGCGGGGTTCGCGGTGAGATCGGCGATGCCCAGCCCCATCAGCGCTGCTGCAAAATCCAGCGTTTCGGCAATTCCAGGGATTTTTTCCAAGTCCTCTGCCCGCAGTTTTTGCACAAATCCGATGATTTGCTCCGCGAGCTTGGCTTGTATATCGGGGCATCGGCTGTTTAAAATGGCCAATTCGGTTTCCCGATCTGGATAGTCAACATAGGTGTAAAGGCAACGCCTGCGCAGCGCATCTGATAAATCGCGCGTGCCATTTGCAGTCAGAACCACAATGGGTTTACTCACCGCTTTTAATGTGCCGAGCTCTGGCACGGTGATTTGAAAATCCGCCAAAATTTCTAAAAGATAGGCTTCAAATTCTTCATCTGCGCGGTCGATCTCATCGATCAGCAATACCGGCGCTTGGGGTTGGCGAATGGCGGCCAAAAGCGGGCGTTCGAGTAAGAACTCTTCTGAAAAAATGCGCTTTTCAACCGTGGATCCGGTTTCGCCTGCTTCGGCGCTGCTGCGGATCGCCAAAAGTTGGCGTTGGTAATTCCATTCGTAAATAGCCTGCGCAGCATCCAGACCTTCATAGCATTGTAAGCGGATGAGTTTAGTATTTTGCACCGTTGCCAACACCCGCGCCACTTCGGTTTTGCCAACGCCAGCGGCCCCTTCTAACAGGATCGGCCGTTGCAGCGAGATCGCCAAATGCAAGGCGACAGCCAAATCATCCGATGCCATATAGCCTACCTCGGCCATCGCGGTTTGCACTGCGCTAAAGCTCATTTCTGCCATCCTCGAAAGCGGGCGGAAAAGATCCGCCCGTGCTTTGCTTAGTCATGCAAGCCTAAATCGTTTGCGATCTTCCAAACCCGCCAATGATCGTGGGGCATATGCGCCTGCCGCAATCCAAAGGCGCGGAAGGCATCATGCACAGCGTTTGAAAAGGCCGGAACGCCCCCCACATTCGGGCTTTCACCGACACCTTTGGCTCCGATCGGATGATGTGGCGAGGGCGTGGTTGTATGATCGGTGGTGTAATGGGGCGTTTCCCAAGCCGTTGGCAGGAAGAAATCCATCAAGGTTCCAGTTTTCACATTGCCCATCTCATCATAGGCGATTTCTTGGCCCATCGCGATCGCCAGCGCTTCGGTTAAACCGCCATGCACTTGGCCCTCAATAATCATCGGGTTGATCCGCGTGCCGCAATCATCCAGCGCATAAAATTGCCGGATTTCATGCTCGCCTGTATCCACATCTAATTCCATCACGCAGATATAGGCGCCAAACGGGTAGGTCATATTGGGCGGATCATAGTAGCTGACCGCCTCTAGGCCCGGTTCAAGCCCCGGTATCGCCTGATTATAGCTGGCAAACGCAATGTCTTTCATGGTTTTGAAACGCTCAGGCGCGCCCTTAACCACAAAGCGATCCACGTCAAATTCAACGTCATCATCATGCACTTCCAGCAGATAGGCTGCAATCATCTGCGCTTTGGCGCGAATCTTACGCCCCGCCATTGCGGTGGCGGCGCCGGCCACCGGCGTTGAGCGCGAGCCATAGGTGCCAAGCCCGTAGGGGGCCGTATCGGTATCGCCCTCTTCGATGGTGATCGAGTCTGCCGGTAGGCCGATTTCTGTGGCCAGAATTTGGGCAAATGTTGTAGCATGGCCCTGCCCCTGACTGATGGTGCCAAGCCGCGCGATGGCGGATCCCGTGGGATGAATGCGAATTTCGCAGCTGTCAAACATGCCCAGCCCCAAAATATCGCAGTTTTTGACGGGTCCGGCCCCGACAATCTCGGTGAAATGGGTCAAGCCAATTCCCAATAATTTGCGGGTTTCACCGCGCTGGAACGCGGCCACGCGCTCGCTTTGCTCTTTGCGCAGATCGTCATAGTTCACGGCTTTCAACGCTTTGTCCCAAGCCGTGTGATAATCGCCGGAATCATATTCCCAGCCCAGCGCTGAATTATACGGAAATTGATCCTTTTTGATAAAGTTGATCCGGCGCAATTCGGCTGCATCCATGTTCAGCTCAATTGCCAAAACCTCGACCATGCGTTCGATGAAATAAGCCGCTTCCGTGACGCGGAAGGAACAGCGATAGGCCACGCCGCCAGGGGCTTTGTTCGTGTAGACACCATCGACTACCAGATAGGCGGTGGGGATATCGTAAGACCCTGTGCAAATATTCATGAAGCCGGCTGGAAATTTGGTGGGATCTGCGCAGGCGTCAAACCCTCCGTGATCGGCTGTTGTATGACACCAGAGCCCGGTGATCTTGCCGTCTTTGGTGGCCGAAATCTTCCCTTGCATCCAATAATCACGGGCAAAAGCCGTGGTCATCAGATTGTCCATCCGATCTTCGATCCATTTCACTGGCTGGCCAGTGACGATGGAGGCCACAACTGAGCAGACATAGCCAGCATAAGCACCAACTTTATTGCCAAACCCGCCTCCGATATCGGGCGAGATCACGCGAATATTATGCTCTTCAATGCCCGAAATCAGCGAGACTACGGTGCGGATCGCATGCGGCGCTTGAAACGTGCCCCAAAGCGTCAGCTTGCCATTGACCTTATCCATTGAGGCCACGCAGCCGCAGGTTTCCAAGGGGCAAGGATGGGTACGATGATAATAGATCATTTCCTCAGCCACCACATCGGCTTCGGCCAGCACCTGTTCGGTTGCGTCTTTTTCACCAGCTTCCCATGTGAAGATATGGTTGTGATGCTTGCGCGGTCCATGCGCGCCATCGGCTTTTGGATCAAGATCTTCGCGCAAAACAACGTCTGACTTCAGCGCTTCAAACGGATCTGTCAGAACCGGCAGTTCTTCATATTCAACCTCGACCGCTTCGATTCCATCCGCGGCTGCAAAACGGTCTTTGGCGATGACAAACGCCACTTCCTGGCCTTGAAACAACACTTTACCATCGGCCAGGACCATTTGCTTATCGCCGGCCAAAGTGGGCATCCAATGCAGGCCCAAAGGTTCAAGATCTTTGGCTGTCAGCACCGCCAACACGCCGGGCACTTTCAAAGCGGCTTCGGTGTTTATATCCACCACGCGGGCATGCGCATAGGGTGAGCGTACAAAATCTCCCGACAGCATCCCGTCAAGTTTGATGTCATCGACATAATTGCCTTTGCCTTGGGTGAAGCGCGCATCTTCAACGCGTTTACGCGAGGATCCCATGCCTTTGAGGCTTGATTTGCGCTCTTCGCGGTCTGGAGTCATATCATTCATTCTGCAGCCTCCTTCGTGGCGTTCATCTCAGCCGCAGCGGCGAGAATGGATTTGACGATATTTTGATAACCGGTGCAGCGGCACAGGTTTCCCGACATTCCAAAGCGTATCTCTTCTTCGGTTGGGGATGGGTTTTCCTCAAGCAGTTTTGCCGCACGGGTGATCATTCCCGGCGTGCAATAGCCACATTGCAAACCATGATGCTCTTTGAACGCGCTTTGCAGCGGGTGAAGCGCATCGGGGCCGCCCATACCTTCGATCGTGGTCACGTCTGCGCCATTGGCTTGGCCGATAAAAACCGTACAGGCTTTGACCGATTTGCCATCCATGGTAATGGTGCACGCGCCGCAATGCGATGTTTCACAACCGATATGTGGGCCCGTGATGTTCAACCGTTCGCGCAATGTATAAATCAGCAATTCGCGCGGCTCGGCGAGAAACTCTTCTTCCTGGCCGTTCACGGTTAGTTTGATATGTAGTTTATCTGTCATGTTTTATTCCTTTCAAGCCCGGGACCAAGCGCGCTGGATCGCGCGGGTCAGGATAACGCCAGCCACGTGCATTTTAAACGCAACGGGGCCACGGTTATCTTCGGTTGGATCGATATCACCCAGCGCCGCGGTAACAGCTTGCTTAATCGCCGCGTCATCGAGTTGGGTTCCGATTAAGGCAGCACCGGCCGCCTCTGAGAAGATCGGCGTATCGCTGAGATTGGTCATTGCGATCGAAGCGCTGCTGCAGTTGCCCCCGTCTTTGGAAAGCAATACCGCCGAGGCGGCCGTGGCGTAATCACCGATTTTGCGCTTTTGCTTTTCATAGGCATATCCTGCCGCATGCGCGTCAAATGAGATTTCTATCAAAACTTCATCATCTTCGCGGGCCGTCATATAGGCCGCTTCGTAAAACGTGCGGGCCGTCACCGAGCGCGTGCCATTGGGCCCAGCCAAAGTGAATGAGGCATCAAGGCATTGCATAAGACCGGGCATATCATTTGCCGGATCGCCATTGGCCACATTACCCCCGACCGTGCCCATGTAGCGCACTTGTGGATCTGCGATTTGAAGCGCGGCTTCTTTCAGCAGAGGCGCTGCACTTGCCAAGCCTTGATCCGCAATCACTTGCGCTTGGGTGACCATCGCCCCCATTCTGACCCGCGGTCCCTCAACGGAGATGTCAGACAAATTAGGGATGTCTTGTAAATCGATCAGGTGCGGAATATCCGCCATGCGCAGTTTCATCATCGGAATTAGGCTGTGGCCGCCGGCCATAACCCGCGCATCGTCGCCGTGCTCTGATAGAATGGCGATGGCATCTGTCAAAGCGCTGGGCCGATGATAGCTGAATGGTGCTGGTATCACTGCTTTTTCTCCCCTAAAAGCATTCATTGCGAAAAGCGTCAGTGAAAGTGGTTTTTCGCACATGCTCTAATACATTAACGCCGCGGAATTTTTCACCAGTTGCGAATGATCTGCACGAATTGCGCTTTTTTGCTAAAGCCCGAGGGTTTCTTTAACCCGTTTGAGATTCGATCGGCTGACGGGGACGGGCGGCAGTTTAGGGTTTTCAAACCGGCACAGGCCTGTGTCTTTGAGGCGTTCAAAATGCTGCACTTTGGCGCTGTTGATCAGATAGCTGCGATGGGTTGTGAGAAAACTGTATTGGGCTAAGCGTTTGGTGGCTTCGGTGATAGGCCAAACGCAAAAATGCCGCTCTCCATTGTTTTTATACACATGCGTATAATGCCCTTCAGCCCGGATAAAGGCCACGTCAGCGGGCGCGATAAACAAGGTGGTGCCGTTGCTCTCGCAGGGGATTCGTTGTGCCCGCGACGCGGCGGATGCGGCAGGGCCCAAAGCCGGCTTGGGGCTGGGCGCTGGCGTTGGATCCGGCGCCCCCGACGAGACGGGCGCCGCGCTTGCTGCGCTTGGGTTTGGCATTTGGGTAGGTTGTGGCAACAGAAACGTCACACCTGTCCATAGAAACGCTCCTAAAATGAGGAAACTTGAGCAGATTACGATCAACGCCAGCACCTCGTTTGTAATGCTTGGGCCTAGCTCATTAAAAGCCGGAGCTTCGACAAAGCGCGTGCCCCAGATGGCCACGAAATGAACCGCAAAAACCGCCAAACCGAAACAAACCGTCCCCAGCAATATATTTCGGTTCGAGCGCTGTTCATAGGCGATCCAGATCGCCGTAACGCAAAGGCTTATGGCGGATAAAAATGCAAGTGAGATACCTTGAACCGTATAAACGGGGCGGCATAATTGCAGACCGGCCATGCCCAGATAATGCATGGTTAAAATGCCAAATCCAACAAGGCTGCCAGAAAGAATAAGAATTTTTGGGCGGCGTTCGAAAAAATGCAAAAGCCCCAAAGCAACGCCCACTATCAAAATTGCCAAAAGCGCAGATGCCAGCGTGATTGCGGCATCATAGTAAAATAAAATGGGCATTTGCAGGCCCAACATGGCCACAAAATGCATCGACCAAATTCCGCCTCCCAAAGCCACGGAGGCGAGCGATACCGCAATTTTACGCTGCGAAAAAGACTTTTGAGACAGGTCTTTGGTAAGCGTTAGGCCGGTGAAACCCGCAACCAAAGCAATCAGAAAAGACACGACGACAAGGCCGCTATTATGGCTAAACTCTAACGTTGTCATGCTTCACACATGCATTTACCAACGCAAAAAGCAATCTTGAAGGCGTTTATAACAGCCAACTTCTGCGAGTCTGCCGATAAATTCCTAACCTATTTGGGCAAATCTACAGCGTAAATTCATGGCGCAGGCGTGAAAGGCAAGGCCGCTTTTGTAGGTTCAAACCACGTATCGTTTTCGGCGCTGCCGGTTCAGGGCTTGTCAGATTTTGCGCAAGCTCCTAGGGTTTCGCGCAAAATCCTTTGCAGAGAGATTGTTGATGCCCACCCTGTCTGATGTTGTTGACCTGAGCGCCTATCCTTTGCGCGATCATGCTTTGCTTGAACGCTGTCGGGCTGCTTTTGATCGCGAGGGGGTGCTAACCTTGAAAGGCTTTTTGCGCCCCGAAGCGGTGATAGATTTGGTGAAAGAAGCGCAGCAGGAGCGCAAGCATGCATTTTTCACCGCATCAACGCATAATGTTTACTTAACGCCCAAAGATCCTAGCCTGCCCACAGATCATATTTTTAACCGTCAAGTTAGCTCGTCAAAAGGCTGCATCACCACGGATCAAGTGCCTGCAGGGTCGGGCCTGCATTGCCTTTACAATTCGGACATGTTTCGCAGCTTTATCGCCCAATTGGTGGGAGAGCAGGCGCTGTTTGAATATGCCGATCCGTTATCTTCGATCAATGTGCATTACGCGGGCGAAGGCCAAGAATTGAATTGGCATTTTGACAATTCTGAATTTGCCATCACCCTGCTGTTGCAGGCCCCTTTGGCAGGCGGTGAATTTGAATATCTGCGCGATCTGCGCGATGCAGAAAAAGGCGATATGAATTTTTCTGGCGTGCAAGCGGTTGTTGAGGGTAAGCGCCAACCTGAGGCGCTTTCAGTTGAGCCTGGCACGTTGGTGCTGTTTCGTGGACGCAACGCGATGCACCGGGTTACCCCAACGCAAGGCGCGCGGGATCGCATTTTGGTGGTTTTGGCGTATAATTCCAAGCCGGGAATTGCGCTGTCTGAAGCCGCGCGGATGACGTTTTTCGGCCGTTTAGGGTAGATTATGGTGCAGTTCTAAGCTGCGCCATGTTGCAAGCGGCCCGCGCTATATGGAAAGGCGATTGTTTTTTATCATGTTTCACATATAAGCGGCGCATCGTTTGATGCGCGGCATCTATGTTGCAAAAAAGGGCCATGCTCTCCATATCTTCTGGGACACTGGCGCAGGGAATGGGCAGAAACCTTATGGCTTCGAAATTTTTTTCGGAAAAAGACAAATCAAATATTGCTTGGTTTTGGCGCCGATATCTTAAAAGAAAAACCCCATGGCTGGGCTTGATATTGGCGTTGGTGCTTTTGGAAGGCTTCGTGCTGCAAAAGTTTTTGGCCATCACCGAAACCGGATTACGGGTGATTTTTGAGCAGGGCGACATCATAGATCTGCTGTGGATTTGCTTGATGGTGTTTTTGATTTTTACGGTTCGCGCCTTGGTTTCTTTTGTGGTGCCCACTTTATCCGTGCGTCTGGCCAGTGGCGCTGTTTTAGAGCTGCGTTCAGATCTGATCCGCCATGTTCTTTATATGGATCAAAGGTTTTTTGATCGCACCAATTCTTCGGATCTTATTCTTCGCTTTGTCAATCAAGTGGAAGCGTTGAGCCAATTCGTTGGCCGCACCACGGTGGAAGCGGTACGCGATGTGGCCACGATTGTGATCATTTCAGGGTATTTGATTTATAAATCGGCGTTGCTTTTTGGCGTTGCGCTGCTTCTTTTGCCGATCATTTTTTTGCTGATGCGGATGGTGTCTGAAACCATCAAACGCATTCAGGCGCAATCTGAGCAGGCGCTGGGCAGTTACATGAATACAATTGAAGAAATGTCTGGGGGTATGCGCACGATTAAAATGACTGGGCAAGAAGCGGCTGAGGTTGATCGGATGATTTCTGAATCGGGCAATATCAAAAAATTAGCGGTCAACCTTCATATGGCGCAGGCGCTTGTTCTGCCTTCGATCGATTTATCCTCAGCAATTGTATATATGGTGGTGATTGGCGGTGGCGGCTATCTGGCGCTTTCAGAGGCCTCGGCCTTAGACGGGGCGTCGATTATCGCCTTCCTGTTGGGTTTGGTGATCGTTTTTGATCCCGCACGGCGCCTGTCGCAATTTTTCACAAAATTGCAAACCAGTTTGATCTTGCTTGCCTCGGTGCGCGGGGTGTTGCAAACGCAGCCCGATGTTTCAGACGAAGGCACTGTATCAGATTTTACCGATATGCGGATCGATATCACTTTGGATGATATCGGGTTTTCTTATGAGGCTGATCATAAATTATTTGATGGTATTAGCCTGCAGTTTAAAGCGGGGCAAAAAACCGCCATTGTCGGCTCGACCGGTTCGGGAAAAACCACGTTGCTCAGTTTGATGGCGCGGCTCTATGATTTGAATAGCGGTGCGGTTCTGTTTAATGGACAGGACATTAAACAATTCACGTTAAAATCGGTGCGCGAGAAATTTTCAATCGTGGCGCAGGATGTGGTTATTTTTAACAAAAGCATCGCAGAAAACATTCACTACGCAGATCCTACAGCCAGCCCAGAGGCGGTGCGTGCGGCGGCAAAGCTGGCGCGCATTGATGATTTGATGGTTGAACGCGGCGATCAGCCCGTGGGCCCGAAAGGCAGCCTGCTTTCGGGGGGTCAAAAGCAGCGGATCGCGATCGCGCGGGCCTTTTTAAAACCGGCGCCGATCCTGCTTTTGGATGAGGCAACATCGGCGCTTGACGCGCTGACAGAACAAAAAGTTAATGCCAGTTTCAAGGATCTTCAGGCCGGTAAAACCACCATTGTTGTGGCGCATAAATTTTCGAGCGTGGTTGATGCAGACCATATTTACGTGCTTGAGGCCGGCAAATTGGTTGAACAAGGCACTCATGCCGATTTGATGGCCAAAGCGGGGCTATATGCCAGTATGTTTTCTGCGCAGGATGATATTTTAATATCTGGATGATGGTTTTTGCGTGCCTAAAAAACTCTGGTTGAGGCGGTCGATATTTTGCGCAGATCTTTGCAAAAGGCGTTGAAACCTTTCGCGAAATGCCATGAAACGGGCCGAGAGGCTTGATTAATCCCGCACAACGCGCCAACACTGTCTGGTGACGTATTGGGGGCCAGCATGCTCAAACCTATCTTGATTATGTTCAATCTGTTTCTTTGGGCGTCTTCGGCGCAGGCGTTTCATCTTTGCACGGATATCCGCGCTGTGGTGGTGCGTGGGGCTGAAATGCTGATAGAGGGTCAAGAAGAAACCGCAATTGACGAGATGATTGTGGCCCAAATGCAGGCACATGGGCATATGCATACGCCCGCTTTGCGCGGGGCTATGCTGCGTCAATCACTCAAAATGAGTCGAAAAATTGCCAATAGCGATTTAAGGCAAATGACAGCTGTGAATTATTTTGGTGATCAGTTTCACACAGAATGTACCCGCAATAAAATCTGGTCGGGCATCGGGCATTAGCGTTTGGAGCGATTGTTTCCTGTAGTTTTCCTGCTGCAGGTTTTAAGGTTGGGAAAGCCGGTATACGCAACGCATCACGACTGGGGAAAATAAGTTTAAGGCTTGTAAACTCAGAAAAAATCGCTCAACTGCTGTGACGTCGCGCCCAAATTGGGTTTTTCATAAACAGGATGTCTTATGGGAATAAAATTCCGCCTGCCTTTGGTATGGAATGTCTATTTTTCGTTTTTTATCTATGCGTTTAGTTTAGGGGCTATTTTCCCGCGGCTTGGGGATTTGCAATTACAAATGGGCATTGGCCCGGCGGCGCTTGGGCTTTCGGTTACCGGCGCCGCGCTAGGGGTGCAAGTCTCATTATTGATGGCCAGTTCAGTGTTGTCGCGGCTGGGATTTCGAAAAGTAATGTTCTTTGGCATGCTGTTGATGGGCATTGGCGAAGCTCTGGCCGGTTTGGCCACCAACCCTTATGTTTTCTTCGGATGGTTTTTTATGGCGGGTTTGGCGATTGGCGTTGTGGAGGTTGCGGTGAATGTCGAAGCCGACCGAGTCGAGGCGCTGGCGGGTCGGCGGATCATGAACCGGTCGCATGCTTTTTGGAGTTTAGGGTTTTTTGCCACGGGTTTGCTGGGCGCGTTCGTAGCGCAGCTGGGCGTGCCTGCGGCCCTGCATTTAAGCTTGACGGGGCTTGTTTCGGTTGCGTTAACGCTGTTGTTTTTGGCAGGGTATCAGCCAGCGCCGATCCGCGGCGCCGATCATGATGGCCCGCCAAAATTGGCCCGTCCAACCCGTGGGATCATGATTTTGGTTGCTTTTACATTATCCGCCATGCTGCTCGAAGGGGCTTTGATTGATTGGTCGGTCATTTATATGCGCGATGTTTTTGAGGAAAGCGCGTTTGTAAACGGCCTAGCGCTGACATTGGGAGCTTTGGGGCAATTTATCATCCGTTTTTTTGCTGATCCCGTTGTGGATCGCCATGGCGCCGAGCGGGTGGCGCGGGTGTCTTTGATTGCGCTGGCTTTGGGCGCCGGCGTGGTGTCGTTTACGCCCAATTCCACTTTGGCCCTGATCGGGTTTGTATTTTTGGGTGCGGGAACCGCAGTCATTTTCCCTCTGGCGATCTCGGCGGCGGCGCAAAGAGGCGATCGCCCATCCTCAGAAAATGTAGCGGCTTTGGCGCAATTCTCGTTTGTAACGTTTCTTTTGGCGCCGCCTTTATTGGGCTTTGTGGCGGAAAATTTCGGCATTCGCTATTCCTTTGGTTTGGCGCTGCCTTTGATCTTGGCCAGTTGGCTAACCGTGGGGGCGCTGAACCATGCGGGCCGGAAGCCGTAAAACCTGCGTTGATCCGCTTGGCCCGTCATCTCTTGTCGCAAATGAAGCTGCAGCGGGGGGCCTTGCTCGGATAGTGCAAGGCTAGGGATATGAAGAGGAAGGCCCGTTATGTCGCAAGCACTGGTGTCAGATCAGGCAAAGTTAAGCATTCTATGCGTGATGGGTGCGTCTTTGGCGTTTTCCTTAAACGATATTACGGTAAAATATTTTACCGATAGCTTACCGCTTCATGAAGTTATTTTATTCCGTTCGCTTTTTGGAATGGCATTCATTCTGTTCCTTTTCGGGCGAGGAGTGCCCTTAAAAACCATGTTTTCAACCCGCCGCCTGTTGCGCCATATCTTGCGCGGGCTAAGCGTGGTGGTGGCAAATTTTGCATTTTTTGCAGGCTTGGCTGCCTTGCCATTGGCGGAGGCCTCTGCGATTTTCTTTATCGCACCGCTGTTAATTACCGGATTTTCGGCATTTTTTTTGGGAGAATATGTAGGTGTCTGGCGCTGGACGGCACTTTTGGTCGGCTTGCTCGGTGTTTTGATCATCGTAAAGCCCGGCAGTGCAGCGTTTCAATGGGCAGTGATTTTGCCGCTTTTATCCGCTGTTGCCTATGCCACCTTGCACACGATCACCCGATCGATGGGGCTGGCAGAATCGCCCATAACCATGTCGCTTTATATCCAATTGGTCTTTATTGTCGTGTGCCTTGGGATGGGGGTGATGTTTGGAGATGGAAGATTTGAGGGGTTGGGCCATCCTTCGGCTGAGTTTATTTTGCGCGCATGGGCATGGCCTAGCGGCAGAGATGTTGTATTATTCGTAGCTGCGGGGTTTTTCAGCGCGTCTGGTGGCTATCTTATCAGCCAAGCCTATCGCAGCAGCAGCGCTGGTTTGGTGGCCCCTTTTGAATATTCTACGATTATTTTGGCCGTTTTATGGGGTTATATATTTTGGCAGGAAGTGCCGGGCTTAAGTTCGGCTTTCGGGATCTTTTTAATCATTGCCTCGGGGGTTTTTGTGGCGATACGTGAATTTAAACGACAAGTGCCGCCTGCCTCGCAAAAGCTATCGGCGCGCCGCTGAGCCAGGCAATGGCTGCGCCGAAATGATGGTGCATTTAGCGCGTTTTTAGCCCGTTTTCCCGCGCTACAAAATCTACCAAATGGGGCACGTAATCCTCTGGGCCATCGCCACCCGCGGCCATGGCGCGCGCAAAACTGCTTTTCGCGGCATTTCCAATTGGATTTGCAATGCCCGCCTGATTGGCCATGCTTTCGAGATAGCGCAGATCTTTGAGCGCGTTGGTCATGGTGAATTTATGGGCCTCGCGATTGCCATCCAGCGCGTAGCCCATAAAGGTTTGATAAAACCCACAATCCATCCGGCTGCCGCGGATCACGCTGTCAAAGCGCTTGGCATCAATTCCCACTTTAGCCCCTAAGGCCAGAGCTTCAGAATACATGGCGGCATAGCCCAGCGATAGAAAATTATTCAGCAATTTCATACGGTGGCCATCGCCAACCACGCCGATATGTACGAGCGTTGCGGCCCAGCTTTCGATGACTGGTTTGATCCGCGCAAAAACCGACTTATCCGCGCCCACCATCGCAGACAGCGCGCCCTCTTCTGCTTGCACTGGCGTGCCCCCTAACGGGGCATCCACCATATGAATGCGCTTTGATTTCAAATTTTCCGCCAGTTTTTGGGTGGAGGTGGGGTCGGATGTTGAGCAATCGATGATAACGGCGTTTTGTGAAAGATAAGGGGTGAGTTCGGCGATAATTTGTTCGACCTGAGGCGAGCCTGGGGCACAGATGAACACCAGTGTTGAGCTTTTGGCCAGCTCTTTTAAGCTGCCGGCTTCATGCGCGCCCAGCGACATTAGATTTTCAACCGGCGCGCGGTTTTTATGCGCTATTACGGTTAAAGGATATCCCGCGCGTAAAATATTTTTGGCCATGCCATGGCCCATCAGGCCCACGCCGATAAATCCAACTTTTTCGTTTTGCTGCATGTCAACCTCTTACCTGAAATTTTCTCTGAGCATTAATCGTTAAATCAGGTGGCATCGCAAGGGTTTCTTGCGCCTAGAGGCGATTGCCTGTGCCCTCGTATATGGGGTTAACGCACAGCATATCCTTGATATATAGCGCCTCGCCAAAAAAAAGAGACGCTATTTCTAGCGTCTCGATATACCGAATAATCTGGGAGGATATATTTTCGGTTTTTACGATCTGGGAGGAGGTAGACCGTGACTATTTTCTAACATATTTTTCTGCACTGCAGAAATGTTTATTTTGAATTGCTGCTATGCAGAAAAATCATGGCTCATGCATGATCATCTGCGGTTTTGTGCAGATATGGGAAGAAATGCCTTAATTTTATGCAGCGCAAGCTTTTATCTGGGTATGGGCGGTTTTGGCGCGCAAGCTTTCGGCTGGATCTGCTGCGCGGGTCGTCGCTGGGGTGCAGAATTGTGCTTTAGTAGCCTATGCGGAGTACTGGCTCAGCCCCTTGTTTTTTAAGTGATGAGGTATAAAGAATTGAGTGGATGCTTGATATCAATTTTCCGCACTTCAGAAAATCCGGCCTCGGCGCAGAGATTGCGCAACACAGAATCGGATAGACCTACCGTTCCCATACCCTCGCCGCCCTGCCACATCGAAGTGGTCATACAAAAATGCAGACTGATGCCCAATTTAAACACGCCATACGGGCCTGAATTATCAACCGGATCTTCTGTGGCTTCGATATCCATCAGCAAAAACATTCCATCCTTGGCCATAGACTGTTTGAGGGTTTTCAAGCCAAGCGCAGGGTTGGGCAGATCGTGAATTAAATCAAATGTGGCCACAATATCATATTGGCCCGGGCTGCCTTCTTCCATGTTCCAATGTTGAAACGTGATATTACTGTCAACGCCAGCCTCTTTTGCGTTGAGGCTGGCCTGTTCTATATTTGGCAAGAATGCATCATAGCCAATAAACTCTGACTCGGGAAATAGCTTCGCCAACTCAATCGTGGACCTGCCCGTACCGCAGCCAAAATCGGCAAATCTGGCGCCTTTTTTTAAGCGCTGCGTCAACGCTGGGATATGGGGCAACCAATCTTTTACCAAGAAATTACGATAGCGCGCGCAGCCCGTGTGATCCAGCGCCTGCCAAAGCGCTGGCGGATAATCTTCAAACCCGACGCCGCCACCAGATTTGAAGGCCTCGCGCAGCTTCTCATAGGGCAATAACGCGCTGTTCAGCAATTTAAAGGCGCCATATTGGGCAAAGCGGCCGCCTTCTTCCACCAATAGCTGTGCTTGATCTGGGCTTAGCCAAGCTTCGCGCGTGGTTTTATCGAACATCACATAGCCGCTGAGCACGATCCCGTGCAGCCATTCGCGAACATAACGTTCGTTTAACTGCAGGCGCGTTGCCAGTTGCGCTGAGGTAGAGCGCCCGTGTTCGTGCAAATCTTTAAAAAGCCCCAGTTCAATGCCAAGACTGCACAGCCGCACTGAGACGGCCCCCGCCATATCCCTTCCGGCTTGTTCCAACAGGGCTTTGGGTTTTGTATCGCTCATCAGCTTGTTTCCTCGGGTTTTGCGGGTCTGCTCTGGCTAAAGGCATGGGGAGGGGTTGAGCCGCCGACGCGCCGTTACATCTGCCATGCCATATTATCAATTTTGGGTATTGTGTTAAGAATATATTTGCAAAATTCCGCAGCGTTTTTTGCGCAGCTTTAGAGGTGAAGCTCTTCTAGATAGGGTGGGTTACATCCCGCGCGTTCGCAGTTCAGCGCCGCCGCTGTTGCGGCGATTTCTAACAGGCTTTGCACATTCTCAGAGCTTAAGGACGAAAGCGCCTTATGCGTGTCCCAGCCATTTTTGGTGATCTGCGCGATTAAAGTGCCCATAAAAGTGTCGCCCGCCCCCACCGTATCGGCCAGTGGGGATGCTAGGCGCGCAGGCACCGTAATTTTGTGCTGCGCGGTGGCGCCGATCGCGCCCTCTTGGCCCATTGTCAGCACCAGCAATGCGGCATTGCTCAGCGCGCGGATTTTTTCAAATGCCTCAAGCAAAGGCAGCTCTGGAAGCAGATAGGCCAGATCTTCATCGCTCAGCTTGACCAGTGTTGCCGAGCCCAATAGCCGCAACACGCGCTCTACATATTCCGCTTTATTGGCAATCAATCCCGGCCTCGCATTGGGATCTAGGCAGGTCATCATGCCTTTTTCAGCGCAGCTTTCAAAAAACGCCTCCCAGGCTTGGGCGTCCGCACCGGTGATCAAGGCCAAAGAGCCAATATGAAACGCCGTTGCCTTGGCGGGGCAAGTCTCGATCAATTGCTGATAAGATATCTGGCGTTCCGCTGTGCCCTCGCGGTAGAATTGATAGCTTGGAATGCCATCTGCAAGCGATACCACCGCCAGCGATGTTGGTTGCGACACGCGCTGTGCGGCCAAGGCAATATTATCCTGTGCCAGGCGCGCTGCCAGCATTGCCCCTAAAGCATCTTCTGAAACGGGCGTCATATAGGTTACATCTTGGCCTTGGCGGGCTGTCGCTATCGCGCAGTTGTAACAGGAACCGCCTGGAATGGCCTGGTACAAAGCCGCCCCATCCGGCGCGTCGGTTTGTACAAAGTCAATCAGGTTCTCTCCACCCACAAGAATCATATGAACTTTCCTTCTTTCTAGTCGTCAGCCCGTATCATTGGAAACGCTTGCGGCCTTAGGGGCATTATAATCGTACTGGCTTAATAAGCCTTCCAAATGAGCAACGCCAGAGCGGATTTATGATCTGCAGCATTGAGCTTGGATCTTTGCCACCCGAGCCAGCTGGCTGTCAAACCCCGTTACAAAGCCGCTAAAAACTTGGACACTTCTTGTTGAAACACTGGCCACCCCGCATCTTGTTCCAAAATAAGATGGTTTTTTGAATCAAGCGGCACAAAGCGGGCATTGGGCATTTTATCTGCCATTATCTGGGATTGATCCATCGGCACGCGTTGATCGCCGCGGCTATGCATGATCAATGTTGGCAGGGTGATCTGGCCTAAGCGGTTGGTCACATCAATTTCTGCATTCACGCGCGAGATTGCGGCCGCTTTTTCTGCGCTGGTGCTCAGTTGCATCAATTGATCAAACGAATCTTTTTCTGCCTGGTTCGAATCGGGAATCATAGTATTTGCAAAAAACTGCCGGAAGGCTGGGATATCAGAGTCCCACCCGGTTTGAATCATTTGAATTTCCAAGTCAGTTTGCGACGGATTGGCGGATGATCGCTTATTGGCGCCTTGCGCGAACCCGCCTAAGAAAATTAAACCCTTGACGCGCTCGGGATGGCGATAGGCAAATTCAATCGCCGAGGCGCAGCCTTGCGAAACGCCAAAGAGCACGCATTTTTCATCTTGAATGGTGTTTGAGACGGCCATGATATCATCCACAAACGCGTCAAATGATATTGTTTCCGGGTGGCGCTCTGACAGCCCATTACCGCGTTGATCAAAGCGCAGCAATTGATGCTCAGAAGAGAGGTTTTCGAAAATATGGCGCCATAACGGGCTGCGCCAATCTGCATCCAGATGCGTTACAAAATTTGGCGATTTTAAAAGCACCGGGCCCTGCCCCAAACTGGCCATGGCAATTGCGCAGCCATCGGCACTTGTACAATAGCTGATTTGCTGATGGAGCTGTTTTCCCAAAATTGCGATGCTCGGATGGCTGGGATTAAAATCTGGCGCGCTCATGAAGCATGCGATCGGACGGTCTATATTTTTAAGCCGTTGAAGACCTTGGGCATCAAAGGCCTGTTGCGCCTGCGCTGACATTTTGCTCAGGCAATGCTCAGAGGTGCAGATAGATCCCGGTTTTGAAATACTTTCTAACCGCGAGGCGATATTGACGGTCGATCCGAAAACATCCCCTTCCAATTCTATAACTGGCCCATGATGCAGGCCAATCCGATACACGAAAATATCGCTATTGGGATCTTCATCGCAAAAGGCTTTCACGCCGCTTAACAACGCGGTTGCAAAATCAAACCCATCCTGAGCAGCCTCAAAAAGGCATAAAAACCCATCCCCGGTGGTTTTAATCAAGCGTCCGTTATGGCGGGTTAAAAGCGGATGAAGCAGCTTGGTATGTAGGGTTTGTTGGCGCGTGATGACGCGGTGTTCATCCCTCTCAACCAGCCGCGAGAAGCCAACAATATCCGAAAATAAAACGGTTTTTTCCTGCGTGTCCATATCACCCTACAGAGTTATGTTATGGGGCAAGCGCCGGTGCATTTGGCTGTTTGTCACCAGCCTTTGCGACATATGCCCGCTATCGTGAAAATTTAGGCAATATTTTCTTCCGGTTGCGGTTCTGAAAGTTCATCAATGATCTTTTTAAGGGCTTCCAATTCTTCCAGATCCAGCGGATGTTTTGTAAGCTTTAACTGAAAATTCTCACCTTCAAAATTCTTTGTTTCAGCACGGGACATATCACTAATATCAACCTCATAGGCGATCACACCGCGCTCTAACCCTTTCAATTCAAGCTGTTGGGGGGCGTCAAAGCTAAAATAGTCTTTCACTTGAAAATAGGTTTCCTCAGAGACCAATATTCCTGATGGCGTTGCAGCGCTTTCCAAACGCGAGGCCAAATTAACTGCAGCGCCCACCACGGTATAATCAAGCCGGTCTTCACTGCCGAAATTGCCCACGGTGCAATATCCGGTATTGATCCCAACGCGGATTTCTAAATCTTTTTTTAAGCCGAAATGTTTGCTCCAATAACCCCATAATTCGGCCATTCGTTGTTGCATTTCAACCGCCATCGCTACACATCTTCGGGCATCTTCCTCAATTCCGAAGCTTTCCGGATCGCCAAAGAAAATCATGATCGCATCACCGATATATTTATCAATTGTTGCGCCATGTTTTAGCGCGATCTGCGACATTTCGTTTAAATAGAAATTTAATAACGCGGTAAGCTCTTCGGATTCCAATTTGTCAGAAATGGCCGTAAAATTTACAATATCAGAGAAAAATACAGTGATTTTTTTACGGTAGCTTTTTACCTCAACATTCTGTTTGCCGCTAAAGATCGATTCATAAATTTGGGGCGACAGGTATTTTGCCAATTGCCCCGATACGTCTTCCATTTGCTGGGTTTTTAACTGCGCCTCAGCCTTTGCGTCTTCGGCAACCTTTTTTTGTTTTTCCAACTGGGTTGCCAGTGACTTACGCAAATTGGCTTCTAAGCGTAGCCGTGAAAGTTCCTTCTTCAGGTCTTTCAATTCTGTTTCTTGGTCTTTAGGCGTTTCAGTCACAGATTTTTCCTCGCACCATGGTTTTAAATTGGGCCAAAGCTGGAATGGTTATATAAATTGGTTTTGCCGCTTTACGACTTTGGTTTCACAACAGTATTCAGCAAGTCGCAGGTTGTGACAACATTCTAATTGTTCGATTTGATAAACAGACAAGAATATTGAAACAAAGACCAAGTTAAATCAGCTGTTTCGAATAATAATTCAGCAATTTTGCTGATATCTTGCACAAGATCAGGGGGAATTATTCAACCCTAGAGAAACCACCTATCCTTACTCTTTTCTCATAGGAAGAATTTTTTACAATTAAACCAATTTTGAAAAATCTTTTGCTGAGTTTTGGTTTTCTTTGATTGGATATGACCCAAGGGAATTTGGTTTCCCCATAGACAGGTTAAAATAATCTTCGTTAATCTAGATCTTAAAACGTGGGTGACGTTTGTAATGTGAAAACGGGCGGGATGGATAAGATGGACTCTCTAGAAAAATCAGATTTGAACGCAGTTTTAATTGAAAGTTTGGACACTCTTCCAAGCGGCGTATGCGTTTGGACAGAAGATGATCGCCTGGTTTTCGTAAATCGATTTTTCAACGAACTTCAAAAAGAGGTTGGGGTGTCTCTCGAACCGGGCATCTCACGCGTAGAAGTTGTGCGACAAAATATTGATTGTGGATTTTTAAAGTTACCTCCCGATTTGGATATTGAGGCCTATCTGCGGCAGAGTAAGGCCGATATGTATGCCCAAGATGGGGGCTCGCGGATCGAGCTGCCTCTGCGCGATGGCGGGGTGCTGCTATTGACCAATAAGCCTTTGAGCTCGGGCAATTACCTGCAGCTCTATACCGATATCACCACGCTTAAAAAGCATGAGGCCGAGCTGGAAGATAAAGAGCGGCGTTATGTCGGGGTAACGCATGCGCTGAATGCATTTGTCTTCGAATGGAATATTGAAACTGGCCAGACCAGCTTTTCAATCCCCGAAGGCGTTGGGCCGGCGGCTGAAAAAAATATGAGCAGGCTGCAAATGGATCGTTTGGATGCTGTGTTTGAAGAAGATCGTGCGGCGTATAAATCCGCGATGATCGCGCATTTTAAAAAGCAAACCCCGCTATTTTCATGCGATCACCGAACTCGCTCGGATACAGGCCAATTGAATTGGTACCGCACGCGCGGCAAAGCCCTTTGGAATGAACAGGGGCGCGCGGTCAAATTCTATGGGTTGGTTGAAAATATCGATGATCAAAAGAAAATACAGCTGCGCATGGCAGATATTGAAAAACGCTCGCAGGATGTTTTGAACAGTATTTCAGCCGGGATCATGGTCTGGGATGCCAAGGATCATTTGGTCTGGGTGAATAAGTTTTTTGATCGCTTCGGCGTGCCGCTCGAACCTGGGCAACCCTATGTTCACGAAACTGGAAAGCTTGTTGATGGGGGCATTTTTTCTTTGGATGAAGGGGTTGATAAGCAAGAATTTTTAAAAGACCGAGTGGCGCAACGCCAGGCGTTGACCGGAACGGCTATAAATTTGCTGCCACGCATGGCAGATGGGTCGCATCTTCAAATCACCAGTAAACGCCTGGAAGATGGCGGCATGGTGCAAGTGTTCGTAGATGTGAGTGAATTGACCAACCGTGAGGAAGAGCTGAATAATTTGGTGGAAGAGCTCAACACAGCCAAACAAGCAGCGGATGCGGCCAACCAAACGAAAAGTCAGTTTTTGGCCAATATGAGCCATGAATTGCGCACCCCATTAAACGCCATTATTGGCCTTACTGAAATGTTGAAGGAAGATTGTGTTGATGATGGGTTGGAGGATTTTATCGAGCCGCTTGACCGTGTCTTTAGCGCCGGCAAGCATTTGCTGACGCTGATCAATGATGTTCTAGACCTATCAAAAATTGAGGCGGGCAAAGTCGAGTTATATAATGAGACATTCGAATTAGAGCCTTTGCTGCAAGGCGTAATTCAAACCACCCAAACGCTGGTCGAACAAAATAATAATGAAATTGCTTTAACTTTCTTGGAGCCGATCGATGAGGTGACAAATGATCAAACGCGGATAAAGCAGATTTTTCTGAATTTGATTTCCAACGCCACCAAATTTACCGAAAATGGCCAAATATCTTTGACCGTCAGCCGGCAATCCACGCCGCAAGGCGATTTGGTCAAAGTGGATGTTGCCGATACCGGCATTGGCATGGATGAAGAACAGGTGGGCCGTTTGTTCAATGCTTTTGTACAAGCCGACAGTTCGACCACCCGCAAATATGGCGGAACCGGCTTGGGGCTCACCATTTCAAAGCAGCTTGCGCAGCTGATGGGTGGGGATGTCATCGTGCAGAGCGAAAAGGGCAAAGGCACGGTATTTACCGCAAGTTTCGCGTTGAACAATGCTGGGCATATGCGTACCGAAAACGCCAGCGCTGAACCTTTGATAACGCGGGTGATCTCCGGCGGTGAACCAACGGGTCAGAAAGTGCTTATCATCGATGATGATCCAACGATCAGTGCGTTGATGCAGCGGCAACTGGTCAAAAACGGCTATGCGGTGCTTATCGCCAGATCGGGCAAGGAAGGCCTGTCTTTGGCCAAAACCCACCAGCCCGATGTGATCACCTTGGATATTTTGATGCCAGAGATTGACGGATGGTCAACGCTTCGAGCGTTGAAGGCCGATCCCGAAAGTCGCCATATCCCAGTGATTATGGCGTCGATTTTGGATGAAAAAAACAAAGGCTTTGCCTTGGGTGCGGCAGATTTTCTATCCAAGCCGATCGAGCGGGATTATCTTATTTCTTCGGTGCAACGGCTTATCGGCCAGAAAAAAGCCGCGACCATCTGCGTGATCGAAGATGATCAAGAACTGCGCTTTACCGTGAAAGAAATCCTAGAAAAAACCGGCGCGACAGTGCTTGAGGCGGGCCATGGGAAAGAGGCGTTTTCTGTCTTGGAAAACCACAATGCACTGCCCGATTTGATTTTGCTTGATCTGTTGATGCCCGTGATGAACGGGTTTGAGTTTCTGCAAAAGCTGCAGGCAACCAAGTTTAAATCAATCCCGGTTTTGGTGTTGACAGGTGCGGATCTAAGCTCGGAAGAGCGCAATATTTTATCGCAGGAAACCTTGCGCGTGATTGAAAAAAATACTGAAAGCGTGGCGCTTATTGCCGATGATATTGCGCAAGCGATTGGAACGATCAGCGGGGCGATGCGCTGATGGTAAAAATATTATATGTCGAGGATAATGAAGATAACGTTTACATGCTGAAGCGGCGCTTAACGCGCAAAGGCTTTGGCGTGGTGATCGCGGGTGATGGGCTTGCCGGAGTGGCTATGGCGCATAGTGAAACCCCCGATTTAATTCTTATGGATTTGAGTTTGCCCAAAATGGATGGGTGGGCTGCAACGCGGGCGATCAAGGCAGATCCCGCCACGCAAGGGATTCCGGTGATTGCTTTATCCGCGCATGCGATGGAAGAGCATAAGCAAAGCGCCCTGCAGGCAGGTTGTGATGATTATGATACAAAGCCGGTGGACCTGCCCCGATTGCTGGCCAAAATTAACGCAGCATTGGGGCGGTGAAATGATTAATAAAGAACAGGCAAAGATACTTGTTGTCGATGATATTGAAGCAAATCGCTTCACGTTAGAGCGCCGGTTGAAGCGCGATGGATATGCCAATGTTGTTTTAGCAGATTGCGGTAAAGCCGCGCTAAGCTCTGTTGAAAGCACCGAATTTGATTTGGTGCTTTTGGACCTTATGATGCCTGATATGAGCGGTCTCGAGGTGCTTAAAATCTTAAAATCTGATCCACATTATCGCAAAATTCCAGTTGTTATGGTCACGGCTTCTGATGAGGTTGAGACGGCGGCTGAGTGTATTTTAAGCGGCGCTGATGATTTCATTACCAAGCCGTTTAACGCCACATTGCTAAAGGCGCGGGTTGGCGCCTGCCTTGAAAAGAAGCGTTTGCAAGATAGCGAAGATCTGTATCTTAGCCGAGTGGAAAGCGACAAGCAGCGCTCTCAAGATGTATTGAAAACAGTGCTGCCGAACGATGTCGCCGTAGAGCTTCAATCCACTGGGCGCGTGCATTCTCGGCGCTATGATGACGTTGCTATTTTGATCTGTGATCTGGTGGGATTTACCGCGTTTTGTGAGCAGAATGATCCTGAAATTGTGGTTGAAACTTTGCAAACGCTGGTGGAAGCGTTTGAACAGGTGTTCGCCAAATTTGCTTTAGACAAGGTGAAAACGGTGGGCGATGCGATCGTTGCCGTAGGAGGCTTAGCGCGGCCAACACCCGAAGCGGTTAAATCCTGCGTCTCTGCCAGCTTGATGCTGCGCGATATTGCCAATGCCTTTGAGCCTTCTTTTGGGTTGCATGTGGGCATCCATAGCGGCTCATTGGTTGCTGGCACCGTGGGCAAATCAACCATCCAATTTGATATTTTGGGCAAAGATGTGAATATCGCTTTCAATATTTGTGATTTGTCCGAGAGCGATCAGATTTTATTGTCAAGCGATGCATGGATGCATGTGCGCAATGAGGTGGTGGCAAAATCTGCGGGTTTGGCGCGGTTGAAAAGTGGCCAAGATATCGAACTTTTTGAGTGCGGCACGTAAAGGTTTACCGCCAGGTCACGCTCTGCTCAAGATTGGGCCGCGGGCGCTCTGGAGGCGTTGTAGTTTCGGAGCCTAAATAAATCAAACCAGCCACGCGCTCATGGGCGCTTAATCCAAGGCCGTTTTCGACGAAGTTGCGATTATGGCTGGCCCATCCCGATAGCCAATTTGCTCCCCAACCGGCGGCAAGGGCGGCATTCAGCAAAGCCAGGCAGACTGCGCCAGCCGAATAGGTTTGTTCAATTGTAGGAATTTTCTCTGATGGCTTTTGGACCTCGATCACGGCCACTGCCACATGACCTTGGTCAAAAGGTTGGCGGGCTTTTTCAACCGCACAGGCGTCTAATTGCGCCTCGAGCGCGCAGGTTTCGGCAAAGCCTGCCAATTCATCCAAACTCTCTGACGTTAAAACGATCAGGCGCCAAGGTTCTAATTTACCATGGTCGGGCGTGCGCAGCGCCGCCGTTAAAATATCACGCAATTGTTCGTGATCTGGCGCGGGCAGGCTTAAGGTTTTTGCCGGCCTTGAGCGTCGCGTTAATAAGAAATCTAAAGCGGCTTGGTTGCGCTTGGGCATTTACTCGTGGTCCATTTTAAAGGCGCCATGGGCCCCTCTTTATTTGAAAATAGGGCGTTAGCGCGATGTATAGGTTTAATAATCAGACAGTGCGATCCGATCCATGATTTTAACAAGCTCGACGCTGATGCCGGGTTCAGACATCGCATGGCCTGCGTTTTTGATCATTTTTAAATTGCATTTGGGCCAAGCTTTGGACAGCTCGATCGCAGTTTTGGGCGGGCAAATCATATCATATCTGCCTTGCACGATCCACCCGGGGATATGGGCGATCCGCTCCATGGCGTTTAAGATTTGTCCATCATGATCCAAGAACCCGTTATTAATGAAATAATGGTTCTCTAATCTTGCAAAGGTGCGCGCATAATCGCTCGGCGCTTCGCCTCCGCGGCCATCCGAATAAACCGAGGCCAATGCGGTTTCCCAAGCTGACCATATCCGGCCAAACTGTATTTCTACGCGCAGATCCCCGCTGAACAAACGGCGGTGAAAGGCTGCAATCAAATCATCTCGTTCGTCTTCTGGGATTTTTTCGATAAATTTTTCCCAGGCATCGGGCCAAAACTGGCTGGCCCCGCCGCCATAAAACCAGGCCAATTCCTTCTGTGTCATTGTGAATACGCCGCGCAGAATGAGATGGCTCACCCGTTCTGGATGGGCTTGAGCATAGATCAACGCCAATGTGGCGCCCCAACTGCCTCCGAATAACGCCCATGTGTCAAGGCCCAGTCGCTGTCGTATCGCTTCCATATCTTGTAGCAGATGCCAGGTAGTATTGTTGGTCACGCTGGCCTGTGGCTTACTGCGCCCGCAACCGCGCTGATCAAAAAGGATAATATGGTATTGTTCTGGATTGAAATAGCGCCGCATGATCGGGCTACAGCCTCCGCCGGGCCCGCCATGAAGAACCACAACCGGGCGCCCCTGTGGATTTCCACATTGCTCGATATAAATATGGTGGCCATCTCCCGTATCGATAATCTCTGCAGAAAATGGATCGACGGTAGGATATAAATGCTGATATGCGCGTTTTTGATCTGAGAATTTATCCATGAACGCACTATATGTGATTTACAGAGCAAAAGACCAGACGGAGAACCCTATGAGCGGCGCAGAATTTACCGTAGATGCGAAAGAGATTGCCAAATTTGAGGCGATGGCCGCAGAGTGGTGGGATCCCAATGGTAAGTTTAAACCGCTTCACATGCTTAACCCTTGCCGATTGGATTATATCATCGCGCAGATAGCGGCAGAATTTGACCGCGATCTTGAGCAAGACAACCCCTTTGAGGGATTGCGCATTCTGGATATTGGATGTGGGGGCGGTTTGCTCTGCGAGCCGATGGTCAGATTGGGCGCAACGGTTACTGGGGTGGATGCAGCAGCGCGCAATATTCCTGTGGCGCAAGCCCATGCCGATCAATCAAACCTGCAGATAGAGTACATCGCTGGCACGGCCGAAAGCCTTGTCGCACAGGGCCGCGTGTTCGATGCGGTATTAAATATGGAGGTGGTCGAGCATGTCGCTGATCCGCAGGGATATTTAAAGGCCTGCCAAGAGCTTCTGAGACCGGGGGGGCTGATGGTGTGCTCTACGATCAACCGCAACGCCAAAAGCTTTGCCATGGCGATTGTGGGCGCGGAATATGTGATGCGATGGTTGCCCAAAGGCACGCATGAATGGTCAAAATTCATTACCCCGGATGAATTGTCTGTGTTTATCGAAACTGCGGGCCTTTCGGTTGTGGATCGCAAAGGCTTTGTTTTCAATCCGCTGAGCTGGCAATGGCGATTGTCTGGCAGGGATCTGAGCGTAAATTACGTAACCGCCAGCGTAAAACCCTAATCCGGGTTCAGCATATAACCTTCGCCGCGAACTGTTTGCAGATAGCGTGGTTGTTTTGAATCCGGCTCAATTTTTCGGCGCAACCGGGTGATCTGAACATCGATTGCGCGGTCTTGGCCCTGGCTGTGATCGCGTCCAAGTTTGCTCATCAGATCCTCGCGGCGGATGGGCCTGCCCGCGCTTTGCGCCAAAATGCCCATTAACGCGCTTTCAGTGGCAGTCAGGCGGATTTGCTCATCGGCTTTCCAAAGCTCATTGCGCTGCATGTCATATCTGATCTGCCCAAGCGTGATTAATTTAGGTCCCGTGGCTTGATCCAGATCGGTTGGAACGCGGCGTAAAATTGCATGTAGACGCAATAGCAATTCTTTGGGCTCGAAAGGTTTTGAAAGATAATCATCAGCGCCTGCCTCAAGGCCGCCAATGCGATCCTCGATCTCGCCCTTCGCGGTTAAAAGCAAAATCGGTGTATCAATTTTGCGGCGAAGATCCTTGGTCAGTGAAATGCCATCCTGTCCGGGCATCATCACGTCACAGATGATCAAATCAAAGGCCAGCCCCTCTAGCAAGTTGCGGGCATGGTGGCTATCATCGGCGGTGGTCACGTTGAAATCATTACGCTGCAAATATTTCTTGAGTAGATCGCGAATGCGCTCATCATCATCAATGATCAAAACATGCGGGATCAACATTTAAGCCCCATCCTCTCGCAGTTGGGAATAGGCTGTCATCATATCTGGATCCATCATCGCTTCTAACACTTTGCGAAACCCGGCAACCGCTTCCGGGCCGACTTGCCGGAACGCGCTACGCATACGGCTGCGCTGCGCATCGGACAGCTTTTGTTCGAGGGCATGGCCGGCTTCTGTCAATGCCAAGTGCCGTTCTCGCTTATCGCGCTGCCCGACTTGGCTGGTGACCAATCCATCTGCGATCAATTTGCGCAAGACGCGGTTGAGTGATTGTTTGGTCACGCCCAAAATTTGTAGCAGGTTATTCACATTCGTGCCTGGAGCGCCGTTGATAAAATGCAAGGCTCTGTGATGGGCCCGCCCATAGCCGTGTAATTCAAGTATCCTGTCTGGATCGGCGGTAAAACCACGATAGGCGAAAAACATTGCCTCAATGCCCTGCCTTAATTGATCATCCGTCAGGTAAAGTAGCGTTTCACCCATAGCGCGATGCCCGAGGGGGTGCGATAAGGAAGGGCTATCCATGCCAAATCTCCGACTGATTTCGTCTGACAGTTTATGTCAGTCTTGTTGACATTCCAAGCGTCAACTGCTAGCCAAATCTGGTTTATTGGCAATTTTATACCACAATTGACGCAATTTTTGAAATAATATGAATAAATTGCTGTGAGAATCTGAGAAAGGGCGCGCTGTGGAATTAGGATACGATGATCGCGATGGAAAGATTTGGCTTGACGGCCAATTGGTTGATTGGCGGAGCGCGCAAGTTCATGTGCTGAGCCATGCGATGCATTATGCCAGCTCGGTGTTTGAAGGCGAGCGCGCCTATGCTGGCAAGATTTTCAAAAGCCGGGCCCATTCAGAGCGCTTATTGGCTTCGGGAAAATTGATCGATTTCGAAATTCCTTATTCTGTGGATGACATCGAAGCCGCCAAAGAGGCGGCTTTGCAGGCGAATGGCTTGAGCGATGCCTATGTGCGCGCGTTTGCATGGCGCGGCGCGGGGCTGGATATGGGGGTTGCCTCCTCGCGCAATCCGGTACGCATGGCGGTGGCTGTGTGGTCTTGGGGCAATTATTATGGCGATGCCAAGATGAAAGGCGCCAAGTTGGATATCGCAAAATGGCGCCGGCCCGATCCGGCCACGGCGCCTTCGCAAGCCAAAGCTGCGGGGCTTTATATGATCGCAACAATGTCAAAACATGCTGCCGAAGCCAAAGGCTGCAGCGATGCAATGATGTTTGATTATCGCGGCTATGTGGCCGAGGCCACGGGCGCCAATATATTCTTTGTCAAAGATGGCGAAGTGCATACGCCGACAGCGGATGCATTTTTGAACGGGATCACCCGTCAAACGGTTATCGAAATGCTGAAAGAAAAAGGTATTCGTGTGATTGAGCGGCATATCATGCCAGAAGAGCTGGAAGGGTTTGAGCAATGCTGGCTGACGGGCACAGCGGCCGAGGTCACGCCGGTTGGCCAGATTGGCGACTTTCATTTTGACGTGGGCGCTTTGACGCGTGATATTGCTGAAAGTTATGAAATATTGGTTCGGCAATGATTTAAGAGCCAGCGCGTGGATGGGCCTTGATGCCTATACCTTCAATCTGTGACTATTTTTGGATCAGGCGGGGCTATCAAACGCGGATCGAAGCGGTCATGCTCACGCGTTTTAAAGGATCCGCAAAAGGGCTGCTTTTGACGTCAAAGTTTAAAGATAAAAGATTCGTTTTTGCCGTTCAAACAACATTGGGCGCTCTGATGCGCCCGTGAAACCTGCGAGAGAGAGAATATTTTCAGGGTCTTTTGAAAAAAAAGCCAAAAAAATTGGTAAAAACTGGGTCTAGAGCCGCGCCAAAACGGCGCGGTTTCAAGAGTGTGCTGGACGAAGTCCATAAGCGGGGCTAAATAGCCCCATGAAAAGAAGAGAGACCTCGTATTGGTCTCGCGTTGTTAGAACGATCATTTAGACGAAGAATGGAGTTTACCTCGTGTCACATGCAGAAGATCACGAAGGCACCCGGAGAGATTTTCTCTACTATGCCACAGCAGGCGCCGGCGCCATAACAGCAGGCGCAGCGGTTTGGCCTTTGGTCAACCAGATGAACCCCTCGGCCGATGTGAAGGCCCTGTCTTCGATTCGTGTGGATATTTCAGAGATCGAACCGGGCACGCAGCTGACTGTAAAATGGCTAGGTAAGCCGGTCTTTATCCGCCGTCGGACGGAAGATGAAATTTCAGAAGCGCGCGGCGTTGCCATGGATGATTTAATCGATTTGTCAGCGCGCAACAACAACGCGCCTGAGTTAGATGCAGCCGATGAAAACCGTGCGCTTGACGAGACTGGCGAATGGTTGGTGATGATGGGCGTGTGCACGCATCTGGGCTGTGTGCCTTTGGGCGATGGCGCTGGCGATTTCCACGGCTGGTTCTGCCCCTGTCATGGATCGCATTACGATACATCTGGTCGCATTCGCAAAGGCCCAGCTCCGGAGAATTTACCGGTGCCCGTGGCCGCTTTTGTCGACGATACTACAATCAAATTGGGTTAAGGAGTTATTGTAATGGCTGGAATCCCTCACGACCATTTTGAACCGAAAACATCTGGCCAGAAATGGCTTCACAGCCGCTTGCCAGTTGTTGGCTTGCTCTATGATACATTGATGCTTCCAACGCCGAAAAACCTCAACTGGATGTGGATCTGGGGCATTGTGCTGACCTTTTGTTTGGCGCTGCAAATTATCACCGGTATCGTTTTGGTAATGCATTACACCCCGCATGTAGATATGGCTTTTGCTTCTATCGAACATATTATGCGCAATGTGAATGGTGGGCATATGATCCGGTATCTGCACATGAACGGTGCATCTCTGTTCTTTATTGCGGTTTACGCGCATATTTTCCGTGGCCTTTATTATGGCTCTTACAAAGCGCCGCGCGAAGTCACGTGGATCATCGGCATGTTGATCTATCTGTTAATGATGGGCACAGCGTTCATGGGCTATGTTTTGCCTTGGGGCCAAATGTCGTTCTGGGGCGCAACCGTTATTACAGGTCTGTTCGGCGCTATCCCATTTATCGGAGAGCCCATCCAAACATTGCTGCTTGGTGGCCCAGCGGTCGATAACGCGACACTGAACCGGTTTTTCAGCCTGCATTATCTATTTCCCTTCTTGATTGCAGGTTTGGTGATCGTGCATATTTGGGCATTCCACACGACCGGGAATAACAACCCAACGGGGGTGGAAGTGCGCCGCGGCTCAAAAGCCGAAGCCGAGAAAGACACCGTGCCCTTCTGGCCCTATTTTGTGATCAAAGATTTGTTCGCCTTAGCGGTTTTACTGGCCGTGTTCTTTGCAATCGTAGGGTTCATGCCAAATTATCTGGGCCATCCGGATAATTATATTGAAGCAAACGCATTGGCGACTCCGGCACATATTGTACCAGAATGGTATTTCTTGCCCTTCTACGCTATTTTGCGCGCCTTCACATCGGAAGTCTGGGTTGTTCAATTGACCAGCTTCGTAACGGGCGGGATCATCGACGCGAAATTCTTCGGCGTCTTGGCGATGTTTGGGGCGATTGCTGTTATGGCCTTGGCGCCTTGGCTTGATACATCATCGGTACGCTCTGCGCGCTACCGCCCCATTTTGAAATGGTGGTTTGCAATTTTAGTGGTGGATTTCTTCGTGCTAATGTGGCTGGGGGCAATGCCTGCAGAAGAGCCCTATGCAACCTTCTCACTGATTGCGTCTGCCTATTGGTTTGCCTATTTCTTGGTCATTCTGCCGCTGCTTGGTGTGTTAGAAAAACCATTGCCTGTGCCCGAAACCATTGAAGATGATTTTGACGCGCATTACGGCTCGAAAAACGCCACTCCGGCTGAATAAGTAAAGGGACAGAAAACAATGTTAAGAAACCTGACGATCACGGCCGTCACTGCCCTTGCCTTTACCGCATCCGCTGCGTTTGCAGCCGGCGGTAGTGAACAGCATATCGAAGATTATGCGTTTTCTTTTGAAGGACCGTTCGGCAAGTTTGACCAAAACCAGCTGCAACGCGGTTTAAAGGTCTACACAGAAGTCTGTGCGGCCTGTCATGGCCTGCGCTATGTGCCTATTCGCACCTTGGCGGATGAGGGTGGGCCGCATTTCACGTCGGATCAAGTGCGCGCCTATGCGACTAATTTCGAAGTTTATGATGCGGATCTTGAAGATTACCGCGAGGCCAAGCCAACCGATCATTTTCCTGCAAATGATGGCGCAGGTGCACCCGATCTTTCTTTGATGGCGAAAGCGCGGGCGGGATTTCATGGCCCATATGGAACAGGTATCAGCCAGCTGATCAACGGTATGGGTGGCCCGGAATATATCGCGTCATTGCTCACCGGATATACAGGTGAAGAAAAGGAAGAAGCGGGCGTAACGCTGTATGAAAATACCGCATTTCCAGGTGGCTGGATCAGTATGGCCCCGCCTTTATATGGCGAAGATGTTGAATATGATGACGGGCATGCCAATGATATTGAGCACGAAGCGATGGATGTTGCAGCCTTCCTGATGTGGACAGCCGAGCCAAAGATGATGGCGCGTCAGCATGCTGGCTTCGTGGGTGTCTTGATGCTCAGCCTTTTGGCGGCGCTTCTCTATCTAACCAATAAGCGCATTTGGGCGCCTATTAAAAAGAAAAGCGCATAGGCGTAACCGTTAAATTAAACCTTACGCTGCAAAGTAATAGGCCCGCCACTTTTGGCGGGCTTTTTATATTCTGCTGCGCCCGGTTGCTTTGGGTTTCTGATCAGGGCCCGTTGGGGCTTTGGATCCCCTAGCCGATTGGCAGGATGGGGGCGGGTCGTGACGGTTTAGACCACCATAAGAAAAACCCTGCGATTGCCATATTCAGCAGGTTCCAAACGATTCCATTTATAAAGGCCAGCTCATATGAGCCGGTTTCAACATAGATCCAGCCTGACATCCAACCGCCCAGAGCCATCCCCAAGATTGTTGTCATCAACACAAACCCAACCCGGCTACCAGCTTCACGGCCGGGTAAATATTCGCGCACAATCAAGGCGTAACTGGGCACAATACCGCCCTGCGCCAGACCAAACATCAAAGACACGGCATAAAGCGACATCATCGAATTTGATGGCAGATAGAAGATCAGTCCCAAACATTGTAAAACCGAGCCGATTAAAAGCGTTTTAACTCCGCCCAAACGATCCGCCAGAACCCCCGAGATCACCCGCGACACCACGCCGCCCAAAAGCATTAAGGATAACATTTCAGCGCCGACCACGGCGCCAAATCCCAGATCCACGCAATAGGCCACGATATGGACCTGCGGCATCGACATCGCCACACAACACGCAATACCCGCAATCCCCAATAACGCAGTGACGCGGTTCGAGGACATTGTGGTCATCGCCAATCTTTCGCGCGAAATATGATCCGCATGGGCGCTGCTTTCCGCGTTGAGCTTGGCTTTCAACCACAGCGCCAAAGGCATCATGATCGCCAAAGAAAGGCCTGCCAAAACCACGTAAGTGCTTCGCCAGCCCTGCAGTTCGATGACATCTTTGAGCACCCATGGCCAAAGCGCCCCCGAAAAATAATTGCCACTTGCGGCCAGCGCCACTGCGATGCCTCGCCGCTTTAAAAACCAGTGTGACACATCGGCAATCAATGGTCCGAATGTCGCAGCATTGCCGAGCCCAATCAAAAATTGACAGCCGCTTATCACGGCGATAGAGGGCGCTGAGGCCGCCCCCGCAAGCCCGATCGCATTGAGCACAGCGGCCGCTATAAGAACCCGAACGATCCCATAACGATCCACAAATCCACCGATAATGAAATTGCCAAAGGCAAACCCGATCATGGTAAGCGTATAGGGAAGCGCGGCATCCGCACGATCAATGTGAAATTCGCTTTGTATCGCGGGCATCACCACAATAATAAGCCACATTCCTACATTTCCAATCGTTGCGATCGCCAATGTGACGCTCAGACGGAACCAAGAATATTTGCTATCATGCTGTATCATGTAAAGGCTTTGGCCGGTGCATTTGGCCAAAGCCGGTCAGTTGGCCTAATCATTGTCATTCAGCCCGGCACCTGCGCCGGCCAATCTGCTGGCTTCGGTTGCTGGTGCATAGGTTTTTTCTGCCAGTCGCTCTAGGGCGCGATAACATTCTTTTGAAATCTGCGCGCGTGAGGATTTTTGGAAAGTCTTTCCCAAGCCGGCTTCACCCGTTTCTATCCTTACCTCTATTGGGCCCGCGGCGTGAATTTGGTCTATTTTCGTATAGATCAAATCTGATTTTGAAAGATATAAACTGACGCCATCCCAAGCGATATGCAGCCAAATATCGGTATCGGCCAGCGATAAAGCCGCGAAGGGAATTAAAAGCGCTGGGGCGTGCATCGGCTGCAAAGACTGCCAATTTTTCTGCGCCCACGCCCCATCGCTTAAAGCGGGCCCGATATAAAGCGGGTTGGTTTTGGGCGGCTGGCCCAAAGCTTGGCATAGCGATTCTGCTCCGTTTAACCCGTGCTCGCATAAATACCGGGCGGCCATACCAGCTTCTTCTGCGATCCCCCAGGGCACTCCGCTGCCGCGGGCCGCTTTGCGTGCTAAGGCTTGAAACTCATTTAACGAATAGCTCATTCGGCGGCGCTGAGCGGCGGGTAGGTCCAATTATCCGGGTCTGATTGTGCCAGCTCGTGTGGAAACGGGGCCATCCGGAACATATTGATCCGCACCCACCGATCGGAACGCGGGTCAAAATGCGTTGCGCCGAAAAATGACAGCTTTGCCCGCAACAGGTCAATGGGCAGCATTTCGGCATCGATCGTATTGTCGCGGATTTCCGCATAGTCACAGCGCGCCGCCAGCTGGCACCGCCTCACGCTATGGCGATGCTCGGGATGCGCCATTAAGAACTCTGCCACCTGTGCGGTGTCTGGCATGCTATCCAGATCTTTATAAAGCCGCGCGGCATCTCGGCCCGGTTGCAGCGGTTGCTCAAATTCGGCGATATCTTCATCGAAACGTTCGCCCAGACGCGGCTCGAGTTTTTCACAAGAGACATACCAGGCGCGTGAATTGGGCTGTTTTTGCGCCCAGTCAATTTCCAGCGCCCAGTCATAAATCATTTCGCAAAGTGTTTTTAGACGCCCAATTGACATGGTGCCATCAATCCGAAACCCTGTGAGCTCATCTGCAGTCATGCAGCTGCTAAGCCCATCGATCAGATCTCCATAAGGCTCCATCATCAGGCTGATCAGCAATTCTTGGCCATCTTGGCCCAAATTCTTTTGACCCCATAAGAAAAGCTGGTTCCAAGGCGCTGGCGTATTGAACTTGAAATCAGGAATATACGCGATCAATTGTTCTATATCAGGTTCAAGCTGAGCCAATTTTTGAACTTGTAACGGGTGTTCTGAGTGCCAATCTTTGATATTTTGCAACGCGCGTGGCAGCAGCTCTTGAAACCTATCTATGGCGTCTTGGCTGGCCCATTCTACGCGCCGCACCCGCGCCAAAGCTTCTTCTTTGGCCGCAATCCAATTGTTTAAAAGCATCGGGTGGTTGATTAAGAACGGGGCCATGCCAAGCCCTGTGGAATTTCCAATTCCAAATTTTCTACGCAAGCTTGGATCAAGCATAACGGCGCGTTGGCCACCTTGTGCGCGGGCCATATGTTCGACAAGATCCAATGCGAATGCGCGTATCAGAAAGACCGTCAGCATCTCTATTTGAAACGCACCCTGACATTCGTCGCGCTCTTTCAGCGTTTCCCGATCCGCCGCACCAAATTTTCCCGATCCATACACCGCAGTGGTGCGCATTAAATATCCCACTTGATCGACCAAAGTCGGATCGGGTTGTCGGCCGGTCGCCAAGCGCTGAACCACATGATCCCAAAGCCGGACGGATCGGTTGGCGCGTGAGATGGTCAATTCGCTTTCTTGCGCGCGGCCTGCCTCTTGCAGTGGAATATTTTGGCGCAAGCGCGCTATGTCTTGCGTGGAGGGCACACCGTCAAACAGCGTAAACGTGGCGTCCCATTCTGTTGCAATCACCCGGTCTGAACGTTTTTCAGGCGCCAAATCATTTGCAAAGGCCACCAATGAATAGGTGTTTTTTGGCCCATGGGCGCTATAAACCGCAACGCCAACGCCCCGTTTATCAATATCGAATAAAGCTGTCTCAAAGCGCCAATTCTGTGACTTCAAGCGCCTCAACAACACCCGCATAAATGATAGGCGATGTTGATGAAAACAGCCCATGCGGGTAAGGCGCATTACCTCTGAGGCAGGGCGCGGAGCTATCGTTTCAAGCGATATATCTTGGTTTTGCATGGCGATTGACTTGCTCTATACAGAAAAATATGAACTGAAGCAGCTTACGCAAAAACAAAACGATAATAAAGAATAATTCTCGTTGCGGCCTGCGTGATTTCAACGCGCCTTTTGGGCGATCGAAGCGGCCAATTCTGATTGGGTTTTGTTCCAAATTACCCCGATGTTTTTGATGAGATGTGACACTTGATCGGCCCTATCAGATCGTGCAGCCAGCTCGATCATATTAAGCTTTTGATGCAGCGCAACAGCCCCTAGCACGGCCGCTGATCCGGCCGCTCGATGGACCAATTCAATCGTTTCCTTGGTCAGCTTGCCTTTTGAACCTGCATCGGTTGGTTCGAGCAATTTCAACATTTCATCGGTTTCATGGACAAATTGCTGCATCAAATTTTGTAATTTATTAGAGCCCAGTTGAGTCAGGATATCTTGGATATGAGGCTGGTCTAAAATTTCAATTTTCCCGCTTGCGTCGCGCTCTGGCAGGGGATCCTGTTTCGGTGCAGATTGTGGGCAATAGAGCCGAATTTTTTCGAGTAATGTGCGTCTGTCGATCGGTTTGATGATTTTATCATTGATTCCGGCCGCCAAGAATTCATCGATTTCGTCGGGCATAGCATGCGCTGTCACGGCAATAATTGGCGTATCTGCAGAGGCGCACCCGCTCGAACGGATACGCCGTGAGGCTTCTATCCCATCCATGACCGGCATGCTGATATCGATAAGAATGAGGTCAAATTTTTGTTTCGCTGCCGCTTCTACGCCGCGTTTGCCGTTTTTTGCTTCGGTGACATGATGCCCTTCAAGCTTAAGCATTTCCTGCAGGATAAAGCGATTAATCTCATTATCTTCCACCATCAAGATGTTGATTGGGCTGAGATGATTGGCGAACCTTGCCAGATTCAACGGCGTTTCCAAAGCTGGCAGATGCGGTTTGAAAGCGATACGGAACAAAAATGTTGAGCCCTCTCCAAAGGCGCTTTCCGCGCTCAGTTGGCCCCCCATTAAATCAACAAGTCGGCGCACGATGCCAAGCCCAAGGCCGGTACTGGCAGAAAAATCCGCATTGGCTTGGTTCGAGGTTTCAAAATCATCATAAATACGACCAAGCCGATCAGGGGTGATACCGATGCCGGTATCACGCACGCGAAACTCGACGATGATCGCATCCGGGCTTTGCGTCATAATCTCGGTTTCGATTAAGATTTTTCCATCGCGGGTGAATTGCGTGGCATTGCTAAGCAGATTGAGTAGAATCTGCTGTAATTTCACTTTATCCCCAAGGATATCCGGTGCTGGAGAATGCACCCATTGGTGCCGGATTTCATTGCCTTTTTCATCGCTTAAAGCGGCATGGCTGGTGATCACTTCGGCAATCAGTTGGTCCAATTGAATAGGATCTGCCCTAAGCTCGGCTCGTGCTTCATTTACTTTTGAAACGTCGAGTGCATTTTCAATTTGTGCCAAAAGCATTCGCCCCGACGCGTCCATCGTCTCGACATAGCGTTTTTGTACAGGGTAAAGATCCGTGTCGTTTAACAGTTTCAATGCCCCCAAAAGCCCTTGCAGCGGGTTGCGCATTTCATGACTGTTAGTGGCGATGAAGGCGGTTTTTTGCTGCTCGCTTTGCCGCGCAATATTCAACGCATTGATGATATTTTTTTGTTTTGTTTTTTCTTTGGTAAGATCGCGAATAACCAAAGAGATGCGCGAACGCTCCTTTGGGGCGATTGGCTGAAAGGAGATTTCTGCTGGAAAGGTTTCGCCCGATTTGCGCTGCAGCCACGCTTTGATCCGTTGGGCATGCTCTGGCGATGCGATAGCGCTTAGGGTAAAGTTTTTCAGTTCTTTGCGATACCGGTTTAACAATTTTGGCGGTATAAAGAGATCTTCGATATTACGCCCAAATGCTTCCTCTTTGGTATATCCGAACAGGGCTTCGGCATTGTTTTTATATTCGATGATAATACCGTCTTTTGAGAGGTTCAGTACGGCGTCATGGGCGTTGGCCGCAAGGCTTTCTGGGCGCAGAATTTGAGCGTCTTTTTCAACGCTTGGCGTTGCGCGCGCGGCCCTTTGCCGTGCTATTAAAATAGCGGCAAGACTTATCGAAAACCCTGCCAAGGTGGTTAAAAGGGCCAATCGCATATAGACCCATAGCGTTAGGCCATTCTCTGCCTGTGGTGATGCGATCAAGCTGTTTGTAGCCGCTTCAGAGATAATTTTAATGGGGGTTTGAAGGTTTCGTAAGTCTTTTACCAAATTTGGAAGCGTCGTTTCAAGCTTTGCATTTGGCTGCTCGATAAGAGGCGCATTTTCGGATAGGAACTTTTGAACTTTATTTATATTCAGTTTCAGCCGGTGTGTTCGTGGAAGGTCTTGATAATATTGCGATGCGCTAAGCAATTCCGATTTGGAGTGAAATGCTTTAAATTCATTTCGCAATTTTTCAAACTCATCGACAGGGTCGCTTGATGCTTGATGCGCGCTTAAGACAAGAAATGCATATTGTACGCTGAGCTGCCGGAAGGCCCCTAAATGTTCTTCTGCGGCGGGCTGTCCAAAAAGCTGCGCCTTATGATTTATTTCAAACGTTAAATATCCGATAACAGCTAGCGCCAAAGCCAGTAAAGCCACGATACCAACCCGCTGTTTTTTGAGGGATGGATTCCGATCCAAAGATGCTGTCTGACCACCCATTACGCATCAACCGGCATAAGGCTTGATCTGGCGCAGCGGTGCCACAAAACTGGGTGGCATTTAAATAAACCTTGCCCCTGCTTTGTTTTATGATGCCCGGCCATTATCATTGGGTTGGTCGTGTGAAATATGCATTCGCCGCACAAGATTCAGACTTTTTTCCCCAAGCGATATAAAAAAGCCAATTATCATTGGCCCATTTTTTGGCTTCGTTTTGTTCAAAAAAATGAACCATTCTACGGTTTAGGTCCTTATTTGTGTGATCCACCGTTCTCTTTTTACTTTGAGCACGATTTGTGACTTAAAAAAGCTTCCGTGTTAAAACTATCAATAATTATCAAAACATAGCAACTAAAGCATATAAACGTAAAGAAAAACTACACTTTTTATACTTTGTGGTATATATAAATAATAAAATATATACAGACTGGGAATTTTGACAGTATATTGTCTTTCATATTACATATTTGAGTCAGATTTATCTGATCTTGTCCGAGGTCTCGGGGGATAAGGGTCGCACTTTTTAAATAGTTTCCCCTATATGCGCTTTAAAAGACCAATTGTGAATTGTGATATACTTTGTAATATATATAAAAAGCCTTATGGGTGGTCCAATAGAAAATCCAAGTAAATCTGTCTCTGGGTTGGAAATGCGTTCTTAGTATTAAGTGCTGATAGAGAAAAAGAACTGTAAATTGCGAGAGAAACTAAATGCGAATTCTAATAGCGGATGATCACGATCTCCTGCGGGAAACCTTATCGATGTTCTTAGCCTCAGAGGGGAGTATTGATACTGCGCTTGCTTCAACGCTTGATGCGGCGTTGGATTTTATACATAGCGAAGAGAAATTCGATTTGATCATGTTGGATTACAACATGCCGGGTATGGCCGGTTTGAATGGTTTGAAACGCGCGATGGAAGCCAGCGGTGGAAGTCCGGTTGCATTGATGTCGGGCATAGCATCGCGCTCTGTGGCTGAAGAAGCGCTGGCTTTTGGAGCCGCGGGTTTTGTGCCCAAAACGCTGGCGGCGAAAACGTTGGTCAACGCGGTACGATTTATGGCGATGGGGGAAAAATACGCTCCGATTGATTTTATGACCGCGGATGATCCAACCGTGGCGCCCAACCCTTTGGCCCAAAAACTTTCAAGACGCGAATTACAAGTTCTTGAGGGCTTATCGAAAGGCAAATCAAATAAAGAGATCGCGCGCGATTTGGATTTGCAAGAACCAACGATTAAATTGCATGTGAAAACATTATACCGCAAAATTGGTGCGGCCAATCGTACGCAGGCCGCTTTGATTGCCAAAGAAGAAGGCCTATTCTGATCTGGCGTCAGATATGACCATCTGCGGGGGATGATAATTTGCTGAACGCGCATGCCTCGAAGAATTCTTTGCCGGAAGCGCGGTTCCGATGGCATATAAACGCGCAGCTTATTTTGCCAGATGGAACATGCCTTGATGAGCCGCAGCATCACCTCCCAACCGCGGCTATGATGCATCCTATCTGTAGGTTTTTTGATCTTTTAAACCGCCAGTCCACGCCGCTGATTGGCGCCGCTGAGCGGGTTGAGGCGGTGCTTGTTGCAAACGCCAATTCTGGGTTTTGCGCGATGAGCGGCGGAACAACGGGGCCCCCAAAAGTGATCCAGCGCAGCTGCGCCAGCTGGATTGAAACCTTTCATCTGCATGCTCGTCGATTCGCGAAACAAGGGCCGCTGCGCTATGCCACGCTGGGTGATTTGCAGCATTCCTTAACCTTATATGGGGCCATTGAGGCATTGCATATTGGTGCAATTTACCACCCTTTGGGGGGTATAAGCCCGCGCCGGCAATTATCAAAGTTACAAAGCGCGCGTGTTAACGTGCTCTATGCAACCCCCACGCAAATACGCCTGCTCTTAAATGTGAAGCGCCAAAAAAGCGGTTTGGAGGCATTGCGGCATGTGATGCTGGGTGGCGGCGCGCTGGATCAGGAAACGCGCGCGCAGTTAAAACGCTGGGCGCCTGCGGCTGAGATCACTGAATTTTTTGGCACCAGTGAAGCCAGCTTTATTTGCGCATCGGATCGCGATACGCCGTTGGGCTCTGTGGGCAGGCCCTATCCTGGAGTGGAGCTTGCAATACGCGATGCCCAAGGTGCACCCTGCCAGAGCGCAAGCGCGGGAAATATTTGGCTGCGCTCTCCTTATGTGTTTTCCAAATATAGGTCTGGCGCGGATCCTGATATCATCTGGCGCGATGATTGGTTGTCGATAGGCGAAATCGGATATCTAGACCCGCAGGGGTATCTGTATTTAAAGGGGCGGCGCGCGCGGGCGTTTCAAGTGGCGGATCAAACCGTCTATCCAGAGGCTATTGAGGCCAAATTGTCTCAACATTCTGGCATTGAGGCTGCTGTGGTGTTTGATTGCCCCGACGCCAAACGCGGCGCGGTGATCGTTGCGGTGGTTGCCGCTCGATCGGGCGCCCTGCCAAAGGATCTTCAAGCCTGGGCCTCACATCATTTGCCGCTGCGGGCGCGCCCGGCAAAATATGTTTTGAAACCTTTGGCGCAATGGCCGATCTTAAATTCAGGAAAACCGGATCTTCAAGCGTTGAAACGCTTATGTAGAGAGGCCGAGTAATGCAGCGTTTGGCGCATATTGTGGCCGCGCGCCGCAGTCCGGTTGCACCGCGGGGCGGTGATTTGGCAACGCTTGAGCTGCATGCGCTTGCGGCGCCGGTGATCCGTGCTGTTCTAGGGGATGCTGGCATTGGCGCGGCGCAGGTGGATGAGATTATCGTATCAAATGCGCTGGGCGCTGGCGGCAATCCTGCCAGATTGGTGGCGCTAGCGGCTGATTTGCCACAACGCATTGGCGGTTATAGCATCGATCGTCAATGTTGTGGTGGGTTGGATGCGTTGGCGCTGGCCCGCGCGATGATTGTATCGGGGCAAGCTGAGATCGTTTTGGCGGGCGGCGTTGAAACCTATTCGCAGCGCCCGATTCGGCTGCGCAGCCGGCATGGCGCCGCTTTGGCATTGCCCTATGATCGCCCCGCTTTTGCGCCGGTTGCGGATCAAGATCCGGATATGGATATTGCGGCGGATCAGGTTGCGCAGCAGATGGGGATCGATCGCGCGGCGCAGGATGCTTGGGCTAGGCTAAGCCATCAAAAGGCCCAAGCAGCGCAAAAGGCTTTGGCTGCTGAGATCGTAGCGCTGGGCCCTAAAAACCTAGATCACGACAGTTATACCCGCAGGTTAAGCCCGGAATTATGCGCCAGAGCGCCGATTTTATCGGGTAGCATTACGCATGCCAATAGCGCTGTTGCGGCCGATGCCGCGGCGTTTTGTTTGGTGGTCTCTGATCAGATTGCAGCGCAGATCGCTGCGCCATCGGTTGCAATTTTACAAAGCGCGGCTTTGGCCAGCAATCCGGCTTTTCCCGCGCTGGCACCGGTTCCCGCCATTCGCGAGGTCCTTCAAAAGGGCGGGGTGGACGCGCGCGATCTTGCTCAGGTTGAAATGATGGAGGCCTATGCCGCCCAAGCGCTGGCTTGCATTCAAGATACTGGATTAGATCCGGCGCGGTGCAATATCAAAGGCGGCGCGCTTGCGCGGGGCCATCCGATTGGCGCATCGGGGGCGATTCTGGCCGTGCGCTTGTTTCATGATTTGTGCCAAAGCGCTGGGCAAATCGGGCTGGCTGCCATTGCCGCTGCGGGCGGCTTGGGCAGCGCCTTGCTTTTGCAAAGCGGCGATTAATGCGCTTCGTCCTTTTGGGGCGGATTATCTGCCGCTTGTGCAGCCGCATCCGGATCCGGCGTCGGCTGGGGTGATTTTGCCAAGACCATCTGCGGGCGTGCGCTATAGATCGCGCGCGTAATCACGGCGCAGAGGATCACTTTGATCACATCGCCGGGTAAAAACGGCGCCACCAAAGCCAATGAAGCCAAAAGCGGCTTATCGATCATTACGGATAGGCCAACAACGCCCGGGATATACAGCGCGATAATACCGCCAAGCAGGGCGGCCAGGGCGCTGGCTGGGCCAATGGAGAGCCGCGCCAAGCGTTGCATGCTCCATCCGGTGACAAAGGCGGCGATCGGAAATCCGATTAGGAACCCAACGCTGGGCGAGGCAAACACGGCCAAACCGCCGCGCCCGCCGGCCAAAAGAGGTAAGCCCAGCGCTGTTAAGCCAAGGAACAACAAGGCCGCTTGCGCGCCCGCGCGCGCGCCCAAAATGGTACCGCAGAGCATGATCCCCAAGCTTTGCGCCGTGATGGGCACGCCGCTAATAAGGGTGATTTTGGGAATTAAGCCCAAAGCCGCAATCACCGCCGCAAACAGCGCCACCAAAACAACAGTCTTATCCATATTTTTTTCAATCATCTGGGTGCCGCGCCGCCGCGGGCGTTCAAAGCCTCTGAAACATGCTCTGCATCATCAAGCGCGCTAAGGGCAAGCGGAAAAATAATCCGCCAAGTGCCGTGTTTGCTGCTGCGCGCGCGATGGGCAAGGCGCAGCAGGTTGGCCCGCTCGATGAAAACGGGAATGAAGCGCAATGTCAGAGCAATCATCAAACCAAGCTTTTTACCCTGCGCTCCGTTTTTGTCAAAAGGTGCCATGGCTTTCTCGATCAACGCGCTGAAATCAGCAAGAGAGGTGGTGGTGGTAACAAGATTGGCGAAGGTGAAGGCCGCTGCCAGTTTAAAAATAATAAAGAGGCCAGATTGCAAATCAGCCGTGTAGAAATGCCAGATGAGAATAATCGCAACGAACGGCCAAAGCGGGCGAAGCAGTTTTAAACTGAACCAAAGATATCTCCTACCTTGACTGGCAATAAGACAAAAGGGGAGACCCACGGCGCATAGCAAAAGCATTTGAGACTGGATCAACATCAATCCGGTGGTAAAGGTCAGCAGCATGACCACTTTCAGGCTGGCGGGCCAGCGGTGAAAAATCGTTTGATAGGGGGTTGTGAGCGCCAGCATCAGATCTGTTCTACCTGCGCCATTGCGTTTTCAAAGGCTGGAATAATATTCTTGGGCAACCCATCGCCCGCAACCTGTCCTTTTTCAAGCCAAATCACGCGTTCATATTCCGCAAGGGCTTGTAAATCATGCGTGATGTGCAGCACCGATTGATCCAGCCCGTAGAGAAGGTTTTGTAAATAGGTTTTTGTGGGCAAATCCAACCCAGCAAAAGGCTCGTCTAAAACCAACAGCGGGGGTGCCATGGCCAAAACCGACAGCAAGCATACCAAGTGACGTTGGCCCTGAGAAAGTGTTGCAATCGTGCGCTCAGCCCAGTCCAGCCGGTCAAACTGCTGCAAGATTTTGGTGGCATTTTGCATCGCCTCGGCTTTGCGCTGCCCCTGTTGCGTCAGACCGAAGCTGAGTTCTTCAAGAACCGTGGGAAAAATGATTTGATGATCCGGGTTTTGAAACAGAATGCCGACGGTTTTCAGCGCCGCAGCGCGGTGTTTAAACAGATCATTCCCGTTGACCTGCACCCGCCCTGATGAAGGAGCCAACAGCCCACAGAGCAGGCGTGCAAAAGAGGTTTTGCCCGATCCGTTACGCCCGATCACGCCCACGCGCTGTTCTTGAATATCAAGCGAAACCCCTTTTAGCAATTCACGCGCATTCAAGCTTAGGCTGACATTTTCAAATTGAATGGTGCAGTCGGCCATCGCGCAGATCCAAGGTTTCAATTGCTTGCCCGCTTTAAGTCTGTGGCTATGCGCTTGTCAATGTGCGCCCTGCTGGCATGCGCTTTAAAAATCTAAATGGGCGATTGATCAATGCAAAGGGCGTTGGCAGACGGGCCTTCGTGAGTTTTGGGCTGAAGGAAATAAGCGCAAGGCAGAAAGAGCGCTGTTTTCAGATTAGCAAGACCTGTGTTCCTATTTTGGTGAGCTGAAATAAGTCTTCGATATGCTCATTATAAAGCCCAATGCACCCATTAGATGAGCGTCGCCCGATTTTGCGCGTATCATGGGTTCCGTGAATTCGAAAATATTGCCAGCTTAAATATAAAGCATGCGATCCGAGCGGATTATCTGGGCCCGGGCCAATAAAATCTGGCCATTCCGGATTGCGTTTTTTCATTGCAGGGGTGGGGCGCCAACTGGGCCCAGTCACCTTTCGCGTGATCGAGGTGCGGCCGCGACGCGTCAGATCGTCTGTCATGGGAACGCTAGAGGGGTATAATTTATACGTATTCTCATCTTCAGACCAAAAATGCAGCGCGCGCGATGTGATATCAACCAGCACCGCCCCGTTTTTTAAATTTGAGAAATAAGGTTGCCACTCTAATGTTCGGAAGCTGGAGACATTATGGCGCACGCCTTGAGAAATTTCCTGTTCAATTTCAGTTGAGCTATCATCAGCCTCTTGAGCAAGCGCGGGGGTGGCCAGCAAGGCTGCGCTGCAATGGATAAAATGGCGTCTGGTTAAATTTGTCATGCCGAGATCCTTAAAATTTCCAGCCTTATACAGGCTTTTTGTGAAATATGCAGCTTGTGCTGGTTTTTCAACATCTGAGCAAGCATTTGTGAAGATAAAGCAAAACTGGGTTTGATTGGCAACGGCAGACATAGTAAGGACACCCAACTGTTACTAAATTATCCGAGGGATAGATGGCTCGATTAAACTTTGCCGCGTTAATCGTTATTATGATTATGGCGGGCTGTGTCAGTGATGTGCCCCAGATGGCCTCAGATGGTAAGCCCGTACCCAAACCTTATTTTTTATCTCAAGTTGAGCCCGCAATTATAAAATTTCGTATGCTAGACGGGGTAAACGCGCTGCGTCAGTCGCGCGGCGCCGATGTGGTAAATTTAAATGCCAGCTTAACGGCTGCCGCGGCCACGCATGCCCGCGATATGTCTGTGCAAGACCGCCCATGGCATTTTGGGTCGGATGCATCATCGCCCATCGACCGGCTGGTGAGGGTTGGCTATTCTGGGCAGTTGGTTGGCGAGGTGATATCGGAAACCTACGAGACTGAGCTGGAAACGCTGGCCGCTTGGATGACAGATGAAGGTGCGCGTCGCATTATTTTAGATGTCAAAGCCGATGAGTTGGGTTTGGCTTGGCATCAAGAAGCGGATGGAAAGATCTGGTGGGCAATGGTTTTAGGGGCCAGCCCCGCGCCACAAGCCCCCGTCACGGAGTGATTAAGATTGGGGTGCCGATAGGCACCAAAGCGTAAATTTCTTGAATTTCGTGATCTTTTACGGCGATACAGCCTTCGGTCCAATCGCGTTTCCAAAAGCGCGGCTTTTTGTTTTGTCCATGGATAAAGATATCGCCACCTGCCGAAGCACCCATGCTTTGGGCATAGGCGCGATCCTGCGCATTCGGGTATGAAATCCCTAAAGACATATAAAATTTGCTGTTCGGGTTTTTGCGATCGATGTAATATAGACCCTCCGGGGTCTTTCCATCCCCTCTCAATGATTTGTGACCATTTGGGGTGAACCCCAGACCAATCCGATAGCTGCGGATGATTGCGTTCTCGGATAGCAGATACATCCGGCGGGCCGATTTATCCACGCTGATGCTGGTGATTTGTACATCTTTGGTGAGGGACGATTTTCCAGACATCGTGAACCCAGAAAAATCCAAGCACCCACTCAGCAGAAGCACCCCGCATAGGGGAAGGAAAAACCGTTTTGAAACCATAAATATGCCTGTTTTTTGACACCTTTTACCACAATTTCAAAGGTTTGAAAGTAAATTCATGCTGCCCGTTTGTGGAATGCCCCTACCAGTTCTGCGTGATAAGACCAGCGGAACTGATCTACGGGGGTCACGGCCTCTAAACTATAGCCGGCATCTGTTAATATTTTCGCATCGCGAGCAAAGCTCACCGGGTTGCAGGATACATAAGCCAGGGTCTTAATAGTAGTTTGGGCCAGCATCGTCACCTGCGCTTGCGCGCCCGCGCGCGGCGGATCGATGACAGCGGCCTCAAATTTATTCAGTTCATCTGGCAAAAGGGGGCGGCGGAATAGATCGCGTTTCTCATGGCTGATTTTCTTCAAGCCTGGCGTCTTGCGCCAAGCTTTATCAAGCGCTGCCAACATATCTGCCTCGCCCTCAACCGCGTGAATTTCAGCCATTTGTGCTAAGGGCAGACTGAACGTGCCGCATCCGCTGAATAGGTCAAGCACAGGGCTTGCGCTTTTCAGGATGTCCCCTACCGTTTCGATCAGGCTGGTTTCCCCATGTTGGGTAGCCTGTAAAAAACTGCCCGGGGGCGGTGTGATTTTGGCTGGTCCAATGGGTTGTTCGGGCGGCGAAAGGGTGGCAACGACTTCGTTGTTCCAGCTTAGCCGGGCCAGCCGGTGTTGCAGTGCGGCGGCAGCCAAACTAACGCGCAATGCGTCATCCAATGGTTTGCCTCCAATGGCCAAAAGATCTAAGCCAGCGGCGGCTTGGGTTGCCTGTATCTTCAACGTCGATTTGCGGCTGCCCCCAAGTTGGGCAAGCGTTTCCAGAACGGGGCGCGCTTTTAACAAATCCGGGTGTAAAAGCGCGCAATTTGGAATCTCAACGATTTGATCCGACGCCTGTGCGTGAAATCCGATCAATGCGCCTTTTTTGGTCCGCCGCACAGCAAAGCTTGCCCTGCGGCGAGTGTTGGGCGGTGAGGTGAGGATGGGGTTCATCCGCGTTTTTAGTCCATGCGCGGCCAAAGCTTGCACGATAATTTCGGTTTTCCACCGGGCTACAAAGGCGTCAGATGCGTGCTGAACTTGGCAGCCACCACAGGTTTTAAAATGCGGGCAGGGCGGCGATACACGATCTGAGCTGGGCGTTAGGATTCGCCTGTCAATCAGGGTTTGGCCCTGTTGCTTGGCCTGCACAAGTTCGCCCGGCAGCGTGCGCGGCGCGAAAAGGCCCGTTTCGGTGATGCCATCGCCCAGATGACCCATGCGTTTAATTATAAACTCTTGCATGGTGTTGCTTTAGAGGATGGGCGGCCCCGTTAAAAGGACCAATTGCGCCTTTTATTCGGCCGCCGGTTGCAACCCAATAAAGCCGCCGGATTGGCGGTTCCAATACCGCGCATAAAGCCCGCCTTGCGCCAGAAGGCTGTCATGGCTGCCGGCTTCGATGATTTTCCCTTGATCCAGAACGATGATGCGATCCATCCGCGCAATGGTTGAGAGGCGATGGGCAATTGCCAGCACGGTTTTGCCTTCCATCACCGTATCGAGCGCGTCTTGGATATATGCCTCGACTTCGCTGTCTAAGGCGCTGGTTGCTTCATCTAGAACCAAGATGGGTGCATCCTTCAAAATTGCGCGCGCCAAGGCGATGCGCTGGCGCTGCCCACCGGATAATTTCACCCCGCGCTCGCCCAAATGGGCCTCATAGCCGCGCCGGCCTTTAAAATCTTCAAGATCCTGAATGAAAGCATCCGCTTCGGCCTTTTGAGCGGCTGCGCGCATTTGCGCTTCGCTGGCGCTTGGCTGACCGTAAAGAATATTATCGCGGGCCGCGCGGTTAAACATCGCGGTTTCCTGCGTCACCGTGGCGATTGCGCGGCGAAGGCTTTCTTGGGTGACCTGCTGGATGTTTTGACCATCAATCAGGATCTGGCCGCTTTCGGGATCGTGAAGCCGCAAAAGCAAAGAAATCAAAGTGGATTTCCCCGCGCCAGAGGCGCCGATAATCCCCAGCTTTTCGCCGGGTTGAATGGTCAGAGAGATATTTTCAATTCCACCTTTTTCGCGACCATAGGCAAAAGAGGTTTGATCAAAAGTGATTGCGCCTTGGGTCACTTTTAATGGTTGCGCCGCAGGATCATCGGTTAAATCATGCGCGGAGGTGAAGGTTTTCATCCCGTTCTCCACCTCGCCCAAATTGCCATAAAGCGCCATCAGCGTGAAGCTGACCCAACCCGTCATCTGCGCCAGCCGCAAAGACACGGCACCGGCCGTCGCGATCATCCCGACCGATCCACTGCCTTGCGACCAGCTGACCAGCGTGCTGCCAACCAGCACGATTGGCAAAATACCGGCCAGGCCCATAAGCCAAAAGCGAAACACAACAGAAACCCGCGCATGGTCAAGCGCGGCGCCGCGAAAACCTTCCATGGCCGTTAAGGCGGCTTTATCCTCGTGCCCATCATGGGAAAATAGCTTGACCGTTTTGATATTTGTGACTGTGTCCACCACTTGGCCCGTTACATTGGCTCGGGCTCCAGCCCGCGCCGCAGATCGGGCTCGGATCAGGGGCATGAAATGCCGGATTACCAATACATAGCTTAAAATCCACAGCAAAAGCGCCGAGCCCATAAACAGATTTATGGCGCCCAAAACCGCCAAGGCCCCCAGAACAGAGGCTAGCGCAAATAAAACCGTGTGTAGGATTTCGATCACCACATCGGTTACTGCGCGCGCGGTTTGCATTTCTTTTTGCGCAATCCTCCCGGCAAAATCATTTTCAAAAAAGCTGACCGAATGCCCCAAAACCCAGCGATGCAAACGCGAGAGCACCAGATTATGCACATTCGGCGCCACCACATAGCTTTGCATGATCGAGCTGGCGCCAAAGGCCAGCGGCCTGATCAATAAGAAAAACGCGATGGCGGCGCCTAGCATCCAAAAATTTTCTGAAAACAACGCCTCACGCGGGCTGGCCATGCTGGCATCAATCACCAAGCCTAAAACCAAGCCGCTTAACATTTCGACGATGCCGGCGGTGATCGAGGCGGCGGCTGATAACAGCAAAACCGGCTCGCTGCCCCGCAACGCCCAGCGCAGGAAGGCGAGCAATGTTTTCGGCGGCGCGTGATCACTTTTGGCGTGATGCGAGATCCAATTGGCCAAAGGTGTCATTGCGCGGCATCCACATCGAGGAACCCACCCGATTGATGGGCCCAAAACCCGGCATAAAGCCCGCCTTTTGCCAGCAGCTGCTCATGGCTGCCCTCTTCAACGATCCGCCCCTGATCCATCACAAGAATTCGATCCATATGCGCAATGGTAGACAATCGATGCGCGATCGCAATCACCGTTTTGCCGTCCATCATGCTGTAAAGCGTGGTCTGAATGGCCGCCTCTACTTCGCTGTCCAGCGCGCTGGTGGCTTCATCGAGCAATAATATGGGGGCGTCTTTCAGAATCACCCGGGCCAATGCAATACGTTGGCGCTGCCCACCGGAAAGCTTTACGCCGCGCTCTCCTACATGCGCCTCATAACCGCGCCGCCCTTCTGGATCTTCCAGATCCAGAATAAAGTCATGCGCTTCGGCCTGTTTGGCCGCCGCGATCACTTGCGCCTCGCTCGCGGCGTTATTCCCATAGCGGATATTATCGCGCACCGAGCGGTGCATCAGACTGCTCTCTTGCTGGACCATGCCGATATGACGGCGCAAACTGTCTTGCGTCACCAGGTCTATGCGCTGCCCGTCAATATAAATCTGGCCAGATTCAGCGTCATAAAACCGGAGCAAAAGCTTGAACAAAGTTGATTTTCCTGCGCCAGAGCGCCCCACAAGGCCCAGCTTCTGACCCGCTGGAATACTCAGATTAATGCCTTCCAATCCACCAAGAGCCCGGCCGTAATGGTGCGACAGCTCGGTTATTTCAATCCTTGCTTCTTGCGGTTGTAAGACCTGCGCGTTCGGGTGATCAATTAAGGTGACGGGTTGCGACAAGGTCTGCATGCCTTCGGCCACCACGCCCAATTCGCGAAAAAATGAGGCGACGGCCCAGATGATCCAATTGCTCATGCCGTTCAGCCTTAAAACCAAGGCTGAGGCTGCCGCCACAACCCCAGCACTGGCGCTGCCCTGCGCCCAAAGCGCAATCCCCCACCCGATCACCGCCACGATCAAAAAGCCATTTATCAGATTTAATAAAATATCCATGCGGGTATAAATCCGCATTTCAGTAATGAAAGTGTTGCGGGTTTGCGTGATGCCCGCTTTGGCAAAGGCGATTTCTTCGCCTTCATGGGCAAATAATTTTACCGAATGGATGTTGGTATAAGCATCCACGACCCGCCCGTTCAACTCGGATCGCGCGTCTGATGACGCTTTAGAGGCAGGGGCAACGCGTTTTACTGTGTAGCGCAGCAATAACAAATAAAGCCCGAACCAAAGCACCAAAGGCAGGGTAAGGCGAATATCTGCCTGCATTAGTAAGAAGAAAGCGCCGATCACATAGGCCAGCGCATAGCTCATTGCGTCAAACACGTGAAACGCCACTTCGCCCGCAGCAGGGGGGGTTTGCATCACGCGGTTGGCGATGCGGCCGGCAAAATCGCCCTCAAACCAGCCCACAGATTGGCGCATTACGTGGCGATGCCCGCGCCAGCGCACCAATGTGGCCATATTGGTGAGGATCGTATTATTCACCAATGCGGTATCGAGAAAGGCAAGTATTGGCCTGATCAGCAATATAAACACCGCCAAGGCGATTAAAACCGGTCCAAGGCGCTGCAGCGTTTCCGCGCGATCGCCCTGCAACTGGTCCACCAGCCACCCCAGCGCATAGATCAATCCGATTTCGCTGCCAGCCACCAAAACCGAGGCGGTGAAAGCCAGCAGGAAGACCCATTTAAACGGTTGACAATAGGCCTGTAAAAACGGCCAAAGCCGTTGCGGTGGGTGATCAATTTCACTGTAATCGGCGAAAGGATCGATCAAATCTTCAAAAAACCGAAACATGATTCCCCCTTCGTAGATATCAAAGCCTTCTAGAATATGCGCCTATTTCGTTCGAACCAAGCGTCAAAATTGTCAAAGGCACCTCCGTTTTTCTGAGCTAAGCTGTTTATCAGGAGGGTCAATACAAATCTATCGGCGAAAATAGCCCTAAACTGGCAGGCCCACTATTTAGGATCCAAGGCGCGCAGCAATGCCGCCTTATCCAGCCGGAACCCAGAGGTGATCCAGATATGTTCCAAGGCGCGCAGTTTTTTGCCGAGCGCTGAGCCAGTATAAAGGGGCATCAGATCATCTGTGGTTATTGGAAATTGCGCGCTGGCACCGGTTTGCACTGCGGCCAAGTCAGGCTCTGAGACCGGCGTTTCAAAAAGCGCGGCGCGCAGCAGTAAAACATCCAAAGCAATCGGCGCGCTGCACCGATAGGCCAATTCGCCCGCTTCTGTCATCGCCTCTATATGGGTTTTCAACAGAGCCAGGGTTTTGCTTTGGGCTTTGCTCAAGCGCAGATGTGCTTCAACCTGCCCCCCGCCCAGCACGGCAAGCCGCCGAAGCGGGTCAATCGGAGCTTCATAGAGGCTTTCAAAGTAAACCAATGGCGCAAGGGCTCTATCATCAGATCCGGGCAAAACATTCTGCAGCACTCCGGTGATGCGCATCGCTGCCACCGCGGGGGCGGGGCTTGGGGCTGCCAGCAATTTCAACAATTCTTTGGTTATGCGTTCTTTAGAAAGCCCCAATAAGCCTTCGCCTTTGGTTGCAATCGCGGCCAGAGCATCAGGATCAAAGCCCAAATCTGGATTGGCATACCAGGCCGAGAACCTAAAAAACCGCAAAATGCGCAGGTAATCTTCGGTAATCCGCCGCTCGGCATTCTCGATAAAACGCAGATGCCCTGCTTTCAGATCGGCAAGCCCATCCAGCGGATCGTAGATCTTGCCGTTTGCATCAGCGTAAAGCGCATTCATCGTAAAATCGCGCCGCTTTGCATCACTTTTAAGGCTATCGGCATATTGAATTGTGGCGCGGCGGCCATCGGTTTCAATATCTTGACGAAACGTGGTGATTTCATAGGGCGTACCCTCGCTGATCACCGTGAGAGTGCCATGTTCAATACCGGTTGGAATGGTTTTTAGCTTGGCGGCGCGCGCCAAAGTTTGAATTTGTTCTGGCCGGGCGTTGCTGGCCAGATCGATATCATCGACGGGCCTGTTGAGCAGGCTGTTGCGCACGCAACCACCGACAAAATAAATTTCGAACCCAGCGTCGCTTAACAGCCGTGTAATTTTTTCCACGCCAGGCTTTTTGAGCCAGTCTGCCTGAATGATGTTCATACCAGCCGGTCTGCCAACCCCCGAAGAATGCGCGCCGTTGCACCCCATATATAATACGGACCGAAAGGAATAGCATAGTATTTTCGCGTTTGCGATTGCCAGCGCCGTTGATGGATCGAAAAATTTTCCACCCGCGTCAGATGCGCCAGCGGAACCCAAAAGGCCTCGGCCACTTCGCAGGGATCAATCTGCGGCGTAAACGGGTTGGAAATAAGCCCGATTACGGGCGTGACGGAAAAGCCGGTAACGGTTTTATGCTGTGCCAAGCTGCCCAATATCTCGATATTTTCAGGATTGAGCCCAACCTCTTCTTGCGCTTCGCGCAGTGCGGCTGCGTGAATATGGGCATCTTTTGTTTCGACTTTACCACCTGGAAAAGCGACTTGATTCGGATGATGCTTTAAATGTGCGGCGCGGCGAGTCAGCAAAACATAGGGTCCATCAACGCTACTATACACACCGATCAACACGGCCGCGTCGCGCAGGGGTGCTGCGCGCTGTCCCCTTGAGACAGGGTTCATCAGATCAAAATCCGAAGAGGCGGCCTGCGAACGCCCTAGTGCTGTCAGTAAGTGCGCGCGCAGCTCATGCGGGGGCACTGTCATCTTGCCCCGCCTGAAACCCTACACTGGTTGGGTCTAACTGATAATGTGCGCCGCAAAATTGACAATCTGCGGTTACCAGACCGTCTTCTGTGGTCATGCTGGCAATATCTTTTGCCGAATAAATCGATAGGGATTGGCGCACCCGCTCTTGCGAGCACGTGCATCCAAAGCGTACGGCTTGGGCGTTGAACACTCTTGGCCGATCTTCATGGAACAACCGCAGCAGCAATTGCGAGGGTTGGATCACTGGCCCAATCATTTCCAGCTCTTCGACAGTGTCTAACAGGATGTTCACGCGGTTCCAGTTATCGCTGTCATCGGCATCTATAATATCATTGGCCATTAATACACCGCCATCGCCCGATCCGCCCTCATCCATCGCAGGCTCAAGGCTGGATTTAGGCATATGTTGTATCATAATACCCCCTGCTCGCCACTGCGCGGGCTGATCGGGGGCCTGCGATTTTCCATAGCAGAGCTTAAACGTGGTTGGCAGCTGTTCTGATTGCGCAAAATAGGCCTCTGCACAGGCGGAAAGCGAGCCACCCACAAGCGGAGTTATGCCTTGATAGGGCGTCATATCTGCGCCTTGATCGATCAAAATCGCAAAATAGCCTTCGCCAATTTGGTCGAAAATCGGCCCGTCGGTCAGTCGCGCTTCATCAAAGCTGGCATAGGCGCGAATGCGCGCTGGCGCGCCTTCAGTTTCAGGGCCGTAATAATCGGTTGCGATCATGCGCACAGCGCCTTTGGATTGCACTTGCAATGAAAGCTTCCAGCGCAGCTTTATACTTTCCCCGATTAAAGCTGTCAGTAGCGCCATTTCAGACACCAAAGCCTCGACCACGGGCGGATAATTATGTTGCTGTAGGACGCCATCCAAAACGCCATCAAGACGCGCTATCCGGCCCCGCATGTCACAGGCATCAAGTTGAAAGGGTAGGACAGTGTCGTCCCACGCAATTTGCGATCCGCTTTTCATAGGCATTCCTTATCTTTCTTGCGGAGCCATATCCTGTCTCGTAAGACTGGGCAAGCAGCCGCGGAGTTGGATCAAAAGGAGCTTGGAATGATAAGACGCTATGGAGAAACCCCGCAAACCGATCGCCGCTATCAGATTCGGCGTGGCGTTTATGCGATTTTGCCTTATGGTGATGCGCTTTTACTGACTCATCAGGCGGAACCTGAGCCCGAATTTCAATTGCCGGGCGGCGGTATTGACTCAGGTGAGCATCCGATCACCGCGCTGCACCGTGAAGTGATGGAGGAAACTGGTTGGAAAATCGCCCGGCCGCGCCATATTGGCGCCTTTCGACGGTTTGTTTTCATGCCTGAATATGACCTCTGGGCTGAAAAGCTATGTTTGGTCTATCGCGCAGATCCTGTGTTGCGCCTTGGCGATCCAACCGAGGCTGGCCATGAAGATCACTTAATACCAATCGAGGCGGCGTTTGAGCTTTTGGTGAATCCTGGAGATCGGGCTTTTATTCAGATGTTTCAGGCCCAGATGCGCCAGCGGCGCGATGCGTGATGATCAGCGCCGACAGGTCATCGACCAGGGGTGTTTGATCGCGGATGGCATGTATATTTTCTAAAATATTATGGGTGAGAGCGGGCCCATGCAGATGTTGAACGCGGGCAAAAAGCGGCTGCAACCCTTCTTTTCCAAGCGCGGTATTTTGGTCATAGACACCATCGCTAAACCCGTCCGAATAAAGAATCAGACGCTCGCCCGCAGCCAACTGCAAGTGATGATCTTGATAGCGTACCGTTTGCGAAATGCCGATTGGCAGGCTGTCACGGCCAATATGGTGAAACATGCCCTTTTTTGCCTGCAGAATTGGGTAAGGGTGACCAGCCTGGGCAAAACAAAGGCGCCCCGAGGTTAAATCTAGCAGTCCCGATATCATGGTCAGGTAATGGTCGGTTGTAACCTCCTTGAGTATGATTTGATTTATGCTTTGTAAAATATCATGCGGTTGGCGCGGGCATATTTGGCCCGTTTTAAGGCGCTGTACGGCGATATTTTGGCCAAAAGCCTCGGTCGAAAAAAAATTTGCAATGCGCACCGTCAGCATTGCTGCGCTGATATCATGCCCCGAAACATCGGCAATATAAAACCCTATATGCGTTGCCCCTATGGTAAAAAACCCCGCCAAATCCCCTCCAACAGGGCCTGCATTTTCCACCAGGGCTGTGAAGTCGAACCGACCAAAGCGGCGATGCTTGTTATGGATAAGCGCGGTTTGAAGCTGCTGCGCGGCAAGCAGATCTTTATCCATTGCGGCATTCAAAGCTTGGGTTTTGCGCAGCGCCGCTTTGATCTGTCGGTTTTTGAGTTTCAACTTCCGCTGGGTGTAAAGAAGCCGCGCCGCTGCTGTGACGCGGGCGTGAAGTTCGATCACTGCGATCGGCTTGCTGAGAAAATCATCAGCGCCCTTTTGAAAGGCGTACAGCATCTCGGCTTTGGTCGAGCGCGAGGTAAGCAAAATAAAATAAATATACAGGTCTGGGGTAATTTGGCGCAGCGTGTCACATAAATCGAGCCCGTTCATTTCTGGCATCATCCAATCGCTTAGAATGATGTTGGGACGATGTTTTTTAAATAAGCGAATTGCCGCTTTGGCGCTGCTGGCTTGTAGGCTGTGAAGCCCCCAGCCGGTCAGAAAACCTGCTACGATGCGCCTTTGCGCAGCGCTGTCATCAACGATCAGCACCGTTTTGATCGCGCGCAGAACCGGTGGTGGTCTGCTGGCCTTAAGCTTCGGATATGGCTGACACATTGCAAGCGCCCCTTATGTTGGGCGGTTGTAAACCCTAAGCTCTTAATCGGCTGTGAAAGACTAAAATTTGGCCTTTTAAAATTTTAGATATTCACTCCTGGTTTAATCTTTTGCTCAATCATAACGCTGGGATGGGAGTGAGAGCATGATAGATTGGGAGCGTATTGAAGATCTGCGCCGAGAGGTGGGACAAAAAGATTTTGCCGATGTGGTAGGGTTGTTTTTTGAAGAAATTGACTGCAGTTTACCAGAAGTATTTGAGCTTACAGAGCTGGATGAGATCCGCGATCTGTTACATTTCATTCGCGGTAGTGCGTTGAATTTGGGGTTTTTTGAACTGGCTCGGCTGTGTGAGCCCGATTTTTTTACGTTGGAAACGGGCTTATCTGCCGAAAAAATTCGGTCCTATTTCGAACGTTTGCAGCGCTCTTATGAACGGGCCAAGGCGGTCTTTTTTCAGAATATCGCATTGTAGGTTCAAGTTTAAATGACAAATTGTGCCAGCGTTTCATCATTTGTTATGTCAGAATAAGTGTAGCCGGCGGCCTCGAGGCTGGCAAAAAAAGCTTCAAAACCATCGGTGTTTTTGGTTTCCAATCCGATCAAGATTGATCCAAAGTTTCGCGCAGATTTTTTCAGATATTCAAAACGCGTGATATCATCATCGGGGCCCAATAAATTCAAAAACTCCTTCAACGCACCGGGGCGCTGCGGCATTCTTAAAATCAAGTATTTTTTAACGCCGGCAAAGCGCTGCGCGCGCTCTTTCACCTCTGGCAGCCGTTCAAAGTCAAAATTTCCCCCCGAAGAGACGCAAATCACTTTGCGACCACGGATCATTTGACCGAGATCTTTCAGCGCATCGATGGCCAAGGCGCCAGCTGGCTCCAATACAATGCCTTCGATATTCAGCATTTCAAGCATGGTGATACAGATCCGATCTTCGGGAATCCGCAGCACATTGGCCAATCCGATACTTTTTAAGCATTCGAACGTACGCTGGCCGATTTGGCCCACCGCAGCGCCATCGGCAAACGTATCCACCTTATCCAGCTTGACCGGTTTGCCCGCGATCAAAGCGGCCCAAAGGCAGGCTCCACCCAACGGCTCGACCAAAGTAAATTGGCTTGTGGTGCCAAAATAGCTGAGCAGACCTGAGGACAAGCCGCCCCCGCCCACAGGCAGAATAATATGATCCGGGGTGCTGCCCAATTGCCGTTCGATCTCTACGGCCACAGAGGCTTGGCCTTCGATCACATCCGCATCATCAAAGGGTGATAGAAAATGCGCACCTTGTTCTTGACAGAAATTTTGCGCGGCTTTCAAACAATCGTCAAAATAATCACCCACCAATTGAATTGACACATTTTCGCCGCCAAAAATCTTTGTTTTCTGAATTTTTTGCTGCGGCGTTGTGACTGGCATGAAAATCGTGCCGGTCACATCAAAATGCCGGCACATATAGGCCACGCCCTGCGCATGATTCCCTGCGCTGGCGCAAACAAAACTGCGTTGATCTGGGCGTTTGCGCATCGCATTAAATGCGCCGCGCAGCTTGTAGGAGCGCACCGGAGAAAGGTCTTCGCGTTTCAGCCAAATATCGGCGTCAAATATAGCCGAGAGATGCTCGTTTTTTTGCAGCGGTGTTTCGGCAAATACGTGGCGCATTTCGGCTTCGGCGGCGCGGGCAAGAGATTGAAAATCGGTCATTTGTTAGTCTTGCGGCAGATTTTGCGCGTGCGCAAGCCCAAGGCTCCCTTGCTCCTTTCGTCAAAACCCGATATCGCCCCGATCAAAACCGCAAAGGACTATGCTATGAGTGCGCCCAAAAAAGTTGTATTGGCCTATTCCGGTGGCCTCGACACCTCGATCATTTTGAAATGGTTGCAGGTTGAATATGGCTGTGAAGTGGTGACGTTCACGGCTGATTTGGGGCAAGGTGAAGAGCTGGATCCGGCGCGTAAAAAGGCCGAGCTTTTGGGGATCGCTCCGGAAAATATTTTTATCGAGGATCTGCGCGAAGAATTTGTACGCGATTTTGTGTTTCCGATGTTTCGCGCCAATGCGCTGTATGAGGGGCTGTATTTGCTGGGCACGTCCATTGCGCGCCCGTTGATTTCCAAACGCTTGGTTGAAATTGCCGCCGCGACGGGCGCCGATGCGGTGTCGCATGGCGCAACCGGCAAGGGCAATGACCAGGTGCGCTTTGAATTGGCGGCTTATGCGCTGAACCCTGATATCAAAGTGATTGCGCCTTGGCGCGAATGGGATTTATCAAGCCGCACAAAACTGATCGCGTTTGCCGAAGAGAACCAAATCCCCATCGCTAAAGACAAGCGCGGCGAGGCACCATTTAGCGTCGATGCCAACCTGCTACATACCTCATCGGAGGGCAAGGTTTTGGAAGATCCCGCCTTGGATGCGCCGGATTACGTATATCAGCGGACGGTTAATCCTGAAGATGCACCCGATAAACCCGAATTTGTTGAAATCGGTTTTACGGGGGGAGATGCGGTTTCGATAAATGGCGAAACGCTGTCGCCAGCGCAGCTGCTCACTCGGCTGAATGCTCTGGGCGGCGCGCATGGCATTGGTAGGTTGGATCTGGTCGAGGGGCGCTTTGTTGGCATGAAATCGCGCGGCATTTACGAAACCCCGGGCGGTACAATTTTGCTGGAAGCGCATCGCGGTATCGAGCAAATCACCTTGGATCGTGGCGCGGCGCATTTGAAAGATGAGCTGATGCCCAAATATGCCGAGCTGATTTATAATGGGTTTTGGTACAGCCCCGAGCGTGAAATGCTGCAGGCTTTGATTGATAAAAGCCAAGAACATGTCACCGGCACGGTGCGTCTAAAGCTTTACAAAGGCTCGGTGCGCACGGTTGGCCGTTGGTCAGAACACTCGCTTTATTCCGAGGCGCATGTGACCTTTGAAGAGGATGCTGGCGCCTATGATCAAAGCGACGCGGCCGGATTTATTCAGCTGAATGCGCTGCGCTTGAAGCTACTTGCTGCCCGCAAGCGTCGTTTGGGCTAAAAGTCTATTTTTAAAGTTGTTTTTTGGGGCAGCACTGCTAGGCTTTTGTCTATTGTTCAAAGGTGTATTTGGTATGTTGGGGCTTCGGTTATTTACTTTTTCAATTTTACTACTTTTGGGTAATTGAGGCGCTATTTGCGGCTTACCGCGGCGGTCTTTGCCGTTTATGCGCTGTTACAAATCGTGATGATTTGGAAAATCATTGGAACAGTATTGCAAGAGGAACGCGCAAATTCTCTAAATCTGATGGGTAATATAGGGCCTTTGGTCTGATCTTGGGCTTCATTTTAGTTGCCGCTTTTTTATTGGCAGTGATTGAGGTTCTCTGGCACAGCTATATTATGCTCGGCGTTGAAGGGCCGATTTTCAATCGGTCAGTCATTTGGCTTTAAATTATCAAAGTTATAAAAATTACGCTTATCTTTATCGCCGTGACAATTATTTTATTGATTTTCATCCGAAATTTTATCGATCCGCAAGGCTTGGATGGTTTCCATAAATTACTAGCGCTTGTTTTTATGGCGCTTCAAGATCCCATTGCGATCACGGCGCTTAACGCCCTTTTATGGCTTGTTTGGTTTACAAAATCTGTTTCTTTTATATGGCTTGGGCGTCGGATCAGCCTGTGCCTGCCTGCCGCGGCTATTGGCAAAAATATGAGCCTGCGCGAAAGTTGGCGGAAAACCAGCGAGATAAAGGGCCAGATATTGCTGTTAGCCGGGGTTGAAGTGCTGGTGCATTTCGGCATTTCTGCCGCAGATTCCTGGGTTTCAGCTTTGAATGGCGCTGTAGTCCCCGCGATGATCCTTGGTTTGCTGTAAATTTGGACCCTCACCCTATATGGCGCTAGCGGTCTGAGCACGCTTTACGGATATCTTATTGAAAAACGGACTTTGCAGGGCGCAAGCCACTCATAACCCGGTTTCTGCGGCGATCTCTTTGCGGCTTTTGCGGGCCCGCTCGGTCGCCGATTTTAACTGCCCACAGGCCGCCATAATATCCTCGCCGCGCGGGCGCCGGATCGGGCTGGCATAGCCAGCATTGAAAATAATATCCGAAAACGCTTTGATCCGCGCGCGGTCCGAGCGTTGATAGGGCGCGCCGGGCCATTCGTTGAACGGGATCAGGTTGATCTTCGCCGGAATTCCTTTGATCAGCTTTAGCAATCGGCGGGCATCAGCATCGCTGTCATTCACACCTTTCAACATCACGTATTCAAAAGTGATGCGCTCTGAATTGGACAGTTTCGGATAGGCGCGCAATTCGCTGAGCAATGTTTCGATATTCCATTTCTTGTTGATTGGCACCAATTTATCGCGCACCTCATCGGTCGTGGCGTGAAAGGACACTGCCAGCAGACAGCCGATTTCCTCGGCGGTTTTGGCAATTTCGGGTACCACACCGGATGTTGACAGCGTGATCCGGCGCCGCGACAGGCAAATGCCCTCGGGGTCCATCGCGATCTTCATCGCATCGCGCACATTGTCAAAATTATACAGCGGCTCGCCCATGCCCATCAGTACGATATTGGAAAGCAGGCGCACCGGGTTGGGCGGATTTCCCGGTTCCGGCCACTCGCCTAGATCATCGCGGGCCACCAAGACTTGGCCAATGATTTCTCCGGCGGATAGATTGCGCACCAGCTTTTGCGTACCAGTATGGCAAAAAGAGCAGGTGAGCGTACAGCCCACTTGGCTGCTAATGCACAAAGTGCCGCGATCTTCTTCGGGAATATAAACGATCTCTACCTCATGCCCGCCAGCTATGCGCACCAGATATTTGCGCGTGCCATCGCTGGAGATTTGTCGCGTGATCACTTTGGGCACTTCAAGAGCGAAGGTTTCGGCGAGTTTGGCGCGATAGTCTTTTGACAGATTGGTCATCTGCGAAAAATCACGGCAGCCTTTGGCGTAAATCCATTGCCAAATCTGCCCGGCGCGCATTTTGGCCTGTTTATCGGGCGTGCCCTGCGCAATCAATGCCTCGCGCAAGGCGGCCCGGGTGAGCCCGATCAAATTTATCGGGCCCTCTGGCAGCTTGCGGGGCAGGGTCAATACGTCTTGGGTGATCGGAGCGTTGACCGACATCAGCTATAACTTTCCAACAGTTTCCCGGCCCGCATAGCCTATTTATACGGTTAGGCAAAGGCCGGGGTTTTGGAAATTATTCGCTACAGTTCTTTTTTGCCGCGTCGCTGGCGGCGGTAAAGCCTTTTAGCGAAAACGTATCAACGGTCTGGGTGCCGCGTTTGGAGATTGCTGTTAACGTTGCCGTGCCCCCCGCTTTCATGGCTTTGACCAGTTGTGCATCCTCTTCAGAAGAGCCGGCCCAGGCCCATTCGCCTTGGATCAGTGACAATTTGAACGACTTATCATCCACTTTCAGCTTGATCGCTTTGTCCTCTGCGAAAGGATATCCCCCGGTGAAGGTCACCTGTTCGGATACTTTTCCTGCTGGGCTGAAGAATACAAATAATAAAATATCACTGCGTTTTACCGAAACGGTCCGACCGCCGCGCGTGTTGACGCTTTTCTTGGGCAGCGACACGCTCCAACATTCTTTTGGGCTTTTATCCACAAACACAGCCCAATCTCCATGTTCTGAGACGCGGGTTGCCTTACCCTCGGCTGTCCAACCTGCACCAGCAAAGCCCAAAAGGCTGGTGGCCAACACTGCGGTTCTTAACAGGCTCTTCATTTCTTGCCTCCGTCATAAGCCGGTAGCGCCGACCTATAGGTTCTATGGTGCTTAATGACCATTTACGGGAAAATCCCATTACATTCTCGACAAAACCACATTAGCCTTAAACTGTGTTTTAGCGAAAGCCCTCTTGGCAAGATTTTGCTGAAAAAATCACTATCTGGAGAGAAGAATGCAAGCCCCTGAAGCTTTATGTGAAATCTGGCGCGGATCATTTTTGGAAAGCCTACATCTGGGCCACGCTGTGATCTGTGATGAAACCGGACAAATTGTAAAATCATGGGGGGATCCTGACGCGGTTATTTTGCCGCGCTCTTCTGCCAAAATGATTCAAGCCTTGCCTTTGCTCAGCTCAGGCGCGGGCGATCACTATGGGCTTGCAGAGCAAGATTTTGCGCTGGCTTGCGCGTCGCATCAAGGCGGACAGATTCATACCAGCCGGGTCAGCGCCTGGTTACAGGCATTGGGATATGACCAAACAGCTTTGCGATGCGGCGCCCAGCCACCCCGGGACCGGGATGAAAAGCGGCGCGTGCAAGCGGCGCAGGAAGCACCCTGTCAAATTCATAATAATTGCTCGGGAAAGCATACCGGGTTTTTAACGCTGGGTCGGTTTTTAAAAGGCGATGATGCCTATACTGACATTGCGCATCCGGTGCAGCGCGCCTGCTTAGAAGCTTTTGAGCAGGTGACAGATGCCGCCAGCCCGGGGCACGCGATTGATGGATGTTCTGCGCCCAATTTTGCCACTTCATTGCTTGGATTGGCGCGGGCAATGGCTTGGTTCGCCAGCGCTGAGGCGCGCATTGATGTTGCTTCACAGGCGGCTTTACGATTGCGCGGCGCGATGGCGCAGTATCCGGATTTGGTGGCGGGTGAGGGCCGCGCCTGCACTGAATTGATGCAAGCCATGCAGGGCGGCACGGTGGTCAAAACGGGCGCCGAAGGCGTTTTCGTCGCCATTATCCCCCAAAAGCGCTTTGGCATCGCGGTAAAAATATTGGATGGCAGCACCCGCGCCAGTGAATGCGCGATTGCGGCTCTGCTCTGCGCTTTGGGGGCCTTGCCGCCCGCGCATCCTGCAACGCTGAAACGTATGCATGCGCCCATCGTCAATTGGAGCGGGCTGCACACTGGCGAGATCCGCCCCGCGCCAGGATTGACCCTGTGATCGTTTTATTCAACAAACCTTATAATGTGCTGTCGCAATTTACCGATAAGGGCAACGCGGGCAGTGATCGAAAGACGCTGTCAGCCTTTATCGATATCCCGTTTGTCTATCCTGCGGGGCGGCTTGATCGGGACAGCGAAGGTTTGTTGATTTTGACCGATGATGGCAAGCTGCAGGCGCGGATTTCCAACCCGAAACATAAAATGACCAAAACCTATTGGGTGCAAGTGGAAGGGGCGCCGCGGCAATCAGATCTTGAGCGGTTTGAACAAGGCATCCTGCTGAAAGATGGAAAGACCTTGCCTGCGCAGGCGCGCTTGATCGACCCGCCGGCCGATCTTTGGCCAAGAACCCCGCCGGTTCGGTTTCGCAAAACGGTGCCGGAGGCGTGGTTGGAGGTAAGTCTGCGCGAAGGGCGCAACCGTCAGGTACGCCGGATGACTGCTGCGCTGGGCTTTCCGACGCTGCGCTTAATCCGGGCGCAAATTGGACCTTGGCAGTTGGGGGGGTTGCAACCGGGTCGGTTTGAAAAAATCCTGAACCTGACCGCAAGCCCGCGCGATTGAGTTATAAATTGGCAAAGCCTTGGTCTAGTGCCTTGATAATGCCATCCACCTCTGCCTTTGTAATCACCAAAGGGGGAGACATCAGCACATTATGCATGCCCAAACGCACCAATGCGCCGGCCTCAAACGTGGCTTGATGCAGCCGCGTCATCGTTGCGCCATCCATCGGCGTTTTCTTGGCTTTATCGCTAACAATTTCAATGCCGACCATCAACCCTTCGCCGCCGCGTATATCGCCAATAATATCGTATTTATCGGCGAGCTTTTTCACCCCCTCAAACAATTGAGTGCCGCGCGCTGCCGCGTTGGTTTTTGTATCGAGACGCAGGGTTTCCTGCAGGCAGGCCACCACGGCTGCGGCTCCGACCGGATGCGCTGAATAGGTATAGCCATGATAAATACCTGCCTCGCCCGTTCTGTCCTTTTCGAACACCTCGGCGACCTTCTCGCTCATCAATGCAGCGCCGACGGGAAAATAGGCGCTGGTAATGCCTTTGGCCAAACACATCATATCAGGCTTTACGCCCCAATGGCGCGCACCCGACCAATCGCCGGTACGGCCAAAGCCGGTAATCACCTCATCTGAAATCATCAAAATTCCATATTTGTCACAAATGTCGCGCATCAGCTTCATGAATGAGGCATCCGGCACAATCACACCGCCAGCGCCTTGGATTGGCTCCATAATGAAGGCGGCGATGGTTTGCGCGCCTTGGAAAAGGACTTCATCTTCAAAACTGGCGGCGATTTTCTGCGCCAAAGCTGCTGGATCCTTTTCATCAAAGGGATTGCGATAAGTATAAGGGCTGGGCAGATGAAAGCAGCCCGGCATCAGCGGTTCGTAATTGATCCGAAAGCGGTTATTGCCATTGACCGAGGCGCCCCCGAAATGCGTGCCGTGATACCCTTTTTTCAACGAGAGAAATTTGGTGCGGGTGGGTTCGTTGCGCAGTCGGTGATATTGGCGCGATAGGCGCAGCGCGGTTTCTACTGAGTCAGAGCCGCCCGAGGTGAAAAAGACCCGCGCCATCCCATCTTCGGCAAACATATTGCGCACCGCCAGTGAGGCCTCAATCGCGCATGGGTTGGTTGAGCCGGCAAAATTTGAGGAATAGGGCAGATCGTAAAGCTGTTTGGCGATCGCGTCTTTGATCGGGTTGTTGGAATAACCTAGATTAACGCACCATAGGCCTCCAACGGCATCAATCGCGGAATGCCCGTCAATATCATTCACATAAACGCCCTGCGCCCCGGTGATGATACGCGGCGGCGTTTCCAGCGAGTCGCCCGGATGGCCCATCGGGTGCCATAAATGGCGGGCGTTATTTTCTTTCAGAAAATTATCATCTTTCATGCTGCGTATCTTTCTGGTTTGAAGAGGGGCTGGCGGGTGACCGCTGCGTAGATCCATCTTGCTGATAAACGGTTCAAGGTCTAGTTTTTTCTACTGGCGCAAACAGCGCATGCGCGATTGGGCGCCATAATTTTAGACAGTTTGGGCACCAGCCCATAGACACAGAAGCTGTGGCCGTGTATCTGGCCATGCCATGGCAAATTCCAAATCTGACCCGAATTATAAAGTGATCGCTGAAAACCGCCGCGCGCGTTTTGATTATGCGATCGAGGGTGATTTGGAATGTGGTGTGATGCTTCTGGGCTCTGAGGTGAAATCACTGCGGGTAAACAGCGCCAATATTGCCGAAAGCTATGCAGGCGTGGATGCTGGCGAGTTGTGGTTGGTGAATTCTTATATTGCCCCTTATGAGCAGGCCAAGACCTTTGGACATGAAGAACGGCGGCGGCGCAAATTGCTGGTCAGCCGCAAAGAGCTGGCACGGCTATGGGCCGATACCCAGCGCAAAGGCCTGACTTTGGTGCCTTTGGTGATGTATTTTAACCATCGCGGCAAAGTGAAGCTGAAAATTGGTATCGCCAAAGGCAAAAAGAATCATGACAAGCGCGCCGATCAGGCCAAACGGGATTGGGGGCGACAAAAACAGCGTTTGCTGCGCCACAGCGAGTAGCGTCGCGGAGCAATCGGTTTATTATAAAAGGGACAATTGCCGAACCCGCTCTTGCCCCTGTATAGAGACAGTAGTAGGCAAAAACAAAAGCAATAAGTGAGGTTTATTATGACCCGCGATGACCCCAAAACCCTTGTCTCAACGCAATGGCTGGCCGCGCATTTAAAAGATCCTGATTTAAGGGTTTTGGATGCGTCGTGGTATTTGCCCGGCTCTAAGCGCGACCCTTTTGCCGAGTATCAGCGCGCGCATATTCCGGGCGCGCGCTTCTTTGATCTTGATGATGTCAGCGACCACCGCTCAGATTTGCCGCATATGGTTCCTCCGGTAGAAAAATTTATGTCGCGTATGCGTGCCATGGGCGTGGGTGATGGGCATCAAATAGTTGTTTATGACGGTTCTGGATTGTTTTCCGCGCCGCGTGTGTGGTGGTTGTTCAAATTGATGGGTCAAATGGATATTGCCGTTCTTGATGGCGGTTTTCCCAAATGGCAGGCAGAGGGCTATCCCGTAGAAGATTTGCCGCCTATTTTGCGCGACCGCCATATGATGGTACGGCGCCAAAACCATATGGTTAAGGATGTCACGCAAGTTTCGGCGGCCTCAAAACTGGGAGAGTCTGAGATCGTGGATGCGCGCTCGCCGGGTCGCTTTTACGGCACAGACCCTGAGCCGCGCCAAGGTTTGCGCGCCGGTCATATTCCGGGGTCAAAAAATGTGTTCTACAAAGATTTGCTGAAGGCAGATGATACGATGAAATCACCGGATGAGATGCGGCAGGTTTTTGTGGAAGCCGGTGTCGATTTGGACAAACCAGTGATTACCAGCTGCGGTTCGGGCGTGACGGCCGCAATTCTCAGTTTAGGATTAACCCGTATGGGCAAAACAGACCATTCCCTATATGACGGCAGCTGGACCGAATGGGGCATGTTTCCAACCTTGCCCATAGCCACAGGAAAGACATAATGTTTCAAGACCTCGTAGAACAACCGGCAGATAAAATTCTGGCCTTGGTGCAAGCGTATAAAGAAGATCCGCGCGATCAAAAAATTGATCTTGGGGTTGGGGTTTATAAAAATGCCGAGGGGATCACGCCGGTGATGCGGGCGGTTAAAACCGCAGAGCATCAGCTGTGGCAGCAAGAAACAACGAAATCCTATGTTGGCCTTTTGGGGGATCCACGCTTTTCCGACGTGATGGTTGATCTGGTGCTGGGCGATGCGGTGCCAAGAGCCAGCGTGGCGGCGGCCGCAACCCCGGGGGGCACAGGCGCTGTCAGACAGGCTTTTGAACTGATCAAAATGGCGCATCCTAAGGCGCGCATTTTTGTGTCAGACCCGACCTGGCCAAACCATTTGTCTATTCTAAAATTCCTTGGCATGCCGGTGATGCCTTACCGGTATTTTGATGGCGAGACGCGCGGTGTAGATTTTGAGGCTATGCTACAGGATCTTTCGGCGGCCAAACCAGGGGATGTGATTTTGCTGCATGGTTGTTGCCACAACCCGACAGGGGCAAATCTGAACGCGGTGCAATGGCAGGCGGTGATCGATCTGCTGCACAAAACCGGTGCCACGCCAATGGTGGATATCGCCTATCAAGGCTTTGGTGATGGTCTGGAAGAGGATGCCGCTGGCACGCGCCTTTTGGCGCAATCGGTGCCCGAAACGATCATTGCGGCCAGCTGCTCAAAAAACTTCGGGATTTATCGCGAGCGCACGGGCCTGTTGATGGTGGTTTCACATGATCAAGCGGCGCGGGGGCTCAATCAGGGCACGCTCGCCTATTTAAACCGGCAAAATTTTTCATTCCCGCCGGATCATGGCGCAAGGTTGGTGACCATGGTTCTGAGCGATCCTGATCTGCGCGCAGATTGGGCCGCCGAATTGGAAGAGGTGCGCTTGTCGATGTTGGGGCTGCGCGAACAGTTATCCGAAGAGCTTCAGCGCCTGTCTGGTTCTGATCGGTTTGGGTTTTTAGCCCAGCATCGTGGGATGTTTTCGCGTTTGGGAACCACCCCGGATAAAGTGGCCCGGCTGCGCGAGGAACATGCGATTTACATGGTGGGTGACAGCCGTTTGAATATCGCCGGCCTCAATCAAAAAACCGTACCCATCTTGGCCAAGGCGATCGTTGATTGTGGTATTTAAGCGGCAGGCTTAAACGCTGAGCGTCGCTTGAACCGCGGTTTTCCAACGGTTATATTTGGCGCTTTGCGCTTCTGCGTCCATAGCCGGTTCAAAGCGGCGTTGCAGGGCCCATGTTTTTGAAAACGCCTCTTGGGATGGATAAGTTCCGGCCTGCATGCCGGCAAGCCAAGCGGCGCCCAGCGCGGTCGTCTCCAAAACCTCTGGCCGATCCACTGCAGCGCCGATAATATCGGCTAAAAACTGCATGGTCCAATTGCTGGCAGACATTCCTCCATCCACGCGCAACACGGCCGTTGCAGCATCGCCGGGCCAATCCGCCTGCATCGCCTCTAGCAAATCCCGGGTTTGAAACCCAACGCTTTCTAGGGCGGCTTTGGCGAATTCTGCGGAGCCGGAATTGCGGCTTAACCCATAGATTGCGCCGCGGCATTCGGCATTCCAATAAGGCGCGCCAAGCCCTGTAAAAGCAGGGACCAAAACCAAATCTTGGCCAGGATCAGCCGCCTCTGCCAGCGTTTGCGTTTGCGGAGCATCGGTTATTATTTTCAGCCCATCGCGCAGCCATTGCACCACGGCGCCGGCGATAAAAATAGATCCTTCAAGTGCATAAGTGGGTTTGCCGTTTAACTGATAGGCAATCGTTGTTAGCAAACGGTTGCTGGATGTTACAGGCGTATCGCCCGTGTTCAAAAGCGCAAAACACCCTGTTCCATAGGTTGACTTCAGCATCCCGGGCTGAAAGCATGCCTGCCCAACCGTGGCCGCTTGCTGATCGCCCGCCACGCCTAAAATGGGAATCGCGCTGCCAAACAAATCCGGCGTAGTCTCGCCAAAATGATCGGCGCTGTTTAGCACCTCTGGCAACATCTGCACGGAATATCTAAGAGGGCGCAAATCTCTGTGCTCCAGGCCCCTTTATGGATATCATAGAGCATCGTACGCGCCGCATTTGTGGCATCAGTCACATGCGCTGCGCCGCCCGTTAAGCGCCAGATCAAATAGCTGTCTACCGTGCCAAACAGCAAATCACCGGCCTTGGCTTTTGCTTTTGCACCCTCAACATTTTCTAAAATCCATTTCAGCTTGGTGCCCGAAAAATAAGGATCCAGCAGCAAGCCGGTTTGTGCGGTGACCATGGCTTCATGACCCTCAGCGCGCAACGTTGCGCAGAGCGCTGCAGTGCGCCGATCCTGCCAGACGATGGCTTTGTGAATGGCCTCGCCAGTATGGCGGTCCCACACCACGGTGGTTTCACGTTGGTTTGTAATCCCAATAGCCGCGATATCGCGCGCATTAAGATCGGCATTTGACAGCGCGGCGCGGCAGGTGCGCATTGTCGTATCCCAGAGATCTTGCGGCGCGTGCTCTACCCAGCCACTTTGCGGAAAATGCTGCTTAAATTCTTCTTGTGCGTCAGAAATGGGCGTCATTGCCTGATCAAACACGATCGCCCTGCTGGAGGTGGTGCCTTGATCAATTGCCAATATATTACCCATGAAAACGGTTCCTTTGCCTAATTTAGCCACTAATTTCGGCTGATTTGCACAGAAAGGCAACGGCTTTTACGGCGGTTTTTTCTACCTTATTGGTCGGGGGTCTTCGCCTGAGCCGCGCGCGGCTGCCAATAGTATGCGAGTTAGAGCGAAATCGGCGTTGCAGCTTTAGCTGCCATCATATCCCAGCATATGCGTTTCACCGCGCGCGCGGGCGAGGTGAATTTGCTTTTGACGCTCGCGAAAACGGTCTTTATCGCTCTCGCTGGTTTGAACTGAGCAGTGGTGGCACGCAACCCCATGCTCATATTCTGGGCGCTTTTTATCATCGGGCAAGATCGGCCGCCGGCAGGCATAGCACAGCTGATGGGGACCCTCGGCCAGCCCGTGCTGCACCGATACGCGGGCATCAAACACAAAGCAATCGCCCTGCCATTTGCTATTTTCTTCTGGCACGTCTTCAAGATATTTCAGGATGCCACCTTTGAGGTGATAGACATTCTCAACGCCTTGCCCGAGCAGGTAATTGGTTGACTTTTCGCAGCGGATACCGCCGGTACAAAACATCGCGATGCGTTTGTTGTGAAACCGCTCTTTATTGGCCTCCCACCAGTCGGGGAAGTCGCGAAACGAGTGTGTTTGCGGATCAATAGCCCCTTCAAAGCTACCGATCGCAACTTCATAATCATTGCGCGTATCAATCACCGCTACATCGGGGGCGCTGATTATTTCATTCCACTGCGCCGGATCTACGTAATGGCCAACCAGCGCCCGAGGGTTCACATTTGGTTGGCCCATGGTGACGATCTCTTTTTTAAGCTTTACCTTCATACGGGGAAAGGGTGGCAGAGTTGCGGTGCTTTCCTTATGCTCTAAGGCTGCGCAACCGGGCAGTGCGCGCAAGGTTTTTAAGAGCGCTGCTATGTTGGACGCGCTTCCGGCAACCGTGCCATTAATCCCCTCTGCAGCTAGCAAAAGCGAGCCGGTGATCTGCAGGGATTCGCAGGTCGATTGCAGCGGCGCGCGTAAGCTGGCCGGATCGTCAAAACGGGTAAAATGATAAAGGGCCGCAATAGTAAACATGGCCGTTGCCCTACGATAAAAGACCGAGGCAGTGCAAGCATTTTGACATGGCGGGCCTAACAGAGCGGGCGCATCGTCTTCTCGTTGAGGGCCACCGGCACCAGCGGCCGCCCGTATCCGGCGCCGCCATCAAGATTGATGCGATTGCCGAAATGCGCCGGGGCATCCAGGGCCGTATGCCCATGCACCACCATCAAAGGATGGCGATCTTGATAGCTTAAAAAGGGTTCACGGATCCATAAAAGATCATCTTCGAGCTGTTCGAATAAGGGAATATTGGGGCGTATACCTGCATGCACAAAAAACCAATTGGCATGCTGGTAGGTAAGGGGTAAAGCGCGCAAAAACGCGATTTGCGCTGGGGGAATTGCGTCAAACGCTTCGCGCTGCACTTCGTATAACCGCCGCCCCTCGCTTGCATCTATGCCATAAGAGGCGAGTGTTTTATCGCCGCCCAATCTGGGGTGAAGCCAAGAATGGCCAATTTGCAAATGCGGATCCTGTCGCAAAGGCGTTTGCATAAACCAGTCGAACATGCGGTCATGATTGCCTTTTAGAACTGTCCAATTGCGGCCCGCTGCCACCCCGTCCATGATCAACTCGATCACGCGGCGGCTGTCTTGGCCGCGATCCACAAGATCCCCGACAAACACCGTTTTTGCCTTAGCGCCGCCGTCTTTTTCAATAAGCGACAAGGCCGTTTCAAGCTGCGCCAATTGGCCGTGCACATCGCCGATGGCATAAAGCATATCACTCATCATTTGCTCCTTTTGATTTCAGCATTTCACAGCCTAAAGCGAGAGGTTTGCCGCGCCATGACAGGCGCAGATTTGCCGCGCCTGTCATATAGTGGATCAGCTTTTAATAACCTCAAAGCTCAGAGGTCTGACCTGTTGGAACAAACCTGTTTCCTTCAGCTGCTTGACCACGGGTGCGGGCACGCCGCTATCCACCGATAAAAGCGCGATGGCTTCACCGCCCGATGCAGCACGCCCCAGCGTAAAGTTGGCAATATTCACGCCATTGGTCCCCAAGGTCAGGCCCAAAGCCCCGATAATGCCGGGCACGTCCTTATTGGTGGTGTAGAGCATATTAGACGCAATCTCGGCATCAATATTGATGCCTTTGATTTGGATAAACCGTGGTTTCTTATCGCTGAAAACGGTGCCCGCAATCGAGCGCTCGCGCGTATCCGTCACCGCGGTGACTTTGATATATCCCTCAAAAGCGCCCGATTTATCCTGATTGGTCGTGCTGATTTGTATGCCCCGCTCTTTGGCAATCACTGGCGCGCTGACCATATTCACATCAGGATTGACCTTTTTCATGATTCCCGAAATCGCTGCGCAATTTAACGCGTCTAGGTTCATTTTTGACACAGAGCCGTCATAAAGAATATTCACCGCTTTGATCGGCTCATCCGTCAATTGGCCGATGAAATTGCCAAGATGCCCCGCCAAAAGCAGCCAAGGCCCCATCACTTTGGCCTCTTCTGCGGTCACCGATGGCATGTTGAGCGCGTTGCTGACCGCGCCCGTTAAAAGGTAATCTGACATTTGCTCGGCCACTTGCAGCGCCACGTTTTCTTGCGCTTCGGTGGTGGCGGCGCCCAGATGCGGCGTACAAACCACATTTGGCAGATTAAAGAGCGGGTTTTCAATCGCCGGCTCTACCGCAAAAACATCAAAGGCGGCGCCCCCGATATGGCCCGATTGCAACAGCTCAGAGAGCGCGGTTTCATCCACCAAACCGCCCCGCGCACAATTGATAATGCGCACGCCTTTCTTGGTTTTCAACAGATTTTCCCGGCTGAGAATATTGCGGGTTTGATCCGTGAGGGGCACGTGCAATGTGATAAAGTCGGACCGGGTTAACAGCGCCTCTAGATCAACTTTTTCAACGCCCATTTTATCGGCTTTTTCTTGGCCCAAATACGGATCATAGGCGATCACTTTCATCTTCAGGCCCAGCGCACGATCGCAGACGATGCCCCCAATATTGCCGGCACCAATCACGCCAAGCGTTTTGCCGGTTAATTCGACCCCCATAAATTTCGACTTTTCCCATTTGCCAACCTGCGTCGAAGCATTGGCTTCGGGGATTTGTCGGGCGACAGCGAACATCATCGCCATAGCGTGTTCGGCGGTGGTGATCATATTGCCAAAGGGCGTATTCATCACGATTATGCCTTTTTTGCTGGCCGCTTCTTTATCCACATTGTCAACGCCAATCCCGGCACGGCCAACCACTTTTAGGTTTTTGGCTGCCTTGATGATTTTTTCGGTGACTTTGGTGGCCGAGCGGATGGCAAGCCCATCATATTGATCGATCACCGCAAGCAGGCGATCTTTATCCTTGCCCAAATCGGGTTGAAAATCCACATCAATGCCGCGGTCACGGAAAATTTGAACGGCGGTTTCGGAGAGTTTGTCAGAAACAAGTACTTTAGGGGCCATTGTGGCAGTCCTTTATATATAAAATTGGAGCAGCGGCAGATCAGAACCTGCGCTAAAAAAAGAGGGTTTAAACCGGTTTATGCGGCTTGCATGAGAGCGGTGATTTCCATCTGGAAGGCCCAGTTTAACCAAGGCAGCATCGCCTTAATATCATCGGTTTCCACCGTTGCCCCGCACCATATGCGCAGCCCAGCAGGGGCATCGCGATAGGCGCCAATGTCAAAAGCGACCGCCTCATCCGTCAAGCGTTTGGCAATTGCTTTGGCGAAAGCGCTGCCATCTTGAATGCGCGCATCGGTGAATTTCAAACAGACAGAAGTGGTTGAGCGGGTGGATGGATCCTGCGCTAGAAAATCGATCCAATCGTGCTGCGCAACAAATTCAGAAATGGCATTTGCATTGTTATTCGAACGGGCGATCAACCCGGTCAATCCTCCAACCGAGCGTGCCCAATCCAAGGCCACCAGATAATCTTCAACCGCCAACATGGACGGCGTATTGATGGTTGCGCCGTTGAAAATTCCTTCATTCAGCTTGCCGGCTTTGGTCAGGCGAAAAATCTTTGGCAGCGGCCAAGGGGGCGTATAGCTTTCCAGGCGCGCCACCGCGCGCGGGCTTAGGATCAGCATGCCATGCGCGGCTTCCCCGCCCATTACTTTTTGCCAGCTAAAGGTTGTGACATCCAGTTTATCCCAAGGCAGATCCATGGCAAAAGCGGCTGAAGTGGCATCGCATAGGGTTAGACCTTCGCGCCTTGCCGGGATCATATCTCCATTGGGCAAGCAAACGCCGGATGTGGTGCCATTCCAAGTAAAGCAAACGTCTTTGTCAAAATCGACTGCGCTGAAATCAACGATATCGCCGTAATCGGCGATGCACACGCGAGCGTCCAGCTTCAGCTGTTTCACCGCATCGGTGACCCAACCGGCCCCAAAGCTTTCCCAAGCCAGCATTTCAACCGCGCGTTCGCCCAGTAAAGACCACATTGCCATTTCGTAAGCGCCCGTATCCGAGGCTGGTACGATGCCAATGCGATACTCATCCGGAATGCCAAGAATTTCGCGTGTGCCGTCAATCGCGGCTTTTAACTTTGCCTTGCCAATTGCGGCGCGATGGCTGCGCCCCAAAGGCGCATCAGCTAGGTTTTTTAAGTCAAATGTGGGGATTTTGGCGCAAGGGCCAGATGAAAAACGCGGATTGGCCGGCCGCGATGCCGGTTGTTTAATAGCCATTAATGCTACCCTTTCAGATAATCGCCCCTCGTTGGGGAGGGGTGTCCCACCGACGTCTCTATAACGCTGGCTAAGCGCTCACAAGGGCGAAAAGGTATTTTTGCTGCTGCGTGTCACATGCGGGGCGTGCATGCTGGCCGCAACAGCATCCCTGAAACTGCATCCTTTGGGGCGCGTGACAGTGTGGCCGCGGGGTGACAAGCCGGCGCCATTCGGGCATGAGGGGCGCAAAGACGAAACGGCAGCGTCAAGGCTGGTGGCCCGGCGCTTAAAAAAGGAGAGCAAATGTTGATCTGTAGTTTGATCGCCCCCCCCGCTGGCTTAAGCGTTGATATGGCTGGAAATTTATTCAGCGCTTGGGGCGGGCGAGAGCTCACATGGCTGCACCCGCGTGAAGCGGCGGAATTTGAAATTGCTGCCATGCCTGAAAACCGGTGGCAGGTTTGGCAAGATCTTCAGGAGATGCGCGTTGATCTGGTTGTGCAACCAAAGGCGGGCCGGCGCAAAAAGCTGCTTTTGGCCGATATGGACAGCACGATGATCCAGCAGGAATGTATTGATGAGCTGGCCGATTTGGCGGGTGTAGGCACGCAGGTTAAAGGCATAACGGCAAAAGCGATGAATGGTGAGCTGGATTTTGAACAGGCTTTGCGCGCGCGCGTTGCGTTGCTCGAGGGACAGCCAGCATCTATCATTGATCAGGCGCTCAAAACCCGCATTTTCTTTACAGCAGGTGGGGCTGAGTTGCTGGCCACGATGAAATCCAACGGCGCTTACACAGCGCTGGTATCGGGTGGCTTTACCGCTTTTACGCAGCCAGTTTCGCAGCATTTGGGCTTTCATGAGCATCATGCCAACCAGCTTTTGGTGGATCAGGGCGTGGTAACAGGGCAGGTCAGCGATCCGATTTTGGGCCAGCAAGCCAAAGTTGAGGCATTAGAGCGTTTAATCGCGCAGCTTTCAATCACCGCGCAGGATGTTTTGGCGGTTGGCGATGGCGCCAATGATCTTGGCATGTTGCAACGCGCTGGCAGCGGTGTGGCGCTGCATGCTAAGCCCAGCGTTGCCGCGCAATGCGATATAAGGATCAATCACGGCGATCTGACGGCGCTGTTGTTTCTTCAGGGGTACCCGCGCAGCGCATTTCGCACAGCGGTTTAACCCGCAAGCCTTTATTTTTGGAAATTTGATCCCATATTATGATTTAGAAAAAATGGGGATGAGATGGCAGAGTATCAGCGAAATCCGGATGTGATCGCCGCTTTAAGTGAAGAGCAATATTGGGTCACGCAGGAAAATGGCACCGAGCGTCCGGGCACGGGCGCTTTATTGAACAACAAACAGCCCGGGCTTTATGTTGATATCGTCTCGGGTGAGCCGCTTTTCACCTCGGGTGCAAAATTTGACAGCGGTTGCGGTTGGCCCAGTTTCACCAAGCCGGTGGAAACCCAGAATGTGAAAGAATTGCGTGATAACAGCCTTGGCATGGTGCGTGTAGAAGTGCGCAGCTTGCACGGCGATAGCCATTTGGGCCATGTGTTTCCGGACGGGCCGCAAGCACGTGGGGGGCTGCGCTATTGCATCAACTCGGCTTCGTTACGGTTTATTCATCGTGATGATTTGGAGGCTGAGGGCTATGGCGCCTATCGCGATCGAGTGGAGGATGTGGTATGAGCGCCCGGGCGGTTCTAGCGGGGGGATGTTTTTGGGGCATGCAGGATTTAATCCGCCGCCTGCCGGGCGTAATCTCGACGCGTTGCGGATATTCCGGGGGCGATGTGCCCAATGCCACCTATCGCAATCATGGCACCCATGCCGAGGCGCTCGAAGTCATTTATGACCCGCAAGCGCTTAGTTTTAAGCGGCTTCTGGAAGTGTTTTTTCAAATTCATGATCCCACAACCCTTAATCGACAGGGAAATGATCGCGGATTATCTTATCGGTCTGCCATTTATTATGTGGATGAGGCTCAAAAACTGGAATCAGAGCGCATGATAGCTGCAATCAACACCAGCGGTATTTGGCCGGCCCCGGTGGTGACCGAGCTGGAACCGGTTGGCCCGTTTTGGGAGGCAGAACCAGAACATCAGGATTATTTAATGCGCGTTCCCAATGGCTATACCTGCCATTTTCCGCGCGCCGATTGGGTCTTGCCAAACTCAGCATAAAGCCGCAGAGAGGCTTGGCTATGCATCATTGCTAAAGAAGGAGGCGTGCCGTGCAACCTCTGCGAGGTATTGCCCTTAAACTTTGCGCGGTGATGCTTTTCATTATTATGCTCTCGCTGGTGAAAGCGGTATCGGCGGATGTTCCTGCCGGTCAATCGGTGTTTTTCCGCTCGTTCTTTGCGATTCCGGTGATCGTGGTTTGGTTGCTCTTGCGGGGGGAATTATCTATCGGCTTGCGCGTGCGCTCGCGGATGGGGCATTTTTGGCGCGGCGTTATTGGCACCATAGCAATGGGGTTGAACTTTGCGGCGGTTGGGTTTTTGCCCCTGCCCGAAGTGACCGCGATTAGCTTTACAGCTCCGCTGCTCACCGTCCTGCTGGCGGCGCTGTTGCTGGGCGAGACAGTGCGCATGTTTCGCCTTTGCGCGGTGGCGCTGGGGTTGATCGGCGTGTTGGTTGTGATCGAGCCGCGTTTGACCGTCTTTTCCAGTGGTCCATTTGAACCACGCGCCGCTTTTGGGGTGGGTTTGGTGCTTTTGGGCGCGGGGTTCATCGCGCTTGCACATGTACATATTCGCAAGCTGACCCTGAGCGAACACCCCGCCGCGATTGTATTTTATTTCAGTTTAACCTCGACCAGCGTGGCACTGTGTACGCTGCCCTTTGGCTGGGTGCTGCCCAGTATGATGCAAACGGTTTTGTTGGTTTTGATCGGGCTGATTGGCGGCGTTGCACAAATATTTTTAACCCTGTCTTATCGCTTTGCGCCTGCCTCGGTGGTGGCACCGTTCGAATATACCGCCATGTTGTTTTCGCTGCTGATCGGATATGTGTTTTTCAATGAATTGCCGACATTGCAAATGCTGATTGGCGCTGGGATCATCATAATGGCTGGTTTGGTGATCATTTTGCGCGAGGCGCAATTGGGATTAAAGCGCGGAGCGGCCAAAGCTGTCAAACCGCCCGCTTAAAGGTCTTGTAAATATTTCAAAGCATAGGCCGGGGCCAAAAGGTGGCGCCGATACCGCCCCAAGGGGAATTTTGGCGGCTGCGTTTCCAGCAGTTTTGGACGCTCAAAATTCGGTGCGCCGCCAATCACCAAATCGCTGAGCACCGCTCCTGCATAGCTGGCCATCGCCACGCCATTGCCATGATAGCCAAACCCTGCATAGGCTCCACTGAGGTTGGGAATGGCCCCGATAAAGGGAATTTGATGCCGAGTCATGCAGACCATCCCCGTCCAAAAATGTTGAATTTTGACGCTTTTCCAGGCTGGAAACATCGCGTGAAAATCGCGCATAATCAGCTTTTGTATCGCAGCCTCTGAACGGTCGGTTGAGAACAGACCGCCGCGCATTCCGAATAAAAATTGCCGGTTTGGCATCAGGCGGAAATAATGCAAAAGCTGGCGGGTGTCATAGGCCATTTGCGCGCTGCTCCAGCCTTGCACCTCTATCTGCTTGGGCGTTAGCGGATCGGTGACAATCACGGAAGAATTCAGCGGCATAAAGCGCCCTGCCATCCAATCTGGCAGGTCTTCAGCGGCATATGCGTTGGTTGCAATAATAACCCGATCGGCCGTTATCGAGCCTTGCGGCGTGGTCAATCGAAATGTCCCGCCTATTTTTTTGAGGTTAATCACCGGGCTGTTTGCAAACACCTTGCCGCCGTTTTTCACGGCAGAGCTCAGCAAACCATAGGCATATTTACGCGGGTTTAAACCAAAGCCGATGGGGATCGTTAAGGCGCCGTGAAACGGCCCTTGCATCCCCAATTGACGCAGCTCGCTTTTGCTGTGAAACAGCGCCTCAACGCCATAATCTTCTTTGATCTGAGCGCGGCTGTTTTTTAATCTGTCGCAGTCTGAGGCGCGATGGGCCAATAGGGTTTCCCCGCTTGAATGCGTATCGGCCTGAAGGTCAAACTCGTCCAGTAAGGTTTTGACCAAGCCCACCGCGGCAGCTTCGCTGCGCCGATAGGCGAGGCGTTGCGCCTTGCCATAGCTCTTATCCAGCTGGACGTTTTCAGCCCGCGCGCCGCCCAGGCAGCAAAACCCGCCATTGCGCCCGGTTGCCCCAAAAGCGGGAAATTCTGCTTCGACCACCGTTACATCGGCGCCGCGCTTTGCCAGATGGTGGGCAGCCGATAGGCCGGTAAAGCCGGCGCCTATAATGGCAATCTCTGTGTTGATATCTTGCGTCAGGTTCGCCAGCTCTGGCGTATCGGTTGTACTGGCCCAATAGCAGGCGGCAATGGGTTTTTTGCCATAGGCGCGGGATTCACATAGGCGCTTCATCCCTGATTGCGTTTGGCAATCGCGCTATCATCTTGGAGCTTGCGGGCGGCGCGCTTTGAAATCAACGAGGCGCTGATCACGCCAATGGTGACGATTGTGATCATAATCGTGGATAAGGCGTTGATCTCTGGGCTCACGCCAAGCCTGACTGCAGAAAATATTTTAATCGGCAATGTGGTGGCCGAAGGGCCGGCAGTGAAGGAGGCAATCACCAGATCATCCAATGACAGGGTGAAGGCCAATAACCACCCCGAAATCACCGCAGGTGCAATGATTGGCAAAGTGACCAAACGGAAGGCTTGAAGCGGGCTGCACCCCAGATCAAGCGCGGCTTCCTCGAGCGCGCGATCAAAACTGGCAAGGCGCGAGGAGACCACCACCGAGACATAGCACATGGAAAACGTGGTATGCGCCAAGATAATTGTGAACACGCCGCGATCCAGCCCGATCCCGATAAACAGCAATAAAAGCGAGAGGCCGGTGATCACTTCTGGCATCACCAAAGGTGCGTAAATCATCCCGGAAAATAACGTGCGGCCCAAAAACCGGCCGGCGCGGATCAACACATAGGCGGCCAAAGTGCCAAGAATAGTCGCCAAAGTTGAAGAAATTAAACCCACTTTCAGCGTGACCCAGGCCGCGTCTAAAAACGCTTCATTTTTAAGCAACCGCCCATACCATTTGGTGGAAAACCCCGCCCAAACCGTGACCAGCTTTGAGGCGTTGAAGGAATAAATCACCAAAATCACCATCGGCAAATATAAAAATGCAAAGCCGAAGGTTAAAGCTGTGGCGTTGAACCAAGTGAACCTTTTCATTGTTCACCCTCGCGTTGTTTCTGCTCATTGCGTTGAAACAGAATAATCGGGATGATTAAGATCAGCAGCAGGATGATCGCCACAGCCGAGGCCACGGGCCAATCCCGATTTGAGAAAAATTCTTCCCATAAGACCTTGCCAATCATCAAAGTGCGCGAGCCGCCAAGTAATGAGGGGATAACAAATTCACCAAGCGCGGGGATAAACACCAAAAAACACCCCGCAACAACGCCGTTTTTAGATAGCGGCAGCGTGATCAGCCAGAAGGCGCGCAGGCGTGAACATCCCAAATCAATCGCCGCCTCGAGCAAAGAATTGTCTAATTTTTCCAAACTGGCGTAAATGGGCAGGATCATGAAGGGCAAGTAGGTATAGACAATCCCGATATATACCGCCCAATTGGTATTCAGAATGGTCAGCGGGGTTTCGATAAATCCGAGCGCCAATAACAGCTGGTTGAGCAGGCCTTCGGTGCCCAAAATGCCCATCCACGCATAAACGCGGATCAAAAAGCTGGTCCAGAAAGGCAGGATAACCAGCATTAGTAAAGTGGCGCGCCATTCGGTGTTGGCGCGGGCGATTCCATAGGCGATTGGATATCCGATCAACAGCGTCAGCGTGGTTGATATGAAAGCGATGCGCAGGCTTGACAGATAGGCTTTCCAATAGAGATCATCCGAGGTTAAAAACACATAGTTTTCAAAATCTAGCGCCGCCCAAAAGCGTAGAAAACCCTGCCAGCCGGCGTTGAAATCTAGGCGCGGTGTATAGGGGGGGATGGCCAGATCTATATCTGATAGTGATATTTTGAAAACGATCAAAAATGGCACCAAGAACAGCGCCACCAGCCATAAATACGGCAGGCAAATCATCGCGAAGCGGCGCATCTCTCTACCTTTTCAGCAGCACGCCAGCACTGCCTTGAAAATACACCCAGACCCTATCCTCCCAGGTCAGCCCGCGCTCAGACAGGCGCTGGGTATTCGCGGTTTGGGCCTTGATAATATGGCCAGAGGGCAGCTCGACATGATAGGTGGAAATATTACCCAAATAGGCAATATCCAGAATTTTACCCTGGTAGCTGTTTTCAGAAGCGGCGGGTTTTTCTGCTGAAATTCCCACTTTTTCGGGCCGGATTGCAAAATGAATGGTATCATCTGTGCCGAAGCTGGCATCTGAGGGGGCGATGATCGGTGCGTGCTCGGCATCCCAAACAATTGAAATCTGGCGGTTTTCAGGCTTGGCTGTGCCGCTAATGATATTCACATCGCCAATAAAATCAGCGGTATAAATCGAATTTGGCGCTTCGTATATTTGCGAAGGCGTGGCCACTTGAACCATTTTGCCTTCATCCATCAGCGCCACGCGCGACGAGACGGTCATGGCTTCTTCTTGATCATGGGTGACGATCACAAAGGTCGTACCGGTGCGCTCTTGAATATCCATCAATTCAAATTGCGTTTCGCTGCGCAGCTTTTTATCCAGCGCGCCGAGCGGTTCATCGAGCAAAAGCAATTTTGGCGCTTTTGCCAAAGCGCGAGCCAAGGCCACCCTCTGGCGCTGGCCACCCGAAATTTGATGCGGTTTCCGATTGGCAAATTTGGCCAGGCGCGTCAGCCTCAGCATTTCCGCAACCCGCTGCGATATCACCTCTTTATCGCGCGTCTCGCGCCGCAAGCCAAACGCAATATTCTCCCAAACCGACAGATGCGGAAACAGCGCATAGGATTGGAACATCATATTTACAGCGCGTAAATTTGGCGGAATCGGTGAGATATCTTGACCATCCAGAAGAATGGTGCCGGCGCTGAGCGGTTCAAAGCCCGCAAGCAGCCGCATCAATGTTGTTTTTCCGCATCCTGACGGGCCCAAAAGCGCAAAAAACTCTCGCTCATAAATGCTGAGGTTCAAATTGTCGATGGCGGTAAAATTGCCAAAGCGCTTGCTGACGTTTCGAAACTCGATCAGCGGCTTTGCAGTTGGATCTGCCCAGGGTGCAAATATTTGCGTTTGGCCATTTGGCGCCATTTAAAAACCCTTTTGGTTTGGTTTGGCCCGCGCGCAGATCAGCGCGGGCCAAATCGGCGTGGTCTTAGGTGCCTGATTTAATTTTGGTCCACATCCGCGTCACTTGGCGCTGTATTTTTGGCGGATAGGGCCGCGTTGTGAAGAGGTTTTCCAAAGTGGCTGCATCAGGGTAAATCGCGGGATCACCGATCACATCTTCTTCCAACATGGGCTGTGAGGCGAGATTGCCATTCGCGTAATATACATAGTTAGACGCATCCGCCATATTCTGCGCATCCATGATAAAGTTTAGGAATAAATGCGCGCCCTCTACATTGGGGGCATCGACTGGAATGGCCATTTGATCGAACCACATTTGCGCGCCTTCTTTGGCCGCATTATACGCGATCTCTACGCCATTTTCGGCCTCATCTGCACGATCTCGGGCCTGCAAAATATCGCCAGACCAGCCGACGGCCACGCAGATATCACCATTTGCCAGCGCGTTGATATATTCAGAGCTGTGGAATTTTTTGATATGCGGGCGCACGGCCATAAACACCGCTTCGGCCTGCGCGATGACATCCGGATCATGGCTGTCAGGGTTTTCGCCCAAATATTGCAGCGCCGCTGGGATCATTTCGGAGGGAGCATCCAAGAAATATACCCCGCAGGCCGCCAATTTGGCCATATTATCGGCGTTGAACACCAGTTCTAAAGAATCAAGTGGTGCATCCGCGCCTAAAATTTCCTGCACTTTGCCCACATTCACGCCAAGCCCCGTGGTGCCCCACATGTAGTTGATTGAATAGGCGTTATCGGGATCATACTGTTCGGTGCGCGAAGAGACCACATTCCACATATTGCTGTGGTTTGACAGTTTTGACATATCCAGCTTCTGGAAGGCACCGGCCACGATCTGGCGCTGCAAAAATGTTCCAGAGGGCACAACCACATCATATCCCGAGCCGCCGGCCAGCATTTTGGTTTCGAGCACTTCATTGCTGTCAAACACATCGTAAACCAGTTTCAAGCCTGTTTCGGCCTCAAATTTACTAAGCAGGTTCTCGTCGATATAATCCGACCAGTTATAGACGCGCACTTCGTCTGCAAAAGCTGCGCTGGCTGTTAGCGTCAGGCCGGCAGCGGCCGCGATAAGGTTGAGTTTCATTCTGTGTTTCTCCTGTATAAGGAATGGGATAAGAGCGATCGCTCTGCATAGCTAATCTGATCAAATATTGCCAGACTTGGCAATATGTTTATGATTTCACGCGTGCAATGAACTGACAAGCTCTGTCGTTTCATTTGTATTTTTTTGGCGATCGTTTTGGACTATATCGATGACGAACCTAGATAAAAACCTTTCTGCTGCCGTTTTGCCGGTTCATGAAATTGTCTATCAGGATTTGCGCGCGCTGATTTTATTCGGTGAATTTATTCCCGGTGAAGCGGTGACCATACAAGGGTTGGCCACGCGGCTTTCCGCGGGTCGCACGCCCGTGCGCGAAGCGATCAGAAGGCTGACCGCTGAAGGGGCGTTGAACTTTAATGACAATCGGCGGGTCTGCGTGCCAACCTTAAGCCTCAAAGATCTAGAAGATGTATCTTTTGCGCGTCAATTTCTTGAGCCAAAGCTTATTTTTATGGCGGCGCAGCAGGTTACGGCGCAGGATATCACTGCGCTTATCACGCTAGATAGCGCGCTTGATCAGGCCATTTTCCGCGGCGATGCGCCGATGTATCTGCGGTTAAATTATCAATTTCATCACCAGCTTTACCAATTGGCGCGGGCTCCAATTTTGAGCGCCTTAACCGATGGTTTATGGCTGCGCTTCGGGCCGTCATTGCGCATCGTCTGTGGGCGGCTTGGAACGCTTCATCTCGTGGATCAACATAAAGAAACATTGCTTGCGCTGAAAGCGGGTGATCCGCAGGCGGCCTCGGATGCGATTTTACAAGATGTTTTGCAGGGGATGGAGCAAATTCGCCTCGGCATTGCGTAAAGGCCGTGGGTGGTGATTCGATTGACAATAAATAATTTGATCATATTCTGCAAAGGCGCGCGATATTGCGCACATTCTGCCCCCGCAAAGTCAAAGGTACCACGATGAATCAATTGACCAATTATTTGCCTACAGATGAATTGCAGAGGCGCAACGCGGCCCATCATATGCAACCATTTTCTGCGCAAGATGAGCTGTCGGCTCAAGGCGCGCGGGTGATAACCAGCGCCAAAGGTGTCTATATCACTGATTCAGACGGCAACCAGTATCTGGATGCAATGGCGGGGTTATGGTGCGTGAATATCGGTTATGGGCGCAGCGAATTGGCCGATGTGGCGGCGCGTCAGATGCGCGAATTGCCCTATTATAACACATTTTTTCAAACCACACATGTGCCAGTGATCGAATTGTCAGAGCGCTTGGCCCAATTGGCCCCAGACAATTTGAACCACGTATTTTATGCCGGCTCAGGATCCGAGGCCAATGACACCAATATTCGGATGGTGAGGCAATATTGGGCGCTCAAAGGCCATCCTGAGCGCAAGGTTATCATCAGCCGGAACAACGCCTATCACGGGTCAAGTCTGGGCAGCGCCTCGCTGGGTGGAATGAGCGCGATGCACGCCCAAGGTGGCATGCCAATTCCCGATATTCATCATATCAACCAGCCCAATTGGTGGTCAGAAGGGGGCGATTTGGACCCTGAAGAATTTGGGTTGGCCCGCGCCCGCGAGCTTGAACAAGCGATTTTAGATATTGGTCAAGAGCACGTTGCGGCCTTTATCGGTGAACCCGTGCAAGGCGCTGGTGGTGTGATCGTGCCGCCGCAGAGTTATTGGCCCGAAATTCAACGCATTTGCCGTAAATATGGTATCTTGCTGATCGCTGACGAGGTGATCTGCGGCTTTGGGCGCACGGGTAATTGGTTTGGTAGCCAAACCTTGGATATTCAGCCCGATATCATGACCATCGCAAAAGGCCTTAGTTCGGGCTATCAGCCGATTGGGGGCTCAATCGTCAGCGACGAAATTGCCGCTGTTATGGCAACCGCGGAGTTCACTCATGGCTATACTTATTCCAGCCATCCGGTGGCCGCGGCGGTGGCTTTGGAAAATATCCGGATTCTTGATGAAGAAAATATCGTTACGAATGTGCGCATGCATACGGCCCCCTATTTAAAAACCCAATGGGAAAGCCTGAGCGATCATCCAATGGTGGGGGAAGCCAAGATTGTGGGAATGATGGGTTCAATCGCTTTGACGCCGGATAAACAGAGCCGGGCAAAATTTGAAGCCGATGCGGGAACTGCGGGCTATATCTGCCGCGAGCTCTGCTTTGCCAATAATTTGGTGATGCGTCATGTCGGCGATCGGATGATTATTTCGCCGCCCTTGATTATTTCCACCGATGAGATTGATATATTGATCAGCCGGGCGCGCAAAGCCTTGGATGAAACCCACGCGGCGCTGATTGAAAAAGGCCTTTGGAAAGCGGCTTAGCTGCGCGTTTCTATGCTGCGCATTTGATTTTTAAAACGCAGGTTTGCCTGCGAGCTTTCGGATCGGGTTTCTTAACGCATCCTAGGCGAATTTTCCGAGTAAAGCGGTGCAATTTCACGCTGGATTTTTTGGAAAATTGCGCGCGGGAAATCATCATAGCCATCGGCTATTTCCACGAAGGATAGCGGCCCGCGTTGGATATCATTTACATAAAACTCAAGCGGGTCTGGGTGATCTCCGCGGATGACCAGCCCGTTAATCGTGACGCCCAAGCCAGCAATCAGACTGGCCATTTGACCCGTGCTTTCGCCTTGATTGGCCCTGCCATCGCCGGAAAGATCGATCACTTTGCGCTCACATGGCGTGGGGTTTTGGGCAAACATTGAAAACGCGTGGCTCAGGCCCTGCGCGGGGGCAGTAAATTCAAAGCGAAAGGCGCGTTTCATCTGATCGATCTCAGTTGCAAAGCGCGCGATTGAAGATTTATCTTGTAAATGCCGCCAAGGTAGCATGACGCGTTGTTTGTCTAGACCGCTCCATTGGGTGAGGCTGACCGCAATGCCCCCGTCCATCCAATTGATCATGTCGATAATTTCGGGATGCCGGAACGCATTGGCCGTGCCGCTGCGCATCAGGTCAAATTCATATTGATCCACCGAGCGCGATACATCCATCGCGATCACCAATTCGATCTCGCAGGCAAGGGCTGGGTGAAACCCAAGAAACAGGCTGCAGATGAAGCTTTTTAATGGTGTGAAACGCATCTTCATTCTGGCCTAATCTAACGCAAGAGGGCGGTTATTTTAACCCTGTTTGCAGCATATGTTGGCGATATTGCGAACATCCATAGATCGCGCCGCACACCTCTACCAATTCCGCAACGGAGGCATCCTTTTGCATCAGTTTTTGGCGCTTTATCACCAGATGCCCCTGTTCATTGGTAAACACCATTTCAGGATGAAGGGCTTTAACATCCTGCGCGATAATCCCGAAACTAGGCAGATCGGCCATGCCAAGGGCTTTGGCCTCTGGCGTCCAGCGCCATCTGCGCACAATCAAGCCATTGCGCAAGATCACCCGATCCACAACATAGCTTACCAGCCGCGCATCTGTGGAATAATCATCCGTACCGCCCGCCGCATCATCGGTTTTCAAAGCAGAACCCTTGGCCTGTGGAACGATCTTGATCGATGATCCGGCTTGCGCGCCCTGCGCTGCGATCTGCCCCGCAATCAGTACGGCGCTCATCACGGCCCGTTTGAAAATAGACCGCACCCTCATCGTGTTCTCTGTTTCCATTCGATGCGCATCACGCCGCTTTCCCTTCTGTCATGACATAAATAAACCTCGCTCGTCTTTGTCAAGTTTGGGTGCCAAAGGGCGGGTTTAGGCGTTAAAGCGCGCTGTTTTGCGCGTTTCTCTTTGTTTCGGGTTTGGCGCTGACTCGGGCAAATAGGGCGACCGATGCCAAAATTGTAAGACCTCCAGCCAGTTCGGTAGGGCTCATCGCTTCGCCCAAGAAAATCCACGGCCAGATGGGGCCTAGAACGCTTTCGATCAAAACCAAAAGGCTGACTTCGGCGGCCGGAACATAGCTCGCCCCCCATGTGACAAAGGCAATGCCGATGCCGATCCCAAAAGCGCCCATGATCAAAATGATCACTAAATCCTGCGGCAATATAGCAAAACCGGCCCCTGAAAAAAGGGTTGCGCCCGCGCCCATCAGCGCGCAGATCGCACCGCCGGTGAAGGTTCCACCCAGCACATCTTGTTTGCCGCTTTTGCGCGCCAGAACCAGCATTAAGGCAAAACAGGCGGCGGAAATTAAGGCCATCACATTGCCAAAGCTTTGGCCAAGCTGAGCCCCTTCGCGCACCATAAGGTAAACCCCGCAGGAGGCAAAGATCATCGCAATCCAAGTGACATTCTGCGGCTTTTCATTGATCCAAACCCAGCCGATTATTGCCGCTATAAAGGGCGTGGCCGAGAGGATAAACAGAGTTGAGGCAATGCTGGTATAAAGCATGGCGAAGACATAGCAGGTAAAAGCCAGTGCCAGCGCCGAGCCCATTTTGAAATCTGCTTGATCCAAGCGCCGTAAAAACTGGACCGGTCCAATGCGGCGGCGCAAACAGCTGACAAGGCCCACGATTGCGCAGAGGCTCAGCGAGCGGTAAAATAAGATCTGAAAACCATTCGCATCGGTGACAAGGCGCATGTAAAGCCCCACAAAGCTCATAAATGTGCCCCCAAGAAGGATCAGCATTACCGCGTTTTTCTTGCTCATTCGAACCTCTTGCATTGGGGCTGCTTAGATATGCCCCAGATATTATTGCCTGCTCTAATACTGAAAAATTGGGGAAACAAAAAATGTTTTACCCCAGCACCTCAATGATCGCATCGCGCAATTTGGCGATGATTTCATCAGCTTCGCTTTGCGTTAGGCAGAAAGGCGGCGCAAATCCTAAGATATCGCCTTCGGGCATCGCGCGACTAATCACACCGCGGTTGAGCAAAGCCGCGTTTACTTTTGCGCCAATCATCGCGCTTGGTTCAAAGAACACCCGGTCGTTGCGATCTGCCACCAATTCGACAGCGCCCAGCAATCCTTCACCGCGAATATCTCCAACATTTTTATGCGCCCCAAGCGCATCGCGCAAGCCGGCGGTAAAATAGTGCCCCATTGAGCGGACATTTTCGATCAAGTTCAAATCATCCAGCAAGCTTAGATTCGCCACGCCGGCCGCCGCACCAATCGGATGCGCCGAATAGGTCCAGCCATGTCCAAAGGGGCCAAATTCATCCGTGCCTTGTTCTAATACGCGCCACATGCGATCACTGACGATTGAACCTGATAAGGGCGCATAAGCCGAGGTTAAGCCTTTGGCAATCGTAATCAAATCGGGTTTTAGCTCATAATGATCGCTGCCAAACATGCTGCCCAATCGGCCAAAGCCAGTGACCACTTCATCGGCAATCAGCAAAATATCATGCTTTTTCAAAACCGCTTGAATGGCGGCCCAATAGCCTTTTGGCGGTGGTACAAGCCCCCCTGTGCCCAAAGCCGGTTCACCAATGAAGGCGGCAATCGTATCTGCGCCTTCTGTTTCAATCATCGCCTCCAGATCTGCCACGCATTGGCCGACAAAGCCTTCTTCGCTTTGGCTTAGATCATCGCGGCGGTAATAATAAGGCGCGGTGGTGTGCAGGATCCGATCCAAGGGTAGATCGAATTTTTCGTGAAATATTTTCAACCCGGTTAAAGATCCATTCACCAAGCCCGAGCCGTGATACCCCCGCCAGCGCGAGATGATCTTTTTCTTTTCAGGGCGCCCCAGAATATTGTTGTAATACCAAACCAGCTTCACATTGGTTGTATTGGCATCCGAGCCCCCCAACCCGAAATAGACTTTCGACATGTGGTCGGGTGCGCGCTCTAACACCATTTTTGACAGGGTGATTGAGGCTTCGGTGCCATGGCCGACATAGGCGTGGTAATAGGCCAATTCATGCGCTTGTTTTGAAATCGCTTCTGCGATTTCTGATCGACCATAGCCCACATTCACGCAGTAAAGACCGGCAAATGCGTCCAGCAGGCGGTTGCCATCGCGATCTGTGATATGGCAGCCCGACGCTGTTTTGATCACGCGCTGGGCCAAATTACCGCGGGAAAACTCTGCCAGATGGGTGGAGGGATGAAAGAAGTTTTCGCGATCCCAGCTTTCCAATCGGTCATTTTTCAACATGTTTATTCCTTATAAACGCCTTGTATAATCGCCCTAAGCTGGATCTGGCAAATCCACGTCACCGATTATTTCTGCGATTACGGTGGCGCAATCGCCCATGGCAATCAACCCGGGGAAATGCCGTCCTACCAGAATACCAGAGCGGCGCGCATAGCAATGTTCGGGCGCGCGTCCGGTGTGATCTTTTGGCCATATCCGGGCGGTGATATCGCCTTTTTCCACAGGATCCCCCAAATCGACCATTGGTTCAAACAGGCCCTCGCCCGCAGCAAAGGTAAAGCAATCACCATCGGGCATATCGATTTCAACAGAAGGTTCTAACGCTAAGGGCGCGTTCAGTATTTTAGCATGGATAAGCAGATTGCGCAGGCCTTTTTTTGCAATGGCAATCGATTTTGCAGTGGCGGACCCGCCGCCGCCCAGCTCGGTTGATACAAAGATTTTTCCCATATCTTCGGCGGCTGTATCATATAGGCCGGTCTTGTCAATTTCGAGCTGCATCATTGAAAATGGCGCATTAAAGGCGTTGCGCGCCGCCACGCAAGCGGCTTGCTGGTCCGGGTTTTCCAAAATATGCGCCGCCGCGAAGGGAAGAAAATCCAGCGTGCGCCCGCCGGAATGAAAATCCAGCACAATATCCGCCATGGGCAGTAAATAACGTTGAAAGTAATCCGCGATTTTCTCGGTGATACTGCCATCTGGGCGCCCGGGAAACAGCCGGTTCAGATTGCCTTGATCGATTGGAGAGGTGCGGGTGCCGGCTTTAAACGCTGGGAAGTTAAACGCCGGCACGATAATCACGCGGCCCCTGATCGCGCTGGCATCCAGCGTTAAAGCCAGCTCCTGCAGCGCAACCGGGCCTTCATATTCATCGCCGTGATTGGCCCCGGTAAGCAGCGCTGTAGGCCCGGCGCCGTTGCGGATCACAGTGATCGGGATCATAATCTTTCCCCAAGCGCTGGAATCATGGCTATAGGGCAACGTGAGATGACCATGTTGCACGCCATCTGCGTCAAAGGCAACGCTGGCGCTTATCGGAGAGGCATTCATATCTTACTCCTTTACGAACAATTCACGGGGCACATCTGCCAAGCACTCATAGCCGGTCTGTGTGATGCGGATGCTTTCGGTGATCTCAAAGCCCCAATCTTGCATCCACAGCCCGGTCATGAAATGGAAGGTCATATTTTCCTGCAGCACGGTTTTGTCCCCTGGGCGTAAAGACATGGTGCGCTCTCCCCAATCGGGGGGGTAGCTGGCGCCGATAGAATAACCGGTACGGTTGTCTTTTTCGATGCCGTACTTTTTCAAAACACCAAAAAATGCAGTGGCAATATCTTCACAAAGATTGCCGGCGCGCGCCTGTTCAAGCCCCGCGTCCATCCCTTCCAAAACGGCTTTCTCAGCGTTCAGAAATGTATCGGTTGGTTTGCCCAAAAACATCGTGCGCGAAAGCGGGCAATGATAGCGATGCACCACGCCGGCAATCTCAAAAAACGTACCTTCGCCGCGCTTCAAGGGCTGATCATCCCATGTCAGATGCGGCGCGGCGGCATCTGGCCCCGAGGGCAATAAAGGCACCAGAGCTGGATAATCGCCACCCGTGCCAATATCGGCATCATAGCGCAAAGCTGCATCATAAATCTCGGCCACAAGATCGCATTTGCGCATCCCAACCTCTGCGCGTTGTCGAATCCGCTCATGCATCCGGCCGACGATTTTGCCGGCTTGCCGCATATAGGCCAGCTCGGCCTCTGATTTGACCGCGCGCTGCCAATTCACCAGCGCTGTTGCATCTTGGAATTTACTATTTGGCAAATGCCTCTGAAGGGCTTGGTAGGCGGCGGCAGAAAACCAATAATTGTCCATTTCAACGCCAATACGCGCGCCATCAAGCCCCAGCGTGGTTATTTGCGCCGCAAGATAATCCATCGGGTGACGCTCGGTGGATTGTACATAGTGATCCGGATAGCCGATAATATTGCTTTCGGGCATGAAGACTGTGCGCAAGGCGCCGCGGCCATCTTGCGCGCGGCCAAACCAAATCGGATCCCCATGCAAGCCCAAAACCACGCATTGATGGACGTAAAATGACCAGCCATCATAGCCAGTCAGCCAGTTCATGTTGCTGGGATCCGAAAGGATCAGCAAGGACAGGCCACGCGCCTCCATTTCCTGCCGGGTGATTTTAATGCGCTGTTCGAATTCGGCGCGGCTAAAATGTAAAACCGGTGCGACCATTGGTTCAACTCCTAAAAACCGATCCCTGCTTGAATTCTTGGGCGCGTTGGCGCGCAAAAGCAGCGATTACTGTATCTTGAAGCCCGGTGCCGGTAAGATCGGCAATTGTAATTTGTTCGGCGGATTGCCGACCGGGGGCTGTACCAGCAACGATATCACCCAGTTCGGGAAAGATTTTGGTATCTGCGACATGATTTGCCGCAATTGCGCTGCGCAATTCCCCCAATTTTTTGGTTTGTGATTGTCGATCCGGCACATAGAGATCCGCGCGCGCCAAACAGGCCGGCTCTAATTCGCATTTATGATCCTGATCAGAGCCCATGGCGGTAATATGTTGACCCGGTTGCAGCCAATTGGCTTGGATGAGTGGTGACGCGGATGGGGTTGTGGTGACGATAATATCAGCCCCTTGCACCGCATTTTTGGCCGTTTCTGCAACCGTGATAGGGATGTTTAAATCTGCGCTGAGGCTTTTGGCGCAGGCGGCTGCTTTTGCGGCATCGCGGGCCCAGATTTTGGCCCGCTTGATTTCGCGCACCAAGCATAGAGCTTTCAGCTGCAGCTTGGCTTGCGTGCCCGCGCCGATGATGCAGGCGGTTTTCGAGTTTTGGCGTGCTAAACAGTTCGCGGCCACAGCGCCCGCGGCTGCGGTGCGGATATCGGTGAGATACCCGTTGTCTAAAAGCAGTGCCTCCAGCATGCCGGTCTTTGCGCTGAACACCACCATCAGGCCTGAGGTGCTCGGCAGACCCAAGGCGGGATTGTCAAAAAACCCAGGTGACATTTTGATTGCGAAGGACGGAATGCCGGGCACATAAGCGGTTTTCACATCCACTTCGCCATTATGTTCGGCAATCGCCATTGACAGGATTGGCGGCATCACAACCTGCCCGCTCGCCAAGGCTTTAAAACCCTGTTCCACGCAGTTGATCGCGGCCAGATCTAGCGGCACCAATCTGCGCAATTCATCTTGGGTTAACAACGTGACTTCTGGCATAGAATGCTCCTATGGGTCTGATATATTAATGTTTTCGCCAGAAATAATGCGGTGATGCACGGAAAGGTCAATATTGCCACCGGTCACACAGGCAATGGTATTGCCTTCGGGCTTGACCTTTTGGCTGAGCAAGGCGGCCAAACAAACGGCACCAGAGCCTTCGATGATTTGCCGTTCTTGCCAATAGGCATGGTGGATGGCCTGCGCGATTTCTGTTTCGCTGACCAAGATAAACTCGTCTACAAGGTTTTGGGTGATATTGAAGGTGATTTGATTATCAAGGCCAATACCGCCCCCCAGAGAATCCGCCAACGTGGCTTCTTCTTTCACCAAAATCGGTTTGCCGGCTTGTAAACAGGCATGCATTGCGGCGCCGCGCTCCATGCTGACAGCAATGATTTTCACGTCTTTTTTTAACGCTTTCAATGCGCTGGCGACGCCTGAAATAAGACCACCGCCTGATACGGGCACCAAAACGTTTTGAAGCTCGGGCAGTGCCTCAAACAGCTCAAGGCCAAGGCTGGCTTGTCCGGCCACAATATCAGGGTGGTCAAAAGGTGGAATCATCGTCATGCCCTGTGCTGCCACCAGATGATCGACTTCGATTTGTGCGTCATCTTGCGACTGACCGACAATCCGCACTTCTGCGCCCAGCGCTTTAATGCCATCGATTTTATTTTGTGGAACCAATTGTGACATGCAGATGATGCAGCGGACGCCGTTTTCTCGCGCGGCATGGGCCAGGCCGCGGCCATGATTGCCGGTCGAAACCCCGACAACGCCGCGCTGCTTTGCCGCCTCGGGCAAAGCCATGACAGCGTTGCTGGCACCGCGTAATTTGAAGCTATTGGTGATTTGATGATGTTCAAACTTGAGGTAAACCGGGCTATTGGTCAGCCTGCTTAAGCTTTCTGAGGCGACCAGAGGGGTTGTTCGAATGCAGGGCGCGATGCGTTGCGCCGCAGTTTTGATATCACTCAGCTCGATGGGGCTTTGAAAGGCCATTTGGGGGCTCCTATGGCATAGCATGCATGAACAATCGGCCCCATTTACCGGCATCTACCCGTAAATTTGTATGATGCGCCAATTCCCAAGCACAGGCTTGATTCGAGGTCACAACCGGTTTGCCGGTTTGGCGTTCCAACTCGGCGACCACATCCGCAGCTTGCAGTGCGGTACAGGATAAAAAGAAGGCATCGGTTTGGTTGGTTTGGCTGGACAGCGCCGCTTTGATGATGCTTGCAGGATCAACGCGCGCCATATCCAAATCGCTTTCAAGCCCCAAACAAAGAAATTTCGCCAATGACAAACCTTGGGCTTGGAAATAGGCGGCCATGGGCTGGCTGGTTTCCACCAAATAGGGCGTCACCACCGAAATATGCTTTGCGCCCAGCGTTTTTAGGGCCCGGACTGCTGCCCCGCTGGGGGTCACCACGGGCAAATTTGGGCGCGCCGCATGCACCAAAGCCTTGATCGCATCATCCCCAATCACCACCGAGGCGGCCGTGCAACTGTAGCAAATTGCGTCGAGCTGTTCCTCTGGCAGAATGAGCCCCGCCGCTTGGGTGATCAGCGGTGCCATTTTACGTAGATTTTCAGGCGTGGTTGGATTTTCAAACGCCACCCGCGTTACGTAAACACCCAGCGTTTCCATCGGCAGGATACGCGCAAAATCGCGCTCTGCCGTCACATCTGTTGACAGAGCGATAACGCCAATTTTTTTGTTTTTATCAGGCGGATCATAGGTCAAATCTCCGTCATAAAGGCCGATATTTATATCATCCATGGGTCAGCTCCCAGCGCCGCGCTCGCTGCGGCAAAACGCCCAATTTTGAACGTAAACATATTGGGTAATCAGGTGGACACGGCGCTTTACAGCGCCGCCTAGGGCCAAAACCTTTGTAAGGATCAACAGCCCCGTTCAATCAGGTTACCCCGGGCTTACGCCGCGCAGCCGCTCGGAGCGGCGGCGCAACAATTCCACCACCGTCAACAGAACGATTGAGATGATGACCAAGATCGTCGCCGCCGCCAGAATGGTGGGCGAGATTTCTTGGCGGATACCGGCCCACATTTGGCGGGGCAACGTCAACTGGTCGGCCCCGGCCAGAAAAATCACTACAACCACTTCATCAAATGAGGTGATGAAGGCAAACAGTCCGCCTGAGATCACACCTGGCAAGATCAAGGGCATTTGAATTTTAAAAAACGTCCGCGTTGGGCCAGCGCCAAGATTGGCCGCAGCTTTGCGCAGATTGTCATCAAAGCCAACCAATGTGGCCGTCACTGTGATCACCACGAAGGGCAAGCCCAAGATCGCATGCGCGATGACCAATCCAACATGCGAGGCGACAAGGTCGAAGCGTGCACCAAATATCGTGATTGAAAACAAGGCAAATCCAGCCGCAGTGATGATCAAAGGCACGATCATTGGTGAAATCAGCAGCGCCATGAAAAGCTTACGCCCCGGCATATGAGAGCGGCTTAAGCCCAAAGCGGCCAGCGTGCCCAACACGGTGGATAACAGGGTTGCGAAAATACCGATTATGATCGAGTTTTTGAACCCGATCATCCATTTGTCGCTGCACACCGTGGTTTTAATATCCTCGCACATTCCAAACAGGTTTTGGTACCAGCGCACGGAAAACCCTTCGGCTTTTAGCGCCAACATTTCCGGTGTGAAGCTCAGGAAGGGGCTTGATGTGAAAGAGAGGGGGATCACGATAATCAGCGGGGCCACAAGAAAGAATAGCACCAACCCGCAGATCGTTAGATAAGTATAATGCCAGATACGCTGACCGGTGGTTGCATAAATAGGAAGCGCCATGTTGTTATCCCAACCTCATATTGTCGATACCGACGATCTTATCATAAACCCAATATAGGATTAGAATTGCTGACAGCAGGATCACGCCCATAGCGGATGCCAGCCCCCAGTTCAGCGATTTTCGCAAATGATAGGCGATTTGGTTGCCGATCATCTGGCCATCTTTCCCACCGACCAATTCGGGCGTAATGAAATAGCCGATCGCCACGATAAACACCAAAATCACGCCTGCCCCAATACCGGGAATGGTTTGTGGCATATAGACCCGGATGAAGGCGCGCGCCGGGGTTGCCCCTAAATTCTGCGCGGCTTTCATATAAGTTGGGGGAATACCGCGCATCACCGAATAGAGCGGCAGGATCATAAAGGGCAACAAAACTTGCGTCATCACGATCAGCGTACCATTGAAATTATACATTAAGGGCAGGCGATTTTCATCGCTGATAATCCCCAAACCAACCAGCGAATCGTTCAATACCCCCTGCTGTTGCAGCATAATCATCCAAGCCACGATACGCACCAAAAGCGACGTCCAGAACGGCATAAGAACGCAGATCATCAGCAGGTTTGAAATCCGCAAAGGCAAGGTGGCCAGCAGATAGGCAACAGGAAAGGCCAAGACAAGGCAGGCGATCGTAACGATGGTTGAGACCAGCAGCGTGCGTTTCCAAAACATGACGTAGACGCGGCGGTTTTCTGGCTGCATGATTACGTTTTTTTTATCATCATAGGTGCGGTCAATCGCGTTCCAATAATACCCGGCTGTGGTTCTGTCTTTCATAATTCCAAGAGATTTCCAGAACTCGACATCTCCCCAGCGCTTATCGGCCTTTATCATTTGCGGTTGAATGGGTTGTTCAGCGTCGATCTTCTTGAATTTGCGGTTTGATTTTTTAATCAGGCTTTTCCAGCCTGATTTTGCATAGTTCATTCTGGTTGAGACTTTGCCGATTTCAAGTTTCTCGGCCGATGTAAGATCCAAATACATTGCCTCGAAATGTGGCTCGCCGGGTAGGTCAACACCATCCCACTGCTCATAAATCGCCATCGTTCGGGGCAAGACGTCATTGACAAAACTGTCATCAATACTTTTTTGAAAGAGCGCGTAAATCGGCCATACAAACAAAATTAGAATGAACAGAGCCGGTCCAGCCACTAGGCCAAAGGCGCGAAGCTTTTCCCGCCTCAAAGAGGCTTTTAGGCTTTTTTTCAGCGGAATACCGTCCGCCGTCATCATTTGTCCTGCTTGCGCGTTGGCTGCGACATCACTCATGCGAAAGAACTTTCGAAATAGTCGGAAATTAAAAAAGGGCGCACGCTCGCGCGCCCTTTGTAAAAGCTTACGTCAAAGGCTTATTGGCCCATCCACGCTTGGTAACGCTCTTGCAATTCATCACCGTTATCCGCCCACCAATCAGGGTCAGCAACGATTGAATCTGCCATCACGTCGGCGCGGTTTGGCATATGCTCTAGGATATTCACACCCGTGTTGAACCAAGGCTCACCGGCGGCGATAATATCCAAAGCGGATGTCCGCATTGGGCCATAATTGATCCAGCGTGCTTGTTCTGCTTGCGCAGTGGGAGAAGAGGCAAAGCCAGCAAAGTCAAGAGCTGCGTCCATGTTTGGAGCGCCGGACACGATGCCGATCCATTCTTCTTCCAGAACTTGACCATGCCAAATAGACACAAACTTTGTGCCGTCATTCAGGTTTGCGCCGCCCACACGGCCGTTATAGGCCAATGACATTGAGACTTCACCGGAAGAAACCAGCTCAAGCGGTTTTGCGCCAGCAGACCAGAACACAACGTCATCTTTGATTGTGTCAAGCTTTGCAAAGGCACGGTCTGCACCCTCTTCAGTTTCAAGCGTTGAATAGATATCTTCTTTTGCAACACCATCGGCAAACAAGGCCATTTCTAGGATCGCGTTTGCCCATGTGTGAACGCCGCGCTTGCCAGGGAAAGTTGCAGTGTCAAAGAAATCCATGATTGTGTCTGGCTGTTCACCAGAAAAGGTGCCTTCATTATAGAACGCTTGATATGTCCACCAAATTTGTGGGATCGCACATTTATTAGGACGCGGCACCATCAGGTCTTCATCCATGGTTTTGCCGTCAGCAGTTTTTACAAAGATTTCATCTGGTACTTCGATGAACAGGCCTTCGTCACAGCCGGTACGGATTTGGTCGGGAAGAACGTCAACGATATCCCAAGTTACATTGCCGCTTTCAACCTGTGTTCTGACTTCGCCCAAACCACCATTGTAGTTTTCCCAATGGATTGACTTGCCGGTTTTGGCTTCCCATGGCTCACCATAGGCTTTTTGCTGCGACGCCGTGTAACCACCACCCCATGATGTTACGGTCAGGTCGGATGCTAGCGCGCCGGTCGCCGTCAATGCGATCGTTGCAGCAGCCATTTTAAACGTATTTGATAGCTTCATTTATACTCTCCTTGTTGGTTCCCCGGTTCGCCGGGGTTTCTAATGTGAACGGCAAAAGCCTGCTCACAAATCTTCATCATGCATCAAGCGCACGACAATCACTTACATCCCAGCTGACGGTGGTTTTTTCACCCACATTCAAATGCGTGTGGCCGGCTGAGTTGGCAACTTTCACAACGAAATCTTCGTTGCCCATAACGTTCATGCGGCAGCGGATATGGTCTCCAAGATAAATGAGTTCTTTGACCTCTGCATCAATCGCATTTGAGCCGTTATTTTGCCCCAATTGTACCCGCTCGGGGCGGATCGACAAAACCGTTTTTGTGCCCACGCCACCGCAATTAATCGCCAGCGCTTGGCCTTTTGAACCATTGCCATAATCAACGATGGCGGTGTCGCCTTTCAGCTCGGAAACGGTGGCTTCAATGCGATTATTTTCACCGATAAATTGTGCCACAAAGGCGTTTTCAGGCCGTTCGTACAGATCGCTTGGCGGCGCCAGCTGCTGGATAATGCCATCGTCAAACACTGCGATACGGTCTGACATGGTGAGCGCTTCGGATTGATCATGCGTCACATAAACAACGGTGACGCCAAGCCTGTCATGCAAATGTTTGATTTCAAATTGCATATGTTCGCGCAGCTGTTTGTCAAGCGCCCCCAAGGGTTCATCCATTAAGACCAGATCGGGTTCAAATACCAAAGAACGCGCCAGAGCAATCCGTTGCTGCTGTCCGCCAGAAAGCTGTGCGGGGCGGCGATTGCCAAAGGCGCTCATTTGCACCATGTCCAGCGCTTTTTTAACGTTGGCTTCCCGCTCTGATTTGCTCTGTCCGCGCACTTCTAAAGGAAAGGCCAGATTTTCGTTCACCGTCATATGCGGAAATAGCGCATAATTTTGAAACACCATGCCAATGCCACGCTTGTGAGGGGGGATGTTATTGATCGGTTTGCCTCCCAATAAAATCTCACCATGGGTGGCTGTTTCGAAACCGGCCAACATCATAAGGCAGGTTGTTTTGCCCGACCCAGAGGGCCCCAGCATCGTTAAAAATTCACCTTTGCCGACACTCAGGTTTAAATCTTTAACAACTAGATTTTCTCCGTCATAACTTTTTTGTACTTTGGTGAATTCTACGAATCCCGTTTCGCCAGAGTGAGTTGTCAAAAGGCACCTACCAGTGTGAATTGTTTCTCGGTTGGGATAATTCAAACATATGGTTATAGATATGGCAATAGACAGCGCTTTTTAGGTCAAAAACGACATTGGCGTTGCGCATGAGCGTTTTTGCAGTTGATTGACGAGCCAATTTAAACGGAGTGTTGGGATGATTCTGCCTTGCTGTTGCCATTTTTTTTTCAATAAAATGTCGCAAATACGATAATTCCAAAAAGCGATTAAAATTATGTCTTCAACCACTCTTCTGATCACGCATCCTGATTGCCTCGGCCATGAAACACCGCCAGGCCATCCGGAACAAATAGCCCGGTTAGAGGTAGTGTTAGAGGAGCTTAAGCGTTTGCCCGTGGCGTTTTTGTCAGCACCTTTGGCGCAAGAGGCCGATCTCTTGCGGCTGCATCCACAGCAATATCTTGACGCGCTGCGCGCAGCGTCCCCGGTGCATGGCAACGCTGCGCTGGATGCAGATACGCATCTGTCGGCGGGTTCGTTGAAGGCGGCTTATCGGGCGGCCGGCGGCGTTTTATTGGCTGTCGATCAGGTTCTATCGGGCGCTGCGCAAAACGCTTTTGTGGCCACGCGCCCGCCTGGACATCACGCTGAAACCGCCAAAGCGATGGGGTTTTGCCTTTTTGGCAATGCTGCTTTGGGGGCAAAATATGCGCTAGATCGATATGGATTGCAGCGCGTGGCTGTGGTGGATTTTGATGTGCATCACGGCAATGGCACGCAGGATCTGCTTTGGGAGGAACCGCGCGCTTTGTTTGTCAGCACGCATCAGATGCCACTTTGGCCAGGTAGCGGTGCGCCGGACGAGAAAGGTGCGTTTGACAATATTATGAACCTGCCGCTAGCGCCTGAAACCGATGGGCAAGCGATGCGGACGCTGTATCGCCAATCCGTCTTGCCGCATTTGCGGGCGTTCCAGCCCGATTTGCTGATTATTTCAGCCGGGTTTGACGCGCATTCTTCGGATCCTTTGGCGCAATTAAACTGGCGCGTTGAAGATTTTGCGTGGCTCACGCAGGAATTATGCGCTTTGGCGGCAGAACTCTGCCAAGGACGGGTGGTCTCGGTGCTCGAAGGCGGCTATGATTTGCCTGCTTTGGCTGCATCGGCCAAAGCCCATGTTGAAAAATTATTGGAGGCGACAAAATGAGCCAAACCCCTGTAGATCAAATGAGTTTTGAACAAGCAATGGCCGAACTTGAGCAGGTGGTTGGTCAGCTTGAGCGCGGGGATGTTGCCTTAGAGCAATCAATTCAGCTTTATGAACGCGGGGCTGAGTTGAAAAAACGCTGCGCGGATAAATTGAAAGAAGCCGAAGAAAAAGTGAATGCAATCACTTTAGACGCCAATGGCGCCGCCAGCGGCACCACTGCCGTTCCCGATCTTTGATGTTTCGCGCCGCACTTGAGGCCAACGCTGCGCATGTCCAAGCGCATTTGGATCAGCAATTGGCCTTGCTTAAAACCTCAGAGGTGACCAAAGCGATGGCCTATAGCCTGCAAGGGGGAAAGCGTCTGCGGGCGTTTTTGGTCATGCAGAGCGCGGCGCTGTTCGATATTGGCCCCAGCCAGGCCATTTGGCCCGCTTGCGCCATTGAAGCGGTGCATGCCTATTCCCTAGTGCATGATGATCTGCCTTGCATGGATGACGATGATCTGCGCCGCGGCAAACCAACGGTGCATAAGGCCTGGGATCAGGCCACGGCCGTTTTAGCAGGTGATGCGCTGCACGCTTTTGGCTTCGAGCTCAGTTTAAACCCGCAGGCCAGCCCTGATCCGGCGATTCGCGCGGATCTGGCGCTGTCATTGGCGCAAGCCGGGGGCGCACAGGGTATGGTTTTGGGGCAGGCTTTGGATATCGCAGCCGAAACTGCGGCCCAGCCTTTAATGCTTGAAGAAATTATCGCGCTGCAACAGGGAAAAACCGGCGCGTTGATTGCTTGGTCGGCAGAAGCCGGCGCGCGATTGGCAGCTGCGGATATCACGCCATTAACGGCCTATGCCCGCGCAATCGGTTTGGCCTTTCAAATTGCTGATGACATTCTGGATATTGAGGGGGACCCGGAAAAAGCCGGCAAACGGTTGCAAAAAGATGAGGCGGCCGGCAAGGCGACATTCGTAACGTTGCTTGGTTTAGACGGTGCGAAGCGGCGCGCCAAAGCGCTGGTGGCCAGCGCCTGCGACGCATTGGCACCCTTTGGATCTGAGGCAAACAGCTTGCAGCGCTGCGCCGAGTTCATTATTGCCCGCGACAATTAACAAAGCGATAAGGCCAGATGACTGAGCGCCCCTATACCCCTTTGCTGGATCAAGTGCATGAGCCGGCGGATCTAAATTCGTTCAGCGATGCTGAGTTGCGTCAATTGGCCGAGGAATTGCGCGCTGAAACCATTTCAGTTGTTTCCGAGACGGGGGGGCATTTGGGTGCTGGCTTGGGCGTGATTGAATTAACTGTGGCGCTGCACGCGGTGTTTCAGGCGCCCAAAGATAAGCTTATCTGGGATGTCAGCCATCAAAGTTATCCGCATAAGATCTTAACCGGTCGGCGTGCTAAGATGCGCAGCTTGCGCCAGAAAAATGGGATCAGCGGTTTCACCAAGCGCAGCGAAAGCCCCTATGATCCGTTTGGCGCCGCCCATTCCAGCACGTCGATCAGCGCAGCGTTGGGCTTTGCGGTTGCCGGGGATTTGGGCGGGCAAAGCGAGACTGGTCATGGGGATGCGATTGCGGTGATCGGCGATGGCGCGATGAGCGCGGGCATGGCTTACGAGGCGATGAACAATGCGGGCCATTTGAAGAAGCGGCTGATCGTGATTTTGAACGATAATGAAATGTCGATCGCGCCGCCCGTTGGTGCGCTGTCAACCTATTTGTCACAGCTATATTCTGGGGCACCCTTTCAAGATCTTAAAGATGTGGCAAAAGGCGCGATAAGTTTTCTGCCCGAGCCTTTTCGCGAAGGCGCCAAACGGGCAAAAGATATGCTCAAAGGCATGGCCGTCGGGGGCACTTTGTTTGAAGCGTTGGGGTTTTCTTATCTGGGGCCTATCGATGGCCATGATCTGAATCAGTTGCTGCCAATTCTGCGCACTGTCCGGCAGCGAGCCGATGGGCCAATTTTACTGCATGTGATCACCCAAAAAGGCCGCGGCTACGGCCCTGCAGAACAGGCGCGCGATAAAGGCCATGCAACGGCAAAATTTGATGTGATGACGGGCGCGCAGCAAAAAGCGGCGTCAAACGCACCCAGCTATACGAAAGTTTTTGCCGATAGCCTGCTGCGCGAAGCCGGTGAAGATCCCCGCATCTGCGCCGTCACAGCTGCGATGCCAGACGGAACTGGATTGAACTTATTTGCGCAGCGTTACCCGTCGCGCTGTTTTGATGTGGGCATTGCCGAACAGCATGGGGTGACTTTTGCTGCCGGTTTGGCGGCTGGCGGTATGAAGCCGTTTTGCGCGATGTATTCTACCTTTTTACAACGCGGATATGATCAGATCGTGCATGATGTGGCGATCCAAAATCTGCCTGTGCGTTTCGCGATTGATCGCGCCGGTCTGGTGGGGGCAGATGGTGCTACGCATGCTGGCAGTTTTGATGTGGCCTATCTGAGCAATTTGCCCGGAATGGTGGTGATGGCGGCCGCGGATGAGGCTGAACTGGTGCATATGGTGGCCACAGCCGCCGCCTATGATGCGGGGCCGATTGCTTTTCGTTATCCGCGTGGAGATGGCCAAGGCGTCGAGTTGCCCGAACGCGGAACGGTGTTGGAAATTGGCAAAGGCCGGCATATTCAAGCAGGCAACCGCGTGGCGATTTTGTCTTTTGGCACGCGGTTGGGCGAAGTGATCAAGGCGGCTGAACTTTTAAACGCGCAGGGCATCACCCCCACCATCGCCGATGCGCGCTTTGCCAAACCGCTGGATCAGGCGCTTATTTTATCTTTGGCAGAAGACCATGAGGCGTTTATCACCGTTGAGGAAGGCGCTATTGGTGGTTTTGGCTCGCATGTTATGCAGTTGCTTGCCGATCACGGCGTTTTTGATGCGGGCTTAAAATTCCGCTCAATGGTGTTTCCTGATGAGTTTATTGATCAGGCAAGCCCGACGGATATGTATAACACGGCTGGTTTAAACGCGCAGCATATCGCCGAAAAAGTCATGGGTTTGTTGCAGCAGAAAAAAGCTATTGCGCAGGGTTAAACCGACGCGTCCTGCCTGTTTTATACTGAAACGAAAAAACCGTTTGCAGGTCTAAAGCATTGGCCGCATCTGGTTCGAGAGAATTTCAAAATTCCCAAAACTCTGCTTGGGATGGATGGCGTTGACTTAAAACGGCCAAACCTTTGTAAAGAGGGCCGGCGCCGGTCTGGTTGAAAGGATTTCAGCTTTTTTAAAATATTTTCTGAACGGCTATGAAAAGGAAGTTATGCGCCCTCTTTATCCGCCGTGGTGAAGCCTGGCGGCGTGGGCGTAAAAGCCGCGTTGATAAACGGCTATCTTCCATGGCGTCTTTGCGAGCGCCGTTCAGTTACGATTGGTTGTTGGTTTCTTCTTCCAACAAGGCGGGCAAACCGTCACGATAGCTGGGATAAAGCAGGTTTACACCAAGCTCGGTTTTAATGCGATGGTTGCGAACTTTTTTGCTTTCGGCGTAAAAACTGCGCGCCATCGGGCTTAGATCGGCCTTTTCAAACGCGATTTCCGGCGGCAAAGGCGTGTTCAGCAAGGCGGCCGCATGTCCGATCACGTCTTGTGGAGGGGCCGGATCATCATCGCATACGTTATAGATCGCGCCAGGATTGGGCGAGTGCAGCGAGGCTTTTAACACTTGTGCAATATCGGCCACATGGATGCGGCTGAAGATTTGTTTGGGTTTTACAATGCGCTGGGCTGTGCCTTGGCGCACCTTTGAAAACGGGCCCCGGTCAGGGCCATAAATTCCGGCCAAACGAAAAATATGCAAAGGCAAATCTGGTATTGCCCGCCAGGCCTGCTCGGCGTTTAAACGCAGCTTGCCCCGGCGGGTCGACGGGGTAAGAGGCGTGGTTTCATCGACCCAATTGCCCGCATGATCGCCATAGACGCCCGTGGTGGATAAATAACCTAGCCAGTCCAGTTTAGGCCCCTGTTTTTTAAAGAAAGACGAAAACCGGCCCAGAACCGGATCTCCCTGCGCCTCGGGCCCGGCTGAAATCAAAACCGCGTCTGCACGCGCCAAAGCGGCGTCGATATCGGGGCTGTCCCAAAGCAGAGGGGTAACGTTGTTTTGGCGCATCTGCTCTTGCTTTTCAGGCTTGCGGGTGGTGCCCGTAATGGTCCAATCTGCTTTGGGTAGCATGCGTGAAAGCGCTTGCGCCGTATATCCATGTCCGAATGAAAAAAGATGTTTCTGCATAGGCTATTTGCCCATGTTCGCGCAAAGCCTGCAAGCGGCTTTGATAATTTTGCTTGATTTTTCACAACCGTCCTGCTGCACTGGCTGGATGAGTGAAAAAGATCCTGATTTAGAAGCGGCTTATGCCCTGTCTGGCGCCGAAGAAAACAGGGCGCTCTATGCGCGTTGGGCGCCCGATTATGATCGAGGCTTTGCGGCGGATATGGATTATATCTTACCCCAACACGTGGCATTATATTTTAGTAGGTTTGATTCTGAGGGGCCCGTTATAGATGTCGGGGCGGGCACCGGCTTGCTGGGCGTTTGTTTAGCGGATCAGGGTGCTGGCCCAATTGATGCGCTGGATCTTTCGTCTGAAATGCTTGAGGTTGCGCGACAAAAGAATATCTATCGCGATTTGATTGCAGCGGATTTACTTCAAGCTTTGCCGCTGCCGGCCGCGCATTATGGCGCGGTGGTCAGCGCGGGTACATTTACCAATGGTCATTTGGGCCCGGATGTTCTGGATGCGCTTATAGACCTGGGCAAACCCTCGGCGTTGTTTGTCGTTTCCATCAATGCCGCGCATTGGCAAAGCCAAAGCTTTGCGAAAAAATTTTCCACCCTGGCCGGCGTAATTTCGGATTTAAAAGTTTTTGAGGTGCCCATTTACGGCGCGCAGGCACGCGGGTCGCATAGGGCTGATCTTGCAAAGATTGCGGTTTTTCGGCGGGCGGCGCCATAGCTAGGAATTTGTATGATAAGTGACGGAACGTTTTGGCTGACAGGTCGCGTTTTGGCTTTTAGCACTACGGGAAAGATAACAGAGGTGGAAGATGAACGAGATTGTGATTTTAGACGGCGCACGCACCGCAATTGGAACTTTTGGCGGGATGTTGGCCGGAACCTCTCCCATAGAATTGGCAACGGTTGTGAGCAAAGCGGCGCTGGAAAGATCCGGGGTTGAGGGCGCACAAATTGGCCAGGTTGTCTTTGGTCATGTGATCAATACGGAACCTAAAGATATGTATTTAAGCCGCGTTGCCGCCCTACAGGCTGGTGTGTCTGAAACGACAGCGGCAATGAATGTGAACCGGCTTTGCGGATCCGGGGCGCAAGCGATTGTTTCGGTTATTCAATCTTTGATGCTGGGGGATGCCGATTTTGGATTGGCTGGCGGTGCAGAAAATATGAGCCGCTCTCCGTTTATTTTGCAGGATCAGCGTTGGGGGGCAAAAATGGGCGATATCCGTACGTTGGATATGATGCTTGGGGCGCTGAATTGTCCTTTTGGCACCGGTCATATGGGCGTTACGGCGGAAAATGTGGCCGCAGAGCATGATATTTCAAGGGCACAACAAGATGCGTTTGCGATGACCAGCCAAACCCGCGCGGCTGCGGCCATCCGTGATGGGCGTTTTGAAGATCAGATCACCCCGGTATCGGTGAAAGTGAAGCGCGATAAGGTTGATTTTATTTGCGATGAACACCCCAAACAGACGGATGAGGCCGCTTTGGCCGGATTGCGCCCGGTGTTCCAAAAAGATGGTTCGGTGACGGCGGGCAATGCGTCGGGGATCAATGATGGCGCCGCTGCTTTGGTTTTGGCGCAAGCCTCCGCTGCGCAAATGGCAGGGCTACGCCCGCGGGCGCGGGTATTGGGATATGCGCATGCGGGTGTGCGCCCCGAGGTGATGGGGATTGGGCCCATACCCGCCGTGCAAAACCTATTGCAGAAAACTGGTCTGACCGTTGAAGATTTTGATGTGATTGAATCCAACGAAGCTTTTGCAGCGCAGGCTTTGGCGGTTAATAAAGCCTTGGGGCTGAATGCGGCGCGGGTGAACCCCAATGGCGGCGCGATCGCGCTAGGCCATCCGGTTGGCGCCACTGGCGCGATTTTGGTGATAAAAGCTTTGCATGAGCTGGAACGCACCCAATCAAACCGCGCCTTGATCACCATGTGTATCGGGGGTGGTCAGGGGATCGCTTTGGCCATCGAGCGGATTGCGGCCTAATCCAGGCTGCTTTGTTAAAGAAGATGCGCGGGTTTTAAACAGTTTTGAAGATTGCTTGGGATATTTTCTTGGGATTAACTGCTTGGCTCCCAAGAGACCCCAGCGATGACTTTGGCCCGCCAACTTATTGCTGAGCGCCGCGCGCGCCTAAGCGCAGAAGGCCTGCTGATCTTAAAGTAGGCTGAATTGTCGTTGGCAAACCAGAAGCTTGGGCTGCGCGCCAAAGCGCTGAGCGTTGAGATTGATACGGTTCGTAGCCAAAATGAACGGATGATCTCTGATTTAGGCGCTGCCATGCAACAGGTGCAGATTGCCGAATAACGGCTTTTTCGGGCCTTAGAAAGGCTTGAAAATGGCTTTGCTGTTGTTGATGCCTCTTCGCGGTTATTGATTGCCAATTCGGCTTATTTTGCAATCTTTGATAGTTTGCAGGCGATGCGCCCTGGGGTTTCATATTCGGATATTTTATCTTTTTTAACCCAAGAAGGTATTGTTGATACTGGCCATCTGGGCGCGGCGCAGTGGCGCCAGATGATGCTGCAGCGCTGGCACGCAGCGCAGCCGAAACCAAAAATATAAAATTGTGGAATTCCCAAATGTTGCGGCTGATCGATTAGCGGGGCCCAATGGGTGATATGGTAAGTTTGGCGCATGATGTGACAGCGGCGCTGCGCTAAAAGACAGTTTTGAAAACCGCGCGCAAAACCGCCGAGGCAAATATGCGGGCGAAAGCCTCATTCTTGGCAAATATCAGCCATGAAATCCGCGCGCCCTTGCATGGGGTAGTGTGGTTGGCTGATTTGCTTTCCTCTACAGCGCTTAGCAAAGAGCAAAAGCTATTTACAGACACGATTAAAACCTCCAGTGAAACGCTTTTGGTGATTTTGAAAGATGTGCTGGATTGCTCAAAGATGGAGGCAGATCGCTTAAACTTGCGCCGCCAAAAATTTAATCTTGAGGTGGCGATCCATGATGTGCTGTCTGTTTTATCGCATAAAGCACAAGCCAAAGGTCTGCCGCTTTTTTTGGATTATGACGGCGCATGCGAAACTGATTTTATCGGTGATCCGGGCCGGATACGGCAAATTATGATAAACCTCATTGGAAACGCTTTAAAATTTACATGTCACGGCCATATCGCGGTTGGGGAAAAAAGCTATTCGGAGCACAGAACCGCCCCAGCAAGGTACAGATCTGCGTGATCGAAGCGGGGGTTGGTATTCGGCCCGATCAAAGGAAGTATGTGTTTCAAGAATTTACCCAGTTGCAACCGAAAACGCACAAGCGAGCGGAAATCTTTGCGGCGAGGGCACAGGGTTGGGTTTGGCGATTTGCCCAAAACTGGTCTCGTTGATGGGAGGCGATATTTGGGTTGAGGCGTCGGCTTGCGGGGGGGCTGAAGTTGGCTGTACGATCAAACGTCAACCCTGCAAGCTGGTGCAGGATGAATGGCACGCGGTCAAGCCGCAATGATCGCATGTTCTTGTCATGTCAAAATGTCCAATGAAATAGGGCATTCTGCTCAATCAAATCGTCGAATTGGGTGGCAGGGTCAAACGGGTTTGATCCGTTCAGGCCGCGTTGCGGGCGGTCACGGCGAAAACCTCAGCCATATAATTTTCCGAACAGGAGCGATCCAAAATAGAGCTGTTAATGCAACAGGTAACGCCCCGCATCGCGGATAAAATGGCAGAGAAAAGAATTTTTTTGAGCAAAGCTCCTGCGGGGGTACAACCTGATCTGGAAGCGTTGGCGCTTTCATTTGAGCTGGTTTTTTCTCATTAAAGCCTGTTAGAACCGTTGCAAAAACCAAAGGTTGCCATCAAACCTGCGCACCCCGCCGTTCCGTTGCAGGCGGACAATCCGCCTGGCATCATAGATGAGGGGGCTGAAACCTTCCAATTGCGGGTTCTTCTTGCGGAAGATAACAAAACCAACAGGTTGATTTTTCCCAAAATGAAGCAGCGCCTTGGCGTCAATTTGACATTGGTTTGCGATGGGCGGCACGCGGTTGATCTTTGTAAAGCGCAGCCCCCTGATATTATTTTTATGAATATTTCAATGCCCAAGCTTGATAGATTGCAAGCTGCCCAAGTGATCCGTGGTTTGGATGAAATTATCGCGGTATATACGCCGATCATTGCCTTAACAGCCCATGCCATGCCGGGGGATGAAACGCGCATTTTGGCCGCTGGCATGGATCATTATTTAAGTAAGCCGGTGCTCCTTCAATCGGTAGTGGATCATTTACGCCATTTTCATCAGCACCGCTTGGGTGCGCGCCCGCTTTAAGGTGGCATGCGCTGCATCAGGGCCCGAGGTATTTGTTCTGATTATGAGATTTGTTCGCGTAAAATGGAGGCCGTGATTGAAATTATGAGATACACGCCTGAAAGGATCAAAAACACGAGAAGCGTATCATGAATATGCCTCGGATAGGCCGGATCTTGCGGTGCAATAGGCTCTACCGCGACGGTAAGATAGCGCGATTGCGATGTGGCTTGAATTTGCGTTGCGCGCAGCTGCTCTAAAGCGGATTGCAGCATCAAATCACGCGTCGCAACGTCAGAAGCCGCCATTTGCAAGCGCGCAAGCAACTCGGGCAACGTCATCCCATTAGGCATTTGCGCAATCATTTTTGCCTCGGTTTCGCGTTTGGCATTTTGGAGGCGCTGGATTTCGGCGCGCAAGCCCGCAACGCGGCTGCTATTGGGATTGGCATTATCCAGAAACGCCTGAAGCTCGATGGTTTTTTGCAGCGCTTTTTCTTCAAGCCCGCTGATTTGCGCTCGAAGGCTTGTGGCATATGCCTCCGGATCAAGAAGCGTGGATTGTTGCAAAGCTATTAACTGGCGCTGCGCGTCTACGCGCGCGTCTTCTGCCGTCGCCAAAGATTTGCGGGCATCAGACAATTGATTTTCTTGTTTGCGCTGCGAAAGCCCATCGATTTTTTGCTCGGCATAGGTCAGAAGCGCTTTTGAAAATAACACGCTCAATTCGGGTGAGGGGGAGCTGATCTCCATATTGATCATGCCCTCGGTGGGGTCAAAAGCGATTTTGATATGCTTGAGATAGGTTTTATACGTTTCTTCAAATGAAGCCTCTGCAGGCAAACGTTGCCACCAATCAATTGCGGGATCCGAGAAGGTGGCCTTAAACCCTTCATTATCTTGCAGGCGGATCATCGCTTCTTTTGATTGGAGATAGGTTTGCACTGCGATGGCATCGGGTGTTGTGGCGAATTGACTACCGCCAAACATAGAAAGTGAGCTTGGATTTGTGCTATCACCCGTGGTGATTTGGAAGGCCGTATCCGTGGCATACATTGGCGTTGCAATGAAGCTATAATAATAGCCTGCGGCCAATGTTGGCAGCAGAATAAAGATGCTTAGGCGGAGGATTAGTTTCTGGATCAGCCGTCGCCGTCGCCGCGTCATGCTTTTTTGCAGCGCTAAAATCTCTTCGCTTCTTTGGGCTGCATTTGGAAACGTATGCGGCGTGCCTTGTGGCGATTTTTGACCTGGTGAAAGCGAAATATGCGGGGGTTTGGGGTAGTCTTTTCTAAAGGGTCTTTGCGGCGATGAGGGGGGCGCCTGCAGCGGCTTTTCGCTGCGCGCGGGTTGGGTTTGTTGAGACGGGGCCGCGCGGTGCATCATGGCCGGCAGTTGAAAGGGATCGATATTATGCTGGCGTAATATATCTACAGCTTCGTCATCCGTGTCAAAAGGCAGGCCATAATGGGTGGCAAGCCTGCGTGCACGGCGCAGCAATGTGGCGTGTGTTTCGCCGGAATCTGCGGCAGACCGCGCAAGCAGTTCTTCCGCATTACCCGAATCTAAGCCCGAAGTTATGCCCGGCGTTTTTGCGGTGGGTTTGGGGCCCTTTGCCTGGTCAGCGGCGACATCTGCGCCTTTTGGCGCCTTTGCGCCCAGCTGAAATTTATGTGCTTTGGGTGTGGTAGTCATACAGTACTTTCGCGTCGTCTAGGCTATCAAAGAAATATAAAGAGCCATCGGTAAGCACGGCGGCTTTCTGCGCATATTGTTCCAATACCTCTGCTTGATGTGAGACCACAATGGTGGTGGTGCTTTGCAATCGTTCCGCTAAGATTTCACCAGCTTTTCGGTTGAACTCGACATCCGTACTGGTGGGCATGCCTTCATCGATCAGATAGACGTCAAAATCCATCGCCAGCATCAGCGAAAACGTAAATCGCGCGCGCATACCCGAAGAATAAGTGCCAAGCGGCTGGTCAAAATATTCTTCTAAACCGCATAACCAGCGGCAAAACGCCTCTACAAAATTTGGATCCATACCATAGAGTTTGGCGATATAGCGCGCATTTTCTTGGCCCGTATGTTTGGGAACAACGCCGCCCATAAATCCCAGAGGAAAGGATATATTGCAGGCCCGCGTGATCTGGCCCTCATCCGGTTTTTCCAACCCCGCGATCATATTGATTAAGGTTGTTTTGCCCGTGCCATTTGAGGCTAAAATACCCAAAGATAGCCCCAGCTCTACTCGGAAAGACACATTATTCAGAATGATTTTTCGGCGCGTGCCCGTCCAAAAGGATTTACTGACATTCCGAAACTCTATCATCGATAAACGACCTTAAGCTGCGCAAGCCCCAGCTGTAACAACAAGGCTTTAACAAACGCTTAGGAGGTTGTTTACGCATAAAATATGTTTTTATTTTGTCTTAAGCGCGGCAATTCTGCCGCTGCTGTGGCGCAAACCCGATGCCTATTTGAAAACCCTGAGGTGGTTTTTTGCTAAGATTTAAGGCTTTGGCTTTGGGGCTTTCATGCGGTGGATGGTTGGTTAAACTTTAAGCGCTTTTAAAAATAACTGGCGATCAAAGTCACCGCCAATAGGATCGCAACCCAAATCACCATAGCGCCGGTTGGCCGCACGCGGGCCATTCCGGTTTCCGGGCTGTGCCAGCGGTATAACAAATTCTGAAACTGCCCAAGGTTTTTCAAAGCCGCCTCGCTTAACGCGGTCCAAATCAAGCCAATCAACGCGGCGATCGGGCGGTAAAGCACCGGGATCAAGCGCCGATAAATCCAATCGACATCTAAGTTCACTGCGCGTATTTCGGGCGGATGGATGCCGCTGCGCATTAGAACCGCAAAAGCCAATAAGGCAAAGCATAGCAATTGCAATTGGGCAACCACATGGTTGGTTGTGTAGGGTTTATAAACCACGTCATAGGGCAAAAGCGCGTAGAGCGGATCGGGGTAAACCCCAATGAAAATACACAGAAACGCCGTAATCCCCATTGCCAGCTGCATGTTCCATGGGGCTTCTTTGGGGCGCAATCCGCTGTCATGGCCGAAAAATGTGAAATACGGGATTTTGATCCCTGAATGTGACAAAACACCAGCTGAGGCAAACACCAAGATGGCCCAGATGATTGGATAATGTTCGTTTGCGGTCTCATCCATAATCAGAGACTTGGTGACAAATCCAGAAAAAAGCGGAAAGGCCGAAATTGAGGCGGCTCCGATCAAACAAAACAGGGCCGTGCGCGGCATGGTACGACAGAGGCCGCCCAGCTCTGAGGCTTTTGACGTGCCGGTTCGCAACAGCACCGCGCCGACGCTCATAAACAATAGTGCTTTGTAAAGAATATGCGCGAATGCGTGAGAGGCGGTGCCGTTCAGTGCCATTTCGGTTCCAACACCAATGCCCACCACCATAAAGCCCAACTGGTTGTTCAAACTATAGGCCAGAACGCGGCGCAGATCGTTTTCAATTTCGGCAAAGAAAATTGGAAATAGCGTCATCACGGCGCCGATATAAATCAATATTTCAGTGCCGGCAAAGCCGCGGGCCAAAGCATAAACGGCCAATTTGGTGGTAAAGGCAGAGAGGATGACCGTGCCGGTGATAGTGGCAGCAGGGTAGCTGTCTTGCAACCAATTGTGCAAAAACGGAAAAGCGCATTTCATCCCAAAGGATAAAAAGATCAGCCAGGTGGCCAAGGATCCAAGCGTCATTTGCTCAAAAGTGATAGAGCCCGTTTCGCGATAGAGCAGCGCTGTGCCCGCCAGCAAAATCACACCCGAGGTGATTTGAATGATCAAATAGCGCATCCCGGTATGATACGCGCCCTCAGTGCGCCGCGCCCAGATCAAGAACACAGATGCGATCGCGGTGCCTTCCCAGTAAAAAAACAGCGTCACCAGATCTCCGGCAAACACGGCCCCGATTGCCGAACCAGAATAAAGCACGGCGGCAATTTGCTGTACTGTATCTTTGATATGCCATGCGTAGAGATTGCCCAAAAGCGCGGCAATACAGAAAATAAGCCCAAAGACGCGCGAGAGTTTATCCACCCGCATCAGCTCAAGTTGCTGCCCCAACAGTTCAACCTGATACAGGTTTCCTTCGGGCAAGGACCAGATCTGAAGCGCTGCCAGAACCGGCACAAGTAGCAAAAGCGCCGCCCGCAGGGAACCTTTGGGCAACAGGCCCACGCCCAGCGCGGCCAAAGCAAAAAGATAAAACGTTGGCATCGTCTCAATCATCATGTTGCCCCATGTCCAATTGATCGGCCGGATATTCTTCGCGATCGACTGATTTTTCGCCGTAATAGGCCTCGTCGCGTTTGATGAAGAGGCGCAGCGTTTTGGCGGCTAAGATCAACGCCGTGAACATGACAAACCCATAGACGCCGTAAAATCCGGGGATCTTTTCGATCGGGAAATGGCCGTATTTCTTATAGGTATAATCTGACAGAAACAGCAGCAGGCATAATGCAATAAGCGCGGCAAAAATTTTATTGGCATTGGCAGGCGTTACAAACCATACGAACAGTTTCGCAAGAGGGCTATATCCGCTGGTGTCTTCGGGATGGTTCTGATCCATTTGCGCCTCCTTAATTTGTGGCCACGATCGGCATTAGAAAATCTTGAATATGCCCGGCATAGAAAAACAGCACCACGCAGCCAAAGGCGGTTGCGGCTGGCGGCCCCCAGACCAGCGGCGAGGCCTCTGCAGATTGTGCCAGTTCGGCATCTGTATCATTGCTCAAGAAAAACCCCTTTGCCACCAGCGGCAGCAAATACGCCACGTTCAACAGCGAGCTCACCAGCAAAACGCCCAGTATAAACAGATGTTCGGCATCCACCGCACCCACCATCAGCAGCCATTTGCTCCAAGAGCCGCCAAAAGGTGGCAAACCAATGATCGATAAAGCGCCGATCAAAAAGGCGATAAATGTGATTGGCATACGCCGCCCCAAACCGGTCATCTGGCTGATTTCAGTGCGGTGGGTGGCAACATAGATCGAGCCAGCGCACATGAATAAGGTGATTTTACCCATCGCATGCATGACCACATGCAGCCCGCCGCCCAATATCCCCATGGAATTGGCCAACGCCACGCCCAGCGTGATGTAAGACAATTGGCTGATCGTGGAGTACGCGAGCCGCGCCTTTAAATTATCCTTGGTCATGGCAATCAAAGAGGCGGCCAGGATCGAGAAGGCCGCGAGCCACATCAACCAGGTTGAGGCGCCGCTTTCGGCCAGAAACTCGATGCCAAAAATATAGATCCCAACTTTCAGCATGGTAAAGACGCCGGCTTTCACAACGGCAACGGCGTGCAACAAAGCGCTCACCGGTGTCGGGGCGACCATCGCCGCGGGCAGCCAGCGGTGAAAAGGCATCAGAGCGGCTTTGCCAATGCCAAAGGCGTAAAGCGCCAGCAGGATGGCAGCGCTGGGCCCCGCGATCAGCCCTTGCAAAATGCCGCCCTTAGCAAAATCAAGCGTGCCTGCAACCGCATAGGTCCAGATGATCGCCACCAATTGCAAGCCGATGGACGTACCGATCAAAATACCCAGATAGGTGCGCGCGCCTTTAATCGCAGCCATATTGCCCTTATGCGCCACCAGCGGGTAGGTTGAGAGCGTCAGCGCCTCATAAAATAGAAAGAGGGTAAACATATTGGCGGCAAAAGCGATGCCCATAACCGAAAAAATCGCGAAAGAGAAACAGGCAAAGAATCTTGCATGATTGTCTTCATTATTGCCGCGCATATAGCCAAGGCCATAGAGATGCGTGACGATCCACAGCCCCGAGGCCAAAAGCGCAAACATCAAGCCCAAGGGTTCAACATTGAAGGCCAATTCCAGACCCGGCATAACCGTCAGGAAGGTAAAGGTTTCTGTGGTTGTATTGCCCACATTGGCCAGAATGTTCAGCACCACCATGAAAGTGGCAATCGCAGCACCCAATGTCAGCCCGTCGCGCAGATCGGGGCTGTTGCGCAGCAGCATATTGCTCAGAACAGCCGCGCCGGGCAGCAGCATTGAAAGCAGAATTGCGAAGGATGTTTCCATTGCCATATACCCCTAGCGCATCCCTGCGGATCCGGCCAAAAGACCTTCCGCTGCGCTGCGCGCTGCACTGAGCGTGATGTCGGTGTCAAAGCCAAAATAGATGCAGGCTAACGCCATAACCCAAAGTGGGATCATCATCATTAAGGGCACGTTTTGATCTTGCAGGCCCTCGGCAGGTTGCGCCAAATACAGCGTTTCGATCAATTTCCACACATAGATCACAGCCAGCAAAGACGAGGCGACGATCAACAAAGCGATTGGCCAGAGGCCTTGCTCCAATGTGGCTTCAACCAAAAGCCATTTGCTCAGAAAACCGGCCGTGCCTGGAACGCCGATCAAAGAGAGCCCAGCCACCACCATCGCGGCGCTGGTCCAAGGCATGGTTTTTCCGCGTCCGCGTAAGTTATGGTAAAACGACCCGCCGCCATTCAGCACATAGACGCCCACCCCCATGAACAGCGCGGCTTTTGTGATGCCGTGGTTGAACAGATGGATCATCGTTGCCATCAACCCGCTTTCTGACAGCAGCGCGATGCCCAAAAGCATATATCCCACTTGCCCGATGCTGGAATAGGCCAGCATGCGCTTGAGATCACGCTGCAAAATCGCCGTGTAAGACGCAGCGAACATCGCCAAAATCGCAAAAGGGTAAAGAATAAGATCAAGCGTTGGCACTTCGGCCAGAAACCCTGGCTGGAAAACGCTGAACAGGAATCGTAGCATCACATAGATAGCCACTTTTGTGGCCGTCGCGGCGAGAAAGCTGGTGATTGCAGACGGGGCGTATGTATAGGCATTGGGCAGCCATAAATGCAGCGGGAAAATTGCCACTTTTAACCCCATGCCCACCATGATGAAGGCAAAGGCGGCGCGCACGGTGCGGCTATCATATTGGTTTTCGATGCGATCCGCGAGATCGGCCATATTCAGCGTGCCGGTGGCCATATAAAGAAAGCCAACGCCAATCACAAAGAATGTGGCGCCGATCGTGCCCATGATCAGATAATTATACGAGGCCGTCAGGGCCCGCTTATCACGATGCGCACCCTGCGCGATCAGCACATAGGTAGAGAGCGACGAGATTTCCAAAAACACGAACACATTGAAGGCATCGCCCGTAATCGTAACGCCCAGAAGCCCCGTGAAGCAAAGCAAAAACAGCGCGTAAAACAGCGTCTGCGCGCTTTCGGGCAATTCCCGCGCCACGCTGGATTTGGCGTAGGGCAACACCAAGGTGCTGATCCCTGAGACCAGCAGCAGCACGAATGCATTGGCTGTGTCGACGCGGTATTCGATGCCCAAAGGCGGCGCCCAGCCACCCAGTTGATAAGAAATAACAGAGCCGTCAATCACTTGGCTTAACAGCATTCCCGCGATCACAAAGGAGGCGGCGCTGGCAATAAAGGCGATCGGCCACGCCAGGTCGCGGCGGCCGATGAACACAATCAGCGGCGCCGCGACGAAGGGCACCAGAATTTCTAGGATTGGCAAATGCTCGCTGAGCGTCATCGCGGTATGATGAACGGTTTCACTTGCCATCACACGGCCTCTTTCATTGCAGTATCCGAGGCTTTGATTTCAGATTGAAACAAGGCCTCTTCGGCCTCAGCAATCTGCGCTTCTTCAATATTGTGGTATTCTTCGCGGATACGGATAATCAACGCCAAGCCCAAAGATGTTGTGGCAACGCCCACCACAATCGCTGTGAGGATCAGCACATGCGGAAGCGGGTTTGAATAAAGCGTATCTGGATCAACTTTCAAATCTAAAGGAAAGATCGGCGCGGTGCCTCCGGCGATTTTTCCCATTGAAATATAGAGCATGAAAACAGAGGTTTGAAAGATATTCAGACCAACAATTTTCTTTACCAGATTGCCTTTGGCAATCACGATGTAAAGGCCAGTCATCATCAGCAGAATAAACAACCAGTAATTGGCGTGCCCTATCACAAATTCAAGCATTGGCGTATCCATCCTACCAATCCTCATCGCTTAAAATCGGCGCGCGGGCCGCGAAAGCGTAATAGATCGCCACCATGACCCCGGTCACCGTAATGCCAACGCCAGCCTCGACGATCAAAATTCCCAAATGTTGCCCATGTGAGGGATGTTGGGGGTCAATCGCGGCATAATCCAAATAGGCATAGCCCATGAACAAGCTGTAAATCCCCGTGCCTGCATAGAGCAACACGCCAAAGGCCAGCAATTTATGCACCAACCAAGGTGGAAACACTTGCTTGGCCTTTTTTAAGCTGAACACCAATCCGTAGATGATAAACCCAACAGCCATAATCACGCCGGCTTGGAAGCCACCGCCGGGCGAATAATCACCGTGGAACTGAACGTATAAAGCGAAGAGGAAAATCGTGCCTACCAGAAGCTTGGTGATCACCCGCAGGATAAGATGGTGACGCATCAGCTGACCCCCTTGTGCGCATCATCGTCTTGATCTTCGGGGCGCCGCCGGCGGCGCAATCCGCTGATCAGCATCAACACACCAATCCCAGCGGCGAATACCACGGCGGTTTCCCCCAGCGTATCATAACCGCGATAGCTGGCCAAAATTGCGGTCACTGCGTTTGGCACGTGGATATCATGCGGAATATCATGCAAATACGCTGGGCCAAGATGCGTATGAACGGGCGCGTCAGGCGCGCCAAAGCTCGGCATGTCGAGCGTGCCGTAAACCAATGCAGCGCCGGTGGCAATCACCGCAAGTAAGGGAATAAGGTTTGATTTATGGCTGACTTTCTCAGCGCGCGATGTCAGCGCCAATGTGCTAAGCATCAATACGGTTGAAATTCCGGCGCCCACAGCCGCCTCGGTAAAGGCCACATCAACGGCATCGAGTGTGATAAAAAGCAAGGCAGAAAGCAGGCTAAACACCCCCGATAGCGCCACGATAGCAAACAAAGAATGCGTGCGCACCACTGCCAAAGCAGTGATCACCAACATGCTGAACAAGGCTATATTAATGAAGCTTTCTATGCGTCACCTATTTGATTTTTATCAGCCGCTTTTGCGGCAACCTTTTGCGGCGTGGTTTGGGGCAATTTAGGAGGCCGAAGCCCAGATACCAGCGCCGCATTGGCCACGGCATGGGTTGAGGTTGGGCCGGTGATCAACATGAAAATACCGATCACGCCAAGTTTAAAGGCGATCAATGTCCAGCCCGTTTGCAGCGCCATCCCGATCAGCAGCAAAATCATACCCGCCGATTCTGTCACCGAGGCGGCATGCAAGCGTGACCAGAAATCGGGAAAGCGCAAAATACCAACGGCGCCGATAATCACAAAAAAAGATCCGGCAACGATCATTGCCCAGCTTAGGATATCGATGACAAGCGCGGGCAAGGTCATTCTTTTGGCTCCTCTTGCTTGGGCGTCCACAATGCGTCGCCGATCGCCCGATATCTGAAAAACTTCAAAATTGCGATCGTGCCAACAAAATTGATCAGCGCATAGAGCAGCGCGATATCCAGAAAATCCGGGCGCCCAGTTAAAAACCCAACCACGCCTATCAGCAGCACGGTATGCGTTCCAAAAGCGTTTCCGGCCAACACGCGATCATAGAGCGTGGGGCCTTTGATCAAACGGATCAGCACCAGTAGCATAGAAATAAAAATGGCGATGGCGGCAATCTCAAACAAGCTCAGCCCCGCCCCGTTTCAATCGCGCTGACGCGGCGGTCCATATCGGCCAAAGCCTCAAGATCTTCATCCGAATAGTCAAGCGCGTGGATTTGAAAATCACCCTGCTCTGTTTCAACGGTCAGCGTTCCGGGTGTCAAGGTGATCGAATTGGCAAAGATCACCTGCCCCAAATCGGTGGATTGAGAATAGGGAATATCAAAGAAATGTTGTCGTTGTGGCGCCTGGCCCGATAAGATAATTTTGGTGACCGCCCAATTCGATTTGGCAATTTCACCCAGCAACCATATAAAATAGGTTAAAAATTTGATCGGGTTTAAGGCAACCGTCAGGTGATCACTGTCAACTTGATCCATCCGCCGCACAATAAACAACACCAATATCATCGAGGCGACGCCAAATCCCACCAGCATCGGCTTGTAAATGCCTGACAGCAAAAGCCAAAGCGCGATCATAAATATAGCTGATGCGATGGTCTTCACGAAGGTTTCCTCAACGGTGCTGCTCTTTTTTATTAAAACGCGATTACTCACCCTGGGGAAGAGGACGCGCGCAGTGTATATAAAACTTAAATCATCCTGTACACCAGTGAACAAAAAACTTTTCAAGATTTTTTTGCACCGCGTCGGTTTTTTAATCGTATATCGATTTTGTTTTATGCATTAGGTGTTTTTTTGGGCTCGGTTCCGGCTCCAAGCCGCAGGCGTAGATCTCGCAAAACCGGCAGTAAGAGGCGGGTTTTATCTTCCCCCATTTGTTCTACAACCTCTTGTATCATTGGGGTGAGCGCGCTGAGTGCGGCATCTCTTGCCTGCGAGCCGGCAGGGCTGAGCGCAACCAATTTGCGGCGCGCATCATCCCAATCTGGGCGGATATGAACATAGCCAGCCATCTCAAGCTTGCTGAGCGTGTTGGTCATTGCGCCGCGCGTGACGTGAAAGCTTTTGGCCAATTGCGCCGGTGTGCGTTCATTGGCGATATGCGCCAATTGGTTGAGCACTGAGAAATGAGATAATTCCATCCCTTTGGGCAGGGCGCGGGCCAGTTGATTGCGCAGCAATTGTTCAACGGTCAGCAATTCGCTGAAAAACAAAATGGCAAGCGGGTTTTGAGCATCACTCATGCAAAGGTCCGGCGTATGGGGTATCTGCCCGTAGCGATGGCACACGGTTGCGGGCTGTGTCAACGTCTTCGAGGTTGAGTTCAACAAGGCCAAATCCGAGGGCGGATTTTAAATTCAGCAAAACCTCCCCCCACGGGGAAATGACCATAGAATGTCCATATGTGCGGCGCGCTGCCCCTTTGCTTGTTGCATGCGTGCCGGATTGCGCGGCCGCTAAGAGAAAGCAGCCGGTTTCGATCGCCCGCGCGCGCAGTAATATTTCCCAATGCGCGGGGCCGGTGGTGCAGGAAAACGCCGCCGGCACGCTGATCAGCTGCGCCCCCTTCTGGGCCAAATCGCGGTAAAGCTGAGAGAAGCGCAGATCATAGCAAATGGTCATACCCAAGGTGCCAAAAGGCGTTTGGCTTAAGACCGCACGATCGCCCGGTTTGTAGCCATCGGATTCCTTATATGATTCGCTGCCGGATAAGGTGACATCAAACATATGAATTTTATCATAGCGGGCCTGAATCTGACCCTGCGGATCAATCAGAAAAGACCGGTTGGAAAACCGATCATCCGGCCCGGAATTTTTCAACGCTAAAGAGCCAATCAGCAGCCAGATACGTTCCTGTTCTGCCAGCTTGCGCAGCTGCGCCAAGGTAAGATCTTGAGCCTCAGTTTGTAAAACTTGACGTTGGTGATCGCGGCTTTGAGACACGCAATTGGTCACTTCGGGGGTTACGATCAGCTCGGCCCCGGCCCGCGCTGCCTCGCGAATGAAAGCACATGTTTTTTCTAGGTTTTTTGCTGGGTTATCCCCGCTGCAGATTTGAACAAGCGCCAGTTTCATGCCGCGTTAAGCAGGGCGTCCAGTTTTTTGGCCTGTTCAAGCTGGTAAAGCTCGGCGCAGCCGCCAATATGCAGTTCGCCGATAAAAATCTGAGGCACCGTGCGGCCCCCTTCGGCGCGTTTTTGCATTTCTTTTCGCCGATCAGGGTTTTTGCTCAGGTCGATTTCGTGAAACGGCGCCTTTTTTTGTTTTAAAAGGCGTTTGGCGGCCAAGCAATAGCCACAAAATGGCGTGGTATAAATTTCGATAGTTTGCATATGAGCGACCCCTTAAGGGATTGCTAGTAATCGTTTTTGGGCGTGCGCGCCAGTGTCGCTACGCTAATTTTTTGAGGTTGGCCGGCGCGGCAAGCCTGCGCCGCGGCGGTTAACGTGGCCCCTGATGTCATCACGTCATCAATGATCAAAACCGGTTTGTTATAAAGTGCCTTCGCCCGAGCCGGGTTCAATGAAATGGTGTTTTGCATCCGCGCGTGGCGTTCTGCACTTGAGGCGGTGTCCAACGGGGCTGTTGCGCGGCGGCGCTTTAACAAAAACGGCTCATATGAAATATTGGCCAGTCGCGCCACATGCTGGCCCAAGAAAGCCGCCTGATTGTATTTTCTGTTTAGATAGCGCCGCCAATGCAAAGGCACAGCTGTGACGATCGTATCGGGGGTCAAAAGATCTTGGCAGGCCGCAAAAAGCCAAGACGCGGCGGGTTTGAAGCAATCGGTCCGATCGCCATGCTTCATCGCAAGGATGAACCCCTTTGCGCTGCGTTGATAGAGCAGCGCCGCACGTCCGGCTTCCCAAGCTGGCGGGGCGCGAAAGCAAGAATCGCAGGGGGTGGGCCCCTCAAGCTTATCTGCGGTTATGGGCAATCCACAAAACATGCAGGCGGGTCCGCTGATAAAGGGCATATCGCGCCAACAGGGTGGGCATAATCCAAAATCGCGATCCACGGGCGCTGCGCAAAGCAAGCAGCAGGGCGGATAAAGACTGCGTAACATGGTTTCAAAAAGCGTTGGTTTCATTTATGGGGCCTTATATGAGCGTACCCGCCCCTTTGATTGATCGATCTGCGCTTTTGCGCCAGCGCGCTAGACGGCAGCGCAGCCGCCCTGATTTTTTGCAGGTTGCAGCTCTTGAAGATCTGCAAGATCGCCTGCTAATGGTTACAAAAGCCTTTACGGATATGGTGATTATTACCGCAGATCCTGAAATATGGGCAGCGGCTTACCCGCAAGCACGGGTGATTTCAGATGACGATGTTTTGGAGCTTGCGCCAGATAGCTGTGATTTGATCGTGCATGCATTGGCCCTGCATTGGGCGAATGATCCGTTGGGGCAATTGATCCAATGCCGCCGCGCTTTGCGCGGTGATGGGCTGCTCTTGGCGGCCTTATTGGGCGGGCGCAGTTTGTTTCAGTTGCGCAGCGCTTTGGCCGAGGCAGAAATTGCCGTGATGGGCGGGGTGTCTCCGCGCGTTTTGCCAATGGCCGAAATTCGTGAATTGGGAAGCTTGCTGCAGCGTGCGGGTTTGGCGCTGCCCGTGGCGGACAGCTTTGAAATCACCGCCCAATATAAAGATTTGCGGCATATCATGCACGATCTGCGGGCCATGGGTGAAAGCAACGCGCAACAGGCCCGTTTGAAAAAATTTACTCCACGCAGGCTTTTTGAAACCGCGCAAGATATCTATGCTGAGCATTTTGCGCAACCTGACGGTCTTCTACCGGTGCTTTTTGAAATGATTTGGTTAACCGGCTGGGCACCAGATGCATCGCAGCAACAGCCCTTGCGCCCCGGATCGGCGCAAACGCGGCTGTCCGATGCGCTGCAGGTGCCCGAAAGGCCGCTGCAAGATTGACCCAGAGTTATAAAGAGTTAAATGACACTCAATGTTTAGAAAATTGGAAATAGATGATGTTTGACGCCACGGTTCCAGCCGCCTGCCCTGTGCATGCCGCGCCAGATCACCCGAAAGTACCACAGCAAAAAGTGGGCATTTTATTGGCCAATTTGGGCACCCCGGATAATTATGATTACTGGTCCATGCGCCGCTATCTGGGCGAGTTTCTATCGGACCGGCGGGTGATCGATTATTCGCCCTGGCTGTGGCAGCCGCTGTTGCAATTGGTCATTCTAACCTCGCGCCCATTTCGTTCTGGCGCGGCTTACAAGTCGATTTGGAATGAGGCCGATGATGAAAGCCCGCTGATGACAATCACTCGAAATCAAACCGATAAAATCAAAACCGAGCTGCATAAACGCTACGGCGAGTCGGTGATGGTTGATTTCTGCATGCGCTATGGCAACCCCTCCACCCAATCAAAAGTGCGCGAAATGACGGCAGCAGGCTGCAGCAAAATCCTGTTTTTCCCGCTCTACCCGCATTACGCGGGGGCCACCTCTGCGACCGCGAATGATCAGTTTTTTCGCGCTTTGATGCTAGAGAAATGGCAGCCATCGGCGCGCACAGTGGCGCCATATTTTGATCATCCAGAATATATTGACGCGCTGGCAAAATCGGTTGAGCGGGCCTATGCGGCGGCGGAAAAAAGGCCTGATGTTCTGGTGTGCTCTTATCATGGCGTGCCGCGGCGGTATTTGCTCGAGGGCGATCCTTATCATTGCCAATGTCAAAAAACCACGCGCCTTCTTAAAGAGCGTTTAGGTTGGCAAGATACGGAAATAAGAACAACCTTCCAGTCAAAATTTGGCCCCGAAGAATGGCTAAAGCCTTACACTGTGGAAGAGGTGGCCCGGCTTGCCGAGGAAGAGGGTAAAAAGAATATCGCGGTGATCGCACCCGCGTTTTCTGCCGATTGCATCGAAACCCTCGAAGAGATCAATGAAGAAATTAAAGAAAGCTTTGAAGAAGCGGGCGGCGAAGATTTTCTTTATATTCCTTGCCTCAATGATGACCCCGAGCATGTAAGCGCGTTATGCACGGTGATTGACGAAAACCTCCATGGTTGGGCGGGATAACGCCGAGGCAGGCGCGCCGTGAAAAAGCGCTAAAGCTTGACCAGCTGCTTTCCGAAATTCTGCCCCTTTAACAGGCTGGTCAAAGCTTTGGGGGCGTTTTCAAGCCCTTCTGTGATATCTTCGTAGAACCGGATCTCTCCCGCCGCCACCCGCGGCGCAATATCCGCCAGAAATGCATCAAATAGCGCCCAGTGATCTGAGATTATAAAGCCGTTGATTGAAAGCCGTTTGACCAGAATGCTGCGCCAAAGCTTGGGCAGGTTATCCTGAGCGCCACCGGCCGCATGCCCCCCTAAAGCCCCCTCATCATACCAACTTATCAGGCCACAGATCGGAATGCGTCCTCCGGTATTCATCAGAGGCATAACGGCCTCTAGAACTTTGCCAGCCACATTTTCAAAATAAATATCTACCCCGTCGGGGCAGGCACTTTTCAGCGCTGCGCGCAGATCTTTTGAGGTTGCAAAGGCGGTATGGTCCACGCATTGCTCGAACCCGAAATGTTCAATGGCCAAGGCGCATTTTTTTGCCCCTCCGGCGATCCCAATGGCGCGCAGGCCTGCGGCTTTTGCCAATTGCCCTACCATAGATCCAACCGGGCCAGTGGCCGCGGCCACCACGAGCGTTTCCCCGCGTCTGGGGCGGCCCAGTTTTTCAAAGCCGTACCAGCCGGTAAATCCCGGCATTCCCAGAACCCCTAATGCCGTGCTGATCGGCGCTATTTTTTTATCCAGCTTGCGCAAATGGGGCGCCGGACAACAGCCATGGCTGGCCCATCCAAAGGGGCCCATCACGTAATCTCCGGTTTCAAAAGCGGCGCTGCGCGACGCGATAACCCGTCCAACCGCGCCGCCCTCCATCGTGCTGCCCAAGGCTACGGGCTTTGCATAGGATCTTACATCATCCATGCGCCCGCGCATGTAGGGATCAACCGACAGATAGGCAAGCTCAACCAGAACGTCGTCTTGCGCTGGTACGGGCATGGGTTTGGTTTCAAGTCGAAAGTGGTTTTCACTGGCGGGGCCTTCGGGGCGTTGGGATAGAACAATATGCTGCATTGTCGGCTTATCCATGGTTTGGGCCTTTCGTAAATTTTTTGCGATAGCGAAACACGCCCGTTGCGCTGGCCAAAACGGTTTGATGTTCATCGGTGACTTTGGCATCGGCAAAAAACGTGCTTTGTCCGCCGCCGGTGCGCCAGGCTTGCGTGATCAGCAAATCCCCTTCTGGCAAGCCGAGGAAATTGACGGATAAGTTTAGCGTCATGGCATAGCGGGGGCGTTCTGGATCATCCGAAAAGCAGCCCGAAAACCCCATTGCCGTATCCATCAATGTTGCGTGTATGCCACCATGTGGAATGCCTTGCCGGTTCATTAAAAAGCCTTGAAGCGGCAATTCAAGCCGGCAGTAATCAATCCGCCAATCGGTGACGCGAAACCCTAAATGGCGCTGCAAAGGATAGGGGGCTTCTCGGGGGGGCTTTGAGAGGTCATCTGAATGAAAGGCCTTTATACTGGCGGTTTAGAATTTAAAGGCCTTGCGCGGCCTTGATGCCGGCGCTGGCCAATGCAGGAACATGTTTGGCCAATTGCATCGCTTTTTCAGGATTAGAGGCATTGCCCTCCAGCGCCCGCTTTTTCACGCCCTGCAAGATAGCGGCCATTCGAAAATAACAAAAGGCCAGATAGAACTCAAACCGGTCGATTTGCGCCAAACCGCGCCTGGCGCAGTAAAGATCGATAAACTCTTGATCCTCCATTAACCCTTCGACGCTGCGTTGTAGCCCTGCCAAGCCGCGCCCCTGCGCCCCCACGGGCATCGACCATTGCATGAGCACGCCTGCCAAATCGGCATAGGGATGGCCGAGCGTTGACAGTTCCCAATCCAAGACGGCCAAGCAGCTCGGCGCGTCTTTTGCAAACAGCATATTATCCAGCCGGTAATCGCCATGCACCAAGCTGCGCTGCCCGTCGTCTGCGGGCATATTCTGATCAAGCCATGCGGCCAATGCGTCCATATCGGGCAGCGTTTCGGTTTCACCTGCGCGATATTGTTTGGTCCAACGGTCGGTTTGGCGGCGGTAATAATTTCCCTCAGGGCCAAAATCGGTCAGCCCCGTTGCGCTTAAATCAACGTTATGAATGGCGCCCAAGACGCGGTTCATTTCCAGAATAATCGGCCGCCGTTTGTCGCGCGCGAGATAGGGCAGATGCGGCTCGTTATAGGTCACCCCATCTATCATATCCATCACGTAAAACGCCGATCCGATGATGCTGGGATCTTCACAAAGCCTGTACATTTTGGCCACGGGAACCGCACTGCCGCTAAGCGCGTTTTGCACGCGAAATTCGCGCTCAACCGCATGCGCAGATTTGAGCAAGATACCGGGCGGTTTGCGCCGCAAAACATAGCGCCCTGACGGCGCGGTTAACGCATAGGTTGGATTGGATTGGCCAAGGGTGAATTTTATGGCAGATACGGGGCCTTGAAACCCCTTTATATGATCGGTCATCCACAGCGCCACTGCATCTGTATCAAGGGGGGTGTGATCCGTCATCTGGAAAGCCTCAACTGTAAGATAAAAGGGGCGCGCTTGCGGCGGTGATATGCGGGGTTTCATTAAACCCGTGCAGATAGGTAGAGCGCGCCGAGAAAATAAACCGATTGACCGCGCAATTCTTCAGTTGAAGCTGCAATTTTATCTGCTGTTCGGGCGGCGTTTGCAACAGCGCGGCGATCATTTGGGCAATCACGCCCCCCGAGCTGACAGCCAGCACGGTTTTGGGCCCTTCGATCATCATTGCTTGCCGCGCCGCTTCGATCCGAGCGCAAAATACGCTCCAGTTTTCTGGTGGATCTTCGATTTGGTTTTGCTGCCAAGCCAAAACTGTGTCGCGTAGGGTTCTGAAATGCACTTTGCGGTCTTTATGCATCAGCGCAGGCGCTCCGCCTTTGCGAAACCGGGCGTTTAAAAGCCCGGTGAAATCAAATTCATTCAGACCAGTATGAAGAATAAAGGGGCTTTTTTTTTGTCCCAGCCCCGCTTGAATACCCTCCAAAGTTTCGCGGTGGCGCTGCATATCACCCGCGTAGAAAAGATCGGGGCTTACGCCTTGATCGGCCAAGGCCTTGCCCAAGCTTTGGCTTTGCAGATGGCCAAGGTCGGATAATTGATCATAATTATCTGCGCCAAAACTGGCTTGCGCATGGCGAATTAGGTAAAGCTCGGCCATTTAACCCCTTTTAGCTTTTTCATCAGCGGGCCCTGTTATGCCTGCGGACGACAGGCTGTTTTGGGCGCTGCGTTAAAAATATTGTTGCCCAATCCATTCAGCTACCAAGGCCGGGCGCTCTTGGCCTTTGATTTCAACGCTGACATCCCAGATATTGGTGAGTTGATCGTCTTTTATTTGGCGCACAGTGGTCAGGGTAAAATGTCCACGCACACAGGCCCCGGCTTTCACAGGTGACAGAAACCGCAGCTTATTAAACCCGTAATTCACGCCAAGTTCGGCGCCGTCTATGGCGGGCACGGCATCATAATACATCGCTGAGAGCATCGATAGGGTTAAAAATCCATGCGCGATGGTTCCCGCAAATTGCGTTTGCGCGGCAGCCTCTGGATCAACATGGATGAATTGGTGATCATCGGTTGTGGCCGCGAAAGCATCGATGCGGGATTGATCAATCTGGAACCAGCGTGAGGGGGCAAATCTTTGCCCTACACAGGCTTTAAACGCTTTCGGTGAGAGACTGCGCATCGGTTAATCCTCTCCAAATATTGAGGGGCCGGTGGCAACGTTTATCCCGCCTGATAGCGGCAATATGGCCCCCGTTACATAGGCGCCTCCGGCGCCGCATAAAAATTGAATAGCGCCTGCGATATCTTCAGGGCGTCCCAACCGGCCCGCCGGAACCCGCGCCGCCACCCGCGCGCTGCCCTTGTCTTCACCAAGGGCAAATTTGGTCATACCCGATTGAAAGGGCCCTGGTGCTAAAGCATTGACGGTGATCCGGCGCGGACCAAGCTCTTTGGCCAAAATTTTGGTCATGTGATGGACCCCGGCTTTTGAAACAGAATAGGAATAGGCTTGATCTCCCATCGGGATTTCGCCCATCACGCTGCCCAGATTGATCACGCGCGATGGATCCTCTGGCTGCGCCGAGGCCGCCAGAATGTCGATCAAGCCTTGCGTGAGGTGAAACATACCGGTGACGTTCAAATCAAGCACTTTGCCCCAAGCCTCATGCGGGAAGGCGCCCAGCGGGGCGCCCCAGCTGCGGCCGGCATTGTTCAGCAATATATTTAAGCGTGCGGTTCTTTTTTGAACGTCGTTTATCAAGGCTTCAATGCCCGTTTGAGTGGCGATATCAGCGGCGAAGCCTTCCACCGATCCGGGAAAATTCAGCGCATTTATCCCGGCAGCGGTTTTGCGGCAATCTTCGCCCTTACGGCTGGCAATAAATACGCTGGCGCCCGCCGCGGCCAATCCGGTTGCCGCCATTTTTCCGATCCCCGTTGCACCGCCCGTGACAAGAGCGGTTTTGCCAGTCAAATCAAAAAGGGTCGATGGAAGCATAACCTTCCCCTTATTCAAGATTATGCACATCGAGCCTGCAGCCCGAATGCGATACGCCGATGATGGCCCATAAGCGTGTTATTGTTCAAGGCTCTGGTAGAAAACAATTTTTGAGGGCTTTCGGCGCGCGCTATGCATTATGGTTAAATTTACGCGGTCGCAGGCGCGGGTTATGTACGCAAAACAGAAGCCGCAAACAGTTGCGGGGCTTAGCGATTGCCTTTATGGGTGCCTGGACAGCGCGGTTTTTACAGGAGCAGGGGCGTGGCCAATTTTTTCTATAAAGACGATTTACCCGATGAATTGGATCTGGGCGCGGTGGTCGCGATTGATTGCGAAACGATGGGGTTGAACCCGCATCGTGACCGGCTGTGCTTGGTGCAGTTGTCAGGCGGCGACGGCAATGCGCATTTGGTGCAAATCGCAGCTGAGCCTGCGCCCGCGCCTAATCTCTGCGCCTTGCTTGAAGATAGAGATGTTTTGAAGCTGTTTCATTTTGGCCGGTTTGACATTGCGGCGATGTATCACGCATTTGGAGCGTTGGCGGAGCCTGTTTATTGCACGAAAATCGCTAGTAAATTGACCCGCACCTATACAGATCGGCACGGGCTTAAGAACCTTCTGCAGGAATTGCTTTCGGTTGATATCTCAAAATTCCAGCAATCATCGGATTGGGGGGCTGAAACATTAAGCGAGGCCCAGCTGAATTATGCGGCATCTGACGTTCTTTACCTGCATCAGTTGCGCATCGCATTGGACACGCGCTTGGCGCGTGAAAATCGCAGCGATTTGGCAGCGCGATGCTTTTCGTTTTTACCAACGCGCGCGCAATTAGATCTTGCGGGCTGGCCCGAGGTCGATATTTTTGCACATTAACCCCAAAACCGTTTACAAAAGCAGTATGGCAGAGCTTAAAGCCTCTTATTCCCCGCTGATCGTAGCCTTGAAAATTGTGCTGCCGCTCAGCGCTTTGGGGCTTTTGGCAACTTTATTCCTGATTTCCAAGCCGATGCCCACGCAAAGCCAATTGCCTTTTTCGGAAGCCAAGCGCCTTGATTTAATTTCAGATCAGAAAATAACCGCCCCCTATTATTCTGGGATGACAGCGGGTGGTGATAGTGTCAGCCTTTCGGCGCGTCGGATCCTACCAGACCCTGCCAAAGAGGATACGGTTTTGGTTGAAGATATAGCGCTGCTTATTAAGCCCCGGGAGGCTCAGCAGATACGGCTCACGGCGGGCTTGGGCCGCTATCAGGTTGAAAAAGATGAATTGGTGGTCGATCAATTGGTCGAGGTCATCAGCGATGCGGGCTATCGGGTGAGCAGCCCGAAAGTTTTGGTTAAGCTCAGCAAAACATGGTTGCGCGCAGAGGGGCCAGTTGAAGGTAGGGCTCCAAATGGCAGTTTATCCGCAGGAGAAATGGAAATTTTTCGTGAAGAAGCCACACAAGGTCTGCAAATTGTTTTCAAAGGTGGTATTAAACTGCTATACGACCCTGGAAAATGAAAGAGTATGGCGTGAATAAAGCAGTTATTTTTGGTCTTGTTGGCTGGGTGTTCATTGGAATGGCCTTCGCGCAGCAGAGCGCCACGGGGTTTGGATCTGTGACAGCGGATCGTGAACAGCCGATAGAAATTTCTGCGGATCAATTGGCCATAAATGATGAAACCGGGGTCACGGAATTCAGCGGGATGGTTGAAATTCTGCAAGGAGATTTATCCGTGAACGCCGATTTTGTGCAAGCGACCTACACGCCGGGAAGCGGCGCCATACAAACATTACTGGCAACAGGCGAGGTTATTTTGCGCTCCGGTGAAGACGAAGCCAAAGCCGATCGCGCTGAATATGCGGTGGATTCAAGCCAAATTATCATGACGGGTAATGTCTTCGTGCGACAAGCGGGCAATAAACTATCTGCCGAACGGGCTGAAATCAATCTTGAAACGGGCGCGGCGACGCTTAGCGGTCGTGTGAAAACCGTTTTGGGCACGGGCGATGAATGAGCCGGAGGCCCATATTGCAGAGCTGGCCAGCGAGAACCCTGAAATTGGTTTGAAAATTCACGGCTTGCGAAAAAGCTACCGAAAGCGGGTGGTTATTCGGGATGTCTCAATGTCCTTACAGCGCGGTGAAGTGGTGGGTTTGTTGGGTCCGAACGGATCCGGAAAAACCACAACATTTTACGCAGTGGCTGGCTTGGTCTCTGCTGATGGCGGAAAAGTGAGCATCGATGGCGACGATATCACGGCGTTGCCGATGTATCGGCGGGCGCGGATGGGAATTGGCTATCTACCTCAAGAAATGTCGATTTTTCGGGGCTTAAACGTTGAACAGAATATCGGGGCTATTCTGGATATCGCAATTGGCGATCGCCATAAACGGCGCGAAAGGTTGGAAGAGCTTCTTGCCGAGTTTTCAATCGAGCATTTGCGCCGCACGCCAGCCATTGCTTTATCTGGTGGCGAAAGGCGACGCGTGGAAATCGCCCGCTGTTTGGCCGCCAATCCAAAATATTTGCTTTTGGATGAGCCCTTTGCCGGAGTTGATCCGATCGCTGTTGGAGAAATCCGGCAATTGGTTACGGATTTGAAATCGCGTGGAATTGGTGTGTTGATCACCGACCATAATGTTCGGGAAACGCTTGAACTGGTTGATCGGGTTTATATTTTGCACGATGGCAAGGTTTTGACATCCGGCAAGCCAGATGAGGTGGTGCAAAATGACAATGTGCGCCAAGTTTATCTGGGCGATGCATTTCGGATGCGATAGCCGCTTTTTAGCGGCGGATTTTTGCTCCTGCCCATTGACACAGACGCCTCTGTCGCCTTGAATAGCGGGTAATGCATCTGATTGCAGCTGAGTCTTTTGCAGGGAAGAAAGCCGCTTATTGGCTTTGACGTAAGGCATAGCGCCATCGTCGGCAATGCTGTTGCCTACCATAATCTTAACACAATCTTATGACTTTAATTCCTAGATAAGGGGTCTCTATGCGGTATCAAATTTCAGGCAAACAAATCGACATTGGAGTATCGTTACAAACACATGCAAAGGAGGTGTTGGGTGTGGTTATTGATAAATACGCGCAGCGGGCCACCGATGCCACGGTGATATTTTCCAGAAATGCGCATGAGTTTGTGTGTGAGGCGACCTTGCATCTTTCATCCGGTTTGAGCGCGCAGGCTAAGGCGCATAATACTGAAATCTATGCAGCATTTGATGCCTGTAATGAAAAATTGGAAAAGCAATTACGCCGTTATAAGCGGCGTTTAAAGAACCACCATAAAGAGCGCAGCGAACCGGTTGAACTTTCTCAAGCAGCCTCTTATACCCTCGCCAACGATTCTGGCATCGATGACGCCGAGCCTGAGAGCTTGGAGCCAGTGATAATAGCGGAAACTGAATATGATATTGCGACGCTCTCTGTGGGTGAGGCGGTGATGCAAATGGAACTAAAAGGCTCTGCGTTCTTGATGTTTCGAACCGAAGGAAAAAGCAGCGTTAATGTGGTGTATCGGCGCGACGATGGAAATATAGGGTGGATTGAACCACGGTAACATCATCGGCGCTGAATTGGGGTAAATTTAGGGAATAACGAAATGGAATTGTTTGATCTTCTGCGGCCAGAAGCGGTGCGGGTGATGTCCAAAGTGTCCAGCAAAAAGCGGCTGATTGCGGCCCTAGGCGATTTGGCGCAGTCTGCGCTGGGTTTGGATGCCGGCGATACCGTCGCCGCGCTGCAACAGCGCGAAAGCTTGGGTCCGACCGGTGTGGGCAATGGTGTGGCTTTGCCGCATGCCCGCTTGCCGGACGTTGAGCGGGTAATGGGCAGCTTCATTTTGCTGGAAACTCCGGTGATGTTTGATGCCGTGGATCAATTGCCGGTTGATATCGTTTTTGCATTGTTTGCTCCGCAAAATGCTGGGTTTGAGCATTTAAGCGCATTGGCAAAAGTGTCGCGGCTGTTGCGCGACATAGATCTGCGCGACAAGCTGAGGGCCAATCCGAATAGTAAAACGCTCTATGCCTTATTGACCGAAGCCCAAACGATGCAGGCTGCGTAAACGTTTTGTGTTGGTTGGCCTATCGGCTAATCTACGTTGTGCTCCAGGCTTCAAACCCGAATGTCAGATAATCCTGTTGATAGATATCTTGCAGGTGCGTTTCCAAGTTTTTGTCGTAAATGGCTGTGAGCCAAGCCAAAGACACCTCTGGTTCCAATACCGGCGTTGGGGGGTTTTTATACCCTGTCAGCTGCGCCAAAAAGGGCAAAAGAGTTTGCAGTTCATCCTCGCGAATGATCATATCGGTAGGGCAAAATGCAGAGTAGCTGCGCAAAAGAGCCGTTTGGCTGGCCCAATGCGGATCAATCCTCAATGGTGTCTGACCCCTTAAATTGTCAGCTATGAACGCGATAAACTTTTCAAATGTATTGCGATGCAGCTCGGGATCAAACTCCGCAATTTTTTCAGGAAGATGCAAATCATATTGAACGTCCAGAAGCTGCCGTAAAACCCGCGAGCGTTGCTGCCCGCGCGAGGTGAGCAAGGCGCAAAACGAGCTATGCGCTCGGGCAACCGGATGGCGTAAAACGGTAAAGCTGCGGTGCGTGGCATGGCGGCGTTTCCAATCAATAAGGCTAGATTGCGAAAAATGTTTCTGCAGCGCCGCCGTTTCAACCCTATCCAAACTGGCCAGCCAGTTTTCGACGGTAAGATCGGGGCCAGAAGGGATCGATAAATATAACAAAGGGGAATGCGCCGCTGCGGTCGAATTTGGCAAGGTTGGCGCACGTTTTGGCTCAAAACTTGGAGTGCTGTTCAATTTAAAGGGATCCATACTGGCCAATGCGGTCTGCATGTCTTCTGGGTTTACTACTTTTTCGCGCAAAAAGGTTGGATTTTGCGGTTTATAGCGCGAAGAAAGATCCTTTAATTTATGCGCACTGCCCAAATAGCTCCCAAGGCCATTGATCACGGACAAATTGTTTAAATCATCATAGCGTAAATAAAACCCTGTTTGGCCTGCCATTTGTAAGCGCTGCAAAATAAGTTCTTGAAAGAATTGCAGTTGTGTAAGCCGCGTTTCGAATTCTTCCGCAACAAATTTGACTTTCGCGGTTTTTTTCTGGCGCGTGTCAAAGAGGTTCCATTGGCCTGTTTCGCGGGCAATTTTCAATGAGACGAAACTGTCGATCGGATTGCGCGTTAAAATGATTTTTGCGCAGCTTGGATCTTTAAAGAGCGCGCTTAATATCCTTGGATCATGGTTGTGAAAATACCGAAACCCCTGGACCGTCGCGCCATTTTTTTTTACTTCTCGCAGCAGCGAAAGGGGGTTTTTATCGCGATCAGCCATTGAAAGCCCCAAGGCGCTTGATTGGCCCGGACGGTCAATAAACACTGGATTAAACAATTCGCCAAAGCAGTGCAGGTCAGGAAATTTGTTTAAATGAGATTGCAAAAAATTCGAGCCGGTTCGCATTTCTGCAAAGATTACAAAATATTTAAAAGCAAAGGCCATCTTGTTCACCTTTCACGGGGTTTGGCTGGGCCGGTATGTGTCTTTTGGGCCGCAAAAACGCGTCGGCTGCTCAGATCACCCGGTAGGGAGAGGGGAATGCCGCTGTCATTTAAACGGCTGTGCAACGCGTTAAGAGCGGTTAAATCTTGGCTAAGGGTGCAAAACGCAACCCCCTGCTGTCCCTTTGGCAGGTGGTGTAGAACGCGCCCAAGGCATGTTTCAGGGGCTTTCAAAACCTCTGCTAAGGTCCAAATTTGTATAACGCCGCGGGCGGCGGGCTGGCGGAGAGCTGCGGTTAAGTCCAGTTCGCTTTGGTGCCACGTGGCGGCTAAATCTTGGATCACCTCAAACGGCGCTGACAACTGCGCCAGTTCGATCAGCCAAGCTCCGGTAATAATCAGTTTGATCGCCCGCTTATCTGACACCAGAAAAGGCAGAATCTGCGGTCTATCTTGCATGCCAAAATTTAGGCATTGAAACCGGCCTTGGGTATTCCAGATCAGGTTGCGCAAAAATGCCTCAGGATCGCGGTCACGCAATGGTGCCGAGGCAATCAGGCCGCCTTTATAAACCGCCGTATTATGTTCAAAATATACCTTATCCTTGGCAAAGAGATGCCCATGCACGGTCACGTTGCTGGCGGCTTGCAGCCATGGGCTAAACCCGTCAAACAGGCTGCTAAACCCGTGTAAAACCGCATAGGGTGCTGCGGTTTTTTCGGGCCGCGGGTTTGGCGCAGGAACCGAGCTTTGCATTACCAATCCGGGCCGGCCAATTTTGGCGATAGTATTGGCCCGATTGAATATACTGTCTAAGGCGAAAGAGCTTGGCGGGTTGTCTGGTGAGAGGCTGCGTTTTGGAAAGGCGCTGTAAAGCGCATCGGCTTTGGCCCATATTTTGCGCGCTAGAAAATGATTTGAGCGCTGCAGCAGCTGCAGGTGATCGTCATAAAAGACGAAGGGTTTGCCGTGGTGATCGAATTTTGAATAGGTCAGCGACTGGCTTTTGAGATTATCGGAATATAAGCGCGCCAGCGTCTGAAAATAGCTTTCATCGGGGATCCAAACCGATTTGAAAAACCGCTCATAGCCCTTGCGTTTGGGGGTTTCTAAAATTGTGCGCAGCGTTGTGCTGGTCAGGCACCACCATTGTGATCCCAAATGCAGGCGCAGATCTGATGGTGGTTTCCGGCGCATCTTACAGGCTTTTTGAAACGCCACAGCCGCGTCGAATAAATGCCGTTGGCTGTTCCAATTGAATGGATAATACCAGTAAAACCGTTCTTGTTCAAAGCCCCCGCTTTGCCATGGAATTTTGTCAATCCAGACAGATTCGATGAAATCAGTATGGGCGTTTTTTTTCAAAAAGGCGATCAATTCCTCTGGCGGGCGCAACATCAGGCATGATTGAGAGGTGAGTAGAATATGCCCAAGCTCTGGTGATCTGCGCAGCAAAAGCGCCGCGGCAGCTTGGCTTGCTTTGACCAAGCCCCAACCGCCCCAAGCGGTTTTGTAGCGTGGAACAAAGCTGATTAGCTGATCGCTTTGAAACTGATCTTGAAACGCTTTGGCGGGCCCCTTGGGGGCGGCCTTATCTATATGAACCACAACCGGGCATCCTGCATCGCGCCACAGGCGCACGGTTTGGCCTGCACGTTCAAAGGACGAATGAAGAAGCAGGATGATCCCCAATTGTGCCATCGTCCCGCTAAGCCCATGCGCCTCTTGACATCACGCCAAGAGTTTCCAGCTGTGTCCAGGTTTTGAAAGTGCCAGCGCCGGGAATAAAAAGCGTAGGGCTGTTTGCCATTTGGTCTGTGTAGCGCTGATATTCGGCACTTTCCTAATAGTGTTCTGAAGTGCTGAGTGCATCAGTGAGCTTTTCTTCAAGCGTGCTCAGGAATTTTACATGCAATAGCACGCCGCTTATTTTTTGCCCCCCCGACCGGTCATAGACTGCGTTCAAGCGTGATGGCAGCAGCGCGTGCGTGCTGCTGGTATAGGCACAACCGCGCCGCCATTTGACCAAGGGAATTTTATTCAGAGCAGGGCTTTTATGAGGCAGATCGTTGAAGAAATGCCGTGTCCGCGGGCCGCCTTGAATCCAAAGGTTTTTATCACGGTTATTTCGAGAGATTTGATAATTCCCCGCGTCAAAATATCGGCAGATCTGCAACGGGTTTTGGCCAAGCTTATATTGAGCTTTTGCAACTGAACCTTTGGGAAAAAGATCCAGCAACAGGGCGGGAAAACTGCGTTGGCCTTGCTGGTCCAACCACGCGGTTAAGGCGCAAAGCGGACGCGTGTTGAGATGCGGGTAAACCAAAAGCTCATCCGGGTCCACTGTCAGGCACCAATGCCCATTCCCGTAGCGGTTCAATAAGCCGTGCAGCCAATCGATCCCAAAACGCGCAGCTTTATAGCTGTTTTTCGTTGACCAAAGCGAGACATCTGGTTGATTGGCCAGAAATTTCGGGCCCCCGTCTCGGCTGTTATTATCAACGATCAAAAAATGCCCTATACCAATTTTTCGGTAGTAGTCTAAAAAATAGGGCAGGCGGATATATTCATCTTTCACAGTTGCAAAAAGCAAAATGTCATGGGGTTTGATCGTGTTGCCGCGATTGCGGATCTGGGTGAGCTCTGCCGCCTTGCGATAGATGCGCATATTCAGCCAGCGGCGCTGCGCTCGTAGCTGGAGCAGACGCGCAAGCCTCATCTCAGCGGCCCATGTGCGGGCGGGCATTTGCGGCGCCGTTTTGGGTTTGGCGCCCAGACGCAGAATGCGCGCTGCAGTTTGGCCTTCCCCCCAGCCTCATCCCCAACCTCCGGCCGACATCAGCCCCAACTGCTGCAATTGTCGCCAGCTGCGCAGACGTGTTGAATAGGGGGTCCAGAGCGTTGGGTTCTTGATCAAACTGTCGTAATAAGATTGATAAAGGCTGCTATTTGCAAAATGTTGCCCGCGTTTTTTTTCTTCAAGGCTTTTTTCGATGATCTGCGGCAGGAATTTAGTGTGCAAGAGAATGCCAGAGGCGGCCATACCGCCAGTATCGTTAAACGCTTTGTTCAGGCGCCGCGGCAGTAAACTATGCGTCGCGCTGTTATAGGCAAAGGACCTGTGCCATTTGACCAAGGGTATTTTGTTCAGGGTCGGGGCTTTTCGCGGTTGATCGGCAAAAAAGCTGCGGGCTCTTGGGCCCCCTTGAACCCATAATGCGCATAATTTTTCTTGATAGGTGATGCTGTAATTGCCACTGTCAAAATGGGTTAAGGCTTTCAGTGGATCAAAGCTGTTGTGTGGCGAACCTTCGTCCAACCGACCGGTGGGATAAAGCTCTAACATAATGGCCCCAAACATGTCTGTCTTGCCGCGCTCGAGCCAGTCAGTCAGCGCAGAAAGTGGCCGACTGTGCCAATGCGGATAAACAAACAACTCATCTGCATCGAAGGTCAGGCACCAATGGCCATGCCCGTAACGGCGCAACAGCGCATTTATCCAATCCATGCCAAAACGCGAAAACCGATAGCTGGCGGCGGTTTGCCAAAGCGATACATCCGTTTGTGCACGCAACAGCTCGAGGCTGCCATCCGTACTGCCATTATCAACAATCAGGAAGTGCTGAACGCCAAGCGCGCGATAATGCTGCAATACACTTGGCAGGCGCTGAATTTCATTGCGAAGAACCATTGCCCCCAAAATCATATCATCTGTGATGCGGTGGGTGCGTTGCGCCACCGGCTGCAGCGAATTTGATTTTCGCTGTGCACGCCATAGAAAATATTTTCGACGCCAGCGCAGGCGATAGGCTACCTTTGCCTGATATAGCGCGTTGAGCGGGCGCGCGGTGGCGGCGGTGGCTGGTAAATTAGCCAACCGTGTAACCTGGATACGATTATTGGGCATAGCCGCCCCCTTGTTGCCAGCGCTGGGCATCTCGAATGATCACATCCAAAGACGATTGCTGCGCTGACCAGCCCAACGATTGGGCCACCCGCCATATATCCGCTTGCAGCCAGGCACAATCGCCGGGGCGCCGGGGCGCCGCGGTTAGCTTGATTTTTTGCCCGGTGAGTTTTGAAACCGCGGAAATCACTTGCAGCACAGAATATCCGCGACCGCTGCCCAGATTGAAAATCTGGCTGGCTTTGCCGCGCAACAGCCATTGCACCCCGCACACATAGGCCCGCGCGATATCGCTGACATGGATGAAATCGCGCAAACATGTGCCATCTGGAGTTTGGTAATTGGTTCCAAAAACTTGAATATCTTGGCCTGCCTCGACCGCCTGTAGAAGGCGTGGTATCAAATGCGTTTCAGGCATATGGCATTCGCCCAGCCGGCCCGTTGGATCTGCACCGGCAACGTTGAAATATCGGAAGATCAGATATTTTAATGGCATAATATGTTGAAAATTGTGTAGCTGATGCTCAGCGGCGAGCTTACTGGCAGCGTAGGCATTGCTTGGGTTGAGCGGGGCGTTTTCGCTCAGTGGTTCGCGCGGCTGATCCCCATAAACCGCGCAGGTTGAGGAGAAGATGATATTCTTGCACCCGTTTAGTTGCGCAGCCTGCAAAAGGTTCAAGCTGCCCATCACATTGGTGAGCCAATATTGTGCCGGCTGATGCTGGCTTTCAGAAATATCGCTACGGGCGGCAAAATGGCAAATGGCCTGCGGTTGATACTGTTGAAAGGCGCTTTCGAGGCATGACGGAGAATTTATATCGCCGAAAACAAACGGCCCGAACTGAACTGCATCGCGCCAGCCACTGCTCAGGTTGTCAAACGTTATGGGCGTGTATCCGGCCGCTTTGAGCGCTTTGCACGCATGGGATCCGATATATCCCGCCCCACCGGTGACCAATATGTTTACCACAGCGTCGCCTGAGCCATGCGGATTTCCTTTTATAGACGGTGCGGCGCGTGCAAATGTCGCCCCAACGGCCTGTTTTTATGTTGTAAGCCCAGTAGAAATTTATGCAGGGTCTAAACAGGGGTAGAAGTCAAAAAGGGTAAAATTGTGTCTTAATTTTGATCGTTTTTTGCCCGGTGCTCTCCCTGGGTCATATTGAAAATATTGGGGGAATATCTATGACACTTTATGCATTAGGTGGCCGGATATTTTGGGGCCTAAACGCTAGGCCTGTTTTGAGCGCACGCGCTTTCTGTGATCCTTCGCGTCATTTATTGGCGATAAATCTTTACGCTATGGCCTCCAGATTTAGGGTGGAAATAATAATCTTTTGCGCGCGTGCTGTGCCTGCTATTACCGTGATCTAGCCCTAATTAAGCCATTTTTCCGCGATAGGACTTGTTTGTATAGGCGGGAGGCACGTAGCACGCACAGCGCCGTTAGGATGCCGCGCAGCAGCGCGCTACATCACGCAAAAAGGAACTGGTATGGCGCGTTTTGTAACCTCTAGAGCGGCTGAATGAGGGTTTGGCGGAACCTTGCAGCGCTTGGTTGCGCGGGCTATCAACTGTTTGATGCGGTCTTTCATGGCTCGGTGCGCAGCGTGCGTAAAAAGCACCGTTTGCCGGTCGTTTCACTGCTGATTGTGATTGCCCAATCGGTGATATTCACCATCGGCTTTATCATGTTGTTTCAAGTGCTGGGGGCCACTGGATCGGCTCTTCGCGGTGATTTCGTTATTTTTATTATGAGCGGTGTTTTTTTATTTATGACCCATGTCGGCGCGATCTCGGCAGTCGCCACAGCCGAGGGCCCTGCGTCGCCGATGATGCAGCATGCTCCGATGAATACGGTGATCGCGGTTGCCTCGGCCGCGTTGGGTTCTTTTTATATGCAGCTGCTCTCCATTATCGTCATTCTTGGCTTTTATTATTTTGCCTTTACGCCTTTTGTGATCGAGAAGCCGCTTGGTACCTTCATGATGTTTGTGCTCGCGTGGTTTTCCGGCTGCGCTATTGGTTTGGTGATTTATGCGTTAAAGCCTTGGGCCCCCGATGTGGTCATGTTGGTGCAAACCGTGTTTCAACGCCTGAATATGGTTGCATCGGGCAAGATGTTTGTCGCCAATAGTTTGCCGGGATCGGTTTTGGTAATGTTCACCTGGAACCCGTTATTTCATGTGATTGATCAGGCCCGCGGCTTTGCATTTATCAACTACCAGCCGCGCAACAGTGATCCTTTATACCCGTTATATTTTTCTTTAGGCTTGCTTATGCTTGGCTTCATTGGCGAATATTATACCCGACAAAGGGCGTCTTCGAGCTGGCTGGCAAAGATTTAACACTATTTTTGTGTTTAATTTGTACGAAAAAGTCAATTAAATCAAAATTGTATTTAAATTTAGACATTCTTGGCCCTGTGAAAGCTTGCAGGTCGCAAACCCCCTGCCTATATACACACGGCGCAGATTTGCGCATTTACGTAAACATTTAATACACCGCGCCAAAGCCGCATGACTTGACGTTGGTTGTATCGCCTGAATTGAAGAGGGATCAAATTTATGGCCAAAGTTATCGGAATTGATCTTGGAACGACCAACAGCTGTATTTCAATTATGGACGGGGCGCAGCCGCGGGTGATTGAAAATGCTGAAGGCGCACGCACCACACCGTCAATTGTTGCCTTTACAGATGCTGAGCGTTTGGTTGGTCAACCTGCCAAACGTCAAGCCGTTACCAATCCTGAAAACACCATTTTTGGTGTGAAACGTTTGATTGGGCGGCGCAATGATGACGCTGATTTGGCAAAAGATAAAAAGAACCTGCCCTTTGCAGTGGTAGATGGCGGCAATGGCGATGCCTGGGTAAAAGCCCAAGGCGAGACCTATAGCCCGAGTCAGATCTCAGCCTTTATTTTGCAAAAGATGAAGGAAACAGCAGAAGCCTATCTGGGTGAGGATGTGACGCAAGCCGTTATCACAGTGCCTGCCTATTTCAATGACGCGCAGCGTCAGGCTACAAAAGACGCTGGGAAGATCGCCGGTTTGGAAGTTCTGCGGATTATCAACGAACCCACAGCGGCCGCTTTGGCCTATGGTTTGGATAAAAAAGAAACCAAAATTATTGCTGTGTATGATCTTGGCGGCGGCACATTCGATGTGACCATTCTTGAAATCGATGATGGCTTGTTCGAAGTGAAATCTACCAATGGCGATACGTTTTTGGGCGGTGAAGATTTCGACATGCGCATCGTGAATTATCTTGCGGATGAGTTCAAAAAAGAAAATGGCGTTGATCTTTCAAAAGATAAGATGGCGCTGCAGCGGCTGAAAGAAGCGGCCGAGAAGGCCAAGATTGAATTATCATCGGCTACGCAAACCGAAATCAACCAACCGTTTATTTCGATGGATGCCAGCACCGGCCAGCCATTGCATATGGTGATGAAACTCACGCGTGCGAAATTGGAAAGCCTTGTGGGCGATTTGATCAAAGCCTCTATGAAACCTTGTCAGGCGGCTTTGAAAGATGCCGGTCTCAGCACCAGCGATATTGATGAGGTGGTCTTGGTCGGCGGTATGACCCGCATGCCTAAGGTGCATGAAGAAGTAAGCAAGTTTTTTGGCAAAGAGCCGCATAAAGGGGTGAACCCGGATGAAGTTGTGGCGATGGGTGCGGCGATCCAAGCCGGCGTTTTGCAGGGCGATGTAAAAGATGTTGTTCTGCTGGATGTGACGCCTTTGTCTTTGGGTATCGAAACCTTGGGCGGGGTGTTCACGCGGTTGATCGACCGCAACACAACAATCCCCACCAAGAAATCGCAGGTGTTCTCAACCGCGGAAGACAATCAGGGTGCTGTGACAATTCGGGTTTTCCAAGGCGAGCGTGAAATGGCGCAGGATAACAAAATTCTGGGCGAATTTAACCTTGAAAATATTCCTCCGGCCCCGCGCGGTATGCCGCAGATCGAGGTAACATTTGACATTGACGCCAACGGGATTGTGTCGGTAGCGGCGAAAGATAAAGGCACCGGTAAAGAGCAAACCATCACCATCCAAGCCTCGGGTGGATTGTCGGATGAAGACATCGATAATATGGTGCGCGAAGCGGAAGAAAACGCCGAGTCAGACAAAGAGCGCCGCGAGCTGATTGAAGCTAAAAACCAAGCGGAAAGCATGATCCATTCTACAGAGAAGTCGATGGAAGAGCATGCTGACAAGGTCGATCCAACAACAATCGAAGCGATCGAGTTGGCGATTGTGGCGTTGAAGGATGATCTTGAAACCGATAATGCCGCAAAAATTAAATCTGGCGTTCAAAACGTGACGGAAGCCGCCATGAAACTGGGCGAGGCGATTTATAAGGCCAGCCAAGAAGAGGGTGGTGACGCTGAGCCATCTGCGGCGGATATGGGTGAAGGCGAAGATGATATCGTCGACGCGGATTTCGAAGATCTGGATGATCGCAACCGCTCTTAAACTGAGGCATTGAACCTTGCAAACCGGCCCTCGTAATTGAAGGCCGGTTTTGTGCTTAAAAAGGAAAGATGGTGCATGTCAAAACGTGATTATTACGAAGTGCTCGGGCTTTCTAAAGGGGCCTCTGCGGATGAAATTAAAAAAGGCTATCGTCGCAAAGCCAAAGAGCTTCATCCTGATCGCAATACCTCTGACCCCAGCGCAGAATCAAAGTTTAAAGAGGCCAATGAGGCCTATGATGTGTTAAAAGACCCCGAACGCAAAGCGGCGTATGATCGCTTTGGCCATGCGGCTTTTGAAGGGGGTATGGGCGGCGGCGGTGGCCAGCGCCAAGGCGATTTTTCAAGCGCATTTTCGGATGTATTCGATGATTTATTTGGTGATTTCATGGGAGGTGGGCAGCGCGGTGGCGGGCGCTCTCGGGCTTCTCGTGGATCCGATCTGCGCTATAATTTAGAAATCTCTTTGGAAGATGCCTATTCTGGATTGCAAAAATCCATCAATGTGCCCACCTCTGTGCAATGTAGCCCTTGTAACGGCAGCGGTGCCGCCGGAGGGTCAGAACCCAGCACCTGCCCAACCTGTTCGGGAATGGGCAAAGTGCGCGCTTCGCAAGGCTTCTTTACGGTTGAGCGTACCTGCCCCAGCTGTTCCGGTATGGGCCAGGTGATCAGCAATCCCTGCTCAAGCTGCGGGGGCCAAGGGCGTTCCAATAAAGACCGATCGCTCAGCGTGAATGTGCCAGCGGGCGTGGAAACGGGCACCCGCATTCGTTTGTCGAATGAGGGGGAGGCTGGGCTGCGTGGCGGTCCGGCGGGGGATCTGTATATCTTTATCGAAGTGCGCGAGCATAAAATTTTCCAACGCGACGGGAACAGTTTGTTCTGCCGAATTCCCGTATCAATGTCGGGTGCTGCGCTGGGCGGCGATATAGAAGTGCCCACGATGGATGGCGGCCGCAGCCGCGTAAAAATTCCAGCTGGCAGCCAATCTGGCCGGCAAATGCGGTTGCGCGGCAAAGGGATGCCCTCTATAAAATCAGCGCAAAAAGGCGATATGTTTATCGAGATAGCGGTGGAAACACCGGTGAACCTAACCTCAAAGCAGCGCGAGTTGCTGCGTGAATTTGAAGCGCTTTCGGAAGATAACAATCCTGAAAGCAAAAGTTTCTTTTCATCTGTAAAATCTTTCTGGGACACAATGAAAGGTTAAAAGGTCGCTGTTAAGGCTTTCTTAACCATGGCCCTTCCAGCATGGGCTATGGCCCTTTCCAAGCGTTCTTCACCAAAGCAGATATCATTGTTTCCCTCTGAGGCTGCGGGATTATCGACGGCCCCGGCCAAGCCGCTGCCTTCTTATTTGAAAGATCACCGCAAACGCCTGCGCGAACGCTTTGACCGCGCAGGCCTAGCGGCGATGCCGGATTATGAATTGCTGGAACTGGTCTTGTTTCGGGCGCTGCGCCGCAAAGATGTGAAACCTTTAGCGCGCAGCTTATTAGAGCGGTTTCACGGCTTTAACGGGGTGATTTCTGCTCCGATTGATCAGCTCTTATCGGTGCCGGGTATCGGGGGCGCCGTCGTAACCGAGTTGAAAATCGTTGAGGCGGCTGCCCATCGTCTATCGCAGACGCGCATTTTGGGCAGGCCAATCCTTTCCAGTTGGGATCGGTTGTTAGAGCATTGTCAAATCACCATTGCCCACCGCGCCTTAGAGGGGTTTTGGGTCCTGTTTCTTGATAGAAAGAACGTTTTGATCCTGCAAGAGCAGCAGAGTGAAGGCACGGTTGATCATGTGCCGGTTTATCAGCGTGAGATTTTGAAACGTGCGCTACAACTCAATGCATCCGCGCTAATTCTGGTGCATAACCACCCCTCAGGAAACCCACAGCCATCGCCCCAAGATAGAGCTCTGACCGCGCAGATCGCGGTGGCGGCCGATGCAGTGGGCATTTGCATTCACGATCATTTGATCATTGGCCGCGGTGACAGTTTCAGTTTTCGATCAGAAGGGTTGCTTTAGATCTTTCAAGACAGGGCCGGCAGAGATCGCGTTTGCATCGCTATTGCAGCATCTTGATGAATACCGCTACAAGCCCCAGCGGCGCTGCACCGATCCAGCAAAAACAAAACATAATGGCCAATGTCTATTTTAAGGCGGTCGCAACTGCGTCTGATCCTTCTGGGGCATCCATGTCGCAAACCACCTGCCAATTGCTTATATTCTTAGATATCGGCGACAACCTTTATGGCCTGTCTAAAGCTAAAAAATCGATTGAATTGATATTAATGGCTGCTATCTTAGGGCTTTGAGCGCATCGAAGCCTGCCGGGGCGCCTGCAGCGGCGCAAAAGGTCGCAGAATGTTATCCGGCAACTGGCTGTGCGCGCTGTGATCCAGCCCTGCCGGTTAATACGGAAGCTTTGCGCCGCGCATGTATCAGTTTTTACGCCTTGTCAGACCAGCGCTTTGCCCCGATACCACGCGTTAAAAGCTTGGAAACGATCAATTTAATCAAAACCTAAGCGCTTTGCGTGCCAAGAGCGTGATCTTGCACCTATACAAAGCGGGTCAAACCGCTTAGGGACGCGGTTTGCGGAGATCGAACCGCCCCTTAGCTTAGAAAAGAAGACGCACGTGAAAAAAGCCCTTGCAGATGCCCTGACACAACGCGGATATGAGACATTGACACCGGTTCAAAAGGCCGTGACGGAAGCCCAGTTGCAGAATGCGGATCTTCTCGTTTCGGCACAAACCGGATCGGGCAAAACGGTTGGTTTTGGATTGGCTTTGGGCGAGACCTTGTTGGGTACGCAAGATAATTTTGGCAGCGCCGAGGCGCCGCTGGCGTTAATTATCGCCCCCACGCGGGAATTGGCCTTACAGGTAAAGCGCGAATTGGCCTGGCTATATGCGCCGGCCGGGGTTGTGATGGCGTCATGCGTTGGCGGTATGGATATGCGCGACGAACGCCGTGCTTTAGGACGCGGGGCGCATATTGTGGTCGCCACACCGGGTCGGTTGCGCGATCATATTATGCGCGGCAGCATCGATTTATCGGCGGTACGCGGGGTGGTTTTAGACGAAGCCGATGAAATGTTGGATTTGGGATTTCGCGAGGATCTTGAATTTATTCTGGGCGAAGCTCCCGACGATCGGCGCACTCTTATGTTTTCTGCAACCGTGCCCAAAGCAATCGCCACTTTGGCAAAAAGCTATCAACGCGACGCGGTGCGGGTGACCACTGTTGCTGAAACCAAACAGCATAATGATATCAAATATCACGCGATGACGGTGGCCAATCATGATGCTGAAAACGCAATCATCAACATATTGCGCTTTTATGAAGCCCCCAATGCGATCGTGTTTTGCAACACGCGGGCCATGGTCAATCGCGTCACCACGCGGCTGTCCAACCGAAACTTTTCGGTCGTGGCTTTATCTGGTGAGTTATCACAAGCCGAGCGGAGCCACGCGCTTCAGGCGATGCGGGATGGCCGCGCGCGGGTCTGTGTTGCCACAGATGTGGCGGCGCGCGGGATAGATTTGCCGGGGTTGGATTTGGTGGTGCATGCGGAATTGCCCAACAACCATGAAACCTTGTTGCATCGGTCGGGGCGCACCGGGCGCGCTGGACGAAAAGGCGAAAGCTGTTTGATCGTAACGGCTAAATTACGACGCAAGGCGGAACGCATTTTACAAGCTGCGAAACTGGTAGCTGAATGGGGTGAGGCCCCCTCGGCTGAGGCGGTTCGCCAGCGCGATCAAGAGCGCTTGCTTGCTGATCAGATGTGGAACGATCCGATTGCCGCGAGTGAAGAAGAAATGGTTGATCGCTTGGCTGAAAAATTTGACCTTAAGCAGCTCGCGGCGGCTTATCTGCGTTTGTATAATCAACGCGTCTCAGCCCCCGAAGAGCTTTCAATGCCAGGCGAAGCTCGCGCTGCGAAACCTGCTGCACCCTTTGGCCCTTCAAAATGGTTTTCAATCAATCAGGGCCGCAATCAAGCTGCTGAAGTGCGCCGTCTTTTGCCGATTTTATGCAATGCGGGCGAGATCACGAAAGACGATATTGGCGCGATCCGCATTCAAAATGATGAAACTTTTGTAGAGATTTCACAACAGGCGATTGCTGGGTTCACGCAGGCGCTGGGCGCTGACATGAAAATCGAAGGGGGTTTGGTTGTGTCTGCGCTTAACCACGTACCAGCGGCTGCAAAAGGGCCCAAACCTGCCTTCAAGCCGCCGCAGAAACCGGCCCGAGGCCGAAAATCAGAGGCTGGCCCGTCCAAAAGCGATGCGACAAAGCCCGACAGGCGAACAGGCAAGCCCAAAGGGGTGCATAAGGGGCAGGCAGAGACAGCTCAGCCCTTTTCTGGCAAACCGGATGACGCAACACCGCAAGCGACCGCTAAACCCGCGGTGCCAAGCGATGGGGCGCAAAAAAATGTTGTACAAAATCGGGGGGAGCAACCAAAATCGCGGGCAAAATCGGGCAGTAAACCCGGCGCGTTGAACGTCTCGCGCCGTTTCGAAAAACCGCGTTCGCCCTTAGAACGGGCCCGCGATGATGGGGCAGTTGTTGATCGCAAAGCCCGCGGTGCCAAGCCCGCTGGCAAACCCTCAGGCAAACCGGGTAATAAAACGGCTGGAAAAACCGTCGGTAAATCCTCTGGGCCCTATGATGCCAAGCGCGGGGGGGGGCCAGGCAAGCCCAAAGGCGGTAAAAATTTGGCACCTTCTGTGGGCAAGCCCAATAGCAAAAAGAATAAAGCGCGCCGCGCCGCGGCGCATGATGCCGGGCAGCCTCCTCGCCGGGCTAAATCCTAAAAGACAATGCAAAGCGCAGCTGGGCATTCGCTTTTGGGCGTAGTGCCGGCTTGGGTTGGCTTGGCTAAAATGTCTGGGACTAAGTTTTTTAAAGAGGTTGAATTTGCCCGTGGTGTTGACGCGCGGCCTTGCTACTTTTTTGCGGTTTTGGGTACATATTTGGATCGAGCCTTATTAAGGGGATGGCTGCCCGCCTATCAAAGCGCTTGGGCGGTTTGCTCTTCCCTGATATTCGGCGCTTTGCTCCAAACCTGTAAAACGGCTAGGGCAATTTCCTCTTTGATATCCGCGTAAATCGCAACCTCAAGCGGCTCTTGGCCATATGTGTTTGCAAGCGAAATCAAATCGCCGGTTTCCAATTCGCGGTGCACCATGCTGTAGGGCAGCCAACCCACGCCGACACCTTTTAGCGTTAGTTCTTTCATACCGCTGGAAAAAGCGGTTTCGCAAACCGGATCCTTGCTGTGATTTCGCGTGCCAAACAGGCGCTCGCCTGCGTTCAAAACCTCGCCAAAATAACTGTTATCCGGATATACGATTGCTGGCGTTGCGGGCGCTATTTCACCGCTATCTTTCACGGCATAGCGCAGCCTGCCTCCTACAACGGGCACCAGATAATCTATCCCCCACAGGCCGCGGCGGATGGATGCATCAAAGGGTAATGGACCAGCATTTTTGGATTCATAGCAAAGCAACATATGCGTATCGCCGCGCAAAAACATTGTTACGCAATCGCGCAGGTTATCCGCCTGCAAGCGAAACTTAAGCGATGGAAAAACATGATTTGCGCGGAGCGCCATATCGGGAAAAGTGGAAAACACCGGTGCATGTTGTGCCGCAATCGACACGGTCAAGCTGGCGGGATTGAAATCGGCAATTTTGCTGCGTAAATCTTGCAATCGCAGCACCAAAGCCCGAATTTCCTTTTCGTTAGAGAAAAGGGCGGGGCTTATTTCAATTTTATTGGTTCCGCGTTGTAAAATGGCGATGCCCAGCCAATTTTCAAAGCCTCGAATACGCCGGGAAAAAGCGGGTTGGGTAATATTGCGCCGCGCTGCCGCGCGAGTCATGTTTTTTTCCTCTAAAAGTATCAAAACATCATCAAGCCATCGCAGATCCACAAGATTACCCCCTTTTGCTCAAACAATATGTATGAGCATCCGTAGAAAAAAGCATTATTTTTCTGCTTTGGTATTTGCAACGCTATGGATGGAAAATTTTCAATTTTAGGTTCTGTGTGTTCGAAGCTGCCCAAATTTTGGCTCGAAATAGCCTTTTGTCGACGGAAATGTCCCAAAGCTTGTGCAAAGATTTGTCTTTGGCTTTGGCGCGGTTTCCTAAAATACGCCTTGGCCATTTGCCAACTCCGCTTGAACCTTTGGACAGGCTAAGCGAGATATTGGGCGGGCCACGCTTATGGGTGAAACGGGATGATTGTACGGGCTTGTCATCTGGCGGCAATAAAACCCGCAAACTTGAGTTTTCGATGGCGGATGCGCAAGCGCAAGGCGCGGATACTATTGTGACCCAAGGCACCATGCAATCAAATCATGCGTGCCAAACCGCGGCAGCCGCGGCCAAGCTTGGGCTGGGCTGCCACATCTTGCTTGAAGAGTGCTCGGGCGTGGTCAAGGATAGTTATGCGCTGAGTGGCAATGCACTTTTAAACCATTTGCACGGGGCGTGCGTGTCAAAATTTGAGCCTTCTGCTGATATAAGCGCTGAGATCGCCTGTTTGGCCAATCAACTGATCCAGGATGGGAAAACACCGTATATTATTCCGACGGGCGGATCTGATTGTGTGGGTGCTTTGGGCTATGTGAATTGCGCCAGAGAATTGGCCGAGCAAGCTGCTGATTTTGGTCTTGAAATCGATGCGTTGGTGCATGCCACAGATAGCGCAGGCACGCAGGCTGGCTTGCTGGTTGGATTGGCGGCCATTCAAAGCGATATTCATTTATTGGGCATCGGCGTGCGCGCAGCGCAAGACCAGCAAGAGCAATTGGTTTTCAACTTGGCACACCGCACCGCGCAGCATCTTGGCACCGGCGTCAAAATCGCCCGTAAAGATGTGCATGTAAATTGTGGCTATGTCGGCGCTGGGTATGGACTTCCCAGTGATGGCATGGTCAGATCGCTTAAATTATTGGCTCAAACTGAAGGTCTTTTGTTCGACCCCGTATATTCGGGCAAAGGTTTGGATGGTTTGATCACGTTAGTTAAGCAGGGTTATTTCGCGGGAATGAACAACGTTATTTTCCTGCATACGGGTGGCACTGCTGCCCTTTTTGGGTATCCAGAAATCTATGACCTTCCCGGATATTCACACTCAAATACCATAAAGAAGATAACCAACTAGGAGAAGAAAACATGTCAATCAGAACATCACTTATAACAGCCTCATTGCTCAGCGCGATGAGTGTGCCGGCTTTCGCTGGTGAAGAAGTAAAAATCGGTGTGCCGTCTTGGACAGGGGCGCAGGCGATTGCCCATCTTTTGGGCGCCGTTGTTGAAATGCGTATTGGCGGTACGGTTGAATATGTACCGGGTAACAACGCCACGATTTTCCAAGGTATGGATCAGGGCAAAGGCGATATTGACGTGCATCCTGATGTATGGCTTCCCAACCAAGAAAGCTTCACAAAGAAATATGTTGATGGTGCCGGCTCTGTCACGCTGTCTTCAAACCCCTATGAGGGCAATCAAGGGTTCTGCGTTTCCAGCGCGTTTGCTGAAGCCAATGATATAACAGATATTGCCGATCTTGGCCGCCCCGATGTGGCGGCGTTGATGGATAGTGATGGGAATGGCAAGGGCGAGATGTGGATCGGTGCGCCGGGCTGGGCCTCGGCAAATGTAAATGAAGTGAAAACGCGTGACTATGGTCTGCTTGATTTTATCGAGCCAATTCGCGCCGAAGAAAGCGTGAAAACCGCGCGTATTAAGGATTCGATCGCCAAGGGTGAAGGCTATGCGTTTTATTGCTATAAGCCGCATGCGGTGTGGTTCATGTTTGATGTGAAAATGTTAAGCGAGCCAACATATGATCCGGCCAAATACGTCATGGTACAGCCTTCGGACGATGCCGATTGGTATGAGAAATCTAGCGTTGCAACCAAAGATGCGTTGAAAAAGGTACAGATTGCTTGGTCAAATTCATTAGAGAGCCGCTCACCAGCGATCGCTGAGTTTTTTGGCCGCTTCGCGTTAACGGCTGATGATGTGAGCAATTTTGCCTTTGAGATCAGCGGCAATGGCCGCGATCCGGCTGAGGTTGCCCGCGAGTGGGTAGAGGCAAACCCTGATCGCGTTGATGCATGGCTTGGTCTATAAAAGGCAGGCTTGAACATTAAGATGGATGGCTTCAAGCGGATTGGGGCCATCCTTTATATTTAAACGGGCCCTGCGCCCTATTTTTGAAACGATGTCGTAGGATGAGCATGGATACGGTCATTGAAATCTCCAATGTCTGGAAAATTTTTGGAGAGCGGCCGCAAGATGCGCTGCGCGCGATACGCGATAAAGGCCTCAGTAAAGCGCAGGTTCTGGCAAAGTATAACGCGGTTGTTGGGGTTGCAGATGTGAACCTTTCGGTAAATCGCGGCGAAATATTTTGTATTATGGGTCTATCGGGCAGCGGAAAATCAACGCTGGTACGCCATTTCAACAGGCTGTTAGAGCCCACTGATGGCCAAATTCTGATCGAAGGCACGGATGTGATGGGCCTTGGCGTGAATGAGCTGCAACGGTTTCGAAACCAAAAGATCGGTATGGTGTTTCAAAATTTTGCCCTGATGCCGCATCGGTCGGTGCTGGATAATGTGGCGATGCCGCTGGAAATTCGAAATATCAGCAAGAATGATCGCATGCGTCAGGCGGCTGCAATTTTAGATATTGTTGAATTGGGGGCCTGGGGCTCAAAATACGCGCATGAATTGTCAGGCGGTATGCAGCAGCGCGTTGGCCTTGCGCGCGCGCTTGCAGCGAATCCTGATGTGCTGTTGATGGATGAACCGTTCAGCGCCTTAGATCCGCTTATCCGTCGCCAATTGCAAGATGAGTTTATACGCCTGTCAAAAACCTTAAAAAAGACCACTGTGTTTATCACGCATGATTTGGATGAAGCCGTGCGGATCGGCGATCGCATCGCGATCATGCGCGATGGCCGCTTGATCCAAACGGGCACCGCAGAAGAGATTGTGATGAATCCTGTTGATGAATATGTCGCCGATTTTGTCGCAGGGATTTCGAGGCTTAAAGTGGTACATGCGCATGCGGTGATGCAGCCTATCGAGGCTTATGTGCAAAGCAATGGGCCCTTGGATGCGCAGGCTCCGCGCGTGCAAATGGACGAAACGTTAAGCACGTTGATCACGCTTGCGATCGATAATGACAGCCCGATCATTGTGGAGTCTGATGAACAGGCAGTGGGTGTGATTTCTCGTACCGATCTCTTGCGCACCGTTGTTGAAGGAACCGAAATGTCATGAGTGAACCCGTGCAAAACCCCCTTGATCAACCGCAATCAGACGCTGCGCTGGCCTTTGCAGCCGAGCGCCGAGAGGATATTCGAACCTTCGTGCGCACGCATCCTGATTATTACATCGCGCAATTTGATAGGATTGGCGAGAATGCAAATTTCACGCCCACGGCCAATCTTATGGCGGGTCTTTTTGGCCCGATATGGTTTGGTGCGCGGGGGCTATGGTCTTGGGCGCTGCCGTTTCTCATTTTGGAAACGCTGGCTTTTGTGCAAATCGCGCGGGGTCTTTTTGGCGATCTTGCGGCGGATGCGTTTGTGCGCATCGCCTCGATCGAGGGCACGCTGGAACTGCGCCGCAAGCAGTTGGCCGCGGCCATTGAGGCAGGCTCGGAAAAAGTGGCGGTTTATCAAAGGACAGTGGATTCCCTTGAAGCTGCGATTGGCGATATTCGCGCTGAGGCCGTGGCCCTGTCTGAGCAAGGGGTGACGATTGCCTTGCTGGGGCTTGGATTGTTATTGGTAACAAAGGCTGTGCAATTAACCGTCGCCAATTGGGCGTTAGAGGCGCGGTTTTCCGATTGGGTCTCAGATCGCAGCATGCGCTCTGGCCTGCCTGTGTCGCAAATTCTATTCAGCGCGGCTTTTGTGGTTGCGATCGTCACCGCGGCGATGCTGCATTACAGTTTTCCCGGCAGGTTTGGGTTTTTAAGCGATTTTCCAACCGATCCAGAATACCGGCTTTCGAGCATTGCGGGGGTTGAAGCATTCTTTGCCTTTTGCGTAGCCAACGGTGATGTTGTCTTTGATTTCATCACCTATGGCATTCGGTTGATCTTGGATGCGCTTGAGCTGATTTTCGTGAAAACCCCTTGGATCGTGATTGCCGCAATCATCGTTGTTCTCACATGGTTGACAGCGGGCATCCGCACGGCCGTTTGGTCGGGGGCCTTCCTATCTTACATGGGGCTGTTGGGGTTTTGGGAAAAAGCCATGACAACCTTGGCCTTATTGGGAACGGCGGCCTGTTTGTCGATTGCAATTGGCATTCCTCTGGGGATGTTTTGCGCCCGCCGTCGCCGTTTTTATGCCTTTATCCAACCGATTATGGATTTCATGCAAACGATGCCAGCCTTCGTGTTTATGATTCCCGTTATTGCCTTTTTTGGCACTGGCAAACCTGCCGCCGTTGTCACGACGATGATTTTTGGGGGGACGCCGGTCGTGCGCCTGACCGTTTTGGGGTTGCGCGGCGTGCCCGATAGCGTGCGCGAAGCGGCGATTTCTTTTGGTGCGAATAAATGGTATTTACTCACGCGCGTGGATTTACCGCTTGCCAGCCCGTCGATACGCGCAGGAATTAATCAAACGATCATGCTTTCTCTGGCGATGGTGGTGGTGGCTTCGCTGATTGGTGCAAAAGGTTTGGGCGAAGACGTGCTTGAAGCCTTGCAATATGCCAATGTGGGCCAAGGTATTTTGGCAGGGTTTGCGATTTTATTTTGCGCTATGATTTTAGACCGTATCGTGCAAGGGCAGCGCAAGTGACCCCACTGGTTCTGGTCCATGGCTTTATGGGTGGGGGCGCGCAATGGGCCGGGCAAAAAGCGGCCTTGTCGCAAGATTATGAGGTTATTGCGCTGGATCTTCCTGGTTTTGGCGAGAATGCGCATTTGCCTGTTTTGGATCGTATTGAGGGGTTTGCCGATTGGGCCATCGCCGAGCTGCATCGGTTAAATCTGTCCCGATATCATCTTTTGGGGCATTCGATGGGGGGGATGGTGGTGCAGGAAATGCTGCGCCGCGACGCCCAGCGGATTGAAAGCCTTGTGCTGTATAGCACCGGCAGTGTGGGCATTTTACCGGGGCGCTTTGAAACCATTTCCACCAGTAAGGCACGCGCCGCGCAAGAGGGCGCCACCGCCACCGCCCGCCGCATTTCTGCCATGTGGTTTTTGCAGCGCACCGCAGCTGAGGGCTATGAAGCCTGCGCGCAGATCGCGGAAAAAAGCTCGCTCGCGGCGATTCAGGCGGGCCTGACGGCGATGGAAGCTTGGACGGGCGCGGCATTTTTACAAGAGATTGATCTGCGCACTTTGGTTCTCTGGGGCGATCAGGATCGCACCTATTCTTGGCAGCAAACGCATTTGCTTTGGAGCTCGATATCGCAGGCAGAGCTGGCCGTGGTGCCCGGATGTGCGCATGCTGTGCATTTGGAAAAGCCCGACTTGTTCAACAGTTTACTGCGTGATTTCTTGAGCAATAATGCAAAGCGCGGCGCTTGAAAGCCCGCGTTTCTATTACTTGGGTGGTTTTACCAAAGATCGGTTAGAATTCATCAGAAGATAAGCACCGCCCGCCTCTGAAACTGGTTACGCGCTGCTGCATACTTTCCCGCCGTTTGGGTTGTGCCTTACGTCATGTGCTGCAAAAACTCTCATAGAAGCGTTTGCTTTGCCTCAGGTGCTTTCAGAGCAGTAATATCAGCGATTCACAAAACCATGGCGGTCTATAAGAAAGCGATCCGACAGCGGCAAACTGGCGCCACCAAGGGCTCTTGCATCGCTGCCAATGGTGCCTGCTCGGGCCACTGGCAGATCGATCCCGGGTGCAATAACGCCTTTGAGCTTTGCATTGACGCCAGCCACGATCCGCGCGCGAATATCCTCTGGTAACCACCCTTCGACCATCACGCACTCGAAATCTATGATACAAGAGGCGGCGATAATCCCTTCAACCAATGCCGATACGGTTGCAGTGATCCATGTGTCGACCAGCGCCGGATCAATAGCCCAATTCTGGGTGTTTTCCCAAATTGTTTCTGCGGTGCCGCCCGCTTCAATTACGGCCTGCTCCAAGCGCACAAGCGAGGCAAGATCCATCAACGAGATTGTTGTGCCATTGCTTTTGCGGATCGGCAACGGGCCCATTGCAGCGGCATTTCCAGTTTTGCCTGTATAAAGCGAATCGTCCAAAACCAGACCGCCGCCAATGAAAAAGCCGATGAAAAAATATAAAAAATCACGCGGGCGGTCTTGAGCGCCAAAAACTAGCTCTGCGCCGCAGGCTGCGGAGGCATCGTTTTGAAGATAGATTGGAAAATCCCATTTCTGTGAAATTTTTTCGGTAATATCTTCGGTTTTCCAATCTTCCATATCTTTGGGGTCAAGGCCCAATGCTTTCGCCCATTCCCAGAGGCGAAATGGAATGGCAATGCCAAGCCCCGCGACGCGATCGCGCTCTTCATTGTTTAGGGTGTTAAGTAACCTTTCGATTGCCATATGCGTGAATTTGATCACAGCAGCGGGTGAGGGGTAACTGTGCCGCTTGTTGATCCGCGCGCGGATCGCGCCGGTAAAATCAGTGATAACCAAATCCAAACTGCGCCGCCCGACTTTGAGCCCCAGAAAAAATGCGCCTTCTTTATTCAGTGACATTGGCACAGAGGGCTGGCCAATTTTGCCTCGAATCGGTGTTTCTTTTTGTAATAATTTATCAGCTTCAAGCGCGCGGGTGATCACCGAAACGGTTTGTGCAGATAAACCCGTAGCGCGGGCGATCTCGGCTTTCGCCATCGGGCCGTTTTGTCGGATCAATGTCAGCACAAGCCGCTCATTATAAGCGCGCACTTTGGTTTGATTCGATCCGCGGGCATAGTGGTTATTGCCGCTATAAGTCGATGTTAAATCGGCCGTTTTCATTTTCCTTAAGCAACCAATCCCTTTGTTTCTATATATTATTCTTACAGCTTTGTTTCTCAAACTGCAATTTTTAAACTTAAATAAGAGTGATTTAATTATTGACAGTCCGTCAGAATCATTGTCCTTTTATGTCAGATTGGAAGGTCTGATCTGTCGGTCTTATGGAGTGAATCGTTCATATGGGGTGATCCATGGGGTCTGATAATATTTTTGGGAGAAAAGTATGAAACACACATTGAACAAAGCGCTTAAAACCGCGTGCGCCGCCTCGGCATTAACCTTGGCCTCTAGCGTCGCCTTTGCAGGCGGGCATGGCATCTCGGCTTGCCTGATCACCAAAACGGATACGAACCCGTTTTTTGTGAAAATGAAAGAAGGGGCCACTGCAAAAGCCGAAGAGCTTGGCATTACTTTAAAATCCTATGCTGGTAAAATCGATGGGGATCATCAAAGCCAAGTGGCGGCGATTGAAACCTGTATTGCTGATGGCGCAAAAGGTATTTTGATCACAGCCTCTGACACCAAAGCCATCGTGGGCCCTGTGGCGCAGGCGCGCGATGCCGGTTTGCTGGTCATTGCCTTGGACACACCGCTTGAGCCGATGGATGCAGCGGATGCAACTTTTGCAACAGATAACTTCCTAGCTGGTGAATTGATCGGCAAATGGGCTGCTGCGGCTTTAGGCGCTGATGCGGCAAATGCTAAAATCGGCATGTTAGACTTGGCTGTGAGCCAGCCTTCTGTTGGCGTTTTGCGCGATCAAGGCTTCCTGCAAGGTTTCGGAATCGATTTGGGTGACCCCAATAAATGGGGGGATGAAACTGATAGCCGGATCGTGGGCAATGATGTAACAGCCGGCAATGAAGAAGGTGGCCGCAAAGCCATGGAAAACCTGTTGGCAAAAGATCCGATGATCAATGTTGTCTATACGATTAATGAACCAGCCGCATCCGGTGCCTATGAGGCGCTGAAGGCGATTGGCCGTGAAAACGATGTTTTGATCGTGTCTGTCGATGGCGGTTGCCCCGGTATTGCGGATGTTAAAGCCGGTGTCATCGGCGCCACCTCGCAGCAATATCCATTGTTGATGGCCTCTTTGGGTGTTGAAGCGATTAAACAATGGGCCGATGATGGATCCAAGCCCTCTCCAACTCCGGGTAAGAACTTTTTTGATACTGGGGTATCTTTGGTGACTGATAAGCCTGCTGCCGGTGTTGATTCGATCGACACCGCTAAGGGCACAGATCTGTGCTGGGGATAAGATCGCTAGAAACATCAAAGCTGGATCTTTAGCGATATCTTTGTAAACTTTGCCATGGGCGGTGCGTGCATCGTCCATGGCTTAATAAAATTATGCCATAACCAAAATGGCAATTCGGGGGCAAAGCGGTGTCAATCAGCGAAGAAAAAGGCCTTGGGCTAGATCCCACTGCAGAGGAAGTTTCGGCGTTTATCGAAGAAGAAACGTTGTCTGATAGGGTTCGCTTATGGCTGAGGCAAACGCCGGCTGCGGTTCCATTGGTGGTTTTGCTTTGTTCTTTGGCAATCTTTGGGTTACTGCTTGGTGGTAAGTTCTTTTCCCCTTTCGCGCTGACATTGATTTTACAACAGGTTGCGATTGTTGGCATCGTTGCGCTTGCCCAATCTTTGGTGATTTTGACCGCTGGTATTGATCTTTCTGTTGGCGCGATCATGGTGTTTTCATCGGTGATCATGGGGCAATTTACGTTTCGCTACGGGTTACCGCCGGAAATCTCTCTGATTTGTGGCTTGGCGGCGGGCACGTTAATGGGGGCGATCAACGGCGTGTTGGTGGCAATCATGCGTTTGCCTCCCTTTATCGTAACCTTGGGCACATGGCAGATTTTTCTAGCGTCGAATTTCATTTATTCTGCCAATGAAACGATCCGCGGCGCTGATATTGCCGAACGCGCGCCGATTTTCCAATTCATGGGCAACAAGTTTAAAATTTATGGCGCGGTATTTACCTATGGCGTGATTTTGATGATCGTGCTGGCGATCATTTTGGCCTATGTGCTGCGCCATACGGCTTGGGGGCGGCATGTTTATGCTGTGGGAGATGATCCGGATGCTGCGGAATTGTCAGGTGTTCGAACCAAACGGGTTTTGATCTCTGTCTATATGCTGTCGGGGTTTATTTGCGCCACGGCCGGGTGGGTCTTGGTGGGGCGGATCGGTTCTGTCTCTCCTACATCGGGTCAGTTCGCGAATATTGAGGCGATCACCGCGGTTGTGATCGGAGGAATTTCATTATTCGGGGGCAGAGGCTCGATCTTAGGCGCGCTGTGCGGCGCGTTGATCGTTGGTGTATTCTCTTTGGGGCTCAGAATGATTGGTACGGATCCGCAATGGACCTATTTGTTGATCGGATTGCTGATCATCGTAGCCGTTGCGCTTGATCAATGGATCAGAAAGGTGGCGGTCTGATGGAACCAATTTTATACGCGCGCAACGCTGTAAAGCGGTATGGTCGGGTGGTTGCGTTGGATCATTGCGACTTTGATTTATATCCGGGTGAGGTTTTGGGCGTGATCGGGGATAATGGCGCGGGCAAATCCACGCTGATCAAAGCTTTGTCTGGCGCTATTCAACTGGATACGGGTGACATCCATTTTGAAACCAAAAAGATACATTTCAGCAACCCGCTTGAGGCGCGTTCTGCGGGCATTGAAACGGTCTATCAAAACCTGGCCTTATCGCCTGCATTGTCAATTTCAGATAACATGTTTCTTGGTCGTGAAATTCGCACAAAAGGTCTGATGGGCAAGCTTTTTTACAAGCTTGATCACGCCGAAATGGAACGGCAATCCAAACAAATGCTTGCGGATTTAGGCCTGTTGACGATCCAAAATATTGGTCAGACGGTTGAAACTCTGTCGGGCGGGCAGCGCCAGGGCATCGCAGTGGCGCGCGCCACCGCCTTTGGGTCGCGGGTGATCATCATGGATGAGCCTACTGCGGCGCTCGGAGTCAAAGAATCCCGTCGGGTGCTTGATTTGATCAAGGATGTGCGCGAACGCGGCATTTCGATTGTTTTGATTTCGCATAATATGCCGCATGTGTTTGAAGTGGCTGATCGCATTCATATCCACCGATTGGGCAAACGACTCTGCGTTATTGATCCCAAAAAATATGAAATGTCAGAGGCTGTGGCGATGATGACCGGAGCGATGAAGCCAAAAGACTTGGGTGATGTTGCTGAGTGACGAAACCTTTACCTTGTTCAGGCGCAAGCTTGACAACTTAACCCCGGCAGACCGCAGGATTATCGCCATTTCTGGGCCACCAGGGTCTGGCAAGTCAACCTTTGCCGATGCGCTTTGCGCGCGGTTCAACCAAGAGCGCGCTGCGCAGTGTCAAATCATCCCGATGGATGGCTGGCATTACGATAACGCGGTGCTCAGCGCATTGGGGTTGCAGGCGCGCAAAGGCGCCCCCGCCAGTTTCAACATAGAGGGGTTAACCAATCTTCTGAGCCGTGTGAAAGCGGCTGGCAGCGATATCGCGGTACCGCTTTTTGACCGCGATTTGGATCTCTCGCTTGCCTCAGCGCGGATTATTTCACGCAAAACTGAAATCATTTTGGTTGAAGGCAATTATCTGCTGTTGGATCAGCCTGGTTGGCAAGATTTACGCCTCTGTTTTGATCTTACTGCGATGCTTGACGTGCCTATGGATATTCTTAAACAACGCCTGCTGGCGCGATGGGGAAACCTGTCAAAAGAAGCGGCGCTTGAAAAGGTAACGGCCAATGACCTGCCAAATGCACGATTGGTTTTAGGCAATTCCGTATCTGCCGATATAATGGTAGGAAACGCTTCTGAAGCCGAGCTGCGCCTTTAACCTATAGGGGGTCCTTGGCCCGATCAGATTAATTTTCCGAAACCGGCTTGCTTTGCATTTTGCTTGCGGTTTCCCTTTGCGCGCGTTTGCACACCAGCGGCGGAAGGCCGCGATCTAAGAGCTGCAAGTCTTCCCAGACCATTTCCCCCATATCTTCAAAACATTGCTGTAAGGCGCCGGCGCGATGCGCAGATTTCAAAAACCCCGGAAGCTGACGCACCGGATGATCTGCTGGCATCGGTTCAAGCGGCCATACATCGCTTGCGGCGGTGATATGACCCTTTTCAACCGCGTTGATCAGCGCAGGGAAATCAATCACTTCGGCGCGGCTGAGCAAAACCAAACTGCTGCCTTGGGGCATGCGCGCGATAAGGTCGGCAGTTATAAAATGTTGGTTCTCAGTCGTGACCGCGGCCAACACAAAGATCATATCTGAGCTGTCGAATATATCTTCTAAAGAGCTGGGCGCGCCGATCCCCGATAAGAAAGAGTTGGGAAGCCAAGGATCGTATATTTTTATCTGTGGTTTAAAACCGGCCAAAATTGTCGCCAAAGCCTTGCCCAGATCCCCAAATCCGATCATGCCAATCCTGCCGTTGAACAACAGTTTTGCGAGCCGATTGCCTTCGAGCCCCCATTTTTCGATGCCGTTCTCAAAGGCTTGATGCGCGGCGGTAATTTGTCGGCTGAGGTCCAGCGCAAGGCCAAGAGCCAATTCGGCAACGGGCTGCGCGAAAACCGCGCCCGTGGTGACAACATGAATGCCGCGCTCAAATAGCGTGTCATAGGGCATGTTATCCATCAAATTTGATTCAACGTTAAAAATGCATTTCAGCTGTTTCAGCTGCTCGAGCAAAAGATGGTCAAGCGGGGGTTGGCCGATGATATAATGGACCTGCGCGAGCACTTGTGGCGATAGGTTTGATATCTCATCTTCAGAAACCTCGATCACCTCATAGCTATCGCGCAGTTGTGCAAGGCGCTTTGCGGTAAAAATAAGCTCTAAAGACCGTGGATGCGGCGCGGAAAGGATGGTTGGTTTCATATCTGTTAAGGTCCATTTGCAAACGGCGGCTTCAAGATCGATAAGACCCTATATATTTAGAATAATCAAATGCTTATCTCTTAAGCCGAGTGATAAAAGGCCCAGTTTGATCTGCGGGCGCCAAAGGTTTTCGGGTTCTTTGTGAAATTACTTATACAGGCAGTATGGCAGGTAAAGCGGGTCAGCCCTGATGATCTTACGGAACGGGATCTCGCACGTCTATCGCAACGCTCATTCTATCGCCGCAGGTGCTTATTGGGCCCACGCGCGTCAATCTGGCTGATACGAATTTATCGCGCGCTGTTCGCTAAAAACAAGTTGGCTTCAACGCGTTGGGCCTTGATTTTTGGTGCCGGAAAAGCCCAAGCAGCTATGTGTGGCAGTGGGTTTCACCGATATCTTGCGCTCTGCTCAGATTTGGCTCAATCAGCCAGTTCCGGATGGCGATAGGCCTCTGGATAGGGCCTTGGCTGGCGGGGGCCAAGCGGGATAACGCCGTTCCATGACCGTCCAAAATAGCCTTGCAGGCAATGCATCAAAGATCCGCTTTCTGCCACTCCTGGCAGCGCGTAGACGCGGCAGAGCCATCGCCACAGATGCGGGTAATTGAATATTTTCGCACCATTCAGCTTCATGCGGAGATAATAGACGGGGTCGTGGCGATATAAGGTTGGGAATAGTCTTAAATCAGCTTCGGTAAACGCCTCACCGGTCAGATAGGCTCGGCCATCCTGCAACAGCGCATTTAACTCTTCCAGCATGTTGAAATATTTATGAAAGGCCGCCTCATAGACCGATTGGTCAGAGGAAAAACCTGCCTTGTAGGCGCCATTATTGATCGCCTCGTAAATACGGCCATTCAGCGCGTCAATTTGGGATCTTAAGCCTTGATCAGCAGGGTAGAGATCGATGCGCTCTTCATGGGCAAGGCCACTGCCCAGCGCGGCTACGTTCTGGTTCATCATTCTTACAATCTCGGCGCTCTCATTGGAAACGATGCTTTGGCTGTGCTTGTCATAAAGCATGGGCACTGAGCGCTCTTGTGATCCTTCTTTGGCATAGATATTTTTAAGGAGCCGAAAGTTTTGCCCGGTCGCGGTTTCCTGCGTACACTCTGGTAGCGTAGCTTGGCTGATTGAAGCAATATGCTCTGGCGCGAATTGCCAGTGGTTTGGCCCCTCGGGATCAGCCTCATCGGTGCGGTTTGGAAAAGCTACGTCAAGCGTGATGCTATGCTGCAGCCCTAAGAGACTGCGCGCCAAAGTCACGCGATGGCTCCAGGGGCAATTCAACGCCACGTAAAGATGATAGCGGTGCGCTTCAGCGGGAAAGGCGGTACTGCCCAGCGCGCTTCGGAACCGGCTGACACCGCGCACAAATTCCCCCTTGGCGCGCCATGCAGCGGCATCGGTTTGGGATTCTTCAACAGAGCGGTCCGGATTTTGCATGTGCATTTATGGATCCTTTTTATACGGTAACGCCGTCACGCGGCGCGGCGTTACAGGCTTTGGGCTTTCTTGATCAATGCCTGTCTTTCTTGGCTGCTGCTCAATTCGACCCCCCGCGCCAACAGCCCCTCTTTCAGATCAGCATCAGACAAGGCTTCAATTGCCGCATCCGTCATATTCATAAAATTTATTTTTCGCCTAACTGCTGGGTTTGTCGGGCCAAAGAGATGGCTGGTCTGAAAACCAAATTCAGCCGCATATTTAGACATAAAATATTGCAAGAATGTGTTGATACTCGGGCGAATGCGTGGGTCATGATTTATCTGAGCATCGCAGGCCTGCAATGTTTCAATCATCAGTTTTGTCCAGCGCGCTGCGCCCTCATTGGTCATCAGCTGGAACGCATTATGTTGATGATGAAAGTTGAGCCTGAACTCAGCCCCGTGATAATGAAAGCCGCCGCCCATCACATCAATCCACATTGCCGATTGGGTTCTGACATGGTGGGCTGCGTCGCCAACACGGGCGAAAACATCGCGAAACCAAGCCTCGTCTTCATAGACGCGGCTGTAAAAATCATGGACGATGTTCAGAATACGCTTTTGCCCCATAACGGAAAATAATTGCCAAAATTGGATCGGTTTTGAACGATCTTCTGTGGCAACCAAAGAAATAATCTGCGGCATACGATGGGCCTGCGCGGGAAGCGTGTTTTGCGTGATGGCATAAGCGATATAGCCGCGCTGTATCGTTTCAGTCATGTACCCGGCGCTTGGGGAATAGTGCGTCATTGGGGTGTTTCTGTCTTTCTAGGGTCAGCAGTAATCATAAAAGTAATTTTTTCAGTGGGTTAGCCGATTTCGTTCGAAATTTTAGAACCTGTAGGGCAAAATATTATCCAATCCTTTTTCTATCAATGGCAGTATAAACTGGCAAGTTGTACCAAATCTGCCATGTTCTTACTTTAAGAATAAGATATTAAAAAACGAACGATATGATCTAAAAAGGAGAACACAATGGGGCAAATGGAAGATTTGCGTCTGTTCACGGTGATTGTTGAAAATCATAGCATTTCAAAGGCAGCGGATCGGCTTAATATTGCAAAATCAGCGGTCAGCCGGCGATTACACCTTTTGGAAGACCGCTATTCAGCAAAGTTGATTGATCGTGCACCGGGGCGCTGGAACGTGACTGAAACGGGCCGCGAATTATACCAGAGGGCTTTGCGAGCGGTTCATGATTTTGAAGAAATCGAAACTGATTTCAGCAGCACGCATGCGGCTATATCTGGGCCGCTTTCGGTATCGTTGCCGCGGGAATTCGGGATCTCTTTTCTTAAAGAAGCTTTGATGGGCTTCATAGAGAAATATCCTGAAATTCAATTAACGGTCGATTTTGACGATCAACTGGTTGACCTTGAACGGGATAATTATGATTTTGCCATTCGTATCACACCCCAATTGAACCAAGCCCTTGTTGCCGAAAAAATTGGAATTATGCGGCACCATATTTGTGCTTCGGCTGCGTATTTGGCCAAGTGGGGCAAGCCAAATAATCTGCAGGCGTTGCAAGAGCATCAGCTACTTTATTTTGGCGCCGCTAAGCGCGGAAGATGGCCATTGATTTCTACGGCCACGCGCAAAACATATCCGGTTGAGTTTATGCCAGCGTTGAACAGCAATAGCGGAGATTTTTTGCTGCATGTGGCGCTTCAAGGCCAGGGCATCGCCAATTTGCCCGATTTCATCTTGAAAGATAATTTGAAGACGGGCGCGCTTGTTCCGATTTTGCCCGCGTTTAGTATGCCAGAATTTTTTATCTATCTGATCCGTTCAGACAAGCGCCGGATGAACCGGCGCATGCGTTTATTTGCGCAGGAGATGACATTGGCCTGCCTTTGATCACTCTGGCATTTGGAAGCGCGCTTTGAAAGATGCGGTAAAAATTTACGATCCGCACCTTTGATGACAATCTTTAGTTCTTATAGCTGCGCTGATTGAGATGGATCAACCTTAAATTCATTTAATATGAACCGGTATATCCAATCGCGAGTCGAGCGTTATTTACCGGCGTCTCAGGTCAAACATCTGCCAGCCGGCGCGTCAGTTGATTACAATATTATTTTTGGAAACTTTAATCTGGTAGCCTTTGCCCGGAATATTTTGAATGAGGTGCTGCGCGACAATCTGATTTCCGATATTATCGCGCAGCCTTTTGATCCGCATCACGCCAGCGGCATCCTCACAATTGGCGGCATTTTTTCCCGAAACCAAAGTTTCAACATCTAAGCCGGATAGAAAATCACCGTCTAATGTCGCTTCTAAAAGTACGCTTAACGTTTCCATGCTGCCTTTGGTTAAGTGCAGCCAATCGCCATTTATTTTCACCGAATTTTCGGCACGGCTTAACTCGATCCCATTGACCTGCAGCGCGCTGTTTTTCAGCGCTACGAATTGCTGCCGCAGATGTATGTTTGACATCAAAGAGCCAAAACTGATCACCATCATAGAAATTGTGATGATAACCAGCGTGAAGATAATGCTTGAATAGAGGCTGATCGAACTTTCAAAAAGGCTGCCCGATGAGGCTAAAACTTCCAGCAGTTTGATTTCTGTTTGGGTTGAAAAATCATTTTCCAAAAACACCTTTTCAATATTGTCATTGAAAACGCGTGGATCTGGAACTGACCATAGTATCAGGGCCAACGCGCTGATTATCAAAAGCAATATAATCGCGGCGACCCAAAGGATAAGGGTTTGCGGCTTAATATTTAAGAAAGAACTCACCCAAATCATTTTTGAACTTCACTCCATCAATTTTAGGATATTGTTTGACTATCTGTATCAATTTCCAACCGTTTTGCGCTAGCCTGTTTGACAGCTGCGCCTTATGCGGCCCTGAGCTACAGGTATCATTAATTTTTATCATCCCCAAATGAAGTTGGAGCGGGGGGTTTTTTTTCGCTTTATATAGGTAATAGCATTCGCCTGATGCAAGCGCTGCGGATCCGCTTATACAGATCCAAAAAGCCAAAGCTGAGATAATCATTTTGGTCATAGCAAACATCCTTAGCGTGTAGGGCCTGCTAAAGTTGACCAAATTCGCCGCGTTATTCAATAACAAATGGTGGTTTTTGGATAACATGATCTTTTATTGTTTTCTGTCATCAATCAGAAACAAGATTGGAGATTATGATGAAAAATATATTGGGTGCGGCCCTGCTTGCAACGTTAAGTCCGGCGTTTTTGAGCGCTGAAAGCTATGCAACGGTTATAAAGATCAAGCCGAATTACCAGACAAAAACAATATCGGAACCGCAGCGCCGCTGTCAGAATATAGAGGTGCCAATCTATGGAACCTCGCAAACCAGAGGCGCCAGCTCAAGCGATGTTTTGGGCGGTATGATTATCGGAGGTCTTCTGGGTGGAACCGTTTCTGGAAAAGACAGGGGCGCTGCAGCCGGCGCCGTGATCGGGGGCCTGATGGCGGCAGATCAGGGCCAGCAGACAAAGCGGGTTATCGTGGGGTATAGGTCAGAGCAGCAATGTAATCTCGTTCAGGTTAATACTGAGCAGTCGCATATAAAAAACTACCGCATTACCTATGAGTGGAACGGTATTCGCGGCAAAAGTTATACCTACAACAACTATCGTATTGGCGATCAAATTCCAATCAATGTGAGTATCAGCGCAAAGTGAGGGAGGGCTTATTGCTGGTAAAGCGGCGTGTTGCAAAGCTTGTAAATTTTATGAGGGGTTTTCTGGCACCTACATTGAATTGCGGTGCCTAGCGCCAAGCTGCAAGCGCGCTACAGGTCATAGAACATGGAAAAGCGTGGGGCGTCTCGGCACCCCGCGCTTGTTCTTGGGCATGAGGGTCAGAAGAGGGATTAGATCTTTGAAACTCCCTACTCAGATTTTCGTTTTTGCGCTATCAAAGCGTTTGGAGGATGCTTTATGAACCCTGCGTCTCAAAACACCACATCCCAGCTGGCCGCTGCGTTAAAAGAGGCTCAGCGCTTAGATAGCTTTGAAGAAAAAGACAAAAAGAAGGTCTCGCCAGTCTCCGATATCGCAAAAGCTATCGTGGTTTCCATGAGCGCGGATGCCAAACAGCGCCTACTGGAAGATACGCTAAAATAAGCCAGCTCTCCGCCTCAAGGCAGCGCATATGAAAAGGGGGTGATTGCTTGCCCATATGCCAGCCGCCGGATTTGGATGAACCTTCCTCCGCCTTTAAGCCGCCCGATTTTGCTTATTTGAGCGTTGTCATCATCCAAGCGCGGTCAAGCGTTCCCAGTTGCGAGGCTTTGACAAGCATGTCCTGAAACTCTTTTGACACGCCCACTTCATCCACCGCCTTTCCAAGCGCCGTAATATCGCGCCCTGAATAAACGATATAAAACCGTTGCATATCTGCAGCGATAACGGGGGCCCACATGGTCACGTTGACGCTATGGCCGCTGAGCATTTTTTGAGCTTCGGGCAGCAGCGCAACCGCGCTGGCGATGTTTTCGCGCGGCAACACATATTCGCGCACCATGGATGCTTCATTGTCATCCGCGCCATCTTCGCCCGCAATCCGTCTAAATAATTCTGGGCCAACAACTTCCGCAGAGGGCGATAATTCGCGTTCGAGCATCAATTTGGCCCAAGCCGGATCACTCATCAGATTTTGGCCCACAGTCATGCTGTGCTCCATCGAGTCAAAGGCGGTGTGCAACAGCAGCGTTCCGGGGCTATAATAACCACCCAACACTTGCTGCGTCCAAGCTGCCAAAGCGCCATTGCGCATCATAATGCCGGCTGCATTGCGCAGGCGATCGGCTGCGATTTCGCGTTTGCCGGTGAATGGCGTGCTTATTCTTCTTGATAAAAACATTGTTCCCTCCCGAATAGATCTGCCCAAATAAGGTAAATGTAGATGCCTGCATTTGGCTATATAAATATGAATTTGAGATATATTTTTTCAGATCAGCTTCTTTTTGCGCAGATATATGCCTAAAAAATGAGCTTATTCATTTGCGCGGAGTGTGCATAATTTAGAACTTTTTTTGGTTTTATTTGATTGATCGCGGGCAGCCCTCTGCCATTGGGATTTTGCGCTGCGCTGTTCACACATGGTTTCGGTGCCGCGGTTTTGCTTGACTTTCGCCTCCTGTCATTTTGGTGTGTTTTCAGCGCGGTGAGGCATAGTATGAAATACAGTCCGTTTTGGTGGGAAATTGAGCAGGGGCTTGCGCAGGCGGCTGGCGAGGTAAATCTGCCATTAGAGGCTGATTATGTGATTGTGGGCGCGGGCTATACAGGGCTGTCTGCTGCCCTAACGATTTCTCGGCAGGGGCATTCAGTGCTCGTGCTGGACAGTGGTGTGCCTGGCTTTGCGGCGTCAACGCGCAATGGTGGGATTTGCAGTGGTCAAATCAGGCTGTCACATAGCGCATTGAGCGCAAAATGCGGAATTGATTATGCCGATGCGGTTTATGCCGAAGGTATCGAAGCCCGGCTTGATCTTGCCAAATTTTGCGCCGAAGAACAAATTGAATGCGATCTGCAGATGACGGGTCGCTTTACCGGCGCGATGAGTCCAAAAGATTATGAAACTCAGTGCCGCGAAGCGGATAGGCTGAACACAATAGATGGCCATAAGGCGTTTATGGTGCCAAAGTCTTACCAGCAGAGTGAAATTAAAACGGATCTGTTTTTTGGCGGCATGGTGCGCGAAGAAATTGGCGGGTTTCATCCCGGTAAATTTTTTGCAGGCCTTTTGAAAACTACGCAAGCTGCGGGGGCGGTTATTCACGCACAAACCTGCGTTGAAGACATTATCGGCACGTCTTCAAGCAAGAAAACTGTGGTGACGAATAGGGGAAGCGTTTTAGCCGGAAAGGTGATTATTGCCACCAACGCTTATACGGGCACCAAATATCAGTTTGGTAAATTTCTGCGTCGCCGTCTTGTGCCTGCGCAAAGCTGTATTATCGTCACAGAAGCGCTGGGCACGGAAACGGTGAAAGACCTGATGCCAAAATTGCGAATGTATGGAAACACGGCGAAATTATACAGTTATTTCAGGCCCACGCCTGCGCGCGATCGTATTCTTTTAGGGTCGCGTAGTTTTGATAGGCACAGGCCCAGCGCACGGTCGGTGGCGTATCTGCACCAGAAGCTGGCGCAAATTTTTCCAGAGCTTTCAGGCTGTTCTATCGCGTATTGCTGGCTTGGAAATGTAGGGTTTACGCGCGCCCAAATACCCACGCTTTTTGAAAATGACGGTATTTTTTATGCGGCCGGCTATGCTGGATCTGGAACGGTTTGGGCGCGTTGGCTGGGGAAAAAAATTGCTGAAACCGCGATGGGTACGGGCAACCAACCCAGTGCATTTTGGGGCCCACCCCCGCCGCGGATCCCTTTTTATGATGGCAATCCTTGGTTTTTACCCGCTGTGCATCGGTATTTTGGTTTCAAAGATTGGATCAAGCGCAGGTAAGTGTCCTGGGGATCGAGGCTGCGCCCCGGGGCAGATTTTGTTTGCCATAATTGCAGTCATCTTCAGCTGACCAGATTGTGGAGGGGGCAATTGGCGATGTTTTGCGGTGGTTTCAGTTTTGGTCATCCTGTTCGGTTATTGGCAGGATATCCAGAATTGACAGGCCTTTCATATTGTCTTTCTTGAAACGCCCGGCCGTGACCAATTGCGCATAGCCATGTACAAGGCTCCATATTGCAACTTGGCCCTTTCCCGCTTTGTCCTCTAGCGATCCGTGATGCCATCCAAGCTCAGCCGAACAATCTGCCAATATCACAAAACAGGCTCTGATCTGCTGTAGGAGGTCAGGATCGTCCTGCACCAAACGGTCCCGCGAGAACATCAAATCATAAAGCGCAGGATTGGCTTGCGCGAAGTCGACATAGCCCAAAAGCGCCTGATCTCGCCGCCGCTTGCGATCAGCGTTTGTATTGGCATCTGCCGTCATCATAACCGCGAGCTCTGCATATCCTGTTGTAACCATGGCCGTTAACAATCCCGCCATATTGCCAAAATGGTTTTTGGGAGCCGCATGGCTGACGCCCACTTTTTCGGCGCATTTGCGCAGAGATAATCCGCTAAGACCGTCGCGTTCCAGCAGGTCACGGGCGGCCTTAAGAAAGGCTTCTTTGAGGTTGCCATGGTGATATTTGCGGGCAGCGTCCATTAGCTTTCCTGTGAATATATTTACAGTGTAAATTTTAAATTGACACTCTACAAGCCACCTATTACCCATATTGACAGTGTCAATATTTCCGGAGTGTAAGGGATGAAAAAAATATTCATCTGGGTCTTGTCGGGGCTCACAGCCTTTACCGGCGTTGCGGCGTTTATATGGTTTGCAAATCCGTTTGATCTGAGAGACCGGGTGCTGGTCAGCCAGATTTTGAAAATGCGCGTGGCCCTCAAGCGTTTAGCAATTCCCAAAACCCCCAGCGATTAAGCGATGCTCTATAGCGATGTCGATATTATTCCCGAGGATAATATTCGGCTGAGCGCATGGGAAATACCAAGCCCGACCCCGTCGGATAAGACGGTGATCGTGAACCATCCATTGACAACCACGCGCTATGGTTCAGATGCCGGGCTTGACGGTGTTGCTGCGGAATTTCTGCCTATGGTGAAACATTTGTATGACGCCAATTACAACATCGTAATGTATGATCATCGCAGTCAAGGCGAAAGCGATGGCGGCCTCGGCTCAAAGGCGATTGGCAACGAAGCATTGGTTGGGGCAGGGGTCACCGAGTGGCAGGATGTTGCCGCCTCTCTGCGTTATGTGCTTGCGCATCCACAGTTTGGCGATGACGATATTTTCTTCCTCAGCCAATGTATGGGCGCCAATGCAACTTTTCTGGCTTGGAAAAAGAACCAGACTTGTTTTCGAACCCCCAAATTAAAGGGTTAATCGCCAACCAGCCGACATTGTCTTACAATATGACTGATCGTTTTATTCGCGCCAAAACCGGATTGGATCTGGTTGACCGTGTGCTGGAGGCGCAGCAAGAAGAATATGGGTTTGGATTTGCCCAAGCGCTTGACTATGTTCCAAGTCTGACGGTGCCCGTGCTCTATGCGCAGGTGAAAAATGACGTTTATACATTCAACCAAAAGACCGGGCAGAACGATATTCAAGAAATCATGGATGCAACCCCAACGGAGCATAGCATTGTTTGGATCGGCCCCGATCAAGATACGCCGTTTGGTACAGGCCAACGGTTTGATGGGTACCAGTATTTCAATACGCATCCAGATGCGTTGCTGGCATTTCTTTCTGAACAAACGCGCTAGCACCTTTAAGATCGGCCTCGCCGTTCGGGCGGGGCCGCCCAGAAGATTTGTGCTATGGCGTCTACGCGGCGGCTTTGAATATACCGGTATCATAGGCGCATTGGCCCGCTGCCCTGCGCTGGACTGTAAAGACCAGGCTGCTCCAAACCCATGCGTAAAAGTTCTTGCTCTGATCTGCACGGCGCATGTGGCGCAAATGCTCACTCAAGCAGCGCAGCGCTCTATACCGGCGTAAAAGCCTTGACACGGAGTTTACCCACATCTCATCCAACTTTGGCGGGTCGATTAGCGCAAGAGAGTTTTCCCTCCAAAGGCAATGGGGTGTGGAGATATTCATTTATACAGGCACAAGCGTGCTGGCGCGGAACGGCATATATGCCGGTTAAAGATGTATCAAAGCCTTCTACCGCGCAGGCTGACCTGCCCGTATCTGACGGGATTATCCGCTACTCAGTTGACTGCTACACCATATTGCTGGGCTGTTTCAGTCACAAGCTCCCAGAGTGACAGGGCAAAACTGCGCGGAATGAGAAGGGAATATGCACTTGCTTCGCGCCAAAGCGTAACGCCAACATGGTGCAGAGCGGTTGAGGCCACCGCCCCCGTCGCAAAGGCGCTTTCGCGCAAGTCGATCGGCAGAAAATGGTTGAGCAATCTCGGGGCTTTATCGCCGCTCAAGCGCAGCCAAGTTCGTGAATGCGATAGGTCCAAAACCGTGCCCAATTGGCGATCTATGTCAGGCAAGTGCATATTTTCCCGCTCTGAGATCACCCACCACTTCAAAGGCTCGACGCGCAGCAAATGTTGCCCGCCGCTACGCAGCGATTGGCCAGGGCGCGCCACCGCGCTGCACCCGGCGGCTGTCGCGGCCAACTGTCCAACCCGATCCAGCCTATCGGGCCAAGCAGAGATTTGCACCAGTGAAAAGGGATGAACCTCTTGCAATCGGATCTGCGGCGTTGCCGATGCGGCCAATTGCGCGCGATGATTTAAGGCTGATAGGGGGCTAGTCATGCATCCGTTCTCCCGTCGAGTCAAACATATGCGGTGATACAATTTCAACCGCTATATCATTTTTACGCAGCGGGTCGGTTGCCATAACCTGTTTATCGGCCCAAAGGCGATGCCCCCCCGAAATATAACCCAGCCCGATCCAATGCCCTAAAGCGGGGGAATGGGTTACGGCCGTTACCCATCCTTCGCCAAACCCCTTCTCATCGCCGGGGCTGATTAAAAGCGCGCCTGCATTGAAATTTTGCGACCGGTTTTTGGGAAAAATACCAACCAATTGGGGGCGGTTTTCGCGGGTTAACTCGGGGCGCTTGCGCAGCGCATCGCCGATGAATGCTTTCTTTCTTGAGGCCATTTTACCCAAACCGGCATCATCCAGCGTAACGCGGCCGTCAAGCTCCGCTCCGGTCACATGGCCTTTTTCGATGCGCAGCGTGCCAAGCGCTTCTAACCCGTAGAGGCATCCATCAGCAGCCTTCGCGGCACCGTCGATCAGATCCATCACGGCCTCGCCATATCCAGCCTCGACAAAAACCTCAAAAGCCAATTCGCCGGAAAAGCTGATCCGCGCGATCCAAGCCGAAATATCCCCTTTTAACAAAGCTTTAGTAACGCCCATGAAGGGCAGGTGCTCGGCCGAAATAACGGCTGCGTTGATCAGGCAATCGGCGATCACTTGCCGCGCTTTGGGGCCGGCAACAGACACCGCGGCCCATTGATCTGAAACAGAGGTCAGATGCACGCGCAATTCGGGCCAGCGCGTTTGCAACAACTCTTCCAGCCAGACCATGACTTTACCAGCATTCGTAGTGGTCGTGGTCATTAAATATTCATCTTCACCAAGCCGCCAGGTGGTGCCGTCATCCATCACCATCCCATCATCGCGCAGCATCACCCCATAGCGGGCCTTGCCCACGGGCAGTTTGCCAAAGCCGTTCACGTAAACGCGGTTCAAAAACGCGCCACTATCCGGCCCTTGCACGGCAATTTTTCCAAGCGAGCTAACATCGCAGACCCCTACGGTTTCGCGCACGCGACCCGCCTCGCGGATATAGGCGGTTTCAATTGTTTCGCCCGCTTTGGGAAAGTACCAAGGCCGGTGCCAAAGGCCCGCATCGGTCATGATCGCACCGCGCTTGAGGTTCCAGTTATGCAGCGGCGTTCGGCGCAAAGCTTTAAAATGAGCGCCCACCTGCCGCCCTGCAAAAGCGCCGATCGCGACGGGGGTATAGGGGGGGCGAAACCGCGTTGTGCCAACCTCGGGTATGGTTTTTCCCAAAGCCTCGGCCATCAAAGCAAGCCCGATCACATTGCCCATTTTGCCTTGGTCCGTGGCCATGCCAAGCGTTGTATACCGCTTCATATGCTCGACAGAAACAAACCCCTCTTGATGCGCCAGCCGTAGATCAGAGCTGGTAACATCATGCTGAAAATCCACAAATGATTTTGCGTTCTGTGCCGGCAGGCGCACTTCATAAACAGGCTGAATGGGGTTTTCCCACCCGCCAGGTTTGGGCGGATGCGCGGGCTCTCCCAGCGCAGATTGCGCGGCAGCAACCCCCGAAGCCTCGCAGGCTGCGTTTTGCCAGATCCCGCAGGCCGCGCCGGCAGAGAACAGCGGCTCTGTTGTGGGTGTTGGTAAAAAACAGGCATTTTCAGAGTTCCAGCCCGGCGCCGCGCCGCGGTTGGAGGACAGGTTTACCACGGGCGACCAGCCCCCCGATACCAAAAGCAAATCGCAATCTAACGTTTGCGCGGCGTGCCAGCCTGTTTTGCTCTGCTCAGCCAATTGCACACCGGACAAGTTTTTCCAGCCAAAGGTTTGCAAGGGTGCATAGCCTTTATCGTGGCGCAACCCATCCGGCAAAGACGGTGCGCTGGTGGCACGTGCATCCACCAGGGTGACTTCAGCGCCAGCTTTAGATAGATCGCGCGCTGCGGGATACGCGCTGTCGTTATTGGTTGCGATCACGATCCGCTGCCCGGGTAAAATCCCGTAGCGGTTGAGATAGGCGCGGCCAGCATTGACCGATATCACGCCCGGACGATCATTGCCGCCAAAGGCGATGCTCCGTTCAATTGCCCCCGTGGCCAGGATCGTGGCCTGCGCCCGCACGGTCCAAATCCGTTGTCTGGGCTGATACGGGGCGGGGGGCCTTGATGATCATTCACCTTTTCAAGCAGGCCCGCCGTGCCGTGATCATAAAGGCCGAACGCTGTGGTCCGAGTCATTATGCGAATGCCGGCTTTTTGTACCGATTGGATCAACCAGTGGCGCCGCGCTTCGGATGTGTCATCTGCGCAGTTAAGCAAATCTCCGCCCAGTTCAAAATCTTGTTCCACCAAAAGCACGTCTTTGCCCGCCTTGGCGGCGGTCAGCGCTGCCATTAATCCTGTCGGGCCCGCACCAATAACCAATATATCACAAAACGCATGCGCGTGATCATACGTATCTGGATCGGCGGCGCGCGAGGCTGTTCCCATACCCGCGGCTTTGCGGATCAGCTTTTCATATTTCATCCAGATACCGGTGCCGCGCCCCCATTCAAAGGGCGGCAACCCCATGAAGGTTTTATAATAGAAGCCCGCAGCGAAAAATCGGCTGAACAGGCCCGAAACCGCGCCAAGATCATAGCGCACATTGGGCCATGCATTCTGGCCATAGGCTTCAAGCCCGGGATAAAGTTCTTGCAGCGTGGCTTTGACGTTGGGTTCTGCCCGATTGCCGCTGCCCAGCGTGACAATCGCGCCGGATTCTTCGACGCCCGCGGACATCACGCCGCGCGGACGGTGATATTTAAAACTGCGCCCCAAAACGCGCTGCCCGTTTGCCATCAGCGCAGAGGCCAGCGTATCGCCCTGAAATCCGTGCAATTCCTGGCCATCCCAGGTAAATTTCACCGGCTTAGAGCGATCAATCCGGCCGCCGGTTGCAAGACGGCACGCGCTCATTGATCGCTCTCCAGCGCCGCGGCCATGCCAGGATGGGCGGGCGTAACCGAGTGGATCTCATGCGTCATCGTATCCCGTTCAACCCGCAACCACATGCGGCAACCCTGCAGATGCTGCCAAGTTTCGGTTTGCACACCGCAGAGATTATCGCGCAGAAATACCGCGTCATGCCAGTCATTCATCGGGGCATCCAAGGCAGGATAGGCGATGGATCCATCGCCGCCATAGCTGAATTCGCTGTGATCGCGGATGCCGCAAAAAGGGCAGGGAATTCGGATCATGCGTTGCTTCCTTATCCGTGTAATTTGGGGTCTGATCCAGCCCCGCGTTCATCAATATGCAGCCCGCGTTCAAAGCGTTTTAGATCAAAATCGCGGATCATTTTATGGGGGCGGTCTTGGGCGATCAAATCGGCAAACCACCACCCTGAGGCTGGGGTTGCTTTGAACCCGCCATAATTCCAACCCGCGTTCAGATATAGGTTGTCGAGCGGCGTTTTGCAGATGAAATGTGTGCCATCCATCGACATATCGACCACGCCTGCCCATTGCCGCAGCAGTTTAACCCGCCCCAAACAGGGCAAGATCGACATCGCCGCTTCGGTCACATCCTGCACGATCGGTAGATTGCCGCGCTGTGCGTAGGATTTATACCAGTCAAGATCGCCCCCGAAGACCATTCCGCCCTTATCCGACTGCGAAATATAAAAATGCGCCCCGCCTATCCCGAACACCACAACTTGATCTAAAAGCGGTTTTAGCGGCTCGCTTACAAAGGCCTGCAATTTATGGGTTTCGATCGGCAGCCCGCCCAACCCGGCCATTTGCCACAGGCGCGAGGTGCTTCCGGCCACCGCCAAAGCCACTTTGCCCGCGCGGATCGTGCCGCGCGTGGTTTCCAGCGCGGTGACGTTTACGCCCGCGCGGATCATCCCGGTTACCTCGCAATTTTGGATGATATCAACGCCCCGGCTATCCGCGCCGCGTGCATAGCCCCAGGCCACCGCGTCATGGCGCGCGGTTCCGGCGCGTTTATGCACCGCCGCCCCTAAGATCGGAAACCGCGCATTATCGGCATAATTTAGATGCGGAACGGCTTTCTTAAGCTTCTCTAACCCCCATAATTCTACATCCGGTGCCCCGGTTCTGCGCATAATATTGTAATTGCGTGCAACTTCATCAATTGCGCCCGGGCTGTGCAAAAGGGTGATATGCGATCGCTGCGAGAACATCACGTTGTAATTCAATTCAAAACTCAGGTTTTCCCAAAGCTTCAACGAATCTTCATAGAATTCCCGATTTCCCGGCCGCGCGTAATTTGAGCGCACAATCGTTGTGTTCCGCCCGGCATTTCCGCCGCCGATCCATCCTTTTTCAAGAACCGCAATATTTTTAAGTTTGTGGTTTTCTGCCAGATAATAAGCCGTGGCAAGGCCGTGCAACCCACCGCCGACAATCACAATATCATAGTGTTTTTTTAGATCCGGATCGCGCCATTGGCGGGCCCAGCCTTTTTGGCCCCTCATGCCTTCCTTAAAGACGGTCCATGCGGAAAAGCGGGTCATAGCATCACGTTGTTTGGGCCAGATGGGATCCGGAATATTGAAATATTTGTCCAAAACCGGACAACTTGTCCATGATCCCCGCGCGCCGCAAACAAGACCAGAATTGCGCTTGGTTTGAGGTGATCACGGGTTTTCCAATCGCATCTTCTATTTCTTGTACAACTTCCAAGGCCCGGATGCCGCCACAGCTGAGAAAAACAGCATCGGCATCAGGGCGGTCTAGCTCTTGCGCAAATTGCTTCCAATAGGCGGGTGTCACTTGGCCAAATTCGATTCCGGTGGTGAGGTTCAACCCCTGAATATCCAGAAGGTCAAAGCCTTTTTGCAACAAAAACTCGGCTTCTGAGGTGTTGATTTCATCCAGATAAGGAGTGCCCACCACAATTTTCTGGGCGCCAATTTCGCGCAAGGCATCCACCACGCCTGTTACAATGCACATGGGCTGGGCCCAAGGCGCGCCCAGTTTAATCTGACGAAAAACATGTTCTTCACCGCACACGATTGAGCCGGAGGTGCAGCTATAGCTGATCACCTCTGGTTTTACATCGGGCTGAAGGCGCGCGGCGGCCTCGGCCATATGATCAATATGGCGCGCGAGCGTTTCCGTGGTGGTGTAATCCTCGGTTTTCAGGCGGGTGATATGCACAGCCACGCCAGCGGGCACCATATCATAAAAATCGGCCTCGGCAGCAAGATCGGTCGACATTAGAATAAAGCCCAGTTTTGCCCGAGGATGGCGCCCTTTATTCAGCTCAGGCTGCCGTTTTTGTGAACATACGGTGTCGCCGGATCGAAACATTATAAAATCACATCCTGCACGGCTTTGGTATGTTGCGTCAGCGGCTCCCAGCCATCCTCCGTCACGATCACGCTATCCCCAACTTGGGCCCTGAAGGTTTCAACTGAGACCGATCCATCAATCGCCAAAACCATACCGGGCTGGATAATCGTTTTATCTCCGGTCACAAGCTGCGGCGTTTCCAGAAAGCTGAAGCCGGTCGCGCGCCCACACCGGAAAGGATAGTTATAGCCGGCCTCTTGGATGACATTGGCATATTCGGCGTGAATGCTTTCTGCGGTGACGCCGGGGCGCAGCGCGTTCAGCGCGGCTTTTTGGCTGGCCACCGCCACTTCATATACGGCGATTTGATCTTTTGGCGCATCGCCAATCCAGAAGGTGCGATCAAAGCCCAGCTTGAAGCGATGAAAATTTGTCATACCGCAAAAACAGAGGAATACGGGATCACCTTTATGCATAATCCGGGTTGAGGCGCGGTGGTGGGTTTTGATAATGGAGTCGCCCGAAGCCATGATTTGCAGAAAATGGGTGTTGGGCGACATATCTGTATCAGCGTAATGCCGCGTCAGCAGATCTGCGGCTTTGCGCGTTCCCGCTTGCGAGGTTGCGATCGCCACTTCGAATTCTGGCACCCCATCTGCAATCGCGCCCCGCCCCGCCACCATCATCGCTGTGGCCACTTCGCCTGCGTGACGGGCAAGTTGCAGCTCTTCAGGCGATTTGATCATGCGCATGGCGCTGAGCAGAGGCGTTGCATTGTCTAATCTCTGTGTATCAATCACTTCGCTCACATAGGCGCGCACCATTGGCGGCATATGATCCGGTTCGACGGCTATCGTTGTGGTGTTTCTGATCGCTTTGGGCAATTCTTCGCGCCATTCATTGCCCATCCCATCGTTCCAAGGGGCAATTCGGTCGACCTGGGCCGCCGATTGCGCGGCGTTTAAATCAATCGTTGGTGTGATCAAAATGACGGGGCCATTTTGGGGAACGACCAATATGGTCGGGCGCCCAAACTCCATATGCAAATAATCATAATAACCGGTGAGATAATAAACATTATCCTCATCTGTTATAAGTGCCAAATCAATATTTTTTTCCGCCAATTTATTTTGAAACAGGGTCAATCGATTACGAAACATAGGCGCATCCTTTTCAAGGTCGAGAGCATGCGGGGTTTTGGCCGGTTTTTATACCAGACCACAGTGATACGTTAATTACTGAAACGGTGGTTTGGAAGTAAAAAATTTTCCTTAATTATTATCGCTGACTTTTGGAGAAATCACCAAATGCTGCTGAGATGCCGCATGAGAAATCAAAGCCATCTTTATACCCGCTCACGTCTTGCTAGCAGAATCTGATTTTAATCAGTACTCTGCCCTAGTTGTGCAATATTCGCGCAAAGCGCTTGCTGGTTAATAGCGCCCGCCCCCTTCGTGGTCTGCGCCATTTGCCGTAGGATTATTGGTTTCAGTGCTCACGCCGCGCGCAATTGCGCCGTGCAATTGGCGACAGCGATGCCAGCTTAGGCTAGGCCCTGTTTCCGTGCGGCTTGGTCAACTTTATAGTCAACGATCACGCTCGCGTTCTTTTTTGTGCGCTGGGCGGAAAGCAGATCGCAAGCGTCAAGCATGCGTATCAATGCGATTTCAAAGCAACCTGTAGGCTGCAAATGGGTTTGCGCCGGCCAGATTTCGACCCTCTCGGGATCGCCAAAATATCCTGACATCCAAGGGTTGATCAAACAGTCTAATGCTAACCCGAGTATCGACGCTTGCAACATCAAAGGCAGGCTGCATAATCAACCCAACAGATGAACCAGAGCCTCTATAGCTCAAGCCGACCTTATGTCCCAATTTATTTGACGACGGACATCGCCGACAATAGGTTCTTCCTTTGGCCATTGCTAATCGAAAAGTTTCAGACAAGTGTCGCAGAGAGTTTTGTAAAAGTGAAGATTAGTTCATTAATTCAATTAAAAGCTGAGAATATTTAAGAATCATGCGATACAAAGGAATTACAAGTGGATAATATTTTTTACTTAAACTTTGCAAAAAACTGGGAGAGCGACTGGAACGGCCACAACATAGAAAACATAGTTGGGCATTATCGTGAAGATATTTTTTTCGCTCTAATAAGGCAATCCCAATCATGGGAAAAGCTGAAATTAGGGGTATTGTTGCGCTAAGAAAATATTGGTCCCGTGCCCTTGAAAATCAACCTGATCTACACTTTAAAGTCTTAGATATATTTTCTGGAGTAGACATGATGGTGATTACCTATGTGAATCATAATGAAGTGAAAGCTGCCGAAACACTTCATTTTGATGAGAACGCCATGGTCGTCATGGCATCTGCATGTCATTCGCTGAAATGAATAATCAATCTCTTGCGGTCGACGGCGCGAGCTTTGTCTCCCGCCACGCTAGAACACATTTTTGGCTAATCGTTGTTATCACATTTTGCTGTGGATTTTCACGATCATCCCAATCTCTTCTTTCCGTTATTATGGAGCCTTTACATAGGGCCGGCACTGCAGGAATAATCTTGAGCTCCTCTGCGCTTCCAATGATCGCGGCAGCATATGTCTAAAACCATGGTTTCAATTTCGCCGTGCAGATACAGATCAAAGCGGTCAGCATCGGCGCCAGCTTTTTGAACGATTAGCGTTTGAGCGCGTTGTTTTGCATGGATTTAGCAGAGCAGCGCCTCGCTGTAATTATCGTCATTTTTCAAAATAAATCGCGGCAGAGATACCGCGTGATACAATACACAGGGGGCAATCTGCGGCGCTTGTAAACGGCCATCGCGCAGGCTGAGCGCGCCCGCTCTTATGCTGGCCAGGTCAACGCGCCGCTTTGTACGTTTGTGGTAAAGCGGCAAAACCCCAGAAGCAGAGGATTTGGGTTGATTTGCAGCTTCTGATTAGAACATTCCATCATTCTCAACGCGGGCATTCTCAACGCGGCTCTCTGCTATTTCTTTGCATACCTCCGGTTCGATGGCCCCGCATAGTAAGCCCCCTATCTTTCAGATGCGCGTTCGGGCCTATAGGGCGCCTGCCAGACCGAGTTGGATGCCAAAGCGCAAAGGATAATCCGGATCCGTGCGGCTATTGCCCCTTTTGGGTTTAGCTCAAGCCGATGTGGATCCCATCCCATATCAATTTCAAAGAAATGATCATCAAAGCCCAAGTCACAAGTTTAAAGAAAAGCAATTCCGGGATTCGTTGCACCAGCTTGACGCCAATAAACACCGCCATCGATGCGGGCAGCATCAGATAAAATGACATGAAGACGCTATCCAGGTTCACTTGCCCTAGCCACAAATAGGGGATCAGCTTAATCAGGTTGCAATAGCTGAACGCAATCACCGAAGTGCCGACGAAGATAGATTTTGGCAAGTTCAAAGGCAAAGTGAATATCTGCCAAGGCGGTCCGCCATTATGGCTGATAAAGCTGGTAAATCCCGCAATAGTGCACCAGAAATAGCCCGAAGCTTTTTGAATGGGCTGCGTGGCCTGAGCTTTTTGCTTGGGTTCCACAAGCAGTTTCAGGGCAAATACAGCCCCCATCAGGCCAATCAAGGCGGTTACCATCCATTCAATAACCAAATGCGCGGTTAAGCCGCCGATCAAAACGCCAAGGCTCATCGCGATTACGGCGATTTTAAGCACTTGCTTGTTGTAATCTCGCCTATAAGCAGCCAAAGCAAACACGTCGGACACGATATATACCGGCAATAATAAGCCCGCGGCCGCAATCGGTGACATGATCAGCGCCAAGCTTGGCACCGCTAAAGCCGCGACGACCGGCAAGCCACCCTTGCCAAGCCCGACAAACACCGCGGCTAAGGTGGCAAGGCCCCAAAACATCAGGCTGGACTCCATGTTAAAACCCCTGCGGGCTTGGATCAGCCTCAGCCGCAAGGGCTGATTTTATGGCCCTTGGCGTGATTGCAAAAAAAGGTTGGATGAGATGCGGCGCGCGCATTGCGGGTAATCCCTATAATTTTGCGGTATTTTGGGTGGTGTAATGTGTCTTTTGCATGGCGCGTTGTGACCCAAAAATTGATTGGAATGCAAGCTGCTTGATTGCACGCGCGGGCAAGGCAAGATTTTGCTGCATTCAGAAGCCGGAATGATTCGCTTGCTCTGCCCCCTTGATAGAAAGTCACATTTTTAAGCGCTTTTTCGGCTGACTTTCTGCAGAGTTGCATGAATTTTCTGCAGATCAACGGTTAGTATTCAAGGTGATTGCGCTAACACCAATGTGTTTGCGCTAACGCTTTAAATCGCAGCTTCCGTTGGGTGAAGCGATGGTGTTAGGAACCTGTATAGCGCAACACTGCAGCCCCATTAGGAGAGCGAGAATGAACCACGGTCGGGTAAATAATAACAACACGTTAGAGCAACAGGGTATCACTGGGCTTGGCGCTGTTTATTATAACCTTCAAGAACCCGCCTTGATGGAATTTGCTGTCTCAGCCGGAGAGGGGCAGTTGGGCCAAGGTGGCAGTTTATTGGTGTCGACGGGGAAATTTACGGGGCGCAGCCCGAAAGATAAATTTGTGGTCCGTACGGCGAATGTGATTGATAAAATTTGGTGGGATAACAACCCGCCAATGGAACCCGAAAAATTCGATTTGCTCTATCAAGATATGCGTCAGCACATGCAGGGCGGGCGCTATTATGTGCAAGACCTGTTTGCCGGCGCGGATCCCGAGCATCGGCTGGATGTGCGCGTTGTCAGCGAATTGGCCTGGCACAACCTGTTCATTCGCCATTTATTACGCCGGCCGGCGCTGGAAGAGCTTGACCGTTTCACACCAGAATGGACGGTGATCAATTGCCCAAGCTTTAAGGCAGATCCACAGCGCCATGGTTGCCGCAGCGAAACCGTGGTCGTGCTAAATTTTGAGCAGAACGTTATTTTGATCGGCGGCACCGAATATGCGGGTGAAAACAAAAAATCAGTATTCACCTTGCTGAATTATCTTTTGCCAGAAAAAGGCGTGATGTCGATGCATTGCTCGGCAAACCACGCGGTGGGTAATCCGGAAGAAACAGCGGTGTTTTTCGGCTTGTCGGGAACCGGAAAAACAACGCTTTCTACGGATTCAAATCGGGTTCTGATTGGAGATGATGAGCATGGATGGTCGGCGCGTGGTACCTTCAATATTGAAGGTGGCTGCTATGCAAAAACCATTGATCTAACCCCCGAATCCGAACCTGATATCTATGCGACCACGCAAAAATTTGCCACAGTGATCGAAAATATGGTCTTTGATGACGAGACCAAAGAGCTCGATTTTAAAGACAGTTCACTGACGCCGAATATGCGCTGTTCCTACCCGTTAAACTATATTTCAAACGCGTCGGAAACAGGGCTGGGCGGCTATCCAAAAAATATTATTATGCTGACCTGCGATGCGTTTGGCGTTCTTCCGCCGATTTCAAAGCTGGCGCCGGCGCAGGCGATGTATCACTTTTTATCGGGTTTTACGTCGAAAATTGCGGGTACAGAGCGGGGTGTCACCGAGCCTGAGCCTACATTTTCAACCTGTTTTGGCGCCCCATTCATGCCGCTGCGCCCAGAAGTTTATGGCAAGCTTTTGCAAGTTAAAATCGCCAATCATGGATCCCATTGCTGGCTTTTGAACACGGGTTGGACTGGCGGTGGCTATGGGGTTGGATCACGAATGCCAATCAAATCCACGCGGGCGCTGTTGACCGCGGCTCTTGACGGTAGCTTGCTCGATGCACCCTTTCGAAAGGATCCGAATTTTAGCTTTGAAGTGCCGATGTTGGCGCAGGGCGTTGACAGCGGCCTGCTGGATCCGCGCAGCACCTGGGCCGATCAAGAGGCCTATGATCAACAAGCCCAAAAATTGGTTAATATGTTCTCGGATAATTTCGCAAAATTCGTACCCTTTATTGATGATGATGTGCGTGCCGCCTCAATCAGTTAAAGAATAAGCAAACCTTATCGGTCAGTTGCGCGCCCGCGTCTGCGGGCCCGCACCGGGTTGCCTCAGTACCTAAGCCATTGTTCCCATCTGTGGTAATTTCCATCCCTTGGTTGATCGATGCCGCATTCTCGGGCCCGCTAGGTGTTGATCCGCTAAAGTATCAATCAAGCGGCGTGAATGCCTTTAAAATATAAAGGTGCTTTTTGTGGCCATGGTTTTTTTGCAGCGCCCGCATCTGCAAAAAACAAACGCCGTTGTGCATATTGCGCCAAGGCGCTAAAAAACTGCTGCGCTAACGTATGATATGTTTTTGGAGCTACCCATTATGGCATCACAGCAGGAACTACCCGCAGGGGCCACGATTTATGAGGCGGGCGATGTTTCAAAAGGCGCTTACCTGATTCAGTCTGGAAAAGTGGATTTGATGACGGCCGAAAATTTTCGGCTGGTCACTTTGGGCGCCGGTGAGATGTTTGGCGAATTGGGTTTGGTGATTGATGACTTTCGCAGCGTGACCGCCGTAACGCGCACCGAATGCACGCTGATTTTAATTCCCAAAAAAACGCTTGAAAAAAAGTTTAAAACTGCCGATCCGGCCATTCGGGGAATTTTCAGATCGGTGGGTATTCGCTTGCGCGAAGCCAATCGCCAAAAAGATGAACTGCGGCAAGCGCTTGATCGCGTACAAAAAAACAACATTCGGCTTGAACAAGAGCTAGAGCGGTATAAACGCTAAATTTAATGAATATTCTGGGCCTTTTATGCGCTGGTTGCCACGTGTCAGCGGCCAAAATAAAGAGGCAGAAATGTTTAGTGTTTTGTGCCGAGCGCCGCTTCGATCTATTTGGTTAAGCCTGATCGCTTGTATCGTTGCGATGTGTAAAGACTTTTGGTGGTCTTATCTGTTTTTGTTCCCCGAATAAGAAGTATAGAGTATAAGACAAACAGACCGCGATGCGTGCAGCATTCCCTTTTATACTTTTCCCGTCGTATCCTTAGGGTGAAAAAATCATGAATGCCATCGTTCAGAAATTAAATATCAGTTGGTCATGTATACCAACATGGCGCAAAGCGTCTTTTAATACGCTTTGGTGCCTATTGGGATGCTCTATTGGCGATCTTGGAACGATTTTCTATTTTCAGGTGACAGGCATCGACTGGCCCGTGTTTAACATAATGCTTTTGGCAATCATAAACGGCATTTTGACGTCAATCCTGTTGGAAACAATAATTCTGGCGCGCCAGATGCCGTTTAATCTGGCCTTAAAGACCGCGGCGGGCATGTCATTGATTTCTATGGTGGCCATGGAAGCCGCGATGAACCTGGTGGATGTGGCGATTACTGGTGGCGCAAAACTTACCCTTTTCGTGGTGCCGATTATGCTTTTGGCCGGCTTTTTGGCCCCTTTGCCCTATAATTATTGGCGGCTCAAAGCGCTGGGGAAATCCTGTCATTAGAAATTTTTATGGGCTGTTTTCTGGGCTTAAATTCAGCGCCGATAGGATCGGGTGATAAGCTCTGCGCGGGCCTGTTGTGGCTGCGATAAGAAATTCCTTAAAGATTTTCGAGATTTGCCGTAAACTAGACATTGGGCAATGGCTTCATTGCGCCTATCAAAATAGGGCTGCGAAATGGCAGATGGGTTAGGATCGGTTGGTCAACGGCTCTCCAATGCGTTGGGGCGGCTTCAGCAATCTGAGGCTGGTCAGTCGGGAAAACCCGCGCAACCGCTGCAGCAAGCTGCTGCGGGCCCGCTTAAATCAGTGCTGGTCAATGTGAAAGCCCAAGCGGCGCAGGCTGCAATGCGTGCATCGCCCGACGCGGCGGCCGCGGGCCATAAATCCGCCATTGGGCAACGCCTGTCTTCAGCTTTGGGCAGATTGAAAACTGAAAGCGAAGAAGTGGCCAAATTGCGCGCAGATAATTCTGGCGCAACGGATACCAGTTCGGTCAGTGTTCAAATTAGCTCGGCCGCGCGGCAAAAATATTCTGAAGATATAATTATCCAGTAAACGGGGTTATACAGTTTCGACAATTGCCGGATCTGCTATGTCGGCGCGGGTCACAAAATACATCTGCATATCGCCCTTGCCTTTGACGAAGGTGATTGGGCGTTTGATGAATGTCAAATCGGGTGCATTGGCCAAGGCCAGATAGGTTTTCTGATCTATGTTGATGGATTGCGGTTCAGAATAACTTTCCATCCGTGCGGCGGTATTTACTGCATCTCCAAATAGATCGAATAGGTATTTTGTTTGACCGACAATACCAGCCACTGAATCGCCCGACGCAATGCCAAGCCGCAAGTGCCACTCTAGTTCATTCTGCTGGTTGCGGTTTTCTAAAAACGCAATCATCCGCAGAGCAATTGAAATCAAATTGCGCTGTGGCGACTGCGCTGAGCGTTCAAGCCCGCTGACGCACATATACGCATCCCCGATCGTTTTGATCCGTTCGGAGGCATGGCTTTCGGTAATCCGATCAAATTCGCTGAAAATTTCGTTAAGTTCTTCAATCAACTTCGTGGCCGATATTTCTTGGGATATTTTTGTAAACCCAACAAAATCTGTGAACATAACCGAAATATTTTCTAAGCTGCGTGGTTCGGAAAAGCCCTTTTCTTTCAGATCATTGATCACATATTTGGGCAGAATATTTGCCAGCAACGCGTCTGATTTTTTGCGCTCAAGGTTGATTTGCGCCGTGCGGTTTAGAATTTGGCTTTCCAAATTGTTCACATAGGCCAAAAATCCAGCAATGATAAAAACCCCAAAGACAGGAAAGATCATAACCGAAGCGGGAACAATCGCGGCAAAGGAAAAAAACGCAAGTGCTCCAACCGCTAGAGCGAGCCCAAGTTTTGCCATAAAGCGCGCCCGTTGCAGCGAAGCGATGCTTTTGAAATTGAGCGTCTGCAGCAGATAAAGCCCGAGATAAAGAGCGATAAACCCAATCGCATTGCTCCAACAGCTTTGAAGGAACTGGGCCAGATTTGCGGCGGTTAACAATGCGTATATGATGTAAAAATTTGCGTTTATAGCATAAATCAGTAGCAATACATGCGCTAAAAAAACCTGCGATTTCTGCATCGAAACGCCGCGATTATGCCATGCATATAGCCCTAAAAAGATTAAAAAACTTCCGGTAGAAACCGAAAAAAGAAAGAGATCCGGCGTTAAGCGCACCTCGAGCGCCCGCAGCAGCGCAACCGGGTTGAAGAGCGGCAGATCTAAATCAGCTTGAAGCGTGAAGATGAACAGAGGCGGATAGGCCAAGGTGCTTAAAATCGTGCCCGAGCAGATTAGAAAGCTGCGGCTGTTGCGCTGATCGCCTGGCCTGGTGATTTCCAGAAACACCGTTGAGAGCAGGTAAATCACCAGCGAAAAAATATACCCACAGATGCTATAGGCAATAATCGGCCCAATATCACCAGGTCGGTTTGCCAACGTGATCGCCGCTGAAACGCAAATCAAAAAGATGAAAATATGCGAGAGCGATAATCCCCAAAGAAACCGTTCAACCGGGCGGCGCTGCATATTTTGCATGGGGTTCAAAATGGCTAAAATTGCGGCCACGCTGATCGCGCCGAGCGAGCCGTTTATGTCAAATATATTCAAGAAAGACACATCCGGTTTTGACAGAAAATAGCCGCTTATAGCCAGCGGAATAAGGCCCATCATAAAGGCTTGAACGGCCAAAAATATTGGGGGTTTGGGGCGGCTCATTCGCGGCATATATCCTTGATGCGTGATCTTCTTTGAGCCAAGATTGCCCGAAATTTTTTGGTTGGGATACCCTGATTTGATATTTTTAAATGATAGGGCTCGGCTCAAGGCAATGTAAAATCTTCTGCTCACGCTTTTTGACCAGCTGGGGGCGGTAATCCTGAAAAAACGCTGTGCGACGCTTGCCGCGATTTCCCCATAGGGGTAACCTTTCAGTCAGAGTAAGCTGTGGCGAAGCAGCTGAAACATGGGCAGAAAAATGGTGCCACCGATCTGCATAAGGATATGATGAAATGAAATGGGTGATCGCGATTATAGGAACCTTGCTTATTATCGGCGGTATGTTGTCGATTCTTTTGGGGTTTTCCAGTCAGGAAGATAAGATCGTCGGGTATGGTTTTACGGTGGCGGTGGCAGGTGTTTTATTTCTGGCCGTGGTGCGCATTTTGGATTTGCTTGAGCAAATGCTTGCCGAGTTGAAAACGTCGCGCCAAATTTTGCAATTTGCCAATCCAAAGGCCGAACGCTTGCTAGAAGAAGAACCATGATGTGGCCTAGCGCCGCGGCTTGACCAGGCCTAGGGCTGGAAGCAGAAGCGTCAGAATCATCAATCTCCAAACGTGATGGCCCGCGACAAAGGCAGGGTTTAAACCCATTTCCGCAGCGATAGCGGCCATCGCCTCGACTCCGCCCGGGGCGAAAGAAACAAGCAAGATTGCCAGATCAAGATCCAGAAAAGCTGCAGCGGATAGACTGCCCAGAGCTGCCACCACGATAGACAGGCAGGTGAGGAACAAGCCCGCAAAAAAAGCTGATTTTAACATTGAGGGCTGGATGCCATTAAAGCGGCTGCCGATTAACGCGCCCAATGCGATCAATGCGGCCGCCTCCAGCGGGTCTGCTAAGCGGCCATCAACCAAGCTGCTCAATTGGCCAAGGCTTGATATCACCAATCCGCCAAGCAAAAATCCTGCTGGCAAGCGCATATGTTGAAAAACGCGCCCAATTCCCAGTGCCAGCATCGCCAGCGTCAGGGTTTCTTTGAAGTTAAGCGTCGGCAGGGGCGCGGCGGCAAAATTTGGCGCGGCAAAGAACATGGCAAGAATGGCTGGCACCCCTAAGCTGAGAAACAGAACGCGAATGCTTTGTACAACCGCAACCACGGATGTGTTTGCGGCCACATCCTCGGAATAGGCCAGCACGAAGCTTAAATGCCCTGGAAGCGCGCATAGGCTGGCCGTTGCCCAGTCAAATCCGAACAGCCGATACAGCCCCCAGCGGCATAAAAGGGTCGTGCAAACCACGCTTACGGCCAAAATGCTAAAACTGAGCGGCCAAGCAAGCGCTGCGCGCATCGCATCGGGGGTTACAGTACAACCAATCACAATGCCCAAAAGTGTGAAGCACAGGGGTTTAAGCGGGCCGAGAAGTTGCATGCGCAACCCCAGCAAACCAGCGCAGCTGACCAGCACCGCCGGCCCTGTCAGCATGGGCACTGGAAAGCCAATGACGTGAAAGATAACAGCGCCGACAAGGCCAATGAGCAAGGTTAAGAGCGTTCTATAAATATGCGATGCGTTTTGCAAAATAAGGGCTGCTTTCAGAAAATGAGTCGGATGTGGGTTTGGTTTGCATGCGGCGCGCTGGATCGCGGAAAAGGAAGCCTGTTTTTTGAATAGGGTTGTCGTGCCTGCGCAAAATATGGGTTAATTTTGGATCAATGCCGCATCCCATTCGCTTAGGAAACTTTGCTTTTTCAAACGGTCTAGAAAAACCAGTAACCCGGAATCAAGCCGGATCGGTTTGCGATTGGCAAGCTGGGCGATATCCGAATTGTTCAAAGCGGGTAATTTGGCTTTTTGGTCCAAAATGCTTTGCCCGTCATCACTGATCAGAAAATTCAAAAAAGCTTGCCCGCTGCTAAAGTTTTGCGCCGTATTTGGGATCACGGCGGTGCGCAACAAGATATGCGTATAATCCTGCAAGGTTATAACTTTTGCATTGCTGCCCGCAGGTAGCGTGGCGTTGGCATAGCTGCCCAATACGTTATAGGCCAGCGCCAACTCTCCTGTATTTACCGCACGGATCATATGGCTGGTACAGCAATAGAGTTTTGTGCCCACGCGGCCCATCACTTCGGCCAAACGCCAAAACGTATCTGACTGGCGGGCATCTTGGGTGGAAAACAAATACCCAGCCCCCGAAATGTGCGGGTCATAGGCACCGATGCGGTTTTGGAAAACTGTTGGGTTATTGCGGATTAGGGCTAATAAATCGCGCCGGGTTTTTGGTGGCTCTAAATCGGCAAAGTCGCGGCGCGACACAAGCAAAGCCACCGGTTCAAGGGCAAAGCCGAACACCTCATGCCGCCAGCGGGCCCAGGCCGGAACATTTTTGGTTTCTACATTTGGCACCGTTCGGGTGAACCCGTCATTGGCCAATTTGATTTGTAGGTCCATGGCGGAAGAGATCACCAGATCAAATTTTTGTTTTTCCTCTGCGATCGCTTTGTAAATTTCGCTGGTTGACGCGGTGACATAGGTGATTGAGAATTTTGGGTTCCGGTTAAGAAATTCTGAAATCACGGGTTGAAACCGGTCCAGATCGGTTGAAGATAAGATGCGCAGTTGGGCGGGGCTTTGGGCATCTCCAAAGCGCGTGCTCAGTTCGATTTCAAAGCTGAAAGCGCTGGATGCAAGCGCGCATAGGCCTAACAGGCAGGTAATCGTAAAACGGCGCATGCGCCAGCTCCTTTGTTGTTTGTGAGCGCCAATTCCCCGCCCATCGCGGTGCAAATTTCCGATGTGATTGCCAAGCCCAAGCCTGATCCAATCACATCATCAACGTTGCTGCCGCGGCGAAAGCGGTTATTCAAGCTGCACATATCAAGCCCCTTTATCCCGCGGCCCTGATCTGTGATGGCGATGGTTGCAAACTCTTTGCGCCGCTCGGCGCTTATAGTGACCTGCATATCAGGATCTGAATATTTGATTGCGTTATCCAACAGATTGCGCAGCGCCACCTCTATCAAAACACGATCGCCCATCACCCAAAGCGGTTGGCTGTCATCAATATCGATATTCAACGTGATATCTTTAAGATCGGCGGTGGGGCCATGCTAGAGAGCACATGGGTTAAAATGAGTGGCAGATCTAGGCGGTCTTTTTGGGCTTGCTCATTGCGGTACAGCACAAGCGCATGATCCAGCAATTGGCTGGCCGATCGGATACTTTCATCAACCGAGGTGATGACGTTGTGCAAATGTTTGCGAGTGTCTGGATCAACCGATTTGCGCAACACCAATTGGCTTTCTGATTTCACCAAGGAGAGGGGCGTGCGAATATGATGTGCGGCCTCTGCGATAAAGGTCTCGGTTTGCCCCAACGTGCTGCGAAGGCGTCCAATAAAGCCATTTAAAGAGGTGAGCAAAGGCGCCAATTCCGGGGGAGTCGGGTGTTTCACATCGCGCAAGTCATGCGGGCCCCGGCGGCTGACAGCTCCGGCCAAAAGGTTGATCGGACGCAAAAAAGACGTGGTCACCAAAAGTGCCATGAAAATCGCAAAGCCAAAGAAGCTGAGCCCAATGATCGAGGCATTGCGCGATATTTCGCGCAGAATAGCTTCTTGAAACAATTGTGTTTGGGCCACGGTAACGCGCAGCATTTTTGCCTGACCATCGATCAAAAAGCTTTGTATGATGGTGGCTTGGCGCACGTGTTCGCCCTTGAAGCTTTGCGAGGTTAGGAGGGGGCGATCCGAAAGCGGGCCATCCATCAAAGGCGCTAAATCCTCATATCCGGTTAAAAACACGCCATCTAGATCAACGCGATAATAGACTTTGTCTTGGCTGATCGCGCCGAGCATGGTGAAAATATCATAAGGAAGATCAATATCAACATTGCTGTCACGGGATCTGGTTTGCTGCAAGATTGAGCTAACGGCTGTGGAGAGCAAGGCATCTTGGGTGGCTTGTACCGCCTGTTTGGTGACTTGGCGCATGGTGACGAATAAGAGGATAGAAATGATCACGGCGGTGACCACAAGCGGCAATAAAAGCCGCCATCGCAAGGATAAAGGGTATCGCAATCGCGTGTTCATGCGATAACCAATTTATACCCAAGGCCGCGAATTGTTTCTATACTCGCTTCGCACCCGGTCAGTTTTTTGCGAATACGCCCAATATACACTTCGATCGCATTTTCGGTTACCGCCTCAGAAATTGTGAGCAACCGGTCGGTGAGTTGATCTTTGGTGAAAATAATCTGCGGGGCATTCATAAATATTTCTAGCAAACGCAATTCCCGGTTGCGCAGCATATGCTGCCCGAGCGGAGTGCGCAATTCTGCCGTGAGCGGGTTTAAGGTGATGTCACCAACGGTTAATTCTGTTTGCTGAGTACCTATATGACGGCGCAACACCGCGCGGCACCGGGCTTCTAATTCCACAAAATCAAATGGTTTTATAATATAATCATCCGCCCCAATATCGAGTAAATCGACCCTGTTCGACACTTCGGAGCGTGCCGTCATCACGATGACTGGCATCATGATTTTGCGTCGTCGCAATCGGCGGAGAAAGTCGCCGCCATTGCCATCTGGCAGCATAATATCCAAGAGGGCGATATCGTAATGTGTGACCGCCAACAGCTCTTCTGCGATTTCTAAAGAACCTGCAATATCGCTTCCATGCCCGCCTAAGATAAAATGCTCTGCCAGCGATTCCGCTAGTTTTTGCGTGTCTTCGACAATCAAGACTTTCATTCTATTCGCATCGCCTCGGGTTGGTGTCTGGCGCTGGATCAAACGTTAACCAGCTGTGGGCATTTGTCAAAATCAAATGAGCTGGCAAAATATGCGTGCTGCCTGGTTACAGAAAGCATCCGTGCTTGATATGCGAGATGAGCGAAATAGCCTCGGGGCTCAATCTCCATCCGCAATGCCTGCTTTTGCAATGCGCGCGCGCCGAGCTCGATAGCTAGGAATAATAATCAAAATCGCCGCCAAGACCAATAATCCCAGCGTCATCGGGCGCTCCAAAATAAAAGCCATCCCGTCATAAAGCTGCATAGACCTGCTGAAATTATCTTCCAGCATCCGGCCGAGAATAAACCCGATCAGCAACGGCGCCAGCGGATAATTGGCAAAGCGCAGAACCGTGGCGCAGAGTCCTAACCCTACAAGGATTAACAGTTCAGTCGCGTTATTCTGCCCAATATAGCTGCCCATTAGGGTGAAAAACAAAATGAACGGGATCAGATAATTGCGCGGTATCGCAAGGACCTTGGCGATATAGGGAATGAGTGGCAAGTTCAAAACGAGCAGCACCAGATTGCCAATGTACATAGAAATGATCACCGCCCAGAAAATTTGCGGTTCATCCGTCATCAGGCGAGGGCCGGGATTAACGTTTAAAGCCAAAAGGGCTCCAAGCAAGATTGCGGTTGTGCCCGAACCGGGAATACCAAGCGTTAAAAGGGGCACAAAAGAGCCTGTGCAGGCGGCATTATTCGCCGCTTCGGGCGCTGCCAGACCTTTTATAGAACCTTGACCAAATTCGCGGCGTTCTGTTTCCGAGGCCAAATTACGCTCGACCGAATAACCCAGAAAAGAGGCAATTGTAGCCCCTGCGCCAGGCAGAACGCCGATGAAAAAGCCTTGTAGGGATTGCCTTCCGATCACAGGGGCAATGGCGCGGGCCTCCGACTTGTTGATGCGCAGATTTTCAATTTTGGCGCTGTGGCCTTGCGCCGCGCGGCTAGGATTCATGACCAGAAACAAAGCTTCTGGTAGGGCAAAAATAGCCATTGCAAGCGTGATGAAGCTAAAGCCCGATTGTAAATCCATCAGCCCCATTGTGAAGCGTGGCATGTTGAACAGCGCTCCTTCGCCCACGGTTGACATGATGAGCCCCAATATGGTCATCAAAAGCGCCTTTGACACTTGCCCGGAGCCTGCAAAAGCGGCAATCGCTCCCAGGCCGACCACCATTAGCGCAAAATATTCAGCGGAGTGAAACAATAGGGCCACTGAGGAAAGGGCTGGCGCGAAAATCATCAGCAAAATGGCGCCGATCGTGCCGCCGGCAAAGGAAGCAATGGCTGCAATTGTCAACGCTTTACCCGCCATACCGGCCCGGGCCATAGGATAGCCGTCAAAACTGGTGGCGACGGTGCCAGCAACGCCTGGCGCATTCAGCAGAATAGACGATGTTGAGCCGCCGAAAATTGCGCCGTAATACACCCCGGCCAGCAAAATCAGGGCAGCGGAGGGGTCGCCTAAAGTAACGGCAACGGGAATCATGATTGCGATGATCGACATCGGCCCCAATCCTGGCAGCATGCCAATAAAGGTGCCGATCAGACAGCCGCCAATCACCATCAAAAGATTTTTGATGGAAAAAGCGGTTTCTAAACCAATCAGTAAACCTTCTAACATACTAAATTCCCATTAAAAATGCGGGCAGTGGCCGCAAGAATATGCCCAATATTTGCTCGACCAGGTACCAAATGACAAACGTGGCGCTGCCGGTGATCAGAAGTAATTTTATAAAACCGCGTTCGCCAAGTATGATCGAAGACAGGCTTAAAAATCCAATTGTTGATATAAAGAACCCCAAAGGGCGCAGCGTGAAAGCATAAAGCACCATCATCACCAGCATTAAAAAAGCCTGTCCTGAATTGTAATCTTGCAATCTTCGGTAATCGATATCGAGTTTTGTCGCTTCTTTGGCGGGCTTTTCCACACCTAATAAAATACTCAAAGCAATCAATATTGCCAGAACCGATAGGATTTTGGGAAAAGTTGATGGCCAGACTGGATTGCGCTGCATAAATGGCGGCAAGAGGTGGTCCATCAAGAAAAAAGCCGCATAGCCATAGGCCAAAGCAACCCCCAAAATTACTAAGGCGATCCAGCGATCTAAAGCCATCAGCTTCCCTCGTTTGTATCGGTTGTAACAAGAAAAAAATTGGCCCTGGTAAAGGGGCCAATTACGGGGTCGAAACCTGACTTACAGGAAGCCCAGTTTGCGCATTAGATCCCCAATGACGGTTTCCTGGCCTTCCAAAAAGCTGCGGAAGTCATCGCCATTGTTATGAATGTTGACCCAACCGTTGCGCGCACGCACGGCTTCCCATTCGGGCGTGTCATACATTTTACTCAGCGCATCCTGATAGGCTGCAAGCCTATCAGCCGGCAAACCAGGGGCCGCGAAGAATCCCCGCCAATTGACAAAGGCCGTATCGATGCCCTGCTCTTTCATAGTGGGTGCGTCTGCATAGGCATCCACCCGTGCATCAGATGTCACACCAAGAATTTTAACTTCGCCAGCTTCGGCCAAGGCCACGGCTTCGGAAAATCCAGTCGACAGTGCGTTAATTTCCCCTGACAGCAACGCCGCCATCGCATCACCGCCTGCATCATATGGAATGTATTTCACAGCTGTTGGATCTTCGCCGGCCGCTTGCATGACCATCGCCGCAACGAGGTGGTCCATACCGCCGGGTACAGAGCCACCCCCGATGGCTGTATCGCGCGGGTTGGCTTTGTATGCGGCCAGCAGATCATTCATATTGTTCAGCGGGCTGTCTTTGCCCACAACCATTGCTGCATAATCACCAATTGTGCCTGCGACCAATGTCAGATCACGGAAGTTATGCGGGAAAACGCCCGTCAAAGAACGGATCACGATTGGTGTCGAATTGACCATCAACGTGCCGTGGTTTGAATCGGCATTCTCAATCAGATATCCAATGGCTTTTCCGCCACCGCCGCCTGACATATTTTCAAATGATGCAGAGCCAACAAGGCCGGCATTGGTCAGTGCTTCACCTGTGCCGCGTGCCGTACCATCCCAGCCGCCACCTGCGCCACCAGGTATCAAAAAGTGAATGCTGTCTACAACTTGATGTCCGCCTGCCGTTACAGGGCCAGCCAATAAAGCGGCTGACGCCGCTGCGATCAGGGCCCGGCGGCCCAGTTTAATAGTCATTGATATTTCCTCCCATGTTCTTTTGGGCCTCGTTGCCCGAACGCGCGGAGTATTTCGTGTTAACCTGACATGAACCTGACATCTGTGAATTATTTTTGGCAAGCGCGATTTGTAGTTTGGTATGATCTTGCGAAAAATTTCACCTTTGAAACAGTTTTACGCTGGCGGCTCAGCCCGCTTTGAACAGTGTGACATCCGGCTTTACAACGTAAAGACTGTGCAGCGTAGATGATTGCGGTTGCAAGATATTGGAGGGCGATCCTGTTCAAAGGAAAAGGCTGTTGGCCTTTATTTGTTCGATTGGCAGGTGGCCTCGAAGGCGTGATGCGCCTCGGTTGAGTTACTATTGTCGAACAGTGCGCGGGCCAAATCGGGAGATAGCGTTGCGCAGGGGGTGCCGGCCTGCGCAATCTGGCGCAGCATTTCCAGCGATTTGATCGAGGCCGCGAGCACCTCACAGCCGCTGCCCTGACTGATCATGTTCATTGCGTTAAGATGCCCCAAGGCATCGATGCCTTTGGCCTGCATACGTCCAAGATAAGGGGCCAGATAATCTGCCTCAAGCGCGATTGCGGTGAGGCATTGAACCGCATCATAGCAGGCGGTCATCAGGATTTTCCCACCTAAGGCTTTGAGATCTGGCACTTGCGCAATGGCGGGCCGCACAAGTGGAATTTTGATCACGGCGGTGATTTCTTCTTGATGGGCGATGTCGTAAATTTCTCTGGCCCATTTTACATAAGTGCTGGGATCCCCAAACGCTTGCAGATGCAATTCTTGTGCGCCCAGCGCCTTGGCATGCGCCAGCAACCCACGCCAATCTGAGCGCGCATAATCCAGCCCTGCACGTTGCGCCAAGAGGGGGTTGGTTGTGATGCCGTAAAACACCCCAAGCGGCAGGAGCTGAGCCCAATCTTGCGTGTTTGCCGTGTCCAAATAAAGTCGCATTTTCCGTGTTTACCCTAGCCTTTGTTGATTTGCACGTTGATTTAGAATGCGCGGCAACCCAGTTGTTTTGAAATAGCTGTTCGTAACAAACAGCGGGCGCGTTATCTGATATATGGGGATGTTCGCAATTTAAATGCTCACAGGCGAGGCAGAGCAGATTGTCGGGCCGCGCAGAGCTGCAGCGGTCAGTTTTGTTTTTCACGCGGCTTTATATCGTCAGGTTGTGCGGCGGTGGTTAAGATAATGAGTCACGCAATCTTGTATCCGGCGGAAGCGATCGCCGCCCAAAGGCGTGCCCCCGAACCAGCGCGTTACCACAATGACATGATCAACCAGTTCGGCGCGCTCAAGCATGCGCAAGATCACCATGCCCGCGCCGGCTTCCCCATCATCATGCTTTATCGGCCCATCCTCGCGCAGCACTGCGGCCCAACTATTATGGCTGGCTTTGGCGTATTTTTTATTTTTTTTCAGCGCTTTGATTATCAAAAGGGCCTCTTGCTTGGTTTTAACCGGCGCGCCGGATACCGAATATTTTGATCCGCGATCGGTGAGAATGGCATTAAAGATCTGCATCCTCAAACCTTACCCGGGCGCTGCGGTGATGGCCACAGAAGAGGGCGCGCGCGGCAGGATTCTTTGGCCTTCAATGCTCAATTTCTGGGGGCTAATGCGGTTTTACCGGGCCAAGAGTTTGCCGGTTGACGATCCGGGTCTCCAGCAAATGGCTTTCCACGGGGGTTTGGGTTTTCAGCATGGCAATTAGCGATTTTGCGGCGGCAATGCCCATTTCGCGGTGCGGCACATGCACGGTTGTCAGTTCAGGATCAATCAGTTCAGACACTTCAATATCGGCAAACCCCGTAATGGATAAATCCTCTGGAACCGCGAGCCCTAATTGTTTGGCGCGTTTTACCGCGCCCACCGCCAAAACATCATTTCCGCAAATAACCGCAGTTGGGGGGTGGGGTTGGCCAACAATTGGTCTAAGGCTTTTGCCCCTTCTTGAAAGGTATATGCGGCCTCGATCACCTGCAGCGGGGCGGTTTGGGCGCCATAATCTGCGATGGCGTGCTCGATGCCGGTGATGCGATCGCGCGCACGGTCATTATTTCGCGTCAAACCGACGATAACCCCCAAGTTGCGATGCCCAAGCTCTAAGACTTGACGCGTGATTGTTTGCGCGGCGGCCTGGTTGTCAAAGCCGATATAGCAATGCTCGCTGTCTTTTTTATAAGCCCATGCCAAAACATAGGGAATATTGCGGCGCGCTAAGAATTGATAGGTTGCATCGGGCCGCGACTGGCCAATCAATAATAAAGCATCGGCTCCCCGCGCCACGAGAGATCGGATTTGCTCTTCCTCTAACTCAGGGCGATACGAGCAGCTGGCGATAATCAGCGTAATGCCATTTTCGGCCAAAGTTTCCTGAAAAGCCTGCATGCCCCTGGCAAAAATCGCATTTTCCATCGTGGGAATGATTGCCCCGATGGTATTGGTGCGTTTGGCGGCCAAGGCCTGCGCGCCAAAATTGGGCGAATAGCCAAGCGTTTGTATAGCCTGCTGCACTTTCAGGCGGGTCTTTTCCGTGACATGCCCGGAATTGTTCAAACACCGCGAGACGGTGGCTGTTGAAACGGCAGCCAAATCTGCAACATCTTGAAGGGTGGGAAGAGGGGTGTGCGACACAAGCCTGTCTTTCTAAGCTTTGGGCATTTTGTTGAACAGGCTCATCGAAACGCGCCTAGTTGACGGATTTGTCTCATTTTAACGAATTTTCTTATTTCCGTGATAAATTCCAAATTAAGGATTGTAAACCAAAATGTAAGCGCTTACATACGGACCAAATCAAGACTGAATGAGTCGTTGCAGCTGCGCTTCATTGCGCCCATTGTCACTCAAAGGCTTAGATCAGAAAAGTGTAAGCTAGCGGATAAATCGCGGCGCTAAATTCCAAAAGCGTATAATACGCGGCCAATGGGAGGAACGCATCATGAAGGCACTTGTCTATAGGGGCCCAGAGGTTTTGTCGTTCCAGGATATGCCGGATCCGCAGCCCGAACGCGGAGAGGTTTTGATCAAAGTTGCAGGCGTTGGTATTTGTGGCTCGGATATGCATGCATTTTTGGGCCATGATGAACGGCGCCCGGCGCCGCTAATTTTGGGGCATGAAGTGGCGGGCACGATCGCCCAAGGGCCCGAGGCAGGGCGCCGCGTCACGGTGAACCCTTTGGTCTCTTGTGGGACATGCCGCGCCTGCTTAGAGGGCCGCGATAATCTGTGCCCGGATCGCCAGATCATTTCCATGCCACCGCGGCAGGGCGGGTTTGCCGACTATATTTCAATGCCGCTTGAAAATTTGGTCACCGTGCCTGACGGGTTTTCTCTGTTGGCGGCCAGCCTTGCCGAGCCGATCGCCTGCGGCTGGCACGCCGTTCGATTGGCCCGCAAAGCCCTGCATACGGCGCCAGAGCAAGCTCGCGCGCTGGTGCTTGGGGGCGGTGCAATTGGCGTAGGGTCTGCGCTGTGTTTGCAAGCGCAAGGCATATCAAATGTTACTCTGGTGGAACCCAATGATTTGCGCCGCACATATTTGGCTGACAAGCTGTCGGTTACCGTGCTGCACCTTGATGGATTGGCAGAAACAGAGCCGTTTGAGCTGGTGATTGACGGTGTCGGCTTTGTCCAAACCCGCGCGAGCGCTTCGCAAGTGGTACGCCCTGGCGGGGTGATTATGCATATCGGGCTTGGATCCAGCGAAGGTGGCTTGGATATCCGCCGCGCCACCTTGCAAGAGCTTTCATTCATCGGAACATATACCTACACGGCGGCGGATTTCAGAGCCACTGCTGCAGCCATGTTTGCAGGCCAATTGGGCCCGTTAGATTGGTTTGAAACCCGTGCGCTTTCTGCGGGCGCACAAGCTTTTCACGATATCCGCAAAGGTGCCATAAGGGCCCCGAAAATAGTTTTGAAACCCTGATAAAAGGAAACCACAATGTCAGAAATCCCCCATCTTTTGGTTCACGAGCAAGGCGATAGCGTCGGGGTCGTTGTTGTTGAAGGTTTGGAAGCCGGCACCGATATGTTGGTCTGTGTTACGCATGACAATTCAACCTTTCGCTTGACCTCAGAGCAAGCGGCCCCGATTGGCCATAAAATTGCGCTGCAAGATATGACCAAAGGCGATACCGTCTTCAAATATGGCGAAGATATCGGCGTGATGATCGATGATGTTAAAAAAGGCCATCATCTGCACACGCATAATTGTAAAACGAAACGCTGGTAAGGAGCCCCTATCATGAGCGAACTTTCAAACATCACCATCCAAGGGTATCGCCGCGAAAACGGGCGTGTTGGCGTGCGAAACCACGTGTTGATTTTGCCATTGGATGACATTTCAAACGCGGCGTGTGAAGCCGTTGCGAATAACATCAAAGGCACTTTGGCCATCCCACATGCCTATGGCCGGTTGCAATTTGGCGAAGATCTTGAATTACATTTCCGCACCATTATTGGCACGGGCGCCAATCCGAATGTGGCCGCTGTTGTGGTTATCGGGATTGAACCGGGTTGGACCAAGCGCGTTGTGGATGGCATTGCCGCAACTGGCAAACCGGTTCTCGGATTTTCAATTGAGCAAAATGGCGATTTGAAAACAATCATGGATGCCTCGCGCGCCGCGAAAGACATGGTGCATTTCGCTTCTGAATTGCAGCGTGAAGAATGCTCGATCGCGGATCTGTGGATTTCAACCAAATGCGGCGAATCTGACACCACCACTGGTTTGGGATCATGCCCAACCGTTGGGAATATGTACGATAAATTGTTGCCAGAAGGCATTTACGGGTGCTTTGGCGAAACGTCGGAAATCACCGGTGCCGAACATATTTGCCAAAAACGCGCCATCAATGAAGAGGTTGGCGAACGTTGGTATAAAATGTGGAAAGCCTATCAGGATGATGTGATTTTTGCGCATCAAACCGATGACCTTTCAGACAGCCAGCCGACCAAAGGCAATATTGAGGGCGGCTTAACCACCATCGAAGAAAAAGCGCTGGGCAATCTAGAGAAAATCGGCCGGACTTCAAAATTCATTGATATTTTGGAGCCCGCCGAAGCGCCAAAAGCTGGCAAGGGGCTTTATTTCATGGACAGTTCGTCAGCCGCGGCCGAATGTGTGACCTTGATGGCCGCCGGTGGCTATGTGTTGCATACATTCCCAACGGGTCAGGGTAATGTGATTGGGAATCCGATTGTTCCTGTGATCAAAATTACCGCCAACCCGCGTACAATTCGTACGATGAGCGAGCATGTGGATGTGGATGTATCGGGTATTTTGCGTCGCGATATGACGATTGATCAAGCGGGTGATGCGTTGATCGAAATGATCCGCCGCACCGCGAATGGGCGCAATACTGCAGCGGAAGCGCTTGGACATCGTGAATTCTCGATGACCAAATTGTATCGCAGCGCCTAATAAACTAGGATTTGGCCCGCCGTTGTGGCGGGCCAGATTTTTTCAACAGGATTTATCGTTCTTGGGTCTTAAAAAACTGATAACGGACAGATCAAAGTCAGAGAAGTCCAGACGGTTTCCATCACGGTGAATAGATGGCGTGATCATTGTTCGAGATCCAGACGGTAGCCCCATAGACATTTCAAACCAAATTTAACACGCTGCCATCAACAGAGTTTTCGAAGCCATTGTAACAAGGTGCGTTCCGGATACCCATTGCCATAGCTATTCCCAACGCCGTACGTCAGCCAGCCACCGATCTGATCAATAATCTCGCTGGGACATTCTACCGCCCTCAACCTATCACGCATTGAATGCCTGAAGCTGTGAATTGTATAACCTCGCCCAATCTTTAACTTTAGCCACTTGTTCAAGGCAGCACTTGCTGAGTTGGCATTGGTGCGTTGGCCATCATTGTAATTGGGGAAGGCAAAGCGACTATCTGTCGATTGGGCTAATATGCGCTCTGTGGCCCATTTAGACGAGCCAACAAGTGGAACCAGCCTTTTACTGCTTAAAGTTTTCAATGATCGCCAAGGATGCGGCCTGATGTTGACGCATAGAATACCATCCTGTTCCACGAAGTCTGACCTTAACAGCCCAGCGCCTTCACCCAAGCGTATGCCCGTGTCAGCTATCAGAGCAATAAGCCACCGCTTTTCATCATCAGCTTTATAACACTTCTGTTGAACCTTCTCGATGTCTTCAGGCTTTACCGGAATGCGTTTCTTAACCCCTTGACTTGGATCAAAATAGACATTCGAGAAAGGGTTGACGATTGATAGCCCAAACTCACTCAGGGCTAGGTTGATAACGGCTCTTACAGTACCAAACACCCTTGCTACAGATGCTCCATTCAGCCCTTTGGCGAATAGATAATCACGGAACTTCGTAGCATCAGACCGAACATATTCGTCGAGGTTTTTCATTCCACAGCAATCAATCAGATAGCCGCAACAGCGCCGTACAGCAGCCTCAAACGTTGGTGGACGATGATTGCCTTTTAATCGCAGATAAACAGCCACAGCTGCTTTCAACGAATGGGTATCTACAGAAGCCTCAGCTGCTGGCTCTTGAACGGCATCAGCGAGTAAATGCTTGCCTGGTAAATCTTCGGAGGAAATCCGCAGAATATGCCAATGCCTGTCTAACTTAGAGGCATCACTCATGGCCCTAACACGAGCATCCTTGATGGATTTGGTTCTTAAAGAATAAGCAATCCTACCCGTTCTGTAATGCCGCCGTAAATCTGCGGGTACTCGACGGGAGAAATACCAAACGCCGCTTTTTTTGGAATGTGCAACTATTAGATTTGGTTGCCAGCATGGTCTACGGCTCACTATCAAAGTCAAAATAGTGAGGTATTACAATGCGGTATATTAAAAAATGGTGCCCAGGAGAGGACGTCGTACTTTATATACTTCTATTTAATTACATATACTTATTTTTAAACTGAAATTATAAAGCGGTCCTAAAAGTGATCCTGATTTGCAATCGCAATTAGCGTTTCGATTTGTACCTTGCAACCCAAATCAGACATTCGCAGGGCCAATGCCTGAGGTCTGCTTTGTGGACAAAGCAGGCATCTATATTGCTCGCCTAGTGCCGGATCAGCTTGCTTAGTGGACATTCAGCGCCACGCAAATTTAACTGTATAGAAGGGCTGATTTCTCGAAGCTTCAAAGGGCGGGATCCGATTTTCAGATTATCTAGATATGGTCGGTAGTGGAGCCCAATGTCCTCAAGAAAAAGGCAAGAGCGGAAATGGCCAAACCCATATCATGCGCCGAAGTGAATTCTTCTGGTTTGTGGCTGACCCCGTCTTGGCACCTGACAAACAGCATCGCGATCGGGCAAAGGTCGGCCATGGCCGATGCGTCATGGGTCGCACCGGAAGACAGGTACAGGCCATTTGCATCCGCTTTCTGGATGGCTTCACACAGGTGGGCGGACAGCTTGTCATCGCATGGTTGAGCGATTTGAGCATAGGTCAAATTGGCCTCGATTGTCAGGTTTTTTTGCGCTGCCAGTTTTTCGGTGAACCGGCGCAGCGTTTTGCCCGCGTGGTGTCGGGTCTCGTCGCAAGGCGAACGGAATTCAGCAGTCATCCTGACGATTCGCGGCACTGCGTTGACCATGTTTGGCGCGACAGTGAACGATCCAACCGTGGCGCGTAGATCGGGGGTGGACTGGCCCAACCGGTCCACCTCGGCCACAATGGCAGCAGCCGAAACCAGTGCATCACGCCGCCCGGCCATTGGCAAAGTTCCCGCATGGCCGGTTTCTCCAGTGACCACGATTTGGTGACGCTCGATCCCGCAAATCGCACTTACCACCCCACAGGATTCGCCTTCACGCTCAAGCACAGGGCCTTGTTCAATATGCGTTTCGACAAATCCAATCACGTCGGCGGGACCGCGCGCCAATGCATCGATTCGGTCGGGATTCAGCCCGAAGGATTTCATCGCATTGCGAAGTGTTATGCCCTGGGTATCCTGCATCGACAAAACGGCCGGGTCGAAGGTTCCCGCCAGCGCCCGTGATCCGACCAACGCTGTCGGGAAACGAACGCCCTCTTCATCAGCAAAGGCAAGCAACTCGACAGAGAACGGCAAGCTCACAGCGTCCGAGCGTAGTTTTTCAAGCGCAAGTAAAGGTAGCACGACACCCATCATCCCATCATATGCGCCGCCTTCACGAACCGAATCCAGATGTGACCCCATCAATAGAGTTTTCGAGCCCGGCGGGCCTTCGTACCGACCCACCAGAGTTCCCGCGTCGTCTATGTCGACGGTCAGGCCAGCCGCTTCCATAAGCGAACGAAGGAAGTCGATTGCCGCGCGATGTTCAGGTGTAAACGGCAGTCGTGTCACGCCTGGCCCGGCCTCCGAACATGCCGCGAGATCTTCCAGCAGTGCCTCTGCCCGCGCGCCCCAGTTAGTCAAGGGTGCGCTCTCTGTCTGACAGAACTGGCACTTGCCTAGCCCAATCGTCATAGTCGCCCGATGTGGCTTTCTGGTAGAGTTGTTCCAGGGCGGTGACCGGATCGTTGGGATGGTAGTCGATCCGCAAAGTCAAGGGCGGGCGGTCTGGATGTAGCACCAACATCGCGGCAGATAAAAGGCCACGGAAATCGCTGCCCACACTCTGTGCTGCCGTGAGGGCCTCCAGCAAACGGCGCTCGAACGGATAATGCGAGGCGGCATAGGCCTCTGCCATGGTCCCCAGAACAGCGTCACTGCCCAGCATGTTGCCTGACGCGATACCGCCGGCGAAGGTGATGCTGCCTTTGATGTCCTGATTTTCCGAGCCTGTAAATGCGGCGGCATTGCCAAGAAGGTCCATCGCAGCAAGTTGCCGGTAAGCGCAGCCTCGGTCGTGGGACGTGACATGGTTCACCGAGTCTTTGGGGCTTGACCCATCGCGAAGGTGTTGCAGCACTTCTTCACCCCATAGGGTGGACGGTGCCGCGCCCTGGCTAGCGGACATACCTGCGTTTAGATCACCGCGAAGCACCCATCCGCCGACGCAGAGGCTACCGGTGGCTGCAGCGCCTCCTATGGCGCCTGTATCGGGATCACGTGCAAGAATTGAAAATGTCATATCTCACCTTAACTGGGTTTCTGTTATTTATCATGATAAATTGACGATTGCAATTTATCATGATAAATATAGGTGCAGAAACTTAACAGGGAGAACATGAAATGACACTATTATCCTGGACCCGCCGAGGCCTGATGGCCGCTGCCGGGGCTGCGCTCGTTGCGGGTGGCCTTGTTGCACCGGCAGCCGCGCAGACACCCTCGGGTGTTCTGATCGTCGGCCAGATCGCCGAACCGAAATCGCTCGATCCGGCGGCAGTAACCGCAGTCAATGATTTCCGCATTCTTGTGAATGTTTACGAGGGCTTGACCCGGTACAAATCCGGTACGCTGGAAGTCGAACCGTCTCTGGCCACCAGCTGGGTTATCAGCGCGGACGGCACCGAATATACGTTCACGCTGCGCAACGGCGTAACCTTCCACGATGGAACACCGTTCAACGCTGAGGCGGTGAAATTCAATTTTGACCGGATGCTGGACGAATCGCACCCATATCACGATACGGGCCCGTTCCCGCTGTCCTTCTTCTTCGGCGCGGTAGAATCGACGGATGTAGTCGATGACATGACGGTGAAATTTACCCTTAACGCGCCATATGCGCCCTTTCTGTCGAACCTAGCCTACCCGACTGGTCTGATGGTATCGCCCGCCGCAGTGGCAGCCCATGGCAAAGAGTTCGGGCGCAACCCTTCCGGCACAGGGCCGTTCAAATTTGCCGAGTGGCGCTCGAACGAAGCCGTGGTGGTTGAACGCAACGACGCTTATTGGGGTGAAGCGGCAGGCACGCAGGCCGTGGTCTTCCGCCCGATTACCGACGCCAATACCCGTGTGGCCGAAATGCTGGCCGGTGGCATCGACATGATGGTCGAAGTGCCGCCCACCTCGCTGGGTCAGTTTTCTGGGGACGGATTCATCGTTGGCGAGCAGGCTGGCCCGCATGTCTGGTTCCTGATACTGAACGCTAAGGAAGGCCCCTTTGCGGACAAGCGGGTGCGCCAGGCTGCCAACTACGCAATCAACAAAGAAGCTATCGTGAATGACGTACTGGAAGGCACCGCGACCGTGGCTGCAGGTCCGACCCCGCCGGCATTTGCCTGGGCTTACAACGAGGCGCTTGATCCCTATCCCTATGACCCGGCAAAAGCCAAGGCGCTGATCGCCGAGGCGGGTGTCGACGGCGCAACGCTGACCTTTTATGTGACCGAGGGTGGTTCGGGCATGCTTGATCCGGTGCCGATGGGCACTGCCATTCAGGCTGATCTTCAGGCCGTTGGTCTGAACGTGAAGATCAAAACCTACGAGTGGAATACTTTCTTGGGCGAGGTGAACCCGGGGCTCGAGGGCAAGGCAGACATGGCCGAAATGGCATGGATGACCAACGACCCAGACACGCTGCCCTACCTGGCGCTGCGCTCAGAAGCATGGCCCGACAAGGGCGGTTTCAACTCAGGTTACTACGCAAACCCGAAGGTTGACGAACTGCTTGAAGCGGCCCGCACTGCGACCGATCAGGACGAACGTGCCCGGCTCTATCGTGAGATGCAGGAGATCGTTCAGGAAGATGCCCCGTGGGTTTTTGTCGCAAACTGGAAGCAGAATGCGGTAACCAGCGACCGAGTAGAAAACTTTGGTCTTGAGCCGTCCTTTCTGTTGAACCTACAAGGTGTTGTGAAAAACTAAAATGAAGCTTTGGGGCCGGTCCTCGCCGGCCCTTGAGGCATTGTGAGCGGGACACACACATGGGCGGCTATATTCTCAAACGTCTGGTCTCTGCGATCCCAGTGCTCCTGGGGATTACCATCATCGTTTTTTTGATCATGTCGCTCATCCCCGGCGATCCGGCGACGGCGATCCTTGGCTCATACGCCACCCCTGAAAACGTAGAAAAGCTCAACCAGGACCTTGGCCTCGACAAGCCTATGGTGCAGCGCTACGGTATTTGGCTTGGTAATATGCTGACTGGTGATTTCGGGCGTTCCTACTCGCTTAACCGACCTGTGCTCGACGAAATTCTTGAGCGGTTCAATGCCACGCTGATACTTGCTGGAACGTCCTTTGTCCTGTGCTCCGTGCTAGGCATTCTGGCAGGTGTTATTTCCGCTGCGCGACAGTATGGTCTAGCTGACAAGGCGATCACTTTTGTGGTTCTCATTGGCATCTCTGTGCCGTCGTTTTTTCTTGGCATGATGATGATCCTTCTCTTCGCGGTGAAGCTGCGCTGGCTTCCTGTGTCGGGTATGTATGCGATCTATGGCGGTGGCGATCTGCCCGACCTGCTCGATCACCTGATCATGCCTGCTCTCGCGCTAGCGGCGGTGGCCACGGGGGTTATCGCCCGGCTCTCCCGCTCGGCCATGCTTGAAGTGCTGCGGCAGGATTATATTCGTACCGCCCGCGCTAAAGGCGTACCCGAGCGCCGCGTCATCATGGGCCATGCCTTGCGTGCTGCCATGGTGTCCATCATTCCCGTGCTTGGTATTCAGGCGGGCTTCGTGCTGTCGGGTGCAATATATATCGAGATCGTTTTCCAGTGGCCCGGTGTGGGCCGGATGCTGGTCGATGCGATCCTGAAGCGCGACTTGTTGCTTGTACAAGGCGGTGTGGTTTTTGTAGCGGCCTGCTACGTGCTCTTTAACATCGCGGTTGACGTGGCTCAAAGCCTGCTTGATCCGAGAATCAAGACATGAACCTTTTTCTAAAATTGTTGTTCCGAAATCGGTTAGCCACGATAGGTGCGGTGGTGCTGGCGGCGATCCTTATAATGGTGCTGTTGACGCCCATTCTGCCCCTGCACGATCCTGATGTGACCGCCACCGCCGACCGGTTCAAACGCCCCTTCACCGAGGGCCACCTGCTGGGCAAGGATCATCTGGGCCGTGACCTTCTTAGCCGACTGTTGCATGGCACCCGCCTGAGCCTCGCCGTCGGGATCGCCGCGGCCCTGATCGCCGCCACCATCGGCTCAGCTATCGGGATTATCGCAGGCTATTTCGGGGGACGGACCGATAATATAGTCATGCGCATCGTCGATATGCTGATGGCCTTTCCTTACATCCTGCTGGCGCTTGCCATTGTTGCCGCGCTTGGTCCCGGGTTGATGAACGCGCTCATCGCCGTTGCCGCCGTCAACGTGCCGTTTTTTGCCCGGAACATCCGTGGCATTACCGTGGGACTGACAGGGCGCGAGTTCATCGACGCGGCACGACTAACCGGGATGGGGCACACTCGGATCATCCTGACCGAGCTTCTGCCCAATGTTCTGCCGGTCATTGTAATCGCAATGTCCACTACAGTCGGCTGGATGATACTTGAAACGGCGGGCCTCAGCTTCCTCGGGCTGGGCTCGCAGCCGCCGCAGGCTGATCTAGGCTCGATGCTGGGTGAGGCGCGTTCGGCCATGATCTCGCACCCGCACACGTCAATCGTGCCGGGGATCATGATTTTCCTGATCGTAATGTCCATCAACCTGCTGGGCGATGGGGTGCGCGACGCACTGGACCCACGCCTGCGCGCTGGCGCGCTCAGCCGTCCCCTCGCCACGACACTGATCCAGCGTCAGGGGGATATACCCGCTGCGACGGACGATCTGCTTGCCATTCAAGAGCTTCAGACTCAATTCCATGTCGGCAATCGCATCTACCGCGCCGTCGGCGGCGTATCGCTGGCAGTCAAACCTGGTGAATGCCTGGGCGTGATCGGCGAAAGTGGCTCGGGTAAATCTGTCACTGCACTCAGCGTCATGGGCCTCGTCGCCTCGCCCCCCGGTGTGATCACCGGCGGTGCGGTGCGCTTTCAGGGCGAGGACTTGATCGGCGCGCCCTATGAGACGCTGCGCCAGAAGCGTGGAGATAGGGTGGCCTATATCTTCCAGGACCCGCTGAGTACGCTGCATCCGCTCTACCGGATCGGGCAACAATTGGCCGAGGCGATCCAGTCGCATCACAAAGTGTCGAAAGCCCAAGCCCGGCTGCGTGCCATCCAGCTCTTGAAAGACGTGCGTATCCCCAATTCCGAGGCGTGGGTGGACTACTACCCGCACGAATTGTCGGGTGGGATGAGACAGCGCGTAGGGATTGCCATGGCGCTGGCCAACGAACCAGATGTAATCATCGCGGATGAACCAACCACAGCACTTGATGTCACCGTACAGGCTCAGATCCTTTCGCTCTTGGATGACCTTCGCCTTGACAGGGGACTGGCGATCATTTTCATCACCCACGACTTCGGCGTAGTAGGCCAGATTTGTGATCGCGTGGCCGTGATGTATGCGGGCCAGATCGTCGAGGAGGGTCCGACGCAGGTGGTGCTTGACGCACCTGCCCATCCCTACACAAAACGGCTGATCGCTTGCGTACCCGAATTGGGCGGCGGACGGCGTGAACTGACCGCTATTCCGGGCCTGCCTCCCGTCGTTGACGACTTGCCAGAGGGCTGCGCCTTTGCGCCTCGCTGTGAGAAGGCGCTAAAGAGCTGCCGCGCTGGCGATGTTATGTTGCAGGGCACTGAGCTGCGCTTCGTACGTTGTCTCTACCCGGAGGAGGCCCTCTGATGCCCGCGCTCAAAGTCAATAACCTCGCCAAGACCTTTCCGTTGAAAAAGCCACTTTTCGGCCCGGCCCCGCCCGGGGTGCGCGCGGTGCGGCCCATGAGTTTTGAGGTGGTTACAGGCGAAACCCTTGGCGTTGTGGGCGAGTCCGGCTGCGGCAAGTCCACTCTGGCGCGGATGCTGGTGGGGCTGCTGGACCCTTCAGAGGGCACGATCGAAATTGAAGGCCAAGCGCTCTATACTTCCGACTCGGCAGAGTTCGGCAAGCTGATCCAATACGTGTTTCAGGATCCGCAAAGCTCGCTCAATCCGCGCAAAACGATCCGTCAGGTGATGGAGGCCCCGTTGAAATGTCTGCATGGTATGACTAAACCAGACCGTGACCGGCGCATCAGTGAGATTTTCGCGAGCGTCAATCTGCGCGAAGATTTTCTCGACCGATATCCGCACGAGTTTTCCGGCGGGCAGGCGCAACGTATCGGCATCGCTCGCGCACTCGCGGCAAATCCAAGGATCATCATCCTGGACGAGCCAGTCTCAGCGCTGGATGTCTCAGTGCAGGCTCAGGTGCTAAACCTGCTGGCTAACCTGAAGGCGCAGTTCGGGCTAACCTATCTTTTTATAACCCATGATCTGGCGGTGGTTGAGGCGGTCAGCGACCGGATCATCGTTCTTTATTTCGGGGCGGTGGTAGAAATAGGTCGCGCTGAAAGCATCTTTGCAAATCCCCGCCACCCTTATACAAGGCTCCTTGCGGAGAGTGCGCCGGTGGTTGGAAAACCACCCACCGCGCTAGAGCAGAAAGGATCGGAACTGCCCGATCCGCTCAATCCGCCGCCGGGCTGTGCCTTTGTGGGTCGTTGCCCCCGCGCGACCGAAATTTGCCGCACAAATGTGCCGGAGCTGAAAGAAATGGGAGAAGACCAACTTGCCGCCTGTCACCATCCGCTCCAAAGCTGAACCCAAGCCCAGCCGCCCTGTACATGTCGCCGAGGCGATCAAGGATTGGGTCGTGGAGCAGGGGATGCAAGCTGGTGATCGTCTGCCCGGCGAGGTTGAGCTGATTGAACGCTTTGGCATGGCCAAAGGCACGATCCGCGAGGCGATGCGCATTCTCGAGGCGCAAGGACTGATCAAAACCCGCACCGGTCCCGGTGGTGGCAGCTTCGTGCACGAGGTCAGTCGACAGCGCGCCAAGGCTCTCTTGGGAAATTATTTCTACTTCAAGGATCTGACCATCGGTGACATCTACCAGCTGCGCCTGACGCTAGAACCTGAATTGGCCGCATCCCTTGCCGGAAAGCTTTCCGAAGGCATCCTTGAGTCGCTTGAGAGGAACACGGCCGAATACTCCGCGCCCGCTGTAACACTTGATGAGGAACGTGATCAGCACGTCGCATCGCTGCGTTTCCACGCCATTCTTGCCGAACAGTCGCAAAACCCGCTGCTCGGTTTTATTATCGACTTCATGGTAAACCTGCTGACTGAATTGACGGTCTATCGCCGCCTCTATTCTCCGCCCAACATTGAGCTTTGGAAACAGGGCCGCGATCACCAGCAGCAACTAATCGCGGCCTTGCGTGGTGGCGATGCCGACAAGGCCAGAGCCATCATGTTCGACCACATGCAGACGGCCTGGAAGCTCATGCGCCAGCAAGAGGTCGAGATGGAGAGCCGGTTCATTTCAGAATAGTTGCTACTGACATACAGCGATTGTTCCTTTCGCCACAATTCGCAGCGCGTTCACACCAGCCAGACATATTCGCTTGAGATTTGTTCACGGTCATTCAACGACGTCGCAGCATTTTGAAGTTTGGGCTAATTGTGTTGAAAAACTCTTGCGAACGCAACAGGTGGTTTTGGGGAACGTGATCTTCCAGCGAAAACTCATAAAACAGTGCTGCCTGCGCCTCCTGCCTTGGTCCCAACATCGCAAATCCCCCTGTCCAATACACAGATTGAATCAGCGATTGACCATTCGATCAAGCAAGAGTTTTTCAACACAATTGGCTCAGAGCAGAAGTGTCAAATTTGTGCTGCATGTGCTTACAGCGAAGTGGAATAGCCCCCTGCAAGTGGTCCACCAACTGGGATAGTTTTGTTCCACAAATTGGAGGATCAGCGATGGCTGGGAAACGAGAGAAGGCCGAAGAGATAGTATCGAAGCTTCGGCAAGTTGAAGTTCTGCAAGGGCAAGGGATGACGATAGCGGATGCGGTGCGCCAGATCGGCGTGACACAACAGACGTTCTATCGATGGCAGAAACTGTATGCCGGGATGGGTTGGTCTCAGCTCAAGCGTCTGAAGGAGCTTGAGAAGGAGAACCAACGGCTGCGGCGGGCGGTGTCCGATCTGACATTGGACAAGCTCATATTGAGCGAAGCTGCGAGGGGAAACTTCTGAGCCCTTCGCGTCGTCGCAAGTGCATCGATCATGTACGGCAGGAGCTGGACGTGTCTGAGCGTCGTGCCTGCCGCGCCTTGGGGCAGCACCGTTCGACACAAAGAAAGGTTCCGCAAGGCCGGGCTGATGAAGAGCGGCTGACCGATGATATCATTGAACTGGCCGACAAATATGGCCGCTATGGTTATCGCATGGTGACGGGTTTGCTGAACAACGCTGGCTGGCATGTGAACCACAAGCGGGTCGAGCGCATCTGGCGACGTGAAGGGCTGAAGGTCCCACAAAAGCAGAGAAAGAAGGGGCGGCTTTGGCTGAACGATGGAGCGTGCGTGCGCCTCAAGCCTGAACGTGCGAACCATGTCTGGTCCTATGACTTCGTCCAGGATCGCACTGCTGACGGGCGGCCCTATCGGACACTGAACATCATCGATGAATACACAAAGGAGGCGCTGATGATCCGCGTCGATCGCAAACTCAACTCAACCGATGTGCTGGATGCATTGACAGACCTGTTCATCCTGCGCGGCCCTCCAGAATACATAAGATCCGACAATGGGCCGGAATTTATCGCCCTGAAAGTGCGGGACTGGATCGCTGCCGTTGGCGCCAAGACGGCTTACATCGAACCTGGATCACCCTGGGAAAATGGATACTGTGAAAGCTTCAACGCCCGGTTCCGCGACGAGCTGCTTAATGGCGAACTGTTCTACAGCTTAAAGGAGGCCCAAATCCTGATCAAGAAATGGCGCATTCACTACAACACAGTCAGGCCGCACAGTTCATTGGGCTATCGTCCGCCTGCACCGGAAAGCATCGTTCGGATGGAGCAAAGGCCAATAATGCAATAACATTCAAACCGGATCACCAAATGGGGGCACGCCAATGGTAAGGAGATTGTAAGTGTTTGATACACTAATTCCATTTATTGGCGCAGTTCTTTTATTGCTTATTTTGCCTGGTCCCGACATGGCAGTTCTTATTGCCAATGGTTTGAGATATAGCGCCCGCGGGGCTTTTTTTACATCTGTTGGGGTAAGTATTGGCGGGATGGTTTGGGCAATATTTGTGGCGCTTTTAGTGGCATCTTCTGCTCTGCACCCAAAGATTCTGACGGGCATACAGCTTTGTGGAGCCGCTTATTTGCTATGGTTGGCTTACACAGTAATTGTCGCGCCGTATTCTGATATTGAGGTCGAGACACAACCAGCCAAGGGAAATTTAATTTTAAACGGGATTGTAACAAATTTGGCTAACCCTAAAGCCGCTGTATTCTTTAGCGCATTTATTCCTCAGTTCATTCCCACCGCCGCTATTCAGCCCTCACTGTGGGCATTGGGGCTTGGAACGCTTTTGTGCTCATTTGGTTTGTTTGTGAATACAGCAATTGGATTTATCGGCACTAGCTTTTCATTCTTAAATGATCGGGGACCGCTCAACAGAGCATGGTCCCAATGGATTCTTTCCGGTGTGTTTTTATCTGTAAGTGTTGTGTTTTTGTACAATAATCTTGTGAGTGGTGGTGTACTTATAACCTTCCTACAGCAGAAATAAAAAACCGATCTGATCGCAACTGATAAAATTAAATTTCCAGAAGTAATACGGTAATCCCACCATTGGTCAGCGGGTGGCGTGCCGACGCCACGGCTGATATCAATTCTTCGTATAAGGACTCGAACGACAGACCGAGCGTGTCACGTGTGATAATCCGCCCCTCAATAATGTCGAGGTTGCCAGATCGAAGAGCCCCCGCGCTGCGGGGACATTAAATATGAATAGGAACCAATAGCTCGGGCTCAATCACCCGCGCATTTGGAACCGCCTTAATCAAATTATCCGCAGATTGCTCAAGGAGTGGGAACGTTTTGTAATGGCAGGGAATAATAGTTTCAAAATCAAAAAATTTTGCAGCTGCATAGCCTGCGCGCTTCATATCCATAGTGAAATGCCCCCCCGCCGATAAGATTCCGATATCAGGGGCGTGAAGATCATTAAATATCTGCATATCGGCCATCACATCCGTATCACCAGAAATATAAATCGTGTGCCCTTCGCCAGAGATCATAAATCCACATTCGCTTCCAATACAACGAGGCCCATCTTGCCCAGAAATTGTTGAACTGTGCACCGCATGCACCATCGTTACAGCAACATCTCCCAACATCACGGTGCCACCCTTATTAAACCCGAGACCTTCGATTGCTTCGGTTTTCACCCAATGACTGATCAGATCAACTTGCCCGACAATGGGTATATTTTTATCCCTCGCGATCGGCAGCGTATCGCAGATATGATCGAAATGTGCATGCGTTAGCAAAATATGAGTAGCGCCCTGAATCGCCTCTGCGTGCTTTTCTTCCGGCAAAATGGGGTTGCCAGTGAGCCACGGATCAATCAATAAGACCTGCTGCGCGATCTCTATTTTAAAAGACGCATGGCCCAACCAAATAATTTTCATTTTTGCGCCCCTTGAATAAAAATTTAAGATGTAAAGCTGACTGGTTTTGATTTTTTTTGCAATTGTTTTTAAGAGCGAAACTCGACGCTAAAATTTGAAAAGGATAGATAATATTCAAATGTGTACTCTCTTCGAGATCCGCGAATACACATATGCTAATCGGAGACCCGTTCCGATGGTAACAGGTAAGTTTTTAAACGCGGCCTCCTGCAAAGCGCCCTGCGATCTCACCAAGGCTCAACGCGGTTAACAACCCATTACCCGACAAATAGCCGGAAACATCCGGGCCTGACACACCACAAGCGGCTCCGCCGCAGGCAAAGATATTTTCAAACGCTGCGCCATTTGGCTTTTGAATCTGAGCGCGCGCATTCACCTTCAACCCGCCTTGCGTATGAAAAAGTGCCCCGGTCACTTTAACCGCGTAATAGGGCGGCTTAAGCATTTTTTCGGGTTTAAACCTACGCCCGAAGGGATCAAGAATTTCTTGTGAAGCATAATCTTGGCATTCCCTCAATGTATGCTTCAGCGCCGCGCGATCTATTACCAGCATTTCTGCAAGTGCATCGCAGCTCTCGGCGCGCAGAACCGCGCCATTTTCTTCAGCCTTCACAAAATCATCAAAGCCCCGCCCCAAGTCCAAAAGCCGCTGGTCAAAAATGTTAAATGCGACTTGATCAGGTTGTCCAATTACCGATACCGCTTGCTCCGAATAGCCTTGATGTTCATTTGAAAAGCGCAGGCCATTCTTGTTGATTTGAATTCCACCTTCCATCATCAAAGCCCATGTCACCAAAATGCCATGCGGATGCGCAACCGAGCCATGGCCCTGATACCCTGACAGATGCGCAAGCTCAGCCCCCAAAGCTGCGCCCCAAATGATCGCTTCCCCCTGATTTCCAGGATGACCAAAATACAATGCATCTTTCATTTCAGGAATATGCTTTGCAATCAAATCAGGATTGCCACCATACCCGTTACAGGCCAAAATCACAGATGACGCCGCGATATGTTCAACATCCTTATTGGGCCGTTGGCATAAAGCGCCCAACGCCATATCATTTTGATTCACAATAAGATCGGTGATGAGCGCATCGGTTACCACAAAAATACCTTTAGCAGCCACGGCAGCTTCAAGCCGGTTTATAAGACCAATACCAGTGGTTTCAGGCACTGCATGCATCCTGTGATTGCTATGCCCCGGATAAAGAAAGTTATCCAATACATGGAATGGAACATTATAGCTTTCAGAGAGCCAATCAATCGTTTTAGAAATTTGCTGAACGATTTGTTGCACATAAATTGGATCCGCGCTGTCACGGTTTTTGTGCAAAATATCAGCACAGAAAACATCTTCGCTGTCATCGATCTGTTGCGCCTGTTGCGCGCGGGTCCCAGCTGCGGGAATCAGCCCAGATGACAGCGCGGTTGAACCGGACAGGCGCGTTTCACGCTCGGCGATCAGAACCGTCGCGCCCGCCTCATGCGCGGCAAGAGCCGCCGTCAGACCGGCGGCGCCGCCGCCAACGATAAGGCAATCAACATCTATATCAGATGGAAACTCGTTTCTTCTGATAATGCCGGGCACTGGTTTTCATCCTGCAAATAAATTTATGGCATCCCGTATAGAGATCACATCCCCAACCGTGGCTAGTGATGCAATCGAGATATCATGGGTTTCGGCACTAAAGGCGGCACAACCATCCTCTAATATAATGGTTTGGAAATCACGCACATGCGCCTCTCGCACCGTTGATGCGACGCCGCCATTGGTAACAATTCCACAGACCATTAAGGTTGTGATCCCAGCGCGATTAAGCGCAAACTCCAAGCGCGATTGATAAAACGCCGAATAGGCTACTTTTTCGATCGTAATATCCGCAGGCTGAAGCTCATCGACCAAACTATGCCCCCAACCACCGGGCTTGAAATCACCCTGCGTGAGAAACGGCCTTAATTTTTTCAGATGTGTCGAGATAAAAGGCGCGCCTTTTTTTCCGGGCACCAAAGTAAACTGCGTGGAAACGATCCAGCCGTCAGCGCTTCGTACAACATCGAGCAAAGGGGCAATCTTTTTGGGCAAGGCTGCAATCGCCGAATTAGAGGTTCCAGAGCGCCCATAGGCCCCTTCAGGGTGCAAAAAATCGTTCTGTAGATCGACGATAAGCACTGCCGTTTGCGAGGGAATAAATTTATGTTGAGACATTTAATCCTCTTCTGATTTCATAATAATGTTACCAAAATCATCAACCTCTGCGCTCAGACCAGGGTCGACGTAAATTGTGGCATCTGGCTGCACCAACAGCGCGGGGCCTAAAATTTTGCTGCCCTGAGGCAATAAAAGACGGTCGTAAATACCCGCGTCATGCCAGGCACCATTTGCAAATATCTTTTGATCTGCCAAATAACAGGCTGCAACGCTTTCAGCACGTTGTCCTCGTGCGAGCATTTTAATGTCAATCTGCGGACGCTTCCCGATCACCGACAGGCGCAGGTTTAAAATTCGAATTGGGATTTCATCTAACAATCGGCCATAGGTTTTGAGATAGGTTGCCTCAAATGCGTCTCGAATAAGATCCGGGCTTAAAGGTTTATCGCTGGGGACCGGCACCGCAACAGCGTGGGTTTGACCCATATAGAGCATATCCAATTCGATCACGGTTTCTGTCGCCACCAACTTCGCTTTTGATTTTTTGATGATCGAATGTCCCATCTGCGTCATCGCCTGGATCAGCCCGTTTACCTCCTTGCAATTAAGGGCGTCTAGCATCGTATTTAACGTGCGCACTTCATCATGGCGAAGGTCAGACATCACGCAACCCAAGGCCGAGTTTACGCCCGGGTAGCGGGGAATAACCGCCGCTGCCAAACCAATATCTTGCATAAGGGCCCCTGCGTGAAGCGCTCCACCGCCCCCGAAAGGCATCGCAGCAAATATTTTGGGATCATGACCGCGCTCAATCGAAATAAGCCGTATCGCACCCGCCATTTTGGAATTGGCCACTTTAATAAGCGCTTCTGCGGTCTCTTCGACATCCATTCCCAATGGGTCAGCAATATGCGTTTTTATTGCGGCCACTGCGGCGTCGCGATCTAATGCCTCGAGCTTGTTGCCGATCGGTTTTCGCGCATCAATGCGGCCCAAAACCAAATTTGCATCTGTAACGGTCGGGCGTTCATTTCCCAAGCCATAGCACGCCGGGCCTGGATCAGAGCCCGCGCTATCGGTTCCTATTTCAAGCAGGCCAGTTTCGTCGATATGCGCGATTGAGCCGCCCCCTGCCCCAATCGTTGACATTTCAATCATCGGGGTTCGTATAACCATTCCAAAATCAATACTGGCTTGTGATGTCAGCATGTTTTGGCCATCGGCCACCAGCGATACATCAAATGACGTACCCCCCATATCACAGGTAATCACATTTTCAAATCCAGCAGCCTTGGCAATTTGCCGCGCCGCCACAACGCCTGCAGCAGGGCCCGACAGCGCCGTGCGCACAGGAAACGCTTTGGCTGTATCAACCGACATAATTCCGCCATTAGACTGAACGATTAATATTTCAGAGCCAGCCTCATCCTCTGCAATGCGGGTTTCCAAACGCGCCAAGTAATTGGCAACAACCGGCTGCAGATAGGCGTTCAAACTCGCCGTAGAGCAGCGTTCAAATTCGCGAATTTCAGGAAGGATTTCTGTCGCGACACTCACATAATCATTAGGCCAAACCTGCCGCAATATCCTTGCAGCTTTGATTTCATTATCCCTATTTGCATAGCCATTGATAAAAAACAGACACACAGATTCACAACCTTGAGCAATCAACTCCTGCGCCGCCGCTTTAATTGAAGCTTCATCCACATCTTTCACAACCGTACCATTTGCCAAGGTACGTTCGGACACTTCCAGACGGCATTTGCGTTCAATGACCGGTGTAAATTGCCCCCAAAGCCCCCAGGTTGAAGGGCGATCGCGCCGCCGCATTTCTAGAACGTCGCGAAACCCTTCGGTGGTTATGATGCCTGCCTTTGCCCCCTTGCGCTCTAACAAAGCGTTGGTTGCAACCGTGGTTCCGTGAATGATCGTGGATACAGAACTGAGATCATGATCGGTTGCCGCCAGTATGCCGCTTAGAAATCCATTGGACTGATCGCCCTTGGTAGAGGGAACCTTTTCAACTCTGACCGCGCCAGTCGCCTCATCAAGCGCCAATGTGTCAGTGAATGTACCGCCAACATCGACGCCAATAACGATTGATTTACTCATGATTTTTTTCCAGAAACGTAACCTTGCGCAAGATCATTGCGTATCAGCTCTTCAGGGCGCTCTTGCGCGTTACCATAGCCACCTCCGCCCGGAGTTTCCAAACGAACTCGTTGACCTTTGCGCAGTTTCACGCCTGTGATTTTTGAGGCCAAAGGCGGCGTTTTATCGGGAAAAGCAGTCTCTTCATCAGCGCTTTGGTAAGTAAATTTATTCATCGCCCCAGCGCCTCCGCCAACGACTCCAGGAGGCGGGAATTTACCGCGCTCGCCAAATAAGAACACCGTGGCACTGTCTTCCAGCAACTCAATTTCATAGATGGCCCCTAACCCGCCACGATGCTTCCCAACGCCGCCCGAATCCGGACGGAGCGCCCATTGCGTGAAGGCCACCGGATAGGCCGCTTCAAGGATTTCCAATGGCGGGATCGTTGCGGTTGAAATGGGCGCATTACCATGGTTCAAGCCATCTCCTTCTGGGTGCCCACCATGGCCACCGCCAAAAAACGAAAACATCACCCAACGCGCGCCGTTTGAGCGATGCCCTGCCATAGATAAGGCATTTATGGTTCCATAGGCGCAGCCATTCACCCGCTCGGGCGCAATATGCTCGAAAGCACAAAACAAGACATCAATGAGGCGGAGGATGGTTTCTGTGTAGCCACCGACAGGCTTTGGCGCTTTCACGCTTAAAAAGCTATCTTCGGGTATGATAAACTCAACGGGCTGTAAAACACCCGCGTTCGCCGGCACATCGGTGAAGATGTGTTTCAATGCTACATAGGTTGCTGCAATCGTTGTTGATCGGGAAATATTCACTGGCCCTGCACAGGCTTGGCTCGAACGGCTGAAATCCACCTTGAGGCGGTCGCCTTCAATGCTCAGATCGACCGCCAGTTTAAGCGCCACATCATTCACGCCATCATTGTCAAGAAAGTCTTCGACAGAGATCGTACCATTTGGCAAAGCCTGCAAATGGTCCCGCATCATACGATCTGCACGCGATTTAAGGAGGCTCAGCGCGATTTGTATATCGGTTTCGCCATATTGATCAAGCAGGTCGTCTAACCGTTGATGGCCTAAATCGAGCGCATTGATTTGGCCGTTAAGATCCCCATAAAGGGAATTTGGCAAGCGCGAATTGGCGGAAAGAATATCCACAATATCCTTGTTTAAAACTCCGGCTGAAAAAAGTTTTACTGGAGGAATCAACATGCCTTCTTGAAAAGACTCAGTGGCTTCCGGGTTATAATTTCCAGGGACATTGCCACCCACATCATGCCAATGGCCAACCGAAGCTAGATAACAAAAGACGGTTCCATTTCGATAGATCGGCTTGACCAGTCGAAAATCAGACAGATGCGTCCCCCCCTCATAAGGGTCGTTGAAGATGAAAACATCTCCGTCGCTTAAATTGCCATCGCGCGCAACTTTTTCAATCACCGCCTTGACCGCGAAAGCCATCACCCCAACAAAAATCGGCAGCCCAGACTTGCCTTGTACCAAGGTTTCACCGGTGATCGCATCGTAGATGCCATGGCTGGCATCATGTGCTTCAGCGATAATCGGGTTAAACGCAGATCGAAACAAAGTGGCATCCATCTCATCGGCGATTTGTTCAAGCCTACCCTTCAAAATCGCAAGGGTGACCGGGTCTAAACTAATATCCGTCATAATAGGTTCAAATATTCCCTTGATCTTCATATTTGCGCCCGAGCTCAATCAAGTCTTTTGTGCCGAGTAAATCGTTCAGACCTTTAAAGTCATGCATTTTATCTGAAAATTTCTGGTTATTTCCATGGGTCAGCAAGCCGCTGTAATAGGCCTGCAAATGATGCGCAATCGCGCGCACAGCTCCTCCAGGAAATATGGCTATTTTATAACCGAGCTTTGCCAGTTCACCGGCAGAAGAAATAGGTGTTTTACCGCCTTCGACCATATTTGCCAAAAGTGGGATCTGAGCTGAAAATTCTGCGCATATGTGTTGCATTTCTTGAAGCGACTGGGGGGCTTCGACGAATAATATATCGGCCCCCGCCTCTTTATAGGCCCAAGCGCGCTCAATCGCTTCGTCAAACCCCTCAACCGCGCGCGCATCCGTGCGCGCAATAATCAACGTCTCCTCACTAGCACGGGCGTCAAGCGCAGCCTTAATTTTTCCAACCATCTCCTGCGTTGAAACCAATTTCTTTCCATCCAAATGCCCACATTTCTTAGGAAAAGACTGATCTTCAAGTTGAATCGCGTGCGCGCCTGAACGTTCAAAACTGCGCACCGTGCGCTGTACATTCAACGCATTGCCAAAACCTGTATCTGCGTCGACAATTATCGGAGTATTTATGCGATCGGTAATTGCGGCCATCGTATCATTCACTTCAGAAACGCTGATCAGGCCAATATCAGAAGTTCCAAACCGCGTGTATGCCAAGCTGGCCCCCGATAAGTAAAGAGCCTGAGCACCCGACTGGCTTGCGATCAAACCCGACAAGGCGTCATATACACCTGGCGCAATGATAAGACCGTCTTTTTCAAGCGCGTCGCGCAAACTCATTGGCCGCTCTCCTCACGTTGAAACCGCTTCTCTAAATGCGGCACCAGGCCGCCATCCAAAATGAGGCGTTTCAAAAAGTCTGGCAACGGGTTCAGCGGAATGTTCGTGCCTCGCCCATCTAAGTTCAATGTAGCCGCGTGAAAGTCAAAATCCACATTTGCTCCATCAACCAATTCTGGCAAACCCATAAGCGCTGCATCTATTACCAAAACAGGCAATCCTAAATTTATGGCATTTCGATAAAAAATACCTGCAAAACTAGGGGCGATAATTGCAGCTATACCTAAATATTTCAAAACTTCAGCTGCTTGTTCACGCGAAGATCCAACCCCCATATTGGCATTGGCCAACATCACATCGCCAGGCCGTACAGAAGCGGCAAATTCAGGCCGCACCGCCTCAAGGCAATGGCGCGCCAGCTCTTCCAAGGGCTTTTTCATATAAAAGCCCGGCGCCAGAACATCCGTATCAATCGTTGTGTCAAACCGCCACAAGCGCGCCATTTATCCGCCCCCCATAACCTGTCTGGGATCACTCAATTTGCCCGTAACGGCCGAAGCTGCGACTGTATAAGGAGAGGCCAAATAAACTTGTGAACTTGGCGCGCCCATGCGGCCTTTAAAATTACGCGCCGTCGAAGATAGACAAACTTGGTTCTCTACCAAACGATCGTCTCCATAGCCCGCGCAGATACCGCAGGAATTGGCCAAGAACTCGGCGCCAGCATCCTGCAAAATTTGCATTATTCCATCTTGCGCGGCTCGGTTTTGATCTCGCAAACTGGCCGGCGCAACTTTCAACGTCACGTTTTTTGCAATACGCCGCCCCTTTAGAACCTCTGCGGCCGCAGCCAGATCTACATACTTTGCACCCGTGCAGGCCCCAATATAGGCCACATCAAAGGAAATGTTACGAAAAGCGTCTGCTGCATCAGCGTTTTCAGGGGAATGCGGAGCCGCAATTTGCGGCTCTAAACTGGCGGCATCAAATTGCATTACATTTTCAGCGCTTTCCGCCGCCTCTATCTGAAAATCGCGCCAATTTGCAGGCACTTTACCACCCGCGGCCTGCACAAAAGCGACGGTAGCTTCATCTGGCGCAATTAAACCCGCTTGCGCGCCCAGCTCTGCCGCCATGTTAGATAAGGTCATCCGCTCTTGCATAGAAAGCGCTTGAATGGTTTCCCCCGCATATTGAATAGCCTGATACCGCCCGCCCCCCATACCAATCTTACGACACATCGCCAGCATCATGTCTTTCGCAGTGACATAAGCGCTTAACTGATTGCGCCATGACATAAGAATTGTCTCTGGAATCTTGATCCAAATTTCGCCTGTTGCAAGCACCCCGGCCATTTCAGTCGCGCCTATGCCAAACATATAGGCGCCAAAGGCGCCGCCGGTCGGTGAATGGCTATCCCCCCCAACGCAGAAAAGCCCTGGAGCCAAATGACCTCGTTCGGGCAGAACAACATGGCAAATGCCCTGCTCATTATAAAATTTATCTATAGATTGGTCTTGGACCCATTGTTTTGTCAAAGCTTGAATGGCTTGCGTTTCCGCATTATCCGCCGGCACATAGTGATCCGTCACCACAACGATTTTATCTTTATCCCACACCTGCCGCTGCAAACGATCTAAAATCGGTTTGACCCGCCGCGGGCCGCCAGAATCGTGGATCATAGCCAGATCAACCGCGCAGATCACAACATCACCAACGCGCAGCTTTGACTGGCCAGAGGCTCTAGAAATAAGCGCTTTTGCTAAAGTATCCATCCAAACTGCCTATCACAGAATTGTCGCATGTCTCTAATCTTCTTTGGCCTTCTCGGCTTCTTGCTATTAAGATACGGAGATTGCTCGGATTTCAACGGGCAAAAATGCAAAGGAAGATGGAATGCCGCTGATAGAATGTACATTGATCGAAGGCTATGATGCGCCGACGCGCCGTTTGGTTTGCGAACGAATAACCGATGCGGCCTGTTCTGCCATTGGGGCATCACCTGAATTTGTAATCGTAACGGTAAAGGAAGTTGCGCCCGAAAATTACATGCGCGGGCGCAGCCAAAAAAAACCCGCCGCCGCGCCGAAACAGCCCGATCAGATTGTAAGGGCGTTTCTTGCGGCAATGGAAAAGCGCGCGATAGATGAGGCAGCTGGTTGGCTAGCGGACGACGTCAAACTGATATTCCCAGGCGGGGTAAGTTTCAGACATCCTGACCAAGTGGTGGCATGGGCAAAAACGCGATATCAATCCGTTTCTAAAACCATAGAAAACATAGAAACGGCTTTTGAAGGCGAGGGCGCGTCCGTATTTTGCTTTGGAACGCTGCAAGGTACTTGGCTGAATGGCGAAAGCTTTACGGGCATTCGTTTTATCGACAGGTTCATGATATGCGGTGGCAAAATAACAGAGCAGCAGGTCTGGAATGACTTGGCAGAGAACAAGCATCAACATTAGAGGCGCTACAGCAATGGCCGAGACAATCCTTCAGAAACGTGTGTTGGACTATTTTCGTGGTGTCGACCAAGAAGATTTGCCCCTTATATTAACAACATTATGCAAAGACTGTCTGTTTTCGGTCGAAACGCATGGAATCGCGCTAAAAGGGCATCAAGAGATTAGCGGAATGTTCCAGCGGCTATGGTCCAAGCACAAATGGGTGCGCCATGACCAGTTTTCATTTGTGGAAAATACAACGAATGCCGAAATTGCAACCCGGTTCAGGGTAACCAATATGCTAAAAACGGGACAGCTGGTCTATAAATCCAATTGTAACTTTTTCACCCTTAAGGATGAAAAATTTGACACTGTGCGCGTTTATATGGCCGGCGAAAACACGCTGAACCATGCTGATGCAGATTAGTGATTAAATTCACCGGCAGCGTCCATCATTGCCTGCACCATAGCATCGCGCGGTGCTGGCGATGTTGGATAGGCGCGCGCGCTTTGCGTAAGCCCCAAACCTAGTAAGGTTTCCACCAGTTTATAAGTCAATGGGCCGGGATTGATCACCGGGATATCTAATGCATCAGCAAGATACGCATGGGCTTGATGCATTGTTGTTGATCCCAGCAAAATAACATCAGCGCCGTCTTGATCAATCGCTTGCTGCGCTGCAGACAATAATTTTGAAAAAATCTCTTCTTCTTTACCTTCTAATAAGACTTGATTGTCCGGAGCCACGTCGATCGATCTTATCGAGGCCATCTGCATCTGAAGACCCAAGTCTTTTGCCGTTTTTTGGTAAAGATGATCCCATTTTTTCCACATTGTCAGAATTGAAAACCGCCGCCCCAACATCAGGGCGGTTAACATGGAAGCCCGTCCGGGCCCGACAACCGGGATCGATAAAACCGAGCGTAACGCAGCCACTCCGGAATCACTCATCGTATCCACGCAAACGGCATCAAACCCATCTTGTTCAGCGCTTTGACCAGCTTCCAGAATGGCCATATCCGCAAGCACCATATCGGCCTCTGAAATATAGTTTTTAGGCGCAGCTTTCACCGCTTTGAACGTAAATGCCATTTGCTCGGATATTTGAACCGCATCGAGCTGTTGTTTGCGCAGGGCCAAATTGTCTTTTGACATTGGAAACGGAACAATCACCAAAATTTGCTTCATATATTCATACCACTGTGCAACTCTTCTAACAGATTTCCTCGATCTAGGACGCCACCAATGATATCGCTTGTCAATAGACGTCTATTCATAACCGGGATGGGAAGTGGCATCGGCCTTGCAAGTGCGCGCCTTGCCAAGAGCCTTGGCGCGCATGTTTCAGGGACTGTTTTCAACAAGGCACAACGTGACGCAGTCGCGCCGATAGTCTCTGCTGATCACTGCTTTGAGCTGGACATCACCGATGAAAACGCATTGCACAGCGCAATACGGCAAGCCGCAGAGACATCCGAGGGGTTAGACGGGATTTTATCTTCAGCTGGTATGATTAAACTGCTGCGCAGCGAAGAGACCAGCCCGCCAGATTGGGCCCGCATTCTGGATGTAAATTTGAATGCGAGCTTTCAGCTTGCCAAATGCGCTATTCCCTATTTGCGCCAAAATGAAGCAAGCGCCATTGTGATGATCTCAAGTCAAATTGGCCTCGTCGGGCATAAAAATGCAGCGGCATATGCCGCCTCAAAATCCGCGATTAATGGTTTGGCCCGATCGATGGCGCTTGAGCTTGCGGAAGATAACATACGGGTGAATGCCATTGCACCGGGCCCAATCGCAACCGATATGACAGCCGCGACGCGCGCCAACAAACCCCGCTTCGAAGCCTTGAGGCAAGCGATACCTTTGGGCCGTTTTGGACGCGCCGAAGAAATCGCCAATCTGGCGGCGTTTTTACTTTCGGACGCGGCCTCATTCATAACCGGTCAGGTGATAGTGGCAGATGGCGGTTTCACCGCGCAATGACTTACAAGCCCAAATATGACCTTTTCAAATCACTGTTTTCGCGTAAGTCGGCAGCAGGACCCGACATAGCGACCGTGCCCTCTGCAATCACATAAGCCCGATTTGCAATCGCGAGCGATTGAATGACATTCTGCTCCACCAATATCACGGCGAGACCGCTTTCATTAATCTGTTTTATCAATGTGAACATCTGCTCCACCAATAAAGGAGAAAGGCCCAACGATGGCTCATCCAATAGCAGCACGCGTGGCTCTCCCATCAGACCGCGCGCTATGGCAACCATCTGCTGTTCGCCCCCCGAAAGCGTACCAGCGGTTTGAAATAGGCGTTCTTTGAGTTTAGGAAAAACGCCCAGAACCCGCTCAAGATTGCTGGCCCGATTGGGCTTGCCCCGGCGATAACTGCCCAATTCAAGGTTTTCTTTCACGGATAGGTTGGGAAATAACTTGCGCCCCTCGGGGACATGTATCAGGCCCATATCAACGATCTCAACCGGGTCGCACCCCGAGATTAAAACATCATCGAAATAGATCGAACCAGAGCTTGGCTTGATCAAGCCCGAAATTGTGTTGTTCAGCGTGGTTTTTCCAACACCATTACTACCCAGAACCGCGACAATTTCTCCCGCACCCACATCTAGCGTGACATCGCGCAACACCTGCAGCGGACCGTAGCCCGCGTTTAAACCTTCAATCCTGATCATGCTGCACCCTCGCCAGCCATCGCCGCGGCCGCCCCATGGCCAAGATAGGCCTCAATAACGATTGGGTTCGATGCCACCGATTCCGGCGTGCCTTGGGCGATCAGTTTTCCATCATTTAAAACATATGTTCTATCAGATAAATTCACGACCGCTTTCATCACATGCTCGATTAAAAAAATCGTCACGCCTGTATCGCGAATACCCTTAATGACGTCGACAATTTCGTCGATTTCGGTCGGGTTAAGGCCCGCCATAACCTCATCAAGCAAAAGCAGCTTTGGTTTGGTGGCTAAGGCCCGTGCCAGTTCAAGGCGCTTTCGGGCCGCAACGGTCAATCCATCTGCTTTTTGATGCAATTGCGAGGTCATGCCAACAATGTCAGCCACGCGTTCCGCCTCACGTTGCGCCAAGGCTTTATCGCCGGTTCGAGAATAGGCCCCAACCATAATATTCTCCAGCGTATTCAAAGCCGCGAATGGTTGAGTGATTTGAAACGTGCGTACCATGCCTCTCTGGCAGATTTTATGCGGTTTCAGATTTAAAATCGACTGCCCATGCAGCTGCACGTCACCGCCATCGGGCTTCAAAAAACCGGCAATACTCGCAAATAATGTTGTTTTGCCTGCCCCATTGGGCCCGATCAAAGATACAATCTCACCTTCAATCACCGATAAATCCACCGCAGAAACGGCGATCAAACCGCCGAAGCGTTTTGTAAGTTGCTTTACTTCAAGCACCACCGTCCTCCTTTTTGCCGCGGGTCTTGCGAAAAAGCCCGACCAAGCCGTTTGGAAGATACGAGATGATAAAAATCAAAATCACCCCATAAACGATCAGGCTCAAACCCGGGGTATCAATAAAATGTCGGGCGACTTCATTCACAACATGCAACACAACCGATCCGATAAGCGGTCCAAACACTGTGCCCAGCCCTCCAACGATGCTTACGAGTAACATTTCAACCGATAAGGCGATGGAATATGAAATTGGCGGGTCAATATATAAATATTTCTGGGCATAAAATGTTCCCGCAGCGCCGCCCATACCCCCCATAATCATAATCGCATAGAGCTTGCATTTCAGCGTATCAATGCCCAAAGCTTCCGCGGCCTCTTCATTCTCTCGGATCGCAACAAGCTGCGCGCCAAATCGTGATCGTTCCAACCACAGGGCAATCGCCAAAGAAATCACCAGCAAGAAAAGCGAGAAATAGTAAAAGCCCGTGGGCGAAACAAATTGCAAATTCTTTAACCCGGGCGCATAGGTGAGGAAAAGCCCAACACCTCCGCCCGTAAATTCAACCGAATTTGCCAAAACGCGCAAAAGCTCTGCAAAAGCCAGCGTGATCAACGCGAAATATGATCCACGCAAGCCTGATCTGAAGCTTAAATATCCGACCAGAAATCCTAAAAGTGCTCCCATCAACACGGCCACAAAAATGCCAAAGATAGGAGGTATACCAAACGTGATCAAAAGAATGGAAGATGTATACGCCCCGGTTCCAAAGAACATAACACCACCAAAAGAAAACTGACCTGCGTACCCACCCAAAATATTCCAAGACTGCCCGATATAGGCAGTAAAAAAAATCAAAGTCAGAACATCGAGGTAGAATTTGCTTGAGATACCAACTGGTGCAAGCGCAGCTACCAGAAAAGCCAACCCGAACAACAATGCATTTTTAGCCTTAAAAGTCATGCCTTGCTCCCGAAAATACCCGTCGGTCTAAAAATCAGGATCAAGATAAAGATAAGAGAAATTCCAATCTGCCCCAGGCTTTCGCCCAGAAGCAGCCCCCCAACAGATTCTGTTATTCCAATAATAAAACCGCCCAGCAAAGCCCCAACGATACTGCCCATCCCTCCTAAGACAACGATTGTAAAAGCGATTATGACAAATACGTTTCCGGTATAGGGGTCTACGTAAAAAATTGGCAGTAACATGCAACCAGCGGCGCCCAAACAAGCGATACCAATGCCAAATGTTACTGCAAAAACATGCTCAACATCGATCCCAACCAATCTGGCCCCTTCGCGCTGTTTCGCAACGGCGCGTATTGCCTTTCCTAAATCTGTGAGGGACATCAACATCCAAAGAAATCCACAGATCACAAGCGAGGCGATGAAAGAGATCAGCTTGGGATATGACAGATACAAGAAGCCTAAATCGAGTGAGTCATAACTATAAGAAAGGCTTATCGTTTGTTGATCGCCTGTGAAAAAAAACAAAGCTGCGTTTTCAAGTATAATCGATAAACCCAGCGTGATCAGCAGGATATTTTGATCTTTGCCGCCGGAAAGCTTCCCGATCCCCCATCGATAAATGACATAGCCAAAAATAAAGCTCGCCGGCGTCACAATAAGGATCGCCACGTAAGGATCTATATTCAAGATTTTAAACAGAAAATAAGCAGAATACAGCGCCAGCATCAACATCGCACCATGAGCAAAGTTAATAATGTGCAGCACACCGTAAATCAGCGTTAAGCCCAAAGCGACCAGCGCGTAAATAGCGCCAAACATAAACCCATTAATGATGCCTGCTGGAAGCAGTGAAAGACTGGTTGATAACATCTAATTTCTTTGCTCGATGACGGTTTGTTGTGGGGGGCAGCCTTTAATTCACAAAAGGCTGCCTCCATTTCATACTACTCTTTTAACTACGCGGGAAAACCGCAGAGGCGGACGCGTAGTCAGAGGGTGCTATAATTTGCACATCGCCCTTCTGTGCTTGAATGGCAACTGCGCGCGACCCCATATTTTGACCATCAACCATTTTAGTCGGTCCGTAAGGCATAAAGTCAATATCCAGCGTTGAGCTCGCCAAAGCTGCATTCACAGCCTCTTTATCGGTGGAGCCTGCACGCTCAAACCCATCGGCAAGGAACATGATTGACATGTAAGCGCAATATACTTCGAAGGTGAAATACTTACCATCTGCCTCGGTGCGCGCACGCATCTGTTGCCCCGATGCCGAGCTCGGATCATACCAATGGTTCACATCGATCATATTTTCTGCAATTTGAGGCATTTCATCCACAAACTTGAAGTTGAAACCGCCTCCAAGCACAGAATAGCTGGCCATAAAATCAACCCGCTGTTGACGCAAGGTTTTCGCAAGTAGGATATATTCACCAGGATAATTGATCGGCATGATGATATCCGGCTTGGCCGATTTTAACCGCAATGCGATATTATCAAAATTTCGCGTTGGATTGGCATGTTTGATCGTTTCAATCACCTCCAAACCATGACTGGCAAGGGCTTTGGTCACCAGTTTGGCTGTTCCTGTACCAAATTCTGATTCCTCATGCACGATTGCAACCGTTTTGGCAGGTGAGCCTGCGGCTTTGTTAATCTCGGCAAGATTAACGGATGCATCTGCCGCAATCCGGCCATATCCATCCGCCATTCTAAAGACATTGCTCAGACCGCGCTGCACCAATTTATCCGAAACACCAACATCAACCGAGAACGGTATATTATATTTGGCCGCCGCTGCAGAGGCCGCAAGTCCAACGGCTGATTGATAACAGCCTTGAATGGCGTGCACACCTGCCTCGTTCATTTTTTCAACTTCGGCGGCGCCGATCTCTGGTTTTGTCTGCGAATCTCCCAAAACCGCTTCTAATGCCGCGCCGCCCATAGATTTTATACCGCCCGCGGCGTTGAGATCGGCAATGGCCATTTGCGCACCATAGCGCAATTGTGCGGCCGGATAGGCAGCCCAGCCCGTTGCGGGATGGATCAAGCCAATTTTAACGGCACCAGCGGCACGCGCGATTTGTGGAGCTGATAAACCTGCTGCGGCAAGTGCAAATGTTGCCGAGGCCCCTTTCATAAATTTACGGCGCGAGCCTGTAAACAAATCCTTTGATTTAGTCATTAAACCCTCCTGTCGGTTTTACATAAGCCATTACTTGGCCCTTATACTTTGATTAGACACGTAAAACTCTTCTTGTGTCCAACCAATAATGATAAAATAGCACGCAACGCAGATAATCAAATTTGTAAAGTTGGAACAAACTTATGCCAAATCACCTTCACGCTTTTGCTGATTTCCTTACGCAAACAAAATTCAATGATATTCCTGAACCGGCTGTAAAACGGGCAAAACTGATTATAGCCGATTGCATTGCGGCCATTGTAGGCGGCAGCGCTGAGGCCGAAAATCAAGCCCTGGAAACCTCAATCATGCGCCACGGATGTGCGCGTATCTTAGGCGGCTCAAACTTCAGCGATGCACAATCGGCAAGCTTGATGAACGGAACAGCGGGCACCGCGCTAGAAATGGATGAAGGTCATCAATTTGCACGAGGACATCCTGGTATGCATGTTTTCCCAGCATTGCTTGCCGCCTCCGACACCGCGGATGCGCCGGTCACAGGGCAAGAATTTCTTCAGTCGTTTATCCTTGGATATGACATTGCCGCGCGTATCGGACTTGCAACAAACCTGAACCCCCATATGCACCCGCATGGCACCTGGGGCGTTATCGGCGCTGCTTGCGCGATTGGCGTCTTAAATCGCTTAGACAGACAAAAAATTATAGAACTGATCAATATTTCTTCAAACTTCAGCTTAACGACCAGCCGAAAAACCATGCTGGAAGGGGGCACGGTTCGCAATTCCTACACGGGTATTTCCAGTCAAATGGCGCATTTGGCTTATCAAATTTTACAAGCCGGTTTCAGTGGAGAAAAAGATGGAATCGGCTCTGTTTTTGGAAATATTGTTTCTTCAGGCTTTGATACCGCTGCAGCTTTGGACGCGTTGGGAACGCGGTTTGAGGTAACTCGAAACTATTTCAAGCTTCACGCGTGCTGTCGTTATAATCATGCAGCTTTGGACGCACTCTGGCTCTTAATGGAACAATATTCAGAGCTTCAAGATCCCGAAAACATTGCACATATCAATGTTGAAAGCTATTTTCTGGCGGCCGAATTGACCGATCCAAAACCGCGCAATATGCTGGCGGCACGGTTTTCTGTTCCCTTTGCTGTGGCCACAAGTTTGGTCAATAGATCCTCAAAAATTGAGAGCTTTACCCAAGATATGCTTAGGAAGACCAAAATATTGGAACTGGCTGCAAAAACATCGATTAAAGAAAATGCCGATATGTCAGCGCAATTACCCGATTATCGCCCTGCCAGTATCTGCATTACTATGCAAAATGGAAGCACCTATCGCGCGAGTGTAAAAACCAACCGTGGGGATTGGCGAGATCCTTATTCTGAAGCTGCATTAAAAGAAAAATATACTAGCTTAACCGCCCGCCGTTGGAGCATCGCAAAAAGCAATGCTCTTTATACACGCATTCTAAATTTGGATCGCGCCTTGGACATGAAAGAAGTATTCACCCTTTAAAAAAGGCGTCAGCAGGCACGGTAGTTTTTCGCTGCGAGCGCGCGCAGCACAATAGACGAACTCACAGTATGGGCTAATTGTGTTGAAAAACTCGTTGTTTTTGGGCCATTGATACTGGTTACTACGTTGATTTCATTTGGCTGTTCGTAGCCAGCCTGCCTTTCACCCTGCGGCTGGTCCCATGGGTTTGAGCTGAGCGAGTTTTCGGAGGTTTTGGGCGGTTGCTGCGAGGGTAAATTCGTCCTGGACGCCGTATGGGCCGCGTAATCGGAGCCTGGGCAAACCAAGGATGCGTTTGAGGTGGGCGAAGAGCATCTCGACTTTCTTTCGTCGGTTCGAAGCGGTCTGATTGAAGTCTGATGCAATGCATTGACGTGCAAATTCTCGGACGATCTCGTATTTCTCCCGATGAATCGCACGCGTCTCTGATTTGGGGCAGCATTTGGCTTTTAATGAGCAATCGATGCAATCGGATTTAAGGGCCCGGTATTTGCGCGCTTTCCATTTTGGAGCGTTCCGAGCGGGATCGGAATAGGTGCGTCGCGTATGCTTCATCTCTTTGCCGCCAGGACAGATATAGCGGTCGTTCTCATCATCCCATGTGAAGTCTGATCTGGAGAATGTCCTATCAGTGCGCTCACCCTTATCAAAGACGGGAATGAAGGGCAGGATTTGTCGCTTGAGTGCCAGCCAAACAAGATTGTCAGATGAACCGTAAGCCGTATCAGCAGCGATCCAATCCGGCTTCAGGCCAAAGCGTTCTTCGGTCCGGTCAATCATCTTGCGCATGGCTCCAACCTCGGCGGTTCTGTTCGAACGGCTGGCGTCGACATCAACGATGATACTGTGATCTGTATCGATCAGATAATTGGTGGAATACGCAAAGAACGCCGGGCCTTTACGCGCTGCAGTCCATTGGCTGGCCGGATCAGCATGAGCAGTAAACTTGGGGTTGGTCGTGCTGGCCGCACCAAAGGCCTCGTCGTCTAGCGTGTCGAGATATTCCTGCACCGCGCGTGGTGCGTCATCGATGTCGGCCACACGGGCTGCCCAGTCTTCAGGGTTGCTGGAGTTCTGTCTTTGGACATCTGCACTGATCAAGCTGGCATCGATTGCAAATCCTTGGCCGCCCACCAGTCCTTCTTCCATGCAGCGCGCAACAGTCGTCTCAAATACATGGCGCAGAAGGTCACTCTCGCGAAAGCGTCCGTGGCGGTTCTTGGAAAACGTCGAATGATCCGGGATACGCTCACTAAGGTCCAGGCGGCAGAACCAGCGATAGGCCAGGTTCAGATGAACCTCTTCGCACAAGCGGCGTTCCGACCGGATGCCGGAGCAATAGCCCACAAGCAACATCCGGATCATCAATTCAGGATCAATGGATGGGCGACCAGTATGGCTGTAAAACTCGGCAAGATGCGCACGAATACTCCTCAGATCAACAAACCGATCAATCGAACGCAACAGGTGGTTTTGGGGAACGTGATCTTCCAGCGAAAACTCATAAAACAGTGCTGCCTGCGCCTCCTGCCTTGGTCCCAACATCGCAAATCCCCCTGTCCAATACACAGATTGAATCAGCGATTGACCATTCAATCAAGCAAGAGTTTTTCAACACAATTGGCGCAAAGTGACTAATTTTGCACTCTTTATCAATGGCTGCTCTTAAGGTTGAGATTTAGGCAAGAAGAACCGCAATGATATTCGTCAATCTGTTTGCGTTAAAAATGGATTAGCCGTCTCGATTTCCCTATTTTTTATATTGGGCAAAGCTCTTTGCATTGCGTTCCATGATATATTGCCCGGTGCGGACGGGGTCGAACAGGCTATTGTGGGCGGATACGCCAAGATCGACCGGATCAATGACTGTATCTGTATGCGGATCAAAAAATACGGGTATGGAATAGCGCGCGTGGCTGGTACGATTAATCACGCGATGTACAGCTGAGGCAAATCGTTTGTTGCTCCATCGCGCCAACAGATCACCGATATTGCAAACCAAAGTGCCAGGAATAGGTGGCGCTTCGATCCAGTCGCCAGATTTAGCTCGCACTTGAAGCCCGCCACTGCTGTCTTGCATCAAAACGGTCAGCACACCGAAACCGGTGTGTGGGGCAACGCCGAAGCGGGCCTCTGCTTCGTCTCGCGCTGTTGATGCTGGGTAATAAACCATCTGCCCGCGCGCGAGGGGTTTAGCATAAACTTCATCAAAGAAGTCGGCGGGCTGATCAAGACTGACGGCCACCGCCGCCATGACGCAGCGAGCCACTTTACAAACGGCGTCGTAGTAAGGAACCAAATCTGCATAGAGGCGGGGAAAATCTTTCGGCCATTGGTTCAGAGCGCATAGCGGTTTGCCAGCAAGCACGTCCGCGTCATCTGCCGCCGTGTGGGCGCCCCAAAAGAAGACCTCTTTTAGGTCATGGGTCTTTGACCCCTGCAAACGCGACATCCCTTGCGCCAGCCAGCCGCGTTGATTTTTGTCCACAGCGACAGCTTGTTTTTCGCTTTCGGGTAGTTCAAAAAATGCTTTGGCGACTGCAAATGCCTGTTCCATCAGGGCAGATTCTATCCCATGGTTCGAGATATAAAAAAAACCATGGTTTATCGCGGCAGCGTAAATCGCGTCTGCAACACCGTTGATGCCGTCACCAGAAACCGCACCTGAAACGTCGATCACAGGGATCGTTTTAGTGTCAGTTGATTGGGCATTTGCAAAATCAACCGGCATAGAAGTTTCCTTTAAGCGCACAAGTGGCTTGGCTGGATGATACCATTACACGCAACCTCAACCTTAATAAGAATATCGGTAATGGAAAGGCCATTTAGCATTTTGCAATCCTGAAATTATCAATAGGCCTAAAATCAACATTAAGGCTTTGGGCTTAAAAGTCGGCTTTGTCCGCAACGCTGACCTTGGGGTCCATGAGCGCGAAAACACGCTCTGCCTGCCGAAAGCTAAAGAGTAAAGTTCTTTTTTCGTTCTTTGGTTTTTTAAAGTAGAGCTACAAGACGCACCCAAAATTATGACTTTCGACAGAGCTCTGCTGTCATAAAAAATTCTTTTCACTGGACTTTCCTGGCTCCACAAACCTGTGTGTAGCTATGCCTGAACAAAAAACAGTAATTCTTACTTAGTACAACCGACTTAAAATGACTGGGCGAATATAGGGGCTAGACAATTGACAAAAATTTAAGGTGGTTTAGCCTAAAAAGGGCACATTCGTGCGCCGTCTAAATTCATATTTGCGAATACTTGAACTCAAATTTTCAATTGAGAGTGTGCCATGTCAGACCCGCTTTTATTGCCGTTTCAATTGGGAGCGATGACCATTAAAAATCGTATTGTCAGCACGTGCCATGCGCCTGCATTAGCAGAAGATGGTATGCCAAAAGAGCGATATCAACGTTACCATTTGGAAAAAGCCAAAGGCGGGATCGGGATGACGATGATAGGTGGGTCATCTTGCGTGAGCCCTGACTCACCTTCTGTCTTCGGTCAGCTAGATGTGTCGTCTGATCGGATGATCCCTTATTTTAGAGAATTTGCTGAGCGCATCCATAAAGAAGATTGCCGTATTGTGTGCCAAATTTCGCATTTGGGACGCCGAACAACATGGAATGACGGCGATTGGCTGCCAGTGATTGCACCTTCACGCGTGCGTGAACCTGCCCATCGAGGGTTTCCGAAAGTGATGGACCATTCCGACATCAAACGCGTTATTGGTGATTATGTTGCCGCCGCGCGCCGTATGCGTGATGCGGGGCTTGATGGTGTTGAGATTTTGCAAAATGGGCATTTGCCCGGGCAGTTTCTTTCGCCTGATACAAACCTGCGTGATGATGAATATGGCGGCGATTTAATAGGGCGGATGCGTTTTCTGCGTGAACTTTATGACAAGGTTAAAGAGGAATTAGGCACTGATTTTGTGATTGGCGCGCGGGTTGAAATGGACAGTAAGCTAACAGAAGGCTTGCAAAAAGAAGAAGCGTTAGAAGCCCTGAAGATTATTGAAGCAGACGGTACGATTGATTATTTCAATCTAAATGTAGGGAGGTCAGATACGGAATATATGCTGGCAAATTATCCGGTACCTGCAATGTTTAAAGAGCTGGCTCCGTTCCTACAATTGGCGGGGACGTTTAAGGCTGAGCTGAAAACGCCAACCATCCACGCGGCGCGCATCTCTGACCTTGCAACCGCGCGATATGCCATCCAAGAAAAGCTGGTTGATTTGGTGGGCATGACGCGGGCGCATATCGCTGATCCGCATTTGGTCAATAAACTTAAAGAGGGCCGCGCCGAAGAAATCCGACCTTGTGTGGGGGCAGGATATTGTATTGACCGCATCTATAATGAAGGTGAGATGTTGTGCATCCATAATGTTGCGACAACTCGAGAACAAAGTATTCCACATATCACTCCACCATCTAGCGGCACATCAAAAAAGGTTGTGGTTGTCGGTGGCGGGCCTGCAGGGTTAGAAGCGGCCCGTGTTTCAGCCTTGCGAGGGCACGAGGTGACGTTGATCGAAGCGTCTTCTGAATTAGGGGGACAAGTTCGCCTTGCTGCAAAAAGTCAGGTACGTAAAGACCTGATCGGCATTGTTGATTGGCTGAGCAGTGAAGTAATGAGGCTCGGGGTTGATATCCATTGGCAACAATTTGCAGATCATGAGATGATCGAAGCGCTCAAGCCTGATATTGTGGTGGTAGCAACAGGTGGTGTGCCTGACCTTCAGTATATTAAGGGTGGTGAACTGGCGCATTCAACATGGGATGTTTTGTCAGGGGAGGCGCTCAAGATAGCTTCGGGTGAAGAGATGGTTGTGGTTTATGATGACCACGGACAGCATCAAGCTGCATCAACAGTAGTTGAACTGGCAAAGCGCGGGTTTAAAGTGCGGCTGGTAACGCCTGACCGCCATGCGGTTCATGAAATGGGGGCATCAAACTTCCCGATGTATATTAAAGCATTTCATGACCATCAGGTTGAGGTGACGCCTGATTTCAGGTTGAACAGTATCAGCAGTGAAGGTAACGGTGTACTAGCCGAATTTAACTCTGATTACGGCGACCATCCCCATAAATTAAAGGCAGATTATATTGTGGTCGAACACGGCACATTGCCGAATGACGAGCTTTACTATGAGCTGGTGGCCAACGCGGCAAACCATGGAATAGTTGATATTCCGGCGTTGATAGCAGGTGAGGCGCAACCGAGCATATCTAATTATGGAGGTCATAACCTATTCAGGGTTGGGGATGCGGTGGCGAGCCGAAATATCCATGCTAGTATTTTGGACTCTAGACGTCTTTGCCAAACGTTTTAAACTTAATGGCCTAGCGGCTCAGATTTTTCTCTTGGGCTAAAGCGGTCATTCTTTCAAATTGCATCGAATGGCAGTACCGAGCCAATTGTGTTGAAAAACTCTTGCTTGATTGAATGGTCAATCGCTGATTCAATCTGTGTATTGGACAGGGGGATTTGCGATGTTGGGACCAAGGCAGGAGGCGCAGGCAGCACTGTTTTATGAGTTTTCGCTGGAAGATCACGTTCCCCAAAACCACCTGTTGCGTTCGATTGATCGGTTTGTTGATCTGAGGAGTATTCGTGCGCATCTTGCCGAGTTTTACAGCCATACTGGTCGCCCATCCATTGATCCTGAATTGATGATCCGGATGTTGCTTGTGGGCTATTGCTCCGGCATCCGGTCGGAACGCCGCTTGTGCGAAGAGGTTCATCTGAACCTGGCCTATCGCTGGTTCTGCCGCCTGGACCTTAGTGAGCGTATCCCGGATCATTCGACGTTTTCCAAGAACCGCCACGGACGCTTTCGCGAGAGTGACCTTCTGCGCCATGTATTTGAGACGACTGTTGCGCGCTGCATGGAAGAAGGACTGGTGGGCGGCCAAGGATTTGCAATCGATGCCAGCTTGATCAGTGCAGATGTCCAAAGACAGAACTCCAGCAACCCTGAAGACTGGGCAGCCCGTGTGGCCGACATCGATGACGCACCACGCGCGGTGCAGGAATATCTCGACACGCTAGACGACGAGGCCTTTGGTGCGGCCAGCACGACCAACCCCAAGTTTACTGCTCATGCTGATCCGGCCAGCCAATGGACTGCAGCGCGTAAAGGCCCGGCGTTCTTTGCGTATTCCACCAATTATCTGATCGATACAGATCACAGTATCATCGTTGATGTCGACGCCAGCCGTTCGAACAGAACCGCCGAGGTTGGAGCCATGCGCAAGATGATTGACCGGACCGAAGAACGCTTTGGCCTGAAGCCGGATTGGATCGCTGCTGATACGGCTTACGGTTCATCTGACAATCTTGTTTGGCTGGCACTCAAGCGACAAATCCTGCCCTTCATTCCCGTCTTTGATAAGGGTGAGCGCACTGATAGGACATTCTCCAGATCAGACTTCACATGGGATGATGAGAACGACCGCTATATCTGTCCTGGCGGCAAAGAGATGAAGCATACGCGACGCACCTATTCCGATCCCGCTCGGAACGCTCCAAAATGGAAAGCGCGCAAATACCGGGCCCTTAAATCCGATTGCATCGATTGCTCATTAAAAGCCAAATGCTGCCCCAAATCAGAGACGCGTGCGATTCATCGGGAGAAATACGAGATCGTCCGAGAATTTGCACGTCAATGCATTGCATCAGACTTCAATCAGACCGCTTCGAACCGACGAAAGAAAGTCGAGATGCTCTTCGCCCACCTCAAACGCATCCTTGGTTTGCCCAGGCTCCGATTACGCGGCCCATACGGCGTCCAGGACGAATTTACCCTCGCAGCAACCGCCCAAAACCTCCGAAAACTCGCTCAGCTCAAACCCATGGGACCAGCCGCAGGGTGAAAGGCAGGCTGGCTACGAACAGCCAAATGAAATCAACGTAGTAACCAGTATCAATGGCCCAAAAACAACGAGTTTTTCAACACAATCCGTTCTAAACAGCCGTTCGCTGCGGGATCATCTAACGACTGCTGTGCGGGAATTTGCCGGATTTTTAACTTGTGCTCCGAATGGCTGCTTATATTTCAGACAATATAAAAATCTGTCTTTTTCAAAGTGAATTCAATATTTTGTTTTACCAAACCTATCATATCCTAGACTGCTAAAATGGTCGGATCTGTCGCCATTAAATTTCTTTTTATTCTAACGCTTTGTTTACGCGATTCGGCCTAAGTTACTTGTGGGACTAAGCGTGGGACCTGCTTTCAATTTAGAAATAATAATTAAATGATATCAATTAACTAAGTTGAATACTTGGTGCCCAGGAGAAGACGTCGTACTTTATATACTTCTATTTTATTACATATACTTATTTTCAACATGAAATTATAAAGCGGTCCCGAAAACGGTCCTCCCGATGTATAGTGGAGTGATTGCTTTATGCAACAAGCCGCTGCGGTGGGAGGAGTATATCATTCTTTAGCTTTCGCTCCGCCAAGTGAGAATGGGGATGCATAAGTAATCTGTCGCCAAGATTATATGATAACATACCTGCAAGCTTCGTAGTAAAGCTAAAGTGCCTTGTCGAAAATTGTTCAGGAAATCTAGGATGGTATCTCAGATTGCTCACAACTCACAAACATCAATGGTCGAAGTAAAAACCGGTCTCTCGCTGTATACCGTCCAACTCGGTAACCCAGATGGCGCACCGATGCTGGTCCTGCACGCCGGCTGGGGACCAGCGGACAATGAAGAGCACAGGTTAGATATTTTGAGCGAAGAGATACGTTCTAAGTTTCGAATAATCTACTTTCATCAACGCGGGTGGGGACGGTCGAAAATTGAAGAGGTTACTGGGACCGATACCTCCACTGGCATCGACGCAAACATCGACGATTGTGAAGTGTTAAGGCAGCATTTTGGTATCGACAAATGGGCAGTTGTTTATGGCGGTTCGAATGGCGCTACTCTAGGCTTGGCGTATGCCGCCAAATATTTTGGGAGTGCTGTTTCCGGTTTGGTATTGCGCGGATTGTGGCTGATTCGGGAGCAGGATTTGGACCACGACTATGGGGACGGTAAAAACGGCAAGGGAAAGTATTATCCTGCGCAGTGGCGCCGATTCATCGGGCATGTTGGGTACAAGACACGAGCTGATTTGGAAAGATTGGAAAGATCTGAAAATCCTGGGTTAGAACTCGTAAACAAATATTGGGAGTTGATGACAGGCGACAGCCCAGAAAAAAGTCGAAAAGCAGCGGTAAGCTGGTTGAAGTGGGATGCTCTGGGCGCAACTGTAGGTGCCGACAATGCTAATTCCCCCGCAACCAGTATCGAGCTACTGACTTCAGATGAGGATATCGTTAGGTTGGGTTTGACCTTTTACAAGAGTTTGAATTCGCATGCGTCTTCAATTAACTCGAAAAACTTTCTGGAGACAGTAGTTGCGAAAATCAACGGAAATGGTGAGCGTGTTATTGAAAGTCGCGAGGAACTTGTTCGCTCTTTACGGAAAAAAATAAGATTGATCACAGGCGAATTCGACATGCTCTGCCCCCCCGCTTTTGCCTACGAAGTTATCGAAAAGCTATTAGAGAGCGAAGCAGATACGGACGAGCGAACTGAAAGTGAAAGTTTTGCGCTGAAGAAAACATGTCAGATTGTAAAGGGAGCTTCCCATACTCAATACGACCCGGGCATGCCCGACGCTATTCAGAAAGCGATGCTCGAAATTGCGTTTGGTGAGCAATAGTGAATACGAGTATCAAAGATTAAGCTCTCTGTATTTCCAGGCTCTGTCATTGTTTTCCCATTCCAAACAGGAATGCTTAAACCTGGCTCAGCCGTGGGATTACTTGTTAGCGCATCCATAAGCGATTTTAGTTTTTCTTTGGGCAATTCATATTTTGGGAAAGTCGAACGGATTAACGTAAAAACTATGGGCTGAAGATCGAATTTTGTTATTGGCTTTTCAAGTTTCGCAAGCTCGAAAAAATTCATTTCGCGCTTTACAAACTTTGCAGCGACAAACCTTAAGATCTCTATATCAGTTGGGATAATTTCATCACCATTCTCATCGAGCGGCGAAAATACCTCACTGCCATCAAAGGGGTAGTTCCACAGACCTTGCTTTTGACGTTGTTCTAAAATTGCAAATTCAGGACTATTTTCAGCCGCTTCTAATCCAAGCAGTTCCAGCTCTTCTTCGGTATGCTCTCGGCCAATTGTTTCCTGTACCGCCGCCTTAATGAGATCATCTTCTATTCCAGTCAGGCTGAAGTTAGTTTTCTCTTTTTCACCCATTCACAGCCTTTTAGCTCTATAAGCTCTAAAGTATCACTTTGAATGATGCATCAGGACATCGCGTTCATCAAGTCCGGGTTTTTCAACTGACGCAAAGCTAAAAAAAACCTCCACCGAAGAAAGGGGGGAGGCTATTTTGGATTATGCATCAACATTTACAAGGCAATTGGCACGCTTTACGCAAAGCAGACATTTAATCGCATTCCGACGAATGACTGCTAGGAGCCCAGACCGCTCAATTGCTGCAACATTCGCCAAGGTCTGAACATCGCTACAAAACCGCCATTCGAAGCTGCGCTTTGCGTCAATTTTGAGATAGCTGGATTGATTCAGTTTTAAATTCAATAGCTTAATTGGTGCCGTGTGCACTGTATGTGCAACGTGGAATGGCCTTTCGTCGCGTTCAGTCGGCTGTTTGATGGTTGTGCGAATTGGTGAGATTTGAAGAGCACCGGATCCATCGTGATGGAAGGGCTGCGCGAGGCTGATAGCAGGGCATGGGAATTTCTCCCGAGGCGCAGTGATCAAGGTTTGGCGATTTCCCGGTCGACTTGGGGAAGTGGGCAACAATGGCCTTAGCGCTCCGGTCTAGGACCATGTTTCGAAAATCGAGGGATCCAGCAAACACTGAAAGCCATTCGTAGCCTTCGTTTGCTTCTTCCCAGCTCAGTCATTGGCTCATGTCCGATAGCTGAGACCACAAAGAGATGACCGTCAAACTCAAAATGGGTCGTGAACCATCATCGGTGTCGCCTTTCGAACAGACACGCAAAGAGCACTGCGTACTTTTCCAGCCATACTTTTAGGCCCGTTAGAGATGTTTGAGCGTCGAATCCCTGAATGGCTACGTCATGCACCCGCACCATCAGTGCGGGGTTTTGCGACCCTTGCCGCATTTGAGGCAGTTGCACGTGGCCTCCTGATTTCCGTCTTTCCGGTTGCGATGTATGACGCGCTCCAGGACGCGGTTCTGATCAGTTCGATTTACTTCGTGATCGGTATCATCTCATTGCTGACTGGGCTTCTAGTTCCCTTTCTCAATCGCTGGATAGCGAGGCGATGGATGTATGGCATCGGGGCGATGGCGTTCGTCATTGGATCGGGCCTTGCAACCTTGGGCTCTCCAGAGATGATCGTTCTGGGGCTTGTCCTGAATTCGCTTGCCACGGTCGTAACCTTTGTGTGTTTCAACGCCTATGTGCTGGATTACATCGCGCGGGTCGAGTTGGGGAAATGCGAAACGCTGCGCATGTTCTATTCGGCCCTTGGATGGACCGTTGGCCCTATGCTGGGCGTGCTGTTGTGGGAATGGTGGAAGCCCGCCCCGTTCGTGATTTCGGGCGTGGCGGCGGCTGCCATGCTGGGAGCGTTTATCTTTCTGCGGCTGGGGAACGGCAAACAGATCACCCGGGCGCAGAGTGCACCTGTCAATCCGCTGGCATTTCTAGGGCGTTTCTTGCGCCAACCCCGCCTGATCGCTGGTTGGCTCTTTGCGGTGATCCGCTCATGCGGTTGGTGGGCCTATGTTGTCTATCTGCCTATATTCGCCGTCGAGAATGGTCTAGGAGAAACGCTGGGCGGCACACTCTTGTCGATCACAAATGCTGGATTGTTCTTGTCGCCGGTGATGCTGAGATGGATGCAGAAACACTCCGTGCGCTGCACAGTTCAAACCGGCTTCATGGCCGTCGCCCTGCTGTTCTGTGCCGCCAGTCTGGTTTCTGTAGCCCCGTCTGCAACTGTCGGCATGCTCTTTGCCGGCAGTTTCTTTCTTATCCTCTTGGATATTTGTGCCGGACTGCCATTCCTTATGGCTGTTAAACCGTCGGAACGCACCGAAATGTCGGCCGTCTACTCGTCCTACCGGGATGTCTCCGGTATCCTGACACCAGGCGCGGCATGGCTGATCCTGTTGGCCGCCCCGATATCGGGCATTTTTGCCGCTGCAGGAGTGGCAAGCCTGCTGGCTTGGGGGATTGCCGGGCGGCTGCATCCGCGCTTGGGCGAAAACCGTATGAAGCCAGTGAAACCATTGCAAATTGAGCAGCGGATCCTTTTTCATGAGACCTGAGGCCAGTCGCCAATTATGCCCTTTTCCTGATGCTAGCGGAATCGCTCCCTTCGACTTCCCTTGTCGCGCTCGAAAACAGCGAGGCTCGCGGAACGCCGATGCTGAAACGTGCGATGTCGCCGAAATAATCTTGACAAGATGCGGGTTCTAGCAACTGTCATTCTGGTAAGTCCTCAAAAGTAGAGAAAACCAAATGCAGGTCAGTGTTCGCGACAACAACGTCGATCAAGCACTCAGAGTTTTGAAAAACAAGCTCCAGAGCGAAGGTGTTTTCCAGCAAATGAAGCTGAAGCAACACTTCGAAAAACCTTCTGAAAAAAAGGCACGAGAGAAAGCTGAAGCAATCCGCCGTGCCCGCAAACTGACGCGGAAAAAACTGGAACGCGAAACGTAACTCTACGTTCTTCTATCTACCGAAACTTAGGGCCGTGCGCCCAGACGGTTAAAGAATGTCGGATCCCTCGTGACACATGCGTCACTTGATGCAGATGAAAACTTGGGAAAATAGTGATTGAGCCCTGCGTCCGGTTTGCGGCGATGATATGCGCGCCCGGCATAACTTCCAGATCACCGCCATCATAGCTTCCGGGCTTGGAAAGCTGCGCGACCAACGTCAGTTTTCGTTTTTGTGCCATTGGGCCATCACCGATGTCGGAATGCCATGTAAAATGACCGCCATCCGTGGCATCGTAGCTGGCAACCTGTGGGCTCTCGGCAAATTCTCTGAGATCAAAGTCGAACCAGTTTCGGTTTGAGGTTCTCACAACGTCGATAAGTCGCTCCATGACCCATGCCATGCCGTCTATCTCATCCAGCCAAACGAGCTGAGCGCGGCGCAGATTATGATCCCGGTTCTGGCCGACAAGCAAAGCTTCTCTCGCTGGAGCTGATGCCACGGCGTTGACGATTGCGCTGCATTCGGCAGGCGTAAATCCATCGTCAATAGAATGTACGTTCACCTGCTAAGTTCCTTGTCCTGAATTGTACTCGACAATGTAGGTCATTTTGCACGCCATGCTTATCCATTTTCGACCAAAGCGCGGGAATACGAGCTAAATCCAAAGCAGTACCCTGCTCTTTGAGTGGGTAGAGATTGCTGGCGGCTGAAGAGGTGACGCCGGTCTGGAGCGGCTGCAGAGATCAATGTTCGGGCGCGCCCAATTCTCTGCTAGGCTCTAAAATACTTACGACTAGTCTATTGTAACCAACCTCAACGATATCCATCTCAGTCGTATTGGCACTCTGGTGTGGCGAGTGCCAATCGGTTTCTAAGCACGCCATCCACCCCCGTAAATCTTGAAAGGCAGCATACCTATGTTATTTACTCCGCTCCACGACCGCGTTCTGGTTCGTCGCATTGAAAGTGACGAAAAGACATCAGGCGGTCTGATTATCCCCGATACCGCCAAGGAAAAGCCGCAAGAAGGCGAAGTGGTATCTGTTGGTGCAGGTATAAAGGACGAAGCTGGCGCACGTATCGCCATGGACGTCAAAGCCGGTGACAAGATTCTGTTCGGCAAATGGTCCGGATCAGAAATCAAGATCGACGGCGAAGAACTGATGATCATGAAGGAGAGCGATATTCTTGGCATTATGGTCTGAACGACGCTGCAACTTTCACATAATTTTCAATTAGGAATACCGATATGTCTGCAAAAGACTTAAAATTTGGCACGGACTCCCGTGACCGCATGCTCCGGGGCGTCAACACGCTCGCCAACGCTGTAAAAGTCACCCTTGGCCCCAAAGGGCGCAATGTGGTGATCGACAAATCCTATGGTGCGCCGCGTATCACCAAGGACGGCGTTACAGTCGCCAAGGAAATTCAACTGTCTGACCCATTTGAGAACATGGGCGCGCAACTAGTCAAAGACGTCGCGTCGCGCACCAACGATGAGGCAGGTGACGGCACAACGACTGCTACCGTACTTGCACAGGCTATTGTCAAAGAAGGCATGAAGTCAGTCGCCGCTGGCATGAACCCAATGGATCTTAAACGCGGTATCGACAAAGCGGTTACCGCGGTTGTCGCCGAAGTCAAATCCATGTCCCGTCCTGTAGGCGACACAGCTGAGATAGCCAAAGTCGGCTCCATTTCTGCCAACGGCGAAGCGGCCATCGGTCAACAGATCGCGGACGCGATGGCAAAAGTCGGCAACGAAGGCGTTATCACTGTCGAAGAGAACAAGGGCCTGGAGACTGAAACTGAAGTGGTCGAGGGTATGCAGTTTGATCGTGGTTACCTCAGCCCGTACTTCGTTACGGACCCAACCAAGATGACCGCAAACCTGGAAGATTGCGTCATTCTGCTTCATGAGAAAAAGCTGACATCATTGGCTCCTATGGTTCCTTTGCTTGAGGCTGTTATGCAGGCAGATAAGCAGCTCTTGGTTATCGCTGAAGACATTGATGGCGAAGCACTCGCGACGCTTGTGGTGAACAAACTTCGGGGTGGCCTCAAAGTAGCCGGTGTCAAAGCGCCTGGGTTTGGGGATCGTCGCAAAGCAATGTTGGAAGATCTTGCAATCTTGACAGGCGGCCAAGTGATTTCTGAGGAATTGGGGATCAAGCTGGAGAGTGTCACGATGGACATGCTTGGCGACGCGAAGAAGATCACAATTACCAAAGACACAACAACTGTGATCGACGGGGCGGGTGACAAGGACGCAATTGCTGCGCGTGTTACTCAGATACGTGCGCAAATCGAAGAAACCACATCTGACTATGACAAAGAAAAACTGCAAGAACGCCTCGCAAAACTTGCGGGTGGCGTTGCTGTGATCAAGGTTGGTGGCGCAACTGAGATCGAAGTGAAAGAGCGGAAAGACCGTGTGGATGACGCGCTGAACGCAACACGGGCCGCTGTCGAAGAAGGTGTTGTACCGGGCGGCGGCGTCGCGCTGGTGCATGCTGGTAAAGTCCTCGAAGGTCTCAAAGGAGACAACGCAGATCAGGCGGCTGGTATCGCGATCATTCGCAAGGCGCTCCAAGCGCCTCTACGCCAGATTGCCGAAAATGCTGGTGTCGATGGATCGGTCGTAGCTGGCAAGATCGTTGAGAATACCAGCAAGACGTTTGGCTACGACGCACAGTCAGAGCAATACGGCGACATGTTAAAGGCCGGTGTTATAGATCCGACCAAAGTCGTTCGGATAGCACTTGAGTATGCTGCATCTGTTGCAGGCTTGCTGATCACGACCGAAGCGATGGTTGCAGACAAACCTACGGCAGCAAACAGCAGTGGCATGCCTGATATGGGCGGTATGGGTGGTATGGGCGGCATGATGTAAATCACGACCTACTGGCCCGCAGGTAAACGCTTGCGGGCCAACCTATGTCTTCAACGCACTGACGATTTTGAAGTCAATCCTGCTCAGGGACAGACCCAAGTCTTACTAAAAATGTAGGGTCTCCGACTTCGCCGGAATCGCTATCTTCTATCACCATATAGGCGTCGGCACCGACGCAATTTTCCGCGCGAAATTCCCGTTCTGCCCGCTCTTGAGCTTCATGAGGTGTAGAATACTGCAGCTGCTTGTCGATTTGTAGATTGCCTTGCTGTCCCCGCGCAGTCGTCTTGGCAATGTATGTCTGGCAGACATAGTGAGCCTTTGTCCCGGATTCTTCTGTTTCGCTCATCGGGCCTTCCAAATCTAAATCATAGGCGTCTTGAGAAAAGTCTCGGACGCCGCCCGTGCCAAGGCGCGCAACTAAGCTAAGTTGAAGACCTCGGGCGAACGAAATCCGATAAGTTTTGGTTACTTCACTTTCTTGCCGCCAATCGCCAGAGGAGGTTTTCCGGCAAGGGAATTGGCTGTTGCAGACACTTTCGGCTTCTCTTGCTTGGGTTTTTTGGCTTCTTTGTTGCCACGCTTGCGGTTGTTGCCTTTGGCCATGAGAGATCCTTTCAATTGCAGCAATCCTGTGCCGGGATGGCAAAGGTAGTACTGAGCCGTGAACCGCGCGCCAAATTCATGACGTGCAGTAATAGATACATCAGACGCGAGCCTGGATGGCCGCTTCTTCCACAGCCTCGTCCAGCACCTTTTGCTGGCCACGGGATATGGTGGTGACAGGGCTGCTGAACTTAGCATTTGCAGCGGCAAAGTCTATGGCTGTATCGATTTCAGTCCAGTCCAGACCGCTGATATCAAGAGCATGGAACTGCGTACCTTTGTCGACCAATTGCGCGTAAGCTGCCTCGTAATAATTCTGAAGGTTTCCACGTCTCTCCATCATTTTTAAAAGCTCTGCGAACAGCAGTGCACCCGTTTCGGCGCTAATCTTTTCAATGCCGATAGACTCACCCAAGGCGCGCTTGGGATCGACGGACTTACCAACCTCAATGACCTGCATCTGATCGTTTACGATGACCTTAACTTCTTCGTCCTCAAGCGGAATGTTGCGGTCGATACACAAGATGTTTGCGTGGCTGGTGTCCAAAAGGCGGCGGAGAATTCTGACATCAAACACGACGTCCGCATCAAATTTCACAAACTCTGCTGTACCAATCGCTTTGGCCGCCAGCATCAGGGAATAGCCTGTGTTCGTTTCGCGGTATCGATCATTGATCACATAGGTGACGCGAATGCCGCGAAATGTCTTTTTAACAAATTTCTTAATTTCATCAGCCCGGTGCCCCAGAACCAGAACGAATTGCGACATTCCGCAGCTCAGGCAATTGCGGATCATGCGTTCAAGGATGACAGATCCGCCGACGGATAGAAGGCTTTTTGGATAAGTGTCGGTCAGTGGGCTAAGGCGCGAGCCAATACCAGCGGCCAAAATAACGGCAAACGGCGCACGATATTTTTCATATTTCATTATACTTGAATCCTATATAAGCCATATTGAAGCAGGCTATTTTTGCGTTGGAACCTTCAGATTTTCGTCAATGTTTTCTCCCCGAAGCCACGATTTGTAGAGGCCCCAAAACAATTGGCTTGCCGCAAACACCCAAAGCATAGGTATGAGTTGGTCAAAGATGAGTGCCGCAGACAGCATGAAGATGAATACGCCTTCGTCAAAGGCGAGCACCTTGCTTTGTTCTCGCCCGAGCCAGGCTATATTTGCCTTCAGATCAAATCCTGGCCCTGCGGTGGGCTGTACTTGTTTCATTTGCGCGATCTGAGCAGGATAATCCGGGTTGCGTGCCGTTTCGATCTCTAACGCCACGTATTTGGCGTAGCCACGCAATCCGTAGAACGCGATACCGAGTAGCGACAGAAAAACTGGTGTGACGCTGTTTGTCTGCGCAAATGCAGCAAAGCCTGCCGCCGCGAACCATAACGTGACCTGTATTTGATCGGTGATACGGTCGTAATAACTGCCGACTGGGGACGAAACCTTTCTATAGCGCGCCATCTGACCGTCCATGCAATCCAGGACGTGGCTGATATGGATCAGGATGGCTGCCGCGATGAAACAAGCAGCCCCCCCGATCAGAATTGCAAAGGTTGCCGCGATAGCCACAAGGAACGAAGCCGCTGTGAGCCGGTTCGGTGTAATCCAGGGGATGTCGACAGCGCCATAATTGACAGCGATAGCCAGTGGTGCCGTGACAAAGGACGACCACCATTCGTCATCGCGGGTCTTGGTCGCCCAGAGCCGTTTGAGCTTATCGTTCAAAATACCACCCACAGATCTGCAGGCACTGGCAACACGGCGGGGGGCTTTTGCTTTGGGCTGACCGGAATTACAAGGTCTGCCGCATCAGCTTGAAGCGTTAGCAGCACGTCCTCGAGGGTGGACAGGAAGTATCGGATGTCGTCATCCGAAAGTTCACCGATATTGCCGACCTGAAAAACTTTGCCCGCAAAGCATCCCTTACCTTCATAGATGATGATGGAATGATCACGTAGACGCGCGCGCAGATCATGCACGGATACTGATGCCGGAATGAGGACCGTGGTCAGAATCGAACACATATCCGCCTCATCAACCAAAAAGTCGAGATTGAGCCTGCGCATGCCGTTCCGCAGTATATCAGCCCGCCCCCTGATGCGGGCATATCGCTTAAGCACGCCCTCGCGCAGAATGTCTGTCAGCGCCTGATCCAGTGCGAAAAACAACGGTACGGCGGGTGTGTTTGGCGTCTGACTGTGGGTCTTGAGGAATGCGTAGAACGTCGCGAGGTTCAGGTAAGTGGTCTTGGCTGCATGGTGCTTGAGCCGTTTGAACTGTTTCTTTCGACCCACGACAAAAGACAGCCCTGGATAGGACCCCAAGGCCTTGGAACTGGAACTGGAAACAAATGCGATATGACAGGCCTCCATGTCGATCACCTCGGCGCCAACCGAGCTGACCCCATCCACCACAAAGAGCGCGCCGCTAGCTTTGACCAGGGCTCCGATCTGTGCCAGCGGATTCAGCATGCCGGAACATGTCTCGTGGTGGACCATGGCCACCACATCGATCTTTTGTGTCGCAAGGTAATTTGCAATCTGCGGTATGTCGAAGGCAACGCCCCAGGGCATTTTGATCAGATGGGTCTGCTTGTTGTGGATCACCGATGTCTTGTGCAATCGCCCGCCAAACTCTCCGTTCGACAAGATCAGAATGGCACCATCTCCGACAACTGAGGACAGTATCGCCTCGTTCGCCGCTGTGCCGGAGCCGGTGATCACCACCGCGCGGTAACGTTCCCTTTTTCTTATCTGAAAAAGTGAGAGTATTTTTTGCTCGATACCCGCAAGAAGGGCATCAAAATCAGTTTCCCGATGGCAGATATCCTTTTTGCAAATTGCGGTACGCAGGCTCTCGGCCACATTCACAGGGCCGGGGGTGAAAAGCAGTTGTTTGTCCAAATTCAGGCCATGCTCCAACGACGCTACAACTCCTTGGTTGCAACGCCGGTACGCCCATGATGTGTCCCTGAGCGCGAACCGCGCAGAGACGTCGAGAGGGCACAAATCGAGTTCGAAAACACAGCCCTATTGGGGGCCGTAGTCGTGTCGTCCGAAAATTGGACGGGTATGGAAAAACTTTGTTATACCTAATCCTGCCAATATAGACGGATCAGGGACGCCTCAGATGCTGCTAGGCAGCATCTTGGCGACGGTGTCGTAGGGTCGATCAGAAATGGTCGTTAGCTATGCGGCTCATGATCGTCATCTGACCAGCGTCGCCCGGGTGCAAATGCTTGGGTCAACGCAGGAGGATAAGATGAGCGATCAAGATTGGCCGAAAAAATACTGCCGCACGCCAAGGAGGCGCTCCATGAGTCATAGGGCTAAAGACGGACAATAGCAACACATATATCGGAACCCCAAGCGCAACACTTATCATGTGCAAGTGTATCTGATCGCACTTGTAACGCATCCACCCACGGCCGCTCTATCAGGAATTGGTTGCACCCAATCGCCTAGGGTGACGTGATCGGCGGCGGCTTGCGTCGCTTGCCTGACAGAGCGTTCCCAGAAATGGCCGCAAGCAAAACTGCGCCTCCGGTCAATGTGTTCAGCGTGGCCGTTTCGCCGATAAACAACCAGACCCATAACGGGCCAAGCAGAACTTCAGCCAGTGACAACAGCGCAAGTTCCGCAGCAGGAAGGCTGCGAGACCCCAGAGTATACAGGATCAACCCTGCGCCGACCTGAAACACCCCCATGCCCATTGCAATGCCGCCATCCCGGATTGACAACACCAGAGACAATTCCAAAAACAGGCATGTGCCGGATGTCACGATAATGCCGAATAATCCGGACAGAAAAACCGACGGCAGCATTTCATCCGATTTCCCCCAACGCAGCGCCACAGTGAAGACCGCAAACCCAAAGGCGGATGCTAAAGCCGCCAGGCTGCCCGTCACGGCAACGCCCCCGGATTTATCTGCGACCATGATCGCGATACCGGCAATGGCAACGGCGATCGCTACCCAGGTGGCAAGGCGCACAGGTTCACGCAGAACAAGCCACCCCAGAACTGCCGCCATGAAGGGTGCTGTTGCAAACAAAAGCATGGCGTTTGCCACGGATGTCGACTGGATCGCGTATATCCCGCCGGAATAAGCAGCAACCAGCGACAGCCCCGCGATCACCGCTGGAAACCCGGTGCGGCGTATCTGGGCAAAGGGACTTTCTCTGGACCGCCTGCGAATGAACACGTAAAGCAGAAGTGACAGGCTAACCGAACGGTAAAGCAATATCTGCCACACAACCGCGTCTTCGATCAGCCGTATTCCAAGCCCGACGGTCGACCAAAGCACGCCAGCGCCAAAGACAAACAGGACACCGAACCGATGCCCGTCCGTATTGTTTGACGGTTGGCTTATGATAGTCATTTGGGTTCCGTACGGCAATTCTGTCTCATTGCTAGCGAAATGGCTGTCGCATTAGCCTTCCGTTTGCGACACCAAAACTGTTCGTGGCACATAGATGCCAAGGAATGGCCTCAGACCAAGCATTTGCTGCCGATGCCTCTAGGGGCCAGTTGAAAAGGCCTACGGGTCTAGCGCCCGGAAGGCGATGGAGGAATAGACAGATTATCACTTTGAATCAGCGCTTTAATCGCTGGTTCTATGTGCCCCGTGTGCAATCCAAGGTGAAGGTCTGCAAAGCGCATGGAAGCAGCCTTCTGCGCAAAAGCAGCGAACTCACCCTTTGTCCCGCATAGCAGACATTGGGGTCCACTGCAGCGAAGGTCTGCTTCGCTCTCTAAGTTTTGAAAGTGAACGTTATAGCCCTCAAGCCCACCAGTTGGATTGTAGGGCCTTTTTGGTTTAGAACGTAAAGTCATCTTCTTGATGACTGACCTGGTGAACAGATCTACTAACTGTATCTGCACGACACCCGTCTCTGTAGTCCTGCTCAGTGAAGATTATATCCACCCAGTCATGCTGATAGCTGGCCATGTACTCATTGAAGATAGCACTGCGTCCCTTCTTGGGACCACTTGCAGTTAGTAAGGCGTTTATGACTTTAGCTGGTAGTTGCCATTGGTGGGTTAGCGTATCAAGCACCAGATGAAGTAGCTCCTTATCTGTGGGTACAAGCACATGGGCATTATCAGCAGTGGCATTGATATCCCCTTTAAGTTGAACTGACAGCAGGCGACATGTTTGATGGGCTACCTCCAGGTGGAGATGTATACTTGTTTTCTCGAGTGCTTGGGGGGTGGAGTGATGAGAAAATCGTTAGAGTATTAGAAAATTGCCTAAGTGCTATGGGTAAAACCTCATCACGCTCATTAATTTTTGATCGTTTGATCGAAGATCAAAATTCGACAGTACTTCCTGCACTGTGGGATCTTCATTTACTTGTTATGATAGGAGGCAGACATCGGACACTCGAAAGTTTTGGGCAGTTGCTAAAGCGCTCTGGCTTTGTGATTGAGCGGACGGCTTCGCTGCCAGCGGAAACTATGGCAATCAGAGCGGCTCCCAATTAAGGGTGTTTTCCTGAAGAAGAGTTTACATATCAACATGATACCCCTTAAGGTTGAAGGCATATTTACTAATGTTATGTTAATACAGATTTGAACCGTCCCAACGATACCTAACCCCAGCGTGGTACGCACGGGCCACACCCCCTATGCCCGATGAATATACTTGGGCTTTGACAGTGAGGTGGAACTTTCAAGCGAACAATAATTCATCTGCTTCAGATAACTTTCGAGAGATTGCCGTAAGGGAATTATTGAAAAATAATGTGAGTTTTGTCTAGCATTAACAAATAGGGTTTTGACGGCACAAGGACCTTCTTAGATGGATCATTTGCTAGTAAGACGTATTGCTGGGTTTCGAGTTGCAGCTGTTGTATTTTTGGCCGTTTCGACGATTACATTAATTAAATCAATTTTTTTACCTTCCTATGTCGTTGAACTTATAAACCAGTGCAATTTAATGCTCAATTTAGTAGCAATGGTTTTTTTTGGTTTTGTATATCAAAAGTTAAATGAAAAGAATTATGACCTTCTTGTGTTAATCGGGCTAGCAGTAGCGTTTGCGTATTACTTTTCAGTTGAAACTATGGGCTCTTATGATGCCAGACTTCAAAATTTATCTGACATAGGCGTTGGACGCACTCTGGACTATCAATTTCTTGCTCCACTTTTCTTTATCGTAGCCCACACCTTATTTTTTCGTAAATCGATTATGTACTTTGCCATAATAGTATACTCGGGAGGTTTATTTTTAAACGTATACGAAATTGTTACTTCAAAATCTGTATACTTTTCAACAGTCTGGACTGAATTGATTGCAGACGGTAATGCCATAAATCTACCATTTTTTGGGGTTTGGTTAAATATTTACATAACTATCACGATTATGTGTTGGGCAGTAGTTTATTTAACTGATCGTTTACTGGATGATGCTGTTAAGTTTGAAAAGTCTACAAAAAACCTAAGCCGTTACTTTTCACCAACCATCAGGGATCAAATTAAAGAGCAAGATATTTTGGTTGAAAACGTAGGTGATAGGAACCAAGCAGTGGCTATTCTATTCACCGATATCGATGGATTTACCTCGCTTTCAGAGACGATGAAAGCAGACGAAATCATAAAACTTTTGTCAGAATACCAAGAAAAAATGGTCAAGCCCATCTTTGAGAACATGGGAACGGTGGATAAATTTATCGGGGATGCAGTTATGGCAACGTTTGGCACGCCAGTGTCTCAGGGCAACGATGCACAAAACGCATTCGAATGCGCAAGACAAATGCAAATAGCCATGAACCAGTGGGCTAAAGAGCGAGCTGAAGCAGGTTTGCCCGTGATAACGCACAGGATTGGGATTCACTACGGTGAATGTATTGTCGGTAATATTGGAACTGAGGAACGAAAAGAGTATACTGTAATCGGTGATGCCGTAAATGTTGCAAGCAGAATTTGTGACGCTGGAAAAGCATTGAAGGCTACATTGGTCTTTTCTAACGAGGTTAAAGTGAGGTTGTTGGAAGATATCCGAGCAAGGATCGAAGAAAAGGTACAGCTTAAGGGTAAGGATGAGAAAATAACTCTTTATTGTCTGGATTAATTAAAGCGATAGCCCTTCGGGTTGGACAAAGTGAGATTATGGAATTGAGATACAGGGGGCCATACAGTGGGTGTACGTTATATGTGCATGGGATGAGTAACGGATGGGGATCAAGTTACGTAACGATATGAAAAATTAGTCGAGAAAACGATTTCAAATACATTTAATATTGCTAGGGTCAGCCTTGATGTCGTAAATTATAGCGTAGGAAAAAACGAAGATGACAGATGATCTCAATGCTTTTTTGAAGAGAGTCAGACTCTATTCTGGAGTAGTTTTATTTGTCTATGCAATAACTCACCTGCTCAATCACTCTTTAAATGTTTTTTCTTTAGATGCGGCCAGCTATGCAAAAGAACATTACTTCAGACCAATTTGGAAAAGCCAAGTTGGTACCATAGCTTTATATGGGTCATTTATTGTACATGTGCCTCTTGGAGTAATGTCTATTATTAGCCGAAAGTCGTTTAAGATCTCAACAAGAGAATGGCTGCAAATCATATTCATAATTTTGGCACTGTTCGTTTTTGTTCAGCACGTCGCATCAATGTACCTTCTGACTAGAACATTTGAATCACAGCTTCCTTATGAAGTTCTTTATTCTTTTGTTTTATTTGATCCGAATGAGATGGTTGCTTCAACGATATTTTACACGTTAATGACAGTGTTTATCTGGGTGCACGGATCCATCGGCATGCACAATGCACTTACGTTCAGAATGAAGAGTTATTCAAAAAACTTTAGAAAGTTTTTGATTATATATCTTGGGGTTCCGATTTTAGGACTATTTGGGTTTTGGGCAGGCTTAAAAGAGCAAAGTCTGGCGATGTTTTTCAATATACAAGCTGGCAATGAAAACTTTTTGATGTCGGTAGTTTCCAAGGCTGTACCTATGGAAGCGTTCCCAAGCTTGGAAATGGTCGAAGCATTAACATTAAAATATTATCCAGTTTTTGTTTTAGCACTGTTAGCGATGGGACTTTTTAATGTTTTAAGGACAAAGTACTTTGGACAAATTCAGATAACTTATCCCAATAATATGGCTATTAAAGTGCCAAAGGGCACCTCAGTATTAGAGGCCAGCAGGTCGGCGAAGCTTCCTCACAAATCTGTCTGTGGTGGCAGGGGGCGCTGTACAACTTGCAGGATTAAAGTTGCATCTAGCGATGGAAGTTTACCTCAGCCAAGCATACACGAACAAAGGGCTTTAGATCGGGCTGGGCTGGATCAGTCTATTCGGCTGGCATGCCAGTTAAAGCCTGTTGCGAACTTATCTGTTACGCCACTGATGAATACCGAAATTGAATTTGATGTAGTGGGAAAGGCGCATGAGCTGTCTGGGAAAGAGCAGGAAACGGTCATTTTATTCGTCGATTTAAGAAACTTTACGAAGCTGTCTGAAACGACTTTGCCCTATGATGTAGTCTATATTCTAAACAAGTATTACGCCACGTGTGGAAAGGCAATTGAGGCGAATAGCGGACGCCTTGATAAATTCATCGGTGATGGAATTATGGCTATATTTGAGGCAAGCGATAGTATTGAAAAGAACTGTAAAGAGGCAGTCAAAGCGGCTTCTGAAATTTCGAAGCAAATTAAACTGCTAAGCACAGATTTGAGCAAAGAGTTTTCTGCGGAGTTGAAATGCGGAATGGGTATTCATACTGGGCAAAGTATTGTCGGCTTGATGGGGTATGGAGATACGGTTAGCCGAACTGCCATCGGTGATAACGTCAATGTGGCGAGCCGTTTGGAACAAATGACGAAAGCTTATAATTCCGAGCTAATTATCTCTAAGCAGGTTGCCGAAAAAGCAAAGCTTAAAAAAGGCGATTTCGTTGAGGAAGCGGTAGAGGTGCGAGGCAGGAATGAAAAATTGGATATAGTGTCCATACCAGATGCGTCCCAGATCCAACTTGTCTAGCCTCCTAAATTAGTGCCACGAATTTGGTAAAACTCTCTTAAGGAGGAATTGGAATGGTACGAAAGAGGAAATCCTGTTTGAAGACTTGGAATGATTTAGATCCCTCAAAAGGCTTAGCGAAAGCAGGCTGGTGTCAGGTGTGTCAGGTAAAATCAAAAGTTTTCTGAAAAAAATAGTATAAAAACTTTGTTTTCACCTGACATCGGTGACACCCTTTAGAAGAGCACGTCCTTATCGTTAACTTCAATCACATCCCTTTCGTCCCAACGATCACGAACCCCAGCGTAGTAGGCTCGGGCCACACCTTCTGTGTCCGTTTTATCTGCTTGAGCTTTGACAGTGGGGGAACTGTGGCTGTGTTAGCTCACTTAATGTTCAAACCTGGAATATCGTCTATCATAGTTTATCACTGACTGCGGTGTTCTTTACAAAATGCCTAGCACTAGCCTTTTTGCTATAATTTATATTTCGAACGAGTGCCTTTTGTAGTCAAGGTTAAGTATTTTGAACAAATTTTAAGCTCCGTTGCTTGAGTGTTTGTTCCAAATTGTCGCAGAGGCAACACTTGCTCTAGGCATAATCGGTGGAGCTTTCAAAGTAGAGTTTGTTGGAAGAAGCATCGAGAGTTGTGAAACGTCCGATGGCGTGCCGATAACTGAATGAGACTAACTTTAATACTTAAGAGTTAACCGTGAAAGATGAATACAAAACTGCAAGTCTAATAGGCAAAGCGAGAAAACTGCTATGATGCGATACTTAAAAATTGAAGAAGAGATACAGCTGGCTCCCCACCTGGCATGTTTTTATGCGTTGAAGGCTAATAAAAACGCTCAAAAAACAAAATCACCTAATATTAAAACCTCATCTGCCTGAAACCCCATTTAAACTTAAACCACAAGAATACCCATGTTCCCTGTATGTCTCACATACAATTGCATTAGCTTGATCACTTGTGAGTATTTTCTCGCTTAAATTGACGCACAACAGGAAACACAGCAAAAGCACTACACGTTATGCGCTTTCTAGCAAATCACTATGGTTACAAGTTTAAAAGTCGCAATCCCTACCATACATGGGATGAGACACTCTTTCGTAGAGTAATGAAGTGAGTGCCACACGGTGAGGATAGCCTGTCGGCACAAAACCTACACCTTAATATGTGACAGGATGTGTCCAAGAGGTGGGACGACAGAAGACCACTCGATGTAGCTATTACGAAAAACTCATTCCAAAAGATGAGCTGTCTGTTTCGATACAATAAGTAGTTACCAGATGAGGGTACGCATGGGCCATACCCCCGATAGCCGTTATATACACTTGCGCTTTGACAGTGAGGTGAGCTGTGGGATTATAAATGAACACTATCCATTTAAATTTAAGAATAATTTGGAACCCAAGTAGATTTAATTCCAACATCATTGAACTCTTGTTCTAATACTTCGTAAGCGACATCCTTCGGCTTATTTTCTATATCGCTTTGAATTCGTACTATGTCCTGGGGGCATGAGGACAAGGCGATAACGCAATCCATTTCAGCTCTAAAAGTAATAAAGTCTCCCGGTTTTGTTTCTACTGGACGTGTCGCCAGAGATATTCCATCCTCCAGAACTGCGATATTCATGAAAACATTCAGTGATGCTAACGTGGGGTTCGGGATTACGAATCCGAGATCGCTAACTGACTCCAGCATGTTGTCAAAACAATTACGGTGATAACCCTTGACACCCAAACGCTCGTATCTTTGTTGGTCGCAACAAGCCATGAAGCTGTCATGTATTCCAGGTGACGTATCTTCAACGATCGTCAATATAGGATTTCGTAGGTTTGTCACAAGAGTATCACCGAGCTGTGGATTTAATTTCTGGCTCCAAACTCTGGTCGCCTCTACTGACAAATATTCGTTCAGGTCAATTTTATTCCACGCCCAAAGATCGACTACCTGAGTTCCATAAGTGTTTATAATTCTTAAGGAAGCACCACCGGTCAATTCTACGGCTTTTCCATAGCTCGCTTTTACTATGTTCATTCATTCTTCTTTCAGCCTGAGGAAATGGGTGGCGTAGTTAATACACCACCCCAATCTTAGTTAATCTACATTGTTGGTAGAGGCGGTAATGACTGACCGAACCACTTTTCTGACAGTGTATTTAAATCACCACCTAAAGTTTTGTGTAGAATGAAAACATTAGTCCATAATAAAAGGTCCAAGTTACCCTTCTTGATACCAATAAAACATGGGGAATCTTTCATTATGAACTTGGTTGACATATCTAAATCGGGATTATCTGCGCCCATTTTAGCAGCGACAGTATTACCCGTTACGATCACGTCAATTTGGCCGGACAAAAATGCTGATTGCGTTGCTGCGTTATCGCCGAAACGAATAATTTCTGTGCCCTCCGGTGCGCTTTCGGTTAATTCAAGATCTTCTAACGTACCTGCGGTGAGGCCTACTTTGAATCCAGAAAGGTCAGATATAGAGCCGATGGTCAAACTTTCAGCCGCAAAAGCTCCTGAGAAAAATGGAGCGTAAGCAGATGAAAACCATATTGATTTAGCTCTACCTGGATTTGCCCCCATGCTTGCAATCACAAGGTCAGCTTTATCTGTTTCTAAGTAGGGTATTCTTTGTTTTGAAGTAACGGGTACGAGCTCTAATTCGACGCCTAAGTCTTTCGCTATAAGTTTAGCTACATCGACATCAAAGCCCACATGTTCGCCTTCATCTCCTAAAGAAGAGAAGGGAGCAAAGTTTTCACCGATTGCAATTTTTACTTTTCCCGAAGCAAGAATTTCAGAAAGGTCCGCATGAGCAGGAATGGCAAAAACGGGAGTGATAGCTAGAGCCGCCATTCTTAACCAAGATCTTACATTTTTCATATTTATCTCCATTTTGAAAGTTTAAGTGATTAGGGGTTTTTACATTCACGATGCCATCTTTGTTTTGCGTTCCAACCATTGAGATAATTGAGAAAGTGGAAAGCATAGTGAGAAGTAAATCAAAGCCATCAGAGGGAAGATCACATAGGGCTCAGTACCAGTGACGGGAGCATTAGCCCACCTTTTGCCGATAGACATCAGGTCGTGAAAACCAATTATGTAAGCAAGCGATGTGCCCTTAACAATTTGCACCATGAAACCCACAGTGGGAGCTATCGCAATTCTGATTGCTTGTGGAAGAATGATAAGAAAGAAGATGGGAAAGAAGCTTAAGCCCAGCGCCTCGCCTGCTTCCCACTGACTTTTGGGAATACTCTCTATAGAGCCTCGCCAAACCTCACCAATGTAGGCTGACGAGTAAAGCACCAAAGCGACTGATGCAGCTAACCAGATATTGACATTCACTCCCAACAGTCTGGGTATACCTAAGCCGAAAAGGAACAACAGCATAAGCAACGGTGTTGATTGAAAAAACCAGATGTATGTCTTTGAAGTTATATTTGACACACGATTGTGAACAGTGGCCATAAAGGCCAGAACGAGTGCGAGTATTCCACCGCCCATAAATGCGATTAGAGAAAGATAAATAGTGAACTGAGTTGCTTCTAGCAGTTGGAATAAAACAATACCTTCAGGCTTGCCAAAGAGTTCAATAAACGTATTTTTCACGCCACGAACCTCCACCTAAAAAAGTATTTTTGGAGAATTGAAAGAAGCAATTTTAGAAAAATCGACAGAAAAATATAAAGAACAGTAAGAGTAATAAATACTTCGAATGACCGGAACGTCCTGCTATCAATGAAAATGCCTGCCTGTGTAAGGTCTACAACGCCAATTTCAGAAATGATGCCCGTCGTCAGAAACAAAAATATAAATTGACTGTTTAAAGAGGGAAATGTTTTGCTGACAGCCTGTGGGAAAATAATTTTAAAAAAAAGAACGGTGGGAGAAATACCCAGCGATAGAGCGGCTTCCTTTTGGCCGTCTTCTATGCTTTGGAAGCCCGCCCTTAATATTTCTGAAAAGTATGCAGAAAAATTTAGCGTTAAAGCCAGAAGAGCGTGGGCCCAGAACGGCCATTGATACCCCAGTAAAATGGGTAGACCAAAAGCAAAAAAGAATAACTGCACTATCAAGGGTGTGTTTCGTGTGAACTCTACGAAGCATGTACAAATCTGTCTCAACAGTGGAATTTTAAAATATCTCGTCCCTGCCAAAATAGTTGCGAATATAAAGCCGGATATTCCCGCTAGGACTGTAAGAGATAGACTATTTGCGACGCCCTGAACCAACAGTAAAACGTATTCGCTAGATCTGTATATTTCAAAAAAACGAAGTTCCATCGGACGAAGCCATCATGCAACTTGATTGTTGTAAATTCTGGTGCACGCTAAAATTCGTAGCCTCCAATTCCCTGATGAAAATTTATGCGATCAAATCTATTTTGATTAAATTTTAGTCTAGCTTGTTGAACTTGAGCGATCTAATTTTAGATTAACATTAGCGCAATCGTTGCCAACATCTTTACCTTCAATTACTGCCTTTTCGTACCAACTCTAACTAATACGAGCCTGCTACGCATGGGCCACACCCCCTATGCCCGTTATATATACTCGGACTTTGACAGTGAGGTGAGCTGTGGGTGTGTTAACCAGTATTCCTGAGATTGCTTACTGGGCACCATCAACAACGTCTGAGTAATGTAATAGGCTTGTTTAAAGGCACCTACTTGATCCTTATCATTCCTAGTATGGTATATGTAATACATCGGGGGGTACGACAGAAGAAACAAAAGAGTGTCTTTGGATGGGAGCCTTGGGTACTTAAAGTTGGATCTTACAGCTCACCTTAAAGCTTTTTATACCTTCTATATTTAGAGATGATAAATGATTTAAGGCTACTTAAAGTATGTCTGACAGCGCACCGGCCAGCGAAAACTCAGCCACCCAATCTGGCCGCGTACTGATCCAGAAATGCCCTTTCGCACGGATCACACCGGGCAGATCCCCATTCAATGCCGCAAGGATTTTTTCCGGGATAAATGGCTGGCGCTCCCGATAAACATAGCTGCTCACGCCATATTCTTCGGTTTCGGGCACATGATCAGAAAACCCATAAAGTTCTTTGGCCCACATCGGATGCTCATGGGCTTTATCAAAATCAAATAGGCCAGTATTAAGTATTTTTTCGGCAGCAACTTCAGACCGGTTGGTTTCAATAATCTCGGCATCCGCATTCAAGCTGCGAATGATCTTGCGCGCTGCATCCACCTGCGCTGGTCTGGCATCAGAAACCTTATTCAAGATTACAACATCTGCAAATTCTATCTGATCGGTCAACAAATGCACCAAGCTGCGCTCATCCTCTTCACCCATCACCTCGCCGCGATCACGCAGGAAATCATGGCTGGAAAAGTCATTTAGCAAATTGACCGCATCCACCACCGTTACCATAGTATCCAGCCGCGCCACATCGGACAGGCTTTCCCCAAATTCATCACGAAAATCAAACATCGCCGCAACCGGAAGCGGTTCAGAAATACCCGTGGATTCGATCAATAAATAATCAAATCGGCCCGCTGCAGATAAGCGGCGCACTTCATCAAGTAAATCATCGCGCAGCGTACAACAGATACAGCCATTTGACATCTCAACCAATGTTTCATCCGTGCGGCTCAACTCGGTATCCGCGCGAATGAGATCAGCATCAATATTCACCTCTGACATATCGTTGACAATCACCGCAACGCGGCGACCTTCACGATTGTTCAACACACGGTTTAAAAGAGTGGTTTTACCAGCGCCTAAGAAGCCAGATAAAACCGTAACCGGAAGTCGTTTATCAGTCATAAAAACACCTTATTATTTAGGATGTTAAGGCAGGCTCAGTTGCCCGCACGCGCAGCATATCAAGGCTCCGCTGCAGCTCGGGTCGGGATAAATCACGCGCAATAATCACAATGCGCGTTCTACGATCCTCTTTCGCCCAGTCTTTAAGCTGCACAGGCGGTGCAAAAATATGCTGTACCCCATGGATAACGAAAGGGGCCTCGATGCCTTCGAGGAACAATATACCTTTCACTCGCAATATATCAGGGCCTCTGATCGCAATAAGCGTGTCGAGCCAAAGATCAAAAGCGGCATCCGGTAGTGGATCATCCAAAATGATCGAAGCTGATCCAATCCGCGTATCATGCGCTGGCAAAGGCGCTGTTATTTGAGCGGCGGGGGCAAAACCTGACAGATTTGCAAGCGCCTCAAATTTTGGCTTTTCGCCAACTGTCCAATTCAAAGCTTGCTGCTTTGTGGCGTTGTTGTGAAGCGCGCTTAACCCCCAAAGTTTTCCAAACAAGCCCTTTCCCAAGATGGAACGGATGATGGTTATGCCAGGATTCAAAGCATATAGGCGGCTTTCCAAACTCTGCACATCAGCAGGGCTTACGAGATCGGTTTTGCTTAGAACAATCAGATCCGCCATAGCCGCTTGTGAGACGGCCTCAAATTGTGCATCAAGCGTGGCGGCCGCATGCGCAGCATCCACAACCGTTACAACCCCGTCCATCCGGGTGTTTTTTGCAAGAAAATCATCCACCAGTAAAGTCTGCAAGATCGGGCCGGGATCCGCCAATCCGGTGGTTTCAATAACGATACGTTCAAATGCAACTTCGTTTTGAACGCGGCGCTCAAACAAATCCGCGATGGTCTTAGAGAGATCACCACGCACCGAGCAGCATAGACACCCCGACCGCATTAAAATAATTTCTTCACTGCTTTCTTCGATCAGATCGTGATCCAACCCTGCTTCGCCAAATTCATTGACGATAACAGCCACGCGTCCAGCAGAACTATCGGATAAAACGGCATTGAGCAAAGTGGTTTTGCCAGCGCCTAGAAATCCTGTGAGCAATGTAACTGGAACGCGTGGATCTGCCATCGGTTAATTCCCCAAAGCGTCAAAAAGCGTCGTTGCATTATGGCGCATCATATCAAGATAGGTGGATGCAGGCCCGCTTTGCGCTGAAAGCGCATCTGAGTACAACGTTCCCCCAATCGTCGCACCCGTCTCATTTGCGATCTGCTCCATCATACGATTATCTGTGATCGATTCGATAAACACGGCCGAAATACTGTCTTCGCGAATTTGCGTGATCAAGGCGGCCACATCGCCAGCCGAAGCTTCGCTTTCAGTGCTCATTCCTTGGGGCGCAACAAAGGTCAGATCATACGTTGCCGCAAAATATCCAAAGGCATCATGCGCCGTTACCACCGTTCTTTTATCTGCGGGCAAACGTTTCATCATCGCCTCAATGTCAGCACTAAGCGTCTCTATCTCGGATATGAAAGTGGCGCGATTAGCATAATAATCTCCGGCGTTTTCAGGGTCGGCCTGAGCAAGCCCAGCGGCAATGTTATTGGCATAGATCACAGCATTTTCGAGGCTATGCCACGCATGCGGGTCAAATGCGCCATGATCATGCCCCGCGTGGTCGTCATGATTGTCATGATCATCGTGCTTATCATGCTCGTCATGATCGTCGTGGCCATCATGATCATCGTGCTTATCATGGTCGTCATGATCGTCATGGTCAGCGTGATCGTCATGATCATCGTGATCGTCGTGCTTATCATGGTCGTCGTGATCGTCGTGATCATCGTGCTTATCATGATCGTCATGATCGTCATGGTCATCGTGATCGTCGTGATCGTCAAAGGCTATTGGGACAACGCCCTTTGTCGCCACGACCATCGCGCCGTCGAAGGAGGCGGATTCGGCAAGACGTTCTAACCAACCTTCAAACTCAAGGCCGTTCAAAAACAACACATCAGCCTCTGCAACCGAGCGCGCCGCCTTTGGTGTTGGTTGATAGACATGCGTATCGCCATCTGGTCCAACCAGCGTTGTAAGTGCGATATGTTCGCCGCCGATGCGCTCAACCATATCCCCAAGGATTGAAAAGGTTGCCACAACGGGCAGGGGTTCTTCAGCCCATGAGGCCAAGGGAAACGATAACGAAAAAGCGGCAAGAGCCGTAGCAGATTTCAGCGCAAAACGTAGAGACGTCATAATAGTCCTTTCAAGGTTTTAAGTTACGGCGTGGTAGGTTTTGCGCAATTGCGCCCCCCACCGGCCCAAAGATAATTGATAGTCCATAGCCAATACCGGCCGCCAAAATGATTGCTGGCCCCGATGGGAGACTGTAATGAAACGATAAGAGTAACCCGATTACGCTTGAGAGCATCGCGATCAACGCGGCAACAGCGATCAGGCCAGCGATTGTTTCCGCCCAAAACTTCGCCGCAGCGCCGGGTAAAATCATAATACCCACCGCCATTAAAGTTCCAAGCGCATGGAACCCGGCGACCAAGTTCATCACCACAAGCGCCAAGAAAACAAAATGGGTAATCGCACTCAACTTGCTGACAGAGCGCAAGAATTGTGGATCGGCGCATTCTAGCACCAAGGGTCGAAACAAAAGCGCCAAAACCAAAAGCGATACGCTGGCGAAGGAACACAGCAGAATAAGCGCGGTATCGTCTAACGCCAGCACCGTTCCAAACAGCACATGCATCAAGTCAACGTTATTACCATGCGTTGATACGATCAACACGCCGATGGCCAATGAAATTAGATAAAACGCAGCCAAGCTTGCATCTTCGCGCAGCGACGTTACCCGCGCCACGAAACCAGAAGCCAATGCAACCAGCATGCCTGCGATCAAACCTCCAACCGTCATCGCGCCAAGCGAAAGACCTGAAACCAGATAACCCGTCGCCGCACCTGGTAAAATTGCATGCGCCATTGCATCGCCAGTCAAGCTCATATGCCGCAGCATCAAAAATACCCCCACAGGGGTGGCGCCCACCGACACGGCGATACAGCCCAAAAGCGCACGGCGCATGAAGCCGAAATCCACAAAGGGCGCCAAGAGCACATCCCAGATCACGCCGCGCTCTTTCCGCAAGTATGTGGGGTTGCGGCGCAGGCCTCGCACATTTGGCGGGCACGAAACTGGTTTTCGGATGTTAAAACTTGTGCCGTAGGCCCATGCGCCACAAGCTCACGCGCAAGCATCATGGTGAATGGAAAATGTGTGCCCACGGTGGCGTAATCATGCAGAACCGCCAAGATGGTGCGGCCTTCCGAATGCCAGCGTTTGATCACATCAATCAAATCGGCCATCGTTTTCGCATCGATCGCGGCGAAGGGTTCATCCAACAAAACCAGACGCGCGTCTTGCAAAAGCAGCCGAGCAAACAAAGCCCGCTGCATTTGCCCCCCCGATAAGGATCCAATGGTGCGTTTTTCAAACCCGGTCAAACCTACCACAGCAAGGGCAGCATCCACCTTCGCGCGCATCTTGCGGGTCAACCGGCCGAAAGCGCCTACCTCGCGCCAGAGCCCCATCGCCACAAGGTCAATCACGCATATCGGAAAACTTCCGTCAATCTGGGATTGTTGCGGCAGATAGGCAATCTCATCTTGGCGAAACCCGTCGATCAAAACACCTCCCTTTAAGGGGGAAATTGCGCCGGTGACACCTTTTAGCAAGGTTGATTTTCCCGCCCCATTCGGGCCAACAATCGCTGTAAGACTGCCCTCTTGAACCTCTGCGTCCAACTCTTGGACAGCAGGCAGCCGGTCATAACCCAAGGTCAGGTTCTGAAACTTAATCGCACCTGTCATAAGGCGCTCAAAGGATTGGTTGCCCAAAAAAAGCCAAGCCATAGCGCGGCGGCAATCAGGCTGGCCACGCCCAATCTAGGCCCCATCCCAATAAGTAAAAGGCGGAAGGGACGCTTGTCTTTTATCATACTGCGGCCTGCGCGGGTCCACAGCTTGCGCAGATCCCGTTCATTTCGATGATATGGCGTTGGGCAGAAAAGCCAGACTTTCGCAACGCGGCGCTCAGACGTGAGAAGATATCAGGCTCAAAAGTCTCTTCTACAACGCCACAATCTTCGCATATTAAAAGCACCGAGGTTTGATGATGCGCCTCGCTTTGGCACGCGACATAGGCATTCAACGATTCCAAACGATGTATCTGGCCACGCTCCCCCAGCGCAGCAAGCGCCCGATACACGGTTGGAGGCGCAATTTTCGGATATGTTTCCTGCAGACGGTCAAGCAACGTATACGCAGAATGCGGGCTCTTACTATCGCGCAAAATGGAAAGGATTTCCGTTTGCATTTGCTTTCCACGCTTACCCATACCGTGCTCCATAGCGACTCAATGCGTTAATAGTTATAATATAACATTACAATTCACAAATAGTTTTTTTAGGCCTTTGCAACGAACCAAAAATTCAATTTTTTTGAGCAAGAAAAATACTCAAAAATTGACCAGTTAAGCTTTTTGAATGCGTAAATAGTCAGAAACCTGACAACAAAACAAAACCGGAGTAAAAAACCGAGGGTATAGAAAACGCTCATTTGGGCGCTTCACAGCGATGAAACAGCCATTATGTTTTATCGCTTTCTTTGTAAAAGATCGCGATACTACTTTTTGGGATTTACCCACTGAATACAGAAATAATTTTTTCAGTCGTGGCACCAAGCTGTTTAAAAAAATAAACCTTGTCGCGCCGCGTTATACGATAAGGGCACTCAAAGCCGCATTCTGATATGCTTCACAATGCCCAAAATTTTTTTATTTCCCCCAAGGACAAAGAGCTTCAACCTTTTGGCGGCCCAGTTTATTCAATGTTTTTATGTTTTCTGCGTAAATCTTCTCAGGCTCTGAAACATGGGCCAGGGCTCTACTCAGGTGAGCTTGCCGCAGAATATGTATGATTGGATAGGGCGCACGATTGGTAAAGTGGCTTAGATCATCCGCTGGCACCCCCTCGATCAAATCGTCAAATCTGCCCCAAAGGCGCTGACGTTAGACACTAATTTATCTTTCTATTCTTAATACATAAATAAAAAACACCTCAGGAAAGGCTCCTAAGGCAGGGTTAAGGGATAAGCTGTAAGGGGTAATTCGTAAGACGTAGTATGTAAGTCGTAATATATAATATATAATACATAAGGGTTTGGGTGTTCCCAACACCCTGTCAGCTTAGAACAAACTACACTACAATTTATTCTTTATCGTCTGCCATTAGAGCTGTCTTTATTGCCATAGCTTTAGCATATTTTTTCTACGTCACTGGGGTTGCTCTCTGATGCCCTCTTTAAGCACTTCCTTTTTTGATACCCCTCTTATGCTTAGCCCTTCAGCTGTCTCCTCGTGCCACTCTGGGGCACTTTGGTTTTCTTTCACTTACGATCAGCACTGACTTTTACAACTGAATTTCCTCTGGCATAACATTGGCTGAATTATCGGACGAAATGTTTGAGGCTTTAAACATCTTATGTATTGATGTCATTAATAGCGGTACATCCCAAGCACTTTAAGGATAAATAATTTGACGCCGGCAACACGCTCCAAGACATATTTCTCCGTGCTGGTAATACTAGGAACAACGCATCTTCTTAACGATCTGATGCAATCACTGATTCCAGCCTCGTATCCAATTCTCAAGGAATCCTATGGACTTGATTTTATTCAAATCGGCCTCATCACTTTTACGTTTCAGATAGCTGGTGCCCTATTACAACCGATAATCGGCATGGCAACTGACAGATATCCAGCACCGTATTCGCCGGTGGCAGGAATGATGTTCACTCTGTCAGGTCTCGTCAACCTCGCTTTTGCACAGACTTATGAGATGATCCTTATCTCCGTAGCGTTAATCGGAATAGGATCGTCAATTTTTCACCCTGAGGCAACGCGAATGGCTCGCTATGCCGCTGGGAGCCAACAAGGTTTGGCACAGGGCATTTTTCAAGTGGGCGGGCAAGCTGGTGGAGCACTTGGCCCAGTGTTTGCCGCGCTGGTTATCGTGCCATGGGGACAGCCTAGCTTAGCTTGGTTTGCCGTTCTTGCCCTTTTAGCGAGCATATTTTTAATTTGGATCGGCAGTAAACAGCGCAAGATAAGCGCCGAATTTTTGAACATGCTGACCCACCGCAAATCGGCGTTCGGGGAGCCAGTCCACCCGCCTGTAATCATTAGTATTGGTCTTGCTGTTCTAACTTTCTTGATGTTTTCTAAAAATCTGTACGGAGAAAGCTTCCGTTCCTTCTACACATTCTACTTGATCGAACGCTTCGGGCTTTCCATTCCCGCTTCACAGATGATGTTATTTGTGTTTCTGATTTCAGCGGCTTTGGGCGTCTTGATTGGTGGCATCATTGGCGATCGGATCGGGCGTTATCGCATCATATGGATTTCGATACTGGGTCCATTGCCGCTGACGTTAGTCCTGCCCTACGCTGACCTTTTTTGGACCGGCATGCTTACGGTCATGATCAACCTAATCATGGCCAGTGCATTCGCATCAATCTTGATCTACGCGATAGACCTTCTGCCCAATCGGATCGGATTAATTGGCGGGCTATTTTACGGATTAAACTTTGGACTTGGAGGCGTAGCAGCTGGTTTTCTTGGGATGCTTACGGAAAACTACGGTGTCGAGACAGTATATCTGATCTGTTCTTTCATACCCCTTGCTGGACTTCTTACCTGGTTCTTACCTCGGATCGACGAACGAGATTAACTTACACTCTCGGATAAATGGATTGAATTATAACTATCTTCACATTCCTTTTTCTGTTCCCTTTCGCTTAATCTTTTAGGTGTCTTCCCTGGCTACCCTGGAGTACGCTGGTGTAGGTCTAATTTTAAGCGGCTTTACGGTCTCTAGACTATTGTGATTGCGGGAATGGTAGATTTAGTTCATGGCTTGATCTGTATCGCTTTAGGTTCATTTCTTGTCATCAAATGCTAAGTCCATCTTATTCATGTTGGGAGCCGTGTTTTTGTTCACGGTTATGGATGCTATTGCCAAACAGCTCACCAAAGAGGTTGGGCTCATACAGACCATTTGGGTGCGTTACACAGGACAAGCTCTGCTGGTCTTTTTGATTGTTCTGCCAAGACTTCGAGAGGTGGCTAAGTCTCAGTATCCCAAGCTTCAGTTATTACGTTCTGTCGTTTTAATGGCTGCCACCTGCTTATTCTTTTTAAGCATTTCAAAGATTGGGTTGGCAGAAGCTACCGCTATTATGGACATTAATCCTGTCTTAATCACTTTAGGAGCTTTTCTCTTTCTCGGCGAGAAAATTGGTCCCAGGCGGATTTTAGGTATCATTGCATCTATGATTGGAGCATTAATTATTATCCGTCCCGGTACTGATGTATTTACAGTCTATGCAGTTCTACCTCTCGTCGCAGCGGTTTGCTACACGACGTACAATCTTACCACTCGCTTCGTAGGAAACCGGGAAAGCCCCTGGACCTCTTTGTTGTATAGCGCTCTGTTTGGAGCCGTAGTATTTAGCTGCATGGTACCATTCTTCTGGCAACCTGTAAGCCTATTTTCAGCTGGCCTAATGGTACTACTCAGCCTCTGCGGGACCTTTTCTCAGCTCTTTCTTATAAGAGCACTGGCCATCGGCGAGGCTAGTTTATTGGCCCCATTCGCTTACGTTGGGCTTATCTACGCTACCATATGGGGTTTGGTATTCTTTGGAGAATTTCCAGATGAATGGTCAATTATTGGAGCCATCATCATTGCTATTTCTGGTTTTTATGTTTGGTATCGAGATACATTTGGTAGCAAATCAGAAGCTGAAGACGCCAATTAGCTCCGTTAAGCCCATACCTTTTCCATGTGTTACCGCATGAACTCTTAGACTTAATTGGGGTTTTCAGGGCGCGATTAGTGAACGTAAATTTTGCGACGTAAGGTCACTTCTTTTCAAAATAAATACAGTGAATTATACATTGTACCAGTAGCCAACAGATATTTTGAATGCATACCAGCGATAAGGAGTTGGTCGTATGAATAAGTCTGTAAACTTGGATCTTAAATATCTTATACTTGATCATTGCAAAGAGGTTCTTAAAACCGATTATGATCTTGAAGCTCTTGCTTATGCCAAACGCAGGCAATTTTTGGATGACGAAGGTAATGTAACTTCCGCAGGTCAGACTTTGTTAATGTTTCGTCAAACCTAGAAACTTCAGCTTAGCGTCAAAATCTATATGCAATTTATGATCATTTATTAATCTTAGCATGAAATTTTGAATAAACTTTAAGCTCCAAACTGCGGCAAATCAGCTGTACCCACTGTTATACTATCAGTTCAATTCTGATATCTCACCTCTATCATTTAATTGTCTTAGCAAGCTATGGGAGGCTTGTGATGCAAAAAATGAAACAAAAATCAGATTTTATAGGGCCGATATGCCCTCCTGAGTATCTAGCACCAGAACTAAAAATAGTTTTTTTGAAAGCTGTATATAAAGACTGGTGGGTCGAAGATTAAACTCTTAATTAGCCCCGGTCGCCATCAATTTTTGGTTTACGCAATATAATTTTATCAGGCTGCACCATGCCCTAAACATGAAACTACTTATTCCAGAACCCTTACCATAGAATACAAAATGAATGGGTAAATATAGGTGGCTGGACAGGGCGATGGGATCGCTACTTAAATGCTCACTTATGGATGTCTTGGGAGCTATAACACACCTCTTCTATGCGCTTTCGCTTAGGATATGGGCCCTTAGCACAGTGGTGCCGTTAAGTGAGAGTTCTTAATTTATTTATATGTTTAAAAATGAGACGTAGAAAAAATAAAAAGCATACTTATCATTTTAAACCTGTTACTCTTTATCTGGGAATAGAAGTTTAGCCACTTCTAGCTAAAGGGAAAACTAATGAAAGAACGGACCTGTGGAGGTTTGGGGGGCTCACCTTGTGTAGCTTGCCAACTTATTAATGATGCCAAAATTCAAGCAGAGTTGTCAAAATTAGATATTAAAGATGTAGTTGATAAACTGATTGAAGTAGGTTGGAAAAAAGTTTTCTAGAATAGGGTAAAAATCTCTTGTTCGATGCTGATTTGGGTTAAAGCGTTTTAAGCCCACACTTTCTTCATATGCCCTCGCATGACATCTAGGGCATAGCCTGAGCCATAGTTCGCAGCGACTGTGTTTGAACCATGCCCTAGTATGGCCATGGAGATGGCCTCCGGGCAGCCTGTATTCCTCAGCTTGTCCTTCATGCGGTGGCGTAGCGAATGCATCGTGAGCTTCTTGTCTGTGATTATGGTTCTGAGGCGCTTCATGAGCATGGCTGAGCAGTTATCCCCTCCACGCTCCTTTGCGTATTGGGGAAAGAGAGGTGCCTCAGGATCTTTGCCTTGGGATACTTCCTCAAGGGCTTTAATAGCCTCTGGCGAGAGTGGCACAGAGCGCTGCGAGTTATTGGTCTTTAGTGTTCTCCAGGGGGTGGGGGATATGATTAAACATTCTTTTTCAGTGTCACAGTCTTTGATCCTCAGGCCTGCTATCTCTGATACTCTACAACCGGTATCTCTCAGAAAAACAAACAGCGCCCAAGCTGTTGTATCATTCGAGTAAGCTGTCTCTAAATGAACGACCTGAGTATCACTCAGCGGTAGCCTATCTAGCTTACTTGCACCCGCACCTTTAATGCGAAGGTTGGTAAAAACATTGGGGATGTTGAGACTATGCTCCACGATTGCATGGTTAATAGCCGTTCTCACAACCCCCAGCATTCTAACAGCGCTATTGGCAGACAGACGGCTTAGTAGGTGATCCCGAAGGTCATTGGCATCTTGCCTGCTGATGTTACTAAGCGAGACATACTTAAGCTTCTGCTTGCCATAGATGTGCTGCATGTCTTTGCGCAGCCTTTCAACCCGCTGCGTAATTTCCTTTTCTGCTTTGGGTGTATCTGACTTATAAGCAACGTAGTCTTTAAGTGCCGTCTCAAGCGTTATGACCTCTTGCTTTAACTTGCCTGAATACACCTGTTCTACAATCTCTGAAGGTAGCTTTTGCTTATGCAGAGCCTTACCCAACTCATTAAGCGCATCCTCAATCTCAGAATACTCAGGTACGGCATTGGCCAGTACCATATCGGCCACTTCATCGCCCAGCGCACCCCTAATAATCTCAATACTGCGCTCTCGTGCTGACTTCTCTTTCTCACCTTCTAGCAGTGCTTCGATTCGAGCATGTATCAGCGGCAGGTTTTGCATGGCTTCTTTGTAGCTATCCCCAAGCTGGCGATAGAGCGTTGCTTTCCCGATCAGGGCTCTAAGATGCAAAGGAACGTTGCGTTTATATCGAAAGCTGCCATTGGCACGGCGAAATACATAGCGTGGGAGTTTAAGCGGCATATCATCACTCATAGCTGTTAGCTTTGAGACTTAGCTGCCCTGTTGCAAGTAAAACCGGTGGTTTAACGCTGACTATTTAACGAACAGTTTCGACAAACTGGTCCTGCAAGCGGTCCCAAAAGTGGTCCTCTATAGATTTATCCTACTGTTTTTGCTTGTTTTATTTCATATTCTAATAGAATTTTGGTGCCCAGGAGAGGACTCGAACCTCCACGTCCATACAGACACTAGCACCTGAAGCTAGCGCGTCTACCAATTCCGCCACCTGGGCACTCACCATCTTTGTGCGTGTAGCTATAGCGATTTGTGGAGTCAACGCGTTTCTGGGTTTTCCTCAGATATTTGCATCTTGCTCAGAGGCGATAGCCAGAGTATTCAAGCCCGCAAGGAACAATCGTTGGAGAAGCCTATGTCGCAATTGGTAACCATCTTTGGAGGCTCGGGGTTTGTCGGGCGCTATATTGCACGTCGTATGGCGAAACAAGGATGGCGCGTCAGGGTTGCTGTGCGGCGTCCGAATGAGGCTCTATTCGTCAAATCATACGGAGCGGTCGGGCAAGTTGAACCTGTTTTTTGCAATATCCGCGACGATGGCAGCGTGACAGCCACTTTGGAAAACGCCGATGCGACGGTGAATTGCGTTGGAACGTTTGATCGCTTGGGAAAGAATAATTTTAAAGCGGTTCAGGAAGACGGCGCCGCGCGTATTGCCAGGCTTTCGGCGGCAAACGGTGTGCAAAGCTTGGTGCATATCTCATCCTTGGCCAGCGCAAGCCTTTCGGAAAGTGAGTACGCGCAGAGTAAGCGCGCCGGCGAAGAGGCCGTATTGAGACATATGCCAAAGGCCTATATTTTTAGGCCCTCTGTTGTTTTTGGACCTGAAGATCAGTTTTTCAATCGCTTTGCCTCAATGGCCCAAACAGGGCCTATTTTGCCCTTTGCCGGAGCGGCAACGCGCTTCCAACCGGTTTATGTGGATGATATTGCCCAAGCCGTTGAAATCGCGCTGACGCGGGAAACACCTGCCGGGACTTATGAGCTTGGCGGGCCAGAAATCATTGATTTTGCGGGTTTGATGACTCGTATGTTAGCGGTGATTGAGCGTCGCCGCCTTTTGGTGAATATTCCATTTTTCATGGCGCGGCCGATGGCGGCCGGGTTCGATTTTTTAGAAACGGTCACGCTTAGGCTTTTCAAAAACGGGATCTTAACGCGGGATCAACTGAAAGATTTAACGGTTGATAATATCGTCTCCGAAACCGCTAAAGGATTTGCAGATATGGGAATTGAGCCCACATCCCTTGAGGCGATTTTACCAGAATATCTGTGGTGTTTTCGCCCTTCTGGCCAATATGCGGCGATTAAGTCCTCGGCCAAAAATTTAACCCAGTAAGTATTTTGCCTCCGATTTGGGCGGCCCGGGCAGGCCCTGCGCTGTGGCGCGGCTGAAAGGCCTGCTTGACGGGGGTGATATTCAATTTGAAAGGGCCGCTTTCGCCTTTCCTAACCACACTTGTTGCGTTAGATACCGCCTAACTAAGATCGCAAGCCGTTTAGACGGGGTAAGGAGCTTAAATTATGGGTTATAAAGTTGCTGTTGTTGGCGCCACGGGCAATGTTGGCCGAGAAATTCTGAATATCTTGGCAGAACGGCATTTTCCAATCGATAAAATCGTTGCGCTTGCAAGCAGACGCTCCTTGGGAACCGAATTGAGTTTTGGCGATCAGATTTTATCAACTAAAGATTTGGAACAATTTGACTTTTCTGGATGGGATATCGCACTTTTTGCCGTGGGCTCTGAAGCCACAAAACTGCACGCGCCGCGCGCAGCCAAGGCCGGCTGCGTTGTGATCGATAACAGCTCTTTATATCGCTATGACCCAGATGTTCCGTTGATCGTACCGGAGGTAAATGCGGATGCGATTTTTGGATATTCTAAAAAAAATATAATCGCCAACCCCAATTGCTCAACCGCGCAGATGGTGGTTGCGCTCAAACCGCTTCATGATCGTGCCACCATCAAGCGCGTGGTGGTCAGCACCTACCAATCAGTGTCGGGCAGCGGCAAAGACGCGATTGACGAGCTTTGGAACCAAACCAAAGGCATGTATGTGCCGGGCCAGGAAGTGGCACCAAAAGTCTATCCAAAACAAATCGCCTTTAACGTCATTCCTCATATTGATGTGTTTATGGAAGATGGCACCACCAAGGAAGAATGGAAAATGGTTGCCGAAACCAAAAAGATTATTGATCCGAAAATAAAAGTCACCGCAACATGCGTGCGGGTTCCGGTTTTTGTGGGGCATTCCGAAGCGATTAATATCGAATTTGAAGAGTTCTTGGATGAGGATGAGGCCCGCGACATCCTGCGCGAAGCGCCTGGCTTGATGGTAATCGATAAGCGCGAGGATGGGGGTTATGTCTCACCCGTGGAATGCGTTGGTGATTTCGCAACATTTATCAGCCGCATCCGGCAGGATAGCACCTTAGAAAATGGGTTGAACCTATGGTGCGTGTCTGACAATTTGCGCAAAGGCGCGGCACTCAATGCGGTTCAAATCGCCGAAGTGTTAGGCCAGCGCGTGCTCCAAAAAGCCTGATCCCAAAATATCTGCGCTTTTAGATAGTTTCAGATTATCGCAAAATACGCGTTTTGTAAAAATCCTCTTCCTTAAGTATTATCAATTTGATAAAGAGATTCATCAGCATATAGAGATTATATTAAGGAGTTAAAACGTATCCGAATGTTCGTCTTTGATAGTATTTGCAGTTTGCTATACAGTAACGTATGAGAATTTTTGGACTCGAAGAACATGTCGGCTGATAAAGAGAAAACAGAGCAGACCCATAATTTAATTGCACAATCACTGCGCGCACTGGCCACACCGAAAATGACGAGTGATGAGGTCAAACGTCAATTTTCGCAGGATATTCAAAACGCAAATATTGCGATCATGCGATTAAGACAGACGAAAAACGATAACGCGGCGTGATCTGCTTGCCTCATAGGCACGCAGAAAAACTCAAAACAAGTCTTTGCGGCAGCGCATGGAAGTGTTTTTGTTGCTTAAATTTATTCTGAAAAGCTTAGACAGGCTTAAATCTTTGCGTCGTCGGGTCAAAGGCTTCCAAACTGCCCTCGCCAATATCCGTCCATAAGCCGTGCAAGGATAGCGAACCATCTTGAACCGCCTTTTCTACAAAAGGAAAGGTCATCAAATTTGTCAAAGATGTCAGCACCGCCTGCTTTTCCAAATTTTGAGCCATCTCCTCTTCGGAAGAATGATCTTTGATCGCCTCATATCCCGGCCGCAAAATATCCATCCAACGCCCAACAAAACTGGTTTTCTCTTCAAGCTGCGGTGCGTGGCCCCGGCACATATCCAAGCATCCTTTTACACCGCCACAATTTGAATGCCCCAGAATGATCAATTGCGAGACATTGAGCGCGGTGACCGCGTATTCGACGGCAGCGCTGGTTCCGTGTTGCGACCCATCCGGGCTATAAGGCGGCACCAAATTCGCAATATTTCGATGAATAAAAAACTCACCTTGCTCTGCGCCAAAGATAGATGTGGCATGCACCCGCGAGTCACAACAGGAAATAATCATGGCTCTTGGGCGCTGGCCCTCAGTGGCCAATCGCTTATACCAGGCCTGGTTTTCGGAAAAGTTCGTCGCGAACCATCCATGATAGCGTTGAATGAGATAGGCGGGAAGCGGTTTGACAAAATCCATAAGCGGGGGCCTTTCTAGACAAAGATAAACGCATCTACGCAGTGGCGATAACAGAGGCGAAGATGATCTGCCATATCTGTTCTTTTGCCACCGTCATTGTTACTATCAGACGGTGTTAAAATATTTCAACCCCTGCTGTCTGATCGTATTTGACATGCGACCGCGGCGGCAAAGACTAAGCGCGCGTTCTGCGCCAAACCGAAGGAAACGCGCCCTATGACGCTCGAGTTTATATCAGAAGATCACGCTTCTATTCCTGTTCTGTTATGCAACAGTGACACTATTAATGAGGTAGTGGCGGGCCTAGCGGCGCCCGCCCAGCGCTGGATCGCCCAGCAGGGGTTTACCGGCGGTTTTGGTGAAGCTGTGCTGTGCCCAACTGCGAGCGGTGAAGCAGAACTTGCAATTTTGGGGCTGGGCGATACGCAAAGCCGGGCGCGAAACCGCTTTGTATTGGCCGCCGCCGCTGCAAAATTACCAGGCGGTGTCTATAAGCTGCCCGAGCCCGTGCCTTTAGAGAACGCGGAATATGAAGTTTTAGGCTGGTTGCTTTTGGGCTATGCGTTTGAGCGGTATCGCTCAACGTCACGGGTGCTGCCTCGATTAATCGCACCGTCCGGTATGGATAAAGGGCATATCGAAAGCTTGGCAAAATCTGAAGCTCTGTGCCGTGATCTGATCAATACGCCCGCGTCTGATATGGGCCCCGCCGAGATTGAGGTGGTCGCCCGTCAGCTGGCGGTGCAATATCACGGAACTTTGGATGTGATCATTGGCGAGGCTTTGATCGATCAGAATTTTCCTATGATTCACGCCGTTGGGCGGGCTTCGCCGAACGCGCCGCGCTTAATCGATCTGGGCTTTGGAACGACGGGGCCGAAACTGACATTGGTGGGCAAAGGCGTATGCTTTGATACAGGAGGCCTAAATTTAAAGCCCGGATCCTCGATGGGATTGATGAAAAAGGATATGGGCGGCGCCGCCCATGCGCTGGCTTTGGCGCAGTTAATCTTGGATTTAAATTTACCCCTGCAGTTGCGGGTCTTGATCCCGGCGGTTGAAAACGCGGTCTCGGGGGCATCTTTCAGACCGCAAGATATTTTGATCTCGCGCAAAGGGCTTAGCGTTGAAATCAACAATACAGATGCAGAAGGAAGATTGGTGCTTGGCGATGCGCTGAGCTATGCCAGCGAAGACCAGCCGGATTTAATTGTTTCACTGGCAACATTGACGGGCGCCGCGCGGGTGGCGCTGGGCCCGCAGCTGGCGCCTTTTTACACCAATCAGGATGCAATTTCCGAGATGTTGATGCAGGCGGGTAAAACCAGTCTTGATCCGCTATGGCGACTGCCGTTTTGGGAGGGCTATGAGCCGATGATTGAACCTGGTATTGCGGATCTAGACAATGCGCCCGCAGGCGGGTTTGCAGGCTCGATTACGGCGGCCCTTTTCTTAAGGCGGTTTGTCGCAGAGGCCGATAAATACATACATTTCGATATTTACGGTTGGGCGCCAAAGGCCGCCGCAGGCATCACGAAGGGGGGAACATCGCAAGGCATCCGTGCGCTCGCCTCGGCTTTGCCGAAACTTCTTTCGTTATGAGAGATCCCAGACTTTTAGCCTGTAACGGCCGCGTGGCTGCGCTTGACCTGAAAGGCAAAGTGCAGGCCGAGCGATTTGTTGAAGGCTGGCCGCAACAAGTTGCGGGTGGCCTTGGCAATTTATGCAGCGCCCCTGCGGGCGCGCTGCAGCGGCAACTCTATCCCGGAGAACAAGTAACCGTCTATGACGAGCATGCGGGGTGGAGTTTTGTAAAAGCCCGCGCGCATGGTTATGTTGGATATATACAATCACAGCAACTTCGACCCCCAAACCAAGCGCCAAGCACGCATTATATCTCGGTGCCAATCAGCCATTCTTATGGGCAGTGTGATATGAAGTCGGGCATCACAGGGCTCTTGGTGATGGGCAGTCAACTGCAAAACCTACAGGAGGAGACTGGTTTTATAAAAACCCAGTTCGGCTGGGTGCCCAAACAACATGTTCAGGCGCTAACCGATCCGCCGTCAGACCCGGTGGCCGTTGCGGAACAATTGCTCGGCGTTCCCTATCTTTGGGGGGGCGACAGCGCATTGGGAATTGATTGCTCGGGCCTTGTTCGATTGAGTCACATGATTTGCGCGTATAACTGCCCGGCTGACAGTGATTTACAACAGCGCGCGTTGGGGGCCGTTTTACCGCCAGATGCAGCGTTGCAACGCGGCGATCTCGTGTTTTGGAAAGGCCATGTGGCGCTGATGGTCAGCGAAGCAAAGTTGATTCATGCCAATGCGCATCGAATGTCTGTAACTTATGAAACTTTATCAGAGGCTATCTCTCGTATCGCATTGGCCGGTGAGGGCGATGTTATTTTGAAAAAGCGGCTGTTCCTTTGACGTAGCGGTGGAGAACGGGCAAAGTTGAACGGTTGAGCAAATTTGCGCGGAATAAAAAAGCGTGATTTGCTTTAAACGTGACGAATTGATGTGATTTTTAGTGAAGTTTGCAGCGATAATCAGGGGCAACCCTGCGCCCTAATAAAAAAGTGTGAATTTTTGCTAAGCTATCCGCTAGCAGTTGGTCTATGTAGGAAAGCCGCTGCCTTAATCAGTGTTCCCAGCGGTTTGCAGCCTTGAGAACTGTATTAAGCGGCATATGTTGGATAATGAACTTGACCTAGTTTAGGAATAAGCCTAAATCGAGCGCGTTGGCGGAGTAGCTCAGGTGGTTAGAGCAGCGGAATCATAATCCGCGTGTCGGGGGTTCAAGTCCCTCCTCCGCTACCAAAATCCCTTTATAATCAGTGACTTAATATTTCGGTTGACGCGTTTTGCGCGTAGCACACCTCTAGCACACTTTTTCACTCGCTTTCTGAGAATTATGAGTGCAGAATCACAGTGTTAAACACGGTGATTGTATTGCCTAAACTGAACCCAAATACGCCCACGTTGATGGATGGTGAGGTTCGTCTCTTTAAACGTAAACGCAGCTCAATTTGGCAAGTTGTATTTATGATGGACGGACGACAAGTCCGTGTGAGCACCAAGAAGCGCATCTTGCAGGATGCTACAGACGCGGCGCGCGAGATTTACCTTGATTATCGCTTTCGCCAAAAGAACGGCTTGCCTGTTATCTCCAAACGGTTTGCTGATGTCGCTGCACTGTGTAGAGCAACCATGAAAGAGCAGCTTGAGAATGGTGTAGGCAAGAAGAGCTTTCGTGATTACATCATCGTGATTGATAAGTATCTGGTTCCCTTCTTTGGAGATCTCTTTGTCACCAGTATTGATTATGAGATGTTGCAAAAGTTTGCGCGCTGGCGTGAAGAGAAGATGGGTCGAGAGCCAAGAGCCTCTACATTGAATACCCATAACTCTGCACTCAATCGGATCTTTGATGAAGCCGTGGCACGTGGATATATGAACAAGTCTCAGATCCCTGTGCTGGTGAACAAAGGGCGGGACAGCGTTCGCAGGCCTGACTTCACCAGAGAAGAATATGCGACACTCATTCGCAAACTGCCCAGTTGGATTGATGCAGGGCGAGAGGGTAAGTCACGTGACATGCGCCATCTGCTGCGTGACTACATTCTTATTCTGGCAAACACGGGCATGCGGCATGGAACAGAAGCTAATAACCTGCGCTGGAAACACATCAGCCTCTTTGAAGACAAGGGCCTTAAATACCTGGAAATGAGTGTTTCGGGCAAAACAGGTCGCCGTGACATTATCTGTCGGGCAGGGACCATAAACTATCTCAAGCGCATTCAAAGCAGATGCCCCGATATTGCGCATTTGAGTTTTGAGCAACTGATTAAGTCAAAACGAGACGAGCCTGTCTTCCGGCTGCCAGATGGGACTGCCAGTGCGAACCTGCGGCAGACGTTTAGGATCCTCATGAGGGATACTGGATTACTCACCTGTCCAAGAACAGGACAGGATCGCACTCTATATAGCTTACGCCATACTTACGCTACATTCTCGCTTCTTAACGATGGCATGGACGTGCACACGCTTGCTGTACAAATGGGGACCTCTATTTTGATGATAGAGCGCCACTACAGTCATCTCACACCGCGCCTTAAGAAAGAAATGCTTACGGGCAAGCGCTATGACACGCCTTATGATGAATACAAAGCAGAGCGGGTACAGGGCTTCTCCATATCCGAGGATGACTTACACAGTCCCGTAAATGATGCCATTGAAGAAAGCCTACCCGATGAACCTGAAGAACAGCCCGAAGAAATCACAAAGGGTTCAGAGCCAACACCTTTAGCAGACAACCAATCAAGCGATAAAAAAACCCAAGCCAGCCTAAAGGCGCTGGATATGCTCGACAAAGGGCTGCTCACAGAGCGAGCGGCATTAGCTGCAATTGGGACACATGAAGAAAGTTACAGTGTTCCGCCTGACGTTCGGATTAAAGCGCTCGAGCTTGTGGAGTATGGGAAATTATCCGAGCGAGGGTTGGTCGCTATTTTAGGGGTTTGATGTTGCCCTCACAGCAATTCTACTGCTTTTTAAGTCTGATCTGAACCCATAACAATGTATAGTCGATTAATATAAATATGCTATGACGACGCATGGATACTGGATTTTTCATCATTGCAAAAATTGTAGGTGCTTTCTTGCTCGTAGAAACTTGGCTTGTCCTGGCTTTGGTCGGTTTAATGGTTGCACTACTACGTCAAAGTTACCGTACCGCTCTATGGATTACGGGTGTAACGCTGCTCAGTGTGGTTGTCTTATCCGTTTTCCCGCTTGCAGATCCCTTTCTGGCTAGGGTTGAGCAAACCTACTCAGCAAACTCCGCTCCTGAACGTGTAGACGGCATCATTGTGCTAGGTGGTGGTGGAGACCTCAATGTGTCACGCCGCTGGGGTCGACCCGAACTGAGCGAAGGGGGTGATCGCTATGTCGCCGCTTTAGCACTGGCACGCAAATATCCAGAAGCTATAATTTTTTTCACAGGCGGTAGTGGAGCGCTACGCCATGCACTGAGCGCAGCAAAATCTGAAAGCGACTTAGCGCGGGAGTTTTTTGCTGCGCATGGTATCCTAGAACCACGATTATTAATTGAAGGACAGTCACGTAATACGGCTGAAAATGCCCAACTTAGTTATGACATAGTCCAGCCCAAGATTGATACGCACTGGATCCTAATAACCAGCGCATTTCATATGCCGCGTGCAATGCGCAGTTTTGAAACAGCGGGCTGGCCCAATTTGACGGCCTACCCAGTTGATTATCGCACAGCCGCCTTTGCTGATCATATTGGATGGAATTTTGGACGAAACATGCGCAACCTCAATATTGTCATTCGAGAACTTGTGGGCCAGTTGGCATATCGAATTGCCGCTAAATAAGCGCATGTTATAAAAGCTCCACAGCCTCTTTCATCTGATCTGCATTTACGTCGATGTATCTCTGAGTAGTGGAGATATGAGAATGCCCCGCAAGTGCTGCGAGTAATCGTACACCCACTCCCTTGTTTGCCAATCTGGTAATATAGGTTCTACGTCCCGAATGGCTTGAAGCATCCTTAAACCCACAGTTTTTCAAAATGTCCAAAAACAGCTGACACATTGTATTGGGTGAGAAGTGACCGCCTTTTTGGCTTTCAAACAGTGGACGATCTAAGTTGCTCAGGTTTTTATCGAGCCCATAGTCATCGAGTGCTTTTGCCAGACGCTTATTGATAAACACGCTGCGCCGCTGCCCGCCTTTGGTTTGGTCCGTTTCTAAAGTAAACTGCTCACGCACACGACCTTCGGCGTCAAACACGTCACCCAGTTTAAGTGCAGCTATTTCTTTAGCACGAAGTCCAGCAAAAAAGCTTACCATAAAAATAGCTGTGTCCCGATTGGCGTGCCGTCTTGTGCGGCAGTAGTGCAGTACCTTGCGAAACTGTGCCTCATTCAGTGTTTGTGCGTGTTTCATGTGCAGTTCCCCGAAAATCTCATCTTCTACTTGCAAACACTGTAGTGTCTGAGGTTTGGGCTGGGCGACCGAAATCTGCTCCGCAGCGCCACCTTTTTTGGGTGTTTTTCGGGGAAAATCTCACAATATGTATGGTTCAATGGCACATGATGAGATTTCATTTTGAGCTCACTTTTTAAATCTTATTAAAGTTTAATTATTTCAATAGCTTATGCGAAAATCTCATACAATATGCGTTACATGAGATTTTGGTTCCTGTGATACAGCTGAGATGAAAGCCCTGCGTTCTTGTCTTTGGAGCAAGCAACAGAACACGGAATCCAAACGACGCGCGGTTAGCGAGAGTCACATTTCTTTGGGTTAAATTGAGACGTGCAATGGCGGGGAAATATTTGACGGAAAAAAGCATATTTATTTGCGTTCTGAGTTTAACAGGGGCATGATTTTCGTGTTGAACACGGTGATCGCATAGTCTGCGTGTCGTAGTTTAGCGCACTTTTTAACACACCGTAGGAATATGCAAATAAGTCATTGTAGTTATATAGTTTATTTAAAATATATTTCATCATAATCCGCGTGTCGGGGGTTCAAGTCCCTCCTCCGCTACCAAAATCCCTTTATAATCAGTGACTTAATATTTCGGTTGACGCGTTTTGCGCGTAGCACACCTCTAGCACACTTTTTCACTCGCTTTCTGAGAATTATGAGTGCAGAATCACAGTGTTAAACACGGTGATTGTATTGCCTAAACTGAACCCAAATACGCCCACGTTGATGGATGGTGAGGTTCGTCTCTTTAAACGTAAACGCAGCTCAATTTGGCAAGTTGTATTTATGATGGACGGACGACAAGTCCGTGTGAGCACCAAGAAGCGCATCTTGCAGGATGCTACAGACGCGGCGCGCGAGATTTACCTTGATTATCGCTTCCCCAAAAGAACGGCTTGCCTGTTATCTCCAAACGGTTTGCTGATGTCGCTGCACTGTGTAGAGCAACCATGAAAGAGCAGCTTGAGAATGGTGTAGGCAAGAAGAGCTTTCGTGATTACATCATCGTGATTGATAAGTATCTGGTTCCCTTCTTTGGAGATCTCTTTGTCACCAGTATTGATTATGAGATGTTGCAAAAGTTTGCGCGCTGGCGTGAAGAGAAGATGGGGCGAGAGCCAAGAGCGTCCACATTAAATACCCATAACTCTGCACTTAATCGGATCTTCGATGAAGCCGTGGCACGTGGATACATGAATAAGTCTCAGATCCCTGTATTGGTGAATAAGGGACGGGATAGCGTTCGTCGGCCTGATTTCACCAGAGAAGAATATGCGACGCTCATTCGCAAACTGCCCAGTTGGATTGATGCAGGGCGAGAGGGTAAGTCACGTGACATGCGCCATCTGCTGCGTGACTACATTCTTATTCTGGCAAACACGGGCATGCGGCATGGAACAGAAGCTAATAACCTGCGCTGGAAACACATCAGCCTCTTTGAAGACAAGGGCCTTAAATACCTGGAAATGAGTGTTTCGGGCAAAACAGGTCGCCGTGACATTATCTGTCGGGCAGGGACCATAAACTATCTCAAGCGCATTCAAAGCAGATGCCCCGATATTGCGCATTTGAGTTTTGAGCAACTGATTAAGTCAAAACGAGACGAGCCTGTCTTCCGACTGCCCGATGGGACTGCCAGCGCCAACTTGCGGCAGACGTTTAGGATCCTCATGAGGGATACTGGATTATTCACTTGTCCAAGAACAGGGCAGGATCGCACGCTATATAGCTTACGCCATACCTATGCTACATTCTCGCTTCTTAACGATGGCATGGACGTGCACACGCTTGCTGTACAAATGGGGACCTCTATTTTGATGATAGAGCGCCACTACAGTCATCTCACGCCCCGTCTAAAAAAAGAAATGCTCACGGGCAAGAGGTATGACACGCCATACGAAGAGTACAAAGCAGAGCGCGTGCAGGGCTTTTCAATATCAGATGATGATCTGCATAGTCCCGTGGGAGAAGTTATTGAAGAAAGTCTGCCAAACGAGCCAGAAGAGCAGCCTGAAAAAGCCATAACAGAGGAACTGCAGGTAAGTTCACACGACCAGCAGCCAATCGATAAAAAGACCGAAGCCAGTCTCAAGGCACTGGATATGCTCGACAAAGGGCTCCTGACTGAAAAGGCCACTCTAGCTGTGATTGGGACATATCAAGACGCCTACAGTGTTGCGCCAGACATACGCCTCAAAGCCCTTGAACTTGTTGAGCATGGTAAACTGTCAGAACGAGGGCTTATTGCTATTCTGGGCGTTTAAGCATTTTGTGAAGGGACCAACGCTTACAGCAGCTCCACCGCAGTGCTTAACTATAGAGAGTTTTTATCTATATATCTTGTTGTCGTAAGTATATCCGAATGACGAATGGATTACGGCCGTTGGCTGAACTATGCATGGATGTCTGCTATGCGGACAAAGCTGCCATTGCCCGGTTCAATTTGAATGTCCGCAATTGACTGCAGACATTCAGAACTTAGACGCTAGTTTGCCAGCGAATTTTTCAACGCATCAAGTAAAGAGCATTAGTTTTGCCGACTCTGCCAGTTGGGTAACGGATCAAATCCCAATTGCAGCAAGACATGCGGGACATCCACAAATACCCAGTTTTCGATAAGAAGGCTATCTTCCCGCCGCCACCAGTCACAGACCCGCATAAAGACCCTCTTATTTGTGGGACCTTGTCCCAAGAATGGTTTCACGTTGACACCAGTCAGGGATGGCCAACCTCCTGAACACGTGTAATTTCCTTCTCCATACCTTGTGAAATGCTTGGTCATTCCATTACCCTTGGATCCGCCAGACCATCCGTCAAACTGGGACTCAAACGGAACCTGAAAAGATGCAAATTCATCGATACCAACAAAGCTGCCAAATGCGCCTGGACCATACCACATCATGTTCTCGTGCCAGTAGGGCCGCCAAGCTTCATCCTTGGTCGCCAACCCAGCCAGCATATCTGTTACTATCTGATAACTGCGTTGGTCTTCGATAGGATCGGTAGCGTCTATGATGACGCCATCCCTGCTCGCCGGTCCTTGGATTAGCCCGGTGTGGCCGCGCGACATTCCCGGCCCCATCGACAATGGCCATTGATTGCAGGCGATCATCAATTCCGGAATGTCGAGGTAGATGTAGCTTTCGAGCACCTTGCCTTTCTCAACGCGGTGAAACTCACCATAGCGCAGATAGCTAAGCATGCCGGTTGCCTTGATGCCGATCCAGTCTTGGGCAAACCGTCCGACATAGTAGCCTGTAGAACTGATCCAGTCCTGTCCTTCAAATTGACCAGCCATGAAAATGTCGTTCCGTCTGTAAAGTCCATCAAACGACTTCTGTAACGGACGCATGAATTTGTTGAGATATGTGTCTGCCCCCTGCAGTTCGTTGAAAGGGTGAACAACATTGATGTTGGCGTCCGCGGCGAAGAACGCGGCAATTGCGCCGGAAAAATCATTTGGATGACTTAGGGCCTCTGCATACCGCAGATAGAGTGAACGGTCATGGGATGACATAATATTTCCTTTTGAATGCTTTGAAGTGGTGGGTCTAGTTACTTGTTACCCGGCCCCGCACGCATTCTAGCAAAAGGAATACGACCGGGACGTCTTGAGCGCACTGCAAGCAAACGCAGGGTTGCATTTTTCGCAGATGATCGCGCAGAAAGAAGACTCTTTAATCCCATAAGATGACAGTAACGCTTTAAACGTGGTTAACAAGAACTGATAAGCGGTACGTAATGCCGCTACCAAGATGATTGGTCTACTGCCAAGTCTAGGCTCTCCTGAGCGTACAGAATGATCAAAGCGGACCTTCGCGCAACCTAGAGTATCCGGCACTTTGGGCTCTAAGCCGCCATTCGCTGCACCTTGCCTGAAGGTCCGCTAAGGTCTGATTGCTAAAGCAGCTCCACTGCTTCGCTCAACTGGTCAGAGTTCACATCTATGTACCTCTGTGTTGTGGATATATGTGAATGCCCTGCAAGCGCCGCAAGCAATCGCACGCCTACACCCTTGTTTGCCAAACGGGTAATATATGTCCTGCGGCCTGAATGACTTGAGGCGTCCTTGAGGCCAATTGCTTTGTATATGTCCAAGAACAGCTGACACATTGTGTTGGCCGAGAAGTGACCGCCCTTTTGACTGGCAAACAGCGGACGCTGTGGATCTGCGAGGCGTATGTAGTCACCATACTCGCGGAGAGCCTTTCGCAAGCGCTGATTAAGATACACTGTGCGTGTTTGCCCACCTTTGCTCTGCTGTGCGCTTAAGATGAACTGTGTGCGAACAGCACCGTCTTCATCAAATATGTTGTCCACTGTGAGTGCTGCAATTTCCTTGGCTCGGAGCCCTGCGTAGAAGCTAACCAGTATAATGGTCTCATCACGAATTGGATGACGTCTGCTGCGGCAGTAATGTATAACCCTGCGCAGTTGAGCTTCATTTAGTGTTTGTGCCTGGCGCATTGCAAACTCCCCTCAAAACCTAACGTTGTGTTAGCTTTGAATATAAAGTCTGAGGTATTGGTCTTCCTACCGAAAAGACGCCTGGCCTGAAGCTTATATTTTTCAATGAGTTAAGCTAAAACCTCATACTATGTACGTTATATGAGGTTTTGGGCTGTGTGGTTGCGCTAAAGGTAATATCAGCGGTCAAAGCGTTGCAACTTTGCTGGCCATAACTGTCTCTTCGACGAGATCGATTAAATCGCGAGCACTGCCATTAAAGCTTTGCAACATTTGCGTCACATCCTGCTGTGTTGGATTTAGGCCTTCTGCCTGCAACATACTTAATACACGTGGCACCCAATCTGTTTTTGAGGGTGGATCTATATCCAGCACTCGAAAGCGTGACAGCATCGCACCCATCATTCTGTTTTTATGGTTGGTCGTTGCGACAAACCGGATCAGATGGCGTTTGGTATCCATGAACTCACGAAACTTTGGTTGCACACTGCGCAGATCCAGCTCGTCAATCTCATTAATGACAATCAGCGCTTTGTCTGAGTTGCCAAACATTTGATAGTTCACTTCGGCCATAATTTTATCTTCAAAGCTTTTACCGAGGCTTGCAGCATTGTGTTCCCAATGCATGTAGTGATCCTGCGCGCGCAGAAAATGACTTTGAGCTATCACGCGGGCTGCTTCTGTTTTTCCTGCGCCGGGTGGGCCAGCCAACAATAAAGGCTTAGCTGGTGGTTGCTCGCAATAAGATTTGATTACAGCCGCATTCAGCGGATTTGCAATTACCAAATCGGCAAAAGTCCGCGGTAAATGTTTGAGGTCAAATGACATCCTCAGATCCTTTCAGTGAAGTTGCAGATCTATGGGACAGCGCAATGCTGCCCCATAGGTTGGCAGAAATTAGCCATATACTTGGCTTGCAGCGCCGTTGGTGTAAGTGTTGTCACCTGAAGCCGATATCGTTGCTGTAGGGCTCACGCGGATCATCTTAGCGGCGAACTCCTTGACATCGCGTGCTCGTTTGGTTGCAAGATCGCTTGCATCAAGCTTGGCGAGGCTTTCTTGGGCGCGCTCATCAAGGTCCTTTCCGGAGGATACGAGTACAGCATCGATGATGCCGGCTTCATTGCAACCATACACAATAGTGCCGGTGCCGTTGTCATTGCAGCGCACCAGGGCAACTGCGTAGTCTTCCTCGTAGTCGGTGTTTGGCTGGATGAACGTTGGCAGATCAAACGTCGACACACCAACTTGAACCTCCTGCAGTCCTTCAAGGGCAAGCTTTTTGAAGTCTTCTTTAGACATAGAGCTTGATTTTGTAGTTGTAGACACACGGCGCACTTCTTCTATACCACCACATTCTTGCACATAACTGGTGAAGCTTTGATCAGGGCTCTTCATGTCATGAGCAATAGCAACCACGCGGGCGTAGGCCTCTTCACGGCGTCCTTGGCTTGCGAACACATAGCGGATCACTTTGAGCGCCAAACTGGTGTTGGCTTGTGTTTTTACTTCGAGGTCCGTTAGCAAAGCCGCAAACGCACGGCGCTTTCCAACTTCTGTTTTAAGCTCGGCATAGAGCGCGTACACGCTCTCTAGTATTGCGTAGAGCTCATCATTAGATGCGCGCAGCGTAACCTTCTTCCCAAGTAGCGCGTGCTGTGTGCATTGCGTCTAGCCGCTTGTGGATATCAATTTTAATTTGTGTTTGAACAGACATGGTTCTTCCGTTCAATTTGGGCCTGCAGGGTTGTGCAAACCGTTGAGTAAAAGCCCGCCGCCGATAAACATTGCCATCGGCAGGTGATGGGCCACAGCATTTAAGTGTCATGCTAATACTTGTATAGTTGAGCTATCGGGCTAGTTTTTGACTCCAAACGCAACAAATGGAGATGGAGTCATGCCTAAAGACTGGGCCTATGAAAACGCGGAGGCACTGAGCTTTGTTACAGCCCCGCCTAACAACGCAGAACTTGCGCACACTCGCTTCAAAGGCAGCCGAAACATGCCTTATAAAGATGCTGAGCCATATAAATCTTCTCTTTATTATTGGTGGTGGGCATTTTTGAAGCGCAACAAAGATTATAGGCAAACATGCCGGGAATGCGGCACAGGCAAACTCGCGCGTCTTTATCGAGACTTTGGAAACATCTTTGAAGGCACTTTTTTAGAATGGTGGAAGGGCCACAAGACACTGTTCGCAGAGCAGCGACATTTTAATACACACGGCGATAACGATCACGAAATAGTATATCATATTGACCCTTATCGCCCACTTCATCACATCCAAGAAGAGATCAAAGCACTTCACATGCGCGCGCACGCAATAATGCCTAGGTTGAGCTCTAGGTCCAACTCAACTGCTCAATATCCAATTTACACCAATGTCTCTGCGCATACGCTCCACCGCGTTTTGACCATATGGGATCTCAAACAAACTAACCCTGCACATCGAGCTTATGATCTGGGCATATTGGCAGGGCTACGCCCGAACTTGATGCCTCCGTCTAGGTACGGCGCCAAACGCACGCTAAAAGCCCTTGAGATTGAGCGGCACAACAAGCGCGCACGCATTAGCATATCCAATCAAACCAACCGATATTTGCGAACTGCGGCGCAATACATTGAGAATGTTGGGCTTGGTGAATTCCCTAAAGCGTTGCGCCGTTAATATTTTTATATTGATTTTATTGATTAATAATCCAAACACGCTGTTTGGAAACGCCATGTTTGAGTTTTTTGTCAAACACGCTGTTTGCAACAGGAGTGTTTGGTCACTTGCGAATAAACGCCGTGTTAACACGGCATGTTCAAACAGCGTGTTTGCTCCAAAATTTACCAGCTCGACAGTGTGACAGTGCTCACTTTGTTGAGGGCAGATTTACTGTGTTTGTGTTGAGATGGTCTGTGTTTGGCTTCAATATTCCTCCGCTAACATAATAGTGAGTATGCGTGTTGTGACAGCTGGATCACTAGGATCGGGTGAGTGCATCTGTAGATCAATGTCGTAGTAATCGATCTTCCAAAAGATTGTGCTTTCCCCAAATTGAATTGAGCCGAAGTCATGCTCGAAATATGGATCGTTGATGGGCGTGAAGTCTTTGTATTTACGTACCTTGTCCAGAATGTAGGCGACATCATCCTTGCCCAGCTCAGCAACGCCTTGAGTGATCACCACACGACACTCACCAAATGTTTGCCGTGCATGATCATTAAGTTCTGCTATTTTTGCCGTGGTAGCGTCAGGCATGTGCTGCAGCTTTGTCAGCACTTGGTTTGACTGCAGGTTTGCGGCCTGCCATTAGCTTGTCTCGTCGCGCTATGATGGGATCACGCTTCATACTGCGATCGACTGTTTTGAATGTTAATTTTGCCAAATGTGTCATCTGCGCATCTTGCTGTTTGGTTACAGCTAAAGCGTATGTTCAAGTTGATAATTGGACTACCGAAAATACAGTCAAGCATATGATTTTATGTAATAATATCTTATTGCAGGAGATGGTGTGAATAGGTGCAGGATCGATGCTATTTAATTGCATATGGTTAACCAGCGCATATACACCGACCCTACGCCCATAAAAAAAGCGTCTAACGGTTTGTTCCGCTGACGCTGTATATCATACTATGTGTGTTACGGCCTTTGTTCGATCATCTTCGTTTGAGCTTTGTAGATGTTCTGTGTTGTTTATTAACTGTAGTTTGAACAACTGCTCGTGAGCAAAGATGTGCCAAGACCTGCGCCTTTGGCATCTGCCGTGTTCAAACTGCTCAGGTGGTTGCTGCGCGAAGGGGCTTAGCCACGCTCCATCATCTGCAAATCACTGCATGCCTCATATGCTGCCTTTTGATCTTCTAATGCCTGTTGCGCTTGCCTAAGCCAGAGTGGGCTGGCTGCCCTTTGAATGCGTTGTGCCTGTTGTTGAGTATAGTGCTCATCCAATGCATGATCCGTGAGGTAATAGGACTGCTCTACAGTCCAACTGAGCTCGTCCAGAATAGTATCACTGCCCCTGCGCCAATACTCGTGTGTGACGTAGCTGGCCACTGCGGCACGGTCCTGCACTGGCATGATCCAGTTCTTAGCCAATGGCGCTGTTTGCGTATGGTGTTGCGCCCACACAGCGTTGAGTAAACAGCACATGCTCTCTGTGTTGTTCGGTGCGCTCTTCATTATAAAGTGAACGTGATAGTTCTCATGATCTGAGCCTTCGTGGGCAAAGCACCAGCGCGGCACGCGCATGTTCTGACGTTCAGCAGCTTTGCCAAAGAACATACGATCAATCCGGTTCCAGTAGCTGCGCAGGAGTTTATCAGCGCTGCTACGTCCAATGGTTCTGCCGTTCACAAACTTGAGTGTGCCGAACACATTCCAGTCTTGTGTCAGCAAGTGATCAATCAAAGCCTGTCGTTCTTGTTTGCGCTGTTCATATATCATGCTCGTCTCCGCATGTATTTATCAACGAGACAAGAAAACCCTGCAAAAACGGCTGTAACTTATGAACAGCGCAGCAAATGGCTCACAAACACCGCATCTTCGCTCAATCGAGATAAATACCAGTGCAAGCAGCGCATTGGAGGCAACATATGAGCATAAGATTACTAGAACACCTAAGAGACGAATTGATCGCCACTGGCATTGTGCAGAACACCCCAGAGTTTTGTCGCAGCTGGCTTGGGCGCAGTGAAGGATATATCCGTGTGCTGCGTTATAACCGCATTGATCCAAGTGTAGAGACGCTGGCGATTTGCTCTAACAAGCTAGGCCACTATGCAGCGCGTCTAAATGGCTCAGATGCTAACGATCATAAAGTGTGGGCACTTAAGTTGATCAACCTCAAAGCCCTATGTGACAGCGCCATTTCTAGGCAAGCTGAGGCTGTGTGGCGTGCACCAGAAAGGATGGCGCCATGAGTGCACATCCAAAATGGTTTATACAGCCTCAAAAATCTGCGCTGTGGTTTTTTACAGGCCAGTACTTAACAATCCGAGGTGGTCTTTTGCAGGCCCCAAGCGCGCGGGTTAGGGGGCACCGCTATGAATGATCGTGAAGAGCTGCGCCGCCTGATTGATGTTATTGAGAAAGGCTCTGGCAGTGGCAGTCTTGAGCAGGCCATTGATGACATCAAAACCTTTGCCAACACTGCAAGCTTTCTAGCCAACAAGCTGGATACACGGCTCAAAGGTGGTGAGGTCAAGGCAAAGAGTAAACCCAAATCGCGCATGGGAAAAGCAATAGCGTCAGTACCCAAGCCCAATATACAAAAGGCACCAAGTTCGAGGTCCGATCCGCTTTCGACAAATACATCTGGAATGCCAAAAGCGACCAGTATTGCAACATCACAGGCTGATTTTGAGAGGCTAAAACCACAAGCGTCACAGCCACCTGCTAAGGCAAGTTGATCGCAATAGTGTCTGTTGCCGTCTAGGCTGCTGTTTGCGGGCTCGAACTTAATCGTGCCGCTAAGTGTGGCAGCCTACGCGGGTTGGTGTATTGCGCAGGATTTAAGGGCACAAATGTATGGTTTTTGGTCAAAGAAGTGTGTTTGATTTTCTTGTGGAACTTTATGTCGACATGCATAGTTAGAATGGAATTAGGCAGATGAATAACAAAGAAACAGAAGAACTGATTTGTAATCAGTAGGTCCGCGATTTGAGTCCGTGTGGGGGGCACCATTTAAATCAATAACTTAAAAGATAAACATCTGAACCCATTATTGTTTTGGGTTACAAATGGGTTACAAAAAACATCTGTTTGACAGTAAATTAGGGTCTTTTTGGTACGACCAGGCAGGTCAAAACCCATATCTCATCGAAGACGGAAGCTACGTTTAGATTCGAACCTAAGGGGCAGTGCCCCATGAGTAGATATTTGATCGCTGAAAAGGGTTACTCCACCTAATCCTTACAGCAGAGATTCAGGACCATGGACCGGGGACTCCTATCCCAGGGCCCCACGTCTAGGACCACGGGCCTTTATTATTAGATTAGTAAATTCATTCGGGGGTGGTTTTGTTTGGTAACCGCATCTCTATTAAGCCACCAAGTACACGCTAAACCGTGCAATTGCTCTCGCTAAGTGGCGTCAATTATTGAGCGCGTAGATTTAGGCTGCGCAAGCAATCTGATGCTTGTTTTCATTAGTTTGACGGCTGCGATAGAGTCTGCCCTAGCGTTCCATCGACCTTGAGATCATCCGACAAAACCAAAACATCGCGCACGAGGCGACCGATCAGCTGCGCGAGGTTCGCTTGTCCCATAACAAGAGCGGGCACAGTAATCGCCATCCGCAAGGCCTGCGCCAGTGAAACATCTATTTCATGCACAAGTCGGGCGACGCCTTCGGCCTGAGTAACGTGGGCCCCTGCAAGGTGTCCTTCGGCATTGATAAGTCGCCCGTTTTCAAGGTGGATATTCTGACCATAAAGATCAAATAGCGCTGGCCCCCCAACGGTGGCCATCGCATCCGAAACCAGAAACATCAGGTCATCTTCAGGTCTCGCACGAAGTGCCAATTTAATCATCCGATCATCCACATGAAAGCCGTCACAAATAATGCCAGACCACACATGCGAATTGATAACAGCGCCAACAACGCCCGGTTCACGGCCGACCATTGGTGACATTGCATTGAACAGGTGAGTTGCACAACTTGCCCCTGCTGAAATCGCAGCCTCGGTATCTTCGCACGTTGCATCAGTATGACCAATGGAAACCACGGCCCCCATTCGGACCAGGGCGGCGATTTGATCGTGAGTGATGGCTTCGGGTGCAATGGTGATCATCACGGCAATATCGTGGCGGCGCAGTGCTTCAACGACATTTAGCGTGCGATCGTCCATGGGCCGGACGTGAATTGCATTATGTGTTCCACGTCGGGCAACAGAAATATGGGGGCCCTCGATATGCAGCCCGATGATGCCATCATCCCCTTTGGCGGCGATGGCAGCTTCGACGGCTTGGTCCAAAACAGCCCAGTGATCCGTTATGACGGTAGGCATGATGGCTACTGTTCCGAATATACGATGGGCCGCCGCAATATCCGCCATACCGCCCCGCGTCGGCGTAGTGTTGAGCATCACACCACCACCGCCGTTGACCTGCAAATCAACGAAACCAGGTGTCAGGCAACCTTTGATTCGCACCGCTGAGACCGGCGTTTTTGCAATCTCAGTGATCCGCCCGTCAACGATCCGTACCGCCTGCCCATACACGATATCTTGCCCGTCAAACAAGGAATTGGGGGCGATCCAGCAGTCAGTCATCAGATTTCCTCAAAGAAGTAAGGCTGCAATGCCAGTTCGATATGTGCATCTATCAACCTTTGAACTTGTGTACCGTTCAACATTTCTGCACGTTCTAGAATGTCTGCACTAAAAATTTTGGTTAAGCTTGCATCGGTTATTGTATTCGTAAAGCTCTGTTTTAAATCTGCAACTGCGGCCTGCGGGTCAGCATGAGGCCAATAGTATCTGATCCGGTCCGCCAACCCAAAATGACGCTGCTGATAAAGCGCGGCGGCATCGCCAGAATAGTGCCCCTGCCATTCTGCTGGGTCGGCTTGCATTACCTTCTCCATGACGGCTTGTAACCCGCCTTTTGGGTTGCGCAAACGGTCGAGCGCATATATCGCCTCGCGGTAGGCAAATGTTAGCGCGGGACCGACCTTCTGAAAGGCAAAACCAAGATCGGCCAGCCGAGGAAAAACGGCAGAGTCCTGATAGTCGGTTGAATGCGCCTCAAGGCAGACATGGGGATGATAGCGCAAAGCGTCTAACAAGTGTGGATCGCGCTCAATTGGCATCGGGTGTACTGCTGTTGGGCTGAACTCGAGCCCCGGCTGCACAACCAAGCCACCAATCAGCGTAGCCAGATCACCGAAAGCCGCATCGTGAGCCAACAATGTCGTGCGAGCCGCGTCGGGTTTCGTTGGGGGGATATCACCGTATTCATCCATGCGCGCGCCACCTGGTGGCGGGACTTCAGTGCCAACGACAAACAGCAGATCTTCCCCCGCTTCACGACACACCCGCGCCAATTGCGCAGAACGCTCCGCAGTAACGTCATCGCCTAGTTGCGCAGGATCCCCAGCGCAGCCTTCCGAACAATCAAGATGAATTTTTTGAAACCCCGCCGCAACGTAGTCACGCACCAAAACTTCGGCTTTGGCCATTGCGGCCTTAGCGTTCATATGGCGCCAAGCCTGTGGGCCAAGGTGATCGCCACCAAAAGTGATCCGCCCACGATCCACGCCCACATCATCGGACAGACCATGCAGATACCCGATGAATTTAGATGGCGTAATGCCAGTATAGCCGCCGTCCTGATTGACCTGATTGGACGTTGCCTCGATTACGACTTGGCGGTCCAACCGCTGTGCCATAACGATGGACGCGCGCAAAACATCTGGTTGCGCTGAACATACCGAGACAATCGCAACACGACGCCCAGCGCGGTTTCGAGCGATGATATTTCGCAATGCTTCAGTCATGGTGCGCCTGCCATGCGGCATAGGCGGCACCGCGTGCGCCGCTTGTGTCACCGCCTTGGGCCAATACAATTTCTGGAACGGCGAAATCACCGATCTGCGCGCGTCTGGCCGTCGCACTCAAATCCTCGACAAGACCGTCGATATGGGTCAACCCGCCGCCCAAAACGATCAGGTCCGGATCAGCAGTCAATGTCAGGGAATGCAGCAAGTCAGCGCCAAAGTCACACCAGACCTGCCAGACAGGGCCTGTATCGATGTCCCTGCGCGCGGCTATTTCAACGGTGGTCAGATCAGTACCCAAAATGTGTTTGGCCAATCGTGCAAGCCCGGGTCCCGCAATGTAGGTTTCGATACAACCCATTCGCCCGCAGCCACAACGCCAGATCGGAAGATCATGCTTTGCGACCAGATGTGCGGGCGCGGAAGTATGCCCGAACTCGCCTCCTGTATGGGTCGGCCCCTGCAATATCGAGCCATCAACAGCGATTCCTCCGCCCACACCCGTGCCTAAAACCAAAGCCATAACAGTATGACGGCCTTTGCCCCGCCCGAAAATAGCCTCAGACAATGCCAAGGCACGACAGTCATTCACATAGGTCACAGGTCGCTCAACAGTACGGGCAATATCGGCTGGAAACGGTTGTCCCGTCGCCACAAGATTGGCCGTCCGCGCAAGTCCGGTCTTGGGGTTCACAAGGCCAGCTGCGCCAATTCCGACGGGCAAAGTTCCGCTTGTTTGGGCATCGGCCCAACGGATCAAATCAGCCAACTCGGTTACCAGTTCTGCGTAGTCTTTTGGGGTATCACGCCGGCAGCGTGCCGCGACTGACCAAGTATCATCAAACACCTGTGCTTCCATCTTGGTTCCGCCAAGATCAATCCCGATCGCGTTCAAGATACCACCGGGTATAATTTTACGCCCGACACGACGCGGCTGAGTGTCGACTGTCCGCTAAAGGGGTCATCAACATTTAGACCAAGATTGTGAGACCAAACAACACCGCGCACCTGAGCGGACGCCACACATAACGGTGCTGCCCAAGCTGCCCCAAAAGGCATCGCAATATCGATGTCACCACCTGCGCCGATTGTTTCTACACTTGCTTGAGGGAACTGCGTTCGCAACTCAGCCGTGAGGTCTGCGTCGTAGCGTGATGTTGGTGTATTGGGGCTGGTGAAAACAGTAATATCAGTTCCATCAGTAACAAATGCTTTTGGCCCATGGCGAAATCCCAACGTGCTATCCCACAATGCGGGAATCCGCCCTGCGGACAATTCCATAACCTTCAGTGCCGCTTCGCGCGCTGCAAATGCCAAAGGGCCCGCCCCGACATACACAACCCGATCAGGGCGTGGGCCAGCAGCGAATTTAGATAACAAATCGTCTAGCTGTTTAGCCAAAGCGATCATACGGTTTGGTAAATTGCAAGGCGCATCGAACAACGCCAATGCTGTAAGTAACATGGTTGAAAAACTCGATGTCATAGCGAAACCTGCATCGTGGGTGGCATCGGGAAGCACAATAACTTGGGTCGGCGCACCTGACTTCCGTGTCGCCAAAGTACTATCTTTGTTGCAGGTGATGTTTATGCGTGGCGCGTGTGGGGCAAAGGCATCCAAAGCATCCAACGTACCGATGCTTTCAGTGCTATTCCCAGAACGTCCGAAGTTGACGACCAAAGGCTTTGCTCCAGATAAAAAATGCGACGGATTAGCCACGATATCCGTTGTTGGAACTGAGCGTGTGCATTTAACGGCCGCTGCAATGATATCGCCAATATAGGCACTTGTTCCTGCGCCGCAAAACCAGACCTCATCAAATGATTGCGCCGCAACCCATGCCCGAAGATCCGCAACATTAAGTTGTGCGCCCCATGCGCGCCAAATTGCAGGTTGGCTGTGAATTTCGCCCCAAGTGGCCCATTGATCAAGGTTTTGTGTCATCTGGTTTGCGTCACTTTTGAAAGGGTTTCCGGCACATCGGGGTCTAGCCCTAAAGCCAAAGCTGTGTCCAATATAACAGGATACATAGCGGCCAACAAAACCGCAGCGGCGGCGGCGGGTGCAATTTCATCACAACAAAATTCCGAAATACGGATGCGATGTACATCGCAATCCACCGCACTAAACCTCGCTTCAGCCTGATCTAGGCTGTCTTGGATTGCGGTCATATCTGTGTCCAGCATCAGCACCATCAAGGGGTTGGTCGCCAATTGGAGCGGACCATGCAAAACCTCAGAGCTAGAAAAGGCTTCGGCGTGCAGCGCGCAACATTCCTTGAGTTTTAACGCAACCTCTTGCGCGGCGCCATAGCCTGTATCTCGACCGATTACATAAATATGACGCGCACGCAGGAATGCCGATTGCAAGGCACATACGCGTGGATGCTGCACATAAAGATCTTTCAATTTATCAGCAGCATTCCTTGCTTTGAACGCATAACCGGGCTTCAATGCGCTCAGCAGCGCCATGCCAGCTCCAATAGATCCAATGACCGACTTGGTGGCTGGGACAGCCAATTCAGGTCCAGCGCAAACCGATAGGGTCATCTTCGATTCCAATTCAACCGAGCTGTCTCGTTGGTTGGTAATTGCCACCACTGTTGCCCCTTGAGCTGAAGCGCCCTTAGCGGACAGCACAAGATCGTCGCTGGCCCCTGATTGGCTGATCACCAAGACGGTAACCTCTTCAAGCGAAACTCCTGCTCCGATTGAGAAAATAGACGGCGGCAAGGATGTGACAGGAACCCCCAGTTCGCGCATGAATTCATAAGACAGTATGTTGGCCACAGCATCTGAAGATCCGCGCGCAATTGTAAAGATTGCACGTGGCTTGCCCAAAACATCATTGTTAACCTGCTGGGTCGCGGCCTGCGCGAAAACGCCCATGCTTTGGGCAGCTTCTGCCGTCATAAAACGGCCTGGTGCTGTGTTTTCTGGTGTCATGATTTAATCCGTATTGATCAATTTTAGGCCATGCTGAGACTGGTTCGTCTCTGTCTGACAACATCGTCAAGTGGGTTGAATTCGAGGGCATTGTATAATCACAACGGTCCTGTCATCAAAGAACTCGTCCTCGGTTCCCCCTTTTACAGTCGCGTATTCACTAATTCTGTGGAAATCCTGTCTATCCGATTCCTCAAAAGCCGCCTCCCAAGCCGCAACAGTTGGGTTGTCTGGTAATTTGGCGTACCCGTCGCTGAACACTTCGATGGTTTGCACGTCTTCTTTTGGTCGCCATGCGTCGACCCAATCACCAATTTGAGGCGTACCGTCAGCTAACACATCATAGCAAAGCGAATTGCCAACTTCATTTGCGAAACGATACTGCATACAGATTCCGGCGGTAAGAAAATCTCTCACAATAGCACCTTCGTTTTGAAGGCTCAGCCCCACGATGGTCTTGGTAATTATATTGTCTGCTAGTTCGCGGCCCATAATTCCTTTTTCCACCGCATCATCAAAACCCAGAAAAATAGCACGCCTAGCAGCCATTTCGGCAGAGTCTAAATCTGGCAGTCTCTTAGACTGGTCGCGGAAAAGGGCAACGCGAGCGAAAGTAGAGACATCATCAATTAGCTTTGTGTGCCTTAGTATCTCTGAACCATTGATCCTTATGCCACTGTCACCAAGACAGAAAAATCTCCAATTCTCGCCACAGTCGATAGCTAAAGCAAGTGTCGTCGCTGGAAGAGGTGAGACAGAATGTTTTTCAAAACTTTTTGCGTAGAGCGTGCTGAGTTTATTAACAAGTTCTCGAGCTGGCAGCTTCCGGTTCTCGGTAGGTGCTAGCAGTTGTGCCACGCATTCTGCGGCATTTAATGCGGCCATCCGACCTGCAGGCGTGCTGTTGATTAAAGTTCCTTTCGCGTCGGTCGCACCGTCGAACAGGCCTATTGCGATACCTGGTAAAATAAACGGCACGTCGTCGCCTTGGCGATCAACTGCTCGGTATTTGCAACGTGAAAATGCTTCAATATTCATGAGTTATCCTAAAGAAATGCGGAATTACGGTTTTCGGCAAAGCGGAAGACTGCATAGACACAGGCTCCTGTGCTCAAAAGCAAAATTGTGGACAATGCCGCAGCCAGTCCAAATTCGCCATCAAGAACCGCTACATAGACTTTAACGGGCATGGTGATTGTTCCAGCGTCGTAGAGGATCAAAGTCGATGAGAGTTCGTTGATAGCGGTTATGAAACTCATCAATGCGCCAACCACAATTCCAGGGAAAATAAGCGGTACGGTGATCTTTATAAATGCACCAAGAGGTGTTGCGCCAAGATTTACGGCAGCCTCCTCTAGTGAAGGTTTGATTTGCCGTAAACTGGATGTTGTCGAGCGGACACCGTAAGGAAGCCGTCTAATAAAATAGATCATAACTAGAAGAACTGCGGGGTCAAAGAAGTTTGGCATCCCATTTCTAAACACGGTCACAAAACCGATTGCCATGACAACACCTGGCACGAGGTAAGGCACCATCATTAGGAAGTCGATTGCCGCCGCCGCCTTTGTATCTCTTCGGACAATAACATAGCTTATTAGTCCCGAGGTAATTGTGATAAATGTCACCGCGATTATTGCGAAGAGAAAGCTGTTGTAGATAGCATCCGGCGCATCTCGCCAAATCCGATCATAGCTCTCAAAGCCAAATCCCCCAACAAAAACAGGGCCTTTCGTCTTCAGAAACGATGTATACACAACAACTGTTGATGGCAGCATAGCCAAAAACACAATGCCGTGGCTAAAAAAATGAACTGCTGCGTTCTTCCAACCCGATAACTTAACAGCGACCGGCAGATTTGTAAGAGAGCTGGCATAGCGACGATTAGCAAGAATTCTCCGTTGTGCAACGAGGGCAATCATTGAAATTGCCATCATCAAAATTGATACTGTGACGGCCATGGTAGGGGGCCCACCCAACTCTGAGCGATAGGCTGATAAGGCAATTGTGGACAGTGTCCGAAACCCACGACCGAGAATGGCGGGCGTTCCAAAGTCAGCAATTGAAAGCACAAAGCAAATGATGGCTCCGGTGCTGACCGCTGGAAAAACAAGTGGGAGCGTCACCTTTACAAAGCGTTGCCAAGGGCTGTACCCTAGATTTTCTGCAGCGTCTTCAAAAGATTTATTGACCGCATTCAAGGCAGTCTGTGTCATTAGAAAAATGAACGGAAAAAACTTTAATGAGAAGACAAGAATGATCCCGTGAGCACCGTAGATGGTGGGTATGTTAATGCCAATACCGTCAAAAAAGTTCGTGATGACCCCATTGGATCCCATCATCATAATCCAAGCATACGCACTGATGAACGGAGGGGATACTAGCACCAAAATAGCGAGAGTAGAGATGAGGGTCTTTCCTCTGATTAAGAATCGCGTTGTGAAAAAGGCGAGTGGAATTCCAATTAGGCAAGCTCCGAGTGTACCGGCTACTCCAACAAAAAGCGTGTTTTTTAAACCATTCAGATAATAGTTTCGGGTGAACACTTCGATGAAGTTGCCAAGCGTCAAGTTGCCGGTGTCCGGATCAACAAATCCCAATGTCAATACACGCAGGATTGGTAAAATAAGAAGAATGCAAAGTATGGCTATTATTGATATGGTAATCCATGTCCAGAAATCTGACTTATGGCGTGGGATCGAGAAGGCCATCAAACACGCTCCCCAAGCTCGTTGTCTTCAAAAAAAGATAGGTTTTTTCTCTCAACACAGAACCAAGCCCTACTTTCTATTGGCAGCGCAATAACCTGGGAGTCAGATCGACCAACAGCCTTAAGTGCTTCACCATTATCCGTGGTAGCAAATATCTCCATTTCGCGACCTAGAAAGCTGACTTCTTTGATTTGGACTGGAATTGAGATTTCTGTATTTAATAAAGAAGACGGGTCCTCATCGACCTTGACTGATATGTCTTCTGGACGCAGTGCACAAACTACAGGACCAGCAGGCAGGTGCTGTGATACTGAAGCACCACAGCATTTGAGAACAGTCTCGCCTTTTAAATTTCCTACTTGGAGGAAATTGTTTGCACCAACAAAAGATGCAACAAATCGATTTGAAGGACGCAAGTATACATCTAAAGGGGTAGCTGCTTGCTGTATGATACCACCCTCCATGACGCACACTATGTCTGACATCGCGAGGGCTTCTTCTTGGTCGTGCGTCACGTAAATTGTAGTAATACCAAGGTCACGCTGGATCCGGCGGAGTTCGGCACGCAGATCAACACGCAGTCTTGCGTCAAGATTGGAAAGAGGTTCGTCCATGAGCAAAACTTTTGGCCGCACTACAATTGCTCGTGCGAGCCCAACACGTTGTTGCTGACCGCCTGATAGTTCATGGGGCATTCGATCCACGAATTTACCAAGTTCAACAACCTCAAGGACTTCTTCTACTTGACGGGTGATTTCCTTCGCTGGGATGCGACGTTGTTTCAGTCCAAAAGCTACGTTTTCTCGTACACTTAAGTGGGGGAATACTGCATAGTCTTGGAAAACCATTGCAACATCTCTTCGATGCGCAGGCAGATGCTCGATGGAACTACCGTCGATAGTAATCCGACCGGCTGATTGTTGATGAAACCCTGCGATTGTTCGCAGCAGAGTCGTCTTACCACACCCTGATGGCCCAAGGAGCGTGAAAAACTTACCTGACGGAATTGAGATGTTTATATCTGAGAGGGCTACAACTTCACCGTATAGCTTCCTTAGCTCGGAAATTTCAACCAGCGCCATTATCATTTCCTAACAATTTGAAGTTTTTTTGGTGATGCTTGCCAATTATAGAGATGACAATCGGCAAGCACTACTTTCGCTGCTACTGTACGTCGAGTACCAGATCCTCCCAGGCTGAGACGAGAGCCTTGCGGTTCTCAGCTGCCCAAGCACCGTCGTAACCAACAGATGGAAGTTCACTTATCGCCTGAAGTGCAGGGTTTGATGCCACATCAGCGCGTACTGGCCGGCGGCCTTGTTCTGCCACAACAGTCTGCGCCTCTTTGGTCAACATGAAATCTAAAAAGGCTTTGCCGTTATCTGCGTTTGGTGCACCTGCAATCAAGGTCATAGCGTCAGGGACAATTGCTGTCCCTTCGGATGGGTAGACAATCTGGACTGGACCACCACCTTCAACATAGCGCAATGCTGCATCCTCAAGGGTCACACCAATAGCGAGCTCACCATCATTGACAAAACGTGGAACAGCACCGGAGCTGTCTGAAAGTACAAAGTTAGACAAAAGTCCTTTATAGACCTTCCAACCAGCCTCTTCCGTATCGTATGCCTGCAACACGGTTGCCAATTGAATATAGGAAGAACCCGAAGCATTCGCTTTTGCAGAAGAGACTACGTCATCATATTTAGGATCCGCCAATTCTGACCAGCTTTTGGGAATTGGCAGACCGTTGAGCTTATTTTCGTTTACTATAAACGCCATAACAACTGCTGTGAACGGGCTCCAAAGTTCGCTTGGCTTCATTCCCTCGGCAAGTGCATCGGTGCCAGCAGCTTCATAAGCTTCAAAAAGAGCCGGGTTAAAATCTATGACAGTGCCATCAACGCTCCAGAGAACGTCCGCCACAGGATTATCAGCTTCTGCAGTCAACCTGTTAAGAAGATCACCAGACCCAGCTTTGATAATTTCGACTGTCGTGCCCGTTTGTGCTTCAAACATCGGTACAAGCGAATCAATAAAGTTCTGTGGAACGGCTGTATAGACCGTCACAGTCCCATCTGCATTGGCAGTAGTTGACAACGCCGCCATGCAGGATGTCACCACAGTAGCCATCAATAATTTCTTCATCTTTTCCTCCATTTAAGGTGAATATAACACCTTTTTTCTGTTGTAAAAAATTTGCTAAACTACAATTATTATATTGCATTATACAAATAAATTCCAAACCCTCATGAGTTGTCAAGGAAAAACTAGACTACTAATTTTCAGATGGGACTGATAACTCATTAAGAATGGTAAAGCAGTTAATATGGCAAACAATTTAAATTTAGGATATAATTCTAGACGTATTATGGCGTCTATTCGCGCATCAGGCTCCCAATCGCGGGCTGATCTCGCTCGCAGTCTTGGCGTAAATCCAGCGACAGTGACGAGGTTGACTACCGCAATGGTGGGTGATGGACTCCTTACCGAGAAGGTTGACCCAAGACGCCAAGGACTTAAGGGCTATCCTGCAAAAATTCTCAAGATAGAACCTACAGGCTTGTACTCAGCTGGCGTCTACTTGGATCCTGATCGGATCCGGACGTGTGTTATCAATGCAGCAGGGGAAATAATGGCGAATGATGAACTTGCGCTGCCTGATCGGTCTTTTCAATCAGTCATGTCAGCAGCAGCAAAAAGCGTCAAAGAACAAATCAACGATCTTGGACTTGACCAAAACCGTGTTGCAGGTTGCGGAGTAAGCTATCCCGGCCAATACACAGAAGACTCTTTAAGAGTTCAACGTATCCCGCAATTTAAAGATTGGCCTAATGTCAGCATTGAACAAGATCTCCTCAAACCCTATTTCGGAATGCCGGTCAAACACGCGAACGACGCTAAAACGGCCTGCCTAGCGGAACTCTATCATGGTGTTTGCACTGATGTTGAAGACTTTTGCTACATCTGGCTCTCATATGGTATTGGTGGCGGCGCCGTCATTGGTGGAAACCTGTACCTGGGGCGCGTAAAGGGCGCAGGAGAATGGGGCGGCCTCTTTCCAAAATCCAACTCTCGCCCATCTGGTCAAGATTTGTTTGATACTCTGAAAGAGGCCTGTGTGCCGATTGGCAAGCTGAACGATATCGGACTGGAACATCTAAAAATGCCAATCGTTCATTCTTGGCGCGAGCGCGCCGCAAAGCAGATCCAATGGCTGTGCCTTGTTATTGCGAGAACATTTGATCCCAAAACCATAGTAATCGGTGGAACGCTTCATCCACAAATTCTGGATGGGCTTGTTGCACATATGGTACAGGTGAGTTTACTTGGTGACGACTATCAACACTCCATTCCAAATATAGTCCGTGCATCAAGGGATGACTTGCCAGAGCTTGGCGCTGCCGCGTTGCCCATACATGATGTCACCAATCCAACAGCATATGCAGGAAAAGCAAACAAGGGATGGTAAAAGTCCCAAGATACAGACTTTTCATACGGCCCTTTGTCGTGAGAACGCCGGTGCAATAATCCCCCACTGAAACGGCCAGATTGTCTGGTTGGCCGGGCTCTGTCAGAATAATCCAAGTTGTTCAGAATAGACTGTAAACTTAGCTATCTATCTATGCCTCGTTTCACAATCACTTCAACTCACAAAGGTCACTCTCAAAACGCAGTACTTTCAAGCTAAACCGTGACGCTGCTCTTCTGTGGTTGCCGCCCGTAATGCAAGAAGTTTTCTACCTTTCTAGCGCGTGATCGAGTGCGGTCTTCTGTAAGGCCTTGAGATGTGGGCTTTTCAAAAGCCGCAGGCCGGTATGGTGATCTGCGGATCGGGTCCAAATCTTACCGTCGTGCTTGTTGCACTGAGAGCAGCCCTGGTTTTCCCACTCCGGATCTGTTCGATCGTTTTGCCCATTCAGGTCGTCGTCTTCTCACACCCCCTTGGCACCGCCGCTAGCGTCTAGACATACATATCATGCCACAACTGCCAGCGCCGGATCCCTGTAATTCTCGTTCTTCGTCAGCATCGCCCAGATCTGTCGGGCCATCTTGTTGGCCAACGCTATGGCGACCAGCATTTTGGGCTTGCGTGCCAACATCCGCGACAGCCAGCTGCCTGCCGGAATCGTTCGTCGTCCAAGCCAGGTCAATCGCGACATTGCCCCAATGATCAGAAGGCGTCGGATATCTGCCTGGCCTGCCTTGGTCATCCGCCCTAAACGCTCCTTGCCGCCAGAGGAATGCTGCTTGGGGACGAGCCCCAGCCAAGCTGCAAAGTCACGACCGGTTTTGAACTGCGCCATGTCGGGGCCGAACGCTTCCACCGCGACGGCCGTGAGCGGTCCAACACCAGGCATGGTCTGAAGCCGGCGCGCCTTGTCTGACTGCGCGGCTAATGTTTTCAGTTTCGCGGTACGCTCGATGATACGTGCTGTTTTCTCTGCAATCTGCGCCAGTAGGTCCTTGCACTCCTCTCGAATGAGCATTGGCAGGCCAGAGATCTCGTCCTCAATAAGCGCTGTCATGCGATTGAGGTGACGTATCCCAGCAGGAAAAACATGGCCGTGCTCATACAAAAGTGCGCGCAGCGCGTTCACATCAGCGGTCCGCTGATGCACCAGGCGTTCCCGGCCGCGGAACACCGCTGCGCGAGATTGCTGCTCGATGGTCTTGGGTTCAACAAAACGCATCTCGGGCTGGCGTGCCGCGATCACGATCGCCTCGGCGTCGGCCGCATCATTTTTCTGGCGCTTCACAAACGGGCGTACATATTGCGGTGCGATCAGCCTCACCTCGTGGTCAAGCGCTTCCATTTCACGCGCCCAATAGTGAGCGCTCCCACAGGCTTCAAAGATGACCAAGCTTGGCTCTTGCAGCGCCATAAACGCACTGAATTGCTTTCGGCTCAGTTTCTTTCGGTAGAGCACTTCGCCTGTTTGCGAAGCTCCGTGAACCTGGAAAACATTCTTTGCCAGATCGACCCCAATCATCATATTCTGCATCTTGCCGTCCTCCTCTTCGTGTGGCGTTCAACACCACAATATTGGCACATTGCGATGCCGTCTGGGGAGGGCGGCAACCATCCCATCTCACCGAGTGGCGTTCCTTACTGATCTCATAGAAAAGGGTCGACAATCCAATACTGATGCTTGGGCTACTTTGTCTGACAGCACCTCAAAAAGGCTTGTCACCTTTGAGCGTAATCCGATTCCCGGAGCGAGTTTGCGGAAAGTAGTCCCACATTGCGATATGTTGCACGCAACGGTTGTCCCAGAAAGCGACCGAGTTTTTCTTCCATCTGAAACGCGCCTGAAACTGAGGTTGGTTGCAATGCTCAAAGAGCAGCTTAAGGACTGCGTCGCCTTCGCCTGTAGGTAGATGTCTAGCCCCCTAAATTCGTCCATTGATTTTTGGTTTCTCTAATAAGGTTTCTGGTACGGGTGGGCGCATGTTCAATGCATGATGAGGTCTGATCTGGTTGTATTGCCTGAGCCAAACATTGATAGCGACCTGGGCTTGCCGTGTGGTGTGAAACCATTCGGCGTTGAGCACTTCTTTTCGCAAGGTGCCGTTAAAGCGTTCGTTGTATCCATTTTCCCAAGGGCTGCCCGGATAGATTTGCATTGGTTTGATCCCAACCTTCTTCAGCCAGTCCTGCAGATGCGTGGCAATGAACTCGGGTCCGTTGTCAGAGCGAATAAACTCTGGCTTACCATGTTTGATCAGCAGCGGGTGCAGTGTCTCCAAAACGTCGTTCGCATTCATTTTGGGTCTCACTGCCACGCAGAGCGCTTCACGGGTATATTCATCTAGAACCGTGAGCATTTTATAGCTGCGCCCATTGCTAAGCTTATCGTGCACAAAGTCGATCGCCCAAATATGGTTGGGGTGTGTGGGCCGCAGCCTGATGATGGAGCTGTCTTTATGATAAAGCCGTTTGCGCTTGTTGTGCCGGCGCGGCAGCTGCAAACCTTCTTCAATCCATAAGCGCTCGATCCTCTTGTGGTTAACACGCCAGCCTTCCATGCGCAGCAGAGCTGTGACTTTCCTATAACCATACCACCCATATTGCTTGGCCAGCCGGATCATCGCCAAGCGAAGTTCGTTGTCATCTGTGGGTTGGGCTTGATAGCGCAGACTTGAGCGGGCTACATCCAGAACAGCGCAAGCACGCCGCTCAGAAATATCCAGCTTTTGACGCGTATGAATGACAGCCTGACGAAGCTGAGCCCGCGTCAGGCCCGCGGCTTTAGATGATCAAGGCTCTCCTTGAGGATCAATTTGTCTAACTGCAAGTCAGCGACGATTTTCTTCAAGCGCTCGTTTTCTTTCTTGAGCGATTTCATCTCAGAAACCTGTGAACGAGAAAGACCTCCAAACTTCTTACGCCAGTAATAATAACTCTTATCTGAAATCCCAGCTTTGCGACACGCACTCACAACGTCCAAACCATCATGTAAATGAACATCAATCTCGCGTAACAACTTCAATACATCTTCATCAGAATATCGCTTCCGAGCCATGTTTCCTTACTCCCTTTGCCAAAATATACTGGCACAGTTCTAGGGGGCTAAGACACGTGGTCGAACATGTCTCCGATCGGATTGCAGTAATGTATCTTGGGCAGATTGTAGAAATTGCGCGAGCCTCTGATCTTTTGGAAAACCCCCTACACCCCTATACACAGGCTTTGCTAAGCGAAGTTCCCACACTGGACCAAACCTTGTCCGAGGAACATGCACTAGAAGGAGAATTGCCTTCGCCCTTGTCGCCCCCGTCAGGCTGTAGGTTCCATCCTAGATGCCCCATCGCTATGGAAGAATGCCGGTCACTGGCACCGCGACTGGAGTCCCAGGGATCAGGTCATCGGGTCAGCTGCCTCGCTATCTGGAAGGAAATTTGAGCGATAGTTTTGCCGAATGTCTCCAACGGCAATCCCTTTGACGATCCAGCGGGACAATCAAATTTGACTCAGATCTGAATTCGGCCACGGAAAAGCCCGCTCTACACAGATCGCGGGGCACTGTCAGAGTAAACTTGCTTGAAGCGGGCAGGGCTAATTTGTAACCATGCCGAATGACAAAACGTTCCCCATTTCGCTACTTTAAAACCAGCCCTGAAGTCATCCGACTTGCAGTAATGATGTACGTTCGATTTCCGCTTTCTCTTCGTAATGTGGAGGACCTTCTTCATGAACGGTGCGTTGGCGTAAGTCATGTAACGGTTCGGTTTTGGTGGAGTTACCAAAAATAAAGGCTTCCCGTGGGAGAAAGGAAAGCCTTAGGTCGATTGCTGCTCGTTTCGACGGTGTTTTTGCCCGCCTTGTGCTATGAAAGCGATACTTTCCGAATGTTGGCAATAAATTTAATTCTGCGTTCGGTAATAAGCAATTATTTGCCTTTCGAAAAAAAATCTTAAACTCGTAATCTACTGCACATCTTGCCTTCATTTTTGCATAATTTGATCATCAGTTCCGCATTTAGGCACGATCAGATAAAACCACTTGAAGCGGGCAGGGCGGCTTTATAGGTAGTTATCGCAACATGATTTGCTGGACGCCATACAGATTTTGAGGCAGATTGTGCGTGTTGAACAGGGAGATTCTGCACTCCGTGTGGTAGAGTTTAGCGCATTTATTAGCACATCATGATAATGATGTTGTAAGCATATGTTTTTATGTGTTTAAATTATGACGCATTACATCATAATCCGCGTGTCGGGGGTTCAAGTCCCTCCTCCGCTACCAAAAATCCCATTAAAAACAATATAATAATAGAAATGCAATGGTAATTCATAAAGTTACACAGAGTTACACAGTATTTATGTTAAGATCATATGAGAAAACAGATTCGTGTGGGTCTCAATGTCGAAGAACAAAGTTACACATCTGAAGAAATTACAGTCCGGTTTAGCGATCTATAAAACTGGTAATTCACAGTACTGGTTTGCACGGATTTTAATTCCCAAAACAAAGAAATATGTGCGGAAATCTACCAAAGAAAAATCGAGAATTACTGCGGAAGAAGTTGCATATGAAATCCTTTTAGATTTCAAAACTAATCAAGGTAAATACACCCGCCATAATTCGCTCACATCATTTAAAAATTATGCCGCCAAATTATCTGAGCACCAGAAATCAATGGTAGGGCAGGAGCGTAGTGAACGTTTCTTGATAGATGATCTTAAACTTATTGAGCGACCCGTTGATGGTTTAAATGCATTCTTTGGCAGCAAAGAAGTAACCGAAATAACAACGCCCCTAATGCGAGATTATTTTAGTCTTCTGGATCAAAATAGAGAGAAACCGCTTGCTGCAACCACTAAGAACAAACACGGTGTGGTCATTAGAAAAGTATTAAAGTTTGCAGCAGAAGCAGGCGTCATCCTGAGCATCCCTTTAATTCCGAAGTTCTCCATCAAAGACAATCCAAGGGTCACATTCACAGAGGCAGAATATAAAAAATTTGTGCGGGGCATTAAAAGTGCAGCGGAAAGAGGCGATGTCATTAGGGGTAATCGCTTGATGCTTGAATTTTATTATTTCTCTCTTTTGATTGTTCATTCTTATCTTCGTCCAATTAAGACAGAAGCATTTGGTCTGAAACACCACGACATTGAGATCAAAGACAACCCACCACATATTCAACTTGATGTCGATGGAAAGACCGGCAAGCGATTGAGTGCGTCCACAGAATATGGTGTGGAGTTTTACCAGAAATTAAAAGCATGCAATCCCGACTACAATTCTCCAGAGGATTACATCTTTTTGCCAAAGATGAAGAATAGAGAGACTGCGACCAGAATTGGACAGAGGTTTTTCAATCATGTGGTTGAGAAGGAAAATCTCAAGTTTGATAAGGATGGAAACCCACGCTCATTCTACTCACTGAGGCATTATGCACTCCAGACACGCTTGAGAAAGAGTGGGGGTGCAATCAACATCTATGAGTTTGCAAAGAACGCAGGAACCTCCGTAAATCAACTCGAAAGGTTCTATCTAAAGTTCATGGAGAGAAGTCCTGCACAGATTAAAAACCTGCAAACATTCGCGTCTGAGTAACTTTTAATTGTGACACTGTCGGAATTAGGGAGGTTACCTAGTCTGCCGCTCTCATGCCCCACCTTTGAAATGGTTTGAGTGTATCGCTGCAAATTTCCATTGAGAGGTTTCTGATGAGATAAACAGGAGACCCGCCCCCACCTTTCCTAGACTCTCTCTGAGCGACGGTAAGACATAGATTCTCATCATCCATAAGATGAATTCTACCTTCCTTATCCCAATCAAACCTCTGGAGTTGTCGATCCCGACATTTGGTCAGTTGTAAAGATGCCGATGCAGTAACTGATGCCGCTTCCATACAGACATTAAATGCGGGTAAGTGAAATTGGTTCTCCATCAACTTACTAGTGTCAAACCCTTGATCGACAGCAACCTCTCCTTGGTATGAGTAACAAGTATGCGCTTGCAGTCCTCGATTTACTTTCGCTTTCGATTTGTGCCCTCTGATATCGATGCAAAACCCTCTATCATCATCCATCTGATTGAGAGAATAAATTTCTACTATTCCTCCCAACACAATATTAGGAATTAGAAAAAGTAATTAGAAAGAAAAAAGTAATTTCCTCATTTTTAAACCCAACTCTTAAAAACAGATACTAGGAGAGTGAGACTGATAGAATAAGAACAAAAGTATTCTTGGGATACCCCCTCCTAAAACTGGTGAAGGTTTAAATCTGTGGGTCCCATATTTCGCTTTGTAAGATTGCTAGAGCACCTCCTGAAGAGCAGAAAACCGAATTTTAATCACCTGAGTAAATCTTTGTTGCATTATTGTAACATATTGTAAATTATGTCTAATTTCAGAAAATTTAACGAATAATTTTTTATATATAGTAATGTACGTCCTCGTTGGACTTGGGTGGTGACCAAAACCAATTTTGAAATTCTCAGTCATTAATTGAAGTTCCATCGCAGGTGGGTGACTGAAATCTACTTTATTATGAAATGCACCAAAGACAGAAATCGGTGCCTAAGAATTATTTGTCAGGATTCAGGTGAAAAATACCTGTGGTGGGAGAGATGCTATCTGACATGCACTCTCTTGCTCCCGTAGTTACGCGTTAGATGCGGTAAAGGAAATCGGATTACCCTCCTCCCTACTTCGGTAGGTTCGTAAGTCAGATGTGTTGAAGAGATGCCATATGCAAACCTCTAAGACATGCTAATCCCGCAACGGGGTTAGTGTGTCTTCAAAACACCTCTGCAATCAATTTCAAATTAAGGATTTTCAAATGAATATTTCTACAATCAAAAACCTAACATCAAAAATCTCTAGTGAGTTCTCTAGAATGAAATCATCAAAGTCTCTTGAGGATAAAGTTATGAACTTAGGAAACATGATTTCTTTGATGTCAAAACAGAATGAAGAACTTGCTGAACAGATAAGTAAGTCAACTAAGTAAACCCACTCCAGAGATCCCTAGACTGATCTAATCCTGAACCAATTGCGTATTCTTTATATGTTCATTGCAACAATGTTCAGGAAGGACATTCAAATGACTCAACCGTTCCTGCAACCGTTTTATGTTTCGTATGTGAATGGAGACAATCAAGAAATTGATGAAGAACTGGTGTTTGCAAAGTCAGAACCTGATGCAATGCGACAGATCCTGACAACCTTTGAAGACACTAAATTTGTCTATGAAACAAAATCTGCAGCAGAGTTTTTAAACATCAGTCACGCGTGATTGATGAGGTACAGGGTTCTTCTTGAGTATTCTTGAATTGTTCGATTTTTGTTAGTTACTGATTCAGTTATGCAGGAACCTGCTGCAGAAACTGCAGTTTGAACTGTTCACTCAATCTGTAGTCAAAAGACTGTGTTTAGAAACTCATCTTAAAAGCATTTCCCTGAGGTATGTATCTTTTGGCACCAGTGAATTCATTTGCTCCTAAATAGCAAGAAAAGGAGTTTCAAAATGAAGAATTCAACCCACTACATCAAAACATCATTCCGTCATGATGATTACCTCAAAGACATTCTGGACAGAGCGGGGAAACTCACGAACCTCTCTCAGAGTGAACTCATTCGGAATGCATGCCTTGGACAATATGTTCCGATGTTGCAAACTGCATCAATTCCAAACTCTAAGTAATTAATCAGGTAAAAAGGCACCTCACATGAAAAAGAAAATCTTATACTTTGATATGGATGGTGTCCTTGTTGATTATCCTTCTGGGATCGCTCAACTCTCTCAAGAAACGCAAAAAGAATACGAGAGAAGATTGTATGCAGTGCCTGGAGTTTTCTCACTCATGAAACCGCTAGAGGGTGCTCTGGACGCATTTGAAACACTTTCGAAGGTTTATGACAGTTACATCCTTTCAACGCCACCATGGGATAATACGAGTGCATGGAGCGACAAGCATCAATGGGTCAAAAAACATCTAGGTGTGTCTGCAAGAAAGAGACTGATACTTTCCCAACACAAGCATCTCAATCTAGGTGACTATTTGATTGATGATAGAACGGTGAATGGGGCAGCAGAGTTTCAGGGTGAGCATATTCACTTTGGAACCAAGAGGTTTCCTGATTGGAAAAGTGTTTTGGAGTATTTACTTTGATTACAAGTTCATTTCCTCTGAAACATTGACTTAAGACGTTGTGATACTTTCTTCTAATTATCTGTAATTAAACCATGGGAAAAACATGCTCAGGTACAGAAGTTACTCAGTGGATTTTCTGAGAAAACCCAAAGTGATATTGGAAGATCCTGAAATCAAAGCCATTGATGTGGAGCGCCGTTTTTCCAACACGGCCATGCCGATCAGGCTTGCAAGAATACATAATGCGCAGATGACCGTGTTTTTGCTTGGCAATTCATCGAAAAAGAAATAGCCGATGGCGGTGACGGGAATGATGTGAAAGTAAAACATCGGGGCCAGAAATGATGCTTCGGAATTACGAAATGCGCGGATGAAAAATAGCTGGGCGCTGGTTGCTAATAGCCCGGTCATAATCATCAATATCCAGGCTTCGACGCTTGGGGGTTTCCAAAAATACAGCGCAAATGGGCATGATGTGATGGCGACGCCGATTGAATAACAGCCCATCAGCGGCAAGTCGCGCATCGTTTTTGATAAATGTTTTTGCAAGATAGTCGCGGCGCTACCGCAAAACATTCCCGCAACCGCCAGCAATGCCACCAGTTGCAGAAAGCTGCTTTCGGGACTGAATATTAGCCAAATGGCGGCGAAACCTGCCGCAATCACCCCCCAGCGATACCAGCTTTGCTGTTCGCCAAGGAAACACCATGCAATTACAGATACCACTGCCGGGCGCAGGTATCCGATGGTACTGACCTGTGCCAATTGGATTTGTGAAATCGTGAAAAAGTTGATCGTAATTGCCAAGGTGGTGAATCCCACGCGCAGCGCATTCAGCCCTAAATCTTGGTTCATTTCGGATAGCCGTTTTTGCGTGATAAATAGGGGCAGCAGAATGATGCTGCTGGCAAGGCAACGGATAAACACGATCTGAATTGCTGGAAAATCACCCACGATAATTTTGACAATCAGGATGTGGAGGAGCATGAATACCTCGTTAAAAACGAGATACCGCACTCCGCCAAGATTATTGTTTTTCATTTGCACGCTTAATGTCGGGCGACTTGTAACAGATTGGTGAAAATGCGAAACGCTCCGGGTACAAGCTGGTCCATCTGATAAAACAGGTTCAAGGCACAGTGGACGTGCGAACCATCGCCTACGGGTGCATGGGCAAGGCTGCCATATAGCGGGTCTTCACCAGCGTCGGACATCGCCAAAATTGGGGTGTATTCATCCCCCCATTCGGATGCGAAATAGAGGCCGCGTTCCTTTTCCCAACCGTCGAAATCTGCCAAAGTGATCTGGTTAGGCCCGGCCATTAACTCATGGTCCGGCACCAGAATTTTTACTGGCGCGTCGGCGTCCGTCACCCGCCATCTGATAGAAGGGCTGCCCGGCATCAGATCATAAGGCGCACTTTGCCCCGAAATCCAGTTATCCTGCGGACGGTGATACTGGCTGACATAACGCCCGCCTGCCTGCATCCATCCTTTAAGGCGGTCCATAGCCTGATTAATGGGGCGTGTACCGCCAGCAAAAACACCACTAACAATGACGTCAAATCCATCTAGATTACCTGATAAAAGGGCGTCATCATCCAGCTGAGTCACGCTTGCACCCAACTGTTCGGTCCAGAACCACGCGCGGTCAACGCCGCCATCAATCCAGCCAACCCGAATGCCGTGAAGAGAGGCAGTATCGACGGCAACAATGTCGGTCTTGCAGGGCTGAAAAAGAGTTTGTGTGCGGATATGCGGATAGGCAAGGGTCTGGGATGATAGCAAAGGCACACCGCCAGCCTGCGCAGCCAGACTGTAGCGGCCTTGGCGCAGATTATCAGCCAGTGCCACATCAAAGGTGAAAGAGGCGCCTTTTTGCAAAGTGTTGGCAGTATTCACTATTAAAGCATCGGCAAAATTTGGTGCTGCGTTCAGGGTAATTTCGTCTGTGGTAAGAGAAACCCCCGCGGCGGCATCTTGCATAACCGCCAGTTGCAGCGACAGGTTTTCAGGCTTGTTCAGAATGACCAATTGCTTGGCCGGATTAATCGCAGCGGTCAGGGGCGGCGTACTGCCAAGCGGTTGATCTGGCATTAATGTACGCTGGAACTTTGTTCCGCGCACGGTGAATTCCACTTGCGCGTGCAGCGTTGATGGCCGCACCGAAACGCCGTGCCAACCCGTCATCACAGGTGTCGGTGTGTCGCCAGTAAAGCTGAATTCAGAGGAAAGGCTCCGGCGTTTGCCATCCTCCGTATCAGCAACAAAACCAGACGCATCAATGGCTCCTAGCGGATCCTGCCAACTGGCATTATTTATTTTCAGACCGGCCTTTTCGGCCTGATGCCAACTGATACGCGCAGTTGCGGCGGCGCCAATTACCGGTATTTCAGGGGTCACACCAAAGGATATCTGCATCTGGCAGGCTTCGCTCATGGCCATCGCGCTTTGTGTCTTTTTCAACTGGATGCGGTGGCGATGAGGTTGGGTAACTTCGCCCTCCATCACATCAAGACAGGTCTGCAATTCACACAAAGCCGGGATGACGCTGGCGATATCTGGAAACGCCGCCAGTGCCTCTGCTGCCAATTCGGATGCCTTTAGGGCCGCCTTTTTGCCAGGCTCTCCGCTACAAAATTCAGCCATCTCTGCCAGCGTTGTTGGTAGATTTTCAGTCAACTTATCCGCAAACGGGGTGTTTGATGCGGTCTTTAGCTGGTGCAATTGCACTGGCCAGTTTTCTTCGTCCAGCAGGCGTCCCATGCCTTGGGTGGCGTGACTGGCCCGTGACCATTCGCCGATTTGTGCGTATGTGCCGCCGTAAACTGCATCAAATTCGCCGGTATCAACTTGGTGCGTTGCGTTGGGTGGGGGGACTTCATCATCATAGGATCCGCCGCCGCCGCCCCATGCTGGAAGATACAGCGCATTGGTCTGCCAGCTTCCCAAATTCAGGTCAGGGTAAACGCTGTCGTCGGCGGCTAAATCGAACGCAGAAAGGGTCACTTGGGTCACGGCTCGGTGATGTCCGTGCTGGCCTGGAACGTCCAGAAATGTCGGGAGCAGAATATCCGGCTTGAACATTCTGACAATCTTGATCATTTGGCGCAGCGAATGTGCCTCGCCCCAATAACCGAAAGTCTGCTTGTCGGATTTTGAAAAGCCAAAATCCCTGATTGGGTCATCGTCAGTTTCGGCTAACCATGCAAGATCAGCGCGGATCAACGCCATCGCTGCGATCAGCTCTTCAGTGCGAAGATAGCCCAGCGCATCGCCGCGTTCCGGGCCCAAAGCATTCTGCCCGCCTTGGCCGCGCACCGCATTCACATAGACAATATGAGCGCCTTGCCCCAGTGAAAGCGCAGCCAGCAACCGCGTGGTTTCGTCATCGGGGTGGGCACCGGTCTGCATAAAGCACAATGTAGATTGCAGAGATTTCAGCCAGCTATATAGCTCACGGATCGGGTTGCGCGTTTCTTGATTAATGATATAGGACTTTTTCACGCGTCACTCACTTTTCTGGTTCGCTTGAGGGTGAATTGATAATTGGTGCGGTCAGCGGAAAAAATATTGATGGAAACCTCGATCGCTTTTTTGGCTGAATTGCGATAGCGCCGGATCATCTCCAGCCCCAGCGCGCCCTTGGGCAATCCCATTTCCTCGGCAATCTCGTCTGGAATAATAAGCGGGATAAGTTCTTGATGAATGTCGGAGATCGTAACGCCGTGCCGCTCTTCGATCAGGTCACAGATAAACCCGTCATAGGTGCCAATCTCATCGGCGATGTCACGATATTTGCTGTCCACATAGACATTGCCCCAGACAACAATCTTGCCGGTGTCCTTGTCGCAACGGTGCTGCTGGATGTGCATCCATTCCTTGCCAGGCTGGTTGTCCAGTTTGGCGGCCAGTGGCGCATTGGCGCTCATCATGCTTATCCTGCGAACGACCCTTTCGGCGCCGCGCCCATACAGCAAATCATCTGCCGGACGGGTGGTGTATTGAAGATTTGGGGTGGGTTTTAACGATAATAACCTCGTGCCATCACCGCGCCGCCGGTCAATAAGGCCGATTCTCTCGAGCTGCTCCAACGCCCGGCGCACCGTTGGACGGCTAACCCTATAAGACTTTGCAAGGGTGTCCTCGGACGGCAGATAATCCCCGACCGCGAACTCCCCGTCGGAGATCCGCTGATTTAAAGCGCCATATAAAACGGCGTATCTGGGTTCTGTAGTCATCGTTAAATCAATTCAAAAAGCAGCCGGTCAGACTGGTGAAGGGGGATAGAAGGCCATGTTTAGGCAGGTTATTATACATTTTTTAGTTCCGTGATCATACATTTCATTTGACAAGCTTTGACGCTATCACATAGGTGTCTAATATTACCAGTTGTAATTACCTTTAAATGACAGAAAACGCAACGGAGAGTAAAATGAAAAAGTTGTTTAAGTCAGCGCTTGCCGCAACAATTGCCGGTACAGCGTTTCTGTGGGCCGGTATGGCGTCGGCAGTTGAAATCGAATACTGGCAGTACACATACCAAAGCCGCGTGGATGCGATTGACAAGCTGATTGCGAATTTTGAAGCGGCCAACCCGGATATCACCGTCAAGCAGACACATTTCCCATATGCTGATTACCGCAAGAAAGTGGCGATTGCTGTATCTGCGGGCGACGGTCCAGATGTCGTGCAGTTGTTTTATGGATGGTTGAACGATTACCGTGATTCAGGGCTGATTCAGCCGCTAGACAAGTCGGTTTTCTCTCATTCAGAGATTGAAAAGAACTTCTTCCCGATGGTTTCGTCAATGGAATCTGATGGCGAATATTGGGGATTGCCCACGGCTGTGCGATCGCTGGCACTGTTCTACAACACAGATTTGCTTGCAGAAGCCGGTCTTTCAGGTCCGCCAAAAACATTGGACGAGATGGTTGAATATGCAGCAAAGCTGACCAAAAAAGATGCTGATGGCAACTATCTGAATATTGGCTATGCGATTGATACGGACGGGCAGGATCACCATTGGTGGCGTGAAGTTCTGACACGCCTTTACGGCGGTCAGCCTTATTCTGATGATGGCACAAAAGTCGCCTATAATTCAGATGCAGGTGCAAAAGCGCTGGCCTTTCTTACGGACATGGAAACAACGCATAAAGTTGGTTCAAACGGCTTTATGAATCGCGGTCAGGACGCCTTCAAAGCCGGCAATGCCGGCATGATTATTGACGGATCCTTCCGTATTTCCAGCTTCGAACAGCAGGACGGGCTGAACTTTGCGATTGCAGAATTGCCGGGTCATAACGGGGCGCGCTACAACTTTTCCTCCTACTGGGTCAACGGCATTAGCTCCAAGGCCAAAGGCGAGAAACTGGCTGCTGCTAACAAGTTCATGCAGTACCTGACCTCTGACGAGGCGATGCAGGTCTGGCTGGACATAGTCGGCGAATTGCCAGCCAAGCCGTCGGTTGCACTGGTTGATGCGAACACATCACACCCGATGTATGGGCCGTTCATTCGTGGACTTTCCTATGCGACTGCAACCAACTTTATTTCAGAAAAGCCACAGCGTCAGGCGCTTATCGATGCCTATGACATGGTGGTTCTGAAAGGCATGACACCAGCAGAAGCCCTTGCAGAAGTTGCCGAAGACGAGCAGGAAGTGCTTGATGAATTCTACGATAACTAAGCCGGTACGCTAGTTGAATTGGCGTAAAAAGTGGGCAACACCAATTGGTAAATTCAGTGCGGTGTTGTCCATTTATTTAAGGCCTTCTCTGTTTCGCCCACACTTTCACATTCGAATTTCGGAATTCCTGAATATTTGAATTTCAGAATTTTGGCTTGAGAATTTTCGCGTTCCTCTCTTTATAGGTGTTATCTGGCTCATGTTTTTGGCATTCTGGAATAGGCTGACGATCAATCAGAAACTGGCTGTCACTGCATGGCTATTTTTGTTGGTTCCGATTGTGTTTTATACGACGATCAGGTTCTATCCGACCTTTGAGGCATTTTATGTATCGACCCTGAAATGGAACTTGCTGGGCGCCAAAAAATTCATTGGTCTTCGCAACTACGAGAAGATTTTGGGCGATGAGGATTTCTGGCTGGTTCTGTGGAATACCGTTAAATACGCGGCTATCGGCGTTCCCATCAGTCTGGTTGTGGCGTTTTTCATTTCCTACTGGCTGAACGAAATTACCTTCGGACATGACTGGATCAGGGCGCTGTATTTCATTCCGTTTTTGACCACTTCGGTGGCAATGGCGTGGGTATGGCGATGGTTTTATCAACCGATGCCGATTGGGTATTTCAACATCATGCTGTCATGGGTGGGCATCCCGCAGCAGCCGTTTCTAAAATCGATTGAACAAGCGCTGTACGCGATTATGGCCCCGGCTGTCTGGGCTGGTCTTGGCTTTCAGATCGTGATTTTCATTGCTGGTATCCGGGCCATTCCGAAAAGTTATTTTGAGGCGGCGGAGATTGATGGGGCCAGCCGTTGGCAAATCCTGCGTGAAATAACCCTTCCATCGCTCAAGCCAACGGTGATTTTCCTGACGATTGTTTCGACGATCGGATTTTTACGGATTTTCGATCAGGTCTACACCATGAGTGCGGATGGCGCCGGCGGTCCGTTGAACGCTACCAAGCCGCTTGTGCTGATGATTTATGAATATGCATTTGATGAATTCAAGCTTGGGTATGCGTCTGCGCTGACCGTAATCCTGTTCCTAATCTTGCTGACAGTAAGCGGATTGCAACTCTGGCTTATGCGGAAAAAATGATGACTGATAATACGGCTATAATCCAGCGGCTAGAACGCATGAGACCGGGACGTATCGTTCTTTGGACGCTATTGTTTCTTGGCGGAATTGTCATGATAACGCCGATTGTTTTCATGGCCTCTACCTCCTTCAAAACGGGCCAGGAAATCTATTCGCTCAGCATTATCCCGGATCAACCAAGTCTCGAAAACTATATCTACATACTGAATGAATCGAAATTTCTGCGGTGGATGCTGAACTCGCTCTGGGTGGCCACTTTCAGTACGGTATCAGTGCTGTTTTTCGATTCGTTGGTTGGCTATACGCTTGCCAAGTTTGAATTTCGGGGGCGTCAATTCGTCTTCATTGCGATCCTCAGCACGTTGATGATTCCGACCGAAATGCTGATTATTCCGTGGTATATGATGTCCCGCACATTCGGTTGGATTGATACATATTGGGGGATAGCCTTTCCCGGTTTGATGACGGGGTTTGGCACGTTTTTGATGCGGCAATTTTTCATGAATTTGCCCGACGAGATGATTGATGCTGCGCGCATTGATGGCTGGTCCGAATTTGCTATTTGGTGGCGCATAGCCATGCCGTTAGTGGTGCCTGCGTTGTCAGCCTTGGCTATTTTTCATTTTCTGGGGAACTGGACGGCGTTCATTTGGCCGTTGATTGTCAGTAACGATCCTGATATCTACACCATCCCGGTTGGGCTTGCATCTTTCAACGGAGAGTTTCAGCAGGATTGGGAAATCGTAATGACCGCGTCGTGTCTAGCGACAATTCCAACATTGTTGGTGTTTCTGCTTTTACAAAAATTCATCATTCGCGGCGTCATGCTTGCCGGATTAAAAGGGTAGCCGTATGGATCAGAACTTTGATAAGTTTCCTGCCGAGGTTTACGCGCGGTCCGTGCTTGCGCCGGACCTTGACATCTATCGCACATTTTTCTCGGATGCGTTGCATGATATCAACGTTGCGCACGGAATTATGCTTGCGAAACAGGGGCTATTATCTGCCAGTGAATGCGCTGACATTCTGGCCGCTCTGGATGAAATTCACCGCACTAAGCCGTGGGCAAATGTACCGTTTGATGGCAGCTTTGAAGATCTGTTTTTCCTCGTAGAGCAGGAATTAGGCACGATTGTTGGCGCCGAGGTTGCGGGTAAATTACATACCGGCAGGTCGCGCAATGACATTGAACACACGATGTTTCGGATGGAGCTTCGTCTGCGGCTATTGAATATGCTGGATGAATTTTCCGCGCTGGCAGAAAAGCTGATCCGCCGGGCTGAAAAAGGTAAGGACGAGGTGGTCCTGCTATACACGCACGGACAGCCGGCCCAGCCATCGGTTCTTGGGCATTATCTGGGTGCGGCGATTGAATTTGTTTTGCGCGACATGCGGCGTATCCTCAGCGCGCTGGGCGATATAGATTTGTGTCCGATGGGGGCTGCCGCCATTACAACGTCTGGATTTCCGTTGGATAGGGCCGAGATTGCTCGGCTGCTGGGCTTTTCCGATATTGTTGAAAATTCCTATGGGGCCATTGCCGGTGTCGACCATATCACCAGTTGCTACAGTTCGATCAGGCTGGGCTGTCTGCATCTTGGGCGCCTTGTGCAGGATTTGGTGACATGGACCGGTTTTGAGGTTCGCCAGATTGATGTTCCTGATGGATTTGTGCAGATATCGTCGATCATGCCGCAAAAGCGTAATCCGGTGCCGCTGGAGCATCTGCGTTTAAAGCTGTCGCTGGCGGCGGGCGGTGCGGAACAGATTGTGCAGACGATGCATAACACACCTTTTGCCGACATGAATGATTCCGAGCGCGAAACACAGGCTGCCGGTTTTGCCGTATTTGACAGGCTATCGCACGCGCTGCCTTTGCTTGGCGACTTCATCACTGCGATGGAGATCAACAGGGAGTCCGTCCAACGCCGGATCCAGCTTTCGATGGCAACGATTACCGAACTGGCCGACACGCTGGTCCGCGAAGAGGGCATCAGTTTTCGGGCGGCGCACGGGGTTGCGCACGCGCTATCAAAAAGCTCACTTGCCCAAGGGGTTCCCCTAGATCAGGTTGATTATCAGGATTTTGCAAATGCGTTTGAAACGGCGATTGGCAAACTTCCTACACTATCAAAAGACAAGCTGAAACAGGCGACAAGCGCTGCCTATTTTATTGAGATTCGTGATTTGCCCGGCGGACCGGGGGCAAAACCAATGGCTGCTTCTCTGGCTGGATACAGCGTGACATTGCAGACCTTGCAGAATGAGATCGAACGCCTTCGCTTGCAGATAGACAGGGCGAATGTTGATCGCACTGAACAGGCGCGCAAGCTGGCGGGCGGGAAGGAATAATCATGGCCGAGGTAAAAATTACCAAGCTGACCAAAAAGTTTGGAAATACAGTTGTGGTGCAGGATTTTGATCTGACCATCAAGAACAGTGAATTTGTGGTTTTCGTTGGGCCGTCAGGATGCGGTAAATCTACCACATTGCGTATGGTCGCGGGGCTGGAGGAAATCACCTCCGGCGATATCGTAATCGATGGCAAGCTGGTCAATAACGTCCACCCCAAAAGCCGTGATATTGCGATGGTGTTCCAGAGTTACGCGCTGTATCCTCATATGAACGTCTTTGATAATATCTCGTTTGGGTTGCGGGCTCAAAAGCTTGGCAAGCCGGAGATCGAGAAACGCACCAATGAGGCGGCGGCTATTCTGGGCCTTGAGGAGTTGCTGGCGCGGCGGCCGGGCGAGCTGTCGGGCGGGCAAAAACAGCGCGTTGCCATGGGCCGCGCCATCGTGCGCAAGCCAAAAGTGTTTTTGTTTGACGAGCCGTTATCGAACCTTGATGCCAAGTTGCGCCACAAAATGCGCGCCGAAATGAAGCTGCTGCATCAACAGGTGCAAACGACCACGATTTATGTGACGCATGATCAGGTTGAGGCAATGACGCTGGCCGACAGGATTGTGATTATGTGTAACGGGCGGATTGAGCAGGTCGGCACGCCGGATGAAGTTTATAAAACCCCAAAAACTCAATTTGTGGCTGGGTTTATTGGCTCGCCAGCGATGAATTTTGTGACCGGCATAGTCGAGGCTGCTGGACGCGGGACGGCGCTGAAAACGGATGATGGGTCTGTTATTGCGATGCCGAAATGTCTGGCCAAGGTGGGCAAGCGTGTGACGGTCGGTTTCCGGCCTGAACATATGCAACTGGCCAGCACTACAACCAAGCCGAAATCGGCTATTTCAGTGTCCGTCACCCCTTCGGTAATCGAACCAATGGGGCATGAAACGATCGTTACTTGCAATGCACCTTTTGGCGAGATAACCAGTAGAATTACCGAAGAAGTAAAGCTGCGCGTGGGCCGGGAATTGCAGTTTCATGTGGCGTCCGACAAGCTGCATTTCTTTGACGATAAAACTGGTAAACGTATGGAATAAAATGGGAAATATCATATGACGGCAAATACCGTATAATCATATGTATAATTAGGGCTAGTAGCCGCCGCCCTGACAGCTGGATAGCCACAGGCTGGCAACTGAAATGGCTGGAATAATCAGCCATAATTTACCAAGCCGCAATTTTATACCTCTCTCAGGTTGCGCGGTAAATTTCCGGCCGGATGCCTGATTATTTGTCTGATTAGGGAAAAGGCTGGGTTTTTGGGCATCATCCACAGCAAAGATATCGACCACGCCGATTGTATCTATCTAGTCATTTAGGGACATTGCTTCGGTCATATCCCGAGAAGCAAATACTTTGACGTCCATGATGTGATGCCTCGCTTTCTTCACCATTACAGACAGAATGTCGCACCCATTATGGTTGAGCCAGAATTTATTTTTGCAAAAGACTTTTCCCAGAGAAAGTGGCTAGAGACTAAAGTCGACATCTTCAAAGGTCGATGAGATTGGACTCTTCGAACTTGCAGACAAAGGACGGCATTGAGGTTTATGATCATACTTTGCTCACCCTAGCAGAAGCTAATACAGTATTTTTGGAGAGAGGGTATTATAAATCTGCCAAAAATATTCCTAGAGCGGCCGTGAACTAGTTCAGGAATATGTTCAGCATGACCTTGAAATAGGCAAACATTTTATCACCCGTCCCTCTTTGGGAACTCTCCTAAAACAACATTCTTGATATATTTCTCTGCACAGCTAGTTATTTTCGACGCTTGACCACACTTTCTAAATTTCTGGTTGGCAAATCTTCTGCTCTTAGCTCCTCGATAGTTTCACTATCCACAACTTCATTTACTCTAATACCTGCTATATCGGTTAACCCACTGTCTTGCGCAGTTGGGTTCTGCTGCTTTGCATCCAAAACAAGCAAATGCTCGTGTGGCGTTCTTTACACAGGCTTCGTAGCCATAGGATATCTAGCCAAACTCTGCGTTCTCTTGCGCGCCACTTTTTGAACTTGACGCTCCAACACACGCCGAATCTGCCTCCTTGAAACAGGCAGTTTGTTCTCCAATGGTACGGACACTGTTAGCGTGTTTTGTTCTTGTGAAACACTGTGTTTAACCGACACACGTCTGATGGGTGGTTCAGCAAACAATTCAGCAGGTTCAGTCCACCAAGCTCAAAAATCTCTTTTGTGAACATTACCGAAGTCAGCGCAGAGTTCAGCATACTTGCCATTTCCCAAACTTTCACAGGTTTTTCTGAAGCCATCATGGTGGCGCAGGGGCACTGTCAGAGAAAACTACTTGAGATCGGATGAGCGACTTTATAGCGTTTTCTAATGATAAAACATTCTCCATTTCTCTACTTTAAAACCAGCCCTAAAGTCATCCGACTTGCAGTCTCAGCAACGCCGAGCGCGGCCGTTAGTTCGTTAAGGAGAATCAATTTGTTCGCCCAATGTGTCGCGCGAGCAATCGCTATACCTTGATGTTGACCACCAGACATTACGCGGCGCCTTCCCAATCAGGTGCGCGGAGTTCAGGAAGTGAAATATCAACACCAGCCAAGCCGTCAGCAAAGAGCGTATGATGCAAATGAGACAGCCCAAGAGCCGCGCCACCAATCAAGGCGGCATGTTTACCAAGTTTACTTGTTTCGATGCGTAGAGGGCGCGGAAAACATAATGCTAGGGCCGTTTGTATTTCCATAAGCAGCTCTGATCGATGCCCAATTGAACCGCCAAGCACAACGATATCTGGGTCCGTAATGGCAGCAAGCGTGGCAATGCCACGCGCAACAAGCCGCGCAGTATCGCGCAACACTTGTTTCGCATTTTCATCACCTTCATTCGCCTTGTTGAAGATTTCTGGAACGCCCAGACTTTTGCCAGACAAGGCCATATATCGTGTTTTTAGTGCAATTGATCCCGCTTCGCGCTCGAACGCGCCAACCCGAAGTGACTCAGGATCAAACGGGTCCGCGCCAAACGCCACGTAGCCCAATTCGCCGGCAGCTCCAGCAGCACCCCTAATTAATTGGCCATTCAGAATTAGACCAGCACCGATCCCAGTTCCCATTGCGATAAAGGCTAGATTATCGCAATCAATCCCGGATCCAGCCCACTGTTCGCCAAGGGCTGCGAGATTTACATCATTTTCAAGAACAACATCACAGCCAAGCTCAACGCTTACACTGGAGTGGAAATCAATCGTGTCGATGCCCGGAATATTAGGTGCCATTTGCACCGATCCATCGGCGGGGTCGTGTACACCCGGCACACCGATTACAGCAAAGCGCACACTATCTTTTACAACACCAGCTTTCCGTGCCGCAGCCGCACAAAGGCGTCCTATCTGCGTAATGATGCTTGCTCCACCGAAGGAGTTTGTCGGCTCAACACTTTCCGCAACGACACGGCAATTGAGATCAACAAGGTTTTAACAAAAAAATTCATTTCCTTCTCCCAAATTGTAAATAAGTTGTAGTCTTCTAATCATGCTCGATTTGTAAGGCTTTTTTATACCATGCCTCTTTCTCGTGCTGCCTCCATAAGTTTGTCCTTTAATCCAACGAAATTCTTACCACGATCACCCTTAAAGGCTTCGTCGATTATATCTTGAAAACTTGAAGGAGATATTTGGTGATCTGCAAATCGATGTCCTACTCCCACATCCTTCAAGAAAGTAGTGAGGTCATCAGTACCTTTGGCTAAATCTTCGCCAAAAATCTGCTTAAGGCTATTTTCACGAAATCCACCGATGCCAATTACAGATTGCAAAACAGAGGGTAATGTAAATGAGCACGCGATCCCATGTTGTATTCCCCAACCAAGTGTTAAGGGGTAAGACATGTTATGGGCTATAGCCGTTTTTGTATTAGAAAATGCTAAACCCGCATTTAAAGAAGCTTCCGCAATATTCGTACGTAACTCCAAATCGTCTAGGTTGTCCAAAAGCGTTGGTAAATCACGCAATATGCTTTTTGCTGCTTCAACTGCAAATCTTGCCGAAACAGGATTGGCATTAATGTTCCAGATGCTTTCTAATGAATGCGATAAAGCATCAAGTGCTGTTACAAGAGTAAGATCGCGAGGCTTTTTCAGTGTTAATGTCGGATCGATCAGCGCTTTTTCCGGATAAAGCTCTTTATCTGCCAAAGAAAACTTCTGCTGAGTTTCACTGCTCCACAACGTGGCCCAACAAGTCACTTCACTACCAGTACCAGCAGTTGTTGGAACTGCAATAAGAGGGATGGTGTTCAGCGTACCATCACAATCATTCATTTGGAGTATGTTAAGGACTTTATTAAAATCGCCATCGGACGCCGCGAATACTTTTGCAGAATCAATCACCGAGCCTCCTCCAAGCGCAACAATCACCTCTGGTTTTTTTGCCAGTTTCTTAAATCGCTTTGATTGTTCGGTAAGAAGACTTGTATCTGGATTGGGGGCAACATCCTTTATTGTCAAAAGGGCATCGCCTGCTTTCGCGCTGATTTCAGCTGCAATGTCAGCAAAGAACTTGTCTGGATAGGTTATTAAGGCATAACTGCGACCGGCGATTAATTCTGGCAGCAAGGCAAACGCTCCATTACCAAATATCATTTCTACCGGGTTTTGATAAGTCCACATAATAATCTTCCTTGGTCAATCCGATAGTAGGATCGAATTAAGAAGACTATTGCTTAAGCTAATCTATATTTCAAATTGATTAATTTAATAATTTATATATAAAAAATCTATGCTTTACACTGAGTTGCGATCATTTCATGCTGTAGCACTAAACGGGGGTTTTTCATCTGCCGCTAGAGCTTTAAACATCAGCCAGCCAACACTTTCTATGCAAGTAAAGGCCTTGGAGAGTTTCTATGAAGTGGAACTATTCTGGCGCGTTGGGCGGCAAAGCCGATTAACGCCTGCAGGCCAGAATCTATTCAAAAAAACGTTGCAGCTAATACAAAATGAGTCAGAAGCAAAAGATTTATTAAATTCATTCAAGGGTTTGGAATCTGGCTCTTTGAGGATTGCAGCAGTTGGGCCTTTTCATGCCACGGATATGGTTGCTGCTTTTAAAGCTCAACACCCATCCATTGATTTGAGTATTCAATTAGGAAACTCTCAACGCAGTTTTGAACGTTTAATTGATTATGAATCTGACGTGGGAATAATAGCAGAAGTGAAGGCAGATTCTAATGTCATAACAATACCATATAGCTCTCACGATGTCGTGGCTTTTGTAAATTCCGACCACTGTTTTTTTGAGAAAGATAGCATTTCAATCAGGGAACTAGAAAATCAAAAAGTTATACAACGAGAACTCGGGTCAACCACTCGGAATGCGATTGAACATGCTTTGTTAGAACACCAAATTTCAATGCATGCGGTGCTTGAAATTGGTAGTAGAGAGGGGATTTGGAAAGCAGTAGAACAAGGTATTGGAATTGGGTTTGTTGCCGATTTTGAATTTATTCCCCATTCGAATCTACGTGCAATACCTATTCATGACGTAAAAATTTGCACTCAATATTTTTTGGCGTATTTAAAAGAACGAAAAGACTCCAAGTTAATAAATGCATTTTGTGACATTGCACTGTCAAAATAAACCACCTTGTTGAGGCGATCCTAGGTAACTAGCTATTTGGCTAGGCATGCGAATTTCGTTCCGCTATTTCAAAACCAGCCCTGAGATCATCCAGCTTTCGGTGGTGTTTTATGTGAGATTTCCACTCTCTTTGAGAAATGTGGAGGACCTGCCTCATGAGCGTGGAGTAGATGTAAGCTATGAATCTGTCCGCTACTGGTGGCACAGGTTTGGCTCTCAATTTGCAAGCGAAATTAAAAAGCGAAGAGCAGGGGGCATGCGTAGACGTCAAATGAATAATCATGCTTGGGCTCGTTATTCTGACAGCACCTCAGCAACGATTTAGATCGCAAATTTACGACGGCTAAGTCTTCTGGCTGAGTTATAAACACCTGTCATGGCCTGCTAGAAGTCCGGCGAGCGGCTATGCAGCTAGTTATTATATTTGTCAGGGTAGTAGTTGAGGAGATGGCTGGGCAATTGAATTTTTGGCTCATTTTTTGCTCACCAAGAAGATAAAGCAATAAAGGATCGAAAAAATGTCAGACTCCCTAATAAGCGCAGATTTAACTATTGAAGGTGACATTAAAAGTGATGGAAACTTGACTGTCGATGGAAGAGTAGTCGGGAATGTCAGCTGCATAAATGTGACCATAAATTCGGGTGGTTTTATTCAAGGAAACATACAAGCGCATCATCTTGTCAGCCTTGGAAGTATTTCAGGAGAGATTCACGCCAAAAGTGTTGATCTGAAAGAAGGCTCGACAACTAAGACTAATTTGGAAAGCGCCAATCTGCAAGTCAGCTCTGGGGCCGTGCTCCAAGGGAAGGTAAATATCAGCGGAGCATCGACTCAACCCTGAAGGGCATAAAAAATATACCTCAAATGAAAGATTTTTGAGGCTTTTTCAGCTGGAGACGAGCAGGGCAATACCGCCAAACATCATTTTCATTATGGCCGGCGAACATGCTTCCAAAGCCATCAGTGCTTACGGTTACGGTATAAATCAGATGCCGAATATCGATCGCTTCGCACACCAAGGCATGGGATTAAATCATTGCTGTGTGACAAACGCCATCTGAATGCCGGGTAGAGCTGCGTTTGTAACTGGAATGTACAATCACGAAAATTGCATAACGAGACTAAACACACAGATACCGTTCTAACAGAGTGGCGCTCTCTTATGGCTTAGTAGAATGCACGCTCTCAAGGCTTTTGATGCTTGAGCCGATTTGTCTAACAGCACCGCCACAAACCATTTGCGAACTCAAGACGAGGCCCTAGCGTGGGCCTTTTTTCTTTTTGGTTCAAAGGGGTTTAGCTGAGCCATCCGACTTTCGGAGACTGGCGTTTTGGCCGAAATCGGTCTCCGAACGCCCCGCGTCTCTATTCACCCGCCCTTCACTTAAATCGAGACGCATTCAAAAATGCGCGTTATTTCAGGTGCTTGCCCAAAATGAATTGCGCCGCAGTTGAGGTTGGTTCGACCGCTATCGAAATGGTCAGAGACACCTGAAGGCGGCGTGGTTGTGCGGAGTGGTGCGAAGGCTTGAGTGGGTTAGGCAGTACCCTGAACGGGCGGCGACGTCGCTGGGACAGCGGTCACCGGATCCGAGACCTCTCATTCGCTGCAGTCTGCAGCGACCACCGAGATGCGGACAAACCCGACCTTGCCGTCCACATGGTCAACGGCTGCTTCTTGAATAAGATTCGCGCTTCAAAAAAGAATGCTTTCGGTGGATTTCTGGCTTTCGTTGAAAGCTCAAGTGGAGGTGACTCAAACGGCAAGCCGGCATTCCGGTGTTTTCGAAACCGCGCCTTTCTCAGCGTTGTAGCAGAGCCGCTCTCGGTCATTCGTGTTGATGTCGCGAATTCAATGGGCACCTGCCTTCGATCACCACGGATGATGTTGGCAGCTGTGGCACATTTTCGAGAGTTCAGTCGGGAATGCGGAGTATGTGTTTGCTCAACTCGGTGCAGTTGCCGCACTGATTTCAAAGCGGCACAATGCAAATGATCCCGAGTGCAATCATACTGGCCCAGCCGAGGCGCTTTGGAATTTGGGTTTCGTGCAGCGCGACTGCGGCCAGAATGACCGAGATTGGTATCGACACCTGACGCACTGCACTGACGGCGGCGGCTTCTGCGCCTTTTTGAAACGCGAAAAGGATCATCGCATAGGAAAGGTATGAGATCGTGCCTGCGAGAAGTATTCTGACCGGCGCCTGCTTCCAGCCCTCAAGCGTTGCGCGCAAGGCGGGCGCCAGTCCGGCGTTTTCGCGACACCAGAGGGCGAAGAGTAAGCCGGACACAATGATATAGACGTAAAACAGAAACAGGGCTGGCTGGACGTCCTGCATCGCGATGGAATCGGTTAATGTGTAAGCGGCGGAACCCAGCATCGCTAGCACGGTCAAGATCAGGGCACGGCGATCCATGGCGAAACCGCGCGCGGGCTTTTGGATCATCAGGCTTCCGACAATCACCAGTGCGATGCCGAGGATCGCCATCCAAGAGTAGGTTTGATCCAGAAACAGGAAGCTGAAGACAACGATGGCCGCAGGCGATGAGCGCACGATCGGGTAATATGCCGAAAGATCCCCTCGGCGGAGCGCCGAAAGCGTTCCATAGTAATAAATCACCAGCCCGAGCGCAGAGAGCGCAACCAATCCCCAAGTCTCGTCTGGAAGCGAAAGGTCATGACCCTCGATCTGGCTGTGGATCAATGCGAGAAAAATCCAGCAGATCGCAACCCCGATATATGCGGCAATTGGATACAGAACCCCCTTCAGCGCCACATCGCGCAACGGATGTAGCGCTGCTGACAAAAGCACCAATGTGATCCAGCCGATCTCCAACGCTAGCTTGCCGCCAGGGATCTGCTGTGAAGGAGTGCATCAAAATGCACGCGGGTGATGCGGAGACCATGGCCGTAGTTGGCCTGCCGGATAGTCGCGCCTGAGGTTAGCGCGCGCGCAAATACGTTCCTGTTCTGTAGCTTGATGCCGCCGACGAAAGCGACCCCGATATCGAACGGCGGTTGGTGCTTGAGGCCATGCACAGGCTTTTCGCCCGCCTGGGCGCGCTGTGATTTCAGCCATGCCAACCTGTCGCGGCGCAGGACAATGGATTTCAATGTGCCCCCCGTTTATCATCTTCCCGGCTGCAATGGCTGCGGTTCAACTCAACAAGACTAAGGCCGGATTTTTCCTGCCGCAAGGAATTTCAGTGAACGTTGCTTTGGAGGACCGCTAGGATTGTCTATGCTTGGCGAACCGCTTGGGGCAAACAAAGCTGGGCACGAAGTTTGAGAGGGCTCACATTGGACGCCGCATCCGTCATCAGCTTCTGGCAGGCCGCGCGCGCGAAAGGCTTGGACATCTGTATTGATGGGGGCTGGGCCGTTGATGCGCTTCTGGGTCGTCAGACCCGGCCACACAACGATCTCGACATCGCCCTGCCCGCAGACCAGGTGCCGGAATTAATGGCACTGCTCACCGCTGACGGGTTTCACATAGTGGATCGCCCGGACAGTTGGGCGCATAATTTTGTGCTGGAGGACGACACCGGCAGGTGTATCGACGTGCATTCCTACATTCTGAATGACGACGAAACCAGCGCAGGCGGCGTGCCTTACGAGGCGCAGCACCTGAGGGGCGAGGGGCGTATTCAGGGGCATCTGATTCGCTGTGTTCCGCCCGAATGGCTGGTTCAATTTCACACCGGCTATGAAATTAACGATAAGGATTGGCACGATGTCCGGCTGTTATGCCAACATTTTAACATAGACATTCCAGACATTTACGACAGGTTTTTGAAGTCTACCTCTGGCGGTTGAACCACGCGACATTAAAAACATTCGGCGTGGTGCGAATGAACGTCTTCCCAGATCAACCCGAATCTGCTAGCTTGTTGCACACATGTGCAGCTAATAGCCATCTAGGGAGGTTGAAATGAAAACCATATCACACAGTATCGCACTTGCTGGCGCCATGTCGGTGCTTGCTGGCGTCGCGAGCGCAGAAGATATCAACATTACAGTTTGGGCCGGTGGCTCGAACGACGGGGACAGTTATCGCATCGAAGCGATCGAAATTGCCGCCGACATTCTGGAACGCGAAGCTGCGATCCTTGGGCAAGAGCTGAACATCACAGTCGATGGCCGACGTGACTTCACCGGCTGGGACGAATTCAAGCAGGGCGTGACACTGGGCGCTGAAGCAGGCACCGCGCCAAGTATTGTCGTGACCTCGCACCTGGACATCACTCCGTGGAGCCAGGCTGGCTATATCGTCGCAGTAGAAGACTACGTAGACCTCGACGCCTGGCCGCTGAGCAACGTTTATCCGAACCTGATGGAGATCGCCGCATCCGGTGGCACCCAGTGGGGTGTTCCGCAGGACGCCGAGTCGCGTCCGTTCTTCTTCTGGCGCGATACGCTGACCCAGATCGGGTATAGCGAAGACGACATCGACGCTCTGCCCGGCAAGGTTGCCAGTGGCGAGTACACGCTGGCCAACGTTCTAGAAGACGCCAAGAAGGCGGTCGATATGGGCGCTGTGGAAGAAGGCTATGGCTTTTATCCGCGCGTCTCCAACGGCCCGGACTATGCGCAGTTCTATCAGTCCTTTGGCGGTGAGTTGATGGATGCAGACAGCGGCAAGCTGGTGCTCGACAAAGCTGCGATGACTGAATTCTATCAGTTCTTTGTCGATGCCGTTGCCGCAGGGGTGACCCGCAAGAACCACATCGGGACCGAGTGGGACCAGTGGTACAACGAGGTCGCCAACGGTCGTGCAGCTTTCTGGCATGGCGGCACCTGGCACTTCGGGCGCTATGCGCGTGAAGGCAACGACGACTTCTGGAACACGATCCAGTTTTCGCTGATCCCATCGGGTAATGACGCTGGACGTGCGAACACGATCACCCATCCTCTGGTTTATCTGGTGATGAACCAGGAAGATGAGCGGATCGAAGAAGTTGCGGCACAGCTGATTGCAATCGCAACCGAGCCGCGCCTGAACACGCTGCACGCGATCAAGTCGAACCACCTGGCGGTGGCGCAGGCACAGGAAGGTGTTGACCTGTATCGTGGCAACCGCTGGGCATCCGAGGCGACCGAGGTTTTGCTTGGGTCTGCCAATGCACAGCCCAACCACCTGCAGTATGGCGCTTTCTCGGAAGCGATGTTCCGTGGGTTGGAAGCAGCCTGGACCGGCGTGCAAACTCCGGAAGAAGCCGTGGCCGAGGTCGAGACGCAGATGCGTGCCACCATTGGCGACGACCTGATCGTTCGCTGATCTAAACCCATCGGGCAAGGCGCAAACCTGCGCCTTGCCCAACAAGGCCTGCCATTCGACACGCGCCTGCCAAACCACTCCACCTAATCCAGGGGACCAAGCGACATGACCTCTCGTGCTTTGGGGATCGGCTTTCTTGCACCTGCACTGATTGCCGTGTTCATCTTCTTCCTGCTGCCGGTCTTGCTGACTGTGGTGTTCGCGTTCACCAATATGTCGACCTCGACCGGGATCATGGGTGGGGACTACCGGATCAATACCGACCAGCTGCGCAGCCTACCCGAGGCCGGGATCAGCGCGCCATCGGTCGAGAAACTTGAATCCGCCGGGTTTCAGATCACCGAGGCGGGTCTGACTGCACTGGCCGACCAATTCAGCGACGATGCAGCGGACGAGCTGCGCGACGATCATATGGACGCGACTTTCGGCTCGCGCCGCGAGCTAGAGCGCTTGCTAAAAGACCTCGACGACCCGATCCGCCGCACCCGCGACCGCAAAGCCGCCGCCGATCTGTTCGCGGTCACCATCGTCGGCGAACGCTATCCCGACGAGGTCGCATTTCGCGAAGCTCTGACCTCAACCGGGATCGACGCTGCTGACCATGATGCCCTGACCGGTGTCGCCTATACAGGCTGGGGTTGGACGAACGACAACTTCAAACTGCTGCTCGAATTGCCATCGACACTGCGATTTGCTTTGAACACGGCGTTTTACGTCGTCTGCACGCTGGCGTTCAACATCCTGTTCGGTCTGTTCCTGGCAATCTCGACCTTTTATCTGCCGGGCAAACTGGCCAATACATTCCGCGCGATCTGGTTCCTGCCGCGCATCCTGCCGCCGGTCCTCTATGTGCTGATGTGGAATTGGTTCACCTGGGACACCGGCTTTCTTTCGACCGTGACCGGCTGGTTCGGAGTGCCGCCGCAGAACTGGATGATGCAGACAACCGGGCACGCCTGGACGGTGGTGGTCCTGATCAACGGATTTGTCGGAGCCTCGCTGGGCATGATCCTGTTTTCCTCGGCGATCAAGGCGATCCCGACTTCGATGCTATATGCGTCGGAAGTGGACGGCGCGAACCGCTGGCAGCAGGTGCGCCATATCATCCTGCCGCAAATGCGCTGGCCGATCCTGTTCATGACCTCGTACCAAACACTCAGCCTGCTGACCTCGTTCGAGTACATCCTGCTGGCCACCGATGGTGGACCGGGGCGCGGAACCGAAGTCTGGGCGCTCGCGGCCTTCCACACCGCGCTCAATAACTACGGCGGCAACCTGCAGTACGGGCTGGGCGCGGCTTATGCACTGGTGCTGGTGTTCATCGGCATCGCGCTGTCGGCCCTCTACCTGCGGCTGTTCAACTTCAAAGACTTGTTGGCCAAGCCGAGGATCGAGCAATGACCGGCAATTCGCGCATCTGGCATCTGGTCGCGATCCTCGCGGTATTCTCGACCCCGCTGGTCATTATGTATGTCTTTCAGGTCATCGAAAGCATCGCCCGCCCGGATGCCGGTTCACTTTGGCCGGGCAAAATCGATGTCTCTAACTGGCGCTTCCTTTGGGAGCGGATAGACCCCGGGCGTCCGTCGATCTGGGAGGTCACCTTCAACACCTTCCTGTTCGCCACGGCGACTGCAATCGGCGTTACCGGACTGTCGACCACGGCGGGCTATGCGCTGTCGCGGCTGAACATGCCCGGGCGGCCTTACTTCCTGGGTGGCCTGATCATCCTGCACGCGTTCCCGACGATCACCCTGATCATCGCGATCTTTATCATCCTGCAATTCATGGGCCTGTTCGACAGCCTTCTGGGCATCATTCTGGTCAAAGCCTCGCTGGAACTGCCCTTCGGCGTCTGGATCATGAAAGGCTTCTACGACACCGTCCCGTGGGAGATCGAGATGGCGGGCGTACAAGACGGCGCGTCCCGTTTTCGCGTCTGGTGGGAGTTGGTGCTGCCACAGGTGAAACCGGGGCTGGCCGCATTGCTGATCATCTCGTTTCTGTCGGGCTGGTCCGAGTTTGTGCTGCCATTGGTGCTGGCACCGGGGTCAAGCACGCAGGTGCTGGCCACCTACATGAACGCGGTTATCCAAGACGACACCACAGCTGACTTTGGCCTCTTTAAAGCGATCGGTATGTTTTATTCGATCCCGGTCATCGTTGTGTACCTGCTGTTTCAGAAACAGCTCATGAATATTTATGGCGGAGGCACGAAGGGCTGATGGAACTCAGGCTAGACAATTTCACCAAAAGCTTTGGCGACGTCACGGTTATCAAGGACATGGATCTGACCGTGAACAGCGGCGAGATGATGGCCCTGCTCGGCCCATCGGGGTGCGGCAAGTCGACAACGCTGTTCGCGATCTGCGGCATCCACAAGATGTCGGGCGGGACGCTTCATTTCGGCGACAATGACGTCACCTCGGTGCCGGCGCAGCAGCGCTCGGTCGGGGTCGTGTTCCAGAATTATGCGCTCTACCCACATATGACCGTGGAACAGAACATCGGCTTTCCGCTGAAAGTGCAGAAGCTCGCCAAGGCCGAGATCAAGAAGGAGGTCGCCCGGCTGGCCGAGCTGGTCCAGATCGGTGAGTTGCTGGCCCGTCGCCCGGCGCAACTGTCCGGTGGCCAGCAACAGCGCGTCGCGCTCGCCCGCGCAATGATCCGCAAGCCAGAAGTTCTGCTGCTGGACGAACCGCTGGCGAACCTCGACGCGAAACTGCGGTTGGAAATGCGATCGGAAATCCGGCGCATCCAGCGAGAGACGGGCATCACCGCGATCCTCGTGACCCATGATCAGGTCGAGGCGATGTCGATGTGCGACCGCATTGCCCTGATGCGGGACGGCAAGATTGTCCAGTTGGACACGCCCGAGCAGATGTACGCCAACCCGCAGTCGCAATTCGTCGCCGGGTTCTTGGGCAACCCGCCGATTTCGTTCCTATCGGCTGAGGCTGGTGAAGCCCTGACGTTGGGCGGCAAACAAACGCTCGCCCGCCCTGCTGGTCTGGACGCAGTGGGCGACATGGTTCTGGGCATCCGGCCGGAACACTTCGGCCCTCAACACGGGTCCGGGCTGAAGGGAGAGATCATCTTTGTCGAACCGCAGGGCCGCGAAGAACTGGTCGATGTGCGGCTGGACGTCGGCGGCGATATCCGCGCGATCCTGCCGACCGGAGAACCGTTCAAGATCGGCCAGAGGGTGAACTGGGGCGTCGCCACCGACCGCATCCTCGCCTTCGCGCCCGACGGACAACGGTTGTGACCAGCCAGCCGATCCCACCACGCCCCTATTCCATAGCGCATCGCGGCGCCTCGGCCTATGCGCCCGCCAACACGCTGGCCGCCTTCCGCAAGGCCGCCGATCTGGGTGCGGATATGTGGGAAGTCGACATTCGCGCCACAGCTGACGGGCAACCCGTGGTGCATCACGATGCGACGCTCGCCGATGGCGCGAAACTGGCCGAGATGACCCGCGATGAGTTGCGCACCGCCATGCCCGACTGCCCTGACCTGACCGAAGTTGTTGCGCTGGCAGCAGAGCTTGGCGCAGGCATTTACGCGGACATCAAGGACGCCGACGCGGCGCTGGCGACGCTGCACCTGTTACAGGATGCGAAAATCGAACCGGTCATCATCGGTGCCTTCAGCCCCGAGATTGTGCAGACCCTGAAGGACGCAGGCAGCACTTATCCGGTCGCCGGGCTGGTGCCGATGGGGGCCGACCTGCATGAGCACGCGCCGGACGCCGATATCATCCATCTGTGCTGGGAGCATTTGCCGCGGCCGCAAGACACGCTGACCCCGGCCCTGTTCGACCGCGCTTTCGCTGACGGCAAAGGGGTGGTTCTTTGGCACGAAGAAGACCCGGATCGCATGGCCGCGATTCGCACCAAACCGGTCACTGGCATCTGTTCGGACATGCCAGAACTGGTGAACCCGTTTCGCGCGCCCGCCAATCAGCCTTTCGAGATTGTCTGCCATCGCGGCGCAAACCGGATCGCGCCGGAAAACACGCTGCCCGCGCTGGAATGCGCGCTGGCTGGTGGGTTCGATTTCATCGAGGTCGATCTGCACATCACCACGGACGGAGAGATCGTGGTGATCCACGACCCGACGTTGGACCGCACCACCAACGGCACCGGCCCGGTCTGCGACCGCTCGTTGGCTGAACTGCGCGACCTGGACGCCGGGGCGTGGTTCGATCCGCATTTCGCGGGCACGAAGATCCCGATCCTCAACGAGGTCTTGGCTCTGCTGCAACGCTATCACGGGCGTGCCTACCTCGAATTCAAATCTGCCCCCCCGGGGCCGGTTCTGGCCAAGGTGATCGAGGCTGGCCTGCTGGATCGCGTGTTCTTCTGGTCGTTCAACCGCGATTATCTGCTTGAGTTGCGTGATCTCAGCGCCGACGCTCAGATAATGTCGCGACGGCAGGATTATCCGACGCTGGCCGACAGCATCGCTGATTTCGATGCCGACTTGATCGAGTTTCTTCCCGGCGACAATCCAGCCGAAATCGCCAGCCTGCGAGGCAGCAAGATCCGTTCGATGATCGCGTATATGAAAAGTGATCCGGAGGTGTTCGGCCAGATGCTGGCCATGCGCCCTAACCGGTTCAACCTAAATCATCCGTTTGAATTCGCCCGTTTTGTGCGATCCCAGCTTCGAGATGGCTAAAGCCTTCAATCGCAAACCGACGTCGTTTGACGTCGCAGAACTGGCGGGCGTATCACGCTCAGCGGTGTCCCGTGCTTTCACGCCAGGCGCGCATATTTCGACAGAAACCCGCAAGAAGGTTGAACGAGCCGCGTCAGAATTGGGCTATCGCGTCAATTCTCTGGCACGGGGATTGCAGCAAAAGCACTCCGGTATTGTCGGCATCGTCTGCTCACTGCTCGACACGCCCCTGAGGTCACGGCAGGTGCGATTGTTGAGCGAGGCGCTGATCCGTCAAAACCTGAAACCTATGCTGATCACCGCCGAGACGCCCGATGACCTTGCACGCCTGATCGAATCCCTGCTGGGTTACAGTGTTGCAGGCATCATCGTGACCGATGGTTCTCCACCCCGCGCTCTGATCGAGGAATGCCGCGTTTTCGGACTTCCGGTCGTCATGGTGAACCGGGCCGGTGCTTCAAACTGGGGGGACCGCGTGATTGCCAACAACGAGGAAAGCGGCGCGCTGGCGGTTGACCTTCTGGTGAAATGCGGCGCGACCCGACTGGGCTGCCTGATGCCGCGGAACCGAACCTATTCGGTGTCCGGCCGGGCAGATGCATTCGTCGCCGAGGCGAAAGCCCAGAACCTTCTTTGCGTGGAAATTCTGGCGACGGACCAAACCTACGACGACTCGCGATCATCCATTGCGCGCTTTGGCCGGGCCGATTTGAAAAGTATAGACGGGCTGTTCTGCGCAACCGACCTGATGGCGATTGGCGCGTTGGACGGTTTACGGACCGATCTCGGGCTGAATGTGCCGAAGGACATCCAGGTTCTGGGCTACGACGACATCGAACAGGCCGCCTGGGTGGCATACAACTTGTCGACCATCCGCCAGAACATCGAAGCCCAGGCCGAAGCGGTGATACGGCTTTTGAGTGATCGCCTGTTGGACAGTTCGCTTCCGATCCGCGTGCATAATCAGGAACTGACCCCCGTGCTGAGAGGGACCACCCGACATGACTCATAGCTGGAGTTATCACAACCCCGTAGATGTAAGGTTTGGCGGTGATGCGATAGCAACCCTGGCTGAATGCATCGGCACCGCGCGTTATGCTCTGGTGACCTATGACGAACCGTCTTTTGCAGGTCTGACGGGGCAACTGGCCAAGGCGGCGCATGCGCCCGCGATCACCGTCAATGACGTGCTTCCCAATCCCGATTGCAGCAACTTGAAAGCACAGATAGACCGGTTTTGGGGCCTACAAGGCGCCATGGACCTGATCGTAGCAATCGGCGGCGGATCGGTCATCGACACGGCGAAAGTGCTTGCCGCCGGACGGTACGGATTTGACGCGCTCATGACCCAAGTTCGCGCGGGCGTGGTTTCCGGCGACCTGTCACCACCCCCGTTGATCGCCGTGCCCACCACGGCGGGTACTGGCAGCGAAGTCACTTGCTGGGCCACGATCTGGGACGAGGCGGAGGGTGCGAAATATTCGCTAGCCCATGTTGATTTCTATCCTCGCACCGCCGTTGTCGATCCAGCACTCACGCTTGGCAAATCCCGTGAACTGACACGAACCACCGGGCTTGACGCCCTGTCCCATGCCCTGGAAAGCATCTGGAACAAGAACGCCAACCCGGTGTCGGCACGCCATGCGGTTTTTGCGGCACGAACGATCCTTCGAGATTTGCCCAAGCTGCTATCATCCCCCGATGACTTGCCCTTACGCACCAGCATGGCCGAGGCTGCGCTTAGCGCTGGATTGGCATTCTCGAACACAAAAACCGCGATTGCCCATAACATCAGCTATCCCGTCACGCTGCGCTATGGCGTGGCGCATGGCATTGCCTGCTCGTTCACCCTGCCGACGATCCTGAGATCACTGCCGCCACTGTGCGGATTCCGTGACACGGCCCTTGACGAGTTATTCGGGCAAGAGAGAAATGCGGGCGCCGATCAACTCGCCGCCGCGTTGCGCGGCATGGGGGTTGGCCTCAGCTTCAAGGACTACGGCGTTGATCGACCCGAAGCGGAAGCCATCATCGAAGATGCATTCCTTGGCCAACGCGGCAAGAATTTCATCGGCACCAAGTGCGCCCTGTTCGCGGCAGCACAGGGCGACGGATTGATCTGATGGAGCAGGACGCCGGCATCGCCATGCGTCAGAGCGGCAGGATCACGCCCGATCAGATGCAGTCCCATATCGAACATCAATTCGAGGTGCCACCCGGCACAACGGTGATCGAGATCGACTTCGACTATGCACCCGTAACGCCTGTTGGCAGTTCGTTTTCGAACGAAGTCAGCCTCAGTCTCTATGATCCTTTCACGGGACGCGGCGCGCGGCACAACAATCCCGATCATCACATCGTTCTGAAAGACATGGGGGCCTCCAAAGGCTACGTCCCCGGCCCCCTGCATCCCGGCACATGGACAGTCAGCATCGACGTTCACCGCATCATGCCACCGAGCAGCGTCGACTACCGCCTTTCGATCCGAACCGACAGCGCGCCGCAAACCGCACCCGCCCTCCCTTTCGTCCCAGCAGCCTGCAACCCGCGCGGGCCAGGTTGGTATCGCGGCGATCTGCATGGGCATTCGCTCCATTCCGATGCCCCTTGGGACGTCCTCGACTTCGTGGATTACGCGCGGCAACAGAACCTCGATTTCGCAACTCTGACAGACCACAACACCCCCTCGGGCATCGCGGAATGCCAGTCACTCGCCGATGACGATCTGCTGGTCATGGGTGGCACCGAGCTGACGACATTCTGGGGCCATTGCCTGACGATTGGAGAGCATGACTTTGTTGATTGGCGTGTCAGCAAGGATCGCACCATAGGATCCATCGCCGCGGAAGAGATCGACAAAGGTAAGCTATTCATCATCGCGCACCCCACCCATGTGGGCTTCCCCTATTGTTCGGGCTGCGACTGGAAATACCCTGAAGTGATGCCGGGTGTTGCGAAAGTGGTCGAGGTCTGGAACGGCGATTGGTCGGGCATAGCGAACAACGATGCGGCTCTGTCGCTTTACTACGGCTGGCTCTCCCTCGGCCACCGGCTAGTGGCGACCGCGGGCAGTGACATCCACGCTCCCTTCGAGAAGGATCAGCGCCCCGGTTACAACGTGGTGCAGGCCGAGGCACTTTCACAAGATGCCATCTGTGCCGCCATTCAAGCCGGTCGGCTTTATCTCAGTTCCGGCCCGAAGCTTGGTGTGACGCATCCAGACAGCGAAAACACAACGCTCATGGGACAGGAACTGGCGATTAAACCAACCCGCTTGTTGGTCGAGTGGCACGCTTGCCCGGAGGACGCAATTGTCCTGCTCAAACGTCCCACGGATGATCCCGGTTCTGCGGTCAGGTCTGATGTGATAGCGCACGGCGCGCGCGGTAGGGCCCTGGTGCCATTTAAACCAAAGCCGGATTATGATTGGGCGGCTATCGAAGTACGTGATGGATCAGGCGCACTGCATTGCTTGGCAAACCCTGTTTTCTTCCAAGGCAACGTAGATCGCACGCGCTGACTTCTCGGGTGTCGCCATGGCAAGACTGCGGGAAACCTCTGATGATTGAATAGAGGTCAATTCCAAGTTCAGTGCGGCCTATCGTTTTGGGTGACGGTAAACTAAATCCGTCGGGTCTTGGCGCGCTGCATTCTCGTCCAACTCTGCGCCTAGCCTTTCGGCGAGCGTGCGTGAACGAAGATTGGGTGGATCGACATAGCTGACCAATGTTTCAAGGTTTCGTTCATGAAATGCCCAATGCCTCAAGGCAAGCGCTGCTTCGTGGGCATATCCTTTGCCTTCCGCATGTTGATACAATAGCCACCCAAGTTCATGCTCAGGGAAAAGGGGTCCGTAATTGATGCCGACCTGCCCCAAACACTGCCCTGACCGTCGATCTTCTATCATGAGTGCACCATGCCCCATAAGCGTCCATTGCGCGACATCGTGACAGAACAAACCCCAAGCGGCGTCGCGCAAAAAAGGGCCGCCCATAAATTTCGAGCGTTCAGACATCATCAGTGAACAGTATTCCGGCCAATCTTCAGTCGTTTGCATCCGCAAGATCAGTCGCTCTGTTTCCAAAGTAGGTATGGCAGGCATAGACCATTCCTTTTCAGGTCAGTTCTCATGGATACCGACTACATAGTAAGCGCAATCTTCGCATGAGCAATGGCCGCAAGCCTGGCTATGGAGCAGTCCACGAATCCGGAATGCTGCACTTTGAGCGAATGGCAGCTCTCAAGAGTCGGGCGAGTGAACTCTCGAGGACGCTGAATTTCTGCCGGGAGAGGCGTGATTTCTGCGGAAGATCTTTTGCTTTCCTGAAAGCAGACTTTAGCTGCGGTACAGAAAACCGAAAGGTGGGCTCTCACCCGGCATTAGCTGCAGAAGGCACGAACGTCCGCTCCACCAAAAAACAGGCCCGGGGCATGCTTCGTTGAAGGCGAGACGTCAGTGGTCAATCGAAGACGCTCTGTTCCTGCTCCCCCCAAGTCTCCCCGGCCAAAAAACACAGATCATACAGGCTGACCGCCGATGCCTCGCGCCCGCAGGTCAGCCGTTTCAGTATCTCCGGTGCGAGATATGCCAGCCGCAACTGGCGGCTGACATGTCGTTCGGCCAGCCCGACTGCCTCAGCCAATTCCTGGATATTGCTAAGTTCGCCAGGTTCCATGCGTCGCCGCCACCACCAAGCGCGGCTAAAGACGTTCAGCACCTCACGAAAATTGCTTTGCGCTGCAGTTGAAGCGGGTTCGTCTGCTATCGGTGCGAACAGAGACACCCGAAGGCGGCGTGGTTGTGCGAGGTGATGAGAAGGCCTTGGTAGGTTGGGCCACAACCAAGTCGGGCTACACTGCTCACGCGACAGTGGTCGATGGATCCTGGACCAGTCATTCGCTGCAGCTTGCTGTAAGGACCGAGATGCGGAACGAAGCCTACGTTCATGCTGAAAACGTGAATGTTGGCTTTCTAGAATTGGATGAACTAAATGAACCAAAGAAACGGAGAGGATGGCATAATATGGTAAACCTGAACGAAGTCGATTGGTCACAGCTTCCGAGACCAGAGGACGACGGCGCGGCGGCGCACCTTACTGGTATTGCATTGAAGCATTTGCCGCTTCCGGCGACCAACGGATCTCAGGTTGATCTCGCGAGCCTGCAGGGGCAAGTCGTCCTGTACATCTACCCCATGACAGGTCGACCTGACGTGCCTTTGCCGGACGGTTGGGACGGCATTCCCGGTGCAAGGGGCTGCACACCACAGTCTTGTGCTTTCCGCGATCATTACGCTGATTTGAAGGCTCTTGGGGTAGATCATCTCTTTGGTCTCTCGACCCAGACGACAGAATATCAAGTGGAAGCTGCAGAACGGATGCACCTGCCTTTTCCGCTCTTGTCGGACGCTGATCTTACGTTCGCAAACGCTCTTGAGCTTCCGACCTTCGAGGTTGAGGGTATGACGCTACTCAAGCGGATGGCGCTGATCCTTCGAGACGGAGAGATAATCAAGACATTCTACCCAGTCTTTCCCCCTGACCGAAACGCAGATGACGTCATGGAATGGCTTAAGGCGCAAAGCGGTCGATAGTTATTACCGCAGGAACGTGCAGTTTGGGCTCTCACCAGGCATTTGCTCCAAAATGCACGAACGTCCGCTCTACCTGAAACAGGAACGGTGCCTGCCTCGTTTGAGGCCAAAAGCCAGCCGTCAATCGAACACGCGCTCCACTTGCTCCGTCCAGCTTTCACCCGCCAGAAAGCACAGATCATACAAGCTGACCGATGAAGCCTCCCGCCCGCAGGTCAGCCGCTTCAGCACCTCTGGCGCAAGATAAGCCAGCCGTAACTGGCGGCTGACATGGCGCTCGGCCAGCCCCACGGCCTCGGCCAGTTCCTGGATCGTAGCGAAGTCGCCCGCTTCCACCCGCCGCCGCCACCCCCACGCCCGGCCGATGGCGCGCAGGATGTGCGGGTCTTGGCTCTGATCTTCGCTGGCACGGTAGTCGGCGGGCGGCAGGATTTTCGGCCGCCCGTTCTTCTTGCGCACGTTGAGCGGGATCAGCACGCGGATCGTATCGTTGGCTTTGGTCATTCCGCCGCCTCCAGCCTGCGGGGCACTACCATCTCGCGGATGACACCCGCAATCCCCTCGCGCCGAATATCGACATCGAGCCCAGCGGCGGTGACCGTCACGCGCCGCACCAGAAGCTGGATGATGCGGGCCTGTTCGGCGGGGAAGAGTTGCGACCAGAGGGCCGTGAACTCGTGAAGGGCCGCGATGGCGTCTGTTTCAGATGTCCCGCCGCAATCGCGTTTCAGAGCTGCCAAGACCTGCGTGACCACCTCCGGCGTTTGCAGGATGCGGCGCACTTCGGTCACGACCGCGTCCTCGACCATTCCGGCGGCGAGCCGCATCAGCACGGTCTCGTCGCCTGTCTCGCGGTTTCGGATCACGTCCATGGATACATAGTAGCGGTAGAGCTTCGCGCCCTTCTTCGTGCTGGTTGGCGTCATGGCGGCGCCATTTTCGGCGAATATCAGACCTTTCAGTAGCGCGGGCGTCTGCGCGCGGCTGTTGTTGGCCCGCTTACGGGGGCTTTCTTGCAGGATGGCATGGACCCGATCCCAGAGGTCCGCGTCGATTATGGCATCATGTTCACCGGGATAGGCTTTGCCCTTGTCTAGCCCCCTAAATTCGTCCATTGATTTTTGGTTTCTCTAATAGGGTTTCAGGGACGGGTGGGCGCATGTTTAATGCGTGATGAGGTCTGATCTGGTTGTATTGCCTGAGCCAAACATTGATAGCGACCTGGGCTTGCCGTGTGGTGTGGAACCATTCAGCGTTGAGGACTTCTTTTCGCAAGGTGCCGTTAAAGCGCTCGTTATACCCATTTTCCCAAGGGCTGCCCGGATAGATTTGCATTGGTTTGATCCCAACATTCTTCAGCCAGTCCTGTAGATGCGTGGCAATAAACTCGGGTCCGTTGTCAGAGCGAATAAACTCTGGCTTACCATGTTTAATCAGCAGCGGGTGCAGTGTCTCCAAAACGTCGTTCGCATTCATTTTGGATCGCACTGCCACGCAGAGCGCCTCACGGGTACCCTTTCGACGACGAGAAAGGGCAATGCTTAGATTTAGGCGCATGCACAGTATACAAAAGTTCGCTTCAATCCACGCCTCGGTTCAAAATCTGTTCAACTCTCAAAGGTCACTTTCTAAACGCAGTACTTTCAAGCTTAGAAGTCACTGCCTCGCACAACCCGATCAACTATAACGGCATGAAAATAGTCAAATCGCGCTCGCGCCCATTGGATGACGCGGGTGATTTTCAAGTGATCAAGGCTCTGGCAGGTTCTCAAGAGTGGTCGAGTTGTGCTGAAATCGGCAAAGAGCTGAATCGTTCAGATGAGGCGCGCAAGGCGTACGTGGATCGTCTCCTCAATTTCGTTGATGTCAAATCCTTGCGGCCTCTGAAAATTGTTGTGAACTCTGGCAACGGGGCGGCGGGTCCAACTTTTGATGCAATCGCAGATCGATTGACGGAGCTTGGTGCCCCTTTAGAATTTATCCGAGTGCATCACACGCCCGATGCAACGTTCCCCAATGGCATCCCCAATCCGCTTTTGCCAGAAAAGCATTCTGCGACGGCTGATGTGGTCAAGGCTGCAACAGTACTGTTTGGTCATTTGTAAATAAATGCCATGTTAACATGCAGTGTTTGGGTGCACACCAATAAAGAGAGTTGAAATTCTTGAGGTTGAAATTCCAATCGGAATGGAGCGCAAAAATTTGCTGGAAAACAGCATATTTATTTGCGTTCTGAGTTTAGCAGGGGCATGATTACGGTGTTGAACACGGAGATCGTCTAGTCCAAGTGTCGTAGTTTAGCGCACTTTTTAGCACACCACTAAGTTTTCTGCATAAGTCATTGTAATTAAATAATTCTTTAATAATTAATACTATCATAATCCGCGTGTCGGGGGTTCAAGTCCCTCTCCGCTACCAAAAAACCATTAAAATCAATGACTTAATCTTTTGGTTGACGCGTTTTACGCTTAGCACACCCCTAGCACAGTTTTTTCTCGCTTTCTGAGATTTATGAGTGCAGAATCACAGTGTTAAACACGGTGATTGTATTGCCTAAACTGAACCCAAATACGCCCACGCTTATGGATGGTGAGGTTCGTCTTTTTAAACGTAAACACAGCTCAGTCTGGCAAGTTGTTTTTACGATGGACGGACGACAAGTCCGTGTGAGCACCAAAAAACGCATCTTGCAGGATGCTAAAGACGCAGCGCACGATATTTACCTAGACTATCGCTTTCGCCAAAAGAACGGCTTGCCTGTTATCTCTAAGCGGTTTGCAGATGTGGCTGCACTGTGTAGAGCAACCATGAAAGAGCAACTTGAGAATGGTGTAGGCAAGAAAAGCTTTCGTGATTACATCATTGTGATTGATAAGTATTTGGTTTCCTTCTTTGGAGATCTTTTTGTCACCAGCATTGATTAAGAGATGCTGCAAAAGTTTGCGCGCTGGCGTGAAGAGAAGATAGGTCGAGAGCCAGAGCCTCTACATTGAATACTCATAACTCTGCACTCAATCGGATCTTTGATGAAGCTGTGGCACGGGGATACATGAATAAATCTCAGATCCCTGTGCTGGTGAATAAAGGGCGGGACAGCGTGCGTATTGATGAACACGCTGCGCCGCTGCCCACCTTTGGTTTGGTTACTCTCAAGTGTAAACTGTTCACGTACGCGACCTTCAGCGTCAAATACGTCACCCAGTTTTAATGCAGCTATTTCTTTAGCACGAAGTCCTGCAAAAAAGCTTACCATGAAAGTTGCCGTGTCACGATTGGCGTGACGTCTTGTGCGACAGTAGTGCAGGACCTTGCGAAACTGGGCTTCATTCAGTGATTGTGCGTGTCTCATGGTGTAAAACCCTCAAATCTCATTATCTAGTTATATTAATTATAAAGTCTGAGGTTTGGGTTGGGCGACCGGTTTCTGCTCAAAGAAACACTTTATTTTGTAAGGCCAATTCGGCTGAAATCTCATGTTCTGTTAGCTTTAAATACAAATCGTGAGATTTTATTGTGAGGTCCATTTGTGGCGTTGATTATCCTCAAATGATATCAATAGCTTAAGTGCGACGTCCTGTGTGGTTGGCGACATGCCTTCCGCTTCTAGAATTGCTTTTGCGCGGGGCACCCAGTCTTGATGTGTTGGCGGATTAAGATCGACCACGCGGAACCTACTGAGAATGGCGCCAAGTATCTGCGACTTGTGGTTAGTGGTGGCAATGAAGCGAATAGCCGTAATGCGGGGTTGCAGCCCCATTTGTACGTAATGCGCCGCCGTTGACAGTTGCATTCGGCATTGAATCGAGAGTGATCATTTTGGAGGTAAATTCGCGTACATCGCGTGCACGTCTTTCTGCAAGATCACCTGCGTCCACTTGCGCTTTGCTGTCCTGGGCACGCTGATCGAGGTCTTTGCCAGAATATATAAGGACCGCATCAATCACGCCTGCTTCGTTGCAGCCATAGACGATTGTACCTGTGCCATCATCATGACAGCGCACAAGAGCAACCGCATAATCTTCTTCATAGTCTGTGTTTGGCTGAATGAAGGTGGGAAGCTCGAATGTGCTTACCCAATCTATAAAAACGTCTCCTCGCACACACTGCACAAAACGCTGACGCTCTGGGATCTGCACCTGTGTTATCCAGACATGTCAAAATATGACTTGGGCATAAAAGCGGGCCTCAAGCCTAATCTCATGCCCGAAACCAAATTCGGTGAACAACGCACCAAACAGGCGATGCAGGTCAAAACACACAATCACCGTGCGCGCATAAGCATTGCAAATCAGACCAGTCGATATCTGCGCACAGCACGGCAGTATATTGAGAATGTGGGCAAGGGTGAGTTTCCAAAATCTGCGGGCCGTTAAAACCATAAAAACAATCATAGATTGTATTTTATCCACAGCTTCGCTAATCAAACACTGTGTTTGCAACAGTACTGTTTGCCCATTTTGTTCAAACAGTACTGTTTGGTCATTTGTAAATAAATGCCATGTTAACATGCAGTGTTTGCCTGCACATCAATAAGTAGAACCAAGCACACCTTTTTGGTGTAATCCTCATAAAAACAGATGCTTTAGTGATAAATAACTGTGAGGCAGGTCTTCCTACCGAACAGTTGAGGAATTTTAGATGTCACGACATATTTTAGAAACAGCGCGCCGCGAGCTTATATCTGCAGGACTTGTGCAGCATTCCACGGAGTTTTGCCGCGCTTGGCTTGGAAAGAGCGAATGTTACCTGCGTACTTTGCGCATTCAAAACATTGATCCCAGTGCCGATGCACTTTCAACCTTTGCGAGCAAGTTGAGGTATTACGCAGAGCGCTTGGAGCACACAGGCGAACGCCAGCATCAAACGCTCGCACGCTTGCTCAGAAAACATCAAAAATTAAGTGAGGGCGCCCTCGACCAAAAGGCGCGTGATAAATGGATGCAGCCCGAAAGGATGGGGCAATGACACCGCTCGAATTGGGTCCTGCAGCCCAAAAATCTGCGCTACGGCTTTTTCTAGGGAAGTACTTCTCAGTTCTGGGTGGTGATTTTGGATCACCCCATTATGTAAACCAAGGAGCTGCTTATGGATGATCGTGAAGAAATGCGTCGTCTTATTGACATGATCGAAAAATCTGCAGGATCCAACACAATTGAGCAAGCAGTCGATGATCTTAAGACCTTTGCGAATACGGCAAGCTTTTTGGCGAACAAACTCGATAGCAGGCTGAAGGCAGGCGAGGTGAAGAAGAAAAAGCCTGCAAAGTCGGGCAAGGGAATAGGGCCATCGAAACCAGCGCCACCTCCCATTCCAAAGTCAAGCAACTTACCAAAGCCGCAGGACTCTGTCAGTGGCATGCCTCAAGCCACCAGCACCAGCATCTCACAAGCTGATTATGACAAGGTAAAACCTCGACGAGACATCAACTGAGTTAGAGTGGTGACTTGGACGCTTCACTACACAAAGCAGGCCCAGAAAGATGCGAAAAAACTCGCGTCCTCTGGCCTCAAAGCCAAGGCGCAAGCGCTATTGGCAATACTCGAACAAGACCCTTGGCAAAATCCGCCCCCCTTCGAAAAGCTCGTGGGCGATTTGAGTGGGGCTTACTCACAATTGGAGGATTGTATGAAAATCGTTTATTCCTATTATGTTATGGACTTGCTTCACACAGGTCACTTACTCATGCTTAAAAATTCAAAAGCTATTGCTGGACCTGATGGACGACTGGTTGTTGGTATAGTTTCAGATGAAGCAATAGAACAACAAAAGGGTCGACCGCCGCTACTAAGTTTTCGCGAACGCCTGGAACTCGCACAATCAATACGATATGTGGATTCAGTGGTACAGCAAGTCCAATTACTGTGTTGATAAATTGGTAATTTATCTTAAATCTGCAGATCCTCCAACCAGCGGGAAAGCGACAGCTGAGGCTATTTCGATTGGTGTCGATCCCCGGCTCATCCTCAGCCAGCAATACTTTGATAATTTCAACTATCGGCGCCACTCGGACACCCTCCCCAACTTGGAGAAACCCGCCCGCCAGCTGTCCGCAGAGTACCGAGAAGTTCAGAAGGCGAGGCCAATCGATGTCGTTCCAGTCTCGCAGGCTTAATAGGGGTTTGCGTGGCGCCACCGGGCCCGTCACTAAAGCGGGTAGGCGGCATCGTCTCAGAATGCCCGCAAACACGGCCTAAACGCGCCACCCGGTGACGCCATCGTCTCGCGCTGGTTTAATGTCATTTTGAATAACAAAGGAGACGACTAGGAGGGACCAAGCGCAGCCGAGGCGCGGGCGCAGCGCGTGAAGGCCTTGAGGGCTTGGTGTACCTTTCACCAAGACAAAAATCAAAATTCCCGAAACGAACTCAAATTACAACTGAAAGGAGAATAAGCTTAGCGTTTGCGAATGCGCCGATAAAGCAAGCCACAGCCAATCCCCAACACGACACCCACGACGTCGGCGACCCAGTCATTGACGTCCGCGCTTCGGTTGAAGCTCGGCTGGATGAATTCAATGGCGCCCCCGAAGGCAGACGCGCCGATGAAGACGGGGAGCAGGCCAATGCGGCCCGTGCGCGCCAGCGGGAAGGCGAGCGCCGCGAAGGCTATGAAGTGCACCAGCTTGTCGCTTCCCTCCGGCGCAGGCGGCGGCTGGTCCATGGGCCAGAGCATCGCGACGGTCAGGGTGAGCGTCACGGCGATCGTGAGGGGGATGTCGAGGTACTTGCGCATCCGCCGGGGTGTAGCGGGCGAGCGAAGCAAAGGCAAGCGCGGGCCGCCGTTGGTTGCATTCGCGGTAAAATAGAAAGCCGCAGCTAATCAGGGGCTTATGGGTTCCGATTAGCCTATAATTTAAAGTCTTCATTGTAAGCTCTCCAATAATTGCCTAGGCTGCTCCTGTCTATTTAAACCAATGTATGCAAGTGGAGGGCTGAAAACACATATCACCCTAAAATTCACAGTGATTGCTAGAGATCTCGGTAGAAATTCTCATGGGACTCCAGAGCTAGCGGTGTCAGTGTCAAAATTTAATCTTCATAGCTGTTAGCCAAAAGATTAAACTGATTAACCATTTTAAATTTGTACACACCAACGTCACATCTATCTCTAGATTTACGATCACCAATGCGTGATCCTGAATTAGAACCTGCAGGCCTTGTCAAAATCACACTTCCAGATTGTATGCAGTTTTTTAACTGCCCTGGCAAACTGCCGAAACTGAAACACTCTCAACTTTTTCATTCAAAAACAGCAATTAAAAAATCAAAATGAATTCAAGCTAAGATAGTTACACAAAAAGCATGAAGCAAATCAGTAAATTATCATTTTCAAATAGATAATTTAATCTGACTAAGTTTTCTGAACGATTAGGACGCTTCTTTAAAAATATAGGGATTATTTTGATGAACAACAATTGTTGGAATTTTTGCGGCGATTGCAGATTGGAACCCAGATTGACTGTCTTCAACTGCTAAGGCTTGATCTGCACGAATTTGAAGTTGCTCTAAAGCTCTCGCATACGGCTCTGGGTGCGGTTTGCTATTCTGTACGTCATCACCTGAAACGATAATTTCAAAATATTCTTGTGCCTCAAGCTTGCGAAGTGCAAGAAAAATAGCCTGTCTTGAGGCTGATGAGCATAATGCTAATCTGAAGCCATTTTCAAAAATCTCTTTGATCAACTCAGATGCGCCCTTGATTGGTTTGAGTTCTAAATCAAGAGAAGATAGTGCATTTGTTTGAATTTCATTGATTAGGTGATTTTTTTGTTCATCGGAAAAATTCATAAAAAAATGACTGACAAAAGCATACAAACTTCGTCCCACAAATGGGTCAAGGTCAGCCTCAGTTAGTTTTAGTCCATTCTTTTGAGCTGCAGTGTGTTTTGCTTTTGACCAGACTTGTTCAGACTGAACCAGCGTGCCGTCTAAATCAAAAACAAAGGCCAGAATATGTGTAAGGTCAAAGCCCGAAATATTCATCCCATGTTACAAACCACTTACCTATTTCAAATGCAACAGCTGCAATTTTTAGAATTGCCTCACATCAACCAATTTCTTCAAATCACAATTAAAATTTTCATTGCGCTAAAAACCATTCCCATTTCTTGAACAATCTGCGGATAATTTGATTAAGGCGGTTTCAAATGCGCGGGTGATCGAACCCGAGCTATTGGTTCCTCTTCATATTTAAAGTCCCTGCAGGGCGAGCTTTATGCGCAATTCCTGCTCGCTTCGATAGATATTATAACGCGTGAAATCAGACGCCTGAACCATGCTGAACAGGCGGATAATTTTAAACCGCAAGACATGTAGATCGTCTTCGTGCAGTTCATTTTCTGGCCATCCAAGCTTTTGCAATTGCGGAGGTGAATGAAATGCTTTGCGCGACGCCGGGGCCCTGGGTTTATGCCGACGAAAGGTATTTTTGGCTGGATGACGGGTGGTGATCTTTTCGCCCGCCAGATCGTCTAAAAGTGTGAAACCGCTTGCACGCTATGGCTGGCAGTAGATGGCTGGGCATTGATTTTCGATGAATATGGGTGGACGTAATTTTACCTATCTCGCGCCCTGTATTCTGTGATGGGCAGAGAGCGTTTTGACCGCCTAACTCGCTGAACGTGTTTTGCGCACGCATATGTTCTTCGTGTTTCTGCTTTGAGGCATCGCTCAAGATACTCTGTTTAGATTGACCAAGCTATATTCTTAGCGGCGTTTTTTGAAACTTTTAATTTCAAGTTTCAACAGTTTTGCGCGCTAGAGTTGCTATTGTTTCTTCCCCATTGCTGACTTTAGCCTTGATCTTCTCAATGGCGCAGGTGGGCTTTGTGTGGCGATAGCAGAAGGGATTGCGCAAATGAGATGTTCTTTGTGGATGCCGCCCTGCATAGAAATAAACAACGCGGTTTCGCTCATTATAATTACACGCTGGTGATCGGGCGGGGTTTTGGCCCGTGGTGGGATGCGGGGCGCTGTGACGGGTGCTTGGTGTTACTTTTATATATGCTGAACCGGGGCCATTGTTAATTCTGATTTCACATAGGTCTGCTTTGGGCTATTGTTGTATAACATCAAGGGAGAAAAAGTTTGAAACATCAAGGTTCTTGTCTTTGTGGTCAGTTTCAATTTCAAAGCGACTTAGACCCGATGTTGATTATTCAATGCAATTGTATGAATTGCCGGAAATTATCGGGCAGCTATCAGTTAGGCTGCTTATATGCGGTTACGGAGATCACGCAATCAGGTGAAACGGTTACCTATCAGTTTGAAGGTGGCAGTGGTTATTTAAATACGGCGCATTTTTGTAAAAATTGTCATGTTCGTTGTAAAACCCATCCTGCGCCTGAAGTGATGGAAGGCATGGTTGGCATTCCATTAGGGCTTTTTAACACAGCAAAAGACCTGTCGCCAAAAGCCGAAATCTGGACATCAGAGAAGCTGCCATTTCTTGGAACAGATCAATGCATTTCAGAAAGTTTTGAGGATAGCGGTATCGCAGAGCGTCTGATGGCGATGTTAGAAAAGATGGAAGATCGCTAAGAAAATATGCCTACTCCAATCATCTGGTTTTTGATGGCGCTCGCTCTGTCGCTGCCTGTATGCGTGCCAAGCAAAGCTTTTGCGGGCGCGCATGCGTTAGAATTGGCTTTGGAGACGTGTAACAACACAGAAGCCTTTGCAAAATTTGTTATAGAAAAAAGAAACAGCGCCAGACCTTTCAGCTATTATGATCGCGTAGAACTGGGAAGTCCGGCCGCTTTGGAAATAATCACGGATGCCTATGAATCTAGGGTGGTGAGCGGTTTTGAGGAAAAGCGAAACCTCGCTTTAGAGTTCTCTCAAAAATGGTTTAAGCAATGCGTTGCGCTCAGTTGTAGCGGCTTTTGGGAAAATCTTGAGGCTGATCTGCAACGCGTCTGGAGCGACTAGCTCATTCGGCTATCTGCTGCTCGCTTTTCATTCTGATATGGCGGGTTGGAAGATAGGCTTTGCTGCTGCCAACGATTTTTATATTTTCATTCGCTTCAAGATATTGCTGAAGTATTTGTTCATTTTTAAAGGCCATATCAAAAGCATCGCCGTTTCGTTCATTCAATAGCGTGTAATTCAACATCATAAATCTCCTGTTTTGGTCGGCGCGGTGGCCTCTAACTCAGCCGTTATTTGGGCCTTTAAAAGGATGGCTTTCACCATTTTTTCGGTGCTTGTCAGCGCGCTCCAATCAATTGTAATCGCTGCGCACATTCCGCAATCGCAAGGCGTTTTATCTGGTCCTGAAAATCCACGAAAAGCGTCGATTGTAATCATTTAACCGGCTCTCTCATGAGCCAAGTCCAATCGTAAAAATTGCGCTAGATATCTTCCCGAGCGCATCAGTCCATTTGTCTCGTCAAAATAGCCGGATAAACGCCTGCAATGCATCGCTTGACTTATGTCAGTATTCTTATTTTTCTTGAAACAAGGCTTTAGAACAACCTCTGTGCTTTTTATGCTGCTATATTCGTTCATGCTATGTCCAATAGGGTTGATGATGCGAGTGGTCGGTTCAAGCCGCGTCTTTCTTTGCGGCCTGTTTCGCCTGCCAGGCAGCTTTCTTTTCAAGATACTAATCTTCATCCAGCTTGTGCCAACCAACACATTTTCCAGTTGGTGAGCGACCACAATTGCAATTCATATTTATCTCCGTCTTTTTGAAGCCTTACCTTTTGCCAAAGCGCGCGTTTTCAGACACGACCTTGTTACATTTTAAAAAGAATACGCCGGCGCTAAGATTTTGGATCATTTATCGCTCTGGCGTTGTGTATCCTAGGCAATCAAATTAAGTTTGCGAAAATCTGGAACTTGAAGTTTTTACAAAAGGTGTGACGTTGGAAATTAAAGGAAAGATTGTTGAATTATTGCCCTTAAAATCGGGGCAATCAGCCAATGGTGAATGGCGCAAACAAGAATATGTTTTGGAAACTGACGCCAATTATCCCAAAAAGATTTGCTTTATGGCGTGGGGTGATAAAATTGATCAGTTCAATATTAATATGGGTGACCAAGTAGAAGTTTCTATCGATCTTGAAAGCCGGGAATATAATGGTCGTTGGTACACTGACGTGAAAGCCTGGAAAGTATCCAAAGATGGTTTGGGTGCTGATGGCCTGGGACGCTCTGACAATCAAGATGGTTATCCTCCAGCGCAATCTGGCAGCGGATCTTTTGAGGATGATGAAATACCTTTTTGATGGGCCTATCCTCGTGCGCGCGGGGAAAGGGCGCCGCCGCTTTCAAGAGCGCTCTGTGATAAAGTGGATTTGCTTTATATGATCTATTCTAGCGTTTGGGCTGCGTCAGAAGCCTTGGTTGCAACTGCGGTTTGAACCGCGCCCTCTGATAATCCGATGTGTTGAAATTGACGCGATCATGCGGGCTGCGTTCTTTATCAAGCGCAAGCTGCTTTTTTTTAGCGTTGAAGAAAATTGAGTGTGATGAGCTGCCGCGTCCCTCGCAGGCGCGGATGGTTCAATGGGCCGCCTGCATCAGAATAATGGGCAGGACGAACATGGTTTGGCTGTGGTCTATCAACCAATCAAACCCAAAGAATTTACTCGCTTAGCAAGCAACTTTAATTTTTTGAAAGCAGGTGTTTTGGTGGAGCCTAGGGGGATCGAACCCCTGACCTCTACAATGCCATTGTAGCGCTCTCCCAGCTGAGCTAAGGCCCCGTTTAAAACACGTTTATCTGCTGTCTAGGCAAAGCAGGGGGCGTTATCAAGGCTAAATTCCGCCCCTTGCTATATTCTTTTTGTTAATTATCGTCGTCCGATGAAATATCTGCGATGTCCTCCAAAGGAACCGTATCTTCTTCGTCATCTTCTAGGATGTCATCCGCCAGATCAACTTCTACATCATCTTCATCTTCATCCAGAACTATATCTTCTGAGTCAACATCTGCTTCTTTATCGCGCAGCGTCGACATATCTGCGGCATCCGCTGCGATCATGCGATTTTTATTTTGATCCAGCTCTACAACTTCATTCGTGTAGGGGCTGACGATGGGCGATTTGTTCAGGTCATAAAACCGTTTGCCTGTCGTGGGGCAAACACGTTTTACACCCCATTCTTCTTTTGGCATGTGCTCTTCTTTCTAAACTTTTATCTTGCGAAATATCTGGGGCAACTGCCATAACCAAGCCATCGTGTCAAAGGCTTTAAGCCCGAAAAGCGGTACAAAGGTTATCTTTCGTTAAAAACGGGTCAAATATGCGTGCGATAATACTGTCTGGCCGGTCCGATATTGTTATCCAAGTGAAACGATCGGCGCGCTCTAAGCGGCTGAGCCTTCGGGTCTCCTCGTTAGATGGGCGGATTACATTAACCGCACCGCCAAAAGTACCAGAACGCCAATTACAAGCCTTTATCGCGGAAAGAGAAGTCTGGCTGCGCCAGAATTTAGATAAACTGCCCGCGCCAAGCGCGATTGCGCTGGGCAAAAGCCTGCCCATTCTGGGTGTTGCGCATCAGATCGCTAGCGGCGCCAGCCATCGCGTTACTCATGGTGATGGCGTTGTGCACGTACCCTTTGACAAGCCCAAGCCTGCCGCGCGGTTGCAGGGCTATTTAAAAGCTTTGGCGCGCGATCATCTTGTGGGAGAATCGGATAAGTTTGCGGCGCGTCTCGGCATAGAATATGCGCGGTTAAGTTTGCGCGATACGAGGTCGCGCTGGGGATCGTGCACCCAAGATAAAGCGCTTATGTATTCCTGGCGATTGGTTTTGGCGCCCTTTGAAGTATTGTCTTATGTGGCGGCGCATGAGGTGGCGCATTTGAAATTTATGGATCATTCGGCGCAGTTTTGGAATCAGGTTGGTGATTTATATGGTGAGTATGACGCGCCGCGCGCTTGGCTAAAGGCGCAGGGCGCCAGTTTGCATCGCTTCCAATTTGTTGATTGACCTTTGGATTATTTGTGATCACACAGACCTATGAGGAAAGCTTTTCAAAAAACTGATGCGGGCGCCTCCGCGCATGAGCACGTTTATCGCGGGCTTCGCAGCCGCATCATGCACGGTCAGATTAGCCCGGGCACGCCGTTGACGCTGCGTGGAGTGGGGCAAGAGTTTGGTGTGTCAATGACGCCCTCGCGCGAGGCCATTCGCCGCTTGGCGGCTGAAGGGGCCTTATCGATTTCGGCATCGGGCCGTATTTCAACGCCTGAATTGAGCAATGAGCGGATTGAAGAGCTTGCAGCGCTGCGCGCCTTGATCGAGGTTGAGCTGGCGAGCCGGGCGTTGCCGCGGGCGCATTTGGCGTTGATTGACCGTTTGGAGGCAATCAACGGATTCGTTGCCGCGGCCGTAATCCAAGAAGATGCGGTGGCATATATTCGCACCAATCTAGAATTTCACCGCACGCTTTATTTGCGCGCGCAGGCCCCGGCTATGTTGGCGATGGCAGAAACGGTCTGGCTGCAATTGGGGCCCACGATGCGCGCACTGTACGGGCGCCTGCGTCGCAAAGAGCCGCCCCATTTTCACCGCGTTATTTTGGAAGCGTTAAAATCGGGTGATGAGCCCAGTTTGCGTATTGCAGTTCGCTCGGATGTAACCAAAGGCCTAAGGATGCTCAAGGCTTAAGCGTTCAGGCGCGAGGATCCCAATGCTAAAAATTTTTCGCGCCGATGTTTGATCAAAGCGTTTCGATCTTTGCCGGCTAAATCTTTCAGAATTTTGGCGATCGTGGTTTTAACATTGGCAAGTGCGGCATCGGGATCACGATGCGCCCCGCCCATTGGCTCAGCGATGACGTGATCATTCACGCCCAGCTTGGTGAGATCTTGCGCCGTTAGACGCAGGGCTTCCGCCGCCTCTCGCATTTTTTCCGAATCCTTCCAAAGGATTGAGGCGCAGCCTTCCGGGCTGATCACAGAATAAATTGAATGCTCTAGCATCGCCAAAGCATTGGCTGTGGCAAATGCCACCGCGCCGCCCGACCCGCCTTCTCCGATCACCACAGAAATCACGGGCACGCCGATCTGCAAACATTTTTCCGTTGAGCGGGCGATGGCTTCAGATTGTCCGCGCTCTTCGGCGCCTTTCCCAGGATAGGCCCCCGGGGTGTCGATCAAGGTGATCACCGGTAGATTAAACTTATCGGCCATCTCCATCAGCCGGATGGCTTTGCGATATCCCTCTGGGCGGGCCATACCGAAATTACGCGCGATTCTGCTTTTCGTATCATTGCCTTTTTCATGACCGATCACCACCACGGGCATGTCTTCAAACCGCGCCAAGCCCCCCATCACGGCATGATCATCGGCAAAATTCCGATCGCCAGCCAAGGGCGTAAACTCGCTGAACAAGGCCTTGATGTAATCTTTGCAATGGGGCCGCTCCGGATGGCGGGCCACTTGACATTTGCGCCAGGGTGTCAGGCTTTTATATAGATCTTTCAGTAAGGCTTCGGCCTTTGCATCAAGCGCTTGGGCTTCGTCTTCTATATCCATTTCCTCATTTTGGCGCGCTAAAGCGCGCAATTCTTCAGCTTTGCCTTCAATTTCTGCCAAAGGTTTTTCAAATTCGAGGTAATGGGTCATTCAGCTCTCCTAAAGCCGCGCAAACATGTCGCGAATCAAGAGCAATCAATCAGACAGCCCAGACCCGCTGGCTTGAGCTTTAGCATTCTCCTGCGCTAAGTTTCAAGCATTTGCATGCGCTCAAAGGGGCCGCGCCGAAGCGGGCATATGCAGGCCATAATGGCTTTAAAACGCGGCGATCATTTCGGCTTGGTGGACGATGACCTCGGCTTGCTTGATCGATGCGATATCGACCAAACGGCCTTTATAAACGGCTGCCCCTTCGCCATTGGCCTTGGCCGTTTGCATGGCGTCCAATATGGCACGGGCTTCCCTGACGTCGTCTTCGGATGGGGTAAATACCTGATTGGCCAAGCCAATTTGGTTGGGATGGATCGCCCATTTTCCAACCATTCCCAAAGTGGCAGAGCGTTTGGCTTGCGCGATGAACCCGGCATCATCGGAAAAATCTCCAAACGGCCCGTCGACGGGTAAAATCCCATGCATGCGGCAGGCCGCCACGATTGCGGATTGGGCCCAATGCCAAGGGTCTGACCAATAGCGTTGATTCTCATGCTGCATGTAATAATTTTCCTGCGTGCCCCCGATGCCAGTTGTGGCCATCCCCATCGAGGCTGCAAAATCTGCGGCGCCAAGCGACATGGCGCGCAAACGCGGGCTGGCAGCGGCAATTTCTTTTACATTTGAAATTCCCGCAGCGCTTTCGATAATCACTTCAAAGCCGATTGGCTTTTCACGGCCCTGCGCCGTTTCAATCGCGCTGACCAAAGCATCAACGGCATAAATATCAGCGCCATTCCCCACCTTTGGGATCATAATCTGATCAAGCCGCGGCCCGGCTTGTTCCAATAGATCCACCACATCGCGATACCAATAGGGTGTATCAAGGCCGTTGATCCGCACTGATAGAGTTTTCTGTCCCCAATCCACGTTAGCAAGAGCTTGTATGATATTTGCGCGGGCGCTGTCTTTATCCGAGGGCGCAACCGAATCTTCCAGATCAAGGTTGATCACATCTGCCGCGCTGCTGGCCATTTTTGGAAACAGCGTCGGGCGCGAGCCCGGGCCAAAAAGCTGGCATCGATTGGGGCGGGCCACGGGGGTCGGTTGCAAACGAAATGACATGATATCAACCTCGGGAAAAGCAATGATATTTCAATTTATACGCCGTGTTGGTTATTTTGTTGCCATTGATATTGCAAGCTTATTTTGCAGAAGCAGCATAATGGGAATGATCGCGCTGGAAAGCGATTCCGTTTTTTCGCTTACAGGGCTTAAATACGGGTTCAGAACTGCATCATGGCTGGCAAAAGCGGGTGAAATTTTTTAACCTTTGAGCGCGCGATAGGGGGCGCATCAATGCAGGTCATTAAAGCGCAGCAAGACCGGTTTCCTTTGTCGCAGGTGTTTCGAATTGCCCGTGGGCAACGAGACAGCGCGCAGGTAATCACGGTAAATGTTGAGAAGAATGGCGTAACCGGGCGCGGCGAAGGCCTGCCTTATGCACGATATGGCGAAACGCCGGCCTCGGTTCTGGCACAGATCCGAGCATTGCCCAACGATATCGCGCTTGAAGGCTTATCGCAGGCCTTGCCCCCCGGTGCCGCGCGCAATGCGGTGGAATGCGCGCTTTGGGATCTACAGGCCAAGCAGCGGGGCTGCCGGGTTTGGGATTTGCTAGGCATAGCGGCGCCACAACCGGTGATTTCGGCGATGACCATTTCGCTTGATACGCCAGAGGCTATGCATCAACAGGCGCTAAAAAATGCCCATCATCCGGTGTTGAAAATTAAACTGGGCGCTGAAACGGATCTGCCCCGCCTTCAGGCTGTGCGCAAGGCCGCGCCGCAATCTGATATTATCATTGATGCCAATGAAGGCTGGAGCGCAGACGGCTATCTGGCTTTGCTGCCGGAGTTACAGGCTGCCAGGGTGCGATTGATCGAACAGCCTTTGCCCGCAGGCGAGGATGATGCTTTGCGCGATTTGCCGCGCCCGATTGCCCTTTGTGCGGATGAGACCTGCCATGATCGGCGCAGCCTTGCGGGGTTGAAAGGCAAATATGACATAGTGAATATCAAACTGGATAAAACCGGGGGGCTGCAAGAAGCCTTGGCCTTGCGCGCGGCGGCGCAAAAACAGGGGTTTGGCATCATGATCGGCTGCATGGTTTCGAGCTCATTGGCAATTGCCCCTGCGACTTTGTTGACCCAAGATGCGGATATGATTGATCTTGACGGGTCTTTGTTTTTGGCAGAAGACCGACAAAATGCTTTGATTTATGATGAAAAAGGCCTGCATCCCCCGCAAGCGGATCTTTGGGGATAACCCGAAAAGGAGAGTAAGATGAACCGGATTGTTTATGTGAATGGGGCTTATATGCCCGAACAAGAGGCAACCGTGTCAATTTTCGATAGGGGCTTTTTAATGGCCGATGGCGTTTATGAGGTGACCTCGGTCTTACAGGGTAAATTGATCGATTTTGAGGGCCATGCGCAACGGCTCAGACGCTCGTTAGACGCTTTGGATATGGCAATGCCAATGCCGATTGATGAGTTGCTTGCCGTGCATCGTGAATTGGTTGCGCGCAACGGGATCGAGGAGGGGATGATTTACTTGCAGGTAACGCGGGGCTCGGCGGGCGATCGCGATTTTGCCTTTCCCGATCCCGAAGAAACGCCCGTGACCTTAGTGATGTTCACGCAAAACAAACCAGGCCTAGCCGATAGTCCCGTGGCAAAAACCGGGATTAAAGTGATCAGCATCGATGATATTCGTTGGGGCCGCCGCGATATCAAAACGGTGCAATTGCTATACCCGTCCATGGGAAAAATGATGGCGAAAAAAGCGGGCGCTGATGATGCGTGGATGGTTCAAGACGGTTTCGTCACTGAAGGCACCAGTAACAACGCCTATATCGTGAAAAATGGCCAGATCATCACGCGGGCGCTGTCGAATGATATTTTGCACGGTATCACGCGTAGCGCTGTTCTGCGCTTTGCCCAAGAAGCGCAAATGGAGCTGGTAGAGCGCAATTTTACCATCGATGAGGCACAAAGCGCGGATGAGGCTTTTGTCACCTCGGCCAGTACCTTTGTGATGCCAGTGGTTGAAATCGATGGTAAAGCGCTGGGCGCGGGCATGCCCGGACCGATCGCGGCGCGGCTGCGTGAGATTTATTTGGAAGAAAGCCTAAAACAAACGATTTAACGTAGATTAGCACGCGCTGCGCTCAAAAACAGGTTTACGAGCTAAAGAAGGGTCAGCTGAAAACTGTGCAGCAGTTCGGTGATCACCGAATTTTGGGCTGGGCTGATTCGCTGATGCCGGGGATAAAGCGGTGCGGTGCGATCATCCAAAACGGCGCAATTCCAATCCGTGCTTGCCATAAATCGTTTGGCTCCATCCGGACCGAAAACGGTCAAATAGCCTTGTAAAACTACATCGAGATAGCTGCGCAGGATTGGCATGTCGCAGGGGCGGGTAGGGGATGTGATTGGGGGCACGGCATAAACTGCGCAGGCGGTTTCGTGGTCTGCGTGATCGCCCGTATAGATCGCGGCGACAGAGCTTAAACGATCATAACCCGCTTCTCTGGCATCCAAACCGGGCCATTGCTGTGGCTCGACCCGTGCCAATAACCCGTCAATAATATCGCCCTCGCTGCGGCGAATGCTTAAAAACGCGTGATCTGTTGCTTCTATTTGGCACCAATATCGCCGCCATCCGCTGAGCCGCGCGGGGCTAGGCGCAAGAAAATCATGCGTGGATGCGTTTACCAAGCTGCCATATCCAAAAACATAATCTTGTATCATACGCGTATCTTTACCCTTGGCGGTTGCAAGTTTAGACTCTGTTTAGATCGGGCTACGCTTGTGAAGTAAATGCTTGTTCTGTCGCCGCAGCTGGATTATGATGTCTTTATCAGAACGGGAGAACTGGATAAACCAGTGCCGAAGGAGCAACCGCCCCCGGAAACTCTCAGGCAGCAGGACCGCTCTGAACAACAGAACTCTGGAGAGAGATGCGCAAGCATCGGCCGAAGGGATAGCGATCTCAGGCAAAAGGACAGAGGGGGCATCAGGGTATGGGCAGGTTTGCCTATGCGTCACAGGATGCCGGTCGTTTCAACGCAGATGATATGCCGGTCAACACGTAGAAGGTTGCGATGACCGAAGAATTACGGCGCACAGCGCTTTATGACTTACATGTTAAACACGGGGCCAAAATGGTGCCCTTCGCGGGCTATGAGATGCCCGTGCAATACCCGATGGGGGTGATGCAAGAACATCTTCATACGCGCGGCAAGGCCGGGCTTTTCGATGTGAGCCATATGGGGCAGGTGATTTTGCGCGGATCAAGTTACGAGGCCACTGCTAAGACGCTGGAAAAACTGATCCCGATGGATGTGCTGGGCTTGCCTGTGGGGCGGCAGCGATACGGGCTGTTGACCAATGAGGAAGGCGGTCTGCGCGATGATTTGATGTTCGCGAATCGCGAGGATCACATTTACATGGTGGTCAATGCGGGCTGCAAAGAGGCCGATATTGCCTATATGCGCCAGCATCTTGAACCGGAGGTCACGCTTAAAGAATTATCCAACCGGGCTTTGCTTGCCTTGCAGGGCCCGTTGGCGCAGGCGGTTTTGGCCGAGCATCACCCTGCGTTTGCATCGATGGCTTTTATGGATGTGGCAACCTTGCCTTTGGCGGGCGCTGAATGCTGGGTGTCGCGCTCTGGCTATACCGGTGAGGATGGGTTTGAAATTTCTGTGCCAGAAAGCGCCGTTCACGATGTGGCAAATGCGCTGTTGGACAATCGCGATGTTGCGCTGATCGGTCTTGGTGCACGCGATTCGCTGCGCCTTGAAGCCGGGCTTTGTTTATACGGGCAAGATATCGATGCACAAACCACTCCGGTTGAGGCGTCTTTGGGCTGGGCGGTTCAAAAAGTGCGCCGCTCTGGCGGTGCCCGCGCGGGCGGTTTTCCAGGCGCAGCGCGTATTTTGGCCGAATTTCCGCAGGCTATCGCGCGCAAACGCGTGGGCTTGAAACCGCAGGGCCGGGCGCCGATGCGCCATGGCGTAGCGCTCTATGACAGCGCTGAAGGCGGCGCGGCGCTCGGCGAAATCAGCTCGGGCGGGTTTGCGCCAAGCCTCAATCACCCCGTGGCGATGGGCTATGTGCCCGTTACCCATGCCGCGGTTGGAACGCTTTTATATGGTGAGATGCGCGGCAAACGATTGCCGATTGAAGTTGTGGACCTGCCATTTGTGGCTGCCAATTTTAAACGATAAAAATTGAGGAGAGATAACGATGAAATTTACCGAAGAGCATGAATGGCTGCGCGTTGAAGACGATGTGGTGGTGGTTGGCATCACCGAGCATGCCAGTACCCAATTGGGCGATGTGGTGTTTGTTGAGCTTCCCGAAGAAGGCACCACCGTTTCAAAGGATGATGAAGTGGTGGTGATTGAAAGCGTAAAAGCTGCTTCTGATATCCTATCTCCGCTTGATGGCGAGATTGTCGAGGTGAACCAAGCCCTGATGGATGAACCATCGATGGTGAATGATGATCCATTGGGCGCCGCTTGGTTTTTCAAAGTCAAAGCGGACAATCCCAGCCAAATGGATGAATATATGGATGAGGCCGCGTATAATAAGCTGATCGGCTGAGGTCTTGCGCGCGGTCTGTGCGCGATGAATTTTCGTGGTGCCTCACCTGTTTTGGCACCGCTGCTGAAACCTATGAAAACTGGAGTGTCTCGTGCCTTTTACCCCAACCGACTATCTGCCTTATGACTTTGCAAATCGCCGCCATATTGGCCCATCGCCGCAGGAAATGCAGAAAATGCTTGGGCTGCTTGGGTGCGATACGCTGGATGCGTTGATCGATGATACGCTGCCCAAATCGATCCGCCAAAGCCAGCCACTTGATTTTGGCAAGGCCAAATCTGAGCGCGAGCTTTTGCATCACATGCGCTTGACCGCGTCAAAAAATAAAGTGCTTAGCAGCTTGATTGGGCAGGGCTATTACGGCACCGTTACGCCACCGGTGATCCAGCGGAATATTTTAGAAAATCCGGCATGGTATACGGCCTATACCCCCTATCAGCCAGAAATCAGCCAAGGCCGTTTGGAAGCATTGTTAAATTTTCAAACCATGGTCACCGATTTAACCGGGCTTGAAATTGCCAATGCCTCGCTGCTGGATGAAGCGACGGCTTGCGCGGAAGCGATGACAATGGCGCAACGCGTTGCCAAATCAAAAGTCAAAGCGTTTTTCGTGGATGAAAATTGCCATCCGCAAAATATAGCCGTGATGCAAACCCGGGCCAAACCCCTGGGGATTGAGGTGATTGTAGATGCGCCTGAACGTATGGTTGCGGATCAGGTATTTGGCGCGATTTTTCAATATCCGGGCACCTATGGGCATGTGCATGATTTCACGCAAGCGATTGCCGATTTGCATGCGGCAAAAGCCATCGGAATAATCTGCGCGGATCCGTTGGCGTTGACGCTTTTGAAAGAGCCCGGCGCTATGGATGCTGATATCGCCGTTGGCAGCACGCAGCGCTTTGGCGTGCCGGTTGGCTATGGCGGTCCGCACGCGGCCTATATGGCCAGCAAAGAAGCTTATAAACGGGCCATGCCGGGGCGCATTGTGGGCGTGTCGATCGACAGCCATGGGGGCAAAGCCTATCGCCTGTCTTTGCAAACCCGCGAGCAACATATCCGCCGCGAGAAAGCCACCTCAAACGTCTGCACAGCGCAAGCGCTGTTGGCGGTGATGGCGTCTTTCTATGCAGTGTTTCATGGCCCTGAAGGCTTGAAAGCGATCGCGCAGCGGATCCATCGTAAAACCGTGCGGCTGGCCAAAGGCTTGGAAGCTGCGGGGTTCAAAGTAGAGCCGGCGGCGTTTTTTGACACCATCACTGTGCATGTCGGGGTACTGCAAAAAACGGTGATGCAGGCCGCGGTGGCCGAAGGGGTTAATTTGCGCGCCGTGGGCGCGGATAAAGTGGGCATCTCGCTGGATGAACGGACGCGCCGCGCCACCACTGAAGCGGTGTGGAGGGCCTTTGGAATCACCCATGCAGATGATGATTTAAGCCCCGATTATCGGGTGCCAGAGACCCTGCATCGACGCAGTAAATATTTGGAACATGATGTGTTTCATATGAATCGTGCGGAAACCGAGATGATGCGGTATATGCGCCGCTTGGCCGATCGTGATCTGGCGCTAGATCGGGCGATGATTCCCTTAGGCTCCTGCACGATGAAGCTGAATTCAGCGGCTGAAATGATGCCGGTAAGCTGGCGCGAATTCTCTTTGCTGCATCCGTTTGCGCCAAAAGATCAGGCGCTGGGCTATGAAGAAATGATTGCGGATCTATCGGATAAATTGTGCCAAATTACCGGCTATGATGCGATTTCAATGCAGCCAAATTCAGGCGCGCAAGGGGAATATGCGGGTCTATTAACGATCGCTGAATATCACCGGTCGCGCGGTGAGGGGCATCGCAATATCTGCCTGATTCCAACCTCGGCGCATGGCACTAACCCGGCCAGCGCCCAAATGGTGGGCTGGACGGTTGTGCCCGTCGCCTCGGCTGAAAACGGCGATATTGATGTTGCAGATTTTAGGGCCAAAGCGAAACAGTACAGCCAGGATTTGGCAGGTTGCATGATCACCTATCCCTCAACCCATGGCGTGTTTGAAGAAACCGTGCATGAAGTCTGCGGGATCATTCATCAGCATGGCGGCCAGGTCTATATCGATGGCGCGAATATGAACGCGATGGTTGGCCTGTCGCGCCCGGGTGATTTGGGCGGTGATGTCAGCCATCTCAATTTGCACAAGACCTTTTGTATTCCCCATGGCGGGGGCGGGCCGGGCATGGGCCCAATTGGCGTGAAAGCGCATTTAACGCCGCATCTACCAGGGCATCCAGAAGGTGAAGGCGAGGTGGGGCCGGTCTCTGCAGCACCATTCGGCTCGCCGTCATTATTACCAATCAGCTGGGCCTATTGTTTGATGATGGGCGGTGAAGGCCTTACCCAAGCTACGCGGGTTGCGATCTTAAATGCCAATTACATCGCCAAGCGGCTCGAAAGCGCGTTTGATGTTTTGTATAAAGGTCCAACGGGCCGCGTGGCGCATGAATGCATTTTGGATGTACGACCCTTTGCCGATAGCGCCGATGTGAGCGTGGACGATATTGCAAAACGCCTGATTGATTGCGGATTTCACGCACCAACGATGAGCTGGCCGGTTTCGGGCACGCTGATGGTTGAGCCGACGGAATCTGAAACCAAAGCCGAGCTAGATCGCTTTTGTGATGCGATGCTTGCGATCAGAAGCGAAATTGCCGAGATCGAGGCGGGCCGCATGGATCCGACGAATAACCCGCTGAAAAATGCGCCGCATACGTCGAATGATCTGATTGGCGATTGGCATCGCCCGTATAGCCGCGAGCAAGGCTGCTTCCCGCCCGGTGCGTTCCGCGTTGATAAATATTGGCCACCGGTGAACCGTGTCGATAATGTTTACGGGGATCGCAATCTGGTTTGCACCTGCCCGCCAATGTCAGATTATGCGCAAGCGGCAGAATAAGGCCTTGATTTTGCAAGCCCGCGCTTGGCGCCGCTGAACTGTTTGTTTGGCGGCGGCATGGTGCCTTATTTTTGCTGGCGCAGTTAGAGACTTGAACCCTGATTGGGAACGTGGTTTCCATAAGCTGAGACTTATCTGGGGGCGCAGATGGACGCATGCTTTCTTGGGATTGATTTGGGTACGTCGGGGCTTCGGGCGTTGCTTGTCACGAAATCGGGTGAAATCATTGGCGAGGGAGAGGCGCATTATAGCGTTTCAAACCCGGCCGATGGCTTTAGTGAACAGGATCCTGCAGATTGGGTTTTGGCCTGCCAAGTCGCCTTGGGCGCGCTGCGGCAGGCCTTCCCAGAAGCGTATCGCAGCGTTGCTGGTATTGGCGTGGCAGGGCATATGCATGGCGCCACTTTGCTTGACGCGGCCGGCGCGGTGCTGCGCCCTTGCATTTTATGGAATGACACGCGCAGCCATGCCGAGGCCGCCGCATTAGACGCTGTGGAAAACCTGCGCGCCTTATCCGGTAATATTGTTTTTCCTGGCTTCACCGCGCCAAAATTAATGTGGGTTGCGCGGCATGAGCCTGAGATCTTTGCCAAAATAAAGCGCGTTTTGCTGCCCGCCGCCTATCTCAGTTTTTGGTTAACCGGTGAAGCCGTGGCAGATCTATCAGATAGCGCTGGTACCGCGTGGTTGGATGTGGGGGCGCGCGATTGGTCGCCGGCGCTTTTGGCGGCCTCTGGCATGACATTGGGTCAGATGCCACGGCTGGTCGAAGGCTGTGCTTGCGCGGCTAAGCTGGATCCCGCGCGCGCCGCCGAATTGCACTTATCACCAGAGGCGCATGTTGTTGGCGGAGCGGGAGATAATGCCGCGGCCGCCTGCGGGGTCGGGGCGCTTGATGAGGGCGATGGTTTTGTGTCGCTGGGGACTTCGGGCGTGTTGCTGGCCGCGCGCGATGGCTATGCACCTTTGCCGGCTTCGGCGGTGCATACGTTTTGCCATGCGGTGCCCGATCGCTGGTACCAGATGGGGGTTATCCTTTCGGCCACTGATAGTTTGAACTGGCTGTCAAATATAACGGGCTGCAGCCCTGCAAAAATGACGCAGGCTTTGGGTAAGACGCTTACAGGCCCCTCAGATGTGAAATTTTATCCCTATCTTTCGGGGGAGCGTACGCCACATAATGACGCGCAAATTCGCGGTGGTTTTGCCGGGATTGGGCACCGCAGCTCTCAGCAGGATATGACGCAAGCGGTTTTGGAAGGTGTCAGTTTTGCATTGCGTGATTGCCTTGAGGCGTTGCGAAAAACCGGTGCGAATCCACAATCCCTGCTGGCGATTGGCGGGGGCACAGCGTCCGATTTTTGGCTGCAAACGCTGGCAACCGTTTTGAATCTGCCGCTTGATCTGCCTAAATCGGGTGAGTTTGGCGCGGCGCTTGGCGCGGCGCGACTTGCCATCGTGGGGATCACCAAACTACCCCCTGAACAGGTGATGACCAAACCCGAAATTGCCCGCCGCATCCTGCCCAATGCGGCGTTACAAACAGAATATGAGAAAGCCTATCGCCATTTCGCGACCCGGTTTGAATATGTGAAGGAGTTGCAATGAAACATCCGTTTTTTGAAGGGTTTTCGCCCATAGAATATGAAGGTCCGGACAGCACGAACCCGATGGCGTTTCGACATTATAATCCCGATGAAGTGGTGCTGGGCAAGCGGCTGGAAGATCACTTGCGCTTTGCGGTTGCTTATTGGCACAGTTTTGCCTGGGAAGGCGGCGATCCCTTTGGTGGCCCGACGTTTGAGCGGCCGTGGCACCCACAAAATTCGATGGAAAAAGCGCGTCTGAAAGCCGATATCGCTTTTGATATGTTTGCGCTTTTGGGGCAGCCCTATTTTTGTTTTCACGATGCGGATATTCGCCCTGATCAAGGCAATTTTGCCGATAATTTGGCAAGTTTGAACGAGATCACCGATTATATTGGCGCTAAAATGCTAGCGGGGGGGCCGAAACTGCTTTGGGGCACCGCGAATATGTTCAGCCATCGGCGTTGGATGGCCGGGGCTTCCACCAATCCTGATCCTGATATGTTCGCTTTTGCGGTGGCAACGGTCAAATCCTGCATCGATGCCACGCATAAACTTGGCGGAGAAAACTACGTTTTGTGGGGTGGGCGCGAAGGTTATGAAACCCTGCTCAACACCGATTTGGGCGCAGAACTGGACCATATGGGGCGGTTTTTGAACATGGTTGTCGATTACAAACATAAAATTGGTTTTAAAGGCACCATTTTGGTGGAACCAAAACCGCAAGAACCCTCGAAACATCAATATGATTATGATGCGGCCACATGTATCGGTTTTTTGCGCAAATACGGGCTTGAGAATGAGGTGAAGCTTAATCTCGAGCAAGGCCATGCGATCCTTGCGGGGCATTCTTTCGAACATGAGTTGGCTGTGGCGGCGGCAGAAGGCATGTTGGGGTCGATCGATATGAACCGCAATGATTACCAGTCGGGCTGGGATACGGATCAATTTCCCAATAACGTCCCGGAAGTGGCGCTGGCCTATTATCATATACTAAAAAGCGGTGGTTTCAGCACGGGTGGTACGAATTTTGACGCGAAATTACGGCGCCAATCCTTAACGGCTGAAGACCTGCTGGCCAGCCATATCGGTGCGATGGATATTTGCGCGCGCGGCTTGAAAGCCGCCGCGGCGATGTTGGAAGATGGCGGATTGGAAACGGCCTTGAAACAGCGCTATGCGGGCTGGCAAACGCAAGAGGCGCAAAACATGCTGGCCAGTGATTTTGATCAAATCACCGCGCGTGTTTTTAACGAGGGTATCAACCCAGAACCGAAATCAGGGCGGCAAGAGGTTTTGGAAAATTACGTTAACCGATTTGTCTAAATCGCAGGGCGCCTGAAACCTGCTCATGCTTTTGGTCGACCGCTTTTGGCAGCCTGCCAACATCCTGCCGATTTTAAAACCGGTTGAGATTATCGATGTCGGGGCGGCGTATATGCAATGTTCTGAGGCAGTTCTGCCTGAACATCACGGGCTCTTCGTAAGGATGTGCCTGATAAATTGCAGCTACCACCTCCTTGAGCATGGCGTCCGATTGTACGAGAAAAAAAGCAGATCTCGATCTAAGGGTACTTACACAGCTTGATCTGTCGTACAATTGTGCTCAGTGCTCAGTGCTCAGTGCTCAGTGCTCAGTGCTCAGTGCTCAGTGCTCAGTGCTCAGTGACCCAAAATGTTGCAGACCCTGCGTACGCATGAGGCTAAGGGGCTCGCACGCCTGCCAAGTCAATGCCCTGTTGCCTACCACAGCCAGCTCCCAATCCTTTGTATTATGCTGCAATATCTGCAGCGTTATACTTATTAAGCCGGTCTTGTAGGAAGACCGGCCTATGTGGTTTTGCAAAAGCCTCATTCTTGACCGCCCGCTGTCAAAGCGTTTTTGCGGCTCATGGGCAGAGCCCAAGCCATCAGCCTTGTGCCTGCACTTCCTGCAAAACATAATTTCGTGTTTTGAAACCGCGAGCGGGTTTCATAAACCCTTTGCCCAAAAGCGATTTGAATGCACGGTGATAGGTTGCATGCGAAATATCGCGCGCCAAAGTATGGCGGGAAAGATCATGCGCGACAAACTCTCCATCTTCACCGGCCACGTCGGTTGCTGCATATAAGATATCGCGCTCGGTTTGGGAAAGCGTATGCAACCCCTCATTCTTTTCCATATCTTTAATCATGGCGCGCAAATGAATTAATTGTGTGAAATGTCTCAAACTGGTCACCCTAAAAAAATAAAAAAAATACTAGAACGAGGCTAAAATAAACACCTCTAAAACTGAATTTTACAGAAGAAAAAAGCAAAAATAAAGCAGAAAACCTTTCGGGATGAGAAAAATGTAAATTTTTCTACTGGCGGCGGGATCAGGACTGCAGAGCTTGCGCGTGTTGAGATGCTTGATCAGCGCAGGGCAGGCGTTAAATACGCCTGAGAGGAGAAGGCAGGAACGCGCACCATGTTGGCGCGGCTGCCCTTTTGCTTGGCCGTTGTATTTGATAAAAAATGGCCAGCCGCGTTATAAATGCGCAGCTGGCCGAAGTGAAAAACCTTTGCATGGCCATTTCTGGCCGCGTGTTTTCAAGTTTTACTTAAGGGCTTTATCGGTGATTGCATGCGTCCAAGCCCCGCTTGGTTTGGCGGTGATCACCGGATCTGACCCGCCTGCCATCAAGGTTGCCACTGTACGCTCGTAATCGGCCGGGTCCAATGTGCCGTTTGAGCCGGCGGTGAGTTTGGCGATTTCCCCCATCATGCGCACTTGATGTGCCTCGGTTTGGGCGCCTGATTCATCATTGTCCAACACGATATTTGCGGCCTCACCAGGGTTGGCTTCCGCATATTTCCAGCCCTTCATCGAGGCGCGTACGAAGCGGACCATTTTATCGGCGAAGGCTGGATCTTTCAGGTTATCTTCCAAAGCATAGATTCCGTCTTCCAAAGTGGCGACGCCCTGATCCTCATATTTAAATGTGACCAATTCATCCTCGGATACTCCGGCATCCAAAACCTGTCCAAATTCATTATAGGTCATGGTGGAAATGCAATCGGCTTGGCGCTGCAACAGTGGATCCACGTTGAAGCCTTGGCGCAACACGGTAACCCCATTATCGCCACCCTCGGTGGAAATACCTTCCTGGCTCATCCAGCTTAAGAAAGGGTATTCATTGCCATAGAACCAAACACCGATGGTTTTGCCTTTGAAATCGGCGGGGCTTTTGATCCCTGTATCTTTCCAGCAGGTCAGCATTAAACCTGAGCTTTTAAAGGGCTGGGCAATATTCACCACAGGCAGACCTTTTTCGCGCGCTGCCAAAGCAGAGGGCATCCAATTCAGCATCGCATCAGCGCCGCCGCCGGCCAGAACTTGCGGGGGGGCGATATCGGGCCCACCTGGCAAAATTGTGACATTCAGGTCTTCTGCGGCGTAAAATCCTTTGTCCAACGCCACGTAGTAGCCAGCAAATTGGGCCTGCGTCACCCATTGCAATTGCAGCTTCACATCATCGGCGGCTTGCACGGTGGTGGCTGCGGCTGCAGCCATCAGCGCCAGGGCACTTGATAGAATGGTTTTCATCATTTTTCTCCTAGTTGGTTTTGGTGGTTTATCATTTTCTCTGCTACGAGCCTCTTTGCGAGGGGTGCCAAAAGGTGACCCCCTTTTCTATTATTGCGACGGCGCCATAAAATGCGCTTCCCGCCAGCGCAGCAACCACGATTTCTGCCCAGACCATATCAAGCGCCAATTGCCCGACAGAGGCGGAAATTCGAAACCCCATACCCACGACGGGTGAGCCGAAAAACTCGGCAACAATGGCGCCGATCAGGGCTAGCGTGGTTGAAATTTTTAACCCGTTAAACATAAAAGGCATCGCGGCGGGTAGCCGCAATTTTAAAAACGCTTGCGCCGGGCGCGCGGCGTATGTGTGCATTAAATCACGTTGCATGGCTGTGGTTTCGCGCAATCCGGCGACGGTGTTCACCAGCATTGGGAAAAACACCATGACCACCACCACTGCGGCTTTCGATTGCCAGTCAAAGCCAAACCACATCACTAAAATTGGCGCGGTACCAATGATTGGAAGCGCCGCGATAAAATTTCCCACGGGTAACAGCCCTCGGCTTAAAAAATCAAACCGGTCCACCAGAAATGCGGTGAGAATCGCGGCGCTGCAGCCAATCAGATATCCGCGCAGAGCGCCTTTGAGAAAGGTTTGTACAAAGTCTTTCCAAAGAATTGCCAGATTATCTGCCATAGTGTCGACCACCAAGGAGGGTGGTGGTAAAATCACCAAAGGCACGTTGAGGCCGCGCACCAGCATTTCCCAAACCAGCAATAAGGTCAGGCCAAACAACGTTGGTACGATCACTTTGACCAATCGCGTGCCGGAGGCGGTGCCATTGGCCAGTTTGACATTGAGCGCCCAAGCCGCGATCCAGACCACAATGCTGAAAAAAACAATGCTCATGACATTCCCATTTTTTTCAACGTTAGTCTTTGGATCAATCCAACCAGCGCCACCAAACTGGCGGCTACAATCGCGGCCATGAACAAAGCCGACCAGATTTGCACGGTCTGCCCATAATAAGACCCAGCCAAAAGTCGGGCCCCTAGGCCGCGCACGGCGCCTGTGGGCAATTCGCCAACAATCGCCCCAACCAAACTGGCGGCAATTCCAATTTTTAGCGATGCAAAAAGATAAGGCAACGAGGCGGGCAGGCGCAATTTCAGCAGGCTTTGAGGCGCAGAACTGTTATAGGTCTTCAACAAATCAAGCTGCATCCGATCAGGGCTGCGCAATCCTTTCACCATTCCAACGACCACGGGGAAAAAGCTCAGATAGGCGCTGATAAAGGCTTTCGGCAATAGGCCTTGGATGCCTATAGAATTCAGCACCACGATGATCATCGGTGCAATGGCCAAAATCGGAATGGTTTGCGAGGCGATTGCCCAAGGCATCACACTCATATCCATCGCCCGGCTATGCACAATCCCCACGGCAAGCAAAATACCCATGCCGGTGCCGATTGCAAAGCCAAGCAAGGTAGCGCTCAGGGTGATCCATGCGTGAAACACCAGGCTTCGCTTCGAGGTTATTTTTTTCTCAACCGTGGTTTTCCAAAGCTCGCTGGCCACTTGATGGGGTGCAGGAAGCCGCGGGCGGTCTTGCGAAAAGGTTGCCGCGATGGCGAAACTATTCGTCGCCACAAGCCCAATAGCCGAGAGATCCCTCCGCTCTTTTGCACCGGCCGGAACCACGTCAGCCCCTGCGCGCTCGGCGGTGGTGAGGGCGGATTTTATATTCATGGGCACCACCGCCACATACCAAGCGGCCAGCAAAGCCAATATAACCGTTAGAATGGGCAGCAGCTTTTGTGTCATTCTGCGTCATGCCCCGCGCGAAGGCCTTCGCGCACCCGTTGCGCGATCGCGATAAAATCTTCTGAATCGCGAATATTCAGCGGGCGTTCCTCTGGCAGGCTGCTCTCGATCACATCCGTAATCCGCCCCGGGCGCGGCGACATGACAACAATTTTTGTTGATAGATACACAGCTTCGGGAATTGAATGGGTGACAAATCCGATGGTTTTATGCGTGCGTTTCCAAAGTTTGAGCAATTGCTCGTTCAAATGGTCCCGCACGATCTCATCCAGCGCCCCGAAAGGTTCATCCATCAAGAGGATATCGGCATCAAAAGCCAAGGCCCGGGCGATGGAGGCGCGCTGCTGCATCCCGCCTGACAATTGCCATGGAAATTTCTTTTCAAAATCGGACAGTTCGACCAGTTCCAGAACGTTTTTTACCCGCTCGGCCTGTTCGGCTTTGCTGAACCCCATGATTTCAAGCGGCAAGCGGATATTGCCGCCAATGCTGCGCCAAGGATAAAGGCCTGCGGCTTGAAACACATAGCCATAGGCGCGGGCCTGGCGCGCGGCGCTTGGCGAGACGCCATTGACGGTGATGCTGCCGCCAGTAGGTTGTTCGAGATCTGCCATTACCCGCAAAAACGTGGTTTTGCCGCAGCCTGATGGGCCGATAAAGCTAACAAATTCCCCTTTCCTAACATCAAGGCTCACGTTTTTCAGCGCATGAACGGCACCATCCCCCGTTGCAAATGTAAGGGATAAATCATTGGCAGAGATCACTATTTCCTGCGCCATTTTAGGGGGTTTCTACTTGTGGCAAAAACATATTGTCCTTTCGCTGGTCTTTCGACTTGCTCTCCACGCTTTTTTAAATCCCGGCTGGAATATTCATTGGATCGCGATGGATTTGTTTTGGGGCTGTTAGGGCTTTCCATTTGCTCAAGGCCGCATTGGCATCTGGAAAGGCAGGGCGGGGCACGAAGCGGCCGCGGCCGGGATTGGGTTGGCTGTTTTGACCCCAGGCCCAGATCACATCGCCGCGGCTGATCGTAAAGCGCGATTGTGCGCTGACATTGAAGCCCTCAAATACATTATAATCCAAGATTGAATGATGGTTCGAGACGCTAATGGTTTTAGAAATTTTTGGATCCCAAACCACAATATCAGCATCTGCCCCTTCCACAATTGCCCCTTTCTTTGGATAGATATTCAGAATTTTCGCAATATTGGTGCTGGTGACGGCCACGAATTCGCTGGGGGTCAATCGCCCGGTTTCAACGCCCTCGGTCCACAGCACCGCCAAACGTTCTTCAAGGCCGTTTGAGCCATTTGGAATCAAGCAGAAATTATCCTTGCCCATCAGTTTCTGCTCGCTGGTAAAGGCGGCATGATCAGTGGCCACAACTTGTAGAGAGCCGGATTGTAAGCCGGCCCAAAGGCTGGCCTGATGCTCTTTATTGCGAAATGGCGGTGACATCACGCGCCGCGCCGAATGCATCCAATCACCCTTGAAATATTCGCTTTCATCCAAGGTTAGGAATTGTGCCAACGGCTCGCCATAGACGCGCATGCCTTTTTGGCGCGCCCGCCGGATCGCTTCATGGGCCTGCTCGCAGCTGACATGCACCACATAAAGCGGCACGCCGGCGGCATCCGCGATGGTGATCGCGCGATTGGCGGCTTCGCCTTCAAATTCAGGCGGACGCGAATAGGCATGGCCTTCGGGCCCTGTTATGCCTTGTTCGAGCATTTGCTGTTGCATATCGGCCACCAAATCGCCGTTTTCGGCATGCACCATCGGCAGTGCTCCGATTTCCTTGCAGCGTTTAAAGCTGGCAAACATTTCATCATCTTCGATCATCAGGGCGCCTTTATAGGCCATGAAATGTTTGAACGAGTTGACCCCCATATCAACCGCATCTTTCATCCCGTTGAAGATATCTTCATTCCAGCCGGTGATGGCCATATGATAGCCGACATCCGAACAGATTTGCGGCGCGGATTTGCGGTGCCATTCATTGATTGCGTTTTTGATCGACCCATCTGCCCCTGGCAGGCAGAAATCCACCACCATCGTTGTGCCGCCTACGGCGGCGGCCCATGTGCCCGTTTCAAAGGTTTCGGCCGCAGTTGTGCCCATGAAGGGCATTTCAAGATGCGTATGCGGATCAATTCCGCCAGGAATAACATAAGCGCCGGCGGCATCGATATATTCATCGCCGGTCAGATCTTCACCGATTTGTTTGATGGTCTCGCCTTCGATAAGGACATCTGCCTTCCAGGCGCGGTCGGCCGTGCAAACGGTTCCGCCTTTGATCACTTTGCTCATCTTGGTTCTCCTTTTATGCGCGGCTACTCTGTTATGATGGCAGTTTCGACAACCGCATGAAACAGCACATCGGCGCCCGCTGTTGCCCAGTCTTTTGTTATATCTTCGGCTTCATTATGGCTGAGCCCATCGACGCAAGGGCACATGATCATCGCGGTTGGGGCCACTTGATTGACCCAGCAGGCATCATGCCCCGCACCCGAAATGATATTCCTGTGGCTATAGCCCAAGCGCTCTGCGGCATTGCGCACAGTGCTGACACATCCCTCGTCAAAGGCCACTGGATCAAACCCACCAACCTTTTCAAACGTGACTTCAAGCCCCATGTCACCGCAAATTTTCTGCGCTCCGGTTTTCAGGCGGGTTTCCATATCTTCGATGACCGCCAAATCTGGGCTGCGGAAATCGATGGTAAACACAACCTGCCCAGGTATCACATTACGGGAATTGGGAAACACATCAATATGGCCTGCTGCCCCCAAAGCATCTGGGGCATGGCTCAGCGCGATCTCATCGACCAAATTTAAGACCCGCGCCATACCAAGGCCTGCGTTTTTGCGCATTGGCATCGGAGTAGAGCCGGTATGGGCGTCTTTGCCAGTGATGGTCACTTGCGTCCAGCTGAGGCCTTGGCCATGCGTAACCACGCCAATATCCACCCCTTCAGCCTCTAAAATCGGTCCTTGTTCGATATGCAATTCGAAAAACGCATGCATTTTGCGCGCGCCCACCGCTTCTTCACCGCGCCACCCGATGCGGGTGAGCTCATCGCCGAAAGATTTGCCGTCACTATCGGTGCGGGCATAGGCCCAGTCTTGCGTATGGATCCCCGCAAATACACCCGAAGCCAGCATGGCCGGCGCAAAGCGGGTGCCTTCTTCATTGGTAAAATTGGTAATAACGATGGGGTGTTTCGTGCGAATGCCCAGATCATTGAGGCTTCGAATGATCTCTAAACCGCCCAATACCCCTAACACGCCGTCATATTTGCCCCCCGTGGGCTGCGTGTCGAGATGTGAGCCGACATAGACCGGCAAAGCATCGGGGTCGGTTCCAGGGCGCATGGCAAACATATTTCCCATTTGATCCACGCCCATGCTGCAGCCTGCTGCAACACACCATTTTTGAAAGAGATGACGCCCCTCGCCATCTTCATTGGTGAGGGTCTGACGATTATTGCCACCCGCGACCCCGGGTCCAATTTCAGCCATATCCATCAGGCTGTTCCAAAGCCGGTCGCCATTGATCTTAAGGTTTTCTCCGGGTGCGGCCATCTGTGCCTCCTTTTGCCATGCTGCGCAAGCTTGATCACAGCCGTTTCGAACATCTATGATCAAGCTTGCGCAAAATGCGCGATCTTTGGCGTGTTTCAAGCAAAGGCTTGATTGTGCCAAAGCCCCGATCGGTTGGTAATTCGCAGACTTTTTAATTTGCGATTGCTCTGTTAAACTAGAGCGTAACACGGTTGACCATCTAGTCAAGATTGTTTCTTTTGCAGCGAATGACTTGGGCTCCAAATTAAGAAAGTGCTTATTTTGAAAGCGGCAAAAGCGCATATTCGAGCGGAAAATGAACGGCTGATTCTGGAAGCAGGCGAGCGCATATTTGCGCAGCACGGATTTCGCGGCTCAACCATGCAAATGATTGCGGATCAGGCGGGCCTTCCCAAAGCCAATCTGCATTATTATTTTGATTCAAAAGAAAAATTATATCGCCGTGTGGTTGAAAAAATTTTTGAGATCTGGTTGCAAGCGGCCAGTAGTTTTGAAAATTCGGATGAACCGAAAGAGGCGTTGAAACTCTATATTTATGAAAAGATGCAAATCAGCCGCCGGCATCCTTATGGATCAAAAGTTTGGGCCAATGAGGTGATGCAAGGCGCGCCTATAATCCAGGATTTTCTAGAAACGCAGTTGCGCAGTTGGACGGATGGACGCATCGAAAGTATTCAAGCATGGATTGCAGCGGGAAAAATTCGACCGGTCGAGCCGCGTTGGGTGATGTATATGATTTGGGCGACAACGCAGCATTATGCTGATTTTGGACATCAGATAGAAACCTTGAACGCGGATGCGCCGCTTAGCGAGGCGCAATGGGAGGCGGCCAGCGAGACGGTGTTTGAGGTGATTTGGAACGGCTTGGAGCCCAAACAGAGCTTATGAGCAAAACAACCTCTCCCTCAAAGCCGCAAACGCGGATTCAAAAACGCAATATCATGATCATTCTTGATGCAGCGCTCGATGTGTTTTCAACCTATGGGTTTCGGGGCACCACGCTGGATCAAATCGCGCGTCAGGCAGGTTTGTCAAAACCCAATGTGCTCTATTATTTTGATGGCAAAGAAGCGATCCATTTGGCGTTGCTAAGCCAGCTTTTGGAAACCTGGCTGGATCCGCTGCGCGCGATTGACCCGCAGGGCGATCCCAAAACCGAATTGATGCGCTATATCCGCCATAAGTTGCAAATGTCGCGCGACTTTCCCCGTGAGAGCCGGTTATTCGCCAATGAAATCGTTCAAGGTGCGCCGCGTATGGAGGCATTTTTAAAGGGGGATCTGCGAGATTTGGTTGATGAAAAAGCGTCCGTGATCCAAGCTTGGATGGAGGAAGGCAAGCTTACCCGGTTGGATCCTTTTCACCTGATTTTTTCGATTTGGGCACTGACCCAGCATTATGCTGATTTTGAAGCCCAGATTCGTTTGGTGCGCGGTCCTAATATCGTGCAGCCGCATGATGGGTCAGAAGATTTTTTGGATCAGGTGTTTCAAAAACTCCTGACCCCGTAATTCTTTTACTCAGCCGCCTGCGCGCTTGGATTGTTTGGATGTTGTGTCCAATTCAAAGGTTCTGGTGTGATCACCCGGTTGGTGCGCTCATCCAAAGCGCCAACGGGAAGAGTTTCCATTGTGATACAATCTTCGACAGGGCAAACATTCACACAGAGATTACACGCCACGCATTCGTCATCCTTAACCTCAAACACCCGATCGGCACTCATCGATATCGCTTGATGGCTGGTATCTTCGCACGCCGCGTAGCAGCGCCCGCATTGAATGCAATCTTCTTGGTTGATCCGCGCTTTGGTCACATGATTGAGGTTGAGATATTGCCAATCGATGACTTGGGGAACGGCTTTGCCGATAAAGTCATCTACCGCGGTGTAAGATTTTTCATCCATCCATTCAGACAGGCCCGAAATCATCTCTTGCACGATTTTGAACCCATAGGTCATTGCCGCCGTGCAAACTTGTACATTTCCTGCCCCCAAAGCCATAAATTCAGCCGCATCGCGCCAAGTTGTAACCCCGCCAATCCCTGAAATCGGCAGGCCTTGGGTATCTGCATGGCGGGCAATCTGAGCTACCATATTCATCGCAATCGGTTTCACGGCAGGCCCGCAATAGCCACCATGGGTGCCCATGCCGTCAATCGTTGGGGTCGGGGCCATGATGTCAAGATCAACACCTGTGATCGAGGTAATGGTGTTGATCAGACTGACCGCATCCGCGCCACCGCGCATGGCGGCCTGCGCCGGTTGGCATATATCGGCAATATTTGGCGTTAGTTTTACAATACAGGGCATCCGGCTATGCTGTTTGACCCAGCGCGTGACCATTTCTACATATTCTGGCACTTGGCCCACGGCGGATCCCATACCGCGTTCGGCCATACCATGCGGACAGCCAAAATTCAGCTCTAGCCCATCGGCTTCGGTTTCTTCGACATGCGCCAAAACGGCTTTCCACGCCTCTTCCTCGCATGGCACCATTAACGAGACGATCAAAGCGCGATCCGGATAATCGCGTTTCACCGATTTGATTTCTCGCAGATTGATTTCCAATGGCCGGTCGGTGATCAGTTCAATATTATTGAGGCCCAGAAGGCGGCGATCCGCGCCCCATATCGCGCCATAACGCGGCCCGCTGACATTCACAATCGGAGGGCCCTCTGAGCCGAGGGTTTTCCAAACCACGCCCCCCCAGCCGGCTTCAAACGCCCGGCGGACATTGTATTCTTTATCCGTCGGTGGCGCTGAGGCCAGCCAGAAAGGGTTGGGAGATTTGATGCCAATAAAATTGCTGGTTAAGTCTGCCATCGTCTATGTCCTTTCTTTGCCGCGTGTTCAAAGCGGCGTCTCAGGGCGTCAGCCCATAAGCGTTTGATGAATGTTTTCGGCGGCATCGCGGCCTTGCGCCACGGCAGTCACTGTCAGATCATCGCCGCCCGCCGCGCAATCCCCTCCGGCCCAAACTTTAGGATGTGAGGTTTGGCCATTTTCGGAAACCGCGATTTTTCGCCCCTCAAGCGTCAGCTCTGCGGGGGCGTCATGTAAAGTTTGTCCAATTGCTTTAAACACCTGATCTGCGGCCAGCCGAAAGGTTTCACCGGTGCGTTCAAGGCCGTTTTCTGAACTTCGCGTATAGGCGAATTCAATTTCGCGTATGGCGCCATTGCCATGCACCGCGATGGGCTCTGCATTGGCGATAATATTCACGCCTTTGGTTGCCGCCAAATCCTGCTCATACAGTGAGGCATTCATTTGTGCGCGCCCCCGTCGATACACCAGATGGACATGCTCTGCCCCAAGCAATTTTGCCTGCACCGAGGCATCCACCGCGGTCATTCCACCCCCGATCACCACGATATTGCGGCCTATTTCAAGCGCGGCCAAATTCTCGGATTGGCGCAATTCATGGATGAATTCGACTGCATTTTCGACGTTATCAATATGCTCTGAGGGCAGCCCAAGCGCGTTCACGCCGCCAAGCCCCATGCCTAAAAAGACAGCGTCATGATCCTCAAGCAGCTGCGGTAATTGAAGGTCTTGACCAAGCCGTTGGCCCAGATGCAGCTGAATGCCTCCGATTTGAAGCAACCAATCCACTTCGGCAGCCGCAAAATCATTGGTCGATTTATAGGCGGCAATTCCAAATTCGTTCAAACCGCCGGCTTTTTGCTGGGCGTCAAATAGGCTGACCTTATGGCCATGCATCGCCAAACGATGCGCGCAGGCCAATCCGGCGGGTCCAGCGCCGATCACGGCGATTGTTTTGCCGGTTTCTGCAGCCCGCTTAAACGGGTGGGTGCCTTTGATCATCAGACTGTCTGTTGCATAGCGTTGTAAACGCCCGATTTCGACCGGCTTGCCCTCTGCGGCTTCACGCACGCAGGCCTCCTCGCATAGCGTTTCTGTTGGACAGACTCGGGCGCACATGCCCCCAAGGATATTTTGCGTAAATATGGTTTTTGCCGCTGCATCCGCGGTACCAGTGGCGATTTGACGAATGAATAGAGGAATATCAATATCGGTGGGGCAAGCGGTTATGCAGGGCGCGTCATAACAAAAATAACAGCGATCTGCGGCGACCAGCGCCTCGTGCCCGTCCAAAGCGGGATGCAGATCAGAAAAGTTCTGTTGATAGGCCTCAGCGCTGAGGCGATGTGTTGCAATGCCGGATTCAGAATGCGAGTGTGACATGCTGCTCTTTCCTTCAGTCTAACGAACGCTGAATAGTGGCACATAATAAAATTTTTATCAATTGGTAAAAAAATTGAGAAATCAAAGCTGTTTTGGGTTATGCTGCCCGCAGATGCAGCGAAAATGGAATGAAGGTTAATTTGCACAAAACCACCTTATACGCGCATGCGAGCATGGTTTTGTTTTCGCTTTTGGTTGCCGGGTCTTTTCCGATCGGGCAAGTGATCGCTTATCAGATCGATCCAATCGCGCTGACCTTTCTGCGGTTTTTGCTGGCCTCTGTTTTGCTGGGCGCGTTTTTAGCCTGGCGCGGCGCGTTTCGAAGCGCTGATTTTCGTCCTTTGTGGCGCTTTCTTCTATTAGGGGGAAGCTTTTCCTTTTATTTTATTTTCATGTTCGAAGCGCTGGAAACCGCGACACCTGTGTCGACTTCAAGCATTTTCACGTTGATGCCCTTCATCGCAATCTGCTTGGATCGTGCATTTTTTGCCAAGCGTGCAGGGTGGCCGCTGCTGCTGTCTTTGATGCTTGGCGCCTGGGGCGCCTTGATTGTCGTGTTTAAAGGCGAGCTTTCCAACCTGCTGGCGCTTAGTCTTGAGCGCGGCGAGGGGCTGTTTTTTCTAGGCACGGCGGCGCATGCGTTTTATGCGGTGATGGTGCCAAAGCTGCGCCGCGGAGAATCGGCGCTGGTGTTCAGCTTCGGCGTGATGGTGGCGGCAACCCTGTTGATTTTTATCGCGGCGCCGCGCCCGATTTTGGCGCTTGATGTGACACAATTGGGGGCGCCAGTTTATTGGTCTTTGGTATATCTGGCTGTTTTCGCAAGTATTTGCAGTTTCAGTTGTTTGAATTACGCCTCTGCCTATTTGTCGAGCGGCCAACTGACCGCCTATACATTTTTAACACCGTTTTGGGTGGCGTTGCTTGGTCTGCAATTTTTAGAGCAAAAAATTGCGCCCTATATGATGATGGGCGGCAGCTTAATTTTGATCAGTCTGATTTTCTTGCTTCTTTTGGGCCGACAAAGGAGTCAGGCAAAGTCTTAAATCCGCTTTGCCGGGCGCGTAAAAGGGGTTTATGTCAACAAGGCGCGCAGACGCCTTGCAAAGAGTAAAGCATCCCGCGTCTCGCTTTTTTGATGCCGTCGGGGGGAGCTGGGCGCCTTAGCTGAGCCACGCGTCCAGCTGCGCAGCTTTGAGCGGGGCACGGACCCGCGCGCGCTGCAATTCGATCAACCCAAGCGTGGTCCAGCCAACGAAATTGGTTTCAATAGGTTCGGCGCGCAAAGCGGCTTTGAGCGCAGTTTCAACTTGCCGGCGATCTTTTTTCGCCATGGGCGCCGGATCAATCACGATTTGTCCGCCAAGGCCGCGCAGCCGAAGCTGGCGCGGTAAATCGCGCGCCATCGCTAGATTTGTTTTTAGTCCTGTTGCGGGTGATCCATCGCTGCCTGTATCCACATCCACGGCGGTAAAAGCGCGGGTTTGCTCGATATAATATCGGCCCTGCGCGATGGGGGTGTCGGCTTTGGTTAAGTCGCCAAGCTGATCCAGCACGCCGTATTCCGCAAAACAGCCATCATGGGTGATAATCTCGGCTGGCTCTGACCAATCCCGCCAGGCTTGCAGGTGCACGCCATCTGCGGCCGCCAAGCATAGCGGGGTACTTGACGTCTGCTCCGATATCTCTTGAGCGCGCGCCAGCATAGTTTCGGCATCGTCTAAAATATCTGTATCGTTACCCTCGGCGCAGGCTGATCGCAAAATCATTCCCATTTCCAAAGGGCCCAATGCATCATGTATCAGGGCCTGCAAAGCCTCGCGCCGGTCCTCATCGCGAATGCTGCGCGAAACGTTTAATCCGGGCGCCTTTGGCGTGACAATAACGTAGCGGCTTTTGAACAAGAGCTTGGCTGTCACCGGAATGGCTTTTCCTGGCTCGGCATAGCCTGTCACTTGTACATTTATCGCCTGGCCTGGCGCCAACCCTTTTATCTGGCGCAAAAATGCAGAGCCATCGGGGGTACGCAGGAACATACCGCCTTGGCCTTTCACAGGGCGGTCCGCAATTGCGCGATAGACCGTGCCAGGGGCGGGGCCGATACCCTCAAATAGCAGGTCTTCTAAGCGCCCATCCAGCAGTTTTGCGGCCGCGGGCTGACCTCCTAAATGGTCAAGTAAAATCAAACGCCCGATCATGATATGCCCTGATATACCGGGTAACCGGCGCTGTGCAGCAACCCTGCGGTTTCCGCCAGTGGCAGGCCTACTATTGCGCTGAAGGATCCGCTGATCCAAGGGATAAAGGCCGCTGCCGGCCCTTGAATGCCATAGCCCCCGGCTTTGCCGCGCCAATCCTCACTGTCTAAATAGGCCTGTTTTTCAAGCTGTGACAAGGGCTTCATTTTGACTGCGCTTTGCACCTCTTTTTGCCAAATTTTTTCACCTTTGCGCAGGGTGATTGCGGTAATCACGCGGTGGCGGCGCCCCGAAAGGGCGGATAAAAACCGGTCTGCCTCGGTGCGGTCTGCGGGCTTTCCCATGATCCTCCGCCCTAGCGCCACAGTTGTATCGCCGCATAAAATGATATCGCTTGGATCGGCTACAATCGCCTGGGCTTTAAGCAAGCTGATGCGGCGGCAATAGGCCCTAGGCAGCTCGGCTTTCAGCGGCGTTTCATCCACATCGGGCGGCATAATCGCATCCGCGCGCACGCCAATTTGGGCCAACAACTCTTTGCGGCGCGGGCTTGCAGATCCAAGAATAAGCCGCAAGGTTGTTATTTGAACCGGTAGTTGATGCGCCCTTTGGTCAGATCGTAAGGAGTCATTTCAACTTGCACCTTATCACCTGCCAAAACCCGAATACGGTTCTTGCGCATTTTTCCTGCCGTATGTGCGATGATCTCATGGCCGTTTTCAAGCTCGACCCGAAACGTCGCATTAGGCAAGAGTTCCTTAACGACACCTGGAAATTCGAGCGTATCTTCCTTGGCCATGGTCTCTCCTTTTTATCCGCTGCGCCCTTGCAATGAGCGCCGCCTTCCAATGAAGCTATTTTGCCTTTAATTCAAGCCTTCAATCGCATCTGCCGCGGATATGTTGCCCAAGCGCATCGTATTCAGGCCTATTTTGCGCCTGAAAAAGGGTTTATCGGCGGTTTTTATATTGACCCGTCGCTTTACCGCAACCGGCGCCTTTGCATTAAGTGCTTTGCTGCGCCATATGGAAAAGCCCTTGATTTATTACAAAAAACCCAGCATACACACCCAGCGACGTTATTTCTATCGACCTACTGCTCCAAACGGCCAGTCTTTCGATCTTGTTCTGACTGAGCCGAGCTGCCGCATGATGTGGGCAGATAATTTAGGAGATGACCCAATGGCAACTGGGACAGTAAAGTGGTTCAATAACACCAAAGGCTATGGCTTTATAGCCCCTGATGGCGGCAGCAAAGATGTTTTCGTGCATATTTCTGCGGTAGAACGGTCAGGGCTGACTGGCTTGGCCGACAATCAGAAAGTGACCTTTGACATCGAACCCGGCCGTGATGGCCGCGAGGCAGCGGTGAACATCTCTGTCGCATAAGCGCAGAGTGATGAGAATTCCGAGCGCCCGTGAGGGCGCTCGTGCGTATTTTGAAGCTCAAAAACATCGCTTTTCTGGCGGTGGTCCACATTGTTAAATTTTTTATATTTACGCCCATCATTTTATCGTTAAACGTCTCGGCTTCGGAATGTTTTGCTACCGGCACCGAATGGTTCTTTTGCCTTTCACTGAGTGTCAACGCAGCTGGACATCGAAACATACAGCCTTGAGAAACTTGATGTGAAGGCGTGGGCTAGCGCGAGTTTCAGGGATGCGATCGTTTCATCGCAATCGCGATCTTAACGAATAGGGTGTTGAATAAGCCATCTGTTTGAGGTTTAGCGCCAGCCCATCGCATGTTATAGATGAGGATAGCTGTCCTATATATGTGTGTTAAATATGAAAGGGCTCGTTTATGTCTGAAAAATCGGATCGCAGCGATAGCGTGGCCTTTTCTCGACAGATCACGGATGGGATTATTCAAGCTATACGGCTTGCGGCGCGGCAGGAAATCCTCCCTCATTTTCGCGCCTTGCAGCCAGAGCAGATTGCGCAAAAATCCGATGCGTTGGATTTGGTAACAACGGCCGATTTGGCGTCTGAAGCTTTGATCACAGAGGCTTTGTCAGCTTTGTTTCCTGATGCCCTCATTATCGGAGAAGAGGCCGTTGCGCGCAGCCCCGGGCTTTTGGATGATATCGAAGCTGCCCCATTATGCTTTATTATAGACCCCATCGATGGCACGTGGAATTATGCCAACGGATTGGCGACCTTTGGCGTAATAGTTGCTGCCACGCGGTTTGGGCAGCCTATCTTCGGCGTGCTTTATGATCCGTTGCAAGATGATTACATGATCGCTGAGCAGGGCGTGGAAGGTGCGCGGTTTGTGGCCTCTTGCGGTGCCAAAAAAGCACTCGCAACCTCAGCCGGGGGCGCGCTGAGCCAGTTAAATGGGTTCATCCATTTCTATCAAGTGCCTGCCCGGAAACAGGCAAGGCTTGCTGCGTGCTTGCCGCATTTTGGCAATATGTCAAATTTGCGCTGCTCTTGCCATGAATACCGTCTTCTGGCGCAAGGGAGTTTTGATTTTTGTCTGGCCGGAATCGTGAAGCCTTGGGATCATGCCGCAGGGGTCTTGATATGCCAGAAAGCCGGTGGTTATGTGAAAATGCTTGATGGTCGGGAATATTCCGCTGCCCATAAAGATGGGTATTTGCTGGCCGCTTGCGATCAGGCAACATGGCATAGATTACATGAGCTGTTTGCGTTTTTACGCACGCCATGATGCCGGCAAGCTGTGAAAATACTGCGCCCGCGTGCCGACGGGCCTTTAGTTAGCGGTGCTGCGCGGTTAAAATATCGGTATGGATGGTGCGAAAAAAGGAAAATGATGGAACAAGAAGCTGCCGCCTTCGCGGATCGTTTGGAAGGGTTAGAAATACATCTGGCCCATATTAGCAAGGCCAATGAGGATCTATCGGATATGGTGGCGCAGCATCAAAAGGATTTGGCGCGCCTGACTCGTATGGTTGAAATGCTCGCGGCGCGTGAAGCGGAGCGTGAGGCGCAAGGCGCGGAAGTGATCGCGGATGGGCCGCCGCCACATTATTAAATGCAAATTTTATTTGTCAGATCTTTATTGGTCCTTTAGGTTCCACATGTCCACAAGGGATAAAAGGCAGTACTCGTTATGAAATATCGGTTCCTATTGGTTTCACTGGTTGGCGTGCAATTGGGGTTATTAAGCCCTGTTTTGGCGCAGAGCACCAGCGTGGTGACCAAGCAATATGATGATGGCGGGGTTTATGAGGGAACCTTTAAGAACGGTTTGCAGCATGGTACCGGAACCTATCGCCTGCCCAATGGCTATGAATATACCGGCACTTGGACAAATGGTGAAATCTTGGGCGAAGGCGTGGCAAATTTTCCCAATGGGTCGGTCTATGAAGGCAGCTTTGCCCAAGGGAAGCCCGAGGGCCAAGGTAAAATCACCTTTGCCGATGGCGGTACCTATTCTGGCAGTTGGGCTGACGGTAAAATAACCGGATCCGGCATCGCGACCTATGCCAATGGGTCAATTTATGAAGGTGCCTTTCGAAACGCCATGCATCATGGCCGCGGTGTGATGACGAATCCAGATGGGTATCGTTATGAAGGGGATTGGGTAGATGGTGTAAAGGAAGGTACCGCGGAAATCACATATCCGGATGGCGCCATTTACAAAGGCGGAATCGTGCGCGGGGCGCGCGAGGGGCGCGGCGTGTTGGAAATGTCAGAGGGGTTGATTTTTGATGGCATTTGGAAAGATGGCGAAATAACAGGCCTTGGCAAACTTATTCAGCCGAATGGCGATATTTATGAAGGTATGTTGGTTGCGGGGCGCCGTCAGGGCCCGGGCCGGGTAACCTATGCCAATGGTGATATCTATGATGGCAATTTTGAAGCAGATCAGCGCCAAGGGCTGGGGCAATTTATCGGGACAGATGGCTACGAATATAATGGCAATTGGGAAAATGGCCAAATCAAAGGCGAAGGCAAAGTGATTTATCCCGACGGATCGGTTTATGTCGGAGCGTTTGAAGCAGGCTTGGCAAACGGTGTTGGTAAAATCGACTACCCGGATGGCTCAAGCTATCAGGGCGAATGGAGCCAAGGTGTGATTGAAGGCGAGGGGGTGGCCACCTACGCCAATGGCATCACCTATAAAGGCGGGTTCCGGAACGCAAAAAATCATGGCATGGGTGTGATGACCTATACAGATGGCTATACCTATGATGGCATGTGGCACGAGGGTATGCGGCACGGGTCCGGCAAGGCCACATTTGCTGATGGTATGGTTTATGAGGGCGATTATGTGGACGGGAAGCGCAATGGCAAAGGCAAAATAACGCTTGCTGATGGGTTTACCTATGAAGGCGATTGGCAGAATGGCGAGATCACCGGAAACGGTGTGGCAACCTATGCCAATGGGGATGTCTATGAAGGCACTTTTGTGAAGGGCAAGCGGCAAGGCGAAGGCACAATTACCTTTGCAACGGGCCAAGAACAAACGGGCGAATGGGAAAATGGCGCCTTGGTTGCCACGGATAAAGACGGCGTTATCGAAGACGAAAATTAAATATTCACCATAAGAGTGCGGCGCGCTTGATCATTCAGCAAGCAGCGCGCGCCCATCTTTTCGAAAGGGTGGCGCAGGCCCGGATCTGCCACTGCATATTTGCGTTAAACAAGGTCTCCTTTGCGCAGGCGCGTTAAAAAGCCTGCGGCATCGCTGAGCACGGTTTCTTTTCGCGTCTCATCCATGCGTGCCCATGTGCGATACATCTGTGCCATCCGAGGGTTCTGGGCAAATTTTTCCTCGTTCCGCAGAAGAAAATCCCAATATAACAGGTTAAACGGGCAGGCGGATTCGCCAGTTTTTTGCGCAACCTTATACGCGCATGTCTTGCAATAATCTGACATGCGATTGATGTAGGCGCCCGAGCTGACATAGGGTTTTGAAGCGATAATGCCGGCATCGGCAAACTGACTCATTCCGATCGTATTTGGGGCCTCGACCCATTCAAACGCATCTACATAAACCGCAAGATACCATTCGTGAACCGCGTGCGGATCAATGCCAGCCAAAAGCGCAAAATTGCCGGTCACCATCAGGCGTTGAATATGATGGGCATAGCCTTCACTCTGCGTTTGAGCAACTGCTTTTGAAAGGCAATTCATTTTTGTTGCGCCGTCCCAGTAAAATTTGGGCAATGGGTGAGAATGGTTCAAGGCATTGCGCGCCGTATAATCTGGCCCTTCATGAAAATAGATCCCGCGCATATATTCGCGCCACCCGATGATCTGGCGAATGAACCCTTCTACGGCGTTTAACGGCGCCAAACCCGCCTGCCAGGCCGCTTCAGCCGCTTGGCACACCTCTATCGGGCTCAGCAATCCAATATTCAAATAAGGCGATAAAAAGGCGTGATATAGGAATTTATTGTCGTTCAGCATCGCGTCCTGATAATCGCCAAAACTTGCCAAAGCGTTGTTAATAAAGCGATCCAATGCCTGCAAGGCTTGGCTGCGATCTGTGGCAAACCAAAATCCCTCGGTGGTTCCAAAATGGTCTGAAAAGCGCCGGTTTACTAGATCGATTACCTGTTGCGTGAGCGCATCGGGTTCGAACTTTTCGGGCCCGGCATAGGTGATGTCTTTCGGCGCGGCTTTGCGGTTGTCATGGTCGAAATTCCATTTGCCACCCGCTGGCAGCCCCTCTTCCATTAAAAACCCGGTTTTGCGGCGCATATCGCGGTAGAAATATTCCATCCGCAGGGCTTTGCGCCCCTCTGCCCAGCGATCAAATTCAGCATGACTGGCGATAAAGCGATCATCCTGCAGCAGGGTGACGTGCAAGGGCAGCGCCTCAAAGGCTTGAATAACCCGCCATTCAGCGGGTTCGGTCACCACGACTTGATCCGTGCCAGCCAAAGCGGCTTGGCGCAAAATTTCGCCGCTTAGGCTGCCGCTATTTTGGGCATCCTCCAGTTGCGTATACGCAACTTGCCAACCCTCTTGCCTGAGTTGCGCCGCAAATTTGCGCATTGCGCTCAGGATCAGCACAATCTTTTTAGGATGATGCGGCACGTAACCGGCTTCATCACTGACTTCGGCCATCACGATTAAATCCTTGGCTTTATCCGCTTGCTTCAGGGCCGCAATATTATGCGAAAGCTGGTCGCCCAGAATAACAACGAGCCGTTTCACCATGGCACGGGTTTTCCTGCCCAGTCAAAGAACTGGCCCGTCTTATCGGGGCCAAGGCCCTCGAGCACGGATAAGAGGTTAAGAGCGGCTTGGGATGCAGGAACTGAAGGGTGACGGCCCAGATATTTGGCTGTAAAGGGCGTTTGCACCGTGCCCGGATGCAGGGCGACACAAACGGCCTGTTTATGCGTCCGGGCCAACTCGATGGCGCCCGTATGGATAATTTGGTTTAACGCCGCTTTTGCCGCGCGATAAGAATACCATCCGCCGATTTTATTATCCCCGATCGATCCAACCCTTGCGGATAATGCTGCAAACTGGCTCGGGCGGTCTTTTGGCAACAGGCGCGGCGCGTGTTTCAAAATCAATGCAGGGCCGGCGGCGTTCACGATAAATTGGTCGAGAAACGCGGATTGAGTCAGCTGAGACAAGGCTTTTTCGGGGCGTGCGCCGTTTATTTCCAAAGCACCACTGGCCACGAGAATAGCGTCAAAAGGCCCGCTCAGGGCGGATAACTGCCCCTCTATACTTGCCTCATCGTTCAAATCTAAGCCGGTATCTCGCCGTGACAGGCCGGTAACGCTGGCTCCACGCGCTTCCAGCGCGCCTTGCAGCGCATGGCCTATACCGCCGCTATTTCCAATTAAAAGTATCGAGTTCATGGGCATGAACTAGAAGAGCGAACGGGCAGTTCAAGGGTAGGCAAAGCGCGGCCTTTGGCTTGCTCATTCTTAGAGGCTGGGCTACACCGCGCATCAAACGCCCAGATCAGGATGGACCGTATGGCCAAAGTGAAGAAAACCCCGCGCCCCAAGGCGCAAACCCCAAAAGGGTTTCGAGATTATGCGGGACCCGAGGTGGCGCAACGCGATGCAATGCTGGGGCAAATCGCAGAGGTTTATCACCGCTACGGGTTTGAGGTGCTTGAAACTAGCGCGGTGGAAACGGTTGAGGCTTTGGGCAAATTTCTGCCAGATGTGGAGCGCCCCAATGCGGGAGTTTTTGCATGGCAGGAAGAGGAAGGCGATTGGCTGGCCCTGCGGTATGATTTGACGGCGCCCTTGGCCCGCTATTACGCCCAGTTTCGCAATGAGTTGCCAAGCCCGTTTCGGCGCTATGCGATGGGCCCGGTTTGGCGCAATGAAAAGCCAGGACCCGGGCGGTTTCGGCAATTTTACCAATGCGACGCTGATACAGTGGGCTCCGCAAATGTGGCGGCGGATGCCGAAATTTGCAGCCTGCTGGCAGATACGCTGGAAACCGTTGGGATTCCGCGTGGCGATTACCTCGTGCGGGTGAATAATCGCAAGATTTTAAATGGTGTTCTGGAAACGGCAGGGCTGATCGAAAGTGCAGATCGGGATGCTGTTCTGCGCACAATCGATAAATTTGATAAAATCGGTGCTGCAGGTGTGCAAGAGCTGCTTGGAAAGGGCCGATTAGACGCGTCAGGGGCTTATATTGACGGAGTTGGATTAAGCGCTGATCAAGCGGCCCCGGTGGTGGCATTCCTAACGTCGAAAGGCGCAGATGGGGCGGCTACTTTGCGTAATTTGCGCGGCGCCATCGGCGGGTCAGCGATTGGCTTAGAAGGGCTTGCTGAGCTGGAAACAATGGCAGATCTGTTTGCAGCCTCTGGTTATGGACCCGAGCAAATTGAAATTGATCCTTCGGTGGTGCGCGGCTTGGGCTATTATACCGGACCGGTTTTTGAAGCCGAACTGACCTTTGAAATACTGGATGAAAAGGGCCGTAAGCGGCAATTTGGATCCGTCTCTGGCGGCGGGCGTTATGACGATTTGGTCAAACGCTTCACCGGCCAATCGGTGCCGGCCACCGGCGTCTCGATCGGGGTGGATCGTTTGCTGGCCGCGCTGCGCGCAAAAGGGCGGCTTTCCAGCGCTGGGCGGGGGCCGATCGTGGTAACGGTGATGGATCGGGACAAGATGTCTGCCTATCAGGCTTTGGCAGCAGAGTTGCGCAGCGCGGGGTTGCGCGCCGAAGTTTATCTGGGCAATCCCAAAAACTTTGGCAATCAATTGAAATATGCCGATCAACGCGACGCGCCGATTGCGATTATTGAAGGTCAGGATGAGCGGGAGCGCGGCGTTGTGCAGATCAAAGACCTGGTGCTGGGTGCGCAGATTGCCAAAAGCGCCACGTTGGATGAATGGAAAGACCGCCCCAGCCAATATGAGGTTGCGCGCGGCGATATGCTGGCGAAGATCCGCGAAATTCTAGCTGGGCAAGGGTGAGGCAAGGGTGATGCAGAGCGCGCAAGACAGTTTGCAAGAAGCGCAAAGGCTACACCAGTATTTTCAGGCGCTGGGGGCACAAGATGCGCAAGTGCAGGTGCTGCAACCGGCGGAAATACTTCTGGATCTATACGGAGAAGATATTCGAAGCCGCGCTTATGTGACGCCTGATCCCTTGCGCGGCGATATGGTGTTGCGGCCTGATTTCACCGTGCCAGTGGTGCAGCAACATATGGCGAATGATTTGATGCCGGCGCGTTACACCTATTCTGGCAAAGTGTTTCGGATGCAGGAAAGCGATGCCGTGCGGCCGAATGAATATATTCAGGTGGGCTATGAGCTGTTCGAACAGGGGGATCCTGCGGTCGCTGATGCCGAAGTGTTTTTGGCGATTGCAAAAGCGCTGTCTGATTTGCCGCTTCGGATTGCCACAGGCGATATCAATCTGCTCAGCGCGGCTGTGCGGGGGTTGACTACAACAGCCGCGCGCAAAGCCGCCTTGATGCGCCATTTATGGCGTCCGCAACGGTTTCGGGCGCTTTTGAAACGTTTTGCCTTGGCGTCTGCTGATCGCAAAGCGCAAAAACAAAAATTGTTCACCTCGGATCCGTTTGCGCAATGCGGTCCCCAAATTGGCCTGCGCAGCAAAGGGGAAATTGAACAGAGAATACAGGCGTTGCGCCACGAGGTTGAGACCCCCGCTTTGTCTCAAGCTGAAGTGGATTTGCTGGAAGCTTTGTTAAAAATCAAAGAAAGCTGTCCCTATGCGTTGGCACAATTGCGCGATCTGGTGGTGGATATGCCGGCGATTTCAACCGCGGTGGAAGGGTTTTCACGGCGCTTGAACGCGCTTGATGCGAAGGGTGTGGATGTATCTTCATTGGCGTTTGAGACCAGCTATGGGCGAAGCTCGATGGAATATTATGACGGGTTTGTCTTCGGGTTTTATGCTCAAAATGGGCAGAATGGTCTTTCCGCTATAGCCAGTGGCGGGCGATATGATGCTTTAACCAAGCAACTTGGCAAGGGCGTTACAATGCCAGCAGTTGGCGGGGTTATCCGCCCAGATTTGGTGGTTGCCTTGCGAGGTGCAGCATGAGTTTGCGATTGGGAGTCCCCTCCAAGGGGCGGCTGATGGAGAAAACCTTCGCCTGGTTTGGGGCGCATGGCATTATGCTCTCGCGCAGCGGGTCCGACCGCGAATATGCCGCCGAGGTGCACGGAATCGACGGGTTGGAATTGGTTTTATTATCCGCAGGCGAAATACCACGAGAGCTGCAAGCCGGGCGCATCCATCTGGGTGTAACCGGCACCGATCTTATCCGCGAAAAGCTGGTCAATTGGGAGCAGCGGGTCGAACCGCTGGTTGAATTGGGCTTCGGACATGCGGATCTGATCATCGCGGTCCCGGATTGCTGGGTGGATGTGGAAACGGTAGATGATCTGGATGGCGCGGCCGCGGCCTTTCGCCAAACCCACGGATTTCGGTTGCGGATCGCCACAAAATATCATCGTTTGGTGCGGGAATTTCTACGCGGTGCCGGCGTGGCTGATTATCGTTTGGTGGACAGTCAAGGCGCCACGGAAGGCACGATCAAGCATCAAACGGCTGAGGCCATCGCCGATATAACCTCGAGTGGGGAAACGCTGCGGGCCAATCACTTGCGCATTTTGCAAGACGGGTTGGTGCTGAAATCGCAGGCCACGCTGTTTCGCGCCCGCGGCACGTTATTGAACGCGCAGAGGGCTGAGGCGTTAGCGGCATTGAAAGCCCGCTTGCAGCTTTAAAACACTCCGATATCGGCCAAAGCCCCTGCCAATTCGACGGGCAAATCCTCTTCGTCTTGACGGTTGCCAGGTAAATCGGCTGGCGCCTGTTCGGGTTTTAAATAGCGCCATCCTTGGAAGGGGCGCTTTTGCGCCAAACGGGTGCGGATAATCTCGGGGTCAAGCACGATGGCACAGCGCCTGATGCCGTCTTCGCGATATATTTCATCCAGGCGTAAAATTTTTTGACGACATTGCAGCTGCCCTTTGATGACCCAGTAGATCGAGCCCCCTTTGAGCAAATCCGCCTCGCGTTTGGGCCACATCCGCGTGACATGGCGGGGCGCTCCATCTTCAGCTTGCGCGCGCTTCGTGGCCTGCCAGGCGCGCAGATCCTCAACGCCTTCGCTGCCAACGCTCAATTTTACAAGATGGATTATACCTGCCATTTGATTTCCCAAAAATACCTGAATCGTAAGTTAACTTTTTCAGATGATTTGGCAAGTTGACCTGACGCAGATGCCGCTTTAGGCTAGAGGCCCCGTGAATGATAGTCATCCGCCGCGTTGCCCTTTTGGAACGCGCGGCTGCACATAAGCCAAAGGATCTGATATGAGCCGATTTTCTGCGCCGATTGCCGAACAGATTTGGGATATGAAATATCGCTTGAAAACGGCGGATGATGAACCGATCGATGCTTGCGTCGAAGAAAGCTGGCGGCGCGTTGCCAAGGATCTGGCCCGCGTTGAGGCAGAGCCTGGTATTTGGGAGGAAAAATTCTACGCCGCTTTGGAAGATTTTAAATTTTTGCCCGCCGGGCGTATTGCCGCTGGCGCCGGGACGCAGCGCAAAGTCACGCTGTTCAATTGCTTTGTGATGGGCACGGTGCCCGATGATATGGGTGGTATTTTTGATATGCTCAAGGAAGCCGCGCTGACCATGCAGCAGGGCGGAGGCATCGGGTATGATTTCAGCACGATCCGCCCCAAAGGCGCTTTGGTCAAGGGCGTGGCTGCGGATGCATCGGGGCCGCTCTCGTTCATGGATGTCTGGGACAGTATGTGCCGCACCATTATGAGCGCGGGATCGCGTCGTGGCGCGATGATGGCCACGTTGCGCTGTGATCACCCGGATATTGAAGATTTTATTTCTGCGAAATCGGATCCGGCGCGGTTGCGCATGTTCAATGTTTCGGTGCTGGTAACGGATCCGTTTATGGCGGCGGTGAAGGCGGATGGCGATTGGGATTTGGTGTTTGAAGGGCAAATTTACAAAACGCTGTCGGCGCGCAAGCTCTGGGATCAAATTATGCAATCGACCTATGAGTTTGCCGAGCCGGGGGTGATTTTCATCGATCGGATCAATCAGGCCAATAATTTGAGCTATTGCGAAACCATCGCAGCCACGAACCCCTGCGGAGAACAACCTCTGCCACCCTATGGGGCCTGTTTGCTGGGCTCGATCAATCTGGCGCGTCTGGTAGAGGCGCCCTTTGAGCGCGGCGCGCATTTGAGCGCGGCGGCGCTTCAGGATCTGGTGGCAACCGCCGTGCGGATGATGGATAATGTGGTGGATGCCTCAAATTTTCCGCTTGAGGCGCAGGCGCTGGAGGCGCGCAACAAGCGCCGGATCGGGCTTGGGGTGACCGGCTTGGCCGATGCGTTATTGATGCTTGGCTTGCGCTATGGCTCCGAGGCAGCGGCGCGGCAAACCGAAGATTGGTTGCACGCGATCGCGCGCGCCGCCTATCTGGCATCGGTGCAATTGGCCAAGGAAAAAGGCGCGTTTCCGCTCTTTGAGGCAGATCCTTATCTGGCCTCGGGCGCGATGCAGGGAATGGATGAGGATGTGCGCGCCGAAATTGCAAGGCATGGCATTAGAAACGCTTTGCTTACCTCCATCGCCCCAACCGGCACGATCAGCCTTTATGCCGGCAATGTCAGTTCGGGGATCGAGCCGGTTTTTGCTTATGCCTATACGCGCAAAGTGCTGCAAAAAGACGGATCACGCAGCGAAGAAGAAGTTGTGGATTACGCCGTGCAAATGTGGCGCGACAAATTCGGTGATGCCGATCTGCCCGATTATTTTGTCAATGCGCAAACCCTGGCCCCAAAAGATCACGTGAAAATGCAGGCCGCGGCGCAAAAATGGGTGGATAGCTCAATCTCGAAAACCATAAATTGCCCCGAAGATATCAGCTTTGAGGCCTTCAAAGAAGTCTATAGCGCGGCTTATGAAAGCGGCTGTAAAGGCTGCACGACCTATCGCCCCAACGCGGTGACCGGATCGGTGCTGAGCGTGTCCGAAAGCAGCGAGGCAACGCCCGAAACCGATCACGGCGCCGAGGTGATCTATATGTCCGAGCCGCTTGACCGCCCGCAGGCCTTAGAAGGGCAGACCTATAAGCTGAAATGGCCCGATAGCGAGCATGCAATTTATCTTACGGTGAATGATGTGGTGGTGAATGGCCACCGCCGCCCGTTTGAAGTGTTTATCAATTCGAAAAACATGGAGCATTTTGCATGGACGGTGGCGCTGACGCGGATGATTTCCGCCGTGTTCCGGCGCGGGGGCGATGTGTCTTTCGTGGTGGAAGAGCTGAAGGCCGTGTTTGATCCGCGTGGCGGCGCCTGGATTAAAGGCAAATATATCCCCTCGATCCTGGCGGCGATTGGCGGTGTTTTGGAAACCCATATGGTGGCGATCGGATTTCTGGAAGGTGAAGGGCTGGGGCTCAAGCAAGATCCGCAGGCCGTGATGCCGGCAGGGGCCTCGGGCAAGGGCAAAGCCTGTTCTAGCTGTGGGCAATATGATTTGCGCATGGTGGAAGGCTGCATGACCTGCGCCAGTTGCGGCTATTCCAAATGTGGCTGAGTTACTGTGGTTCTCGCTTTGATGTTTGAGGCGAGTTAGCGCGGTTCTGCCAATCAGCAATGCGCAAACTCACGGCCCAGTGCGCTGTGTTCAGGCGCGCTAATATCAAAGCGCCGGTGTGCCCTGCCCTAAAACGGCCATTATTCTTTGCTTTAACTGATGCGTTTTTAACGAGTGGTGGTTTATGCGGTATATTTTCATCTTGGCGCTTTGCGCATTAATGGGTTGCGAGGAAAAAGAGGTCATCGAACCTTTGGCCATTACACCGTCCGGTTGGCCCGAGGCTATTTTTAAAAACAAAAGCCGAAAATCATTATCCGAAACCTTTGCTGTTCATTGCGCTAAGCTTGGCGCGACGATTGTCGAAGAATCCGAAACCCGCGTGAAATGCGATGAAAATATTTCCGAAGGCGTGAAAAACTGGGGCCGCGCGTTTCTGGGCACGGGCCATTCCAGCGATATCCATGTTTATATTCAATTTAATCTGATCAAACGCGGCGCGGATACGCATGTGCAAATGCTTGAATGGATGCAGCTGCAAATGCCAAGGGGGCAGATCCGGCGCAAAGACTATAATACGCCTTATTACACTAATAATGCGCAAGCCTATTTGTATAAAATTGGGGGCCAGCCGGTTTAACCGCCCTGCGGTTTTGGACTGGCCCCGAAATGCTGACGCATCGGGCGATCCAATTGCCCCGCCATTATTCCGCCCTTTACCACATCCAAAATGGTGATATCCAAGCTTTGGCCATCGGCGCTGGGGCGCGATTCAACCTCTGTATGCGAGGCTTGATTGTAAATATTTACCTTCATCCCGCCCAGCGCTTGCGCGCCGCCGCTGCTGCCCACCAGCCCGCCGGTTGCAAATATTGAAATTAGCGATATCACATAGCGTCTCTTATCTATCGCAGAATATGTAAGGCTATCGTGGAAGACCCGACGGATTTTCAGATTGACGCGCTGCTTGGCTGCCGCCTCTGTGCAGACCGCTTTGCTGCTACGCAAAGCGCGCATCAGCCAAGGCCGATTTTTCAGGGTAATCCGTGCGCGCAAATTTTAATCGCAGGGCAGGCGCCGGGTGCGCGGGTGCATCGCTCGGGCGTTCCGTTTAGCGATCCCTCGGGTGATCGCTTGCGGGCATGGATGGGGCTTGCGCCCGACCAATTTTATGATCCAGAGCGTATTGCGATTTTGCCAATGGCGTTTTGCTTTCCGGGCTATTCGGCGCAAGGCGCCGATTTGCCGCCGCCCAAAATCTGCGCGGCCACGTGGCGCGCGCAGATGCTTGCCCGTTATCCAAAGCTCAAACTGCAGCTTCTGGTGGGGGCTATGCGCAGAAATGGCATTTGAACACCAAGGCCAGTTTGGGGCAGGTGATGGCGCAATGGCGCCGCGAGCTACCGGCAATTTTACCCTTGCCGCACCCGTCCTGGCGCAATAATGCATGGCTCAAGAAAAACCCGTGGTTTGAAGCCGATCTGCTGCCCGAGTTGCAGCGGCGCGTGAAGGAGCTGATGCGATGAGCGTTGAAACGCCGCTTGATCGGGCGCATGCCAAGATGCAATCTGCATCTGATCAAGATGCGGCGCGGTTGGGCTTTTACGAGCGGCTGGCGGATGCCGAATTGTTTTTGCTGCTGGCGCAGCCGCCGGTTGGAGAGGATGTAGAACCAGAGGTTTTCGATCTGCAGCAGCACTCTTATGTTTTGGTTTTTGACCGTGAAGACCGGTTGTCAGAATTTACCGGCCAAATTTCGCCTTATTTGGCGCTTTCTGGGCGCGCGGTTATCGCGATGCTGGTGGATCAAAAGCTTGGCCTGGGGGTGAATTTAGACGTGGCCCCCTCGCAAATGCTCTTGCCGCCCGAGGCGATTGGCTGGTTGTCGCAAACATTGGCGCAAACAGCTGAGGAAGTCTCGCTGCAGCCTATGGCGTTTTATACGCCAGCCGATATTCCGCAAGCGGTCTTGGAAAGTTTGGATAGCAAATTGGTGTCTGCGGCGGGTCTGGTGAAAGAGGTTTGGCTGACCTCTGTGACCTATGCGGGGGATCAAAGGGGCCATCTTTTGGCGTTTATTGACGCGGTTGCCGGGGCCGAGCCGGCGCTGACAACGGCGGCGCAAGAGGCGCTGACCTTTTCCGGTATCGAGGCGGGCAGCATCGATGTGGGGTTTTTCACCTCGGAGGATAAAGTGTATAAACCCTTAGCCGCGCATGGGCTTAGGTTTGATTTACCGCAGCCAGAGCCAGCGGTGGCGCAAAACCCATCGGCGCCGGGCCGCGACCCCGCCAAGCCGCCGATTTTGCGTTAAGCGGGCTTGGGGCTCTGCGTCACCCATTTGACATCGCTTAAAAAAATATATCCGGCCCCGTAGATGGTTTTGATCAGCTGCGGGTTTTTGGGGTCTTCGCGCAATTTTGTGCGCAATCTCGAGATCCGAACATCCATCGCCCGATCGAAGCTTTCACTGGCCCCGCCGCCCAGCGTTTCCTGCATTTGGGCACGGCTTATTAAGCGCTTGGGGCTTTGTAAAAACATTCGTAACACTTCGGATTCAGCGTGTGAGAAGGGGGTTTCAAGCCCATTTTCATCTTCCAGACTATAGCGATCGAAATGCGCCACCCAAGTTGAAAAATAGGCGCTTGTTCCTGTATGCGCGCCGGTGCGATCTTGACGCAGGCGGGCGCGAATGCGCGCCACCACTTCGGCCGGATCAAACGGCTTGATGATGTAATCATCCGCGCCCAACTCTAAACCTGTAACCCGATCTTGAACCTGCGCGCGCCCCGAAATAATGATCACCACCGCCCCTTGTTCAAGCGCCAAGCGATGCACCAGCGTTAACCCGTCGCGGTCGGGCAGGCTGAGATCTACCAAGCAGACATCGGGCGTGGCCGTTTGCAGCGCGGCTTCAAATTCGGTGGCGCGCGAAAAACTAATGGTGCGAAACCCGGCCTCTTCCAAGGCTTTGACCAACATGGCTCTGATTTCAGGCTCATCATCGAGAATAGACACCAAAGGAAGAGTCATAAAGAGGGCCCGCCGGATAAAATAGTTTCAAGGGTGCGTTGTGAAAACGGTTTGGACAAAACGGGCGCTAAAGTCAAAGCTTCTTGATGCAATGGATCTGCAATCGGCAGCGATGTCATAAAAATCAATTCGGCCGATGGGTGCGGGTGCGCTTTGACAAGCGCGGTGCCGTTTTCCTCACCCTCAAGGTTTAAATCGCATAAAATCAGCGCTATGTCGGGCAGGTTCTGGCACAGGTCCAAGGCTTCACAGACCGAGCTTGCCTCAATTACCAAATGCCCAAGATCTGTCAGCATGACGCGCATATCTTTGCGCAAACTGGGATCATCTTCCACGATCAAGACCATTGCTTTATGCGGCATTGCGGGCACTTTGCGCAGCGGTAGGCGCAATTGTGCACGGGCTCCAGAAAAGCTGTTGCTAAGCCGCAAATCACCCCCGGCGAGCTTGGCGGCGTCATAAACCATGGTCAGGCCAAGCCCGTTCCCATCGGAGCCTTTGGTCGTGTAAAACGGGTCTAAAGCGTGCTTTAAGGCTTTTGCGCTAAATCCAGATCCAGAATCCGTGACGATAAAATCGAGCCAGATATCCGCAACAGGGCGGATCGAAAGCTTGATCCGCCCTCCCGCGCCACAAGCGTCTTTGGCGTTTAAAATCAGATTGAGCAGCGCATCTTGAAGCATCCCAGCATCAAGAAAATACGCTTCATCCGGCACTGTGTTATGGATTTTCAAAGTGATGCTTTTGGGCAGCGCAGCTTCGGCCAATGGAAACAGTTTTTCAAGAAGTGCCTCAATATGGGTTGGCGTCGGGTTTAAATTGCGGGTTCCTGTCATATCGCCAATCGTGTTCAGCAGGCTGCCGCCGCGGGTTGCTGCGGTTTTGGTGGCCTCGATCAGAGCCAGCGAATCTGCATCCTGCACGCGGCCCGTGAGCCGGCTTTGTGCGCCCAAAATAATGGTAAGAAGATTTGCAAAATCATGCGCTAAACCGCTGGTCAACTGGGCGGCAAGTTCGCGTTTGGCAACCTGTTGCAAGGCGTTGCGCGCTTGCGTTTCCTCGGTGATATCCATTGACAGAATATAGGCGCCTTCGATGCCCGTTTCTTTTACATCCGGCGTGAAGGCCACGCGAATGCGCCTGGCGCTGAGATCATCGGTGAATTCCAGTACGCTTGGAGTCCCCAAAAACGCTTCGCGTAATTTTGGCGAAATTTGGTTATAGGTGGGCGCGCCCAGCACCTCGGAAATATGCCGGCCAATAATGTCATTCGGTCTTTCCGGCAACACCATAGATAGACGTCGGTTGGAATACTGATATCGCCCTTGGCGATCCACATGCGCCACATGGGCCGGAATCATTTCGCTTGTCAGGCGGGTGCGCGATTCGATTTCTGTCAGTTCGCGCTTGGCTTCTTCGAGCGCTGCAATACTGGCCTCTAATTGGCGGTTTTTCGCCGCCAGTTCTTCTGAATAGGATAAAAGTTGGTCTGAAAGCTCTTCAGAGCGCAAGCGCAATAAGTTTTCCTGCTTTTTTGTTTGCGTTATATCCGTATAGACGGTGACCCAACCGCCTTGCGGCAGAGGAGCGCCCTCGATGCTGATCACTTGCCCATTGGCGCGGATACGTTCTACGTAGTGCGGCTCGAAGGCTTTTGCGATATCAACTTTTTCCTGAATAAAGGCTTGGGCATCTTCCACATTACCATATTCTCCGCTTTCAACCAAATAGCGGATCGTGTCTTCAAATTTGGCACCCGGTGTTGTTAGGGATTTAGGGAGGTTAAACATTTCCCCGTGGCGTTGATTGCATAAAGCAAGCTCAAGATCTTTGTCATAGATCGATAGCGCTTGTTGAATCAAATTTAGTCCCGCCTGCGTCATGGCATTGGGGTCGGTAAAGCGGTGCTCCATGGCAATGTCCTTCGGTTGCCCCAAAGGGAAACGTGAAACATGCCAAAAAAACAAGTGGCTGCTCAAAAAAAAACTACAGATTGAAACAATTTGTAAGATTTCAGAAATTATCAAGAAACGATTGTCGCGCACTCTCCTATCTGAACAGAAAAGATGGCAAAAGCCGCAGCCTTGTTCGCATGGGAGGATAAACATTTGACACAGACGTCACAGGCGCTTCATGATCTGCGCTCTTTGCCCCATTTGTTGCGCAGAAATGCCAGCCGATTTCCTGATCGCCCTGCCTTGCGGGAGAAGGAATTGGGTATTTGGCAAACGTGGACGTGGGCGAAGGCAGAGCGCGAGATCACGAATATGGCATTGGGCTTGATCGAGCTTGGGGTCAAAGAGGGCGATTATGTTGCGGTGATCGGGCGCAATCGACCCTATATTTACGGATCGCTTGTGGCCGTTCAAATGGCGGGCGCTGTGCCCGTGCCGCTCTATCAAGACGCTGTGGCCGAAGAAATGTTGTATGTTTTAGAACATTGTGGCGCTCGGTTTGTGATTGCAGGCGATCAAGAGCAGGTTGATAAAGTTCTAGAGATTCAGGATGATTTAAAAGATTTTGAACATCTGATTTATCTCGATGCGCGGGGCATGCGCAAATATGATCACAGCAGATTGCATGATTTAATGGCACTGCAGCAAAGTGGTCTGGCCGCGGCGGACAGGTTGCAAAAAGAACTTGATGCGCGCGTTGAGGCGCAAACCTTTGAGAAAACATGCGTGATGCTTTATACATCTGGCACGACGGGTAAGCCCAAAGGGGTTGTGTTAAGCAACCGAAATATCATCATTTCGGCGAAGAATGCCTGCGAATTTGATGGGCTGAAGGAAACCGATAGTTTGCTGTCTTATTTGCCGATCGCATGGGTGGGGGATTTCATTTTCTCGGTCGGGCAATCTTTTTATGCGGCTTTGTGCATAAATTGCCCCGAAAGCCAGGAAACGGTTTTGTCTGATTTGCGTGAAATCGGACCCAGCTATTATTTTGCGCCACCGCGGGTTTTTGAAAGCATGCTCACGTCGGTGGTGTTGCGGATGCAGGATGCAAGCCGCATTAAGCAAGGCCTTTACCGATATTTCATGGCGCATGCCAGCAAGGTGGGTCAGGATATTCTGGATGGCAACGCGGTTTCGGCCTTGGATCGATTGACCTATCTGATCGGTGATGCGGTAATTTACAGCCCGCTTAAAAACGCGCTTGGGCTTAGCCGGGTACGCGTTGGATATACTGCAGGCGAGGCTATCGGGCCCGAAATATTTGATTTTTTCCGCTCTATGGGGATCAATCTGAAGCAGCTTTATGGGCAAACGGAAGCGTCGGTTTTTGTAACTGTGCAACCTGATGGGCAAGTTTATTCCGATACGGTTGGGGTGCCAGCGCCGGACGTTGAAGTGAAAATCGCGGAGAGTGGAGAGGTATTCTATCGCTCGCCCGGGGCCTTTGTCGAATATTACAAAAGCCCTGAAAGCACGGCCGAAACGAAAGATCCCGAGGGTTGGGTGGCCACGGGCGATGCGGGCTTTTTTGATCCTGAAAATGGCCATCTTAGAATTATTGATCGTGCAAAAGACGTTGCTAAAATGACTGATGGGTCAATGTTCGCGCCGAAATATGTTGAAAATAAACTGAAATTTTACCCAAATATTTTGGAATGCGTGGTGTTTGGTGCGGGCCGAGATCGGTGCATGGCTTTCGTGAATATCGATCTGGCCGCTGTTGGCAATTGGGCCGAGCGCAATAATATTGCCTATTCAAGCTATCAGGAATTGGCGGGCCATCCAGAGGTGCTGCGCGTTATCCAGGGCCATATCGAAGAGGTGAATGTTAAAATTGCGCAGGATGCGATGTTGTCGAGCTGCCAAGTACATCGGTTTTTGGTGCTTCATAAAGAGCTGGATGCGGATGATGGGGAAATGACCCGCACGCGCAAAGTGCGCCGCAGGGTGATTTCAGAAAAATTCTCGGATCTGGTCGAGGCGCTGTATAGCGGCGCTCAGAATGTCTTTACCGAAACAGAGGTCACCTATGAAGACGGACGAAAAGGTAAAATTTCGGCCACTCTGGAAATTCGAGATGTCAAAACCGTAGCGGTCTCGGGCCGCATCGCAGCAGAATAAGGCGGGCAGAGGTGTTGGATAGTCAGGTAACGCAAACCACGGCTGATGGGCGTAAAATCGGCGGTGTCATGATGGAAATGAAAAATATCACCCTGCGCTTTGGAGGCGTGGTGGCGATCAAGGATATTTCCTTTGATATTCTTGAAGGCGAGATCCGCGCCATTATAGGGCCCAACGGCGCCGGCAAATCATCAATGCTTAACGTGATTTCTGGATTTTACCATCCCCAGGATGGGGAAGTGTGGTTTCATGGAGAAAAACGCCCTGCGGTGAAGCCTTATGAAGTGGCCCGGCAGGGCATCGCGCGCACCTTTCAAAACATTGCGTTGTTCGAAGGTATGACGGTGCTGGACAATGTGATGACGGGCCGGTTGACGCAGATGAAATCGGGGGTGTTTCAACAGGCGCTCTGGTGGGGCGCCGCCGAGCGCGAAGAGCTGGAAAATCGAGAGATATGCGAAAAGGTGATTGATTTCTTGGAAATTCAATCGATCCGCAAAACCCCCGTGGCGCGTTTGCCTTATGGTTTGAAAAAGCGCGTAGAGCTGGCCCGTGCGCTGGCCTCTGAGCCAAAGCTGCTGCTGCTTGACGAGCCGATGGCCGGCATGAATGTAGAAGAAAAAGAAGATATGTCGCGCTTTATTCTGGATGTGAATGATGAATTTGGCACCACGATTGCGCTTATTGAACATGATATGGGCGTGGTGATGGATTTATCTGATCGCGTTGTCGTGATGGATTATGGGCGCAAAATTGGCGATGGCACACCGGATGAGGTGCGCAACAATCAAGATGTAATTGATGCGTATTTAGGGGTGAGCCATGATTGAGACCGACGCGCGATCGGATGCGATGAAACCGATGCGTAAATCTGCAAAGTCTGAAAGGACAATCTGATGCCAGAACAGCTGATTTTTGGAATGGAAGTGTTTTTGAACGGCCTGATGGCGGGCGTTCTTTATGCTTTGGTGGCGCTGGGGTTTGTGTTGATTTACAAAGCATCGGGCATTTTCAACTACGCTCAGGGCGTTATGGCGCTGTTTTCAGCCATGACCTTGGTGGGCATGATGAACGGGCAAGTGCCCTTCAGCCATTTGATCAACGCTGTGTTTGGCACCGATATCCATCATTTCGGTTGGCATTTACCCGCGCTTATCGGAATTTTGCTGACCATGGCGATTATGGTCTTGCTCGCCTGGCTTGTTCAAAAAATCATTTTCAAACATTTGGTCAATCAGGAACCGATTATCTTATTCATGGCAACGATTGGTCTGGCCTATTTCATGGAAGGTTTCGGCGACCTGATGTGGGGGGGAGAGATTAAAAAGCTAGATGTTGGCATTCCCCAAGGGATCAATCTTTGGATAGATGAAGCGACGTATAATATATTTGATTACGGCTTTTTCATCGACAATCTGGATATTTTTGCAACCATCGTTGCCGCTATTCTGGTTTTGGCATTGGTCGCCTTCTCTCAATATACAAAACAGGGCCGCGCGATGCGCGCCGTGGCCGATGATCACCAGGCGGCCTTGTCGGTTGGAGTGTCTTTGAATTTTATCTGGGTAATGGTCTGGTCGCTGGCTGGATTTGTGGCTCTGGTTGCCGGAATTATGTGGGGCACAAAATCCGGGGTTCAATTCTCGCTTTCTTTGATCGCGTTGAAAGCCTTGCCGGTGTTAATGCTGGGGGGGTTCACGTCAATCCCGGGGGCGATCGTGGGCGGTTTGATCATCGGTGTGGGCGAGAAAATGTTTGAGTTTCTGGTTGGCCCGTTGATCGGGGGAGCAACCGAAAATTGGTTTGCCTATGTTTTGGCCCTGTTGTTTCTCGTCTTTCGACCCCAAGGCCTATTTGGCGAAAAAATTATCGAAAGGGTTTAAATCATGCTGTATCGCGAAGCCGGTGATTTCAAAACCACCTATAAAGAAGACAACCAAACCTTTCCGATCAAATTTGACCGTTACCGCTATTATTTCGTTTTGATCGTGGCCTTTTTGATCATCCCGTTTTGGATTAATGACTATTGGGCGAATGCAATTTTCCTACCCTTCCTGATCTATTCGATTGCCGCGATTGGGTTGAATATTTTGGTGGGGTATTGTGGGCAGGTTTCGCTGGGTACTGGCGGTTTCATGGCGGTGGGCGCCTATGCGGTGTATAAATTAATGACGGCTTTTCCAGATGTGAGTATTATGATCCACGTCGTGCTGGCAGGTGCGATCACCGCTTGTGTGGGTGTGTTATTTGGGCTGCCCTCGCTGCGGATCAAAGGCTTTTACCTTGCCGTCGCAACATTGGCGGCGCAATTTTTCCTCGTCTGGATATTTAACCGGGTTCCTTGGTTTTATAATTATTCAGCCTCAGGGCAGATCAATGCGCCCGAGCGCACATTTTTTGGCGTACCCGTCACCGGGGCCAATGCCGATAGCTGGGCGACCTATCTCTTTTGCTTAATCATCTTAACCGTCTGTGGCATTGTCGCCCGCAATTTGACGCGAGGCTCGATCGGTCGAAAATGGATGGCGATCCGGGATATGGATATTGCGGCCGAGATCATTGGAGTGAACCCGCTCAGCGCAAAACTTTCGGCTTTTGCGGTTAGTTCTTTCTTCATTGGCATATCCGGGGCGTTGTTTTTTGGGGTGTATCTGGGGGCTGTTGAAGTGGGCGAAGCCTTTGGGATCAATAAATCCTTTTTGGTGCTGTTCATGATCATTATTGGCGGGCTTGGATCAATTTTTGGCAGCTTTGCAGGCGCTGCATTTCTCGTACTTTTGCCGGTCTTATTGAAAAATCTGTTTGTAGCCGGTTTGGGCTGGCAACCAGATCTCGCCACGCATCTTGAGTTTATGATCGTCGGTGGCTTGATCATTTTGTTCTTGGTGGTTGAGCCGCATGGCATCGCTCAATTATGGCGGCTTGCAAAAGAAAAACTGAGACTTTGGCCGTTTCCGTATTGAGCGTTCAAAGGAGAAATTACCATTGAGGCTCTCGCCTCTAAAAGACCAACGTCGGATAAAAATGGGAGGAAAACCGATGAAATTTAAACTTCTAGCTGCTGCAGCAAGCAGTATAGCTATGGCAACCCCGGTCCTTGCAGATTTGGTTTTGCCGTGGATGTCATATCGTACTGGACCCTACGCGGTTGCCGGTATTCCATTGGCGGATGGATATGCTGATTACCTAACGCTGCTGAATGAGCGCGATGGTGGTATTGGCGGTGTTCCGGTTCGTTTGCTGGAATGCGAAACCGGATATAACACCGAAAAAGGTGTGGAATGTTATGAATCAACCAAAGCGGAAGGCTCTTTGGTGTATCATCCCTTAAGCACCGGTATTACGTATCAGCTGATCCCCAAAGTAACAGCGGATGGTATCGCGCTGCACAGCATGGGGTACGGGCGGACATCTGCCGCAAACGGGAAGATATTTTCCAATATTTTCAATTATCCAGCAAATTACTGGACGGCGGCATCAGCTGGGGTGAATTATCTGCTGAATGAAAATTCTGGTAGCCTTGACGGCAAGCATATCGCGTTGCTGTATCACAACTCAGCCTACGGCAAAGAGCCTATTCGTACGCTGGAAGAGCTTTCTAAAAAGCATAAGTTCGAGCTGACATTGATCCCGGTTGATCACCCTGGCCAAGAACAAAAGTCACAATGGTTGCAGATCCGCCGTGAACGCCCTGATTATGTGATCATGTGGGGCTTTGGCGTGATGAACCAAGTTGCCATTCAAGAAGCGGCAAATGTGCGCTTCCCGATGGAAAACTTCATCGGAAACTGGTGGGCTGGCGCAGAACATGATGTGATCCCAGCAGGGGATGTTGCAGATGGCTATAAGTCATTGGTGATGAATGACACAGGCCGCGATTTTGACATCTATGCGGATATCCAAAAATACGTTGTTGATGCCGGAAAGGCAGCAGGAGCGGGGGATAATCTGGGCACCGTGATGTATAATCGGTCGCTTTACATGGCGTTTTTGACCCATATGGCGATTGTGAAAGCGCAGGAAATCACTGGAACGGCAGATATTTCTCAGGCTGATATGATCAAAGGCATGGAAGCGTTGGACATCACCGACGCGCTGATGGCGGAGCATGGATTGGCCAATGTTGGTCCGGCCTTCTCTGTATCATGCGAAAACCATGGTGGGCCCGGCCTTGGCGCTGTGTCGCAATGGGATGCAAGCGCAGGAAAATGGAAGCTGATTTCTGGCTATCTTGAGGCGGATATGGGTTTGATCAACCCGCTAATCCAAGCGGATTCACAAGCCTTCGCCAAAGAAAATAACATCTCCGAAAGATGTAACTAAACCAGTTGAACGGCTGCAGGTATTGCAGCCGTTCATTCTTTACAAAGGTGACACAATGGTTGTTGAAACTGAAAAGTCAGAAGTGCTTTTGGACGTGAACAATATAGAGGTGATCTATAATCACGTAATTTTGGTTCTGAAAGGTGTGTCGCTTGCCGTTCCAAAAGGTGGGATCGTGGCGTTGCTTGGCGGAAATGGAGCCGGCAAAACCACCACTTTGAAAGCGATTTCAAATCTTTTAAATTCTGAGCGCGGCGAAGTGACAAAAGGCTTTGTCAGCTATCGCGGGGCTGAAATTCACGGCGCAGATCCGGCGGATATGGTTAAGCGTGGCGTGATTCAAGTGATGGAAGGGCGGCATTGTTTTGAGCATTTGACCGTCGAAGAAAATCTGTTGACTGGCGCTTATACGCGCAGCGATAGCAAAGCCGATATCCAAGCCGATTTGGATATGGTCTATACGTATTTCCCGCGTTTGAAAGAGCGCCGCAAATCCCAAGCTGGATATACCTCTGGTGGCGAACAACAGATGTGTGCAATTGGCCGTGCTTTGATGTCGCAACCTGAAACCGTGTTGCTGGATGAGCCGTCTATGGGGTTGGCGCCGCAATTGGTGGAAGAGATTTTTCAAATTGTGCGCAATTTAAATGAAAAGGAAGGGGTGACCTTCCTTCTTGCTGAGCAGAATACCAATGTAGCACTGCGCTATGCGCATTATGGGTATATTTTAGAATCTGGCCGTGTGGTCATGGATGGACCTGCTGCGGAATTGCGCGAAAACCCTGATGTAAAAGAATTTTATCTGGGCATGTCGGATGAAGGCCGCAAATCCTTCCGCAATGTGCGCAGCTATCGGCGGCGCAAGCGTTGGCTAAACTAACCCCAATTTTAAGGGGCAATTGTAGGGCCGCCAGCCAATGTGCGGTTTGGTAAAATTTATCATGATTGGGCCTGCCGAAAAGCGCAGGCCGGGATCTGGAGTGTAAAGATGCGCTATTTCGACGGCCTTGAAACCCAAACATCAGAGCAACGTGCCGCCTATATTGCGGAGGCTTTGCCCGCACAAATAGCCCATGCCAAGCAATTGCCGGGCTACGCGGATCGGTTCAAGCGGGTGACGGCCAGCGAAATTACGGATCTGCACGCATTGGCAAGCCTACCAATTTTGCGAAAATCAGAATTAAGCAAAGCGCAAAAGCCGGGAAATATTTTAGGCGGATTTGTCCAAAAACCCCTCTTCGAATTCAGCCATATATTCCAATCCCCGGGCCCCCTTTATGAACCGGGCGGCACCGGGCATGATTGGTGGCGCATGGGCCGGTTTTTACACGCGGCAGGCATTGGGCGGGGGGATATCGTTCAGAACTGTTTTGGCTATCATTTAACCCCTGCTGGAATGATTTTTGAAAATGGCGCACGGGCGGTCGGTGCTGCGGTTTTACCTGCGGGCGTCGGGCAGACCGATCTGCAGGTGCGCGCTGCGGTCGATATTGGCACAACCGCCTATGCGGGCACTCCGGATTATTTAAAGATTATTTTGGATAAAGCCGATGAGATGGGGGAAAGCTTATCAATCCGCAAAGCGGTTGTGGGTGGCGGAGCGTTATTCCCCGCGCTGCGGCAGGAATATACCGATCGCGGTATTGCCTGTTTGCAATGTTATGCAACGGCGGATCTTGGCAACATCGCGTATGAATCACCCGCCCAAGAGGGTATGATCGTTGATGAAGGTGTGCTGGTGGAAATCGTGACGCCCGGGACTGGCACGCCAGTCGCGGATGGCGAGGTGGGAGAAGTTGTGGCTACGGTCCTGAACCCTGATTATCCCCTTATTCGTTTTGCAACGGGTGATCTTAGCGCCGTATTGCCCGGTAAATCACCCTGCGGGCGCAGCAATCTGCGGATAAAGGGCTGGATGGGCCGCGCCGATCAAACCACCAAAATAAAGGGCATGTTCGTGCGCCCCGAACAAGTGGCGGCATTGGTGGCCTCGCATCATGCTTTGGATCGTGCGCGCATCATTGCCCGGCGAAACGGTGCTATGGATGAAATGATAGTGCAGCTGGAAACCACCCTATCCGCGGCCTCTGATTTTGACGGTTTGGTGAAAAGTCACCTTAAGCTGACGGGCAATGTTGAGCTTGTGGCCCCCGGCAGCTTACCGCGCGACGGTTTGGTGATCGAAGACCAACGCGTATACGAGTAGCGATGTCGGCGCGCGCCTGCACGCGTTAGCGCGCCGCAATCGCCGCATAGCGCGCCGGGTCATAGGGGCGCATATCGATATTTGGCAAACGCCCAGTGATCAAATCTGCGATCAATCGCCCGGTTTTAGGCCCTGCGGTTAACCCAACATGTTGGTGGCCAAAGGCGGTGTAAATCCCGCTGCTGGCCAGCTCTCCGATCAGCGGCAGACTGTCTGGGGTTGACGGTCGAAAGCCCATCCATTCTTCGCTGCTGTCATAGGTCATCTGTGGAAAAGCCTCTGCCATGCGGCGGCGCAGCAATTGAATTGGCGCTTTGCTGGGCCCCAGTTTAATCCCGCCAAACTCGACCGTACCGGCGCAGCGCAACCCGTCTTGCATCGGGGTCACTGCAAATTTTCCAGTTGTCATCATCATCGGATTGCGCGGCATCTGTGATGGGTTTTTAAACATCACGTGATATCCGCGTTCGGTTTCTAAGGGGATATTCAGCCCCAATTTTCCCATCAACTCTTTTGACCAAATGCCGGCAGTGATCACGGCTTTGTCACAGTTAATCGGGCCCCCTTCGGTTAAAACGGATCGTATGCGCCCGTTTTGTTTTTCAAAACCCGTGACGCTTGTTTGGCGAAACACGCCCCCTTGCGCTTCAAAGGCTTTGGCCAAAGCCGTGATATATCCCAAAGGGTTAAGAATATGCCCCTGGCCTTTCAAGATCGCCAAACATTGAATGGCAGGGCCCAAAGCTGGTTCTGCATCTTGCACATCTGCGCCGTTTAGAACGTCGGGCACCAGACCGGCCGCTTGTTTCAAATCCCATGCATAGCGATCTTTTTGAAAGGCTTTGTGATCGCGATACGCGTAGCTGAATTGGCTGTCAGCGATCCAGCTTTCGGCCGAGCTGCCTCGTGCCAGTGCCTTATGTTGGTCGACAGCATCCAATACAATTGGGCCCAAAGCCGCGCTGGCAGCTTTGGCGCTGCTGTCATTGGCCTGTTGCAGGAATTTCCACAGCCAAGGCGCCAATTTGGGCAGATATTGCCATTTGATGAATAAAGGGCTGGCCGGGTTAAGCGCGTATTTCGGTAGCGCCTGCCAAAGACCCGGCGTGGTGACGGGCGTTACCGCCCATTGCGCCAGCAACCCAGCATTGCCAAATGAAGCCCCCATTCCAGGCGCTGTTTTATCGATTAAAATCACCCTATGGCCGCTGCGTTGCAACCAAAGCGCGCTGGACACGCCACAAATGCCCGCGCCAATTACCACAATCGGTAGCCCCATTGCCATTTCCCTTTGTCTTTGTTCCGACTAATTCGGATTTCGCTACAGGGTGCAATGGTTTTTTCGCCCTTCTATAAAAAATCCGCCTTTGCTGGACAAATCCTTGGCGCTATGAAAAACGACCCTCAACAGGAGATCAAAATGACCATCACACGCTTTGCCCCTTCCCCGACCGGATATTTGCACGTTGGCAATATGCGCGCTGCTTTGATGAATTACCTGATTGCGCGCAAAGATGACGGCCAGTTTATTTTACGCATCGACGATACGGATCCTGAACGCTCAAAGGAAAGCTTTGTTGAGGCGATCAAAGAAGATCTAACGTGGTTGGGCTTGCAATGGGATCGTATCGAGCGCCAATCCGAGCGTTTGGCCGCCTATGATGCAGCGGCGCAGCGCCTCAAAGATAGCGGGCGCCTTTATGAATGTTTTGAAACTCCGGTCGAGCTGGATTTAAAACGCAAGAAACAACTGAATATGGGCAAGCCGCCTGTCTATGATCGCGCCGCGCTTGGCCTAAGCGCGGCTGAAAAAGCGGCGCTGCGCGCAGAACGGGGGCAGGGGCATTGGCGCTTTAAGCTAGAGCACCAGCGAATTGAATGGACCGATGCAATTTTGGGTGATATTTCAATCGACGCGGCCAGCGTGTCTGATCCGGTTTTGATCCGCGGCGATGGTCAATATCTTTATACTTTGGCCTCGGTTGTAGATGATATCGAAATGGAGATCACCAATGTGGTGCGCGGATCTGACCATGTGACCAATACGGCTACGCAAATTCAGATGATGCAGGCGCTTGGCGGGAATATCCCAAAATTTGGCCATCACTCATTGCTGACAGGCCCGCTTGGCGAAGCCTTATCAAAACGGCTTGGCACCTTGGCTTTGCGCGATTTGCGATCCGAGGGCATCGCCCCTGCCGCTTTGATCAGCTTGATGGCGCGTCTGGGATCCAGCCAACCGGTTGAGCTGCAAACCGATTTAGCTGCCGTGGCCGCCGGCTTCGAGCTGGCGCATTTTGGCTCTGCGCCGACCAAATTGGATGTGCAGGATTTGCGTCCGTTGACGGCGCGCTATCTACAAACGCTACCGCTGGAAGATGTGGCTGATCAGATCGAGCGGTTGGGGGTTCCGGATGAACTGGCCGCGCAATTCTGGCAGGTGACGCGCGAGAATATCACCACTTTGCATGATTTACCCGCCTGGTGGGAGTTGTTTTCGAAAGGCGCAGCCCCAGTAATCAACCCAGAAGACAAAGAATTTGTAGCGCAAGCGATGGCACTTTTGCCCGATGGCCCTTATGACGCGCAAAGCTGGTCATCTTGGACCGCAGACGTCAAGGCAGCGACAGGGCGCAAGGGCAAAAGCTTGTTTATGCCGCTGCGTTTGGCCTTAACGGGGCAAAGCCACGGGCCAGATATGTCGGCCGTGCTGCCTTTGCTGCAAGTTATCAACGCCAAGCCTTGAATGAGTAGGGTTTGGCATATGTGGCAGGTCTGATTAATCAGGGGCTTTGACGTTCTCTACAAAAGCTTGCGTGAAGGCCTTTTGTTTTTCAGCGCTGGCATCGGTTTGATGCTGGGCTTTCCAAACCTCCATCGGCATGCCGTAAAACGCTTCACGCGCTTGGTCTTTTGACATCTCAATCCCTCGGTCTTGGGCCGCCTCTTGATACCAACGCGAAAGGCAATTTCTGCAAAACCCTGCCAAGTTCATCAGGTCAATATTTTGAACATCTGGGCGCTTTTCCATCAAATGTGCGCGCAGAGCCCGAAAGGCGGCGGCGTCTAATTCAAGCTGCGTTTGATCATCCATGGTCATTTCCTTTGCCAAACACGCGGCATATTATGCGCGATTTCTTGTACGTCCTCCCCAATCTCCTAACTTAGTTCCCGCTTGGCTCGCAAGCGCTTTAAAGCGATCTGCCTTTTGAATAAAGCGTTGGTCGCAAGTTGCAGTAAGGATAACGGTTGTGATTGTTGAAATTCTTCGCCATAAGCGCAGCAGAAATGTTAACGCTAACAGCTTGCCTCAAACTGGATCTCTGATCTTAATTTCTTGCTGGTGGCTTGGCGGAGCGCAAGATTATAAGAGACGCCAAAGGGATTGAAGGGAATACATCATGAGACGCCTGCGCAATGTAAAAATTGTAGCCACGCTGGGGCCTGCCTCGCAAAGTTATGACATGATCCGCGCTTTACATGAAGCAGGGGCAGATGTTTTTCGGTTGAATATGAGCCATGGCACGCATGCCGAGATCGCCGAACGTCATAAAATCATCCGCAAGGTTGAAGATGACCTGTCCAGCCCGATCGCCATTTTGGCCGATTTACAAGGCCCAAAATTGCGGGTCGGAGAATTTGCCTCAGGCGCTGAAGATTTGGTCGAAGGAGATCGGTTCCGGGTGGATCTTGATCCGGCGGCGGGGGATAAAACCCGCGTACAACTGCCCCATGAAGAGATTTTTTCAGCGCTTAAACTGGGAGCTCATCTGCTAGTGAATGATGGAAAAATCAAATTGAAAGTGGAAGAGTGCGGCGCCGATTTTGCCGATTGTCGGGTGTTGAACGGTGGGACGATTTCAAACCGCAAGGGCGTGAATGTGCCGGATGTGGTTTTGCCTTTGGCAGCTTTGTCAGAAAAAGATCGCGCCGATTTAGATTTCGTCTGCGATTTGGGCGTGGATTGGTTGGCCTTGTCTTTTGTGCAGCGCCCGGAAGATTTAACCGAGGCGCGCGAATTGGTGCGCGGTCGCGCGGCCTTGCTTTCAAAAATTGAAAAACCTTCAGCGGTTGAGCAATTTGACGCGATTTTGAAAGTTTCTGATGGCATTATGGTGGCGCGCGGAGATCTTGGGGTGGAATTACCGGTACAGAATGTGCCGCCGATCCAGAAGCGTTTGGTGCGCAAATGTCGCGCAGCGGCGAAACCGGTGATTGTGGCCACGCAAATGCTGGAGTCGATGATTGAGAGCCCAATGCCCACGCGGGCTGAAGTGTCTGATGTGGCCACGGCGATTTACGAAGGCTCGGATGCGATTATGCTATCAGCTGAATCGGCAGCCGGTGGCTATCCAGTTGAGGCCGTGACCACAATGAACAATGTCGCAGTCGAGGTGGAAAGCGATCCAACTTATACTGAAATTTTGGAATCCTCGCGCAAAGCCAAACGCCATACGGTGGCAGATGCGATTGTCGCCGCGGCGCGGGAAATTGCCGAAACCACGGATGTGAAGGCGATATGCTGCTATACGCAATCGGGCACAACCGCGCTGTTAACCGCGCGCGAGCGTCCGCGTGTGCCCATTATTGCGATGACGTCAGAAATCGGAACGTCGCGGCGTTTGGCGCTAAGCTGGGGTATCAATTGTGTGCGCTCAGGCCCCAAAGAACGCTTTAAGGAAGCGGTGGTCAGCGCCGTGCGGGCAGCGTTGTCACAAGGGTTTGCCGAAGAAAATGATCAGGTGGTTGTAACAGCGGGTGTGCCGTTCAATATTCCGGGCACCACGAATATTTTGCGTGTGGCACCGTGCAATGAGCGGATGATTTATTCCACCGATCCAGAATAGCCCGATTTGCACTTGCGCTTATAGAAAGAGCGCCCTATATCGGCATCTCTTCAACGTGGCCGGCCGAAAGGGCATGCCGAGTCGCGTATAAACCGACCTTTGTTAAGACAGGAGACGGAAATGCCTAAGATGAAGACCAAATCGAGCTGCAAAAAGCGGTTCAAAGTCACCGCGAATGGCCGTGTGAAAACCGGTCAAGCCGGCAAACGCCACGGAATGATCAAACGGACCCGTAAATTTATCCGCAACGCCCGCGGCACAACAGTGATGTCAACGCCTGACGAAAGAATCGTCAAGTCGATGATGCCCTATTCGCGCTGAGGAGGATAAGATATGTCACGCGTTAAAGGTGGTACCGTAACCCACGCCCGTCACAAGAAAATCGTAAAAGCTGCAAAAGGCTATTATGGACGCCGTAAAAACACGTTTAAAGTCGCGGCGCAGGCGGTTGATAAAGCCAATCAATATGCAACTCGCGACCGGCATAACCGGAAGCGCAACTTCCGGGCATTGTGGATCCAGCGGATCAACGCGGCCGTGCGTAGCAATGATGAGGCGATGACCTATTCGCGCTTTATCAATGGGCTTGGACTGGCCGGTATCGAAGTTGACCGGAAGGTTCTGGCCGATCTGGCCGTGCATGAGCCGGCAGCGTTTGAGGCAATTGTCTTGCAAGCCAAGGCGGCCTTGGCCTAAGCCAGCGTTTAAAAACCGAGTTTCAAAGCACTTCAAACAGCGTTTGCGGTGCTTTTTTATGTCGGCAAAGGCCACCAATTTGATCGGAGGCTTTCTTATTTCACAAAGCCTGCCAGGCTTGGGGCTGAGCTGCTAAGCGGGTTGCACCCGGTTCCAAATATGATAGCAGAGGGCGTCTGGAAATGGAGAAGATCTATGGATGGTCTACGCGAAAAATATATAGCGGCGATCGCGGCTGCGCAGGATGAAAGCGCCTTGGAAGAAACCCGCCTCGCAGCAGTTGGAAAAAAAGGCGAGGTCAGTCTGAAGCTGCGCGAATTGGGTAAGATGACACCCGAAGAGCGGCAAGTGGCGGGCCCGGCGCTGAACGCGTTAAAAGAAGAGCTGAATTCGGCGCTGACGGCGCGTAAAGCTGCGCTGGCTGATGCCGCGTTGGACGAGCGTCTGCGCACTGAATGGTTGGACGTTACTTTGCCAGCGCGCGATCAGCGCCGCGGTACGATCCATCCGATTTCGCAGGTAACCGAAGAAGTCACGGCGATTTTTGCCGATATGGGTTTCGGCGTGGCTGAAGGCCCGCGGATTGATACAGATTGGTATAATTTTGACGCGTTGAATATCCCCGGGCATCACCCGGCGCGGGCTGAAATGGATACGTTTTACATGCATCGCGCAGAGGGTGATGATCGCCCCCCCCACGTGCTGCGCACGCATACCAGCCCGGTACAAATTCGGACGATGGAAAAAACGGGCGCGCCAGTGCGGGTGATTTGCCCGGGCGGCGTGTATCGCGCAGATTATGATCAGACCCATACCCCGATGTTTCATCAGGTAGAAGGTTTGGCAATTGATAAAGATATTTCCATGGCCAATCTCAAATGGGTTTTGGAAGAATTTGTAAAAGCCTATTTTGAAGTTGAGGATGTTGAGTTGCGATTCCGCGCCTCGCATTTCCCGTTTACGGAACCTTCAGCCGAGGTGGATATCCGTTGCAGTTGGGCCGGCGGGCAGTTGAAAGTTGGCGAGGGTGATGACTGGCTGGAAATTCTGGGCTCTGGCATGGTGCATCCCAAAGTGCTGCAAGCCGGTGGCATCGATCCGGAGCAGTGGCAGGGGTTCGCCTTTGGTATGGGCATCGATCGCATCGCCATGCTGAAATATGGAATTCCGGATTTACGGGCATTCTTCGATAGTGATTTACGATGGCTGCGTCATTACGGGTTTTCCAGCCTAGATCAGCCCAATTTACACGGAGGCCTGTCATGAAGTTCACGCTCTCTTGGCTGAAAGAGCATCTGGAAACTGATGCTGCATTAGACGATATTTTATACGCCTTGACCGATCTCGGGCTTGAAGTGGAAGAGGTGTCAAACCCGGCGGATCGGTTGAGTGATTTCCGCATTGGCAAGGTGATTGCGGCCGAGCAACACCCGGATGCGGATAAACTGCGCGTCTGCCAAGTAAGCACTGATCAGGGTGAGTTGCAGATTATTTGCGGCGCGCCAAATGCGCGCGCGGGCATCACCGTGGTGGTTGCCACGCCGGGAACCTATGTGCCAGGCATAGATACTACGATCGGGGTCGGCAAAATTCGCGGTGTCGAAAGCTTTGGCATGATGTGTTCCGAGCGCGAAATGGAATTAAGCGACGAGCATGACGGGATTATTGAATTGCCATCTGGCGAAGTCGGGCAAAGTTTTGTCGATTATTTGGCTGAAAATGATCCATCGAAAGTGGATACAGTGATTGAAATTGCGATCACGCCAAATCGCCCAGATGCGCTGGGCGTGCGGGGGATTGCGCGCGATTTGGCCGCCCGCGGGCTGGGCGCGTTGAAACCCTATCCGGTCGAACCGGTTATGGGCCAGTTTCCCTGCCCAATCTCGGTTACGATTGATGAGGATACGCAAGCGCAATGCCCGGTGTTTTTTGGCCGGGTTATTCGCGGGGTCAAAAATGGCCCCAGCCCTGCCTGGTTGCAAGATCGGCTGAAAGCGATCGGCCTGCGTCCGATCTCGGCGCTGGTCGATATCACGAATTTTTTCACCTATGATAACAACCGGCCCTTGCACGTGTTTGATGCGGATAAGGTTGAAGGTTCAGCCTTGCGTGTCCACCGCGCGACGGGCGGCGAAGTTTTCGCCGCTTTGGATGATAAAGAATATACTTTGAGCGAAGGTATGACGGTGATTTCCGATGCCGCCGGGGTGGAAAGCTTGGGCGGAATTATGGGGGGATTGCATAGTGGCTGCTCTGAGAGCACAACGTCTGTGTTTCTGGAAGCGGCGTTTTTTGAAACGGTGCGTACCGCCCATACGGGGCGCGCGTTGAAAATTAACTCTGATGCGCGTTATCGGTTTGAACGCGGTATCGATCCGGCTTGGACACCCTTAGGCGTTGAATCTGCCACGGCGATGATCCTAGATTTATGCGGCGGTGAAGCCTCTGAGGTGGTGATGGCGGGAGCGATGCCAGATCATGCGCGCGCCTATCGGTTGGATACGGATCGTATTCAATCTTTGGTTGGTATGGAAATCCCCGAGGCTACGCAGCGCCAAAGCCTGACAGCGCTTGGCTTTGTGCTGGATGGCAAAACGGCGCATGTGCCCAGTTGGCGCCCGGATGTTCTGGGCGAGGCGGATTTGGTGGAAGAGGTTGCGCGGATAGCCTCCTTAACAAAATTGCAGGGCAAGCCCTTGCCCCGGGTCTTACCAGGTGTGCCCAAACCGATTTTATCGCCCGTGCAAAAACGCGAGCAAGCTGCCCGGCGCGCAGGCGCGGCTTTGGGCTTTCACGAATGCGTAAGCTATTCATTTATCGATCAAGCCGCCGCCGCGCTTTTTGGCGCTGGTAGTGATGCAACCCGGCTTGAAAACCCGATCAGCGCGGATATGAGCCATATGCGCCCTGATCTGTTGCCCGGGCTATTGGCTGCCGCCCGGCGCAACCAAGCGCGGGGGTTTGCAGATCTTGCCTTGTTTGAAATTGGCCCCGTCTTTAGCGGCGGTGAACCCGAGGAACAAGATTTGCAAATTGCTGGTCTTTTGATTGGGCGCAGCGCTCCCAAAGACGTGCATGCCTCTGATCGCGATGTGGATCTTTTTGACGTTAAAGCCGATGCTCTGGCGATTCTTGGTGCAATTGGAGCGCCTGCGAAAACGCAGATACGGCGCGGCGCGGCTTCCTGGTGGCATCCGGGGCGGCATGGTCAGATTTGTTTGGGTCCGAAAAAAACATTGGCGGTATTTGGTGAGCTGCATCCCAAAATATTGGCGGCTTTTGACATTAAAGGGCCGGCCGTTGCCTTCACCATTTGGCCCAATGAGGTGCCTTTGCCGCGCAACAGCTCGGCCACGCGGCCCGCACTGGAATTAAAAGATTTACAAGCGGTCGAGCGTGATTTTGCTTTTGTCGTCGATCATAAAACTGAGGCAATGGATTTGGTAAACGCGGCGCAAGGCGCGGATAAAACGCTGATTACCGATGTGCGCGTGTTCGACGAATTTATCGGTGGCAGCTTGGGGGTTGATCGAAAATCAATCGCTATTCGCGTGCGCTTACAGCCCATAAAGGTGACGCTGACAGATGCCGAGATTGAAGCCGTGGGGTCCAAAATTGTGGCCAAAGTGGCCTCTGCAACGGGCGGCGTTTTACGGGTGTAAACTGCAAATTTGCCTAAGTATAACCTTTGGATGAGGAAACGGCCATGATGCTAACAGTTTATTTATCTGGTGAAATTCATACAGATTGGCGCGATCAAATCGCGCATGGTGCGCGGGATCTTAATGTTGTGTTTACCGGCCCGGTCACGGATCATGCCGCCAGTGATGATTGCGGCGTTGCCATTTTGGGCGCAGAATCCAACAAGTTTTGGCACGATCACAAAGGCGCAAAGTTGAACGCGATGCGCACCCGTAAAGGCATCGAAGAGGCTGATATTGTGGTGGTTCGCTTTGGCGAGAAATATAAGCAATGGAACGCGGCCTTTGATGCAGGCTATGCGGCCGCTTTGGGAAAATCTTTGATCGTACTGCATGGGGCAGAGCATCAGCATGCGTTGAAAGAAGTCGACGCAGCGGCTCTGGCCGTTGCGCAAGATCCCAGCCAAGTCGTTGCAATATTAACCTATATTCTTTCAGGTGATTTACCGGCTTAACAGCGCCGGAGTGGATTTTAAGCAGAGTGATCAAGGGCCTTTGGGCCCTTTTTTATGGCCTTAAAAGCAATTAAAAATATACAAGGGGCGCTAAATATGCCTTAAAAGACGCGCAGCCTGAGCGCTGATTTTTTATTTTATTGTTAAAATTTATTTTTGAAAGGCACGTTATGCTGAAAGAGTTTCAAGGGTTTATTGCCAAAGGCAATGTGATGGATATGGCAGTTGGCATCATTATCGGTGCGGCATTTACAGCGATCGTCAAATCCATGGTAGGGGATTTGATCAACCCGTTGATTGGGCTATTTTTGGGCGGGGTCGACTTTAGTAACTTATTCGTGGTTCTGCGGGGAGAGGGCGATTTCGTATCTCTTGCAGCGGCGCGTGAGGCGGGGGTTGCGGTGTTTGCCTATGGGGCTTTCATCATGGCTGTGATCAATTTTTTGATCATTGCTTTTGTGGTTTTTATGCTGGTGCGTTACGTCAATAAGCTTAAAGAGGTGCAAAGCCAGGCGGAAGAGATCGCGCCCGCTGCCGCGCCTTCAGGGCCGAGCGAATTAGATGTGTTGATCGATATTCGCACGGCCCTTCAGCGGGAGGTCTGAGTTTTAGGCTGCTGTTTTAAGCGTTAGATTGGGCTGGCTAAGTGCATAGCCCAATGCGTCTGCCACAGCGGCATGGGTTACCGTTCCGGCGTGAATATTCAAGCCATTCAAAAGATGGGGATCGTCAGCGCAAGCGGCCTGCCAGCCTTTATCGGCCAGCGCCAATAAGAATGGCAATGTCGCATTGCCCAAAGCTTGCGTAGAACTGCGCGCAACTGCGCCTGGCATATTGGCCACGCAATAATGTTGGATCCCATCCACTTGATAGATTGGATCTTGATGCGTTGTGGCCCGCGATGTCTCAAAGCAGCCGCCTTGGTCAATCGCCACATCTACCAATGCGGCCCCGGATTTTAAGCTGCTCAATTGATCTTTTGTGATCAATTTTGGTGCTGTGGCGCCGGGTACCAATACGGCGCCGATGATCATATCGGCGGCGCTGGCCAGCTCTGCGGTCAATGCGCTACTGGCATATCCCGTTTTAAATTGTCCGCCAAAGGCATCATCCAAAAACCGTAGGCGTGGCAAAGAGCGGTCAAGCACGGTTACATCTGCGCCCATACCCGCAGCAATTTTAGCGGCATGTGTGCCGACAACGCCACCCCCAATGACCAAGACATTAGCCGGTAAAACACCCGGCACGCCGCCCATGAGCACGCCGCGCCCGCCATTGGCTTTTTGCAAGGTCCATGCGCCAACTTGCGGTGCCAAGCGCCCCGCAACTTCGGACATGGGCGCCAATAGAGGCAATCCGCCTGCTTGGTCGGTTACTGTTTCATAAGCAATTGCGGTGCAACCAGAGGCCAAAAGATCCTGCGTTTGCGCAGCGTCTGGTGCCAAATGCAAATAGGTGAATAACAGCTGGTTTTCGCGCAATTGAGCGCGCTCAACGGCCTGAGGCTCTTTGACTTTTACGATCATATCGCAACTGGCGAAGACTTCTTCCGCTGTCTCAACAATTTGCGCCCCGGCGCTTTGATATTCAGTATCTGAAAAGCCCGATCCAGCCCCTGCACCTGCCTGAACCATCACATTATGCCCGTGCCGCGTGGCTTCGCTTACCGCGTTTGGTGTCATTCCAACGCGAAATTCTTGCGGCTTAATTTCTGTAGGACATCCTATATGCATGTTGAGCTCCTTTTTGCTTTGAACAAATTATGACAGGTATCGCACGCAATTTTCTTGAAAAGATTGTGATTGAATTCCAGTGTTTTTCAAATATACTGTAACTAATTGATAAAATATTAGAAGATTATTGCAAGTTATGCAGATTGACTCAACGGATCGTCGAATCTTGATTATCCTGCAGCGGCATGGGCGAATGTCAAATGCGGATGTGGCTGAACGGGTAAACCTGTCTGCCTCAGCCTGTCATCGGCGGATCCAGCGGCTGGAGGCTGAGGGCTATATAAAAGATTATGTCGCCTTGCTGGATCCGCGCAAATTGCAAAAGCCAACCACGGTGTTTGTAGAAATCACCTTATCGGGTCAAGCGGATGAGATTTTGGACAGCTTTGAAAAAGCCGTTGCGCGGGTACCTGATGTTTTAGAGTGCCATCTGATGGCGGGCAGCGCTGATTATTTGCTGAAAGTGGTGGCTGATAGCACAGAGGATTATGCCCGCATCCATCGTCAATCTTTGGCTCGGCTGCCCGGCGTGGCGCAGATGCAATCTTTGTTCGCGCTGCGCACTGTTTTTAAAACCACGGCCTTGCCTTTGTAAATTTGCGCGTGCTGACCGCGCGGTTTTATGGAATATTTGTGCATCGAGAGATGAAAAATATCTGCTAGATTTCTTTCAGCCTTAACAGTCATCAAGCGCTTCGATTTTTGAAATAACGCAGGCATCCGACCAGCCCATTTTGCTTGGCCCTGCTGCGAAAACCGCCAATTCACTTTTGGGTGGAAATATTGTTTTCATTCTTGATTTCAAATCTTGCGAATGTAGTTTTGCCAATTCGTTATGTAGTTTTGGAGCGATTTTTGGATCGCGTTTATCGAGGGCCAATTCTAAAATTGTTCGGGCGGCGATATTTACATAGGTGACATTTTTTTGTGTCTGATTAACCATGCCATTTCGCAGATCTGCCAAGGTTTCAAAATTGGGATCTAAGCGATATTCTTCATATATTTCGAGGATATCTGCCGCCACGTCTGCGGCTTGCTCTGCGGCAACGGCGCCGGTTATAAACAGGAGCCTATTTTTGCGATTATAGTCGAAAAATCCAGCCTGAAAGCCGTAACTCGCGCGCTTTTCGGTGCGCAGAGCAGAAAATAAAGGGCCTGACCCGTTTTGCGAAAAATACGATAAGGCTAAGAGGTCGGTTAAGTCATTGCCCTGAGAGGTGGGAGGAAGGCGGCCTAATATCCCGATTGTTGTTTTCTCAGCCTCTGGTACATGCAGAAAAACGGTTTTGCGGTTTTATCTTTGCGTTAATGTCTGGCGGCTGAGATACGGGCCCTTTGGGCAGATCAGAGAGCAAGGTATCCACTGATCTGCCAGCATCTTGCCGAGAAATGGCGCCAGTGACCACGATTGTTAAGCCTGATTGGGTGAAGGTTTGCTTATGCCATTGGCGTAACATATCCACAGATACATCATCAATCACCCCAGGATCGGGCAGCGTCAGAAAGTGATATAGCGGGCTATCGCCCAAATTCGCTTTTCGAGCTAAATTCCACATTTTTGTTTCTGTTTTTAAATGCGCAGACTGTATGTTTTGGCGTATTGAACCCTTAATTCTGTGAATCCAACGTGGATCGAATTGTGGCCTGCGCAGCGCATCTGCAGCAAGTTTAATGACGTCTTCGCGGTATTCTTTCGGAAAGTTGATTTCGCCATACACGTAGTCTGCAGTGGGAATGAGCGATCCGCCTGAATTTCTGTCCGATAGAAATTCATTCAATTCCTTTGGAGAAATATCTTCCGTTCCTCCACTTAAAAGGGTTTCTGTGCCAATATATGGAACGGCCGGATTGCGCGATGTCTCATAAGCCCAGTTGGAAGGCCAAGCAATCGTGATCGTTATATCCGTTACACCGGGTTCATAGATCGGCATAAAATGAAATGTATGCCCCCGCGGGGTCGTGGCCAAAATAACGCTGCGGTTTTCTTCTGGTAACATTTTGAATTCTGCTGGACGTGGTTCGCCACTGGCATCTGCATTTAGATCATCCTCTTGGCAGCTCAAAAGCATGCTTGTCGCAAAAATTAGAAAATATCTTATCACTTGGACTTTCCTTTTTCATAATTCATTTGCCCGGTAGATAACTGTGCGTCCGGATTGGCCGAGGGCGTTTAACAAATCGTTGATCTTTTGCGCGGTGACGCTTCGCAGAGCCCGCTGTTCAGCTGTGAGCCCGTAATAAGGCTGACGGTTGGACACCCGATCAATAAGAAGGTTTTTTCTGTAATTTTTGCGTTTTAAAACGTCGTTAAGGTGACCTTGAAATCGCTTTTTGATCTGTTTGATTGTTTTTTCGGGGATACCTTGCTGGACGATTTCGTTGAAAACTTTGGCAAATTCGGTTTCGAGTTTGCTTAAAGAAACATTCAAATCGGGTTCTGCTGTGAATTCAATTAGCAGATGCTTTGACCCTATGGCGCGCAAATCAAACCAGAAGCTGCGCGCGAAAAAATCATCAAACCGTAAAGGGCCGGCTATCCCGCCGGGTAAAGATGAGTCGAGCGCTGCGCGTAAAACTCGAACTGTTTGATCGCAAAAGGCCGCATCCGAGCAGGGGGGGCGTTTAATTAGTTTTCGATAGAATAAAGTCGGGCTGCCAAGCCTTGCAACTTGTATATCCGCAGCGACACGTTTGTTTCCGACCTCAGGAGTGGGCAGAGGTGACGGCGCAATGGGAGCGGCAGGTTTTGGAAAATTTAAGTTTCTTAATGCTTTTTGTAAGGTGGTCTTTGAAATATTCCCGGTAACGATTAAAACGGCATTGCCCAACTCATGGCTTTTACGGTGTAATTTTTTAGCGTTGCTTAAGTTGAAACTTCCTATTTCAGCCGGGGATCCAAGTACCGATCTCGCCCATGGTGAGCTTGGGTAAAGTGCTTTAGTTATATTTTGTTCAATTTCGAAATAAGGGTTTTCTGCAACGTTCGCCTCATATTCGCGCAGGATAATATCCCGCTCTTCCAACATAAAGCGTTCAGCCAAGGTGAAGGGAGCGCTAACCTCGACCAAGCGCTGCAACTCTTTGTTTAACCGCGTTTCAGAACTATGCGTAACATAGGTTGTGCTGGTTAAATTGGTCCCTGCATTAGAATGGCGAAGGGCCTCAAAATCTTTGCTTTGCGTTACGTTAAGCCAAGCCAAATGTTCGACATAATGCGCAAGTCCTTCAGCGTAGGGGTTGTCTAATTCACCGTTTTGGAAAATCAATCTGGCCTCAAAAGACCGCGCGTCGCGATCGGTGATGAGATAGATATGTTGAAAATTCGGATGCTGTATCGTGGAAACGAGATCCGCGGCGCTTTCCGACACGGCTTGGGTTGAAACCGCGAGTGCCAAGGAAAGTATCGCGGATTTTAGAAATTTAAAAAAATACACTGCAAAACCTAAAGGGCAAACCGACACCCATAAAACACTTTTAAAGTGTATTTTTTTTCTAAAGATCGCGCAAGCTAAAACTAGCCCGTTGCATATTAACCGAGGGATTTCTGTGGGTGGCTCTGTTTGGCGTATTTGGGTTGGATTGCAGACTGTCAACGCTTTGACGATCGCAGGAGCGCAAGAATAACCGCGCCAAGCGCGCTTGTCGTGCCAAGAATTGTAACCTCAGTGACATCTGCCATTGCAGTGTTTATTATAGTTGGCATTACAAAGGAATGAGCATGAACGAAACCTCCTCAACCCCGCGCGATTGGCTGGAAGCCGAATTGGAAGATACGCTGGATGAGCTCTATGAAAACGAGTTCAGCGAACCGATGCTAACTGAAGAGATCCGCAAGATTTACAAGGATAAGCATCCGGATATGCTGGATCGGCGGGTCTATTATCGCAACCTGTTGCGCTTGCAGATGGAGCTGATCAAGTTGCAGCATTGGGTTGAAGCCACCGGTGCCAAAATCCTAATCATCTGCGAGGGGCGCGATAGCGCCGGCAAAGGCGGGGTGATAAAGCGCATTACGCAACGCTTGAACCCACGGGTTGCCCGGGTTGTGGCGTTGCCCAAACCCTCAGAGCGCGAGCAGACGCAATGGTATTTTCAGCGTTACGTTCCGCATTTGCCGGCGGGTGGAGAAATCGTTTTGTTCGATCGTTCCTGGTATAATCGTGCCGGTGTTGAGCGGGTGATGGGTTTTGCTGAAGAAGATCAGGTCGAACAGTTTTTTCGCGATGTACCTGAATTTGAACGCATGTTGGTGCGTTCGGGTATTCTTGTTTTGAAATATTGGTTTTCTATTTCAGATGAAGAGCAGCAGATGCGGTTTTTGATGCGCATCCATGATCCGATGAAACAATGGAAGCTTTCGCCGATTGATTTGGAAAGCCGCATTCGTTGGGAGCAATATACAATAGCCAAAGAAGATATGTTTGCCCGTACCAATATTCCTGAAGCGCCTTGGTATATCGTGGAAGGCAACGATAAAAAACGCGAACGGCTGAATTGTATTGAACATATTCTGGGCAAGATTCCCTATCAAGATATGCCGTCTGAAAAGATCACTTTGCCAGAGCGGGTGTTTAATCCTGATTATGAACGCCGCGTGCTGCCCGATGAATTATATGTGCCAAAGATCTATTGAGCGGCGTTATGCAAGCGGGTCTGAAGCAATATTGCCCCCGCAGACCAAAACCGCCAAACGCTCGTCTGGCTCAGGTGTATAGGCGCCACTGAGCACAGCCGCCAAAGCGGCAGCGCCTGCGGGTTCAACCACCTGCCTGAGATCTTGCCAAAGCCTGCGCTGGGCCTGCGTGATCGCAGCATCAGAAACAAGAACAGATTCTATGCCGGTAGATTGCGCCAGATCAAAGCAGATCGTGCCAATTTTTTGTGCGCCCAAAGCATTTGCCGCAACGCCCGAGACCTCAACATTAACAGGGGCGTTTGCGTCCAGTGCCGCGTGTAACGTCGCGCAGCGTTCTGGTTCAACGGCAACAATTTTACACCGCCCTTGAAACCATCCCAAAGCGCCGGCGATCAGCCCGCCGCCGCCCACCGCGATAAGCACTGTATCGGCATTTAGCCCCTGCTGTTCCCATTCAACGAAACAGCTGCCTTGGCCTGCAACCGTGGCCTCAGCATCATATGCGTGAATTTGCATCGCGCCGGTTTTTTCTTCCCAGGCTTTGGCTTGTTCTAAGGCGTTTGAATAGGCCCCTGGCACCACCTGAAGATCTGCGCCGCAGGCGCGGATAAGGGAAATCTTTGCTGGGCCGGCAATTTCCGGTACATACACGCGGGCGGGAAAGCCCAGCCTTTGCGCTGCATAAGCCACGGCGGCACCATGGTTGCCCCCCGAGGCCGCCACCAGCCCGGCCGCGGGCGGTGCTGTGCCAAGCAAAGTGTTAAAAGCGCCGCGGGTTTTGAAGCTGCCAGCGTGTTGTAATTGCTCTAATTTAAGCGCCACAGGCTGTGTTAGAGTGCCGGTTTCAAATGTCACAATTGGCGTTTGTCGAATATAGGGCGCCACGCGGGCGCTCGCGTTTTTTATAAGATTGGGCCAATCCATCGTAATATCCTTGATTGTCTAATTTGGGCAAATCTACTCAAAGCTGATATGCGCCACAAGTCCGGGGTCACAAGGTTGGAAGGGGGGCAACGGGCTTTTTCATCCCGCATTGTAAATCTGGGGCGCCATTTGCGTCACGGGTAAAATAAAAACCCCCACGACGTTAATCATGGGGGTCAAACTCATTTGCCCAAACATCTGGGCTTTTACATCATATTTTCGCGTTCGGCCTTTTTACGGGCCAGTTTGCGGGCACGACGAATCGCCTCAGCTTTTTCGCGCGCCTGTTTCTCAGACGGTTTTTCGAAATGCTGCTTCAGCTTCATTTCTCGAATAACGCCTTCGCGTTGCAGCTTCTTTTTCAGAACCCGTAGCGCCTGATCAACATTGTTTTCGCGAACACTTACCTGCATGTGGTTGTCACCACCTTTCTAGATTAAAGTTGCATAAAGTCGCAGGAGCTGGTCCCCTAGCAAGGCGCGGCTATTTTGTCTAGTGTTGGCATTTAGAGAAGGCGGTAAAGAATATGAACGACCCCCAACATGACGCAACACAAGCGTTGCTGGCGGCAATGTTGATGCATGTGCCCTTTGACGGTTGGTCTGAAACCAGCTTCCGGGCGGCGTGTGCTGATGCCCAGATATCCGAGCCTGCGGCGCGTTTGCATTTTCCACGCGGGGCCCTGGATCTGGCGGTTGCTTTTCATCGTGCAGGCGATCAGGCGATGCTAGAGGCGATGCAGGCTGCGGATCTGTCAGAATTGAAAATTCGCGAGAAAATCATCTATGCGGTGCGAACTCGGTTGCAGGCGGTGCCGGATAAAGAAGCGGTCAGACGTGGAACAACCTTATTTGCTCTGCCACAAAACTCGCTTGAAGGCGCCAAATTAATCTGGGGCACAAGCGATGCCATATGGCAGGCGATTGGGGATGGCTCGCGCGATCTCAATTGGTATAGCAAACGCGCAACGTTAAGCGCGGTTTATACCTCTTGCGTTTTATATTGGTTGGGCGATGACAGCGTCAATTATCAAGCAACATGGGATTTTTTAGAGCGGCGTATCGCCAATGTCATGCAGTTTGAAAGCTTCAAACATAAGATGCGGGAAAACCCTGTATTCAGCCGTTTAAGCGCTGGCCCAAGCAAGATTTTCAGCAAAATCAAAGCGCCCTCTTCTTCTGCAGTGAGCTCTTTGCCTGGTCAATGGCGCGGCCGATCATGAGCGCGGTTCAGGAGCCGGCATTCGCGGCCCTTTCAAGAATGCGCGCCGTTGAAATTGAGAAACCGGGCGGCCCGTCTATGCTGCGGCTCTGCAACCGCCCTGTGCCGCAACCAAATTATGGCGATGTGGTGATCAAATTGGCCTATGCCGGGGTCAATCGCCCCGATGCTTTACAGCGTGCGGGTCTCTATGATCCACCGGCAGGGGCCAGCGATTTGCCCGGATTAGAAGCCTCGGGCACGATCTGCGCATTGGGGACTGGCGTGCATAATCTGCAGCTGGGTGATCAGGTATGCGCCTTACTGCCAGGTGGGGGCTATTCAGAATATGCGGTCACCCCTGCTGCGCATTGCTTGCCGATCCCAGCCGGTATGGATTTAAAGCAGGCGGCCTGCTTGCCTGAAACCTTTTTCACCGTGTGGTCAAATGTATTTATGCGCGGGGGATTGCAGGCCGGTGAGCGGTTTTTGGTGCATGGTGGATCTTCCGGTATTGGCACCACAGCGATTCAATTGGCGCATGCGTTTGGAGCGCGGGTTTTCACGACCGCGGGCAGCGCTGCAAAATGTCAGGCCTGTTTGGATCTTGGGGCTGAGCAAGCGGTGAATTACCGCGAGGCGGATTTTGTGGCGGCGCTGCGTGCAGAGGGCGGCGCCCATCTTATTTTGGATATGGTTGGAGGCGAGTATATCCCGCGCAATCTCAAAGCTTTGGCCGATGATGGGCGGTTGGTACAGATTGCCTTCTTGGCAGGTCCCAAACTAGAATTGAATTTTGTGCAGATGATGACGCGGCGCTTAACCTTAACCGGCAGCACGCTGCGCCCGCAGTCTGATCTGGCAAAAGCGCGGATTGCCCAAAGCTTGTTGCACAACGTATGGCCGCTTCTGGAAAAGGGACGGATCGCACCGGTGATGGATAGCAGCTTTGCTTTGGAAGAGGCTGCAGCCGCGCATGAGCGGATGGAAAGCAGCGCCCATATCGGTAAGATTGTGCTTCAGGTTTCATAAAGCCGCAGCTCGCGTTGTGCAGGCTCAAACAGCCCGTGCACGCCTATTTTGCGTGGGGCTTTTTAAGAGCAGAAGACATGTGGGGTGGGCTGTGTTATCCTAGGTGTTGCCGCAGCATGCAAGAGGGCGGTTTGCGAGATATAGCGACAGGCCATGGCGGTTTGAGGGTGGCCGGTCGCACATTATAATCGGGTCTCTGCATATGAGTTAAGCAATAGGGTGCGGTTAAAGAACATGCATTAAAGTGTGCCCTAACCTTTAAAACTGGACACGGTCATCATTGACGCCGCTAGGCGCTTTTATTTACGAAATCTTGGCCTTGCCTATAAAGGCCGGCAGCAAAGAAGAAGGAGTTGCTTATGCAAGATGTGCGTCGCGGGGCGTTTGAAGTGTCAGAAACGGCCGAACAACGGTTGAAAAATATTGCCTTGGTGTTTGGTCTGTTAAGCGTCGCAGCGGTGGTTTTTGATTTTTACCCCTATACGATGTTCTTTTCACTGCCCTTTTGTGCGATTTGGATTTATTGCGCGTGGCTGCGTAGCGAACCGCAGTTAAAATGGATCAATATTGTATTTTTTTGCCTCTATGTATTCGGTATTTCCCGGTATTTTTGGCTGGTGTGATTTAGCCGTGCTCGGCTTTTAAAGCGCGTAATATTATAGGGTTAAATTTGTAAGAGGCGCAAAGGGAGAGCACAGAAATTCAAAAAAAACTGACGGTTTAAGCGGCGCTGAGATACCCGCCTAGAAGCGAGATGAACGCCCCAATATGCACCAGCTTGATGGCTCGATCTTTCCACATCACACCCAGATCACAGCCACTGCGAAGCAAAGCGGAATACTGGCAAAAAAATATATATTCCAAAGGGTGATCCCCATTCCGGTTAAACCATACCCCACCAATTGAACGGCTGTGGCCAGCCATTTTACGTGATCTACTGTTTGCATATGTACCGCGATGGTAAGCTTCGTTTTGCAAGGCGCAAAAGCCTAAGCTGCACTATCAGTCATGCAGACGTGAACTGCATTTTAACGGCTTTGCTCGGGTAATAGCCTGCATCAGTGAAAGGTTTCATTCGTAATAGGATCGTTAAGCTTTCACCCGCGTGGCGCTTGGATCATAGAGCGGCCGCAGTGAGGCTGTGGCTTTTACGCGCGTACCAGCAACGTCAATTTCATAGGCCGAGGCCAAAAGATCCTGTCCGGTTTCGCCCTTGCAAGGCACATAACCCATCCCAATCGCGGCCCCGAGGTAATGGCCATAAGCGCCCGAGCTGAGATAGCCTACAATTTCGCCATCGCGCAGCACGGGTTCATTGTGATAGAGCATCGGATCTGGATCTTGCAGTTGAAATTGCAGCAGGCGCGTGTTCAGCCCCGCCTCTTTCTTGCGCAGCACCGCATCGCGGCCGATAAATTCGGGTTTACTGGTTTTAACGGCAAACCCCAAACCGGCCTCTAAGACATGATCTTCGCAAGTGATATCATGGCCGAAATGGCGAAAGCCCTTCTCAATGCGCCCGCAATCCATCGCATGCATGCCACAAGGTTTTAGATCAAAGGCTTTGCCCGCTGCGCTGAGCGTGTCGTAAAGATGCAGCGCCATATCGCTGCTGACGTAAATTTCCCAGCCCAGCTCACCCACATAGCTGACGCGATGCGCGCGCGCCAAACCTAGGCCGATCTCGATCTCTTGCATCGTGCCAAAGGGGTTGGCCTCATTGCTAAAATCATTAGGAGATACGGCTTGCAACAGCTGGCGTGCTTGCGGCCCCATCACCGCCATCACCGCCTCGCCCGCGGTCACATCGGTGATGACCACGGCGCGGCCGTCCAAATGGCGGCGCATCCATGTTTCATCGGCCAAGCGTGTTACGGCGGGCGTTATCACCATAAAGGCGGTTTCGCTGAGCCGGGTGACCGTGACATCCGCTTCAACACCCCCTGCGTGATTGAGAAACTGCGTATATACAATTTTTTCAATTGGAACCGATAAATCATTGCCGCAGATATAGTTTAAAAATGCCTCTGCATCGGGGCCTTCGACGCGCAATTTTCCAAATGATGACATATCATACATGCCCACGCCGGTTCTTAAGGCGGCCAGCTCTTGGGCGGCATTGTCAAACCAGTTCTGGCGTTTCCAGCTATAGTCATAGGAGCGCTCTTGGCTTGGCGTGGCAAACCAGTTGGGCCGCTCCCAACCGCCGGCTTCGCCAAAAACCGCGGCATCAGCGTCGAGTTTTGAATGAAATGGGGAATGCCGGATATGGCGCGCAGACGCTTTTTGACGATAGGGAAAATGGTCGGCATAAAGCAGGCCCAGCGTTTCTTTTGAGCGCTCGAATAAATAATGTTTATTGCCCTGAAAAGGTTGCATTCGGCTGATATCGACATCCCCCAAATCAAAGGGCTTTGAACCGCTTTCCATCCATTGGCTTAGCGCCATACCGGCGCCACCGGCCGATTGAATGCCGATCGAATTAAACCCCGCCGCCACCCAGACATTATCCATTTCAGGTGCAAGGCCCAAATGATAGGCATCATCGGGCGTGAAACTTTCCGGGCCGTTGAAAAACGTATGAATGCCGGCTTCACCTAACATTGGCATGCGGTTGATCGCCATTTCCAAAATTGGTTCGAAATGATCAAAATCTTCGGGCAATTGGTCAAATTCAAAGCTGTCAGGAATGCCATTCATCGCCCAAGGTTTTGCCTGTGGCTCAAAGGCACCCAGCATCATCTTTCCGGCATCTTCTTTATAATACGCACATTCATCGGGCACCCGCAGAACGGGAAGTTGGCTTAGCCCTTTGATGGGTTCTGAGACGATGTAAAAATGTTCGCATGCATGCAGCGGTACGTTGACCCCCGCCATACGGCCCACTTCATGCCCCCACATACCAGCGCAATTCACGATCATATCGCAGGCGATATGGCCACTACTGCCATCTTCCGCCCGCCAGTCAACACCGGTCACCCGCCGGCCTTGACGGGCAATCGCGCTGACTTTAACGCGTTCTTGGATCAGGGCGCCACCTTGGCGGGCCCCTTTTGCCAAAGCCAAGGCAATATTTGCCGGATCGCCTTGGCCATCTTTGTCTAAAAATACGCCGGCTTTCACGTTTTCCAAGTTAAGATGGGGGTATTTTTCGCCGATTTCCGTCGGGGTGATTTCGTCAATATCGACGCCAAAGGCCCGCGCCATTGCGGCGGAGCGAAAAATTTCCTCTTTGCGTTCGTCAGTCAAGGCAACCGTGATCGATCCAACCCGTTTAAACCCCGTAGAGACGCCGGTTTCAGCCTCCAATGCCCCGTAGAGCTCTTGCGTGTATTTTGCCAGTTTGGTCATATTCGAGCTGGCGCGCAATTGCGCGATCAATCCGGCGGCATGCCATGTGGTGCCCGAGGTCAGTTGTTTGCGTTCGAGCAGCACCACATCTTTCCATCCTAGTTTGGCCAGGTGATAGGCGACAGAACAGCCGATGACGCCGCCACCGATGATGACGACACGCGCGTGAGAAGGAAGGTTTGTCATGCGGAGACCTCGTTTTTTGGGCGCGCCCAGGCGCGCGCAGTCAGCGGTTTAAATTATACTATAGCCATGTTGCGAAAGTTGCTTTGCGATTTCTGCGATATGCGCTGGGCCAACTTCGCAGCAGCCGCCAATGATGCTGGCGCCCTGAGCAACCCAGCCCATTGCAAAGGCCGCATAGGCTGTGGGGTCTAAATCTTGCCGCTCTTGCAGCGCATCCACAGTTGGTGCTTCGGTCAGGAACGCATCTGTTATTTTGGTGAATCCATTGGCATAAGCGCCAAAAGGCAGCCCAAAATCTTTTAGAATTTCAAGGCCCTCATTGACCGCTTCGGGGCGCGCGCAATTGATCAAAACGGCGTCAGGCTTATGGCGGTCGAGCACGGGTTTTAAAGCCGCGAGCGGCTCGCCGGATCGTAGGGTTTTGCCATTGAAATCATCCACGGAAACCGCCAGCCAGCTGGGCTTATCGGTTTTACCCGTGGCTCTGAGCAGCCCCTCGGCTTGATCAGTCGAGCACATTGTTTCCAAAAGAAAAACATCTACTTTTGGTGCGAGCGCCGCAACGATATCTGCATAGAGCGTTTCTGCTTCTGCTGGGGGCGGGCAGAGGTCAGGGCGATACGAGGCCACCAGAGGGCCAATTGCACCGGCAACACGGCCAGAACCATGGGCCTTGCGCGCCGCGCAGGCGGTTTGCACCGCGCGCGCCCAAAGGGTTTCGATCTGATCGGCCAATCCCTCGCGCTCGAGCCGGTCTTTTAGAACCGGATATGTATTCGTCGTGGCCACGCTCGCACCGGCTGAAAAATAGTCGTTATGAACCTCTCTTACCAGATTAGGTTGATCGATCAGCACCGCGGTTGACCACATAGCTGTGGGTTTTTTACCGGCGCGTTTTACCAGTTCTTGGCCAATAGATCCGTCCAATAGGGTTATGTCTTTCATGCACGCAGCCTTTCGTTTTGCGGATCCCAACTTGGCTCATCCGTTTGTACGATTGCTCTACGCCGTTCACCGTAAATTTCAACCTCAACTTCGGTTCCCGCCGCGCATAGATCGCTGCGCAGCATCCCCAAGGCCAGCGAGGCATTCACCCGATAGCCCCATGCCCCAGAGGTGGTTTCCCCAACGATCTTACCATTGTGCCATAGCGTTGACATATAGGGTGCATCGCAGGCACCCGCATCAACGCGTAAAGTGACAAAACGTTTTTTGCTGCCCTGTTGTTTTTCGCTGAGAAGTGCGGCTTTGCCGTTGAATGCTTCGGGCTTGTCAAATTTCACAAACCGCTCAAGCCCGCCTTCCAGCATCGAATAATCGGTGGATAAATCACCCTTCCAGGCCCGATAGCCTTTTTCGATGCGCAGGGAATTCAGCGCGTACATTCCAAAAGGTTTGGCGCCGGCCTCCAGCACGGCCGCATAAATTGCCGGAATCGCCGCGTTTTCGGCATGGATCTCCCAGCCCAGCTCGCCGGCGAAAGACACGCGGATCAAAAAGGCTTTTTCTCCCGCCACACTTGCCCATTGATGGGTCAGCCAACCGCGCGATAGATCCGCATCGCTGATGGTGGATAAGAGATCGCGCGATTTGGGGCCGGTGACGATGAGTGTATCGCGCTCGGTTGTGGTTTCGCGCAATGAAATCTCGGCCGGCAGGCTGTTCTTGATCAATTCCCCATCATGCCATTGCGCCGTGGCGGCCGTGATCAACACAAAATTATCCACGTCTAGCCGAATGCAGGATAATTCGGTAAGGATCCGCCCACGGCGATCCGCCACATAGATCAAATTCATCCGCCCGATTTTTGGAATGGCGCCTGTGCAAAACCCGCGCAGCCAAGCATCAGCCCCGGTGCCTTGAATCCAAAACCGCGAAAACCCAGGCAGGTCAAGCACGCCGCAATGATCGCGCACGGCCTCGCATTCTTCGCGGATACGCGCCTCCCATGGCCCCGCGCGGTTCCAGGTTTGTGTGGTTTCTTCGCTGGTATCATCGCCGGGTTTGGCAAACCAATTGGCGCGCTCCCAGCCGTTATAGGCACCCATAACGCCGCCCAGCTCTAAAATTTTCTGGTGATTGGGAGAAAGCTTTTTATCGCGCCCGGCGGGCCATTCATGCCAGGGAAAATGCATGCCATATTCATGGCCATAGACTTCCATACCTTTTTGCACGCAATAATCTGGATCTGTGTAATCAGTGTAGCGCCGCGGATCGCAAGACCACATATCCCATTCGGTTTGGCCTTCGGTCAGCCATTCGGCCAGCACTTTGCCGGCGCCGCCGCCCTGCGCGATGCCAAAGGTAAAGACGCAGGCCTCAAACGCGTTGGGCACGCCGGGCATTGGCCCGATCAGAGGCATTCCATCTGGCGCATAGGGGATGGGCCCGTTGATTACTTTTGACACACCGGCAGAGCCCAGCAAGGGCACCCGCGCCATCGCATCTTCAACATACCATTCCAAGCGTTCTAAATCATCCGGATATAGCTGAAAGCTGAAATCCTCGGGCATTGGATCTTCGGGGTTTATCCAATGGGCTTTGCAATTGCGCTCATAAGGCCCCAAATTCAGCCCGTGTTTTTCCTGGCGCAGATAATAGCTGCTATCGACATCGCGCAGCAGCGGCAGCTTGTGACCTGAGTCAGCGCTCCAGGCCTTAAGCTCGGGGATTTCATCGGTGAGCATATATTGGTGGCTCATCACCATCATTGGCAGCGTACGTCCGCCATAAGGTTTGAACCATTCGCCAACGCGCTGGGCGTAATAGCCCGCTGCATTCACCACATATTCACAGCGAATATCGCCTTTTTCGGTTTTTACAATCCATTCGTTATTTTCGCGCGCAACCCCAGTGGCGGGGGTGAAGCGTAAAATTTTTGCCCCCTGATCACGCGCGCCTTTGGCCAAGGCTTGAGTCAGCTGCGCCGGATCAATATCGCCATCATTGGGATCGTATAGCGCACCTTTCAGGTCATGCGTTTCGAGAAAGGGATAGCGGGCTTTGATCTCATCCAACCCCAAAATCTCCAGCTCCATCCCTTGGGATTTGCCCATGCCTTTGGCGCGCTGGAATTCTTGCATGCGCGCGTCCGAATGGGCCAGCCGGATCGAGCCGGTGACATGGTAATTCATCGGATAGTCCACAGCCTTGCCAAGCCCGCGATAAAGTTCGGTGGAATAGCGCTGCATATTCATCACCGACCAAGAGGTTGAAAAGGTGGGCACATTGCCCGCCGCATGCCAGGTGCTGCCCGCCGTCAATTCGTTTTTTTCCAACAGAACACAATCGCGCCAGCCGGCTTTGGCCAAATGATAAAGGCATGACGCGCCCACGGCGCCTCCTCCGATGATAACGACGCGTGCTGTTGATGGAAATTCTGACATGGTCCCCTTACTCCTTAAGGCCAAATATTAGGATCTGTGATGTGAGACTGTTGAGGGCGCACATCTGCTGGGCTGCTTCCCGAATGGCGCGGCTTTGTGCCTGTGAATTGGGGTTATTTGCAGCCTTTTGAGCTAGTCTGACCATCTACCGCTCCACTGTTGATGCTGGGGCAATTGATCGCAAATCTTATAATAAACGCCCTTAGAGGCGGTGAAAATATGCGCGGTTAAAGACAGCTCCACTTGGTCTTCAAGCGCGCCAGGGCTGATGGCAATTTCAGGGCGCTGTTCATGATCGTAAAATAAATTTGAACCACAGATGTTGCAAAATCCCCGTCGAACATGCCGCGAGGATTGATACCATTGCAAGCGCGCATTGGATTGAAAAACCAATCTTTCCTTCGGCACTGCCGTTGCGGCCCAGTAATGGCCGGTCAGTTTGCGGCATTGGCCGCAATGACAGGCGATGACATCGCGCAAGGGTTTGTGAATTTCAAATTCGATTGCTCCGCACCCGCAGGCGCCTTTGATGCGCGCGCTCATGCTCAAACCCCTTTTCCCATTTGGCTACTGCCCAATAGAACCCCGTAAAACACAAAAAACAGCGCCATAATGCGGCGCAAATTTGTGCTGAAAACGGCATTTATTGCGGCTTGGCCTAGCTTTACCCCGATGGCGCAATAGCAGAGGTAAGAGCATGTGGTCAGGCAAAGCGCGGTTGGAAAAATCGTGCCCATTTGCGCCCATATCGGAATATCCGGCTGAACAAATTGGCTGAAAGCCGCCAGATATCCGGCGATTGATTTGGGATTAATCGTGGCGATCATAAAGGCTTTGACATAGACTTTACGGTGATCGGGTTTTTGCGCAGCAACGGGTTGCGCCGCGCTGATCCACCCCCGCAGACCCAAATAGATCAAAAATCCTGCGCCCAGCCATTTGAATAACTCAAATGCCAAAGGCGAGGCGGCGATGAGCGCGGTGATGCCAAAGGCCGAGAGGGTTAGAAATAACGACGCTTGTGTCAGTATCGCCAGCACGCAAAAAAGCGCGGTGTTAAAGCCGTAATGCAGGGCCACCGTGATACAGTTCAGCGCGTTTGGCCCTGGCGTGGTCACAAACAAGGCCCAAAAACTGACAAATATGATCCAGGCTTCAAAGCTCATCAGCGCCTCAATAGACGGGCGGCGCGATCACCCAGATCGCAATAGCCGCTGTTTTATAGGGGTTGGCATATTGAAACGCTTCTCCGCGGATGCGAAAGCTGTCGCCTGGGTGGATGGTAAAGGCTTTGCCCGCAATCACCATATCCAGTTTTCCCGATAGCAAATACCCCACTTCTTGCGTGGGGCGGCTGATCGGGGCGCTTAACGCAGCGCCAGGTTCAAACGTAGAATGGAGCATTTCAAAATCATCTGTCAAATCGGGCGATAACAGCTCTTCTACCAAGCCCGCCTCGCCCGAGCCTAAAGGCCGGCGCGCGCCATGGCGTACGATGAAACCGGCCTCATCGGTGGGGGGATCGCTTTGGCCAAAAAACACTGAGATTGATACATCAAGCGCCGCTGCAAGCGCGCGTAAATCGTCGATAGAGGGTTGCGAAATATCGCGTTCGACCTGACTCAGCCATCCGACTGATTTATCAAGCTGTTCTGCCAAATGTGCCAAAGTTTGGCCGCGCGCTTTGCGCAGCGCGCGCAGATCCGCCCCTAAGGATTTAAGTGATGATGCGACTGCCGCGGCCATAGGCGCTCCGTGAAAAAAATCAGTATTTTTTCATTTTTCAGACGTTAATGAAAAAATCAACCCTTTTTTCATTTTTTCGCACGCTAAGATTTGGCGGGTTTAAGCCGAGGAACAAATTCCAAACAGGGTTTGTTTTACAAAAGCCGTTTTGGCCTTGATTGGCTGCGCAACCATGGCGGTCTGAATACGGATATTCAGCGCCGTATTGGTTCTTTATTTCAGGCCTAATTTACCTAAAGACTTAAAAGCTGCATGAACTCAAAAAAAAATCTATGAAAACGTTTTAGATATTAAAAATTATTCAAAAATTCAGTTTGGTCGGTGTGGCACGCGTCAATCCTATTGGGATCATAAATATCATCGCATCTGTGCAGGGGATAGTGGTACCTTTGTTTATTATCATGACTTGGGTATTTCATTGGTCATGTGAAGTTCTGATCAGAGGGCAACAGCTGATCTATCAAACAGGGTGTTGAAACCTGGATAGGCAGCAGTGATCTCTTTTTTGCTATATTTTGTGTTATTGATGGGCAAATCCCTTCCTAATGGCAACGCAAAGCCTTGGGGATAGACAGGGTGCAGCGCGCGCGCTATGCCCCTGATATGAGCAGTGCGTATTCTCCCCCTGTTGAGCCGTTGAATATCCTTTATGATGATCATCAGATCGTTGTGGTGGATAAACCGGCGGGCCTGCTATCCGTGCCCGGGCGCGGGCCACATTTGGCCGATTGTCTGATCACCCGGGTCCAAGCGGTGTTTCCCAGCGCGTTATTGGTACATCGGCTTGATCGGGATACATCCGGCGTGATGGTCTTTGCGCTGAGTGCACATGCGCAGCGTCATATATCGCTGCAATTTGAGCAGCGTAAAACCCAAAAAACCTATATTGCGCTTGTTGCTGGGCAGGTACAGGATAAAATGGGCATTGTGGATTTGCCCCTGATTGTGGATTGGCCCAACCGGCCGCGTCAGATGGTGTGCCATGAAACCGGAAAGCCGGCTCTCACCGAATGGCAGGTGATGCATGCGAAAGGCACGGAAACCCGTTTGCGTTTAAAACCCAAAACCGGGCGTTCGCATCAATTGCGCGTGCATTGTTTGGCGCTTGGTCATCCGATTTTAGGCGACCCGTTTTACGCCAGCGACGCCGCGGCAGAATATCCGCGGATGATGCTGCATTCTGAAGAGCTTCGCCTCAAACATCCTGAAACGGGCAAAGGGCTGAAATTTCGCAGCCCCACGCCGTTTTAACTTTTTAGCCGGTCTTGAGCAGCCTGAACATACGTGGTGTTTCCTCTGCATCGGTCAATTGTTTTCTTTGTATTCTGGGGTAAGAAGCGGGCGGATCAGCGCAACGGGATGGGCCTTTAGGCTGAAGCGTGTGGCAATATAATCTTCGACCACCTCTTCCCCCAGCCCCATCTTAGGCAGATTGGCAGCCGGTTCTTGGATCGCTTCACCATCCATATCATGCGCAAAAAGCGGCAATTGATTGGGGGCTGTGATGGCTTTTGCCTGCCAAAGCGCCGCGCGACGTGAGAGGCCTAAAGATGCAAAAACATCGGCTTCGGCCAAGCGCGTCAAGACGTGTGGGGGGGTGCCGGCGCGGCGCCAGATATCTTCGATAGATTGATAGCCATTGCCCCGCGCGGCGGCGATCCAGCCAGCCTCTTCTTCGCGCAGCCCTTTAATTTGGCGAAAGCCAAGCCGCAAAGCCAGACCGCCACGCCCATCCGGCTCCAGCTTATTTTCCCAATGGCTGGTATTGATACAAATAGGCCGGATAGCCACATCATGATTTTGGGCATCACGAATGATTTGAGCTGGTGCATAAAACCCCATGGGCTGCGAATTCAAAAGCGCGCAGGCAAAAATCCCTGGATGGTGGCATTTTATCCAAGCGCTGGCATAGACCAGCAGCGCAAAGCTGGCGGCATGGCTTTCGGGAAAGCCATAACTGCCAAAGCCTTCGATTTGAGAAAAGCAGCGCTCGGCAAATTCGGCTTCATAGCCATTTTTGCGCATACCATTTAAAAACCGGCTTTTTAACGCGCCAACATTGCCGTGTTTTTTAAACGTGGCCAATGCGCGGCGCAGTTGATCGGCCTCATCGGGGCTAAACCCCGCTCCGATAATTGCGATTTGCATCGCCTGCTCTTGAAACAGCGGCACGCCAAGCGTTTTGCCAAGCACATCCCCCAATGCATCCGAGGGAAATTCAACGGTTTCCTCTTTGTTACGCCGGCGCAGATAAGGATGCACCATATCCCCCTGAATGGGGCCTGGCCGCACAATCGCCACTTCGATCACCAAATCATAAAAACAGCGGGGTTGCATCCGTGGCAAAAAGTTCATCTGCGCGCGGCTTTCCACTTGGAATACGCCAATACTATCGGCTTTACAGAGCATTTGATAGGTTTTGGGATCCTCGGGCGGCAGGCTGGCCAGCGTATAGTCTTGGCCCAAATGCTGCCGGATCAACTCAAAGGACCGGCGCAGACAGCTGAGCATGCCCAGGCTCAGCACATCCACTTTTAAAATACCCAAGGCATCAATATCATCCTTATCCCAACAAATGACGGTGCGATCCTCCATGCTGGCATTTTCAATCGGCACCAATTCATCCAGCCGCCCTTCGGTGATCACAAACCCGCCCACATGCTGGCTGAGATGGCGTGGAAACCCAATAATCTCTTCGATCAAGGCCAAAGTTTGACGCAATCGGCGGTCGCTCGGGTCGAGCCCGATGTCGCGCAACCGCTCCGCGCTTGGCCCTTCGCTGCTGAAAAACCCCCATAACTGGGAGGCGATCAGAGCCAGCGTATCTTGGCTGAGCCCCATTGCGCTGCCAACTTCGCGAATGGCGCGTTTGCCGCGGTAATGCACCACCGTGGCGCAAAGCCCAGCGCGGTGGTGGCCATAGCGTTGGTAAATATACTGGATCACCTCTTCGCGCCGCTCATGTTCAAAATCAACATCAATATCGGGGGGCTCGTCGCGGGCTTCCGAGACAAAACGCTCAAACACCATCGTGCCAATTTCCGGGCTGACCGAGGTAACGCCCAAACAATAACATACCACGGAATTGGCCGCAGAGCCGCGCCCTTGGCAGAGGATATTTTGGTCGCGGGCAAATTTTACAATATCATGCACGGTAAGAAAATACGGCGCATACGCCAATTTTGCGATCAAGCTAAGCTCATGCTCAAGCAGTGTTTTTACTTTCTGCGAGGCGCCATCTGGATAGCGCCAGGCCAAGCCATTATAGGCCAAGCGACGCAAACGTTGATCGGGGGTTTCATGGCCATCGCGCTCTGAGGGATAATCATAGCGCAACTCTGAAAGAGAAAATTGCAGGGTTTTCAAGAGCGCAGGCAAGGTGGAAAGTGCCTTTGGATAATCGTGGAATATCTGTTGCATTTCAGCCTCGGAGCGCAGCCGCTGCTCGGCATTGACGAGGGCCGAGCGCCCCAGCTGCTCGACAGTTTTACCGCTGCGAATAGCGGTTAAAACATCGGCCAGCCGGCGCCGGCTGGCATGGTGCAAAATCGGGCGGGCACTGGCCAAAAGCGGCAGGCCCAACTGCTGGGCGAGGGCGGCGATGGCCGCAAAACGACGCGTATCTTGCCCGTCATAGGCCGGCGCCATGAGCATATGCATTCTGGTGTCAAAGCGGCGGGTCAGCTGATGCGCTTGTTCCCACCAGTCTTGCCCGCCGCCTTGCTGGTGAAGCGCTTGTGGCGGATGCAGCAGCAGATGGAGATCGGCGCTATGTTCCAGCAGATCCTTTACGTCCAAAAGGCAGGCTCCCTTTTTTGCCCGCAATCGGCCCTTTGATAATATCCGGCATAAATTTGCCCAGCCAAGGCGGGTTTGGCAAAGCGTGGTCGCGCGCAATCCGCTTTGCAGCACCAATTGCGCGGCGGGCAATACGCGCGGTATATTTAAAATGGCTGCCGAAACGTAGAATTGCTCCTGAGCCGGTGCCGCTGGCCCGTAAACATCCGCCGCTTGCCTGAGTTTGACTTGGCGCGCAATTTTTTGCGCTTGGCTATGCGCGCGCACGATCCCCGCAACCGAATTGACATCGGCAATGGCGATCGCCGGATAGCCGAGCAAAGCCGCCCGCTCCATATATTCTTCGGGATGCGAGGCTCCGGTGAGGAAGGTGAAATTGGATGTTATCGAGAGTTCCGCGAACATATCCCATTATATGTTCACTATTTGTTCTATTTCTAGGGTGTATTTGGATAGGTTTGTTTCTTTTGCGCATTATGCGTTTTCAGAAGGGGGACGAAGCTGTTTCTTAAGGTGCAGCAGCGCCACCAAAGCGGCATCACGCTGGGCTCTTAATTGTGCAGGAGAAGCGTCGTTTAGGCAGCTTTCAAGCCCGTTCACGAGTTTTTCTTTTATGTCGTTTGACAGCTCTGGCGTTCCAAGATCGCGCCAGCGGGCTTCTTGGCTGGGCCCCAGATGTTGCAAATATTGGGCATAGCCGCCCGCGCCACCTCCCAGATGATAGACCAGATTGGGCCCTAAAAATGCCCAGCGCAAGCCGGGCCCGTGCACCATCGCCCGGTCAACATCCTCAACGCTGGCGATATCATTGGCCACGATATTCACCACTTCGCGATAAAGCGCTGCGTTGAGGCGGTTGGCAACATGTCCGATAGCTTCTTTTTTCAACACAATCACTTCGCGCTCGAAATGTTCATAAAACTGCTTAGCCTGTTGCAGAAGCGCTGGATCGGTTCGCGCACCGCCTGCCACTTCCACCAAGGGGATCAAATGGGGTGGGTTGAACGGGTGGCCAACCAAAAGCCGCTCTGGATATCGCATTTTTTCTTGAATAGCGCTGGGCAGCAGCGCTGTTGTTGACGAGGCGATCGGGGTATCAGCGGGAAGGTAGGCTTCAACCTTTTTCAACAGCTTTTGCTTTAGATCAAGCCGGTCTGGTGCGTTTTCCTGAACCCAATCGGGGTTTTGACAGGCTGTTTTTAAGTTTGTGGTTATTGACAGCTGCGCCCAAGGCACTGCAGCGCTAAGCGGGTTGAGTTTCGCCAAATCTGCCCAGGCGGTTTTTATATAGGCGGTGATCTCTTCTTCGGCCGTCGCTCTGGGCTCATAAACCGTAACGCGGGCACCTTTGCTTAGGAAAAGCGCTGCCCAGCTGGCTCCTATTAAACCTCCGCCCAGAAGCGTGATGCCGTTTTTATACATCGAGGCGCATTTCACACATTCAGGTTAATCCACGGCACGGATTAATTTGCGCTCGAGCACGCGCAAAACGGTTGCCAGATCATGGCCGCGTTTCAAAATCTGACCATCCATGCCAATCACCGCATATTGGCCCTGTCGTTGGTGCAGCTTGGGGCGTTTTTCAATCCGGTAGAGCGGATGCTCTGCGGTTCTGCGAAACACCGAGAAAATTGCCACATCGCGCAGCGCGGAAATGCCATAATCACGCCATTCGCCAGCCGCCACCATACGGCCATAAAGCGATAAGATGATGTTTAGCTCTAAACGTTGGAAGGATACGGTTTCGCTGGATCGCTCCTGCGGGAAGGCGGTGATACTGTTCATGGTTTAAATCTTGCTGCCTTTGCGCATGAAATCAAGCGGTTTGGAACTGAATTGAAAAAATAGTTCATATTAAGACAGAGTTTTAAGATCTATGCCCGCCGCAAAGGCGGCGGACATAGGAATATTTTATCCCAAATGGGGGGATTTAATCCTCTTCTGGTATCAGCAGGTTCAGCACAATCGCCAAGAAAGCGGTTGGTGCAACGGCAGAGGTGGCCAGTGTTTTCCAAACGCCTGGCAAATACTGAACCGCGCTTGGAACCAAGTTCAGTCCCAAACCAGCTGTCAGTGAGATGGCGATGATGATCATGTTGCGGCGGGTCATCTTCACCTCAGACAACACGTTCATTCCCGCAGCGGCCACCATCCCAAACATCACAATCACACCGCCGCCCAAAACTGGCATTGGCATCGAGGCGATTATGGCTCCGATTTTCGGCAGCAAGCCGGCCAAGATCAGAATAATCCCGGCAATCGTGACCACGTGCCGGCTCATCACGCCGGTCATGCCAACAATCCCAACATTCTGGCTAAAAGAGGTATTTGGCAAGCCGCCAAAGACCCCGGCTACCGCCGTGCCCAGACCATCCGCATAGGTTGCGCCGGAAATTTCTTCATCTGTTGCCGTGCGCCCGGCGCCAGCCTTTGTTGTGGCCGACGCATCGCCAACTGTTTCGACCGCCGAGACAATCGAGATCAAAGTCACCGCGATCACCGCGCCAAGATTAAACTCGAATCCGTAGGGCATGACTTGCAAGCTGGTGATCATACTGGCTTTGGCTACCCCGCCAAAGGATACCATGCCAAGCATATAGGCCAGTGCATAGCCTGCCAGCAAGCCAATTAAGATTGCTGCATTGGACAATGCGCCCGAGGTACGGAATTTAACCAAAAGCGCCACGATGATCACCGTCAGTGCGACCGACCAATGTTTCAGCGAACCAAAGCTGTCTGCTGTCATCTGGAATTCTGCGGCGCCGCCCGCGGCGTATTTAATCCCCACAGGGATAAGATAAAGGCCAATTGCCAAAATCACCAAGCCAGTCACCAAAGGCGGGAACCAACTGCGAATGCTGCTAATTACCGAGCCTAGTGCAAAATGGATCAGGCCTGCGATGATGCAGGAGGTGAGCGCCACGCTTAACCCTTGCGTGGCTGCCAGCCCAGCGAGCACGCCGACAAAGGCAAAGCTTGTGCCCTGCATAATTGGCAGGCGCGCTCCAACTGGGCCAATGCCAATGGTTTGAAACAATGTTGCAATACCTGCAAAAAGCATGGCCATTTGGATCAGATAGATTTGCTCTGGGCTGCCAAAACCAAGCCCCGCGGCGCCGGCAACAATAATCGCTGGGGTGACATTTGAGGCAAACATTGCCAATACATGCTGAAGGCCAAGCGGCACAGCTTGCCCCAGCGGCGGTGTTATATTCGGATCGCTGTAGCTGTTATGTGATGTAGAAGTCATCATGTTCTCCTATTGATTCAATAGTTAGAGTACCGCCTCTTTTGGGCGGTTAGGGATGTTGTGGTACAACTATATATGGTATGTCAAAGAAAATCTCCTCTAGATTTTCTCCTGATCCGATCCGATCTACCACCGCAAATAGCCCGGGAGTCTCTAGCGGGGTCAATACCCCATGCCAAATATTACGACGGAAATTGATCGCTTGACCGGGATCTGATAAGAAGGCAAGGGGCCCTCCGGGGCGGTTGTTTTTGTCTGGAGCCACGATAATTAGAAAGCGGTTCATGCTCATCGGAATAAAAGCTTGTGAGCCTTCCGGGTGGCGTTCCATCATCGTTAATTGATAGGGCAGATTGCGGGGCGTGGCGTCAAAAAGACTGATGCCGGCCCTGCCATCGGAAAAATCCAAACGCGCCAAATCATGAAAGCGCCCGCAAAGCCCCTGATTGATGATTTTATCGGCTGTGCCCTTTGCCTCTAAGATATCGCCAAATGGAGCAAATGCGGTGGCCGTAAGGGGCTGGGCGATGATCTCTTGGCTCATGGCAACAGTTGCTGCAAACGCAGCTCGGCAATGCGCTCGACCTGCCGGCATGCGGTTTCAAACTCATCGGCGCTGTCATGTGCCAGCCGCGTTTGAAAGGCTGATAAGATCTCCGCCTTGCTAAAATCTCGCACGGCAATGATGAACGGGAAGCCGTACTTTTTCATATAGGCTGCGTTTAATTGGGTAAATTCGGCATCCTCTGCCTCGGTTAATGCATCTAGGCCCGCCGAGGCTTGCTCTGAGGTCGACTCGGCGGTGAGACGGTCTGCTTGGGCCAGTTTTCCCGCCAGATCCGGATGCGCGCGCAAAACACCCAGCCTGGCTTCAGCAGAGGCGGATCTGAAGATCCGTGCCAGCGCGTTATGCATCCCGATCGCGCTGTCATGCGCAGGCCCCAATTCCAGATCAAACGCCCCCTCTGCAATCCAAGCCGAATGTTCAAATACCCCGCCATATTGCGCTATAAATTGATCCTTTTGCATCGAGGAGGGCCGCTCAAACGGCTGCGGGGGGTGATGCTTGGCCCAGTGCTCGGCGATTTCAATGCGGCGGGCAAACCACACATCTTCATGGCTCTTTGCATAATCCATGAAGCGGCGCAGCGCCATAATGCGCCCCGGGCGTCCGATCAGCCGGCAATGCAGCCCGATTGACATCATTTTGGGAGCGCCCGCGCGCCCTTCGGCGTAAAGCGCATCAAAACTATCTTTCAAATAGCTGTAAAACTGATCACCTGAATTAAACCCTTGGGGGGCGGCAAAGCGCATATCATTGGCATCTAACGTATAGGGAATAATCAGCTGGTCACGCCCGTTAATCTTGCGCCAATAAGGCAGGTCATCCGCGTATTCATCCGAAATATAATCAAATCCGCCTTCCGCAGCCACCAGCTCTACTGTGTTCATTGAGCAGCGCCCCGTATACCAGCCACGCGGCCGCTCGCCCACCACTTCTGTGTGCAGCCGCACAGCTTCGGCGATTTGCGCGCGTTCCTCTGCACGCGGCATGTCTTTATGCTCAATCCATTTTAAGCCATGGCTGGCAATTTCCCATTCTGCGCTTCGCATCGCCCGCATTTGCTCGGGATTGCGCGCCAAAGCGGTGGCAACGCCATAGATTGTCGCTGGGATCTGCTGTTCGGTAAACAATCGGTGCACGCGCCAGAATCCGGCCCGCGCGCCGTACTCATAAAGGCTTTCCATATTCCAATGGCGTTGTCCTTGCCATTGCGCAGCGCCAACGATCTCTGACAGAAAAGCTTCCGAAGCCGCATCGCCATGCAATAGGCAGTTTTCGCCGCCCTCTTCGTAATTAATCACGAATTGCACTGCAATCTTCGCGTTATTTGGCCAGTTGGCATGGGGCGGTGTGGCGCCGTATCCGCGCATGTCGCGTGTATAGCGGTTCATTTTCTGCTCTCCTTACTGCTGCCAATCATGGGCCGACCGGTGCAATACATGTTAAAGTCTTTTTCTGCTTAGGGCCAGTTGCCCCACAGGCTTGTGCCTTTCGAAAATTCAGCCAATATAGCTGGGATTTGATTTGTGAAAAGAGTACTTATGCAAGGCTATTTGACAACCCATGTTTTGGACACCGCGCGGGGCTGCCCCGCTGCAGGACTGAAAATAGAGCTAATCCGCCATATGCCGGAAACGGGCCCGATCCCATTACAAACCACAATAACAAATGCGGATGGTCGCACTGATCGACCAATTTTACCGCAAGATGCCTTTGAATTAGGCAGTTATGAATTGATTTTTCACGCGGGGGCGTATCTGCGCGCGCAGGGGCAGGTTAAGGAGGCTGCGGTTTTTCTGGATTTGATTCCGATCCGATTCGAAATGCGCAGCGACGATCATTATCACGTGCCGTTATTGCTGTCTCCTTACGGGTATTCAACCTATCGCGGCAGCTAGCAAGATCTGTGGAGAATAAGAATGTATGAGCTGTTTCTAATCTGGGATTGGTTTGAATTTGCCCTGCGCTGGTTGCATGTGATCACGGCGATTGCATGGATTGGCTCTTCGTTTTACTTTATCGCGCTTGATTTGGGGCTGCGCAAAGCACCTGATTTGCCCGCAGGCGCGCATGGCGAAGAATGGCAAGTGCATGGCGGTGGCTTTTACCATGTGCGCAAATATTTGGTGGCCCCCAGCGATATGCCCGCGCATTTAACCTGGTTCAAATGGGAAAGCTACGCAACTTGGCTGTCGGGCGCGGCATTGCTGATGGTGGTATATTGGGCGGGTGCTGAGCTGTATCTGATTGATTTGGCAAAAGCTGAACTCAGCGTTGTTCAGGCTATTTTGATCTCGGCTGGATCCTTGGCTGTGGGCTGGGTTATTTACGATGCTTTATGCAAATCGCGGCTTGGAAATACTCCAACAGCTTTGATGGTTTTACTGTTCATTCTTTTGGTGGCGATGGCTTGGGGCTATGATCAGATTTTTACCGGCCGCGCCGCTTTGTTGCATTTGGGAGCCTTCACTGCCACCATCATGTCGGCCAATGTGTTTTTTATAATTATGCCAAATCAACGCATTGTGGTGGCAGATCTGCAGGCGGGGCGCAGCCCTGATGCAAAATATGGTAAAATCGCCAAGCTGCGATCGACCCATAATAATTATTTAACTTTGCCGGTGATTTTTTTGATGTTGAGCAATCATAATCCGCTGGCTTTTGCCAGCCAGTATAATTGGTTGATAGCAGGTTTGGTATTTTTGATGGGGGTCACTATTCGCCATTATTTTAACACGCGCCATGCGCGCGCGGGGAACCCAACTTGGACATGGCCGGCCACTGTTATTTTGTTTATTTGCGTGATTTGGCTGTCAGGGCTGCCGCTTTGGCAGGACGAAGATTTGGACAGTCGCGGGATGTCTGAACAGCAAACGCTGTTTGCCAATGCTGACGGGTATGCGGCGGTTCATGATATCGTGGTGGGGCGCTGCTCGATGTGCCACGCGCGCGAGCCGGTTTATGATGGGATCCGACGCGCACCTAAACACATATATCTGGAAACCGAATTTGACATCACGGCAGAGGCCAGGGCCGTGTTTTTGCAATCGGCGGCCAGTCACGCGATGCCTCCGGCGAATGTCACATGGATGGAAGAGGGCGAACGTGCACAAATTCGGCGCTGGTTTCGAAACGCCACCGAGCACATGCCCTTGCGTGTCGCGCTGCAGTAAGCGCAGCCCAGAAAAAAGAGAGTGGTTTCACATTCCGTAGCGGTTACACTTGCCTCGGAGAGCGAGCGGAAAGCTAGCTCAGCAGTGCCGCATGCTCCATTGCCTGCTTGATCAGCGCTTTCGTTGCCTCGCTCAGTGGGGTAAGCGGCAAACGTACGCTATCGTCGCAGCGGCCCAAAAGCGATAAGCCGTATTTTGCACCAACCAAACCAGGCTCGGTGAAAATTGCCTGATGCAGCGGCATCAGCCTGTCTTGGAGGGTTAGGGCAGCGGAATAATCCCCTGCCAAACAGGCTTCTTGCAATTGCGCGCACAGCGCGGGCGCAACATTGGCTGTAACTGAAATACACCCAATACCACCCTGCGCATTGAACCCATGCGCCGTTGCATCCTCGCCCGAGATCTGCAGAAAATCCGGCCCGCATGTGATGCGTTGTTGGCAGACGCGCTCCAAATCTCCCGTTGCGTCTTTGACGCCGATAATACGCGGCAGCTTGGCCAATTTCCCCATTGTTTCGGGTGACATATCCACCACCGAGCGGCCCGGAATATTATAAATCACAATCGGGAGATCGCAGGCATCATGCAATGTTTTAAAATGCGCGATGAGCCCCTCTTGCGTGGGCTTGTTATAATAGGGCGTAACCACCAAAGCGGCGCTTGCGCCCACGTCCTTGGCGTGATGCATAAACCGCAATGATTCGGCGGTATTGTTCGAGCCCGCGCCGGCCACAATCGGAATACGCCCGGCCGCGGCCTCGACAACCGCGCTGACCACCGCTTCATGTTCTTCATGGCTTAAGGTGGGGCTTTCTCCGGTCGTGCCCACCGGCACCAAACCATGGCTTCCCTCAGCAATATGCCACTCAACCAATGCTTTCAAACCCTCAAGATCCACGGCACCATTTTTGAAGGGCGTGATTAAAGCGGGCATAGATCCTTTTAACATGACGGGCGTCCTTGACTAGCTGGTTGGATCGGGCAGCGCATCGGCTCTTTGATCCCAGATTGATATTAGGCAACGCTTCGCCGATGTAAAAGAGGCAATTGGTTTCGGGCGATGGCTGCGCTACACTGCCAGTGTCTAGCCTTTTTGGAGCAAAAGTTGCAAGCAATGTTGCGTGTCTTCCTGTTTTTTTTGCTCTTACCAGCCGCGTCCTTTGCGCTGACCGACGTGCCGCGCCCGTTCTCCCAAGCCCTCACGGCGATGGCGGCGGAAAAATGGGATCTGGCGCTGCGCTTTGCGGCAAAAGAAGGGCCGGTTGCGCGGGATGTGATTGAATGGCATTTGCACCGTGCCGGGAAGGGGACGGCGCCTGCGGCCTTATCGTTTTTGAAACGTCGTCCGGATTGGCCGGGCCTGCCCTATTTGCGTAAAAATGCCGAAGCAAGTTTTGCCGATGCCAGCCCCGAGCAAGTGCTGGCGTTTTTTCAACAGACCGCCGCTCAAACGGCCCAGGGCGCCTTGATACATGCCCGGGCTTTAGAGGCGATGAACCGCCCAGAGACGGCAAGGCTGGTGGTGCAAGAAGCCTGGCTGGGGCTGTCGATGTCACAAGCTGTTCAAGCGCAGTTTTTGGCGCGTTACCAAGCGGATCTATCTGGCTTGCATATCTCACGATTGCGCTGGTTGCTCTGGCATAATCATAACTCGCAAGCGCGCAATATGCTGGCCTTGGTGCCCAAGCCTGAGGCTGCTTTGGCGCGGGCGCGGTTGGCGTTGATGCAACAGCAGCCGGGCGTTGACGGATTGATTGCCCAGGTCCCAAAATCGTTACAATCGGATCCCCTATTGGCGCATGCGCGCTTTGTTTGGCGCGCGCGAAAGGGGCGCGCGGATGCGGCCTTGGCGCTGATTTTAGAACAAAGCAGCTCGGCAAAAACGCTTGGTGATCCGCCCGCTTGGGCCGAAAGGCGCCGGCATTTGGCGCGTGACTTATTGCGCAAGGGCGCCTATGCAACCGCCTATAAAATCGCAGCGCAGCACCATTTAAGCGCGGGCAGTAAAAAGGCCGAGCTTGATTGGCTTGCTGGTTATACCGCGCTGAAATTCTTGGAAAAGCCGGACGCTGCAGAAAAGCATTTCAAAGATTTTCTCACCTCGGTGGAAACGCCAATTTCCTTGGCGCGCGGGCATTATTGGCTGGCCTTGGCACAATCGCAAATGGGGCGCAATCAGGCCATGGCTGTAAGCATCAAGAGCGCTGCCAGCTACCCCACAACATTTTATGGATTGCTTAGCGCTGGATTGGCGGGTCGTGCCTTAAACGGGCCAGATTTTGCGCGCAGCTCTTTGCCTGATTGGCGCGGCGCTTCTTTTCAAGGCAGCTCAGTCTTTCAAGCGTCCATCGTTTTATTTGCCGCCCAGCAGGATCTGCTGGCCGAACGTTTTCTGACGCATATGGCAGAAACTCTGCCGGATCCGCAGATTTTATATTTGGCCGATTTTTTGGAAGAGCTCGAAAAACCACGGGTTCTGGTGATGCTTGGCAAGCGCGCCGCTAGCCAAGGCCGCTATTTTCCACGCCCCACATTTGCGATGCATCCGTTGAGTGAGCTTGTGGTTGCGGGCAGTTCAGGCGAGCTGGCGCTGGCGATCGCCCGCCAAGAAACCGAATTTCGGACCGGCGTGGTCTCGCCCGTTGGGGCGTTGGGTATGATGCAGGTGATGCCGCTCACCGGGCGCGAAATGGCCCGAAAGCTTGGGTTGCGCTACCGCAGCGCGCGGGCGCGTGATGATTGGCCGTATAATGTCCGCCTCGGCTCGGCATATTTGGCAGAGTTGAATAAAAAATATGATGGCAATATTGTGTTGGTGGCGGCGGCATATAATGCCGGGCCTGGCCGCGTGGATGCTTGGATCCGAGCGTCCGGCGATCCGCGCAATCCAGGGCAGGATATCGTTCATTGGATTGAGATGATACCATTTCAAGAAACTCGGAATTATGTGATGCGGGTTACCGAAAGCCTGCCTGTCTACCGCGCGCGGCTCGGAAAAACGCCTTTGCCAAAAGCCTTTCTGGCGGAGCTTTCAGGGCATGGCTTTTAGCCGCTCGCGCCAAAGGGTGAAAAGACCGGCCGCGATCACCAAGCTTGAGCCGATCAGGACATTCTGCTTTAAGGTTTCGCCGAACACACTTAGACCGATCAAAGAGGCAAAGACCAGTTGCAAATAGGCAAAAGGCTGCACTGCGCTGGCTTCAGCCACTTCGTAACATTTGATCAACAGCCAATGTCCCAAAACCCCAGTGATACAAAGCGCGGCCATCCACAGCCAATCAGTTTGCACCATTGGTTGCCAAAACCAGATACCGATCGTGCTCATTACGATGGCGCCGATTGTTCCGGTCCAAAAAAAGCTGGTTTCCGCCGCGTCTTGACGGGCAGCATAGCGCGTCAGCAGGCCGTAAAGCGCGAATAAGATGGCGGATAAAAGCGGTATCGCCGCGGTGGTTGAAAAAACATCCGAGCCTGGATTGAGAATGATAACAACGCCGATAAATCCGACAAATATCGCAATCCAGCGCCGCCAACCCACTTGTTCGCCCAAGATCGGTCCAGACAAAGCGGCGATCAACAAAGGATAGCAGGCAAAAACGGCATGGCTTTCGATCAAACCCAGCAGCTCGAAGGCGCTGACCATGACGCAGATTTCCAACGCCAAAAGCGCTCCGCGAAAGATTTGCAATACCGGCTGGCGGGTATAGGCCTGTTTTCGCAGCCCCCCGGGCTTGCGATTGGCGAGGGCGATGACAAAAGCGGCAAAGAACCAATAGCGGATCATGACCACCATCAAGACGTTATATTCCGTTGCCAAATGCCGCGATATTCCATCTTGCACCGCAAACACCAAGGTGGTCAGGATCATCAAAAAAATCCCAAAATTGGGGTTATTCTGCATCAATCAATCCTTTGGTGGCCAAGCTCATATGCCGTTTGCGGCCAAAGCCGGGCAATCGAGCCACCTTAAACCCTGCCGCTTGAAGATTGCGCCGTACCTCGCCCGCGGCGCTATAGGTGCTGGCGCTGCCGCCTGCCTGAGTTTTGTTATATATCGCTTGCAGAAGATCTGCTTGCCATAATTCGGGGTTTTTAGCCGGTGAAAACCCGTCAAGAAACCAGCAATCCGCTGCCCCCTGCCACAGGGGCAGGCTAAGCCGTGCATCACCTTGCACAAGCCTGAGCGTAATATCGGTGGTTTCAATTTGTCCAGTGGTCAGAAGGGTTTCCCAAAGCGGTGCGAATTCTGCGCTCAGCGTTTGCAGCATGGGAAAAGCAGCCTGCGCTTTGATCATATCTGCCGCGCTTAACGGAAAGGCTTCAAAACTGGTGAACAGCAAACGGCCTGGGCGATCTATGCGCCGCCAGCTTTCTAACAGGGTTAGAAAATTAAGCCCTGTGCCAAACCCCAATTCGGCGATCGAGAACCCGTCATGCAAACGCTCTGGCAAGCTATTGGCGTTTAAAAACACATGCTTGCTTTCGTCAAACCCGCTTTCCAATGAATAATAGGGGTCATCAAATTGCAAAGAGACGGGCACATTTTGCGCGCGCCATTCAAGTTTGGGATCTTGGGGTGTCATTTCAGAGGCCTTGTGAATGACGCGCTGCGCCGATAGGGACAATGCACCAGAAGCATGAGGGTTGGCAATGCTCGATGTAACGATCAGAGGGGCGGGTATTTTGGGCCTGTCCATCGCGTGGGAATGCTTGCAGCGCGGCGCCTCTGTGCAGGTGATCGATCCTTATGGAGTGGCCTCGGGGGCCAGCGGCGGCATTGTTGGGGCATTGGCGCCGCATGTGCCCGAAAACTGGAATTCCAAAAAAGCCTTTCAATTTGAAAGTCTGATGATGGCTGATAGCTTTTGGACCTCTGTGCAGGCTGCCTCTGGCCTATCAGCCGGGTATGCGCGTTTGGGCCGCGTGCAACCCTTGCCCGCGGATGCGTCGCTTGATCTGGCCCTGGCGAGGGGCGAAAATGCGCGTCAGCTCTGGCAGGGGCAAGCGGGCTGGCATGTGCTTAACGAGCGCCCCAGTTGGGCGCCAGACTCGGCGTCTGGATATTGGATCTTTGATGATTTATCGGCCCGCATCAATCCGCATGCGGCTTGTTTGGCTTTGGCCGAGGCGTTGCGCCGCTTAGGGGCCAGCATTTCAACGCAGGGGGTTGATCAAGGCCGCGTGCTCTGGGCCAGCGGCGTGCATGATTTGGCGCGGATCAGCGCGGCGCACAACCGCTCATTCGGAGGCGCTGTGAAAGGCCAAGCCGCGTTGCTACAGGTCGATCGTGCAGAGCATCCGCAGGTTTTCGCAGAGGCTTTGCATTTTGTTCCGCATGAAGATGGAACGCTTGCGATCGGATCAACTTCAGAGCGCGAATTCAGCGCCGCCACCAGCACGGATGCGCAGCTTGAGGCCTTGCTAAATAAAGCCTATGCGATTTTCCCCGCTCTCGCGGGTGCGCCTGTCATTGCGCGCTGGGCTGGGGTGCGCCCCAGAAGCCGTAGTCGAGCTCCGGTTTTGGGCCGGCATCCTTTGCTTCCGGAGGCCTTCATTGCCAATGGTGGATTCAAGATCGGGTTTGGCATGGCGCCCAAAATTGCGCAGGTTATGGCGGATTTGATGCTATTGGAACAAGATCATATTCCAGAGGCCTTTCGGCCAGAGGCGTCGTTTTAAGGGGCGGAATTTTACATTTTGGGTGCGTTCTGGCCGAAAAACCGGCTGCGGCATGTTTTGACTTTTGCTCAGATTTATTGACACTGATATGAGAGCGCATTCATCCAAGAGGTTCGCATGCCGCCAAACCCAACGCTGCGTCCACAAGAAGTGGTGCTGATGCCCGATCCGGCCGAGCGTGCGGATGCAACTCTGGCTTTTATTGGGGTGATCCGTTCGCCCTGGCAGCGGGAAAATTGTCCAAAAAACCTAACCCAAGCCCGCCTACGTGATGCGGGGCGGGCGGTGGTGGAAATACAGCCAGAATTCTGCCCGGGTCTAACCGGGTTGGCGGTGGGTGATCTGATTTGGCTGCTGCTTTGGTTTTATCGCGCGCGCCGTGATATTATTCTTCAAGCACCGGCGCATGCCGATGGGTTGCGCGGTGCCTTTGCGCTGCGCAGCCCGGTGCGCCCCAATCCAATCGCAATGGAGGCGGTTCAAATCCTAGCCATTGATCATGCATCTGGCAGGTTTGAAATCGATGCCACCGACGGGTTTGACGGCACCCCGGTTTTGGATATTAAGCCCTGGCGCGGCGGCATTGATATCCCGCCGACCCTATAGACATGGCAGTTGGGTGCGCCCGCGCTTTAGGCGGCTTCCAATACCCGCCGTGCGATCACTTGCGCCTGAATTTCTGCAGCGCCTTCAAAGATATTCAGAATCCGAGCATCGCAAAGAATGCGGCTGATTTTATATTCCAGCGCGAAGCCGTTGCCGCCATGGATCTGCAATCCATTATCCGCCGCTGACCAGGCCACGCGGGCACTAATCAGTTTGGCCATGCCCGCTTCTACATCGCAGCGGCGGTCATTGTCTTTTTCAAAGGCGCTAAAATAGGTCAGCTGGCGGGCGATCATAATTTCAACCGCCATCATCGCCAATTTATTGGCAACCCGCGGGAAGGCGATGATGGGTTTGCCAAATTGTTTGCGATCCTGCGCGTATTGCAGCGATATATCCAAGGCCGATTGCGCCACACCCACAGCGCGGGCCGCTGTTTGAATGCGCGCGCTCTCGAAAGTGTGCATCAATTGCTTAAAGCCCTTACCCTCTTCGCCACCTAGCAGGTTCTCTGATGTCACCTCGAACCCGTCAAACGCGAGTTCGTACTCTTTCATCCCGCGATAGCCCAAAACTTCAATCTCGCCGCCGGTCATATTGGGGGTAGGAAATGGGTCTGCATCGTCGCCGGGGGTTTTTTCGGCCAGAAACATCGACAGGCCGCGATGGTCGCTGCTGTGCGGATCGGTGCGCGCCAAAAGGGTCATCACATGCGTGCGCGAGGCATGGGTGATCCACGTTTTATTGCCGGTAATGCGATAGCCATCGTCAGATTTTACCGCGCGCGTACGCAAGGCGCCCAAATCAGACCCGGTATTTGGCTCTGTGAAAACCGCAGTGGGAAGCGTTTCGCCGCTGGCGATTTTGGGCAACCATTTTGCTTTTTGGTCTTCTGTGCCGCCGCATAGAATCAGCTCAGCTGCGATTTCAGAGCGGGTGGCCAAAGACCCAACCCCTATATAGCCGCGCGATAGCTCTTCTGAAACAACCGCCATCGACGCTTTGGAGAGGCCAAACCCGCCAAGGTTTTCCGGAATTGTCAGGCCAAACACACCCAGCTCTGCCAAATCGCCAATAACCTCCATCGGAATAAGCTCATCCTGCAAATGCCAGTCATGCGCGTGCGGTTCGATGCGTTCCAAAGTATACCGGCGAAATTGTTCGCGGATCATTTCCAGCTCTTCATCAAGCCCGCTGTTGCCGAAAATCAAATTGCCTTGATCCTCTTGCATCAGCGTCACCAAAAGAGTTTTTGCGGCTTGGCTATTGCCACTTTGCATCAACTGCACAACAGCGCTTTGCTGAAAATCCCCTACGTCTTCTGGGGTTAACCCGATATCTTGCGGCCGCAAGATTTCGTTTTGACTCATCGGGATACCGCCGATGATTTGCTGCAGATATTCGGCAAATCCAATTTGTAAAATCAACTGGTTTGGCAATGAAAACTGGTCTTCAGTTGCCAGAGAGGCGGCCCAATTGTGCATTTGACGCAGCGATTCGGTATAGGTGGCCAGCCAAGCCAAGCCATGCGCTTGGAGCTGATGGGTTTCAAGCCGAACTGGATCAACGCGCCCGTCATCACAGATCACACTTTGGCAATGTACCTTGGCCCGTTGCAGCAATTGCTCTACGCGTTGCGTTGCGGCTTTTGTCAGCGTGAGCAAATCTTTCAATATTACATTTTCATCTGAAAAATTGCGCTTCGATCCATCTGGCATGACACGGCTCCTTTTGCTTGCGCCTCTGATAAGCCTTTTGCAACTGCAGCGCAATATAAATTCAAAATAATGTTGAAATTTGTTCAAAAATTTCGCAGTAAACTTGATTATTGCCCTAACTGCTCTGAATTACCTGTGATAAAGCCCCATGATGGATGTGATTGTCAGCAATATGTCGCAGTGGCATTGGTTCGTTGCGATCGGTGTGGGATGCTGCGCGGGGTTCATCAAGGGCGTGGTTGGATTTGCCATGCCGATGGTGTTCATCGCTGGGCTCAGCTTAATCGTTCCACCAGAATTGGCTTTGGCAGGGCTTATCCTGCCAACCTTAATCACCAATATCTGGCAGGCTTTTGCACAGGGCCGCACCGCAGCCTGGCAATCCGTTACACGCTTTCGGCTTTTTTTGATCACCGGCTTGGTGTGCGTTTTGATCAGCGCTCAGCTGGCCTCGGTGCTTCCAGACATGTTGTTTTTGGGCAGTTTGGGTGGGCTGATCGTATGTTTCTCACTTTTGCAACTATGCGGCCTTGGCTTGCCCGTGATGCGCGCGGGGCCTAAGGCCAGCATTATCTTTGGCAGTATCGCGGGGCTTTTGGGGGGCGTTTCGGGCATTTGGGGACCGCCAACTGTGGCGTATTTGACCGCTTTGAATACTAATAAATTCGAACAAATGCGGGTGCAAGGCGTGATTTACGGATTGGGCGCGGTGGCCTTGGTGGTGGCGCATATAGGATCGGGTATATTGACCCTCGCAACGGCGCAGTTTTCGGCGCTTCTTGTCCTGCCCGCGGCGCTTGGGATGTGGCTTGGGGTGCAGATTCAAACGCGCATCGATCAAACTCTGTTTCGGCGGGTTACGCTGCTGGTTTTGCTTGTGATGGGCTTGGTTTTGCTGCGCCGCGCCGCGTTTGGCTAGGGCGGCGTTGGCGCGCTGATAAAAGACTCTGAGCAGCCGTTCAAAACATCCCGTCCACAGTGGCGCGGGGATAGTGTTTTATCCAAACAGATCCGTAGCTCATGCAATAACCCTTTTCGACAGGTCACCAGCAAGTTTTTGGGTTGCAATTGGGGATTATCGCGCAAAACGCTGTCTTTCAGACTGGCCGGTGCAAAGCGCTGCTCGGAAAGCGGCAGGGCCAGCGGGTCTGGTTTTCGAATTGCCTCAAACGCGGCGCGCGAGGCCAGAAAATAATCATCCGGAGAAAGGCCCGCGCAGGTGCCATGCTTGCGCCAAGCATGCAACGCCAAGCCCTCGCTGCCCATGATAGGGCGCATGGTTTTAAGCTCTTTCGGCGTTGGCGCGGGCTGCGTCGTTTTACAAAATTTTGGCCAGCCATTCTCATATTGTGGCCAGAGCCCGTGCAAAATCCACCTAAGGTCACGCGTGGCATCGCATTGTTCAGCACCGCGCTTGAGTCCGGTTAACTGGCACCAACTGGGCGACCAGCTGAGCGATAACACGTAATAATCAAACGTCTGCGCTTTTGCGCTATGGCCCGCAAAGACCCAAAGCCCAACACATAGGATCTGTATAAACTTCTGCATGGCCTCTTTTCTTTTCGATATGCCTTATATATAGCATAAGCAAGTTCCCCGACACCGGAAGCCCGCCTTATGCAAGGCAGCCTGACTTTCAGGCACCGGGAGAGGTTTACGTGACGCCAGATGTAGCAAGGAGTAACCCTATGTCAAAACCAATTATGGCCCGTGCGACCGCGGTTTGGCTGGTCGATAATACCACGCTGACGTTCAAGCAGATCGCAGATTTTGTTCAAATGCACGAACTCGAAGTGCAAGGCATTGCAGATGGTGATGTGGCCACTGGGGTGAAAGGATTTGATCCGGTTGCGAATAATCAGCTTGAGCAATCCGAGATTACGGCGGCCGAGGCTGATCCTTTGCATAAGTTGAAGCTGAAATTCAACGCCGCCGCGCAGGGGGAAGAAAAACGCCGCGGCCCACGCTATACGCCGCTCTCCAAACGCCAGGACAGACCGGCGTCAATTCTGTGGCTGGTGAAATTTCACCCCGAATTAACCGATGGGCAAATTGGCAAGCTGGTGGGCACAACCAAACCTACGATTCAAGCCATCCGCGAACGTACGCATTGGAATATCTCGAACATCCAGCCGATTGATCCGGTTGCGCTGGGCCTGTGCAAACAATCTGAACTCGATGCGATTGTTCAAAAAGCCGCTGCGAAAAAAGCCGCCGATGGTCCCGTTATGGACGATGATGAGCGTCGCAAATTGGTGAGCACTGAGCAATCTTTGTCAATGCCGGCAGAACCGAAAATCCCGGCTGCGATTGGAGGGTTGGAATCCTTTTCGCTGCGCGAAGATGAGCCTGTTGACACGCCAGAAGATGACTTTTTGGATGCGGATAGCTTTTTCAATTTGCCCGAGGGCGATCAGCCTGAACTGGACGATTGATTGCTTTTCTCTGCGCGCATTCGGCCCAAGCCGCCGGATGCCGCTGCGACGCTTTTGAATCAGACTGCTTTGCGCGCCTTTAAGGCGGCCGTGATGGTGCCGTCATCTAAATAATCCAACTCACCGCCTATGGGCACGCCTTGCGCCAACGTGGTGACTTTGGTGCGGCTTTCCAATTGATCTGCCAGATAATGCGCTGTGGTTTGCCCCTCGATGGTGGCGTTCAGCGCCAAGATCACTTCGGTGATATTTTCACTGCTAACGCGATCAATAAGTTTAGGGATGCGCAATTCATCGGGCCCGATCGCATCCAGCGCCGAGAGGCATCCGCCTAAAACGTGGTAGCGGCCTTTGAAAACCTGCGCCCGCTCCATCGCCCAGAGATCGGCGACATCCTCCACCACGCAAAGTTCCCCCGTGGCGCGCCGCTCGTTGCGACAAATATCGCAAATATCTTCGGTCCCAATATTGCCGCAGTTCAGACATTCCTGCGCGGTTACCGCAACCGTTTGCATCAAGTCGGCAAGCGGGCTCAGCAATAAGGCGCGCTTGCGGATCAAATGCAACACGGCGCGGCGGGCAGAGCGCGGGCCCAAGCCGGGCAGTTTCGCCATGAGCTCTATCAAAGCATCAATATCTTTGGTTTTGCTCATCGCAAGCGCTTACCCGTTTTTTGATATGGTCTGAAAATCTATGGCGCCCTTTTAAAACGGCAGGTTCATCCCAGGGGGCAAGCCAAGGCCTTCTGTCATTTTGCCCATTTCATCTTTGGCGCGCTGAGCCGCTTTTTGCTGGGCATCTTTGATCGCCGCCAGAATCAGATCTTCAACAACTTCTTTATCATCACCCGAAAATATAGATTTATCGATATCCAAACCGGTCAAATCGCCCTTTGCCGTGCAGCTGGCTTTTACCAAGCCTGCGCCGGCTTCACCGGTAACGATAATGTTGTGCATATCCTCTTGCATTTGGGCCATTTTGCCTTGCATTTCGGTTGCAGCCTTCATCATTTTGGCCATATCGCCCATGCCGCCTAAGCCTTTGAACATGTTCTTTCCCCTTTGACTTCGATGCTCTTTCCTACGCAGTGTCACGCCCAAAAACAAGCGTTTTGACGGGGCCGCTAGCCCCGCTCATCGCCAATCTGCGCTGCAGGTGATTTACAAACCACTCTTGCAGGATTTAACGTTAGCCTATGGGTGAGCGCAACCGCCCAGGAAGAAGAGGGATATGCAGGGCCAAGAGGCAATATTGACGGGGATTGATCCCAATCTGGCCGCTCAGGCGGCAGGTCTGACATTGAGCGCCTTGATTGAGGTGCAAACCCGCTTGCGTCCGGATCATCTGGCTGTGAAGGATGCCGTCACTGGCTATAGCTATCGCCAGCTTGATCAACGCAGCAATCGCATGGCGCATTATTTCACAGCGCGCGGCATCGCACGCGGAGACCGTATCGCGATTTTATCAGAAAACCGGATTGAATATATCGAAGTGTTTCTGGCCGCTGCTAAAATTGGCGCCATCGTGGCCTGTCAGAATTGGCGTTTGACGCTTGGCGAGCTGCGCCATTGCCTGAGCTTGGTTGAACCACGACTTTTGCTGGCCTCGCCGCGCAATCAGGCGCAGGCAGAAAGCTTGGCCGATATCGCGCCGGTTCAAATGATCGATGATGTTTGGGTTAAAGCCTTGATGGGCTATTCCAGCAGCGCTGTGCCGGAATGTGCCACGCCCGAAGACGGCGTCGTCATTCTTTATACAAGCGGCACCACCGGCCTGCCAAAAGGCGCTTTGATCAGCCATCGGGCGGAAATCGCGCGGGCCGCGACGCAAATGCTGGATATGCCAGCAGATCCCGAGGATGCGTTTATTGCTTGGGCGCCTTTGTTCCACATGGTCTCAACGGATACGGTGTTTAAAACCTTAATACTTGGGGGAACCGTTATTGTGGTGGATGGGTTTCAACCGGATCATCTTGCAGATTTGATCGCCACCGAAAACTTGGGGCGATTGACTTTGATGCCCGGAATGATTGCGCCGCTTCTTGCGGCGATGCGGGCCAAAGAGTCGCGGGTGAAATCTGTGAAATGGGTTGGCGTTATGGCGGATTTGGTGCCGCTGGATCAAATTGCCGAAGTCACAATGCTTTTTCAGGCGCCTTATTTAAACACATTCGGCGCCACCGAAACCGGCTTTGCCCCCGCATCTGCAGGCCATATTGGGATCGGTGACATTGCGACCAGCTTGGACAAAAAACAAAGCGCGCTCTGCCAAATCAAATTGGTTGATGCGCAAGATCAAGAGGTGCCCGAAGGAGAGGCCGGAGAATTGGCGATCCGCAGCCCGGCATTGTTCAGCGGCTATTGGAATAACCCCAAAGCCAATGCAGAGGATTTCCGAAATGGTTGGTTTCATATGGGGGATATGTTCAAGCGCAGCCCAGAGGGGGGATTGCGCTTTGTCGATCGTCGCAAATATCTGATCAAATCGGGCGGAGAAAATATTTACCCGGCCGAAATCGAGCGGCTTATTCTAGCAGATCCGCGGGTTTTAGAGGCCGCGGTTGTGCGTCAGAAACACCGCCATTGGGGGGAAGTTCCCATTGCTTTTATTGCCCGCAAAGATGCTAGTTTGAGCGAGGCAGATATTCTGGCGCATCTATGTACAGGGCTTGCGCGCTACAAGCTGCCGAAAGCCTTTCATTTTATCGCCGAATCCGAGTTTCCCCGCAGCACCACCGGCAAGATCATGCGCCATGTGTTAGAGCAGCGTCTTGGGTGACGTCTCAAACGCCTTTTTCAGCCTATCAGGACGGATCTAAAACTTTGTAATAGACGACAACTCGCCTTATTCTTCGAATGGATCCCATTCGTCTTCGACGGGCTGCAGCGCGTCGGTCTCCGCCTCAGCTACCAAATCTTCAGGGGTGCGGATTTCGATGATTTGCGCCTTTGGAAAGCTGTCAAACACGGCTTTTACAAGCGGATGCGCCAAGGCTTTTGTCTTCAGGGCCTCTTCTGCGCTGCGGCGCATGCGCGCAATGGTCTGGGCACCGCCATCATTCACCAAGCTCACCGCCCAGCGCTGGCCCGTCCATAATTGAAGCCGGCTACCCAGCCGTTGGGCAAGATCGGCGGGCGCATCAGCGGTGGGCACGAATTCAATCCGCCCCGGTTGATACCGCGCCAGCTGTACGCAATTTTCCACTTCGACCAAAAGCCGAACATCGCGCTGCGCGCGTATCAGATCTATAATATGATCGAAACTGGGATAGGCGGCCAGCATCTGCTGCGTATTGAGGGCCAAAGCCTGTTCAGCCCCGCCAAGAACAGCGCTTGGGGGCGAGATATTTTGATTGCCGCTGGGGCTTTGCCCGGACTGCGCCGCAGAGGTGGTGGTAATCGCGCCCGTACTGCCAGTTAAAGCGGTTTCTGCGCTCAGCCCCGCGCCGGCGCCCGCGCCAGCGCCCGAACTGCCGCCTGAACTGCTGGCTAAACCGCCCCCTGCGGAAGGGGGTGACATGTCTTGTAATTTTCGCACCAACTCTTCGGGGCTGGGAAGATCTGCCACATGGGTCAGCCGGATCACCGCCATTTCGGCCGCCATCATGGCGTTCGGGGCTTGTGACACTTCTTCGATACTGGTCAGCAACATTTGCCACATGCGGGTCAGGGCGCGCATTGGCAAGGCCTTGGCCAAGCTCAAACCGCGCATCTGTTCCTCTGGAGAAACGGTTGGATCCTCTCCGGCATCTGGGGTTATTTTCACAACCGAAATCCAATGCGTAACCTCAGCCAAATCGCGCATTACGGCCAGAGGATTGGCACCATCGGCATATTGTCCGCCCAGTTCGCTCAGCGCAGAGGCGGCATCACCGCGCATAATCATTTCGAAAAGATCCATCACCCGCCCGCGATCTGCCAGCCCCAACATAGCGCGCACTTGCTCTGCCGAGGTTTCGCCAGCGCCATGGCTGATCGCTTGATCCAGAAGCGATGTGGCATCCCGGGCTGAGCCTTCAGCGGCGCGCGTGATAAGGGCTAGGGCATCGGCAGCAATTTCTGCCTGCTCGGCTGCGGCAATTTTTTTCAAGAGCGCGATCATCACATCCGGCTCGATCCGACGCAGGTCAAACCGCTGGCAGCGCGACAACACCGTGACCGGTACTTTGCGAATTTCGGTTGTGGCAAAGATAAATTTCACATGCTCGGGGGTTCTTCCAGCGTTTTCAGCAGCGCATTGAACGCATTGGTCGACAGCATATGAACTTCATCGATGATATAGATCTTATAGCGTGCGCTGGCGGCGCGATACTGTACGCTTTCGATGATTTCTCGAATATCATCAACGCCGGTCCGGCTGGCCGCATCCATTTCCAGCACATCCACATGGCGGCCTTCCATAATCGCCACACAATGCTCGCATGTGCCGCAGGGCTCGGTGGTGGGCCCGCCGCGGCCATCGGCGCCAATGCAATTCATACCCTTAGCAATGATCCGCGCGGTGGTTGTTTTGCCGGTGCCGCGAATCCCTGTCATCACGAAGGCTTGCGCGATCCGATCCGCCTCAAAGGCGTTGCGCAACGTGCGCACCATCGCCTCTTGGCCAACAAGATCGGTAAAGGTTTCTGGCCGATATTTGCGCGCTAGAACTTGATAGCCTTGGGTCGGGGTTTCGCTCATGCTGGGTCTCGGTTATACTCTTATCTACTACGCTAAGCTGTTGTGACGCGAAGGTCTAGGGGCTGCAGAGGCGGCTGATCGAAAAAGGGAAGCCTGCGCATGTTTTCAATTTTTGACCTTGCGATTGGCGATGCAGCGCTGGCCTTATGCCCGCTTCCGGGGCGGTTTTCGCCCTATGCGCAGGATTTTACGGCGATTCTGGCCTGGCGTCCGGATTTGGTGCTGAGCCTGACGGAGCGCTGTGAAATGGAACCTTTGGGCGCCGCAGATTTTCCGGCAGATTTAAAGGCCCAAGGCATCCAGTGCTGCCATTTTTCAATTTTAGATTATCAAACGCCAAAGCCGGAACATGCCAAGCGATGGCAATCGGTTGAGGCAAAGGCAGGTCGTATACTTGGCCAAGGGGGGCGGGTTTTGGTGCAGTGCTTCGGTGGCTGCGGTCGCTCGGGGATGGTCGCTTTGCGGCTTATGCGCCGGATGGGTCTATCCGCTGATGTGGCGCTGTCGCATCTGCGCGCTATCCGGCCCTGTGCCATTGAAACGCCCGAGCAAGAGCGTTGGGCGCGCGCCGCCTTTGAAGAGTGAGAAAAAAGTGAGAGGCTGGACAACGACCCAAGCGGGGCTCGTTACGGCTGCTTCCTTCCGGATCTGACCGGGTTGGCGAGGCGCCTGCCCGCGCCAACCTCTCAGGCGCACCTTTAGGGGATTTTAAAAAAAACTGCAACCTCCCCGCGCGGGTGATTGCTCTGCCTTGATCATCATGTCATCAGGGCGGTTAGGCAAAGAGAGGGCAAAGAATGAAACTGGCAGAAACCGTGACATTTGGAGGGTCGGCCCTTGATCGTGCAGCAGAATTGCGGGGCAGCGCACAGGGCCAACCGCAAGCTGGCGATCAGGTCATTCTTTTATGGCGGGGTAAAATTCTGGTTGATAAAGCCGCAGAAAACCCCCTGGTGCGATTGCGCCTGCCGCAGCCTTTAACGGTGGGCGCGCCTTGGATTTTTTTGGGTCAAGAGGCAGGGCAGCGTATCTTTGCGTTTGATATTTCAAGCTGGACGCCAAACGATCAGGACCTTCCGCCAGAGGGCGCCTTTAACGATCCGTCAGAGCAATATCATCCAGAATTGGCAGAAGGGCTTCGATTTTGCGAGCTGCGCTCATATATGACCTCGTTATCGCCGCGCGATGCAGAATTATCCGCAACTGCAAAGGCGATGTTTCATTGGCACGCATCGCATAGGTTTTGTGCCCGTTGCGGGGCGGCCAGCGACAGCGCACAATCGGGCTGGCAGCGGGTGTGCCCGCGCTGTTCGGCGAGCCATTTTCCACGCACGGATCCTGTTGTGATCATGCTGATTACCTCAGGACAAAACGTCCTTTTGGGGCGCTCTCCGCATTGGCCCGAGGGGATGTATTCGCTTTTGGCGGGGTTTGTGGAACCTGGCGAAACCATCGAAGCGGCGGTGCGGCGGGAAGTTTTGGAGGAATCGGGCATCCGAGTGGGGTCGGTAAGCTATTTGGCATCACAGCCCTGGGCCTTCCCAAATTCGCTCATGTTTGGCTGCCATGGCGAGGCGCTGAACACTGATATCACCATAGATCCCAATGAATTGCAGGATGCGCTTTGGATCAGCAAGGCTGAGCTGAATGATATCGTAGCGGGGATCCGCACCGATATTCTGCCCGCCCGGGCTGGATCTATTGCGCATTTTCTTTTACAGCATTGGCTTGCAGATCGTTTAGACTAACTTGATTTTAATCATCATAGGCCGATGCATTTAACGGCGCGACATAGATTGAACCATTCGTTGAAGTTCGTTAGCCAAAGGCTGACAGATTTCCAACGCTTTGAAACGCTTGCTGAGGCGAAGGGCATTTTGCAGAATCGGCGGGGCGATTTGCAGAAACCTGTAACTTGCAACTGGGCTTTGGAATTTTGGTTTCGCGGTAAAATGCGATATCCTGAGCTCAGCGTGCCGCGCTTTGATACGCCGCAAGATTGGAGCTTTGAGCTGCAGGAGGCCGCATTATTCATTCGGTGTGATATGGCGCTTGAGGCGGGCGATGAAACGCATAGCTTTTTGCGCATTTCCTGTACGCTTCGCCCGCTAAACCTGGGCATGTTTATGCGCTTGCAAGCGATCCAACTGGCAGCGCATAAAACCCAAAAGCGCTTTCAAGCCGGGTGTGAGCATTATATCAATTTGGCCTTAGCGCTGCCCTAAAGCAGCAGGCGCATGGCCCGCTTCCAAAAGTAGAAGCTAAAAGGCTCAGCGCGCTGTATCGGCCGGATAAGTCCCCAATATTTTGAGTTCTGAGGTAAAATACGCCAATTCTTCTAAGGCCAATTGCACGCTCTCATCCTCGGGATGTCCCTGAATATCGGCGTAAAATTGGGTGGCTTGAAAACTGCCCCCCACCATATAGCTTTCCAATTTGGTCATGTTCACGCCATTAGTGGCAAACCCGCCCATCGCTTTATACAGGGCGGCCGGAATATTGCGCACTTGAAAGACAAACGTGGTCATCATCTTGCCAGAGCCACGATGGGTGAAATCTGGGGTGCGGGCCATATGCAAAAACCGGGTCGTGTTATGGCCGTGATCTTCGATATTTTTTGCTAAAATATTCAAACCGTAGATCTCGGCAGCTAAAGCGCTGGCCAAAACGCCGCGTTCACGGTTTTGGCTCTTCGTCAGATCAGCCGCAGCGCCCGCGCTGTCAACCGCGCTGACCGGCGTAATCGCATGGTCGCTTAAAAAGCGCCGCGCTTGTGGCAGTAAGACCGGATGCGCCAGCGCCTGCGTAATCGCGGATAAGGGCACACCGGGCAAGGCTATCAAACTGATCCGTACCCGGGTGAGCGTTTCGCCAATGATATGCAGCCCCGAATCGGGCAAGAGGCGGTGGATATCGGCCACCCGTCCATAGGTTGAGTTTTCCACCGGCAACATAGCCAAATCCGCTTGATGGCTGCGCACCGCTTCGATCACATCTTCAAAGCTACGGCAGGGTAAAGGTGTCATATCGGGGCGCGCCTCTTGGCAGGCTTCATGGGAATACGCTCCCAACTCGCCCTGAAATGCGATTTTTCCGGTCATTTTTCTCTGCTTTTCTTCAAATTGGTCGTTTCGTCGCGGTTTCTACACCTTGCATACCGCGAGTGGAAGCGATTAGAAAGCGCTCAGGCATATTCAGATGGAGTTCACGCAATGCTAGACACGATGACACTTACCAAAGTTGTGGGCAGCCTTTGCGGCGCATTGTTGGTGTTTTTGCTTGGCAATTGGGTTGCCGAGGAAGTCTATCATATGGGGGGTGGGCACGGCGAAGAACACGCGGCTGGCTATTACATCGAAGTGGAAACCGCTGAAGAGGAATCCGAAGAGGAAGAAGAAGTTGATTTTGCCGAATTGGTGGCGATGGCCGATACTGGCAAAGGCGCCAAGGTCTTTGGCAAATGTAAAGCCTGCCACAAGCTGGAAGACGGTGCCAATGGCACTGGGCCGCATTTGTATCAAGTGGTGGATCGCGACGTAGCCGCCGCAGATGGATATGGTTATTCAGGCGCCTTGATCGAAGTGGCGGATGTTTGGACGATCGAAAACCTCAACGGGTTTCTGGAAAATCCAAAATCATATGCGCCCGGCACAAAAATGGGCTTTGCGGGTCTTAAGAAAGTTCAAGACCGTGCCAATGTGATCGCATATTTAGCCGAAGCTGCCCAGTAAACGTTTAAGTATCAATTCCTGTACGAGCCATTGATGCGTTGCGGGAGGCCGCAGCGCAATCGCTTCTATGCCTGTGAACGGCGTGAGGGTTTAGGCTTCACGGCGCGCATATTGCGCAGAAATACCGTTTTATCAGTGCGTTTGGGGAAGAGATATGGGCACTGGCACGTAATGTTTACGAGGAGGGGATTTTTTCTTAGATCCCTTTTTCCAAGAGCAAATTTTACAAATATTTTCAAAATACGATTGATCAACCTGATACGTATCTTGGTCTCAAGGTATTTCTTGGTGATAAAATTTTAGGATTTTCTTATGCGTATATTGGTGGATAATTCATTGGTGAGGGTGCGAGAGGGGTTACTGTAAACACAATCAATGTGGATCAATCCGCCCGTTCAGATGTGCTTGGCGGTAAAGTTGCGCTTCGCCTTGTGCGTGGTATTGAGGTTTGGGCGCGAAAACAAAGAGCGAATGTGATACTCTATCATGTTACATCTGGAAAAAATGTTGCCAACATCGACAGGTTTTTTCGAAAAATTGGGATGACAATTTTAGGAAGGAAGTATGGCAGTCTTATTAAATAAGACAATAAAATCAATTGTAATCACTATATCGTTTGTTGGCTTATTAGGTTTTCTTTTTTGTTTGCCCATTTCATCCAAAGCGGAGGAGAAAAATGCGGTTAGCGAAGAGTTTCTGAACTATCTAAACGACAGTGTATTCGTTAGCGACCCAATGAATACCAACCATTTAAGTGAGGTAAGAAAAAGTCATTGGAGCTGGGACATTACTGAAATTGTTGATAGATACATTGCGGAAATTGACCAGACAGAATTTATTGCAAGTATAAAAACAGATAGTCGCTTTTCATATAATGAGAGTAATAAAGGTGGAAGCTTAACCATTAGTTTCAGAAATGAGGTAGGTTTTTTCAAAGAAAACAAAAGTTTTTTCAAGCCTTATTATGAGCTTACATTTTTCTTATCGGAAGACGATGATCAAAATAATGAATCAGTTTTACAAGCGTTTTTATATTTAAAAAGCCTGTAGGAAGGATTGTAGAATGGCTGAAAGTATCAGTTCGCAATGAAATCTATCCATCAAAACTTTGTGTTGTTTTGTGGCTTGGATATTTTGAGTTGTAGCCTATGTTTATGCAAAGCGTAGGATGGAGGTGCGGCCCGTGGTAGGGAATTCAATCAAAACGGTGGTAAAAGCTAAATCACAGAACGTTCAAAACAGCCGAGTTTGGATTGGGTTATGCCTGGGATGGGCAACGCTCTTTTTGGCCAGCAGCCTCTGGGCAGGGAGCCATAGCACAAAAACCCATGGCTATTCCTTTTTTGGCGAATTGAACTATCCAGCAGATTTTGAGCATCTCGCCTATGTCAACCCAGATGCGCCCAAAGGTGGTGAAATTTCGATTTGGGGCTTCGGCACCTTTGATTCAATGAATCCTTATTCGCGTAAAGGGCGCGCTGCGGCCTTGGCGTCTGCGCCATTTGAAAGCTTGCTTGAGGGCACGGCAGATGAGGTTGGGGCGAGTTATGGGTTGCTGGCTGAAAGCCTTGAATATCCCGAAGATGTCAGCTGGGTGCGTTTTCATATTCGCCCCGAAGCGCGGTTTTCCGATGGCAGCGCGGTAACCGCGCAGGATGTGAAATTCACCTATGATTTGTTTCTGGAGCAGGGGCTGGTGAGCTTTCGCGCCGTGCTGGGTGAATTTGTTCAAACCGTCGAAGTGCTCGACAGCAAGACGGTGCAATACACGTTCTTGCCCGACTCGCCGCTGCGCGATCGGATCCCCACCGTGGGGGGGTTGCCGGTCATGTCGCAGGCGTGGTTTGAGCGCACGGGTGCGAGGCTGGATGAAAGCCGCATGGAGCCCGCGATCGGCTCTGGGCCGTATCTGCTCGATCGCTATGAGATAAACCGCAACGTGATTTACACGCGCAACCCCGATTATTGGGGCAAAGATCTTCCAATCAATCTCGGCCGCAGCAATTTTGACCAAATCCGCGTTGAGTATTTTGCAGATGGCAATGCAGCTTTTGAGGCTTTCAAAGCGGGCGCTTACACGGTGCGTATCGAAAACTCCTCGAAAACATGGGCGACCGGTTATGATTTTTCTGCTCTAGATGACGGTTATATGATCAAAAAAACCTTGCCTGACGGGGGTATGGCCACGGGTCAAAGTTTTGCGATGAACCTGCGCAAAGATAAATTTTCCGACCCACAAGTGCGCGAAGCACTGAGCCTATTGTTCAATTTCGAATGGTCGAATGAATCGCTGTTTTATGGGCAATATGCGCGGATTAATTCCTTTTGGGAAAATTCTGATATGGCTGCCTCGGGGCCTCCCGGTGCCGATGAATTGGCCTTGCTAACCCCGCTTGCCGACCAACTACCGGAAGGTATTTTAACGGATGAAGCGGTAATGGCGCCCAAGTCGGGACCGCGGGCAACAGATCGTAAAAACCTGCGCAAAGCCTCAGCTTTGCTGGAGGCTGCAGGTTGGATCGTTGGCGAAGATGGCTTGCGGCGCAACGCGGCAGGCGAGACGTTACAGATCGAATTTATCGAACGCAGCCCGGCCTTTGATCGCGTGGTTTTGCCTTTTGTTGAAAACCTGCGCGCCGCCGGCGTAGACGCAATTTATAACCGCATTGATCCGGCACAATATACCGATCGTACGCGCAATTTTGACTTTGATATTATCACGGATCAATTCTCAATGAGTTTAGAGCCCGGGGCAGGCTTAAAGCAGTATTTTGGGTCTGAAACGGCGGATGTCTCCGTGTTTAACTCGGCTGGGATCTCATCGACTGGCATTGATGCGTTGATCGATCATGTCACCGCCGCCAGCAGCAAAGCTGAATTGCGCACAGCGGTCAAAGCGCTTGACCGCGCGCTTCGGGCCTACCGGTTCTGGATCCCTCAATGGTATAACGCCACGCATCGGGTTGCCTATTGGGATATGTATGAGCATCCCGACATCATCGCGCCATATTCGTTGGGGTACTTGGATTATTGGTGGTATAATGAAGAGAAAGCCGCCGCGTTAAAATCGGCCGGTGTATTGAGGTAACGTAATCCATGGGCGCTTATATCGCGCGGCGACTGTTATTGGTGCTTCCGACTTTGTTTGGCATCCTGGTGATCAATTTTGCGCTGACGCAATTTGTGCCCGGTGGGCCGATTGAACAGGTTTTGGCCAATATGGAAGGCCAAGGGGATGTGTTTGAAAGCTTTTCAGGCACCAGCAGCGAAGTGGCAGAAGCCAGTGAAACCAGCGATTACGTTGGCGCACGCGGGCTGCCCCCAGAATTTATCGCCGAGCTTGAAAAGGAATTCGGCTTTGATAAGCCGCCCCTAGAGCGGTTTTTAACCATGTTGTGGAATTACCTGCGGTTTGATTTTGGCGAAAGTTATTTTCGGTCGATCAGCGTGGTGGATTTGGTCTTGGAAAAAATGCCTGTTTCGATTTCGCTGGGGCTGTGGTCAACGCTACTGGCCTATCTGATCTCGATTCCATTGGGGATCAGGAAGGCGGTTCTGGATGGCTCGCGTTTTGATACTTGGACCAGCTGGGTGATTATTATCGCCTATGCAATCCCTGGGTTTTTATTCGCAATCTTGCTGCTTGTGCTCTTTGCTGGGGGCTCTTTTTTACAAATATTTCCGCTGCGGGGGCTCACGTCGGATTATTTTGAGCAGCTTTCGCTGGGCGAAAAAATCGTGGATTATTTCTGGCACATCACTTTGCCAATTATTGCGTCAACCATTTCGGCCTTTGCCACGCTGACTTTGCTCACCAAAAACAGTTTTATGGATGAAATCCAAAAGCAATATGTGATTACAGCTAAGGCCAAAGGGTTAAGCGATCGCCGGGTGCTGTGGGGGCATGTGTTTCGAAACGCGATGCTGATCGTGATTGCGGGCTTTCCGGCGGTGTTCATTGGGGTATTTTTCGGCGGGTCTTTGATCATTGAAACCATATTCTCGCTCGATGGGCTTGGACGCATGGGGTTTGAAGCGGCGGTTGCGCGGGATTACCCGGTCATTTTTGGCACATTATTTGTGTTTGGCTTGATGGGGTTGGTCGTGGGTATTTTATCCGATCTGATGTATGTTTTTGTAGACCCGCGGATTGATTTCGAAAGGCGCGAAGGATGAGCCGTTTATCGCCGCTCAACCAACGTCGCTGGCGCAATTTCAAAAGCAACCGGCGCGCTTATTGGTCGCTTTGGATCTTTAGCGTGATCTTTGGGCTGTCGCTATTTGCAGAAGTGATCGCCAATGACAAACCGATTTTGGTGCAATATCGCGGGGAATATTTCACCCCGATTACAAATTTTTATCCCGAAACCGCCTTTGGTGGCGATTTCAAAACCGAAGCGGTCTATAGTGATCCTGTGGTGCAATGCTTAATCCGCAGCGGCGGGCTGGAGATTTGCTTTGACACGCCAGAAGAGGTGATCGCGCAAATTGCAAGCGGTGCGCTTGATCCCGAAACCCCAGGTTTTGAAAAGGGTTGGGCCTTATGGCCGCTGATCCCTTATTCTTATGATACGTCTGTCGAGCGGCCGGGTGCGGCGCCTTTGCCCCCGAATGCGCAAAATTGGCTGGGCACGGATGACACCAAGCGCGATGTGCTGGCACGGGTGATCTATGGGTTTCGCTTGTCGATCGTGTTCACGATTATCGTCACCACCGTGTCCAGCCTGCTTGGTATTTTAGCGGGGGCTGTGCAGGGGTTTTTTGGCGGTTTGACCGATCTTTTGTTTCAGCGCTTTATCGAAATTTGGAGCGGCGTACCCTCGTTATTCATCATCATCATCATGTTTGCCATATTAGGGCGAAGCTTTACCTTGCTTGTGGTGTTGACCGTATTGTTTGGTTGGATGGGGTTGGTGGGCGTGGTGCGCGCTGAATTTTTGCGGGCGCGCAATTTGGAATATGTGCGCGCGGCGCGGGCGCTGGGTGTCAGCAATTGGACGATCATGTTTCGCCATATGTTGCCAAATGCGATGGTGGCCACTTTAACTCTGCTGCCCTTTATCGTGACCGGGACCATCGGTGCCTTGGCCAGTTTAGATTTTTTAGGCTTTGGCCTGCCCTCTTCCAGCCCGTCTTTGGGCGAATTGACGTTGCAAGCCAAGCAAAACCTGCAAGCGCCTTGGCTTGGGTTCACCGCCTTTTTCACCTTTGCCATTATGCTCGCCCTTCTGGTGTTTATTTTCGAAGGGGTGCGCGATGCGTTTGACCCCAGAAAGACGTTTCAATGAGCGCCGTGCTGCAAATCCAAGATCTCAACGTGGCGTTTTCGCAGGATGGGCGGCAGGTTGACGCGGTGCGCGGGGTCAGTTTCGAGGTGGCCCGCGGTGAAGTGGTGGCTTTGGTTGGCGAAAGCGGATCTGGCAAATCTGTGACCGCGATGAGCAGCGTGGCGTTGCTGGGGGCGAATGCCAAGGTCACGGGTTCTATCCGCTACAATGGCCAGCAAATGGTTGGGGCAAGCCGGGATTTGCTGCAGCAAGTGCGCGGCAATGAAATCAGCTTTATTTTTCAAGAGCCGATGACCTCTTTAAATCCATTGCACACGATTGAAAAGCAATTGCGCGAGTCAATCGAGCTGCATCAGGATCCGCGTCAAAGCCTGACAGGCGCAGAGATAGAGGCGCGGATTATCGCTTTGCTTGAGCGCGTTGGCCTGCCCGATCCCGCGTCCCGCTTGGGTGCCTATCCGCATCAATTATCGGGCGGGCAACGCCAGCGCGTGATGATTGCGATGGCCTTGGCGAATGGACCTGAGCTTTTAATCGCGGATGAACCGACCACCGCGCTGGACGTTACTATTCAAGCGCAGATTCTCGATTTATTGATGCTGTTAAAGCAACAGGATGGGATGGGGATGCTGTTCATCACCCATGATCTTGGAATTGTGCGTCAGATCGCGGATCGCGTATGCGTGATGCAGGATGGGAAAATCGTAGAAACCGGCCCTACCAAAGATATATTCAACGCCCCCCAGCATTCCTATACGCAAAAATTGCTAAATGCGCATTCGGTCGGGGCGCCGCAACCGTTTGATCCATCTGCATCTGTGATTGTGGAAGCCAAGAATGTAAAGATTTGGTTTCCCATCCAGCGTGGCTTGTTGAAGCGCACCGTTGGACATGTGAAGGCGGTGAATGATGTCAGCTTAACGCTGCGGGCGGGTGAAACCATTGGCATCGTGGGGGAAAGTGGCTCGGGGAAATCAACTTTGGCGATGGCCATCATGCGGTTGATTTCTTTCCAGGGAAAGATCGTGTTTGACGGGCGCGATATTGGCGCGCTGAAAACCCGCGATTTGCGCGCGCTGCGCAAGGATATGCAGATCGTGTTTCAAGATCCATACGGGTCCCTGTCGCCGCGAATGACCTGCGCGCAGATCATTGCAGAAGGGTTGGGGGTGCATGGCACGCCACGCGGCAGCTCGCAAGAGGATCTGGTGGACGAGATTTTGCAGGAGGTTGGGCTAGACCCTGAGATGCAGCATCGCTACCCGCATGAGTTTTCGGGGGGCCAGCGGCAGCGCATTGCGATTGCCCGCGCGATGGTGATGCGGCCAAAGCTGGTTGTTTTGGATGAACCCACATCGGCGCTGGATATGACGGTGCAAGTGCAAATTGTTGATCTGTTGCGTAATCTGCAAAAAGCCCATGGGCTGGCATATTTATTCATCAGCCACGATTTGCGCGTTGTACGCGCTATGTCTCATTCTGTGATCGTGATGAAAGAGGGCGACGTGGTCGAACATGGCCCGGTTTCTGACGTGTTTGAGGCACCCAAAACTCAGTATACCCGCGGTTTGATGGCAGCGGCCTTTGGATCTTCTGCCCAAATGCCCTTGGATACCGGGTCGCTTTAGCTCGGGCCAATCATCAAACAATTGATGTTGCGCGCCTGCAGCTTGCGGCAGGCCAGATCGGCGCCTTCGCGCGTTAGACCCACAAAATTTGCATCATAACCGGATTTTTGGATCATTATCTTGCGCTGTGTGCCCTGCAATGTGGCCATTTCCGAGAGCGCGGTTCGTAGCAGCATCTTTTCAGCGGCGAACCGGCTTGCGAACCGGCCAATATTGATTGCCCAATCCGACTGGCCGCTCTGGGCTGAAATGCGCGTGACAATTTCGCGGATTTCGGCCGCGCCCTGTGTGCTCTGACTGGTATCGCCTGGGCGCGGTTTGGGCTCTAAGACTGCTAGCTTAACATCTGGGTTTTCATCACTCTGATTTTGCGCTTCTTCTAAGGCTTTTTGCACGTATTTTTGCAGGTTTTGATTGGCAAGGTTGTCGCCTGTGTTGCCCAGTATGGGCCGCGCTTTGGGGCGCAGGCTGGTTTTTGGAGCCATGTGCTGGCGCGTGATAAGGCCCGCTTGCGCATAGGTTGGTTTGGTGGGCTTTGAAACCCGCGCTTTACTTGGCGCTTCGCGAAAGCCCAAATCCATCAGCTTTGCCACTTGCGCGTTGCGCGTCTTGGTGGATTTTCCACCAAAAACGGTTACGATGACCCGTTCTTGATTTTGCTGTGCTGAGGCCACAAGATTAAAACCGGCAGCGCGCGTATAGCCGGTTTTAATACCGTCGGCGCCTTTATAATTTCGCAAGAATTTACGGTTAGTATTGCGCACATTTTTATTTGCTGCTTTATGCGTGATCCGTGAAAATAAATGATAATAGTCGGGATAGTCGTAAAATAAGTGTCGCCCCAAAATGGTCATATCCCTGGCGGTTGACAAATGCCCTTTCTCGGTCAGGCCATGGGCGTTTTTGAAGGTTGTGCGGGTCATGCCCAAGGCTTTTGCGGTTCGGTTCATTCGCCGCGCAAAGGCCGCTTCCGAGCCCTCGATCGCTTCACCAAGCGCGGTTGCGGCATCATTGGCAGATTTAATCGCCGCGGCGCGTATCAAATGGCGCAACGCCACGCGCTGGCCTTCGCGAAGCCCCAGTTTTGAGGGCGGCTCGGAGGCAGCTGCGCGCGAAATGCGCACCTTCTTGTCAAGCGAGATCTCGCCAGCCTCAACGGCCTCAAAAACCACATAAAGCGTCATCATCTTGGTGAGGGAGGCAGGGTGTAAGCGCGTATCGGCATTTTCTGAATGTAGGGTTTTGCCCGTGCGGGCATCGATCACCATGGCGGCGTAAGGGGCGGCGCTGGCGCTGAGCGGTACGATGATCATCATCCAAATCGCTGCTGCAATACATAGCCCGATACGAGCCGGCTTTTTATGCCGTCTTACCATTCTGATCGTCCTTATCTGCCTCATGCCGCCAATTTTTTGGCTGACTTTTTATATTTTTTTATGTGTAACACATCAGACTCTACGAATAAAGCTTTCAATTCTATGGTTAAAATAGAAATTTAAGAGAATGGCTGCGCAGGGTCTGGAGCCGCGCGGCTATCCTTTTGCGCTACCCTGTTGTGCTAAAATCAGGAAGCTTCAAAAACGCAGTGCAGGCCGTTAGGGTCGTTGGCGCCGTCTTGGTTTTAAAGATTTGGATTTTGCGCGTAGGATCTGGTTGGGTAGGTTTCAAAATAATGTGCGTGACGTTCGAGAAACGGTTCATTTGTAATTATCCGTACGATAAAATTGAAGCAGAGCGCATATACGGGAGGGCTCGGTTTGTTTTTTTATAGAAGCCTCACCCCTTTTCTCTTAAGCAGGACACGTTATATTAACCACACGCAGTGCAGCTTTAGTCCGAGGATGATATGATAGGGTTTGATCTTGATGTGATCGCTTCATCTGAGAATGACACAGATCAGAATGTTTTGGTTGATACGCGCAGCAAGACCAAACGGCCTCCGCTTTATAAAGTTTTGCTGTTAAATGATGATTATACGCCGATGGAATTCGTGGTGTTGGTGCTTGAGCGCTTCTTTGGCATGAATCACGCGCAAGCATTCGATATAATGTTGACAGTTCACAAAAAAGGCTTGGCGGTTGTGGGGGTGTTCAGCCATGAGGTGGCCGAAACCAAAGTTGCCCAAGTGATGGATTCGGCGCGCCAAAACCAACACCCCTTGCAATGCACAATGGAAAAAGAGTAGGCGGCGCCTAAACATTCCAATACAGGGCGCTTTTTTCTATGTTCCACTCCCGTTTAGATCATGCGCTGGGGCAGGGTGGCCTGTGCTTACCCGCGCGCGCCCGTTGCTTAGCTTTGCACCCGGAACAGGCGCTGGATTTGGCCCCTTTGAAGCAGTTGGATCTTCAATTCCTGCACCGATTTAAACCGCACATCACTGCCCTTGAAGCCGCAGGCTATACATGGCGCGAGCGGCCTGAAGCGCCAGTTGATCTGGCCGTGGTATATGTGCCGCGTTCAAAGCGTTTGGCGCGGCATTTGGTGTTTGCGGCCAGCCGCGCCGCTCCAGATGGCGTGGTTCTGGTTGACGGGTCCAAGAGCCAAGGCATCGAAAGCCTGATCAAAGCGCTGAAAGGGCATGAAACCCTTTTGGGTTCAGTTTCTAAAGCCCATGGTAAACTGGTATGGTTTCGCCCAGAAACCGGTCTGCCCCAATGGCAGGCGGATGCGTTTGAGCCCATCGAAGGGGGGTTTGTCACCCGCCCGGGCGTATTTTCTGCCGATGCGATTGATCGGGCCTCGCGGTTTTTGGCCGAGACGTTGCCTAATGATATTTCAGGACATGTGGCAGATTTTGGGGCAGGCTGGGGGTATTTAAGCCGGCATTTATTGCAATCGCCGGCGCTCAAAACGCTGTATTGCGTTGAGGCAGATCGTGCCGCTTTGGACTGCCTGAACAAAAACTGCCCCGATCCGCGGATGCAGGCAGAATGGCAGGATGTGGCGCAGTGGCGGGCACCACGAAAACTGGATGCTGTGATCATGAACCCGCCTTTTCATATTGGCCGCGCTGCTGAGCCAAGACTGGGCCAAGATTTTATTCGCGCTGCTGCGGCCAATTTAACCCCTCGGGGGCGTTTGTTCTTGGTGGCGAACCGGTCATTGCCTTACGAAATCACTTTATCGACCTGTTTTAAGCAGTGGCAGACGCTGGCGCAGGCAAATGGGTTTAAAGTCCTTACCGCAGAACGGCCCCTCGCTCGTCAGGGATAAATCCGGTACTATGCGTAGAGAATCGGAGGCGCTCATGTCTTTTTCAATTGATGGAAAAACCGCCATTGTGACGGGGGCTGCACATGGAATCGGCCTCGCTATTGCGCGGCATTTTTCGGCGCTTGGGGCAAATGTGATGTGCGCTGATATGGACGAGGCGGGGTTGTCCAAAGAGGTTGCCGCCGTGCCAGATGGGGCTCAGGTTGAATATTTCGCGGGGGATCTGCGCGAAAAATTGACCATCGCAAATTTGCTCTCGGCTACTTTAGACAGTTTTGACCAAGTGGATATTTTGGTCAATGCATCGCGCCAGGTGATGCCATCTGATGTTCTGAGCCAAGATGATAGATCCGTTGAAACAATGCTGGAACAAAATGTTATGACCAGCCTGCGCCTATCACAATTGGTGGCCAAGCGCATGATTAAGCAAAGCGTGGGTCAAGAGTTGGGTCAGGCGGGATCAATTGTGAACTTATCTTCCGTCGCGGCGCGCCGTGCACATCCTGATTTGCTGGCTTACTCCATGTCGACCGCGGCGCTGGATCAGATGACGCGCTCGATGGCGGTTGGCTTGGCGCCGCATCGGATCCGCGTGAATGCGGTTGCCTTTGGCTCGGTGATGTCCTCAAGCTTGCAAATGGCTCTAAAAGAACAACCATCCTTCCGCAAAGATATTGAAAACCACACACCGATGGGGCGGATTGCGCCCGCCTCAGATGTGGCCGAAACCGTACAATATTTAGCCTCCGAAAGTTCTGGCTTTGTGACGGGCCAAATTCTTACCGTGGATGGTGGAAGAACCTTGATTGATCCCGTTGAGGTGCCCGCGCATTAACCTCCGCAGCTGATCAAAATGCCTTGTGTTTTGCTTGACGGTGCCTGCCTCACAGGCAATGGTGTGCACCAAATCATCAAGAGCAGCGGATAAGAAATCATGGGCGATATTACAGAGATTGAAAAACAACAGGCGAGCGCTTGGTTTCGCAGCTTGCGTGATCAAATCGTCTCGGCCTTTGAAACGCTTGAATCTGCGTATGCGGCGGGGCCTTTTGCGGAGGCACCGATTGGCCAATTTGATGTGACAGAAACCAAACGCAGCTCGGAAGATGGCTCGGATGCAGGCGGGGGGTTGATGAGCGTGATGCGCAATGGCCGCGTTTTTGAAAAAGTGGGGGTCAATGTATCAACCGTATATGGGCAGCTGGGGGCGGAAGCGCAAAAAGCCATGGCGGCGCGCATGGGCATTCCTGGCATGCAAGAGGATCCGCGGTTTTGGGCGGCAGGGATTTCGCTGGTGGCGCATTTGCAAAACCCGCATTGCCCGGCGGTGCATATGAACACACGGATGTTCTGGACCCCGCATGCCTGGTGGTTTGGCGGTGGATCTGATTTGAACCCTTGTATCGAATATGCCGAAGACACTGCGCATTTTCATGCCACACAAAAAGCGCATCTGGATCCTCACGACCCCGCGCTTTATGCGAAATTGAAGCTTTGGGCGGATGAGTATTTTTATATCCCGCATCGCAAACGGGCGCGCGGCGTGGGAGGTATCTTTATGGATGATCGCAATAGCGGGGATTGGGCTGCAGATTTCGCTTTGACCCAAGATATCGGTCGGGCCTTTTTGCCCGCCTATATTCCGCTGGTTGAAAGACATCTTCAGCAAGCCTTCGATGCGCAGGACAAAGAGACTCAACTGCGCCATCGCGGGCTTTATGCAGAATATAATTTGGTGTATGATCGCGGAACAAAATTTGGCCTGACAACCGGCCATGATGCGGATGCGGTTTTGATGAGTCTGCCGCCGGTGGCCAAATGGTATTAGGCCTTATGGAGCTACACGATAGATGCGCCTGGCAAGGGCTTGATTGCTTTTCTTTCTGTGCGAGGCAGTGACGATGGATCAACTGGTTTCTGATTTGGGGCAGATCGTTGGGCCAAGCCATGTTTTGACCGGCACAGATATGGCGCGCTATAGCAGCGATTGGCTTCATCAATATAAATGGCAACCCCGGGCGATCATTCGCCCAGCAACCGCAGAGCAGGTGTCAGAGGTGGTGAAACTGGCCAATCGGATGAAGATTCCACTTGTCCCGATGGGGGGGAATACGGGCCTTGCCGGGGGCACCTGCGGCGAGGCGGCGCTTGTTCTATCGCTAGAGCGGATGGCCGCTATTCGTGAAATTCGGCCCAAATCCAAAGTGGCAATCGTTGAGGCGGGTGTGATTTTATCGAACCTTCACGCCGCAGCAGATGCCGAAGACCTTTTATTTCCGCTGACTTTCGGGGCGCGCGGGTCAGCAACGCTTGGAGGGGTTCTTAGCACCAACGCGGGTGGATCAAACGTTTTGCGCTATGGCAACACGCGCGATCTGTGCCTTGGCCTAGAGGTTGTGCTGCCCAATGGTGAAATTATGAACCTGATGTCAGAGCTGCATAAAGACAATTCTGGCTATAATTTGAAACATTTGATGATCGGTGCTGAGGGCACGCTTGGGATTATCACCGCTGCGGTGATGAAATTGCAGGCAAAGCCCAAAGTATATGCAACCGCAATGATCGCTACTACATCGCTTGGATCCGCGCTGACGCTGCTAAATGATCTGCAGCACGCGACGGGCGGCGCGGTTGAGGCGTTTGAATATATGCCACGGTTTTATATGGAGCAGCACCAAAAGCTGTTTCCAAATGCCCGCCAGCCTTTTGCACAGGTTCATGATACCAATATTTTGATTGAGCTTGCCAGCACCAGCGCGGATTTGGCAGCGCAGGATGCGGCGGGCCAGTCCAAATTGATGCAACAATTTGAGGCGCTGCTGGCAGCGCATCTTGAAGCGGGTGCGATTCTTGATGCGGTGGTGGCGCAGAATCAAGCCCAGCGCGTTGCATTTTGGGAGCGCCGCGAGCAGGCGGCAGAAGTAACGGCCAGCCATCCAAGATTGGTTAATAATGATATCGCGCTTCCGCTCGAGTCTGTTGCGGCGTTTTTAGACCTGATGAAAACACGTCTGGCAGCGATAGATCCGCAGGCTGAAGCTTTGGTGGTCTCGCATTTGGGCGATGGTAATGTGCATTATGCGGTTTGGCCCGCAAGCCACGACAAAGCCGTGCACGATGATATCATCGAAGCGGTTGAAGATGTCACGCTCAGCATGGGGGGCAGCTTTTCGGCCGAACATGGCATTGGCTTAACAAAATTACCGTCGATGCGGCGCCGTAAAAATAAAGCGGCTTTGCAGGCAATGCGGGCGATTAAACACAGCCTTGATCCTAATAATATCATGAACCCAGGCAAAGTGGTGCCCGCGGCGAATTAAATCCGATTATGCGTGGCGCCAGTCAAAAAAACCGGGGCCGGCCCGCTCTAGCAACCTATTGGCCATTTCTGTCCCAAGCAAAGCACCATCTTCGATGGGCGCACTCATCGCCTCATCCAAGGTTTCTGACCCGTCTGGGCGCAAGACTTCGCCGCGTAGATGCACCTGTCCATCCTTTAGCTCGGCCAGACCCGCGATCGGGGTTTCGCAAGATCCATCCAAACCTGCCAGAAATGCCCGCTCGGCGGCCAAACGTTGCCCTGTTGGCCCGTGATGAATTGCTTCTAACATCGCAGCGGCCCGCATATCATCCGCGCGCCGTTCTATACCAATCGCCCCCTGTGCAACCGCCGGCAGCATGTCAGAGACGTCAAGCGCTGATTTTGCCAGATGTGATAGGTTCAAGCGGTTTAAACCTGCCATTGCCAAAAACGTACAGCTTGCCACGCCGGCTTCAAGTTTTTTCAAACGGGTTTGCACATTGCCGCGAAATTCCACCACTTCAAGATCAGGCCGCCGATGGGTGAGTTGGGCTTTGCGGCGCAATGATGAACTGCCGACCAAAGCGCCCGCGGGCAGGCTGGCCAGATCGTCATGATGCAGCGATACAAAGGCATCGCGCACGTCTTCCCGCGGCAAATAGGTTTCCAAAACCAAACCAGCGGGCTGCAAAACCGGCATGTCCTTCATTGAATGCACTGCAATGTCAATTTTTCCTGACAGCATGTCGTCTTCGATTTCACGCGTGAACAAGCCCTTGCCACCGATTTCTTTGAGTGGTCGGTCGAGCACTTTATCACCCGTGGTTTTGATCACAACGATCTCAAACGCCTCTTCTGCAATGTCAAACGCCTGAGAGAGGCGTGTTCTGGTTTCGTAGGCTTGGGCAAGCGCCAGAGGGGATCCTCTCGTGCCTATGCGCAGCGGTGAAGCGGGGGTGGGGTATTGCTGAGTCATAATTATCGTTTTAATAGTGTAAACTACACATGACAAGAACCGATGCTTGACATTAATGTTGGAAGTGGTGAGCTAGGCACGAAAGAAGGATAATTTATGGCTGAGAATAAAAAAATACTGCGTGCATTGGCTGGTGAAGTGTTGGAAACACCACCGATTTGGATGATGCGGCAAGCGGGCCGGTATCTTCCTGAGTATAGAGCTACGCGGGCTGAGGCGGGCGATTTCCTCTCACTTTGTTATAACAGTGAGCTAGCCGCAGAGGTGACGTTGCAACCTATTCGCCGTTATGGGTTTGATGCGGCGATTCTCTTTGCCGATATTTTACTGCTGCCACAAGCTTTGGGGGCTGATCTGTGGTTTGTCACCGGAGAAGGACCACGCTTGTCCACCTTAACCAAAAGCGCTGAATTTGATGCGCTGAAGCCGGTTTCGGCAATTCATAAAACCTTGGATCCGGTTTATGAGACGGTGAGAATTCTGTCAAAAGAGCTTCCTGCTGAAACAACGCTGATTGGATTTGCTGGGGCGCCTTGGACCGTTGCGACCTATATGATTGCGGGGCGGGGCACCCCAGATCAGGCGCCTGCACATGCGCTGAAGCGCCAAGACCGAGAATTGTTTGAACGCTTAATTGACCTGCTCACCAATGCGACGATCGAGTATTTAAGTGCCCAGATCGACGCAGGGGCCGAAGTTGTGAAGCTTTTTGACAGTTGGGCGGGATCCTTGCGCGGAGATGATTTTAAACATTATGCTTTGGCGCCGGCGCGCCGCATAACGCAAGCTCTAAAGCAACGTCACCCGCAGGTGCCGGTGATCGCCTTTCCCCGCGAGGCTGGTGATAATTATATCGGTTTTGCAAAGGCAACCGGCGCGGATTGCGTGGCGATTGACAATTCGGTTACACCGGAATGGGCTGCCAGCCATGTGCAAGTTGATGGCTGTGTGCAGGGCAATTTGAAATCCTCGCATATGGTGACGGGGGGGCAAGAGCTTATTGATGACACGAGGCGAATCGTAAAAGCGCTGGGCAAGGGGCCTCATATTTTCAATTTAGGGCATGGGATCACACCGGACGCAGATCCAGAAAATGTGAAGTTGATGATCGAGACCGTGCGCGAAGGGGCGTCTGGTTAAGCCTGTTCCGTCAGGGGCAAAATGGTTGAGGTTAGGGCGGTTATTTTGCACAGCCGTGTTTGTAATTTCTGCGTTCTGGATTAGATCTGACTCCAAAGCCGGCATCGGGCCGTAGCTTGATGACATGAAAAGAGATGAATGTCGGATATTTTGCAAATCAGCGGCCTGTCGAAATTTTACGCGAACGGGTTTCACGCGCTCAAAAATATAAATTTGAACGTTCACGAGGCAGAGATTTTGGCGCTTCTTGGGCCGAATGGGGCGGGTAAAACCACTTTAATCTCAACAATTTGTGGCATCTCGCGGTTCAGCGCGGGTTCGGTAAAAATGGCCGGTTATGATATCGTGCAGCAATATCGCGCTGCGCGCAGTTTGATCGGTTTGGTGCCGCAAGAACTGGCCTTGGAGCCTTTTGAAACGGTGGAAAATACGCTGCGCTTTTCGCGTGGTTTGTTCGGTAAAGCACCAGATGAGGGGTATCTGTCTTCATTGCTAGAGGCGTTGTCATTATCTGATAAAAAAACGGCCCAAATCCGAACCTTATCGGGGGGGATGAAACGCCGGTTGAGCATTGCCAAGGCCTTGAGCCACCAACCGCGCCTGTTGTTTTTAGATGAACCGACAGCCGGTGTGGATGTTGAATTGCGCAAAGATATGTGGGCGCTGGTTGAGCGGCTGCGCGCCAGCGGCGTAACGATCATTCTTACCACGCACTATATCGAAGAGGCCGAAGCCATCGCAGATAGGATAGGGATTATCGATCAAGGTGCGTTGCAACTGGTCGAGGCAAAAGACTCGTTGATGCAGCGGCTGGGTAAAAAACAGTTGCAGATCGATTTGTTGCGCCCATTACCAATACTGCCGCCGCCGCTTTTGGCTTTGGGTGTGACCTTGGCTGCGGATGGTCTGTCGTTGATTTACCAATATGATTTGACGGGGGCTGGACCGGAGATCGAAAAGCTGTTTTCGGAAATTTTGGCCTTGGGGCTCAAAGTCAAAGATCTTAAAACAGGCGAATCATCTTTGGAAGAAATCTTCCTACAGCTGGTCAGCGAGGCGGCATGAATTTTCACTCGGTAAAAGCCATTTATAAATTTGAAATGCAGCGGTTTTTTCGTACAATTCTGCAGAGCTTTGTCTCGCCGGTTTTATCCGCTTCGCTCTACTTTATCGTGTTTGGCGCCGCCATGGGCAGCCGGATTTCGCAGGTTGAGGGTATTGCCTATGGCAGCTTTATTGTGCCGGGTTTGATCATGTTAACGGTGATTACACAGGCCATTTCAAATGGTGCTTTTGGAATATATTTTCCAAAATTCATTGGCAGTATCTATGAGGTGCTGTCAGCGCCGATCAGCGCTGCGGAAATCGTGGTGGGATATGTTGGCGCTGCGGCCACCAAGGCGATCTTTACCGGTCTGGTTATTCTGTTGACCTCATTATTATTTGTTGACCTGACGATCATACATCCTTTGGCCATGCTGTTTTTCCTTGTGATGACCAGCATCGCCTTCGCTTTATTGGGCTTTATTGTCGGCATCTGGGCGGGTAATTTTGAACAATTGCAAATGGTACCGATGCTGATCATCACCCCTTTGGTGTTTTTGGGCGGAACGTTTTATTCGATTTCCATGCTGCCCCCGTTTTGGCAGACGATCTCCTTGTTTAATCCCGTGGTCTATTTGGTATCTGCGTTTAGGTGGTGCTTTTTTGGAACCGCGGACGTGCCCATCATGGTCAGCTTGCTAGCAGTTTTTGGCTTCATTTTATTGTGTTTTGCCGCGATTATGTGGATTTTTAGAACGGGTTGGCGGGTGCGCAGCTAAAAAGCCATCTTTGCAGGGATTTTGCAACCTTCCTGCGCGGCGCGTCTTGTGCCCGTGCGGCAAGGGCCCTACATAGAGGGTATGAAGTTTAAACTACCTTTTGTGAAAGCCAAAAAATCCGTTGCTGTGGTGCATCTCTCTGGGGTGATTTCGGGTGGATCACGCGGCCAGTTGAATGATAAGGCGCTGGCGCCTGTTTTGGAAAAAGCGTTCAGCAAAGGCAAACCGGATGCGGTGGCGCTGGTGATCAACTCGCCCGGCGGTTCGCCGGTACAATCGTCTTTAATCGGTGCGCGGATCCGCCGGTTGGCGGCTGAAAACAGCCTTCCAGTGTTTGCTTTTGTGGAAGATGTAGCAGCCTCAGGTGGCTATTGGTTGGCCGTCACCGCCGATGAAATCTACGTAGATGACAGTTCAATTTTGGGCTCAATCGGCGTTATTTCGGCTGGCTTTGGAGCGCATGATCTCTTGCAGCGCTATGGGATTGAACGGCGCGTTTATACCGCAGGCGCTTCAAAATCGACATTGGATCCTTTTAAGCCGGAAAAACCCGAAGATGTTGATCGGTTGAAAAAACTACTTGAGCAGATACACGGCGTTTTTATCGCGCATGTCACCAAGCAGCGTGGCGCTAAATTGAGCGATGATAAAGATTTGTTTACGGGTGAAATTTGGGTGGGTGAAGAAGCTGTATCCGTCGGCCTAGCGGATGGGCTTGGCCATCTGGTGCCGGTGATGAAACAGCGTTTTGGCGAAAACGTGAAATTTCGAACATACGGGCAGAAAAAAGGCGTCTTGCAAAGGTTTTCATCCTCGCTTGTCCAATCTGCGGATCTGTATTTTGAAGAAAGGGCGGCGTTTGGCCGCTTTGGTTTGTGATATGATCGTAAAAATCGTTTTCCTATTTTTGATTGGGATTGCCGTTTTGGCGATGTTTGGACGGATCAAACTGCCCGGACAGAGCAAATTAGAAGCGATGAGATGCAATGCGTGTGGCCGCTTTCGATTGGGCGCATCCGGCTGCTCTTGCGGATCCAAATAGACAGGCCTGATGACCTGGCTGCTCTCTGCATTGGCGCTGATCATCTTGGTGATGTCTGGAGATTTTCTGGTTAAAGGCGCCGTTGCGCTCAGCGATCGGCTTGGGATTCCGGCATTTATCGTTGGATTGACCATTGTGGCTTTTGGAACATCAGCGCCCGAGCTTTTGATTTCTATTCAAGCGGTGCTGTCTGGGGTGCCAGGAATTGCCATCGGGAATGTGGTGGGATCAAATACAGCAAATATTCTGATGGTTTTGGGGTTGCCTGCATTGATGTTTGGGCTTGATGCGGCACAGACAGATTTAAGAAAAAACTACGCGCTCATGATCGGTGGCAGCCTCTTGTTTATTTATTTGGCGTCGCTTGGGGTGTTTTCCTATGGCAGCGGGATGATTTTGCTGACGGCGCTGGCAGTCGTGCTGGGGTTGGCTTTACGCGATGCGCTGCAGGAGCCAATGCGTGCAGAGGCGGCTGAAATCGGCCTTGAGGGCGGCGGCGCGCAAGATGTAGTGCTGCCGGCTTGGAAAATAACAGGGTTGATCGGCATCGGGTTGCTTGGGTTGCCCTATGGAGCAAATCTTTTGGTGAATAATGCCACTGAAATTGCCCGCAGCTATCAAATCAGCGAAACCACCATCGGGTTGACCTTGGTTGCCTTGGGAACGTCGCTGCCTGAATTGGCAACTACTTTGGCTAGCGCGATACGCAGGCAAGCGGATGTGGCGCTTGGCAATGTGATCGGATCCAACGTTTTTAACCTGTTGGCAATTATGGGCGTTACCGCTTTTGTGGGCCCGATTCCGGTTTCCCCGCAGCTTTTATCGGTTGATCTTTGGGTGATGCTGGCTGCCTCTTTGAGCCTTGCCCCCTTTGTGGTTTACCGATTGCGGATCAACCGCTTGGTGGGCGCGCTCTTGACTGCCGCATATCTGGTCTATGTTTGGTTGGTGGTTATGTAACGCAAAGGGATTTGAATGATGCGGGCTTTGGTAACGGGTGCAGGAAAACGGCTTGGGCGCGCAATGGCGCTCTATCTTGCAGATCGTGGCTATGACGTGGCTGTGCATTTTGCCAGCTCTGAAATAGCCGCAAAGAGCCTTGTGCATGAGATTATCGCCAAAGGCCGGCAATCCATCGCGTTACAGGCCGATTTGCTACAAGAAGATCAAGTTGAAACTCTGATTGATCGGGCGGTACACGGCCTTGGGGGCAATTTAACCTGCCTGATCAATAATGCCTCTATTTTTGAATATGACACGCTGGCAAGCGCCACGCGGCGCAGTTGGGATCGCCATATTGAAAGCAATTTACGGGCACCATTTGTATTAACGCAATGTTTTGCGCGACAGGCCCCCCGCGCCGTTCAGGATGACCAAGGAGAGCCTTTGGCGCAGGCTTTGGTGATCAATATGTTGGACCAACGCGTGCGCAAATTGACGCCCGAATTTTCCAGCTATTCCATCGCTAAAATGGGTCTTTGGGCTTTAACGCAAACGGCCGCGCAGGGTTTGGCCCCTGATATTCGGGTGAATGCGATTGGGCCCGGGCCGACTTTGCAGGGCGCGCGCCAATCGGCGGATCATTTTCAAGAACAGCGGAAACACACGGTTCTGGGGCGCGGCGCAAATGCGTCTGATATCACCGCCGCTTTGGGGTATTTTTTGGATGCTTCCGCGGTTACGGGGCAGTTGATTTGCGCAGATGGGGGCCAACATTTGGCTTGGAAAACGCCAGATGTGCTTGGGGTTGAGTAAGCCACGGGGCCAAAGTTGTACACGTGGGTTCATAAATGTGACAGCGTTTTAACAAAAATGGTTTATTTTCAGTCATTTGCATGTAATTTAATTAAAATATCAAATGATAACAATGCTTTAGAAAAATGCCTATTTTTTAGGCAAATAGGGGAAGTTACGAAAAAGCAAAGGAAAATTTCCAATAATCCAGAGTTAACCCCAATGTTATCCACAGGATCAGTGGACAGCTTTTTCCTTGAAACCGACGCCAGATCATTGCAGGACAAACAGAATCATGGCCAGATCGGTAGCCAGACCAGACGAAGGCGATAAAAATGGCATATACAGGCTACGCGCTGATACAAAAGTATATAAAATCGCTGGAAACCTCGCCGGGCGTCTATCGGATGCTCGATGATCAATCGCGCGTGCTTTATGTGGGCAAAGCACGCAACCTTAGGGCACGCGTGTCCAGTTATGCGCGCCCAACCGGACATTCGGCGCGCATTGCGCGTATGATCTCTGAAACAACGCAGATGATGTTTTTAACCACGCAGACCGAGACCGAAGCATTGCTGCTTGAGCAAAATTTAATCAAGCAGTTAAAACCGCGTTATAATGTTTTGCTGCGCGATGATAAATCTTTTCCCAACATCCTTGTGACCACAGAGCATGATTTTCCCCAAATTAAAAAGCACCGCGGCGCAAAAAGTGAAAAGGGGGCGTATTATGGCCCTTTTGCCGGGGCAGGGGCGGTCAATCGTACACTCGCTCAGTTACAACGGGTGTTCTTGTTGAGAAACTGTTCAGATGCGATGTTTGAAAGCCGCACCCGCCCCTGTCTGCAATATCAAATCAAACGCTGCAGCGGCCCCTGCGTGGAGCGCGTGTCCAAGCAAGAATATGGTGCCGCCGTGCAGGATGCCCAAAAATTCTTATCGGGCAAATCAACGCAAATTCAGGAAACGCTCGCCACTAGCATGGCGCAGGCCTCTGAGGCAATGGAGTTTGAACGAGCGGCCGCGCTGCGCGACCGCATTCGCGCCTTAACGCAGGTGCAGACCACGCAGGGCATCAACCCGCGCAGCGTCAGCGAAGCCGATATAATCGCCTTGCATCTTGAGGGGGGGCAGGCCTGCGTGCAGGTGTTTTTCATTCGCGCCAATCAAAATTGGGGAAACCGTGATTTTTACCCGCGCATCAGCGCCGATATGGGCCATGATGAAGTTCTAGAGGCGTTTTTGGGCCAATTTTATGCCAGCAAAGAGCCGCCGCGGCAGATTCTGCTTTCGCATGGGTTTGACGATATGGATCTGATGACTGAACTGCTCAGCGATAAACGCGGCCGGCGGGTGGAAATTTTGGTACCCCAGCGCGGTGAAAAGCAAGAGCTGATTTCTGGCGCGTTGCGCAATGCAAAAGAAAGTTTGGCGCGCAAACTCGCCGAGACAGCGATGCAAACCAAATTGTTGCGTGGTGTTGCAGAACTGTTTGAGCTTGAGTCCCCGCCAAAACGGATCGAAGTGTATGATAACTCGCATATTCAAGGCAGTTCTGCGGTTGGGGCGATGATTGTTGCAGGCCCGGATGGGTTTTCCAAAAACAATTATCGTAAATTCAATATACGCGGCGATGATCTGACGCCGGGGGATGATTTTGGGATGATGAAAGAAGTGCTGACGCGGCGGTTTAAGCGCTTGGTCAAAGAAGACCCGGCGCGGCAAAGCGGGGATTGGCCTGATTTACTGGTGATTGATGGTGGTGCGGGGCAAGTCTCGGCCGTGGCGCAGATCATGGCCGAGTTTGGCGTGCAAGATATTCCGATGGTCGGCGTTGCAAAAGGCGTTGATCGCAATTTGGGTAAGGAAGAGTTTTACCGCATTGGCAAGCCAGTCTTTGGTTTGCCGCGCAATGATCCGGTTTTATACTTCATTCAACGCATGCGCGATGAGGCTCATCGCTTTGCCATTGGCAGCCATCGCGCCAAACGCAGCAAAGCCATTGGGGCCTCGCCTTTGGATGAAATTGCCGGTGTCGGTGGCGCACGCAAGCGGGCGCTTTTGGCGCATTTTGGATCGGCAAAAGCCGTGGGGCGTGCCAATTTGGCCGATCTGAAAGCGGTTGAGGGTGTATCGGCCTCTTTAGCGCAGAAGATCTATGATTTTTTCCACGAAAAAGGCTGATTAACGATTGCAGTCTTGCCATGTTGGCAAACGGTCATTGGGCGCTTTTTCAGCATGATATATGGCCCGCGCGATGGCGCGCGCAACGCAAAGACTGGCGCCATGACACAGCTCGGCCATGTCGGTTGGACTCAATTGCCTCTGCGCTGATCCCGTTGCCGCTGCAAAGATCAAATCGCCATCTTGGGGCATATGCGAAGGAATGAGCGCGCGCGCCACACCATCATGGGCGCTGATGGCAAGGCGTTTGGCTGCTGCTTTGCTGAGGCTAGCATCCGTGGCGACTATTCCGATTGTGGTATTTTCTCCCTCAACCAAGGGGCCAAGGTTCTTCAGCTTAAAATTATGCGCCTGTGGCTCGGCTTGTGGCCCGCCCAATCCGCCAAATTCACCATTTGCCTCGAAAGGCCCCGCCCAGAAATGCCGTAAATCTTCGCCTGTTGCATTGCCGACGGCGTTGACCGCCATGATTGCGCCCACATGAATTCCATTTGACAGAATGAACGAGGCTGAGCCAAGGCCGCCTTTTAGGCGCCCTGTGGTGGCACCGCATCCCGCGCCCACGCTGCCCAGTTGGAATTCCGCGCTCAAATTGTCAAAAGCCTGACGCCCTAACGCGGGATAGGGCGATAGCGCCCATTCTTTTTCGCCGCCATTGTTGAGATCAAACAGAATCGCTGCTGGAACAATTGGAACCTGCGTGCCAGTAACCGCAAACCCCGCCTGCTGGGCGCGCAAACGCTCGACCACACCGCTGGCCGCATCCAGACCATAGACAGAGCCACCCGACAGCACCAAAGCATCAATCTGTTGCAAAGATTTATCCGGTTCCAGCAGATCCGTCTCGCGCGTGCCCGGCGCACCGCCCATCACCGCATAAGCGGCGGTAAAGCGCTGCGCGGCGCGCAGCACCGTGACGCCGGATTTCAGCCGCTGGTCTTCGGCATTGCCCACCATTATGCCCGCGATATCTGTGATCAGGTTTTTGGGTCCTGGTGTCATGGTTAAATACAGCGCCCGCCATCTACCTGCATGCAGACCCCGGTTACCATGCTGGCTTCCTCCGAGCATAAATAACAGGCGGCATTGCCCATATCCTCTGCGGTCGAAAACCGCCCAAGTGGAATGGTAGAAAGGAACTTTGCGCGCATCTCGGGCGTGTCTTCGCCCATGAATGAGGTAAGAAGCGGTGTTTCCCCGGCCACCGGGTTCAGCGCATTCACCCGCACCCCAAAGGGTGCCAGCTCAACCGCCATCGTGCGGGTGGCGGTGTTTACCCAGCCTTTTGAGCTATTATACCAATTCAAATTTGGCCGCGGAGAGATACCGGCGGTTGAGGCGATGTTCAAAATCACGCCGCTGCGGCGGGTCTTCAGTGCTGGAACGAACGCGCGCGAAATCAGATAGATAGATTTGCAATTCACCGCAAAGACGCGATCAAAATCTTTTTCGCTGATGTCTTCCAACGGGCTGGGTAGATGCGTAACGCCCGCATTGTTGACGATGATATCAACCGCGCCAAGCGCTGTCTGCGCCACATCATGCATCTGCGCAATTGACGCGGAACTTGCCACATCTGCGTGTATTGGAATCGCCAATTGTCCCAAGCGCGAGGCCTGGTCGGCCACGGCTTCGCCATTGATATCGGCCATTAGGACCTTGGCGCCCTCGGCCAAGAACTTTTCGGCAATGCCCAAGCCAAAGCCCGAGGCTGCGCCCGTTACGATGGCTGTTTTTCCTGCAAGTCGCATATTGGCCGCTCCCTTTTTCTTCAACTATCCGTGATAGCTTGCCACAGTTTTTAAAGATGAAAACCCATAAAGCGCTTCAAAGCCTTTTTCGCGCCCATGGCCGGACAGGCCGCGGCCTCCAAAGGGCAATTCGACACCGCCGCCAGCTCCGTAATTATTGATAAAGACCTGCCCTGATTTAAGCGTTTTGGCCAAGCGCATTTGGCGCGCCCCGTTTTGTGTCCAAAGGCTGGCGACCAATCCATAATCAGTGCCATTGGCGATCTCTAGCGCGTCCTCGTCACTGTCAAACGGAATGATAACCTGTACCGGTCCGAAAATCTCTTGTTGGGCAAGCGTATGGCTCGGGGCGACATCGCAAAACAGGTGCGGTTTGACATAGGCCCCCGCGGCAGGGGCTGAGTCTGAAATTTGACCTGTCGCCGCCAAAGTTAGGTCATGGCCCTGACTTAGGAAGTTTTCGACAATCGCTTTTTGCCGCTGCGAAATCAGCGGCCCCAAATCGCCATCTTCTATCGCCGGCTTTGCAACCAGCGCCTGATAGCGGGCGGCCATTGCCTCAACAATCGCGTCATAAAGGCCGCGTTGTACAAGAATCCGGCTGCTGGCCGAGCAGGTTTGCCCGGCATTTTGAATGCCCGCATTGATCAAAAAGGGCAGCGCTGCAGCGATATCTGCATCTTCAAACAGGATTTGCGGAGATTTCCCCCCCAGCTCCAAGGTCACCGGTACAACATTTTGCGCCGCTGCTGCCTGTACCAGCCGCCCGGTGGCCACCGAGCCGGTGAAACTAAGATGATTGATGCCGCCATGCGCCGCAAGCGCGGCGCCAGCTTGCGCGCCCAGCCCCGGCACCACGTTCAGAACCCCGCTGGGTAGGCCGGCCTGCCGCGCTAATTCGGCGAACATCAGCGCGCTAAGACAGGCTTCCTCTGCCGGTTTGAGAACGCAACAATTGCCCATCGCCAAGGCGGCCCCCACCGAACGCCCAATGATTTGCATGGGATAATTCCAAGGCACGATATGCCCGGTCACGCCATGCGCCTCGCGCAATGTATAAACCGTATACCCCTCAAGATATGGTAGGGTTTCGCCGTGGATCTTATCGGCGGCGCCGCCGTAAAACTCCATATAACGCGCCATGGCAACAGCATCCGCGCGCGCTTGCTTAAGCGGTTTGCCCACATCCAATGCTTCAATCTGCGCCAACAGCTCGACATGTTCTAAGATCAAAGCGCCAAGCCGCGAGAGCAGCCGGCCGCGCTCCAGCGCGCTGCTGCGCCCCCATTCGCCCCGCGCCGCCCGCTGCGCCGCTACCACAGCCAAATCGATATCTTCAGCTCTGCCATCGGCAATCGCAGATAAGGCCTGCCCGTTTGAAGGGTTGATCAATGCGAGCGTTTGAGCGGTGCTGCTTGGTTGCCACTGGCCATCAATAAAGCAAAAAGCAGGGTTAAAGGGCAAGTTTGGAAGCGGCATGGCTTAAGCTCCTATCGAGATTTTGGGCAGTTTTGGCGCTGCGCTGAGCAGCTGCTGGGTGTAAGGATGGGTGGGGGTGTTCAGGATAAAGGCGGTTGGCCCCTGTTCAACAATCTCTCCCTCCTTCATAACCATACAGGTATCGGTGATGCTGCGCACAACCGAAAGATCATGGCTGATAAACAGATAGCTGAGGCCGTATTGCTCGGCCAAATCTGCGATAAGATCAAGAATTTGCGCCCGCACCGAGACGTCAAGCGCCGAAACCGCCTCATCAAAAATCACCAGTTTCGGGCGTGTTATCAAGGCACGGGCGATTGCGATGCGCTGGCGTTGGCCACCTGAAAATTCGTGGATATAGCGGCCACGATCATCCGGGTTTAGGCCAACCGCACGCATGACATCGCAGGTGCGTTGCTCTTGATCTTCACGCAGCGGTGGACGCTCATAGAGATGAAAAGCCTCTTGAATAAGCTTGGCCACTTTATGGCGCGGATTGAAAGAGCCGTAGGGGTCTTGAAAGACCACTTGCAGATCCCGCCTGATGGCGGATGAAGCGCCCCAAACTGGCTTTCCATTCAGGGTGATTGTGCCCTTCTCGACCGGATCTAATCCCAATATTGCCCGCGTTAACGAAGATTTTCCGCAGCCTGATTCCCCCACCAACCCCATCCGATCGCCTGTCTGAAGCGAAAAGCTCACATTCTTGACGGCAATATTGCGGGGCGGTTTTATCCAGGGCCATGGCCGCTTGGCCGGATAACTGCGCTGGACATTTGCCACCTCTAGCAACGGCTTACGGCTGTGTTCGGCGCCCGGTTGCCGCGCCATATGGCTGGCTGCTTGCAGCAGCTTTTGCGTGTAAGGATGCGTGCTTGCCATTAGAATTTTGCTTGTAGCGGCCTGTTCCACAATTTCACCCCGATGCATCACTGCGATGCGATCCGCCATATCGGCCACCACAGCCAAATCATGAGTGATCATGATCAGCCCCATATCATCCTCGCGCACCAAGCGTTTGAGCAGCGCCAGAATCTGCGCTTGCGTGGTGACATCAAGCGCGGTTGTCGGCTCATCCGCGATCAGTAATTTTGGCTGTCGCGCAATCGCCAGGGCGATCACCACGCGCTGCCTTTGACCACCTGATAATTCATGCGGATAGCGGCTTGGGGGCACGTGTTCGGGCGCCAGTCCAACCCGGCCCAGGATCGCGCCGGCGCGGTTTTGGGCCGCTGCCGCACTTGTCTTTGGATCCAGTCGAAGCGCCTCAGCGACTTGCGCTCCAATGGTTTGTACGGGGTTTAACGCGCTCATCGGCTCTTGAAACACCATCCCCATTCTGCCGCCGCGTTGGGCACAAAGCTGCGGCTCGGTGAGGCGCAACAGGTTTGTACCATCCAGGGTAATGTTTCCGCTCAACCCTGCGGCATCGGGCAGTAATTGCAACAGGCTAAGCGCAGTCATCGATTTTCCCGAGCCGCTTTCACCTGTAAGCGCCAGAATTTCGCCGGGCTCTAAGGTGAAATTAAGCTGTTTTAAAATTGGGGCCCCGTAAAGCGTTAGGGTCAAATCCTGTACGTTAAGAAGGCTCATCGGGAGGCCTCGCGCAGTTTTGGATCCAGCAAGTCGCGCAAACCGTCACCCATCAGATTAAGCCCTATCACGCTAAGGATGATCGCGCTTCCGGGCACCAGCGCCAGATGCGGGGCGAAGCTGACCATGGTTTGCGCATCTGCCAGCATCCGCCCCCAACTGGGCGTGGGCGGTTGGGCGCCCAAACCCACATAGCTCAAGCCGGCTTCTGCCAAAATGCCAAGGCTGAATTGGATCGTGCCCTGCACGATCAGCAAATTGTTCAAATTGGGCAGAATATGCTCGATCGCGATGCGACCGGGCGATTTTCCGCAGACCCGTGCGGCCAGAATGAACTCGCGCTGCCAAAGGCTGAGCGCGCCACCGCGCGTCACGCGGGCGAAGACCGGGATATTAAAGATCCCAATCGCGATGATTGCATTCACCGCGCTTGCGCCAAAAAGCGCGGTGATCAATATCGCAATCACCAAAGAAGGAAAGGCAAAGATCAAATCATTGCTCCGCATGATGACCTCGTCCAGCCAGCCGCCTTGCCTTGCGCTGGCTGCCAGCCCGAGGGGCACGCCAAGCCCAATGCCAATGCCCACGGCCACCAATGCCACTGCCAGTGAGGTGCGGGCCCCGACCATGATCATTGACAGCAAATCGCGCCCGAAATGATCGGTGCCCAACCAATGGGCTTGTGATGCGCCCTGCAGTTTTTCGCCGATGGAGAGCACGGTCACATCATAAGGCACCCAAATAAAAGAAAGCAGCGCGGTGCTGGCAATAGCTGCGCTGAGCAGTAGGCCGATGAGAAATGAGCCCCCCAGTTTCATGCTTGGCTCCGCAAGCGCGGATCAACCGCCGCATAGGCCAGATCGACCAGAAAGTTGACCATGATCACTGCAAAGACCAGAAGCATAACCACGCTTTCGACCACGATCAGATCGCGCTGTGTGATCGCCTGAAACACCAAACGGCCCAACCCGGGCAGAAAGAACACTTGCTCGATAATAATGGCGCCAGCCATCAGAAAGGAAAATTGCAATCCAATAATCGTTAAAACCGGGATTAAGGCGTTGCGCAGGGCGTGGTGCCACAGCGTGGCGCGTTTGCTCAAGCCCTTGGCGCGTGCGGTTCGAATATAATCTTCGCCTAAGGTTTCGATCAACGCGCTGCGCATCACGCGCGACAGGATAGCCGCTTGCGGCAGGGCCAATGCGATCGCCGGCAAGGTCAGCGATTTTAACCCGCTGAACAGACCATCATCCCATCCGGCGAAGCCACCGGCTGAAAACCAGCGCAGCTTAATTGCAAAAATCACCACAAGGATCATCGCAAACCAAAAATTCGGGATAGCAATCCCCAATTGCGTGGCGCCCATGACCATAGCATCGCCGCGTTTGCCGCGCTGCGCTGCTGCATAAAGCCCAGTTGGAAAAGCGATGAGAATGCTTAATCCAAGCGCATAAAGCGCCAATGGCAACGACACCCAGAGACGTTCCCCCACCATATCGGCGATTGGGCTGCGATAGGTATAAGAGAGGCCAAAATCACCGCTCAGCATCCCGCCGATCCAAGCAAGATAACGCGCAAATTTACCCTGATCCAATCCCAGCTCTTTGCGCAGCGCCAAAATGGTATCGTCTTGGGCGTTGATTCCAAGCATGAAGGCGGCCGGATCTCCGGGCGCCACTTCGACCACCGTAAAAATCACGATAGAGGCCAGGCATAGGCTGATCAGTAAGGATAATAACCGCTTGAAAATATAGGGTATCATTGGCTCAGATTAGGCACAGGCGATGCGCGGGTCCAGCGAAATAAAAGGGGGCCGTAAAGCCCCCTTTGGCGCCTTGTTTTCGCGCCGGTTTAATTCGACCAGCTGACCCCTGTCAGATCTGTGGCTTGCGTAGGGGCATTTTCCCATAGACCGCGGATTTTGGCATTGGCAACGGTTGGTACGGCCAGTTCGAACAAAAATCCATTCACATAATCTTCGGAAATGATCGTTTGGGCTTTTTGCAACATTGCGCTGCGGGTCGCCGGATCGCTTTGTGATCTGAGATCGGTCATCAAAGTTTGAAAGGCCGGATTGTCATATTGGAAGTAATAATCCGGACGCGCATAAATTCCGATATCCATCGGTTCGGTATGGCTGACGATTGTGAGCCCATAATCCTTGCCGCGGAACACTTGCTCGAGCCATTGCGCCCATTCCAAATTACTGATTTGGGTTTGAATCCCCACCGCGCGCAACTGCGCTGCAATGATTTCGCCGCCGCGGCGTGCATAAGAGGGCGGCGGCAGTTTCAATGTGGTTTCAAAGCCATTCTCAAACCCGGCTTCTGCCAAAAGCTGTTTGGCCAAATCAGGATCATAAGCCGAATTTGCCGTCAGATCGAGATAGTCTGGATGGTGCGGCGCGAAATGCGTGCCAATCGGAGTGCCAACGCCAAACATTGCCCCGTCAATGATCGCTTGGCGATCAATCGCATGCGCGATGGCTTTGCGCACTTTTACATTATCTAAAGGCGGCATTTTGTTATTGGTAGAAAGAATAGTTTCGCCTTCTGTGGAGCCGACAATCACTTGAAAGCGCGGATCCGCCTCAAATTGCGGTAGGTTTTCAGGGGCTGGAAAATTCACGAACGCATCCACATCTTCGGCCATCATCGCTGCAAATCCCGCTGTGGGATCGGAGATGAATTTAAACGTTGCGCTTTCTAGGGCCGCAGGGGTTCCCCAGTAATCAGCGTTGCGGGTCAGCTCAATACGATCACCCTGCACCCAATTGCTGAATTGAAACGCTCCGGTTCCCACTGGGTTCGTTTTGATATTTTCGATCGTTTCAGGGGCAACAATCACCGCATCGCCCCAAGCCATGTTGAATAAGAAGCTGCCATTGGCGGCCTCCAAACTGACTTTGACGGTCAGCGGATCAACAACGCTTACATCCGTAATGCCAGCAAACAGCGCCTTTTGGGCATTGGCACTGTCTTCCCCGCGCGCCCGATCTAATGAGAATTTGACGTCTTCGGCATCCATGCTGGTGCCATCATGAAAGGTGACGCCGGCGTTTAAATAAAATGTATAGCTGGTGCCATCTTCGGAAATCTCCCATGATTTTGCGAGGCCGGGAATGATAGATCCGTCAGAGGCAAAGCGGGTAAGCCCCTCAAACACATTTGAATAAAGCACGCTGTCAATTGCGCCAGCGGCAGCGCTGGTGGGGTCTAAATGCGGGGGCTCGAGTTGCAGGGCAACGGTGAGATCGCTTTGCGCGGCGGCAGCGGCGCCGCTCGTCAAAGCCAAAGCTGCGGCGCTGATTCTTAGAAGTTTTCCAGTCTTGATTGGCATGTTACTCTCCCTATTAAATCGGCCCTATGGGCCTGAGATGCTGCGGCTTGACCGGCGCAGCTTATGCTAAACTATAGGAATAAAATTCTATCTTAGGCTAGAAAATAAATCTGTTTGGCGCCAAAAGTTTCAGCTGCCCAAATCAAATTTTAAAGAAATATCGGCCACTTGATCGCCCAAAAGGGCTTTTAAGGGCAACATTAGCGCGGTTAGAACGGCCCAGCCGCTGTTTAGGTTTGCCACTTTAATGCCAAGCCAGCCTTGGGGCGGCATGTCCCCATAAAAATTGACCATACCATCAGAAATAAGCGTTTTCCCATTCATTTTTATAATAATATTTTGGGCTGATAGCGTGGTCTTATTGTCGCGCATATCCGGCAGGTCGGCGAAAAGCTCTAGCGTCATCTCTACGTTGGGGCTGAGCGGTTGCGCGGTGGTTCCCTTAGCGTAAACGCGTGTTTTCTCCAAGCGTTGTTCGATCGAAATTTGTACGTTTTCAATGGGTAAACTTAAGCCTAAACTGGCGGTAAAGGTTAAATTTTCGGCGGTTGCCGTTGCGCGCCATTGCGCGCCCTCGCTCTGGGTTACCGAGGCGCGCAAAGTTTGACTGTTGAGGCGCACGGGCTGACCTGCAATCGTTAAATCATGCATGTCGGGCCAAATAATAAGCCAATGGGTCGGGGTGTAGGTCAGGCGCATGATTTGCAAAAACGCTGCTTGCCAATCGAATGTACCCGCAGCATTGCCGATTTGCGGGTTACGCAAGGTGACATCATAGCGATTTGGAAATCCCATTTGGCTGATCTGGTCAAACTGAACTTGCCATCCGCTCTTTTCAGCCCCCGCGACCAGGGCCGCAATAGCGGCCTTGTTGCGTTCCGCCCCCCAGAACCAAAACCCGGACCAAAGGATCGCGATACCCAATACGAGAATAATCAAACGTTGCATTCTTGGCCCCTTTCCGATCGCGGCAAATTAGTATTTACAGACACTAACTTGGAAGGGCCAGACAAATGCAGATGTGGGTTTTTGGCTATGGGTCGTTATTGTGGAACCCGGGCTTTGACTATGTGGAAAAGCGGTTGGCGCGGTTGAGTGGCTATCGCCGTAATTTTTGCATGCGGTCGATCCATCATCGCGGCACGCCTGCTATGCCCGGTTTGGTGTTGGCATTAGACGCTGCCAACGCGGCGATTTGTGATGGTTTGGCCTTTCGCATCGCGCCCGAAGATGAAACACAAGTTCTTGCCTATTTGAGAGACCGCGAGCTGGTCTCATCCGCGTATTACGAAAAAACCGTGCGTTTAGATTTGCCAGAGGGCGGGCAGCTTGAGGCTTTGGCCTATGTGATCGATCAAACCAATGATCAATACTGCCAAGGCTTGTCATTGGAGGAGCAAGCTCGCATTATTGCAACGGCGCGCGGTGGGCGTGGCGATAATAGTGAATATCTGTTTAAAACGGTTGAACAAATGGAGAAGTTGTCGATCCAGGATGCTGATCTTCAATGGCTTGCACAAAATGTCCGTGCAAGGCTTGCCGAAAAGGGTCGGGGGGCCTCCCCCGGTGTCAGCCATGGATAGGCTCTGTTTCCCAATCAAGGTAAAACATCATGCATAAAGCTGATCTAGAGCTCAAACTTCAGTTCTCGCGACCCATACGCCAAGGTATGCTGATGTTGCTTGTGGTTGGCTTAACCGGTTTTGGCGCGGTCATTGCCGCGCCGCGCATCATGCCGGTGGTGCAATCCAACCTTTGGCTGAACGGCTTTATCTGTTTGGTGTTTTGTATCGGGGTGATCAGTTGCTTTGTGCAGGTGTTTCAGTTGGCCTCATCGGTGCGCTGGATCGAAAGCTTTGTGCGCAATCAAGGTATTTCCGGGTCAAAGGCCCCGCAGCTGCTGGCACCGCTGGCAACTTTGTTGCGTGATCGCGGCGCGCGGATGCAAATTGCTGCCTCTTCAACACGCTCGATCCTAGACTCGGTTGGAACGCGGATCGAAGAAGCGCGGGAGATCACCCGCTATATTGTTAATCTACTGATCTTTCTGGGGCTTTTGGGCACGTTTTACGGGTTGGCAACCACGGTGCCTGCCTTGGTTGATACCATCCGATCTTTGGCCCCTAAAGCGGGCGAGTCGGGTTTTGCCGTTTTCAGCCGGTTGATGAACGGGCTGGAAAGCCAGCTTGGCGGTATGGGAATTGCTTTTGCATCCTCGTTGCTGGGATTGGCTGGATCCTTGGTGGTGGGACTTTTAGAGCTGTTTGCCAGCCACGGCCAAAACCGCTTTTACCGGGAATTGGAGGAATGGCTTTCATCGATCACGCGTTTGGGATTTTCGTCCGGTGACGGGGATGGCGAAGCCAGCCATGAACAAAATATTCTGGGCACCGTGCTGGATCAAATGAACGAGAATATGGAAGCCATGCAAATGATGTTTACGCAAGCGGATGCGGGGCGGGCCATGGTGGATGATGGGTTGCGGGGCTTGTCGGAAAGCCTGAACCAGTTGACCGCTCGGATCGAGGCCAACGCACCCAGCAATGAGGCGTTATTGCGGGTGGCGGGCGGCCAAGAAAAGCTGCTTGAAGTCTTGCGCAATATTGAAAATAGCGAGGCGGCGGATGCTGAAAGCCGCATGCGTTTGCGCTCGATTGATGTTCAGCTTTTGCACCTGACCGAAGAAATGGCCGCGGGCCGCCAGGAAAGCACCGTGGCGTTGCGCGCAGAAATAAACGCTTTGAGCGCTGCAATTTTGCATGCCAGCGCCAGCCGGCCATCGGGTGACGGCGCATCAACCAGCTCTGATGATAAGGGCTGATTATGGCACTTTCCCGCCGAACTGGTCATCGATTTCAAGCCTCAATCTGGCCGGGTTTTGTGGATGCGATGACCGGCCTGCTTTTGGTGCTGATGTTTGTTTTAACCATTTTTATGGTTGTTCAATTCGTTTTGCGTGAAACCATCACAGGGCAAGAAAATGAACTTAACCTGCTAAGTGCCGAGATCGCTGCGATTGCAGAAGCGCTTGGCCTTGAGCAAGAAAAAGTGAGCGCTTTAAATGGCGAAGTGGGCGCCTTGACCTCTACGTTAAGCGATACCCAAGCCGAATTGATGGCGCAGGCTAATTTGATCGATCAACTGACTTTTCAGCGCGATTCAACGCAGCAACAATTGGTCAGTGCGCAGGCGAAAATTACCTCTTTTGAGGCGCAGGTTGCCGGCCTTTTAAAAAGCCAAAGCGAGAAAACCGCGCAGATTGTCGATTTGGAAGGCGAAAAATCTCTTTTGATGTCTCAGCAAGAGGCGTTGAATTTGGCCCTTGCAACGGCGCGCTCAGAAATTGACAAATCGGTGGAAGAAGCGCGCCGCAAAGCGGCAGAGCGCGATGCGCTTGAAGCCTTGATTGCTTCGCTGAAAACCGAAAATAGCGATCAAAAAAGTTTTTTAAACCAGCAATCTGCGGATCTGCAAGCGCTCCAGCAGCGCTTAAGCGCCGAGGAGGAAGCCCGTCTTTTGGAAGCTGCGACGGCGCAGGCGCTGCGCAAAAAGCTTGAAAATGCCGATGCGGAATTAACAGCGATGAGCTTGGCTTTGGAAGAACAGCGCCGCGCAGCGGAAGAAACGCTTACCATGTTGGCGGCGGCCGGAGCCGCGCAGGAACTCGTTGCGGCGCGTCTGCAAGACAGCGTGTTGGCGTTAAATGCAGCGCAGCTGCAACTGGCCGATCGCGATCAAGATATTCAGCGCCTGCAATCGAAGGTTACCGATAGCGCTGCAGAGCTGGATCAAACCGAAGTGGCTTTGGCCGCAGCGCTTGCGCGGCAAGTATTGTTGGAAGATCAAATCGCCGCCTTGCAGCGCCAAAGGGCGCAGTTGGAAATACAAGAACGCACTTTATCGCAAACCCAGGCCCAGCAAGCGGATGCGATCAAACGTTTGCAAACTGCGCTGTCCAACAGCGAAAAAAGTCGAACGGAAAGCCAAGATAATCAATCCAGCGCGCTTGAGTTGGCAAAAGCCTTACAGGCGCAGCTCAGCGCAGCTTTGGCTGCCGTTGCGCAGGCAGAAGATGCGCGCGCGCTTCTGCAAGCGAAGGTCGATGAGACGACAAAACAGCTTGACGCGACGACGAGCCAGGCGGCAAATCAAGCCGCCGCGCAGGCCGCTCAAATCGCGCAGGCTGAAACGGCAAAAGCCAGCTTGGAAGAAAACCTAGCGGCGGCGCTTGCCGCGAAATTGGCCGCCGAAACCGATATGAACAAAGTGGCCGCGCAATTAAAGGCTGCCTTGGCGGCGAAACTCGCAGCCGATCAGGATCTTGCCGCGCAGCTTGATGCGCGCGAACAGCAGAAAATTTTGCTACAGCAAGCCCAGCAGACCTTGCTGGACACGTCGCAAGAGTTGCAACAAAGCGACGCGCAGCTTTTGAAGGCAGAGCGCCAAGCTGCCGCGTTGAACCAGCAGGTTACCGCATTGCGGCAGCAATTGGCGAAAGTGAGTGATTTATTGGAGATTTCCGAAGAGAAAGATATCGAAAGTCAGGCGCAGCTGCAAAACCTTGGTAACCGGCTCAATGCGGCTTTGGCGCGGGCCGCTTCCGAGCAGCGGCGCCGTTTAAAACTGGAAGAGGCCGAGCGACAAAGGCTCGAGGCGGAAAAGCTTAAACTAGAGGCCGAGCGCGATCTTTTGGCCAGCCAGGCCGAAGATCTGGCCAAATATAAATCAGAATTTTTTGGAAGCTTGCGCATATTGCTCGCGGATCAAGTTGGGGTACGCATTGTCGGCGATCGGTTTGTGTTTTCTTCAGAGGTGTTATTTGCCCCCGGCGCGGCCGAGCTTTCGCAGCTTGGCCAGAGCGAAATCGTAAAAGTGGGCAGCATATTGAATAAGATTATGTCGGAAATTCCGCAGAATATAGATTGGATTATCCGCGTTGATGGGCATACGGATGACCAACCGCTGAGCGGCACGGGAGAATTCAAAGACAATTGGGAGCTGAGCCAGGCGCGCGCTTTATCCGTTGTCAAATTCATGATTTCGCAGCTTAATATACCGGCTGACCGTTTGGCGGCGAATGGCTTTGCTGAATTCCAACCCGTCAATACGGCAAACACCGCACAGGCCCGCAGCCAAAACCGGCGCATTGAGCTGAAATTAACCGAACGCTAAAGAGACAGAACGCGGCCTAGTTTGCTAGCCCAAGCCCTTGGGCCTTTGGCAGCATAACCGGCCGCTTTTGAACCCGCCGGTCAGATGCGCGCTGTTTTAATCTGCGGTCAGCAAAGGCGGCTTATTATTTGTCAGGCGCGGATTTTGCGGCCCTTCCAATTTAAGATGCAATTCGCCTTTGCGCACGCCAACCTTCACCAAGCCGCCCTTGGCCAGCTTTCCAAAGAGCAATTCTTCGGCCAGAGGCTTTTTGATATGCTCTTGGATCACCCGGGCCAATGGGCGGGCACCCATCTTTTCATCATAGCCTTTATCTGCAAGCCATTCGGCGGCGGCTTCAGTGATTTCGATTGAGACATGCCGGTCCATCAATTGCGCTTCAAGTTGCAGAACAAACTTTTCAACAATCTGCATGGTGACGGGTTTCGGCAATGGTGCAAAGCTTATCACAGCATCCAACCGGTTGCGAAATTCGGGCGTAAACTGCCGTTCAATCGCGGCAGTGTCTTCGCCTTCGCGGCGGTCGCGGTTAAATCCGATCGCCGATTTCGCCTGTTCAGCCGCACCGGCATTCGAGGTCATAATCAAAATCACGTTGCGAAAATCAACCGAGCGGCCATTATGGTCTGTGAGAGTGCCGTGATCCATCACTTGCAACAGCACATTATATACGTCCGGATGGGCTTTTTCGATCTCATCCAACAGCAAAACGCAATGTGGATGTTGGTCAATCCCGTCCGTCAATTGCCCGCCCTGATCAAACCCAACATAACCCGGAGGCGCGCCGATCAACCGGCTGACCGCGTGTTTTTCCATATATTCGGACATGTCAAAGCGCAGCATCTCGACGCCAAGGCTATCGGCCAGTTGTTTGGCAACTTCTGTTTTCCCAACACCGGTAGGCCCGGCGAATAAATAGCTGCCTATGGGTTTTTCCGGCTCTCTCAATCCGGCCCGCGCAAGTTTTATTGCTGAGGCCAGCGCGTCAATCGCCGGATCCTGCCCGAAGACCACCCGTTTCAAGCTGGTTTCAAGATCTTTCAGCACCAGAGCATCGTCTTTGCTGACATTTTTGGGTGGAATACGCGCAATTTTCGCCACCACCGCTTCGATTTCTTTGATCCCTATGGTTTTGCGCCGCTTGCTTTCTGCAACCAAATGCTGCGCGGCGCCGGCTTCATCAATCACGTCAATGGCTTTGTCTGGTAGCTTGCGATCATTGATATAGCGCGCTGACAGCTCAACCGCTGATTTGATCGCATCACCGGTATATTTGATGCTATGATGCTCTTCAAAATAGCCTTTGATACCTTGTAAAATTTTCACCGCATCATCGACACTGGGTTCATTTACATCAATTTTTTGGAAGCGGCGGCTGAGCGCACGATCCTTTTCAAAATGTTGGCGGTATTCTTTGTAAGTGGTCGAACCCATTGTGCGCAATTTTCCACCTTGCAGCGCGGGCTTCAACAGGTTTGAGGCATCCATAGCGCCACCCGAGGTGGCACCTGCGCCAATCACGGTGTGGATTTCATCAATGAACAAGACCGCATCCGGATGGCTTTCCAATTCATTCATCACCGCTTTGAGGCGTTCTTCAAAATCGCCACGATAGCGGGTTCCGGCCAGTAAGGCGCCCATATCAAGCGAAAAGATCGTGGTGTTGGCCAAAACTTGCGGGGTTTCCCCGGAAACCACTTTGCGGGCCAGGCCTTCGGCGATGGCCGTTTTGCCCACGCCGGGATCGCCGACCAAAAGCGGGTTGTTTTTGCGCCGACGGCACAGAACCTGCACGCAGCGCTCAACCTCATGGCTGCGGCCAATCAGCGGGTCAATATCGCCCTCTCCTGCTTTGGCGTTCAAATCAACGCAATATTTGGCCAGCGCCGATTCTTTCTTTTCTTCTTCTTTTACGTTTTCAGGCGCATTGGTTTCCTCTTCGAATTCGGGTGAGCCAGAGACGGGCCGCGCCTCGCCAAAATTGGGGTCTTTGGCCACGCCATGCGCGATGAAATTAACCGCATCATAGCGCGTCATTTCCTGATCTTGCAGAAAATAGGCGGCGTTGGATTCGCGTTCAGCAAAGATCGCAACCAAGACGTTTGCGCCGGTCACTTCGGTGCGGCCCGACGATTGTACATGGATCGCAGCGCGTTGGATTACCCGCTGGAATGCAGCAGTGGGCACCGCCTCTGATCCTTCCACTTCGGTCACCAAAGATGCCAGATCGGTCTCGATGAATTCAACCAAGGTTTCACGCAACTCTTCTGTATCCACGTCGCAGGCGCGCAACACCCGCGCTGCGTCTTGCTCATCCATCAACGCCAAGAGCAAATGCTCAAGCGTTGCAAATTCATGCGATCGCTTATTTGCTAAGCCAAGAGCTGCGTGGATTGCCTGTTCGAGCGTGGTTGAAAATGAAGGCACGTTGGGTGCTCCTGTTAAGTTGCGTCGAGGGTCGACCCCAACATGATTGCTTTATCTTAAAGTGTGGTCGTTATTTTTGCGGCTTCAAGTCTTTTTTTGCGAAAACTGTGCCAGTTTGTTCATTTTTCCCGTTTTCATAGCGAATTTAATAACTAAAACTTATCTTTTAGACGCCGGATCTCGGCAAAAACCTTCGCATTGCTGGCGCCGGGCATTTGCAACCGCTCTCGGATCTCGGGGCTTTCAGGCCTTAAGAATGGATTGGTGGCGCGCTCTAGGGATAGACGCGAAGGAACCGTTGGCTTGCCCTGTTGATTGGCCGCGATCGTATCTGCATGGCGTTTGATCAAATCCGTATTTTGCGGTTCTATAGTGATTGCAAATTTCGCGTTGGCCAGCGTGTATTCATGCCCCGAGCATACCAGCGTGTCTGCCGGCAGGTTGCGCATCGCATCCAAGCTTTGCCACATTTGCTCTGCCGTCCCTTCAAATAAGCGGCCGCAACCCAGTGCCATCAGACTGTCAGCAGAGAAGAGTAACTTGGCCGCTTCGAAATAAACCGCGATATGCCCCACCGTGTGCCCGGGCACATCCATCACGCGCCCCCTTTGCGATCCGATAGCAAGCGTATCCCCCGCGACAACCGCTCGGTTCAAGCTGGGCAATCTATGTTGATCCGCGGCGGCTCCGATCACTTGCGCCGGATGCGCAGCCAAAACATCTGCCAAGCCCGCAACATGATCATCGTGATGGTGCGTTAATAGAATATGCGTGAGAGACCACGCTTTTTCTGTCAAGGTTGCAAGGATTGGGGCTGCGGCGGGCACATCAACCAGAAGCGTTTCACCACTGGCGTGATCGCGCAAAAGGAACGCGTAATTATCCGATCGGCAGGGGATGGTTATCAGCTCATATGGCATAGGCAATCCTTCTTTCACTTGCTACACTGATCTAAGTTTGGCGTATCCGAGAGGTCGGTGCAATGCATCTTGATGTACAAGATCTTCGAAACTTTTATTATCGTGAGCCGCTTGGCCGCGCCGCGCAGCGCGCATTGCGCAATAAAGTTTTGCAGTTTTGGCCAGATCTGAGCGGCCAAACCATTGCCGGCTTTGGGTTCGCAACCCCTTTATTACGGCCCTTTTTGCCCCAGGCGCGCCGCGTGATTGCCTTAATGCCAGGCCCTCAGGGGGTGCTGGCTTGGCCCAACCCGTCACAGAACGTATCGGTTCTGACCGACGAGCGGTTTTGGCCGCTTGAAACGGGGCATGTGGATCGGTTGATCGTTTTACACGGATTAGAAACCAGCGAGGATGCCAATACCGTGTTACAAGAAGCTTACCGTGTTTTGGGGCCGGGTGGGCGGGCGCTTTTTATCGTGCCCAACCGGGCCGGATTGTGGTCGCGCAGTGACAAAACGCCAATGGGGTTTGGCAGGCCTTACAGCACCAGCCAGCTGGAAACACAGTTGCGGCTTCACGGGTTTTTGCCGCAAAAAGCCTCGGCTGCTCTGTTTCAGATCCCCTCCAATCGGCGCAGTTGGCAAAAAATGGGACCGTTTCTTGAACGTATTGGCAATCGCCTGCCGCGGCTTGCCGGCGGCGTATTGATGCTGGAAGTTTCAACGCGCACGCCGCCACTGCCGGGGCTGAAAACCCCCGCCTTGCGCGCCCGACCCTTGCGCGTTCTAGAAGGGTTGCGTGCCGCTGATCCGAAACCGGCCTTAGAACGGGCGAAAGAAGGCTGCTGAGTTTGGCTGAGGAATCGTGTTTTTCGATATCACGGTGTGATTTTTTTGGCTTAAAAATAGGCAATAGCTTGTGTTTTTAAAAAACACTTTGTTTTTATTGAATTTTTTGACCTTGGGAAATGTAATAAGGGAGGTTGCTAGGCGCTGAAGGCTCTGCTAAACGTGCCCCGATTTTATTGATTTGCTTTGCGCAGATCTTCTAACGCTTAGTGATGATCGCGTGATGCGAGGTCTGATCTGGCCTGACAGTGGAAGGATAACAGTGTCCGAACCAGCTTCTTTTACGTCCAGCATCGCTGCCCGTTATGCGTTGGCAGTTTTCGAAATCGCTCAAGAGGCGGATCAAGTCGCTGAGCTTGAAAAAAACATTGATGTTTTATCCGAGGCGCTTGATGTGAGCGCGGATTTGAACGCGATGCTCAAATCGCCCTTGTTGAGCCGTGGGGCGCAGGGTCAGGCGATAGGGGCTGTGGCCGCGAAATTGGGGCTGTCGGAGGATCTGTCAAACACCTTGGCTTTGATGGCCAGCAAGCGGCGTTTGTTTGTTGTGCCGGCCTTGATTGGCCAGTTGCGCGCGCTGATTGCTGAGCAAAAGGGCGAAGAAACGGCGGATGTGACATCCGCCAAAGCGCTTACCAAAACGCAAACCGACAAGTTGACTGCCGCGATAAAAGCGCAGATTGGCAAGGATGTGAAAATTAATGCTGCTGTCGATAAAGATCTTATCGGCGGTTTAATTGTTAAGGTGGGATCTAAGATGATCGATACGTCGATCAGGTCCAAACTTAACGCCCTTCAGAACGTAATGAAAGAGGTCGGATAAATGGGTATCCAAGCAGCCGAGATATCTGCAATTCTCAAAGAGCAGATTAAAAACTTTGGTCAAGAGGCCGAAGTGGCAGAAGTGGGGCGCGTGCTCTCTGTTGGAGATGGCATCGCACGGGTTCATGGTCTTGATAATGTGCAAGCGGGCGAAATGGTTGAATTTCCCGGCGGCATCCAAGGCATGGCATTAAACTTAGAAGCCGATAATGTGGGCGTGGTTATTTTCGGATCTGACCGCGATATTGTTGAAGGCGATACCGTCAAGCGCACCAAATCAATCGTGGATGTTCCCGTTGGTGACGCGCTTTTGGGCCGCGTGGTTGACGGTCTCGGCAACCCGTTGGATGGCAAAGGGCCGATCGCAACCAAAACGCGGGGCGTTGCGGATGTGAAGGCGCCGGGTATTATCCCGCGTAAATCGGTGCATGAGCCGATGGCCACGGGTCTGAAATCTGTTGACGCGATGATCCCGATTGGCCGCGGCCAGCGTGAGTTGATCATTGGCGATCGCCAAACCGGTAAAACGGCGATTGCGCTGGACACGATCTTGAACCAGAAATCCTATAATGAAGCGGCTGGCGACGACGAAAGCAAGAAATTGTATTGCGTCTATGTGGCCGTGGGTCAAAAGCGTTCAACGGTTGCCCAATTGGTGAAGAAACTGGAAGAAGCCGGTGCGATGGCCTATTCAATCGTGGTTGCGGCGACCGCGTCGGACCCGGCACCTTTGCAATTTTTGGCGCCTTATTCAGCCACAGCTATGGCCGAGCATTTTCGCGATAATGGCCGCCATGCGCTGATCATTTATGATGATTTGTCCAAACAGGCTGTGGCCTATCGCCAAATGTCATTGCTGCTGCGCCGTCCACCCGGACGTGAAGCCTATCCGGGCGATGTTTTCTATTTGCATTCACGTCTGCTCGAGCGCTCTGCAAAGCTGAACGAAGACAATGGTGCGGGGTCTTTGACGGCGCTGCCGGTAATTGAAACGCAAGGCGGCGACGTGTCAGCCTTTATTCCAACCAACGTGATTTCGATCACGGATGGCCAGATCTTTTTGGAAACCGAACTGTTTTATCAGGGCATCCGCCCCGCGGTGAACACGGGTCTATCGGTGTCACGCGTTGGATCTTCGGCGCAAACCTCAGCGATGAAAACAGTCGCCGGCCCAGTCAAGCTGGAATTGGCGCAATATCGCGAAATGGCAGCCTTTGCCCAGTTTGGCTCGGATCTTGACGTGGCCACGCAGCAATTGCTGAACCGTGGCGCGCGCCTGACAGAGCTGATGAAGCAGCCCCAATATGCACCCTTGACCAATGCCGAGATTGTCTGCGTGATTTTCGCGGGAACTAATGGCTATTTAGATGGGATCAGCGTGGGCGATGTTAGTCGCTTTGAAAAAGGGCTTTTGGCGCATTTGCGCGGCAAGCATGCAGATCTATTGGCCTTCATCACCGATGAGGATCCAAAGATCAAAGGCGAAGCCCAAGATAGAATCAAAGCTGCTCTTGATGAGTTCGCCGCCGATTTCGCGTAGGAGATCTGCTAGATGGCAAATCTAAAAGATCTTAAAAACCGCATCTCCAGCGTTAAAAATACGCGGAAGATCACCAAAGCCATGCAGATGGTCGCAGCTGCAAAGCTGCGACGGGCGCAGGAAAGTGCCGAGCAATCGCGCCCTTATGCCGAGCGATTTATGGGTGTTTTATCGAGTTTGGCAGCGTCTGTCGGCAAAAGCGAGGGCGCGCCAAAATTGTTGCGTGGTACGGGCGAAGATCGGGTGCATTTGCTGGTTGTGATGACCGCAGAGCGGGGCTTGTGTGGGGGATTCAATTCCAACATTGCGAAACGCGCGCGGACCCATATCGCAAAGCTTCAGGAGGCGGGAAAAACCGTAAAAATCCTGACAGTGGGCAAAAAGGGTCGTGATCAGTTGAAACGTGAATTTGGCGCTGCGTTTATTGACCATGTTGATCTGACCGAGGTGAAACGGGTTGGCTATAGCGATGCCCAAGCCATCGCGCGCGATTTGGTTATTCGCTTTGATGCCGGAGAGTTTGATGTTGCAACGCTCTTCTATTCAAAATTCGTAAATGTGGTGACGCAAGTGCCGACAGCACTGCAGGTTATTCCAGCCGCGTTTGAGGAAGAAGCCGAAGCGGATAGCACGGTTTATGATTACGAACCCAGCGAAGAAGCGATTTTAAGCGACCTTCTTCCGCGCGGCGTAGCAACGCAGATTTTTTCCGCTTTGCTTGAAAATGGTGCGTCCGAGCAAGGCGCGCGCATGTCAGCAATGGATAACGCCACGCGCAATGCAGGCGATATGATCGACAAACTTACCATCGAGTTTAACCGGTCACGCCAAGCCGTGATCACCAATGAACTTATTGAAATTATCTCGGGCGCAGAAGCGCTCTAAAGACCGGAGACGAAATTATGGCAAACTCAAAAGGCAAAATCACCCAGGTGATCGGCGCCGTTGTCGACGTTCAATTTGGCGAAGACTTACCGCCAATCTTGAACGCGATGACCACGGACAATAACGGTAAAAATCTGGTTTTAGAAGTTGCGCAGCATTTGGGTGAAAACACTGTGCGGGCGATCGCGATGGATGCGACCGAAGGATTGGTGCGTGGACAGCAAGTGACTGACACAGGCGGCACCATTCAAGTGCCCGTTGGCAATGGAACATTGGGCCGGATTTTGAACGTAACGGGGGATCCGGTCGATGAGCAGGGGCCTGTGAAATCAACCGGAACGCGCGGGATCCATGGCGATGCGCCGGATTTTGACCAGCAATCTACAGAAACCGAAATTTTGGTCACTGGGATCAAAGTGATTGACCTTCTAGCCCCCTATACAAAAGGTGGGAAAATTGGTCTGTTCGGCGGTGCCGGCGTTGGCAAAACCGTTTTGATCATGGAATTGATCAATAACATCGCCAAAGTGCACTCGGGTGTGTCGGTTTTTGCCGGTGTGGGCGAGCGGACGCGTGAAGGCAACGACCTGTATCATGAGATGATTGAATCGGGCGTGATTGTGCCCGACAATCTCGAAGAGTCAAAAATCGCGTTGGTTTATGGTCAGATGAACGAGCCTCCCGGAGCGCGGATGCGGATTGCCTTATCTGGTCTGACTTTGGCCGAGCAGTTTCGCGACGATACGGGATCTGATGTGCTGTTCTTCGTTGATAATATTTTCCGCTTTACGCAAGCGGGTTCTGAGGTGTCTGCGCTTTTGGGTCGGATCCCGTCAGCGGTGGGATATCAGCCCACATTGGCGACCGATATGGGTGCGATGCAAGAGCGCATCGCCTCGACGAAATCGGGCTCAATCACCTCAGTGCAAGCGGTCTATGTGCCCGCGGATGACTTGACTGACCCCGCGCCGGCCACCTCTTTCGCGCATTTGGATGCGACCACAGTTTTGGATCGTGCGATTTCGGAAAAAGGTATTTATCCAGCGGTGGATCCTCTGGGGTCGACATCACGCTTGCTTGATCCGATGATCATCGGTGAAGAGCATTACGCCGTTGCGACTGATGTGCAGCAGGTGCTGCAGCGTTATAAATCATTGCAAGATATCATCGCGATTTTGGGCATGGATGAATTGAGCGAAGATGATAAACTGACGGTGACCCGGGCGCGTAAGCTCGAGCGTTTCTTGTCGCAGCCCTTTGACGTGGCGAAAGTGTTTACGGGCTCTGATGGTGTTCAGGTGCCTTTGGACGAAACCATTGCCTCTTTCAAGGCTGTTGTCGCTGGCGAATATGATCATCTTCCAGAAGCAGCATTTTATATGGTTGGTGGCATCGATGAAGTAATCGCTAAGGCCGAAAAACTGGCTGCAAGCGCGGCTTAAAGGAGCCTCTTATGGCGAATACGATGCAATTTGATCTGGTAAGTCCAGAAAAGCTATTATCGTCTCAGCAAGTGGAAGCGGTTTTGATTCCAGGCTCGGATGGGGATATGATGGCGATGCCGGGTCATGCGCCGGTGATCACGTCTTTGCGCCCCGGTATTTTGCGGGTTCAAACCGCAGCCGGTAGCGAGGAATATGTTGTCACGGGCGGCTTTGCTGAAATCGGCGAAAGCGTGTCGGTTCTGGCCGAAAAAGCGGTGCTTAGTGCTGAGCTGACTCAAGAGGGCTTTGAGGCCTTGGTTGAAGAGGCCAAATCTGCCTATGGGAAGGCGCAGGAAGCGTTTGTAAACGAGCCCGGCCCTGTTGATGATGCCGCTAAAATGCTGTCGGATATGGTGGCTGTTGGTGATCAAATGGGATTATCAGGCACCCGCTAAGTTTTCGATATCGTATAAGTGTTAAGGGCTCGCTTTTGGCGGGCCTTTTTATTTTTGGACTGCCATGGCCAGCCGGATGAGGCTGCGCTCAACAAGCTCTAAAGCGGGCGCGTGTTGATTGGCCGAGCGCAATTGCAGATCAAGGTCGGTTAAAGTTTGAAGCGCCATTTTGGATTTAGACAGGGTCCAGCGCGCCGCGTTGCGTTGAAAGCGGTCTCGCCGTGGGCCGAAGATAGGTGGCCGAAGCTTTGAAATGCCCGCGCTGGCACCCGCAGGATCGCTGGCGATGCTGAATAGAATTTTGAAATGCCGCACCGCGCTTATGCATAAGGTTACGGGCTGCAATCCCTGTGATTTTAAGCGCTGCATTAAGGGCCCGATCGCCTCTGCGCGCCCCTCGCTGACCACCCATAAAATATCATCTAGCGCAGCTTCTTGGGAATTTGGCGCACAGTTTTGGATATCTTCAAGCCCAAGAGGCGTTGCATCATGCAGTTTGTAAAGCGCAAGCTTTTCAAGCGTTTGCCGAAAATCGCCTGGCTCTAATTCGCGCGCCAAAGCGCTAAGCGCTTTCAGGCCGATATCCCCCAGATTTTGTAGCCCGGCCTTTTGCAATTCAGCGGCTATTTCAGCTTGGCTGGGCGGATCATCATAAATTGCAATCGCATAGGTATTGGGATGCGTTTCAAAGGTTTTTCTTAAGTTTGAAGAGGCCCGCAATTGCCCTGCGGTCACGATAATTTGGGCGTCGCCTTGCTGCCAATCCTGCAAAGCGGCTGCGATGGTTTTGGTCAACCCATCGGCCGCGTCTTCCAAAAATACCCCCCGTTGACCCGGGAAAAACCCCTGCGCTTTCACCGCGTCAATCAGGGCGGCCGGGTCTTTGCGCAAGTCTGCGCCAGAGAGGCGTGTGAGGCGCATTTCTTCGCTGCCGTGGGGGCCTAACAGCGCCAAGATCATGCTTTGCCGGCGCATCGCTACGCGCATCGCATCGGCGCCATAGATCAAAACCCCTGCCCGATTGGGGTCGGGTTTGGCGCAATATGTGGCAATATCGCGCGCGGGCAATTTCATGGCTGGGCCTGGACCTGGGCCTGGATCAAGATCAGGGCATCCAATATTTTATCGGCCAGCTGGATCATCAGCCGGTCATAGGCATCATTGCTCGCGGCGAGAATTGCCACATTAGAGGCGCTTTGTGCATAGCCGGTAAACGCTTTTACGCTGCCCGATTGCACTTCTTTTCCATCGGTTATTTGAACAATGCTATAATCAGCAAAGCCGGTTACAATCTTGCGTTGCGCTCGCCCATCTGCAGCGATGCCCGCTCTGGCTTCGCTTTTGCGCGGCGTAATGCTCAGTAGATATCGGGTTCCTTGCCCGCCATCTAGCCGCTCTGCAAGGCGGTTATAGAGCACGTAGCTGTCACGATCTTTGGGCGCATCAAGCTTGATATTTTGTAGAAAATCTGCGGTTTCTGATCCCGATTTATAGAGCGGCTCGAGCGTACATCCAGCAAGCGCCAGCCCTATCAAAAGGCTTGCGCTGTAAAGGATATTGCGGCTAAACCACCACATTCACAATACGCCCCGGCACCACAATAATTTTCTTTGGAGCAGTCCCGTTTAAGGCGCGCTGAACCGCTTCTTCGGCCAAAGCCAGGGCCTCGATCTTGTCTTTTGCGAGATCCTTCGCAACGGTTATTTCGGCCCGCCGCTTGCCGTTTATCTGTATCGGCAGCGTGAGCGTGGTTTCAACCAGCATGGCCTCATCCGCCTGCGGCCATGCGGCGTTTACAACCAAGCCGTCGCCGCCTTGCCGGGCCCAGATATCCTCTGCCAGATGCGGGGTCATGGGCGCCATGAGCTGCGCCAATATCCGCATCGCCTCGCGTTGCGCCCGCCCGCCCGCCTGTGATTTGGCCAGCGTGTTGGTAAAGCCGTATAGCTTTGCAATCGCCGCGTTAAAGCCAAATGATTCCACACCCAGCGTGACATCGCGGATGGCTTTATGCATCTCGCGTAGCAGGTCCTCATCGCCCTTTCCGGCCTCTGCCATATCCATTTGCGCGATCTTTTCACTCAGCGACCAAACGCGGCTAAGATGGCGATGCGCGGCCTCTGCGCCGCTGGCGGTCCATTCCACATCGCGTTCCGGCGGGCTGTCAGAGAGCACGAACCAGCGGGCGGTATCCGCGCCATACGCTGAAATAATATGCACCGGGTCCACCACGTTTTTCTTTGACTTTGACATTTTTGCTGAGGGAATAATTTCTACAGCGGTTCCATCTGCCAATTTTCCATCGCGCACATCTTCGGGCAGATGATAGACGGGGCGGCCCTTGCCATCACGGGTCTGATAGATTTCATGCGTGACCATGCCTTGCGTGAACAACGCATTAAACGGCTCAACATTTGCGCGGCTTGGCAAATGCCCGGTAAGCTGCATTGCCCGTGAAAAGAAACGGGAATAGAGCAAATGCAAAATCGCGTGTTCAATGCCACCAATATATTGATCCACATTCATCCAATAGGCGATATCTTCGGCCGTGGTGGGCTGCGCGGCATGCGGCGCGGTAAAGCGGGCAAAATACCAAGACGAGTCAACGAATGTATCCATCGTGTCGGTTTCACGCAAAGCCGGTTTTCCGCAGGCGGGGCAGGCACAATTGCGCCATGTTGGGTGGCGATCCAGCGGATTTCCGGGTTTGTCAAAGCTGACATCATCGGGCAGGATCACCGGCAGGTTTTCTTTCTTCTCGGGCACCACGCCGCAGGCATCGCAATGCACAACGGGGATCGGGCAGCCCCAATACCGCTGGCGAGACAAGCCCCAATCGCGCAGGCGGTAATTGGTAACGCCCTTGCCCCAGCCTTGCGCTTCGGCAAAGGCAATCGTGGCATCCACAGCCTCTTGCCCGGTGGCTATATCCAGCCCAGCAAAATGATTTGCCCATTTCACTTTTTCAGATTTGGGGGGCACAAAGGCCTGATCTGTAACCGGCCTATCGTCATCCAGCGCAAAGAATGTATCGATTACGGGCAGGTCATATTTGCGGGCGAAATCCAAATCGCGTTGATCATGCGCGGGGCAGGCGAAAATCGCTCCGGTGCCGTAATCCATCAAGATGAAATTCGCGATCCAAACGGGCAATGTCCAGTCAGGGTTGAGAGGGTGGCGCACGCGCAGCCCCGTATCAAGGCCGTTTTTATCGGCTTTTTCCATATCGGCTTCGGAAGTGCTCATCTGCCGGCATTCCTTGTTGAAGGCCGCAATCTGGGGATTTGAGGCCTCGAGCTGCCGGGCCAGCGGGTGATCGGCCGAAATCCCGACAAAAGATGCGCCAAGCAATGTATCCGGGCGCGTGGTGTAAACGGCAATTTGCGCATGATCGGTCGGCCCGTCAATCACATCAAAGGCAAATTCCAACCCCCGCGATTGCCCGATCCAATTGGATTGCATCAGCTTGACCTTGGCCGGCCAATCATCCAGCCCATCGATCGCTTGCAAAAGGTCTTCGGCATGCTCGGATATTTTGAAAAACCACTGCGTGAGCTCGCGCCGCTCGACCAACGCGCCCGAGCGCCACCCGCGGCCGTTTTCCACCTGTTCATTGGCCAAAACGGTCATATCCACCGGATCCCAATTGACCACGGCGTTTTTCCGATAAACAAGATCTTCCTTCAAAAAATCGAGAAACAGCGCTTGTTGTTGCCCATAATATTCCGGATCGCAGGTGGCAAATTCGCGCGACCAGTCGATCGACAGGCCAAGCGGTTTCATTTGCGCGCGCATATCGGCAATGTTGCTGTAAGTCCAATCTTTAGGATGGCCGCCTATTGCCATCGCCGCGTTTTCAGCCGGCATACCAAACGCATCCCAGCCCATCGGGTGCAACACATTATGCCCGGTGCTGATTTTATGGCGGGCAATCACATCGCCCATCGTGTAATTGCGCACATGTCCCATATGGATCCGCCCCGAAGGATAGGGAAACATTTCAAGCACGTAATATTTCGGTTTGCTTTGATCGCGCGTGGCGGTAAAGACGCCGGCCTCTTCCCAGCTTTGTTGCCATTTCGCTTCTATTTCAACCGCCTCATAGCGCATCTTTTTGGAATTCCTTGCAAGCATTTCGGTTGTTATGGTGATAGTGGTTTCGGCGCGCAGCGTCCAGAGCTGCGCTGGGCTTTCTTGCAAGGGCTTGATCGGGTATCTACTGGCTTTGCGCCTCAGGCCGTGGTTCCTTGCAAAGGCACGCAGAATCGCGACATGCAGCGCTGGGCCGGTTTGGCAAACTGTGGCATTCCTGCATCATATTGAAGCCGCTCTTGCCCGCTGCGCATGGCAAAGCTTGCAAAACACCCCCGAAACACGACATGAGGAATATATACGCTGCGCCGGCTATTGGCGTGGCTATGTAAGTTTTAACTTCGAGGAAAAAAAAGATGAAAAACATTCTTCTCGCGACTACAGCGATTGCGTTGACTGCAGGTTATGCAGCAGCGGAAATGTCAATCTCAGCTTCAGCTAAACTTGCCTATGGCAATTTTGGTGAAGAGTGGAAGGCAGGTAGTGCAAATAAATTAGGTGCAAACAAATCTGACCACACGCAAACCGGGGCGGGCGCTTCTGGTAAAGCGGGTGCTGGTTTTGCATGGTCTGAAACATTCGACGTAGTTGTTTCTGGTTCCGGCGAAGCTGGTGGAATCGCTTACACAGCTAGCATGACAATTGACGAAGATGCTGATTCAAATACTGTAGGCACAATGTCAATGTCTACTGGCGGATTCACCTTTGCCTATGGCGATGATGACTTCGACGATCTGGTTGCTGATAACTCAAACGGTTTGGAAGAGGGCGCTGGCGACTATAAACTTTCATATTCTGCCAACGGTTTGTCAGCAAGTTATGAGGGCGATCAAGCGTCAACTAACCCTTACTACGTGCGTGCAGGCTACACTGGCGCGGGCTTAACAGTCGGGTTGGAAACAGCCGACACAGACGGTAGTGGAGCAGGCTCAACAGTAAATACAGTGTCTGTTGGTTATACAATGGGCGCGATGTCAATTTCATACGACTCAGATGACAAAGCAACCACTGCTAACAATCCAGTGGGTAACCACTACGATGCAAAAATCACCTATACAATGGGCGATACTGTTCTGTCAGCAGGTACAGACGAAGTAGAGTCACATTATGTTGGTTTGACAACGTCAGTAGCTGGCCTGTCTTTGACTTTGCGTAGTGAGCAAGACGGTAAGAAAAAAGCCGACGGTGTTACTCCGTATGCTACTGCCGAAAATGAGATTTCGGTGTCGTACACAATGGGCGCTTTGACCGTTGCTTATGCGAAAGACACTGGCGATGTAGGCAAATTCGGTGATGAAGCCGAAACGCTGACAACATTGACTTATGACTTGGGTGGCGTAACGCTGGTTGCCAAAGGCAACGACCAAGACGAAACAGAAGTTTCAGCAGCATTCTCATTCTAAGTTAAACAACTTAGTTTGGATGGAAAGAGCAGCCTTTGGGCTGCTCTTTTTTTGTTTGTGCAGACGCATTAGTGGCATCAAGTTCTACACAGAGCTTTGCTATACGCAGCTCACAGCCAGTAAGTTGTTTGTGCATAGCTCGCTGCTTTATAAGCCACTGTGCGTGCGCATATTCGCTGCGTAGCTGCTTGCGTAAAGCATGCAGTGAGAGTTTACGCATTAGACAAGCTCTACTGCTTGAGCTAACTGAGTATCATTAACATCAATATAGCGTTGAGTGACGGCTATACTGCTATCTCCTGCAAGCTCTGCAAGTACACGTACGCCTATGCCTTTGTCGGCAAGGCTTGTAATAAATGTACGCCAGAACTGATTAAGTGTGAGCTTCTCGCGCAATCGATTATGCTTTGAATTAGTAGGCTGCGTACGCTTTATAAAGGACAACATCTCTTACTCCTGCATAGAATACGCAAGCAGTACTGTCATATGAACAGCTGGGCGACCGATAATACAGATATGCGGTCATTGATGAGCATTGTTGCATAGTCTCTGACGTGAAAGATATATCATCTTCTCGCGACTACAGCGATTGCGTTGACTGCAGGTTATGCAGCAGCGGACGTATCTTACAGCGCTTCAGCAAAATTGTCATATGGCAACTTTGGTGAGCAAAACACAGCAGGCGCTGCCTACGGCTACAGTGACACATTCGATTTCGTTGTAACTGGTTCAGGTGAAGCTGGCGGTGTTTCTTACTCAGCAAGCATGACAATTGACGAAAACACTGCAAGCTCAAGCGACGCAGGCGCAGCCAACGGCGGCGGAAGCAACTCTTTGGGCGCGTTCTCAATGAGCTCAAACGGCTTGTCATACACTTATGACGCGAATGACCTCGGTGGCTTGGAAACAGCCAACGGCAATGGTCTTGATGAAGCAGCGGGTGATTAGAAAATCGCTTATGCAGGAAATGGCTTCTCAGCAGGTTACGAAGTAGACGAAGATGTTGAAGGCCGCTATTTGACCACTTTGGGTTATAGCGCAAACGGAATTTCACTTGGTCTTGAAGTGAGTGATGACGACGGAGAGGACCCAACATTAGGTACTGTAAACACCGTTTCTCTTGGCTATACAATGGGTGCAATCGGTATATCATATGATGTAGATGACCAAGACGATCAAGATTATGACGCCGAAGTGACCTATACAATAGGTGACACGGTATTGTCTGCTGGTACAGATGAATCCGAAAGCCACTATGCAGGCATCTCAACGTCCTTTGGCGGTCTGTCTTTGACAGCGCGTTCAGAAGCCGACGGATCTACTGCATCAGGTGTGACAGGTGAAAACGAGCTTTCAGTGTCATACACAATGGGTGCTTTGACTGTTGCCTATGCGAAAGACACAGGTGACAACGGGTTGTTTGGTGATGAAGCCGAAACGCTGACAACAATCACTTATGACTTGGGCGGTATCACACTGGTTGCCAAAGGCAACGACCAAGACGAAACAGAAGTTTCAGCAGCATTCTCATTCTAAGTTAAACAACTTGGTTTGGATGGAAAGAGCAGCCCAAAGGCTGCTCTTTTTTGTATGGAGGCCCTACTTTTCAGTTTTTGGTGCAATTGAATGTGCGGGCTGGTTCTACCCGGGGTGATGCGCGGCAGGGCGCCTGTGTAACGCCGCGATGCGCCGTTTGATTGCATGTGGCTCTTGAGCTTGGCTCGGCATGTTATACGGGCTATCTTGCGCGCGCCTTTAGGTTTTAAAACAGCGTTGCAGGTTGAAATCACCCGTAAAACCCTATCCTATTAAGGATGAACCACGAGCGAAGAGAAAAGCGCATGAGCCTGGATCAGATTAAACAACGGATCACACGCGCGGTTGAGGCGGTTGCGCCGCCCGTGGCGGGCATCCAAACCCCTCCTGAATTGATCGCCGTGTCAAAAGTGCAACCCGAGGAGCGCGTGCGCGCGGTGCTGGCGCAGGGGCATCGGTGTTTTGGCGAGAATAGAGTGCAAGAGGCAGCGCAAAAATGGCCGAATTTCCGCGCTGAGTTCCCCGGCATAGATCTGCACCTCTTGGGGCCATTGCAAAGCAATAAAGCCCGCCAAGCGATGCAGCTATTTGACGTGATACATTCGCTTGATCGACCAAAACTGGCAGCCGCCTTGGTCCGATTGGCGCAGGAACTCGGGCAATGTCCAAAGCTGTTTATTCAGGTTAATACGGGTTCAGAGCCGCAAAAAGCGGGGATTTTAAACGCCGATTGCGATACGTTTATCGCCGATTGTCGCGCGCTTGATTTGCCGATTATCGGTCTGATGTGTATTCCGCCGGTTGAAGAAGAGGCCGGCCCCCATTTTCAGCTTTTGGCCGATATGGCGGCGCGCAACGGTTTGTCAGGCTTGTCGATGGGTATGTCGGCAGATTTTGAACTGGCCATTGCCCATGGCGCCACGCATATCCGCGTCGGATCAGCTATTTTTGGCAGCCGGGTGCCAGCGGCTACGCAATCACCAGCTTAGTGCCTAATCTAAGGCCTTTGGCGATGCGGCGCAGATTCGCGCGCGACAGGCCGATACAGCCTTCGGTCGGATAATGCGGACGCCGCCATTGGTGCAAAAAGATCGCTGAACCGCGGCCTTTTACAGCATAGGGCCAGTTCCAATTGGTGAGGATTATCAGATCATAAAGCGGATCCGCCCGCATCAACTTTTCATGGCCGCCTGAATAGGGCGCCCGCACCATCATATTATAGTCTTGATCGGTTGGATCATCCGACCAAAGATCGCTTGGGCCAATCGGGCGCGCCCAGTCGGTTGGTGGTGCCAACCTATCAGGGCGATAGAGCAGGCCAATGATTTCATGGCGGCCAGACGGGGTTGCCCCATCGCCTTCGCGTTTGCGATCGCTGACGCCGCTGCGCCCAATGCTGCAAGGGTAATAGTGCCCCTGAAACCGCAGGCCGCGTTTGGTGAGCACCATATCTGTTGGCCGCACCCTCATAAAAGATGCCCCGATTTATGCGCCTTTGTCGACAGATAGCTTGCGTTGAACGGGTTTTCGCCCCGCTTTAAGGGCACGCGCTCTGCGACGGTGATGCCCTGTTGCTCCATCATCGCCACTTTTGCCGGATTATTGGTGAGCAAGCGGATTTGCGAAATGCCCAATTTTCGCAGGATTGAAGCGCCGAGGCGAAAATCACGCTCATCATCTTCAAACCCCAAGCGGTGATTGGCTTCCACCGTATCAAAGCCCTGATCTTGCAACGCATAGGCGCGCAATTTGTTTGTCAGGCCGATGCCGCGCCCCTCTTGATTGAGATAGAGCAAAGTGCCCGCGCCCTCTTGCCCCATTTGCTGCAGCGCCCCTTGCAATTGGGGGCCGCAATCGCATTTTAAACTGCCCAGAACATCGCCGGTAAAACACGCCGAATGCAAACGCACCAAGACGGGTTGCGCACGGTCAAGAAGACCGATTTCCAGCCCGTAATGTTCTTCACCCCCGTCATCAGGTCGAAACACATGCAAGCGGGTGTTTGCTGCAGGGGCGGTAGGGATGTGCGCCGCTGCAACCGAAGATAACACGCTTTGCGCCTCTAAAAACGGTTTGGCTTGCTGGGCGTTCAAGCGCGTCAGCATCGCAAGATCCGGCCCGCTTATTGATCCGGGAAGGCTGGCCATCAGCGCAGCCGGCAAAAGATGCGCCGATTTTACCAAAGCCAGCGCAATTCGATCCAGTTGAACCTCTCCCCCGCGCAGAGTTTGAAACGGGCCTTTCAACGGAACACTGAGGTCATCGACCGGGTTCGCAAGGCTTCGAAGCCAGGCCAAATTGCGATCTGCAGGCAACGCAAGCCGCGCCAGATCGCCGTCATAGGCGGCAATTTTTAGCGTTTCTGCGCGCTGCTTGGTCAGCACCATATGCAGGGGATGTTTGGACGCGATCATCTGATCTAGCCGTGCTTGGCTCAGCGTTTCGATGGGCACCAGCAAGGTTTGCGCAGGCCCTGCGCTTAAGATCACGGGCACGCCCATGCGCAAATCAGTGCGCGCACGCGCTATTTGTTCTATGATTGTTAACGCGACCCTCATTTTGCGCCTGCAAACCCCTTACATTGCTTCGTTTGGGTTGTGCTGGAAACGCAGAAGCGGGTCAATGTTTCATTTTTGGGTGATTTGGCGGCAAAACCCTCACAATCCCACACGTCCGCGTGAACAACCCGAGAGAAGTCTTGCATAAAGATTTAAAGTTTCCCATGTCTAAAGGGCCAGAAGAAGGATGGTTTGAATGACGCAGGTGAGTTCGGTTTTATTGGTTGAGGATGAGGATGACCTGAGAGATGCCCTTTCAGATCAACTGCTCGTCACGCAGGAATTCATGGTGGCGCAGGCTGCAAACGGGCAAGAGGCGCTGCAGCATATCGCGCAAAAAAGCTTTGATCTGATTATCCTGGATGTTGGGTTGCCAGATACGGATGGTCGCGAGCTGTGCAAGGTGATGCGAAAGCAGAATGTGAAATGCCCGATCGTGATGTTAACCGGCCATGATGGTGATGCGGATACGATCCTTGGTTTGGATTCAGGGGCCAATGATTACATTACAAAGCCTTTCAAAATGGCTGTGCTTTTGGCCCGTTTGCGCGCTCAATTGCGCCAACATGCGTTGTCAGAGGATGCAAGTTTTACGCTGGGGCCCTACGCGTTCCAACCCTCCCATAAGATCTTGACCGCTGCGGATGGCCAAAAAGTCAGACTGACTGAAAAGGAAACCAATATATTAAAATTCCTGCTGCGCGCCGGCGCTGTGATCGTGCCACGAGAAAAATTATTGCATGAGGTGTGGGGTTATAATGCGGCCGTCACAACCCATACGCTGGAAACGCATATTTACCGTCTGCGGCAAAAGATTGAAGTGGATCCATCGCAGGCCTGTCTGTTGGTGACAGCGGCGGGCGGATATAAGCTGGTGGCCTGATCTATTCGGCCGAGCGGTTTGGTGGGTTTTAACCCGAATCGGATGCCGGTAGTGGCGCGGCCTGCATTGCAAGCCGCATTGGACCGGCCCCTTTATTGGCCAGATGATCCTGTGCATTGAGCAAATGGCAGGCGTTCATCGAAAGGCAACCGCAGCCAATGCAGCTTTCCAATTGATCCCGTAAGTTGGTGGCTTGCTGGATTTTTTTATTCAATGTGGCCCGCATGGCCTGCGAGACCAAGGCCCATTCAGCGGCGGTTGGAGATCGGTTTTGTGGCAAAGCTGCAAGCAACTCTTTGATGTCGCGCAGACGGAAACCACATTTTTGGGCTATGATTACAATTGAAACGCGCCGGATATCCGAGCGGGGATAGCGCCGTTGACCGGCGCGGTTGCGCTGCGGCTTTAACAGGCCGCGCGTTTCATAATAGCGCAATGCCGAGGCAGAAATGCCCGTGCGCCTTGCCAAAAAGCGGATAGAAATTTCCTGCATCTTTCAAAAACCATTTGTCTTAAACCATGGTTGAACCGCTATCCGAGGAATCAGGTATTTTTATGGCGCGAGGTATAAGGTGGAACATATTAGTTTAGAGCATACGAATATTACGGTTTCTGACCCTGAAAAAACCGCGGCTTGGATGCAAGCAGTTTTTGGCTGGCGGATACGCTGGCAGGGCCCGGCGCTAAATACTGGGTATACGGTTCACGTTGGAACAGACGCTCAGTATCTGGCGCTGTATTGTCCTGCAGATTGGCAGAAAACACCGTCTGATCCATATGGTTTTTTGGGCGGATTGAATCATATTGGAATCTGCGTGCGCGATCTTGTGGCCTGCGAATCCCGCGCGAAAAAAGCGGGGTTTACACCCCGTGACCATGCAGAATATGAACCAGGGTCGCGGTTTTATTTTCATGATTTTGATGGCATTGAGTATGAAGTGGTCAGCTATTCCTTTGAATAACGCTGTTGCATCAACAGGCCCTGTGCTAGAGGCCTTCTAGCACATTTGAAAGGAGCCTTGTGATGTCTTTTACGCTTGCCACTTGGAATATTAATTCTGTTCGCCTGCGCGTTGATCTGGTGGCACGCCTGCTGCAAGAAGAGGCGCCGGATGTGCTGTGTTTGCAAGAATGTAAATCGCCGGTTGAGAAAATTCCGGCCGAGGTTTTTGCCAAAATTGGTTATCCTTACATGGTTGCACGGGGCCAGAAGGGATATAATGGCGTTGCAATTTTGTCCAAACGACCGATGGAAGAAGCTGCTGGGGAAGATTTCGCAGGATTGGGCCATGCCCGTCATATTGCTGGGCGTTTGGAAAACGGGGTGACGATTCATAATGTCTATGTGCCGGCAGGCGGCGATGTTGCAGATCGGATTGTGAATGAAAAATTTGGCCAGAAACTGGATTATCTGGCGGATTTGCGTGATTATTTCGGCGCTGCCAAGCCGCAAAAATCAATACTTGTGGGGGATTTAAACATCGCGCCACGCGAAGATGATGTTTGGAGCCATAAGCAATTGCTGAAAGTGGTCAGCCACACGCCGATAGAAGTGGCTGCTCTGGCTGAAACTCAAGCTGCGGGTGATTGGGTGGATGTCACCCGCCAAGATATCCCGGAGGGGCTTTTATATAGCTGGTGGTCGTATCGCGCCAAGGATTGGAACGCAGCGGATAAGGGCCGCAGATTGGATCATATCTGGGCCAGCAAAGATATTGCGCCGCTTGCACATTCGTCAAAAATTCTGCGCGACGTGCGCGGATGGCAGCAACCCAGTGATCATGCGCCGGTTTTTGCCAGCTTTGACCTTTGAATTTCGCGCTATAATCGCCATATAAACGTTTAAGACAATTAAAGAGGTAGCAAATGCTTGAATTAGGACAACCCAGCGCGCCGGCAGCGGCTGATGTGATTGCTGATGTTAGCGAAAGCGAGTTCATGACCGCGGTCGTCGAGGCCAGCAATACAATTCCTGTGATTGTTGATTTTTGGGCACCATGGTGCGGGCCTTGCAAAACATTGGGTCCACAATTGGAAGAGGCGGTGAAAGCCGCCAATGGCGCGGTAAAAATGGCAAAAGTCAATGTTGACGAAAATCCGATGGTGTCTGAGCAGCTGCGGGTGCAATCAATTCCGACGGTCTATGCGTTTTGGAAAGGCCAGCCGATTGATGGTTTCCAAGGCGCGGTTCCCGCCTCGGAGGTGAAAGCATTTGTAGAGCGCGTGGTGGCGGCTGGCGATGGGGCGCCGGGGGGCGGTTTGGCCGATGCGATCGAGGCGGCGGAAGAGATGCTGGCTGATGGTTCTGCCGAGGACGCGGCCCAAACTTTTGCCGCCGTTCTGGAGGAAGAGCCAAATAATCCAGCTGCCTATGGCGGTTTGGTGCGTGCTCATATTGCCTTGGGCGATCTGGACCAGGCAGAAGCTGTGTTGAACGGAGCCCCTGCTGAAATTGCGCAGAGCCCTGAATTGGAAGCCGCCTTTGCCCAGCTTGAGTTGGCCAAGCAGGGTCAAAATGCCGGCCCACTTGAGGATTTGCGATCCGCTGTTGCGGCAAATCCGGATGATCATCAGGCGCGGTTAGATTTTGCGCAGGCGCTCTATGCAGCTGGTGAGGCTGAACCGGCTGTGAGCGAGCTTTTAGAGCTGTTTCGCCGCGATTCTGAGTGGAATGAGGGCGCCGCCCGTGCGCAGCTTTTCACCATATTTGATGCATTAAAGCCAAATGATCCGATCGTTTTGGCGGGCCGACGCAAATTAAGCTCGATGATATTTGCCTGAGCGGTATCGGGCGCTACTGTTTGCTTATGACAAAAACTTCTGATCTTCCCGATATTATACCTGTATTCCCTCTGCCCGGGGCGCTTTTGCTGCCTCGATCGCGTTTGCCTTTGCATATTTTTGAGCCACGCTATCTTGCGATGATCGAAGATGTTTTGAAAACGCCGCATCGCTTGATTGGTATGATACAGCCCCGCGGAAAAAAAGCCTCGGATCGCATGCAAGCGATTGGATGTGCCGGCCGCGTGACCCAATTTTCGGAAACTGAAGATGGCCGTTATATGGTGACCCTCAGCGGGGTATCGCGCTATCGCATCGGCGCAGAAGTAGACGGGTTTACCCCTTATCGACGCTTTGAAACCTCTTGGGCGGGCTTTGAAGGTGATCTTGCCAAATCTGAAAAAGACCCAGGGTTTAAACGGCAAACGTTTTTCAAGCTGTTGAAGCGTTACTTTGAAAATCGCGGTTTATCGACGGATTGGGAAACCTTGAAAGACGCTGATGATGAATTGTTGATCAATTCTTTGTCGATGCTGCTTGAGTTTGAAAGCGAAGATAAGCAAGCCTTGCTCGAAGCCCCCTCATTGATGACGCGCCGGGAAACGCTGATCACCTTGATTGAATACAGTATGCGCGGTGGCAATTCTGATGAGATGTTGCAATGACTGATGCGGCAGCGCAGGCAGATCGGCGGATGCTCGAAGCCTTGGTTTGCCCGCAAACGCATACAAGGCTTGAATATTTGCCCGATCGTCAAGAATTGGTGTCAAAAGCTGCGGGCGTGGCCTATCCAATTCGCGATGGTATTCCGGTCTTGCTGCTTGATGAAGCGCGGCCTTTGGCGTGAGGTTTTTGCCGCGCGGCGCGCCGAGATTATGCATCTGGTTCGGCGCGGAAATCGAAGCGCCGGTAAAATGAGAACAAGCCTATCTGGCGGCAAGACAAGCGCGTGCAACCGCTAGGTTGCTCTCAAAGTAAGCCTGCACGGGATCTGTCCAAAGCTCAGGGGCCAACGCGTATATGCGCGGGTGGTTTCTGTTCAGCCCAGCGCTGATACGCGGCACGATAGCCCGTTTCCAAATGGTTGGTAAGCAGCGCTGCATCAAATAACGGGCTGGTTCTGCGGTTTTGCGCAAGCTTTTTTGTAACCGCCTGAAGCTGCTGGGGCGAGCGTGCCAGATCAAGAATGAGCGCCTCATAGGCCGCCTCGGTTTCTACGATTAGCTCGGGCAAACCGATGGCGGTTAACAGGCTGGCGGCAACCCGCGCTGCAAAACCTTTACCGGCTTTTGTGACCAGCGGAAGGCCGGCCCAAAGCGCATCGCTGGCCGTGGTATGGGCGTTCACATTGAACGTATCTATGAAAAGATCCGCGCAGCTATGGCGGGCCAAATGTTCGTCATGGGCAAGCTTTGGCGCAAAGATCAAACGGCTTGGATCAATCCCGCGGGCTTGGGCGGCGCTGCGCAAATTCTGCGAGACCCATTTATTTGCCTCCAGCAGCCAGAGCACGCTGCCCTCGATTTGCGATAGCACGCGCATCCAAATGTCAAATTCACGCGGGGTTATTTTATACGAATTGTTGAAACAGCAGAGCACAAAAGCGTCTTCAGGCAAGCCAAGCTGGGATCGGCTATACACGGTGTTTGCGATTGGGCGCATATCATCATTGGCCTGATAGCTATGCGGTAAAAAGATAATTTTCTCAGCATAAGCGCTTTCATATGCGCGAGGGATAACGACCGGATCGGCAATAATATAGTCGATGAAAGGCGCTCCAAGGCTGCCCGGATACCCGATATAACTGATCTGTATAGGGGCTGCTTTGAAGGCGAAAATGCCAAGTCTGGTATTTTGCGTATAGCCCTTTAGGTCGACCGCTATATCAATTTCATGGTCGCGCGCCAAAGCGGCGATGTCAAAATCGCTCAACTGGCGCACATTGTGAAATTTATCCACGGCGGCTGTAAGCCTTTTGCGCATGCAATCATTGGTGTTTGGCCCATAAGAATAGGCGTATATTTCAAAGTCTGATTTGCTATGCTTTTCAAAAACGCCCGCCATCAAATACATGGTTGCATGATCATGAAAATCTGCCGAGAAATATCCGATACGTACTGGTTTAGCGCGCGGTGCAGGGCGCGCGGTTTCGGCAAGGGGTTGTCGATTATATTTTTTTTCAGCGAAAAGTTTTGAACGCTGCAAGTGGCGCATTGGATGATCTTCAAACCCCAACATATTCCAAGGCGTAACATCGGGTGTGTTCACGCCCAGCGTTGCAATCATCGCTCGGTCTTGCTGCAACGCGCTCCAATCGCATAAGCTGGCTTGCTGGAACATTTTTTGACCATATGCCACGAGATGGTTCGGGTTTATCGCTATGGCTTTTTGATAACTTTCAATCGCGCGCGTCACTGCGCCCAATTCTTGATGGGCAACACCCATATTGTTATGGGCATCGGCGTAATTTGGATTTAGATCCACAGCCTTTTGATAGCTTTTAAGCGCGTTTTCCAATTTGCCTTGGCCATAAAGCGTTAAGCCAAGATCGTTATGCGCCTCAGAAAAGTCCGGTTGCATCGAAATCACTTTGCTAAAGGCGTCAAAGGCAGCTTGGAAATCACCGTTTTCTTTATAGGCGCGGCCAAGGTTTAAAAAGGTGATATAATTTCCCGGTTGCAATTTCAGGGTTTTCAAAAATGCGTTAATTGCACTTTCAAACGCGCCTTGAGCCATCATTGCAGTGCCCAAATTACCCTGCGCTGGAACAAATTTGGGGTCAATTTCAAGCGCTGCTTGATACTGGCGGATGGCTTGCGCGATCTCGCCGCTTGCCTGTAATGAGAGCCCTAAATTGCAATGCGCGGGGGCATGGTTCGGTTCCAAAGCAAGCGTTTTTTTATAATGCAGAATCGCTTTTTCAAATTTGGAACTTGCCCGAAAGGCATTGGCTAATTTGAAATGCGCCGCGCTGTTATTTGGCGCAAGCTCGACGACTTTTTGAAAGCAGGCAATCGCGTTTTCCAGATCCTGATTTTTTTGGTGGGCGATGCCCAGATTGAATCGGGCGTCGATAAAAAACTTATCCAAGCGCAAAGCGCCACTCAGCAATGTGATGGCCGCTTGAGCTTGGTTCAATTGGTTGAAAACAGAGCCAAGCAAGTTGAGCAAAGCTTTGTCTTTTGGAAAAGCATTCGCCAGCCCCTGTGCCTGATTTGCCAAGTCAAGGAAATTTCCTTTTTGATACCGTTCTTTGAGCGCATTGAACTCTGCCAGGGGCATTTGCCCTGGCCTTGCAGGGGCTGATACGGCTTTAAGCTGAGCAAGGGCATTCAATGCGCGCGGGTTTTTGGGGAATTTTGTTAACACCGCTTGATACAGTTTTACAGCCTCAGCGATGCGGCCGGCTTTGTGCAATGCGGCCGCATCGCGCAATGTTTTGTCCACAGATTGGGTCATAAGAAACACGCTGTTTGGTTGCTGGGCTATGGCAGTTATAAATTATTTTAATCAAGCCACAATCTTAGAGTTAAGCTTGATCTATGCTTGCCTCAAGGCTCAAGCTGCAGTGATTATGGCTGTGGGGCGCCTTTGAAAAATGTTTTTCAAACAGGCGTTTCAGGATGCTCTGTCAGCGCATCAAATCGGGCAATGTGCCTGTCAAACCTGCGGCTTCGCGGATGAAGCTGCGGCGGGCTTTAGGCACCGCGTTGATCATGGCCATCCCTATGTCACGCCCCAATCTTAACAGGCTATTATCATTTGAGAATAGACGGTTGAATGTATCGGTTGCCAAAGCCAGGCTGGTCGCGTCAAAGCGCCTCCATTCTTGATAGCGCATCAAGGTAGCGCTGGCCCCAATATCTTCGCCGCGCAATTTTGCTTCTTTCAGAACTTGCACAAGCGCCGCGATATCGCGCAGGCCCGCATTCAGACCTTGGCCCGCAATGGGATGCACGCCATGCGCGGCATCACCGATCAAAGCCAACCTTGGCGCAATAAAACTTTGGGCCAAAGTCAGATCAAGCGGGTAGCTGTAGCGCTTACCGACCATGCTTATTTTGCCAAGGTAATCGCCAATGCGTGGCTGTAATATCGACAGATAATCGGCCTCGTTCAGCGCCATGATCTGTTTGGCGTTTTGCGCGGTTTCGCTCCATACGATGGATGCGCGGTTTTCTGTCAAAGGCAAGATCGCCAAGGGGCCGGCCGGTAAAAAATATTGCCACGCCACCCCATCATGCGGGATCTCGTGCTCTATTGCGCAAACAAGCGCTGTTTGCCCATAGTCCCAGCCGATGCGTTTGATTCCGGCGCGGCCTGCAGAGGGGCTTTTGCGCCCATCTGCCCCGATCAAAAGGCTGGTTGAAATTTGGCAACCATCTGACAGGGTCAGCTGCATTTCACTACCCGATATTGATTGCTCGATCAACGCGGTGCCAGCGATATATTCGATGGTCTCATAGCGTGCCATCGTCTTTTGAAGCAGGGGCCGCAAGAAACGGTCCTCTACCATATGCCCCATCGGGCCTTCTTCAATTTCGGCATGATCAAATTGCATAAACAAAGGCGAGGGGCCTGTGCTAGGGCTGCCATCGGCAACTTTGATTTTCAAAATAGGCTGCGCCGTTTCTGCAAGATCCGCCCAAAGCCCCAAGGCCTTAAGCAAACGCACAGAGGTAAGAGCCATCGCGTAAGAGCGCCCGTCAAAGCCTTGCTCGATTTGCTTTTGTGCCGCAAGCTGATCAACAACAACCACCCGAAACCCGGCTTGCGCAGCGGCTAAGGCCGTGGCGGCGCCGGTTAAACTGCCGCCTACAATTGCGATATCTGCGTTCTTCTTCATGCGATGTAATATGGGCTTTTTCTACGCATTGTCCATGTGCGGTGATGACGCTAATCTAGGGCTAACATATGATGGGGATAAAAAAATGAGCGCAGTTTTAAAGATGAGTGCTGCAGAGCAAGGCAGAGCGATTGCCGCAGGCCGTCTGGATCCGGTTGAGCTCACCGAGGCCTATCTTGAGCAGATGGACGCGCATGCAGATACAAGCCGCATTTATGCTTGCAAAACGCCCAAGCGCGCGCGCGCTGAGGCTGAAGCGGCACAAAAGCGGGCGAAAACCGGCGGATTGAGATCGCCATTGGATGGTGTGCCGATCAGTTGGAAAGATCTATTTGACAGCGCAGAATATCCAACCGAGGCGGGCTCGGCCCTCTTGGCAGGGCGGGTTCCGGCGGATGATGCCGAGGTTTTGGCAAATGCAACGGCGCAAGGTTTGGTCTGCCTAGGCAAAACGCATATGTCAGAGCTGGCTTTCAGTGGTTTGGGTTTGAATCCAGTCACCGCGACACCAGCCTGTATTAATGATGCAGCGGCGGTGGCGGGTGGATCTTCTTCAGGGGCAGCGGCGTCTATCGCCTGTGATTTGGCCGCCGGAGCGATCGGATCGGATACGGGCGGTTCCGTGCGCATTCCGGCGGCCTGGAATGATTTGGTGGGCTTGAAAACCACAGCGGGTCGGGTCTCGGTTCATGGGGTGGTGCCGCTATGTGCTACGTTTGACACGGTTGGCCCGCTCAGCAAAACGGTTGAAGATGCCGGGTTGCTATTCGCGGCTTTGGAAGGCCGGAGCCCAGCGGATTTAACCGCAAGCAGTTTGCGTGGCAAACGCCTTGGCATATTGCAAACGGTTGCGTTTGATGAGCTGCGAGAGGCCCCAGCTATAGGGTTTGAAACGGCTTTGGCAAAGGTGACCAAAGCGGGTGCAATTGTTGAGGATATTGAAATTGAAGCGGTTGCCAAGGCGATGCCGCTAAGCCCGATATTGTTCGCTGCAGAGGCCTATGGCACGTGGAAAACGGTGATTGAAGCGCAACCCGAGGTGATGTTTGAAGAAATTTTAAATCGTTTTCGGGGGGGGGCTGATTTTGCCGCGTGTGATTATATCGCTGCCGCGCAAATGCTTGCGGCGTTGCGGCAGGACTATCTTGCGCTTACGGCTGGATATGATGCCATTTTATGCCCAACAGCGCCGATTTTACCGCCTAATGCCGCACGGTTGATGGAAGATGCCGACTATTATGTGAGTGAAAACCTGTTGGCGCTGCGCAATACACGGATTGGCAATCTTATGGGATTATGCGCGATCACCTTACCAAGTGGCATACCAAGTTGTGGGCTGATGCTGATGGGCCGGCCGGGCGCAGAAGAGGGTCTTTTGCGCCTTGCACAGGCTGCTGAGGCGGCAATTTTGGCTTAAAACAGCGCGCCCTAGGCGGAAAAAATGTTTTTTTGCCCTATTTGTTGATTTTTATTGGCTTTGTGTAGACGAAAGCGCTTTGCTTCGGTAGTCTGCCAGATAACGGGGCAAAATGATCCCGATTGATTGAGGCATATATGGCGTTTCCTGAGCGGTTTTCGAACCTTCCCGCTTATGCATTTCCGCGCCTGCGCGCGCTGTTAGACTCGCATCCGGCAGGTGGCGAGCCCATCGCCATGTCAATTGGTGAGCCCAAACATGCTTTTCCTGCGTGGATTCAAGACATCTTGGTCGCGCATATGTCTGAATTCAACGCCTATCCGCCCAATGATGGCAGTCCCGAATTGCTTAGCAATATCGCGGCATGGATTGCGCGGCGATATGGCGTTTGCGTCAATCCGCTGACGGATATTTTATCTTTGAACGGCACCCGCGAGGGGCTTTACAACGCCGCGATGGCGCTATGCCCAGAAGCCAAAGCTGGGCAACCGCCATTGGTTTTGCTGCCCAATCCCTTTTATCAGGTCTATCTTGCGGCGACCTTTTCGGTCGCGGCGCATCCGCATTTAGTGACCGCGCGTGCTGCAAACGGTTTTTTACCCGATTATGCTGGTTTAAGCCCTGACGTTCTTAATCGAACTGCCATTGCCTATATTTGCTCGCCCTCTAATCCGCAGGGGGCGGTGGCCCCGCCCGCCTATCTGAAATCTCTAATTGAATTGGCGGAAACCTACGATTTTAAAATTTTCGCGGATGAGTGTTATTCGGAGATTTATCGCAACGGCGCGCCGTCAGGGGCGTTGCAGATTGCAAAGCAGATTGGGGCTGACCCCGAACGGGTGGTGGTTTTCCATTCGCTGTCAAAGCGCTCAAACCTGCCTGGGCTGCGCTCGGGCTTTGCCGCTTCGGGGCCACAAACAATCGCGCGAATGAAACATTTGCGGGCCTATTCGGGGGCGCCTTTGCCATTGCCATTGCAGCGGGTGGCAGAAGCGGTCTGGGCAGATGAGCAACATGTGATCGAAAATCGCGGCTTATACCAAGAAAAATTCGATATAGCGGATGCGCTTTTCGGATCTGTGCCCGGTTATATCAGCCCAGAGGCTGGATTTTTTCTTTGGCTGCCTGTTGAGGATGGAGAACAGGCTGCGCTTAAATTATGGCGTGAAACCGGCATTCGCATTCTTCCGGGGGCCTATTTGGCGCGCGACACGGCCGATGGAAATCCCGGGCATGGTTTCATTCGGGTTGCCTTGGTGGCCCCAAAATCAATCACCGAGCAGGCGCTGACGCGGCTGCATGCATGTCTTTACACCTAAGAGGCCCCAATGGCATATCCTTCTGCACGAGTAAGACCCCCCATTTTTGACAGCGCGTTGCAGGCCGCTCTGGAACGGCGCGCGGTAGAGGTTTTGGGCCTAGGGCTTTTGGTTCTAAGCGGGCTGACCGCCATGATGTTCACCAGCTATGCACCTGAAGATCCCAGTTGGCTTTCCGCCTCTGACGCACCGGTACAAAATATCTTGGGTTCGCTTGGGGCGATGATTGCGGCTCCGATCATGCTGATTTTCGGTCTGTCCGCTTGGTCGCTGGTTGCGCTACAGGCCGTCTGGGGTCTGCGCTGCCTGTTGCATTGCGGCGCGCATCGGGCGTTGGGGCGGTTGATTTTTGCGCCTTTCGGCGTTGCGGTTTTTGCGATTTACGCCGCAGGGCTTGTGCCACCTGCCAGCTGGGGTAATAATTTTGGCCTTGGTGGTTTGTTTGGCGATATGGTTTTGAAAACGCTTTTGCGGCTGTCACCTTTGCCAGCGCAACCCACCTTAACCTATACATCTTTGGCAACGGGGATCACCTTAGTATTGATCGGGCTGTATTGTCTGGGCGCCTCGAAGCGCGAGCTTGGCCATGCGCTGGGGTTCCTGCGCGGGGGGGTGTTGCAAACCGGACGCGCAGTCGCAAGGGGTCTTGGCCGAGGAGGTTTGCGCGTGCTTGCAGCCCGTGACCAAAGGGGTGAGGCCTCTGCACCCTCGGATATTATCCGCCGAGGCGGAGATTCCGCTACATTCGTGCCCAAGGCCCCATCTGAGTTTTCCCAAGATTTGGCCGTGCCCCTCACTGAGGTAAAGCGGGGTTTATTTTCCAGATTGCCTGGATTTATCAAGCGCGAAGAAGAAGCCTCGCCCTTAGAACCACCGCTTAACAGCCATGCGCCAAGCTCTGCGCCGGCTGGCCCGGAAGACCGTTTGCAGGCGCGGATCAGTGATGCTGTGAAATCGCGATTACGGGTTGAACCCGCCTTTGAGGATGCCGCATCTGAGGCTCAGTCGCACGTGTTTCAGCCTCAAGACGCTTCGCCAGAAGGCGCCGTTGGAATGCCCTCGCAATTTGCACTGGGCGAGCCGCTTTTAACCGGATTGCGCCGGGAGCCGCAGCTTTCGGCGGATCGATCTTCGCAAGTCTTTCAGACTGAAGGGCAAGCTTTGGCCTCAAGTGCTGGAGATGAAGATGCGCCACCGCTTTATCCAGAGCCCGAATATGGCGAGCAGGATGTTAATCTTTCTTTGCGCTCTGCGATCCCCCGCCCCGAGGCGCGCACAATCGTTCACCCGCCACTAAAAGTGTCTCAAGCCCAATCGCTACGCGCACAGCAAGAAGCGCAGCCCAGCTTGAAATTTGAAGATCCCAAAACCGATTTTGAATTGCCGCCTTTGGGCCTTTTGGCTAGCCCGATCAACGTGGCGCGGCATCAATTGTCTGATGAATCGCTGGAAGAAAATGCGCGGTTGCTCGAATCTGTATTGGATGATTATGGGGTGAAGGGGGATATTGTCAGCGTGCGGCCTGGGCCGGTGGTCACGATGTATGAATTAGAGCCGGCACCGGGTTTAAAAGCCAGCCGTGTGATCGGCTTATCCGATGATATCGCGCGCTCAATGTCGGCCTTATCAGCCCGTGTCTCAACGGTACCGGGCCGGTCTATCATCGGGATAGAATTGCCCAATGACATACGCGAAAAAGTGGTTTTGCGCGAAATTCTTTCGGCCAAAGCCTTTGGCGATAGCAGCCACCGCCTGCCATTGGCGCTGGGAAAGGATATCAGCGGCGAGCCGATGGTGACCAATCTTGCAAAAATGCCGCATCTGCTGATAGCGGGCACCACCGGATCCGGTAAATCTGTCGCGATCAATACGATGATTCTGTCTCTGCTCTATAAGCTTACGCCCGATGAGTGCCGGATGATTATGATCGATCCGAAAATGCTGGAGCTCAGTGTCTATGATGGCATTCCGCATTTGCTCAGCCCAGTTGTGACCGACCCTAAGAAAGCTGTTGTGGCATTGAAATGGGTGGTTGGCGAAATGGAAGAGCGCTATCGGAAAATGTCAAAAATGGGCGTGCGCAATATTGATGGGTATAATGGGCGCGTGGCGGAGGCCTTAGGCAAAAACGAAATGTTCAGCCGAACCATCCAAACCGGATTTGATGATGCGACCGGCGAGCCAATTTTTGAAACCGAAGAATTTCTGCCCGAAAAAATGCCATATATCGTGGTGATTGTGGATGAGATGGCGGATTTGATGATGGTGGCCGGTAAAGAAATTGAAGCCTGCATTCAGCGCCTTGCTCAGATGGCGCGTGCGTCGGGTATTCACTTGATTATGGCCACGCAGCGCCCATCAGTTGATGTGATTACGGGAACAATTAAAGCCAACTTTCCCACCCGGATTTCGTTTCAAGTCACCAGTAAAATCGACAGCCGCACGATCCTGGGTGAAATGGGCGCCGAGCAGCTGCTTGGTATGGGGGATATGCTCTACATGGCGGGCGGTTCAAAGATCACCCGCTGCCATGGGCCTTTTGTGAGCGACACTGAAGTTGAAGAAGTGGTCAGCCATTTAAAATCTTTTGGTCCGCCCGATTACAAGAGCGGTGTTGTTGAAGGGCCAGACGACGATAAATCTGAGTCAATTGACCTTGTGCTGGGGTTAACCGGGGTATCTGAGGGCGAGGATGTGCTCTATGATCAAGCCGTGGCCATCGTTTTGCAGGATCGCAAATGCTCGACCAGCTACATCCAAAGAAAGCTTGCCATAGGGTATAATAAGGCGGCCCGCTTGGTTGAGCAAATGGAAGAGGAAGGCCTTGTTAGCCCTGCAAACCACGTTGGAAAGCGTGATATTTTGGTGCCAGAACAACCGTAATTCCGCGCGGGCGGTCACAAAATCGCGACTTTCGCTGGCGGTGGCCTCTGGGATGACTAGACTGCATATATGACACGTATATTTTCAATTTCCTTTGGTATTTTTTTGGGGTTAGCGGGCGTTGGTCACGCAGAAAAAGCCTCTTTGGCAGCTATTTCTGCGCACCTAAATAGTTTGCGCAGCATTCAGGCGACGTTTGTTCAAATTGGCGCTGACGGATCCTCTGCGCAGGGACAGTTTTTTATGAAGCGTCCAGGGCGCTTGCGCTTTGAATATCAAACCCCATCGGAAGTATTGGTGCTGGTCTCTGCCGGACAAATGGCGATTTTTGATCCTAAAGGTGATGGCGAGCCAACCAGTTTCACAACATCTGGAACGCCGCTTTCCCTGATTTTGCAGGATAGGATTGATCTTCAAAAATCTGCTTTGATTACGGATCATCGTTATGACGGGAAGCGAACAACTCTGTCTTTGCAACATCCCCAACATCCCGAGCGCGGGCAAATCACGCTTGTGTTGCGCCATAACCCATTAGAGTTGGCGCAATGGATTATTGAAACGCCTGAAGGTGATCAAACGTTACTTGCGCTTGAGGATTTACAGAAAGGTGTCTCGCTTAAAGATTCTATATTCAACATTTTTCTCAACATTGAAAAGCGCAAGCTGCGTTAAAGCCGCCCGCAGCGTGACAATTGCCGCTTATACATATCCGAGCGATTGGCCACTTTGTCCGCGATATTGATCAACCATTTTTTGCGCTTATAGCTGCCACGGGCAAATCCGGTTTGCCCCTCATGATAGGCTAGATATTGATTGCGTGCATCGGCCAGAGAGATCCCATTTCGCCGCTTTGTTTTGGTCATATACCAGCCCATAAAATCAGACGCGTCACGAATATTGCTGCGGCGGGCTAAGATCCGGCCTGTATCATCTTTATATTCGCTCCAAGTGCCATCTAGGGCTTGCGCATAGCCATATGCCGAACTTTGGCGGCCATTTGGAATGAAGCCCAGAATATATTTTCGCGGCGTTTTTGCTTTGCTTTTGAAACGGCTTTCTTGATGGATGATTGCCATTTGAACGTTGACGGGTATGCCCCAACGGCGCTTAGTTGCTTTGAAGGCGCGGGCAAATTGCGGTTTTTGATCTAAAATAGAGCAGGCATTGTCAAGATTGCCCGTTACATCGCCGGTGCTGAATATGCTGCAGGATCCCAGCGAAAAAACCAGGCATATGGCGATGATCGTTCTGCTCATGGTCATCTCAACTTTGTTTTTTTGCACGTTATCAAATTTCGGGTGGTTTCAAAAGGTCAAACCAGTGGCGCCAGCGCATTATTATGCCTCTATTTGGCACATTTAAACAGCGTCATATTTTGCAGCGCGGCCCTAAAAAAGATTTTCGCGCTTTGGCAATCGTGAAAACCGCTTGGATCGAAGCGCGGGCAAATTTACTGCTGGGCACTTGAAGCCGGAACGCGCAACGCGTAGAGTGAACGCCTGATGTATTTGAAAAATGCTAAATATCGCCTCGGGCAAGTTGTTTGCCATAAAAAACACCCTTTTAGAGGGGTGATTTTTGATGTTGATCCAGAATTCAGCAATACGGATGAATGGTATGAGTCGATTCCAGAGGATCATCGTCCGGTCAAAGAGCAGCCCTATTATCATTTGCTGGCAGAAAACGAACACAGTTTCTACGTGGCCTATGTGTCAGAACAAAATCTTGTGGAAGACCCTTCCGGCGAACCGGTCGATCACCCCGATATTCCCGATCTTTTCGGCCCCTTCGAAAATGGCCAATACCCGCTGCATTTTCAACTGAATTGATTCGTTGCGAGAGCGCCGGGTCAGTGACGCCTTCGCGTGATAAAACGCGGGCTTAATACCCCAGCGCGCAGCCATCTTTTCGGGGGTCCGAGGCGCCTTCTAGCACGCCGTTTTCATGCATCATAATCGCCTGAGCGCCGCCGATTGGTTCAATATCTTGTTCGATTTTATGGCCAATATCTGCTAATTTTTGCACCTCTTTTGGGTCATAGCTGCGCTCAACTTTCAAATGGCCCAATTCAGCAAAGCTGCGCGGCGCGTCCAATGCCGCCTGCGGCGCCATGCCGTAATCGAGCATATTCGTTAAAACGCGCGCATGTCCATTCGCTTGATATTGCCCCCCCATGACGCCAAAGGGCATCACAGGCTTTCCATCCTTGCACAGCATGCCGGGGATGATGGTATGCATCGGGCGGTGCCCGCCCCGCAATTCGTTGGGATGCCCGGGAATAAGGTTGAAACCTGCTCCGCGATTATGCATCAAAATCCCGAATTTATCGCTCGAGATGCCAGAGCCAAATGTGTTGAATATTGAGTAGATCAACGAAACCGACATGCGGTCTTTATCCACAACCGTAATGTAGACGGTATCTTTATGAACCGTCTCGCTGATCGCTGTCACATCCTGAATTACGGCATTTGGATTGATTAAAGCCGCCAGCTTTTCTGCGGTTTCTGGCGCAAGTAAATGCGCGCTGGCATCGCTCATCCGCGCATCCGCGATAAAGCGGTTGCGCGCATCATAGGCCAATTTGGTGGCCTCAGCTTCGATATGCGTGCGCTCAGCGCTGAAGGGGGGCAGAGCGGCAAGATCAAAATGCGATAATATGTTTAACAGCAAAATGGCTGTAGCGCCCTGACCATTGGGCGGATGCTCAACCAAATCCATTCCTTGATAATGGCCCGAAATCGGATCCGTGTAAAACGCGATTTGATCGCTGAAATCTTCCTGGGAATGTAGCCCACCAAGCGCTGTCAACGTGGCTAAGATATCCTCTGCAACGGCGCCGTCGTAAAAGCCGCTTCGGCCATTTTTTGCGATGGCGCGCAAAACTTCAGCTTGTTTTGGAAAGGCAATTTTTTGCCCTGCCTGAGGCGCTTTTCCCGATAGTAAGTAATCTGCTTTAGCGCTGCCTTGCAGCACATCCACGCTGCCGGCCCAATCATAGGCAACCCGCGGGGCGACGGGAATGCCCGCTTCGGCATAGTGAATGCTTGGCGCCAGCAGCGCATCAAGGCCAAGCTTACCCCAATCATCACTCAACTTACAGAATGCATCCACGGCGCCGGGAATGGTTATCGCCTCCACGCCGCGCTGCGGGATCACCTTATAACCTTGGTCGCGCAGCAATTGGGCTTGCAGCGCCTGCGGTGATTTTCCCGATCCGTTCATGGCGCGAATGTCATCGCTGCCCGCGGGTGAAAAGAGAACAAAACAATCTCCGCCAAGCCCGGTCATCTGCGGCTCGCAAAGCCCCAGCAAGACGGCCCCTGCAATCGCCGCATCCATGGCATTGCCGCCACGCTGCAATATCTCGAGCGCGGTTTTTGCAGCCAAAGGATGTGATGTCGCACACATGCCGTTTTCTGCGTAAACTGCGGAACGACCGGGAAAATGGAAATCGCGCATGAGGTCACCTTTTTATCACACCGTAACTCTATGTAACGTGGTCGGCTTTTAAAACAACATGAAACCGCGCTATTTGGGTGCCGCGATGTCGCAGGAAGGGCTTTTGCGCTCAAGGCGCGTTGATGGGCAGGCAGAGTCGCAAAAGATTTCGCCCGCTTTTATGGCGATACTGGATCCTTGTACAAAGCTGGAAGAGGATCATCCATCCATATCCGCTTTCAGAGGGGTTCAGCGGGTCTGTGCCCGAGGGCATTTTGGGGGGGTGATACGCGCAACCTGTATCGATCAGCGTGATTTCAATGCAGTTTTGGCAGCTGAGATGCCGTACCCTAAGTTGACCGGCGCTTTTAAAAGTCATCCCATGCTGAATGCTGTTGTTTAAAATCTCTGCGACAACCAATGATATCGGGAAAAATGCAAATGCAGCGCCTTGCGTTTCGTTCACCTTTTCGGCCATTCGTTCTAATATACCCCGGACCGGCCAAAACCCTTGCCTTTGATCAAAGGAAAAATTGATGCGGATATTCAATCCTCATCTGCCTTGAAAGCGGGCGATGCGCTGGCCGCTTTCAGCGCGGCTTCAGCAGTGGCATAAATATCAAAAACTTCGTCCATACGAGTCAGTTTGAAGACTTTGGCCACCTGTGGATGCAGGCTACAAATGGCAAGGTTGGGCGCGTTTTGCTGTGCGTTTTGCTGGGTCTTTTGCAAACTGATAAGCGCGCCAAGCCCCGTAGAATCAATAAAATTCACCTGCTCTAAATCGATGATCTTTCGCTGCAGGCTTGGCTTTAGTGCGCGGCGCACCAAATCCTTAAATTGAATCGCGGCGGCGGCATCAATCCGCTCTGCCTGAACTTTCAGATAAAGGCATCCGGGCTGATCAATAATTTTAAGTTGCATCGCTGACTTCTGTGTTATGCGCTGCGGCAACACTAGACGGCAAAGGTTACTTTTTTGTATGCCTATGCAAAAAGCGAGAGAGTTGATGGAAAACGTGGTGATATGCGGCGCGGCCAGAACGCCGATTGGTGGGTTTCAAGGTGCGTTTGATGCTGTGCCCGCAGCAAGGCTGGGGGGCGCGGCGATAGAGGCGGCTTTGCTGCAAACTTCTCTGAGTTCGGTGGATGAGGTTTTGATGGGCAATGTGCTTGGCGCAGGGCAGGGGCAAGCGCCGGCGCGACAAGCCAGTTTTCACGCCGGCCTTGGCACGCAGGTGCCTGCAACAACGTTGAACAAAATGTGCGGTTCGGGGATGAAGGCAACGATGATCGGCTTTGACCAGATCGCGCTTGGCCAAACACAGGTGATGGCGGTTGGCGGGATGGAGAGCATGTCAAACGCCCCCTATCTATTGCCCAAGATGCGCGGCGGGGCCCGTTTGGGGCATAGCCAAGTGGCAGATCATATGTTTTTAGATGGGCTAGAGGACGCGTATGAGAAAGGCCGCTTGATGGGCAGTTTTGCTGAAGATTGCGCTGAAAAATACCAATTCACGCGAGAAGCTCAGGATGATTATGCGTTGCGCTCGCTGATGCGGGCGCGTGAGGCTCAAAGCTCAGGGGCCTTTGAGAATGAAATCACCCCACTCAAGCTGGCGCGTAAAAAAGGCGATTATGCTGTGATGCAGGATGAACAGCCTTTAAACGCAAAGCCTGAAAAAATTCCGCATCTGAAACCCGCCTTTCGGGCAGATGGCAGCGTGACCGCGGCGAACGCATCTTCTATCTCTGATGGGGCCGCAGCCCTGATCTTATCAAGCCAGACGCATATGCAGCAGGCGGGTTTGCCTTGCCGCGCGCGTATTTTGGGCCATGCCAGCCACGCGCAAGAGCCTGCATGGTTCTCAACCGCGCCAATTTTTGCAACGCGTAAATTGTTAGATCGTTTGAACTGGCGGGTGGAAGATGTCGATTTATGGGAGGTCAATGAAGCCTTTGCGGTTGTTCCAATGGCCTTCATGAAAGAGCTGGATATTTCCGGAGATATCATCAACGTTCATGGTGGAGCCTGCGCGCTTGGACACCCAATTGGGGCTTCAGGCGCACGGATTATCGTGACGTTGCTGCATGCTATGGAGCGGCGCGATGTGAAGCGGGGTATTGCTGCTGTGTGTATCGGGGGCGGCGAGGGCACTGCGATTGCACTTGAGCGGCCATAATCTTCCAGGGCTGTGCTCATGGGCTGTTCACAGGCAGTCGCCTTTTTAAAGGGCTCTTTATGAAGGTCGCTCGCTGCGGTCGGCGCTGTCTTGGCGGGCGGCTTCATAGGCCAGAAGCGCGCGTTTGACTGGCAAACCCCAATGATACCCGCCCAAAGCACCCGTTTTGCGCAGCGCCCGATGGCAGGGGATCAACCAGCTTATCGGGTTGCGGCCGACCGCTGTGCCAACGGCCCGAACGGCTTTGGGAGCTTGGATCGCGCGCGCAATATCGGAATAAGTTGAAACATGCCCCGAGGGGATCTGCAGCAATGCCTGCCACACTTTGATTTGAAACGGGGCCCCGATTAAGTGCAGCTTGGCGCTGCTTTTGGGTTTGAACAGATCCTCAATTACGCTTGAAAGACCCGTTTGATCTGCTCTTAGAGCAGCCATTGGCCAGCGCGTGGCCATATCCTGAAATGCAGCCTCTCGACCAATATCAGTGGCAAATGCAAGGCCGCAGATCCCCCGATTTGTGCGCATCACCAACGTATCGCCAAACGGAGACGCAGCCCAACCATACGTAATCTCCAAAGCGGCGCCGGCTGCAGCAAATTCGCCCGGGGTCATGGCTTCCCAGCGGATAAAAAGATCGTGCAGTCGGCTGGTGCCGGATAAGCCCGTTATGAGGCTGGTTTCCAGCAGATTGTGGCGCGTTGCCAGCAAGTGCTTGGAATGTTCCAGCGTTAGATATTCTTGATACTTTTTGGGCGAAACGCCCACCCATTCTGAAAATAATCGCTGAAAATGCGCCGGGCTTAATTGCAGCCGCCGCGCCAATTCTGTCAGGTTCAACGGGTGATCCGCCGCGTCTATTTCGGTTAACGCCCGTTCTATCACGCGATATGAATAGGCTGTAGAATTTTTGCTCATGCGGTACCTTGTCACTATATGCGCTCAGAGTAGAAACCTTCGGGCCGAAAGGCGACCCGTTTCTTGCCTAAAATGTTGCAAAGCTCTTGTGAGTCGGGCGATTAAACGGCATATGCCTTCGATATGGTAAAGCAGCTTGATTATAAAACCATTCGGGAAATTTTTCAGCGGTTTCAAGCGGCTGATGCCGCGCCTGTGGGCGAGCTTGATCATGTGAATGTCTACACGCTTGTCGTCGCCGTGGCGCTGAGCGCGCAATCCACCGATGCGGGGGTCAACAAAGCCACGCGGGCATTGTTTAAAAGCGCTGACACGCCGCAGAAAATGCTGGAATTGGGCGAGGCGGGGCTGATTGAGCATATCAAAACAATTGGCCTCTATCGCAATAAGGCCAAGAACGTGATCAAACTGAGCCGGATATTGGTTGAGGAGTATGACGGCCAGGTGCCCAATTCACGCGCGGCCCTGCAATCTTTGCCCGGCGTGGGGCGTAAAACGGCGAATGTGGTTTTAAACATGTGGTGGCGGCATCCGGCGCAGGCCGTTGACACGCATATATTTCGCGTTGGAAATCGAACAAAAATTGCGCCTGGTAAAACCGTGGAGGATGTCGAGCGGGCAGTGGAGGATCATATTCCCGCTGATTTTCAATTGCACGCGCATCATTGGATGATTTTACACGGCCGGTATCATTGCAAAGCGCGTAAACCCTTATGCGCAACCTGTTTGATCCGCGACCTATGCGCCTATGAAGAAAAAGATCTATAATGCTTAAGGAGCAGTTTTTGTGAAAAAATACAAAGTTGTGGGTATTGGCAATGCCGTGGTTGATGTGATCAGCCAATCGAGCGATGCGTTTCTTCAGCGGATGGGTATTGAAAAAGGCATTATGCAACTGATCGAAAAAGAGCGTGCGGAAGCGCTTTATGATGCAATGGAAAACCGCGTTCAAGCGGCGGGTGGCGCGGTGGCGAACACGTTAGCAGGTTTGGGCGCGCTGGGCCTTGAAACGGCGTTTGTGGGGCGCGTCAGAGATGATGAGCTGGGGCGGTTTTACGCGCAAGCCATGCAGGAAGGTGGAACCGATTTTGTGAACCCACCAGTTCAGAATGCGCATCTACCAACCTCACGTTCGATGATCTTCACCTCTGCCGATGGGGAACGCTCGATGAACACCTATTTGGGAATTTCTTCCGAGCTGGGCCCCGAAGATGTTTCAGGCAGCGTGGGACAAGAGGCTGAATATGTGTTTTTGGAAGGCTATTTGTTCGATAAGGATAAGGGCAAACAAGCCTTTGTTGAGCTGTCGCGGGCTTGTCGTTCAGCCGGTGGCAAGGCCGGAATCGCGATTTCCGATCCCTTCTGCGTTGAACGGCACCGCGCGGATTTTCTGGATTTGATCGAGCATGAGTTGGATTACGTGATTGGCAATGATGCTGAGATTAAATCTTTGTTTCAAACTGATGATCTTGAAACGGCGCTGGCGAAAACTGCAGAGATTTGCGAGCTGGTAGTTTGCACCAGAGGCGGTGAAGGCGTGAGCGTGATCGCCAATGATGTGCGCGTGGATGTACCGGTTGATGAAATCACCCCGGTGGATGCGACGGGCGCGGGCGATCAATTCGCCGCTGGGTTTTTTTATGGATTGGTGACAAAACAGCCCATCGATATTTGTTGTAAAATGGGATGCATCGCGGCAGGCGAGGTTATTCGCCATATTGGCGCCCGGCCCGAAACCTCGGTGCGTGGTTTGTTTAAGGCGGCGGCGCTGTTGTAAGCTTACCCCAGGTTTCCCAAGAGGGTGGTATGCAGGTGGTCTAAATAGATTTCGCGCTCTGGACTCGCGTTTTTGGGATCGTTTAATCGATAGCCAAAAAGCTCAAAATCCTGCTGGTAAATGCGTTCCATCAGGAAAAGGGCTGTTTGATCAAAATAGGCCTCTATCGGTAGGTTTGAGGCGGTCGCTGCCTTGTTAAACTTGATATGTGATACGTGTTGTGGCCGATGATTTGGTGAAAGGTGATCAAAAATATAACTCATACCATGATCAAAATACTCAACCCAGATGATTTTATCAAAGCGCCCGCCCTGCCGAATAAAGTCACCGAGATGCGTGGCCATTGGGCGCCAATGAATATCAAGCTGGCCCGGGCCATCACTGCGGGTACAATCGTGGACAAAGACTAAAAAGCGACGAAAGGCTTTGATCCGGGCCTCGGAGTCGCCATAAAACGCGCGCTCTATCATATTTGGATCAAGACCATAGCTTTGGCTTAAGATCTCATGAATCTTTTGACTGTAAAACATGCCATCATCTTGTGGGCTGCAAATTTTGTCTAAAAATGCAGAAACGATGCGCGCATAGGGATTTCTCACGCAGCTGAATGTGAATGTTGTCCGCGCTGTCACATGCGTCATCAATATGTTGCGACTGGCCTCAAAATCCCATTTATGAAGGCCGGTTGTTAACCTGTGAAATTCCCCCTTTAAAAAGTGACCATGGTCAGAAAAATACAACAATTGCCCGATGCTGGAACAGGCGCATTTGGGCAGCGAGCGGTATAAAGCTGTTTCGCTTTTCGGCATCCAAAGCCCTGGTAAATCCATTTCTAAAATCTCAATATAAAAATTCAAAGGTGGTTCAAAACGAACTATAAAAACAGGCTAGCATAGTTTAGCCTGCGCGCGGTATTTTTGTTGTAGCCTCCGATCCTGACTAATTTTTCCTTAAAAGAGCCCGTTTAACGCTTTTGCCCTTTTGCGCATCCTGTTAGGATTTGCCCAAATTTTGAGAGTGAAGCCATGGGGGTGAAATGGGCTATACATATGATCCGAATAATATTTTTGCAAAAATTCTGAGGGGTGAAATCCCTAATAAAACGGTGCTAGAGACCGAGCATAGTTTGGCGTTTGAAGATATTCAGCCCCAGGCACCGGTGCATGTGCTGATTATTCCCAAAGGCCCCTATGTGAGTTTCGATCATTTTTCTGCGGCGGCCAGCGCCGATGAGATCGTTGATTTCACGCGCGCCATTGCGGCGGTGTGCCAGCAAATGGGGGTGGATCTGCCAAGCGGCGGTGGCTTTCGGGCGATCTCCAATGCCGGTGCAGATGGGGTGCAGGAAGTGCCGCATTTGCATCTGCATATTTTGGGCGGGCATGGCTTGGGGCGGATGCTGTCAGCCTTTTAAGCTGAACATTTTTTGTTTAAGCCGATTTGGTCAGCTCTAAAAATACGTCTTCAAGATCGGCTTGCGAGGTTCTGACATCACGAATGGCGATTTGATTTTGGCGTAGCATTTGAAACACCTCTTCGGCTGAGGTTTTCGTAGCGCTGTAGCGAATATTCAAAGATCCATCCTTATTCAGGCCGCTGGTCATATCCGGATGGGTTGGAAGCGTTTGAACCGGCTCTTCGGGCTGAATATGCATGGTTTTGCCATCGAGCTGCGCCAGCAGATTTGGCGTGCTGTCTTGCGCGATTAATTTTCCATGGTTCATAATTGCAATCTGATCGCACATTTTTTCGGCTTCTTCCAAATAATGCGTGGTCAGAATGATCGTCATGCCGGTTTCTTGGTTCAATCGGCGGACATTGTCCCAAAGTGTTTGCCGTAATTCGATATCAACGCCGGCTGTGGGTTCATCCAGAACCAATATTTGTGGGCTATGCACCAAGGCTTTTGCCAAAAGCAGGCGCCGGCGCATGCCACCGGATAATGACCGCGAATAGGCATCGGCTTTTTCGCTAAGGCCGACCATTGCAAGAATGTCGTCGCTACGACGTTGCGATTTTGGAATTCCGTAAAGTCCGGCTTGCACATCCAACGCGGCGCGTGGGGTAAAAAAGGGATCAAGGTTCAGCTCTTGAGGCATAACACCGATCGCCGCGCGCGATTGCCTTGGGTTCTTGTCTTGGTCAAATCCCCAAATTTTCACCTGTCCCGAGGTTTTCCGCACAAGACCGGCCAGAATATTGATTAAGGTTGACTTGCCCGCTCCGTTCGGGCCCAGTAACCCGAAAACGGCTCCCGCCGGGATTGCTAAATCTAAATCATAAAGGGCTTGCCGAGCTGGTTGGTTCTTATATGCGTTATAAATTTTTGACAGCCCAGAAATTTCCACTGCGGTATGTGGTAACATGCTCTTGACCCTTTGATCCATGATCGCTCATAAGGCAGGTAGCCTAAGCACGAAAAAAAGGGAATGGGAAATGACAACAGACGCACCAGAAACCAGAGTGGTAGATCAGTTTCGCATCGCCTGTGATGGCGGTGGAGGGGCGCTTGGCCATCCGCGTGTTTGGCTGCAGATACCCAAAGAAACCGGATGGGTAGAATGCCCTTATTGCGATTGTAAAATCATACATCGCGATTTTGCAGAGGCGACGCTGGGATAAGGCGCGACCTTGGCCGCCCAGGGGTCACCAAGATGGGGGCTGAGGGATCTCTCCATCAGAAGCGCGGCGCAGGTTCTGCGTCTGAATTGCTTTTAACGCGGGACATATCTTTCAAAGTAATGTCGCTTAATTTTACCCGCCTCTGAATTGCGCAACGGCGCCATCTTAAAAGCGACTATGCCCAAAGGGCAATGGTATTGGCTTTTGCAAACCAGACAAGCTGAGGCTTGCCCCCGGCCGGGCCTTACCAGGGGCAAAGCCGACCAGCCCGAAATGCATCTTTCTGGTTTTAAATCTGCAATATATTAGCGCCTACGGGCGGCGCGAATGAAGCCGGTCGCTTTGGCTTGGTTGCGGGCGGTGCCTATAAGATAATAAGAAGGTTCTCGTTTGCGGCTCCTTCCTGCCTCGCGGTTTTGCTTTTTCCGCCAAGCGGGCGCTGGGCGGCCATTCTTTTGCACGCAGGCCAAGTGGAGAGCATGTTCAAAGGATCACAAAGATGATGGTCAAGCTGCCGTTGCTCATGTAATCCTCTTGTAAAAATATTTGTTCAAAAAGGAAAACCCAGCATGAATTTTGGCAAAGGGCACCATTTGCACTTGATCGATGGCTCGGCTTTCATTTTTCGCGCCTATCATGCTTTGCCACCTTTAACCCGTAAATCAGATGGATTGCCTGTGGGCGCGGTGAGCGGGTTTTGCAACATGCTGCAGCGCTATGTTGAAGGCAATACTGGTCCCGATGCGCCCACCCATGTTGCGGTGATTTTTGACAAGGGCAGCCATACGTTTCGCAATGATCTTTATGATCAATACAAAGCAAATCGTGATGAAATGCCCGAAGATCTGCGCCCGCAAATGCCCCTGACGCGCGCCGCAACGCGCGCGTTCAATATCGCCTGCGAAGAGGTCGAAGGCTATGAGGCCGATGATATCATCGCAACCTTATCGGTTCAGGCGCGCGATGCAGGTGGGCGGGTGACGATTATCAGTTCAGACAAAGATCTTATGCAACTTGTTGGCGGCGGCGTTGATATGTTTGATGCGATGAAAAACCGCCATATTGACCGCGATGGTGTGTTTGAAAAATTTGGTGTTTTCCCCGAGCGGGTTGTGGATGTACAGGCTTTGGCCGGAGATAGCGTGGATAATATTCCCGGCGCACCAGGCATTGGGGTGAAAACTGCCGCGCTTTTGATCAATGAATATGGGGATCTTGAAACGCTGTTAGAGCGGGCTGAAGAGATCAAACAGCCCAAACGCCGCGCAACCTTGATCGATCATGCTGCGCAAATTCGCCTCTCACGTCAATTGGTCGAGCTGGATTGCGCCACGCCGTTAGACTTCACGCTGGATGATTTAGAAGTGCGCGCGCCCTATCCCGAAACCCTATTGGGTTTTCTGGCGGAAATGGAATTTCGCACATTAACGGCGCGTATCGCCAGCAAGCTGGGCGCGGAACCGCCCCAAATTGCCACCGCCACTGCGCTTGAAACGCCCACGCGTATCGAACAGCCGGCCTTTGACCGGAGCGTTTATTACTCGCTACATGATCTTGCCTCTCTTCAAGCGTGGATCGATAAAATCCGCCAGCGTGGCTACGTGGCCATCGATACGGAAACCACGTCTCTGGATGAAATGCGCGCTGAGCTGGTGGGGATTTCTTTGGCGGTCGAGCCGGGGGAGGCCTGTTATATTCCGATATCGCATAAAGACGGCAACAACGATGATTTATTCGGTTCGTCAAAATTAGCTGTGGGCCAAATGCAGATCGATCAGGTGATTGGGCTTTTGCAACCCATCTTGGAAGATCCGGCGATCCTGAAAATTGGCCAAAATATGAAATATGATGCCAAAATTCTTGAGCGGCAGGGCATTCGCATCGCGCCGATCGACGATACCATGCTGTTATCCTATGCATTGCATGCGGGCTTGCATAACCATGGCATGGACAGTCTATCACAGCGCTATTTGGATCACACGCCTATTCCGATCAAACAACTTTTAGGAAGCGGGAAATCGGCGGTTACCTTTGATCTTGTGCCGATTGAAGAGGCCACACCATATGCCGCTGAGGATGCTGATATCACGCTGCGCCTTTGGCAGCTTTTGAAGCCTAAATTGCATCTTCAGAAAGTGACTCGTGTTTATGAGGGGCTTGAGCGGCCTTTGATTCCGGTTCTGGCCCAGATGGAGATGACCGGGATCAAAGTGGATCGAGATACGTTGTCACGTATGTCCAACGCGTTTGCGCAGAAAATGGCAGGTCTTGAGGCCGAAATTCACGATATGGCGGGTGAAAGCTTTAATGTGGGCAGTCCAAAGCAACTGGGCGAGATTATGTTTGACAAGTTGGGCTATGAGGGGGGCAAGAAAGGTAAAACGGGCGCTTACGCCACCGGCGCGGATATTTTGGAAGATTTGGCCACCATTCATGACTTGCCCAAGCGGGTGCTGGATTGGCGCCAATTGAGCAAGCTCAAATCCACCTATACCGACGCGCTGCAGGATCATATCCACCCCGAAACGGGCCGCGTGCATACCTCTTACTCAATCGCCGGGGCCAATACTGGTCGTTTGGCCTCAACAGATCCCAATTTGCAGAATATTCCGGTGCGCAGTGAGGATGGCCGGCGCATTCGCGAAGCCTTTATTCCCGAAGAGGGCAAGGTTTTGGTCAGCCTGGATTACAGCCAGATCGAATTGCGCATTCTGGCGCATGTGGCGGGCATTGACAGTCTCAAGCAAGCCTTTCGGGAGGGCCAAGATATCCACGCTCTGACGGCTTCGGAAATGTTTGATGTGCCCTTGGACGAGATGACGCCGGATATTCGCCGGCAAGCCAAGGCGATTAATTTTGGCGTTATTTATGGTATTTCAGGCTTTGGGTTGGCGCGCAATTTGCGCATTCCGCGCAGCGAGGCACAAGGGTTTATCGATCGCTATTTTGAGCGGTTTCCGGGGATCAAAGAATATATGGACGATACGGTTGCCTTCGCCAAAGCCAATAATCGTGTGGAAACCCTGTTTGGCCGTGTCATCCATACGCCAGAGATCAATGCCAAAGGTCCAACCGCGGGCTTTGCCAAGCGCGCGGCGATCAACGCGCCGATCCAAGGCACTGCGGCGGATATTATCCGCCGAGCGATGATCCGAATGCCGCATTCGATCGCTGATTTGCCGGCGAAGATGCTTTTGCAAGTGCATGATGAACTGCTATTCGAAGTGGAACACCACGCGGTGGATCAATTGATTGATGCTGCGCGTGGGGTTATGGAAAACGCCGCAGATCCAATCGTGAAGCTGGACGTTCCCTTGATCGTTGATGCGGGGCAAGGGGCGCATTGGGCAGAAGCGCATTGAAGCAAAACAGTCATCTGTAAAGGGGATAAGAATGTCAGGGTTAAATAAAAATTTTATCGCGGGAGACTGGGTTGCTGGCAGCAGTGAAATTGAAAATCGAAGCCCGTCTGATCTTTCGGATTTAATCGGCTTGTTCGCGCAGGCATCGCCAGATCAATTGGATGCAACCTTGGCGCAAGCGCAGCAGGCGCAGCGCGAATGGGCAGCCTATGGGATCGAGCGCAAATATAACGTGCTGATGGCGATTGGCACCGAAATGATGGCGCGCGCCCAAGAGCTTGGCACATTATTGTCGCGCGAAGAGGGTAAACCCGTCGCCGAAGGCAAGGGCGAAGTGTACCGCGCCGGCCAGTTCTTCACTTATTATGCGGCAGAAACCCTGCGCCAAATGGGCGATACGGCAGATTCGGTGCGCGAGGGCATTGAAATTGACGTGCGCCGCGAGGCTGTTGGGGTGGTGGCGATCATTTCGCCGTGGAATTTTCCAACCGCTACCGCCTCTTGGAAAATCGCTCCGGCTTTGGCCTATGGCAATGCTGTGATTTGGAAACCAGCGAATTTAACCCCTGCTTCGGCCGTGGCGCTGACCGAGATTATTGCCCGCCAGGATATTCCAAAGGGCTTGTTCAGCCTTGTTATGGGTGCCGGGGGCAGCATCGGGCAGGCCTTGGTGGAAAGCCCGAAAGTAAACGCAATATCCTTTACCGGTTCGGTGCCTGTGGGCAAAGGCATTGCGGCGGCGGCAGTGCAAAACCTGACGAAAGTGCAGATGGAGATGGGATCAAAGAATGCGCTAGCGGTGATGGAAGATGCAGATCTTGATTTGGCCGTTTCTTTGGCGCTGGGCGGGGCCTATGGGGGATCCGGCCAAAAATGCACTGCGTCCTCGCGATTGGTGGTGCATGCGCGAATTCACGATGCGTTTGTTGAAAAAATGATTGCAGGTGCCCAGGCGATGGTGGTGGGTCATGCGCTTGAGCCTGGCACTCAAATCGGGCCTGTGGTGAGTGCCCAGCAATTGCAGGAAAACCTTGCTAACGTAGCCTTGGGGTTATCGGAAGGCGCCGAATTGGTCTGCGGCGGCCAGCAAGTTGAGCGCGCAAGCCAGGGATTTTACATGTCTCCTGGGCTGTTCATCAACAGCACCAATGCCATGCAGATCAACCGCGAAGAGCTGTTCGCCCCGTTAGCGGCAGTGATCAAAGTGGGCAGCTATGACGAAGCGCTGAGCGTGGTTAATGATACGCGCTTCGGGTTGACCTCTGGTATTGTTACCACCAATTTGGCGCGGGCTACGCATTTTAGGCGCAATGCCAAAACTGGCTGCGTGATGGTAAACCTGCCCACCGCTGGCACCGATTATCATGTGCCATTCGGCGGCAGAGGGGAAAGCTCTTACGGGCCGCGCGAACAGGGCAGTTATGCGGCTGAATTTTATACAACGGTGAAAACGGCCTATATTTCCTCGGGTATGCCTGCATGAGGATCATTGATAATCTGCAATACGCAAATTGGTCGGAAAAGATTTTTCGCCAAATGCGGGCGGGCGGCGTTGATGCGGTGCATGTCACGATTGCCTATCATGAGAATTTTCGCGAAACGGTTTTGAATTTTGAGCAATGGAACCGTTGGTTTGAGACCTATCCCGATTTAATCATGAAAGGCTTGACAGCTGAAGATGTCGATCGCGCTCGCACTAGCAACCGCACGGCTATTTTCTTCGGGTTTCAAAACCCCAGCCCGATTGAAGATGATATCGGGTTAGTGGAAATTGTGCATAATTTGGGCGCGCGGTTTATGCAGCTGAGTTATAACAATCAATCGCTGCTGGCCACGGGCTGTTATGAAGCGGCGGATCCCGGCATTACCCGTATGGGGCGGCAGGTGATTGGTGAAATGAATCGCGTTGGTCTTGTGGTGGATATGAGTCATTCTGCGGATCGCTCAACCATTGAGGCGGCCGAGATTTCAACGCGCCCGATCACCATCACCCATGCCAACCCTTATGAGTGGCAGCCCGCGTTGCGCAATAAGCGCCCTGAGGTGATCAAAGCCGTTACCGAGGCGGGCGGCATGATCGGATTTTCACTTTATCCGCATCATTTAAAAGATAAATCGGCCTGCACGCTTGAAAGTTTTTGTCAGATGATCGCCGAGGCGGCGGCGCGCTATGGGGCGCAGCATTTGGGGCTTGGCTCTGATCTGTGCCAAGATCAACCCGATCGCGTGGTGGAATGGATGCGCGTAGGCCGCTGGAGCAAAGCGATTGATTATGGCGAAGGCTCTGCCAGCGCGCCGGGATTTCCGCCAATGCCAAGCTGGTTTCAAGACAATCGTGATTTTGGAAATATCGCCGAAGGGCTGCGCAAAACAGGCATGTCAGAAGCGGAAGTGGCTGGTATTATGGGCGAGAACTGGTATCGGTTTTATCAGGAAAATTTTGGCGCTAAAGCGTAGTTTCTGATTTGCAACAGAGCCGTTTGCACGCTGTTTTTGTGCAGTCGCTTTAAAATTGGCGGATAGGTCATCTGGTAAAAGCGGTTGGATGGCCAAGAAACGCACATGCGGGGATGTAAACAAGGGGGCTTTGCTTTGAATTATCTGGCGTTACTTGGCACCAAAGGTGGCCCTGCGATCCGCCCCGGCTCTACAATGCCCACCGCGCATCTTCTGCACCTAGAGGGCTGCCCGATTATCATAGATTGCGGTTTGGGCGTGGCCCGGGGCTTGATCGATCAAGGCGTGGCGTTGAAAGATATCCGTCATATTTTCATCACGCATTTGCATTCGGATCATTATTTAGAACTGGGCCCTTTGTTGCACACGGCTTGGACAGCCGGACTCAGCAACATCGTGCAGATATACGGACCTGTCGGGCTTGATGCCTATTGGGCGGGGTTTCTGGCCTCGATGCAGGCGGATATCGATCTGCGGATCGCGGATGAAGGGCGCCCGGATTTGCGCGGGCTGGTGCGTTTTCATGGGATCGATACACCAGATGTGGTGCAACTGGGCGATATTCAGGTTTCGGCGTTGCGCAATATCCATCCGCCATTACTGGATACGTTTGCGCTGTCGTTTAAAACTGCGCGCTCGCATATCGTGTTTAGCGGCGATACGGCCTATTTTCCGGATTTGGCCGGTTTTGCGCAAGGCGCTGATCTGTTGGTGCATGAGGCGATGCTGGAGGCGGCGATTGAGCCGTTGCTGGCGCGGGTTGGCAATGGTGATGAACGCTTGCGGGCGCATTTTTATGCCGCGCATAGCACGGCGGCAGAGGCTGCAAAGATTGCGGTGGCTGCCAACGTAAAAGCCTTGGCGCTGAACCACCTTATCCCGTCGGACGATCCAGATTTTGGCGAAGCTGAGTGGCTGGCCGCCATTCGCCCGATATGGGATGGTCCGTTTTATCTGGGTCATGATGGGCTGCGGATCGCGTTTTGAAAACTTGGTCGCGTGTCTTTCGACTTATGTTTTAGAAGCAGTTTACCGCCTATAGCCAGAGATTTTCTATTATGCGAAGCTAAAGTTTTTCAGTGTTTTTTAGGGCTAAATTTAGGTGTCTTCCTCTGGCACCCTAAGGATGGAAAAGGTTTGCAAACATAAAATTTTAGCACGATCTCTCTCAGTGGGCTAAGGTTTAATCACCGGGTCCAACATTTGTAAGCCTTTTGGGAAATTTATAATTCGGCTTAAAATCTACAAAAACACCACCGGCAAGCGGAGCTGGATCAAGCCGCTGCGCCTTGATCGTAGGTGACTGAGAGCGCTGCGTTAAAATGGCGGATCTTTTTTTTCGCAAGCCGGGCCTTTATCCTCCATTGCGCAGGCTGGAAGAACTGGCAGATATGGGGGTTTTAGGCGTGGTCATGCAAAAATATATGGTGATAGAGCGGTTTAAAGCGAGGTGTCGGGACGCAGCCCATGAAAGGTTTCACAGGCAGGGTCGATTGCTTCCGAATGGGCTTTATTATTTGAATTCTTGGCTACATTAAGATTGGTTGATCTGCGATCTGCGATCTGCGATCTGCGATCTGCTGATGGAGATGTAGAGCTCTGTTTTGTTCGATCTTTGGTTTGAACGCTGGAACGATTTTGTTGAGTTCGACCTGGTGCCAATCGACGAATAAAATTTACTTGCCTCCGCTCTAAAAGGTAAAAGGTCTTTCTAAAAGCCCTTGTTAAAACCGCTTCGGTGTGCAGCCAGCTAAGTTAATTGAGTTCATCCGCCAGAATGATCGGAAAAAACACCCCATCGGAATAAATACCATACCAGGTTTGGCCCTGATGCTCGGCTTGTTCGCCCCGCTCGACCAAGCGGTAAAAGCTTTTGCGATCGATCAAAGCCTCTAGCCCGGCTCGGATATGAATATAGGGCGCGGGCTCTCCAGTTTCTGGGTGCTTTTCAACGCGAATTGGGTTTTCCCGCCCGGCTTGCGAAAAATCACCAACATGCGTTTCAAAGCACAAAACGGGCCTATCTGGGGTGCCGATATTTTCAAAATCCACAGCCACAAAAGGGGCGTCATCCACGGTGATTCCCACTTTCTCAACTGGGGTAACCAAGACGTAGCTATCTCCATCTTTGCGCAGGATGGATGAAAATAGCCGCACCAGCTCGAAGCGGCCGATGGGCGTGCCTTGATAAAACCAGGTGCCGTCGCGGGCGATGCGCATATCCAAATCCCCGCAAAACGGTGGATTCCACAAGTGGACGGGCGGCAATTTGCGCCCATCGCTGGCGGCTCTTGCAGCCTGCGCCAGCCCTTCGGCGCTGGGCGATGCCATTTTTTCTGCACTCATTGGTTTTGCCATTTTGTTTTGTCGCAATACACTCAATAACACCTATATATTTGTCAAAGGGGAAAAAGCCATGTCGTCGTCACGAGATATTGCGGATCAGATAGAGGATCTAACGGCAGATTTGGCCCAGATGAAGGCCGAAATTGCTAAGAAATTCATCGGTCAGAAATCGGTTATAGATCTAAGCCTGACCGCGCTGTTATCGGGGGGGCATGGATTGCTGGTCGGGGTGCCTGGGCTGGGAAAGACCCTGCTCGTGAACACTTTGGGGGATGTGCTGGGGCTGCACACCCAACGCGTGCAATTTACACCTGATCTGATGCCGGCTGATATTTTAGGGTCTGAAATATTGGAAACGAAGCCTGATGGGACGCGGCAATTTAAGTTTATTGAGGGGCCGATTTTCAGCCAGCTTTTAATGGCAGATGAGATCAATCGCGCAAGCCCGCGCACGCAATCTGCCTTGCTGCAAGCGATGCAAGAAGGGCAAGTGTCGATCGCCGGACAAACGCGCCCGCTGCCGCAGCCGTTTCATGTTTTGGCCACTCAAAACCCAATTGAACAAGAAGGAACCTATCCGTTGCCAGAGGCGCAGCTGGATCGGTTTTTGCTGCAAATCACTTTGGATTATCCAGATCGCGAGACCGAACGCGAGATTTTGCTTGAAACCACCGGGGTGGGGCAGGTGGGGGTTGCGCAGGTGTTTGATCCGGCTCGATTAATGGCGGCGCAAAAAGTGGTTCGCCAAATGCCAATAGGAAATAGTGTGGTTAACTTTATCCTTGATTTGGTGCGCGCGTGTCGCCCCGAGGATGCTTCTTCGTCAAAAGAGTTACGCGAGACGGTTGCGTGGGGCCCGGGGCCGCGCGCGGCGCAATCTTTAATGCTCTCTGCACGCGCCTGGGCGCTTTTGCAAGGCCGCTTATCGCCCTCGGTGCAGGATGTGCTGGCATTGGCGGTTCCCGTTTTGGCGCATCGCATGGCGTTGCGCTATTCGGCGCAGGCCAATGGTGTGGATTTGCCGGAGCTTATTCGCCGTATTGCAGATCAGCTTGATCACGCGCGCGCTGCGGCATGAGTTTAGCGGCCTCTCTTCATGGCAATGCGGGGCAATTGGCGGACCCATTAGGGGCGTTGCTGTTGGCTGCTGACCGCTTGGCGCAAAACGCGCTGATGGGCGGGCACGGCCGCCGCCGGTCGGGTATCGGTGAGGATTTCTGGCAATATCGGCCCTATCAACCGCAACAGGATACGCTGCAGGCAATAGATCACCGCCGCTCGGGCAAAAGTGACGGGTATTTTGTGCGCCATCAAGAATGGAGAACCGCGCAAGCGCTTCAGATTTGGGTGGATAGCGCGCGCTCGATGCAATTTTCATCTCAAACGGCCCCCTCAAAATTCCAGCAGGCGGGTGTTTTAGCTTTGGCGCTGGCGATTGCAGCTGAGAAAGCCGGTGAAAAAGTGGGTTTGGCGACCACAGGTTTGCCCCCAGCGCGCGGCCGTAAACAGATTTTCAGATTGGCGGATGCCTTTTTAAAACCTGGCTTTGAAGAATATACCACAGCTTTGGACCCGGCTTTCATACCGAATGCCCGCGCGGTTTTCATATCAGATTTCTTAGGAGATTTAGATCCGTTAAAACTGGCGTTGAGCAAAGCTGTCGATGCCGGAATTAATGGTGTGATATTGCAGGTTTTAGACTCCGCAGAGGTTGAGTTTCCCTATCGCGGGCGGGCTGTTTTTCAAAGCCCGCTGAAACGCCTGCAGCATGACAGTTTACAGGCGGCAGATTTGCGCGTGCAATATTTAGAGCGCCTGGCGGCGCGGCGCGACGGGTTGGCAAATTTGGCAAAAGCCGCAGGCTGGCAGCTGATCAGCTATGTCAGCAATGCAAATCCAATATCGGCCCTTTTACAATTGCATAAAGCGCTTGGCCAAGAGGGGCGCCGCCGCTGATGCCGGGTTGGAGTGTCATCGCGTTCAACGCCCCGTGGGTGCTTTGGGGGTTGCTGCTTCTGCCGCTGCTTTGGATTTTGCTGCGGGCTTTGCCGCCGTCGCCCGTACAAAAGTTGTTTCCGGCGGTGGGTTTGTTGCTGGGGTTGGAAGATGAAACCCAAACCAGCGCGCATGCGCCTTGGTGGCTGCTTGTTTTGCGCAGCCTGGCAATTGCGGCGGTTTTGATTGGGTTTGCAGGCCCGATTCTCAATCCGCAAACGCAGCTTGATCGCGGTCCAGACCTTTTGATCGTGGTGGATGGCGGATGGGCTTCAGCGCCCGAGTTTGAGTTTCACCGGGATGTGTTAAAGGCCGATTTGCGCAAAGCTGCGCGGGCGGGGCAACGGGTTGGCGTGATGCTGGCAACCGCTCCAAACCCGATTGCGTTTCAAAGCGCGCAGGCGCTGGCGCATGAAGTCGAAACGCTGCAGCCGCGCCCCTATGCCCCAGAATGGGCGCAGGTCAACGCGCAGCTTGAGGGTTTGAGAGGCGCCAAATTTGACACGCTTTGGCTGTCAGATGGTTTGGGCTATGACGGCGCGCGTCAAGACATCCTGCAGCGGTTGCGCGCGGCAGGCGCGGTGCGTTTGATCTCTGCGCAGAGTGAAATTTTAGCGCTGGGCGATTTGCAATACGCGGCAGGACAGGTCTCTCTTAGCCTGCGCCGGAGCGCGCATGGATCGGATCGGTCGGTGGCTATTTTGGGAATTGGCCGCGATCCTGCAGGAACAAGAACGGTCTTGCTGCGCGAAACGGTTAACCTGATCGCCGGCGAAACAGAGCAGGAGATACGGTTTAAAGCGCCAGCAGAAATTTTATCACGGCTTGAAAGGTTTGAGATTGAGGGGCAAGATCATGCGGCGGCGCTTTATTTATTGGGCAATCAAATTAAGCGCGCCGAAGTGGCCCTATTTGGCGGGCCGGCAAGCGCCGAAAACTTGGATCTTTTAGATCCGCTGCATTTTGTTCAAAAGGCGTTGGCGCCAAAAGTGGCCTTTATTACAGGGGCGTTAGAGCAGGTTTTACTGGCCAATCCTGATCTTATCATTTGGACCGATATGCTGCCTTTGGCCGATCCTGAACCGCTGCTGGATTGGGTGAAAGCTGGGGGGACATTGGTGCGGTTTGCGGGCCCAAGATTGGCGGCTGCAAATCCAGCGGCCTTGCGCGAAGATCCTTTGCTGCCGGTCGTGTTGCGGCAAGGCGGGCGCCAGCTTGGCGGCGCAATGAGTTGGGACCAACCCAAAGCAATTGAGCCCTTCGCGCTTGATGGTCCGTTTTCCGGTTTGACCCTTCCCCCTGATATTCGCGTGAGGGCCCAGGTTTTGGCGCAACCCAGCCCAGATTTGGCCGCGCGCGTTATCGCCCGGTTGCAAGACGGAACGCCACTGATCACCCGCAAAGAAGCTGGTTCGGGGCAGATCGTCTTCTGGCATATCACTGCCAATACAGACTGGAGCAACTTACCCCTAAGTGGTTTATTCTTGGATATGCTAAACCGGCTGAACGCGGCGCGGGGCTGGCAGGATGAGGTGCCGTTGGCGGCGGGCTCGGTATGGAGCCCGGTTCAGGTTCTGGATGGCCTTGGTGAAATAGTGGATGCGGATTACTTGCCAGGAATCGCTGCTGAGTTGTTACAGCAGCGGCGCTTTGGCGCGCTTAGCCCGCCGGGCTTATATGAATTTAAGGGGCAGCTGGCGTCTCACAATCTTGAGCCAAAATCTGCAGATTTGGTGCCCATGATCTGGCCGGACTGGGTACAAAAAGTGGATATCACGCAACAGACACGGGATCTCAGCGGGTGGTTTTTAAGCGTGGCCCTTATTGCTCTGGCGGTGGATGTTTTGGCCAGTTTGGCGCTGAGTGGCCGCACCATAATCGCGGGGGCGATTTTGGCCACCGTCACTTTGGTTCATAATCCAATCGCTGTTCATGCCCAAGACAGGCTGCCCAGTGATGTCACAGCGGCCAGCTCAACGGTGACGTTGGGGCATGTCATAACGGGGGATTCAAAGCTGGATCTTTTGGCTTTTCAAGCCCTGGATGGGCTATCGCGCCGAATGGGCGAGCGCACATCGGTTGAGCCAGGGCAACCGCGGGGCGTGAATTTGGACGAGGATGAACTGGCGCTGTTCCCGCTTTTATACTGGTTGATCAGTCCCGATCAGCCAGCGCTGAGCGCTAAAGCGGCTGATAAATTGAACGGATTTATGCAAACGGGCGGTGTGCTGTTTATCGATACGCGCGATGCCGATCTTGGCCAGATCACAAGCCAAAGCCGCGAAAACCACGTGTTGCGGCGCCTCGCGCGCATCTTGGATGTGCCTGCGCTTGAGCCGGTGCCAGAGGGGCATGTGCTGACGCGCAGTTTTTATCTATTGCAGGATTTTCCGGGCCGGTTTCGAAATGGCCCGCTTTGGCTGGCTAAAAGCATGGCGAGTGACGCTGGTGAAAGCGGCTTGCCCTTTCAAGTGCGCAATGACGGAGTGACCCCGATATTGATTGGCAGCAATGATTGGGCCGCGGCCTGGGCGGTCGATAGGCAGGGGCGCGCCTTATACCCCGTGGGCCGCGGATATATCGGGGAAAGACAGCGCGAAATCGCGTTTCGCTTTGGCATTAATCTGCTGATGCATGTGTTGACCGGAAATTACAAATCCGACCAGGTGCATGTTCCTGCATTGCTTGAGCGGCTTGGGCAATGAGCTATAGCGTTTTCCTTGATCCTTTATTGCCACTGCCGGTTTGGATCGGCCTGTTGGTGATCTGCGCGCTGGCGGGTGGGATTGGTTTGCTGCGGGGATTGCGGGGCTGGGCGTGGCGTATGGCTGCGTTTTTGCTTTTGCTCGGGGCTTTGCTAAACCCGCAATTGCTCCGCGAGGAAAGAATTCTGAAACCCGATATTGTGCTGCTTTTAAAGGATCAAACGGCTTCGAACCGTTTGGCTGGCCGCATTGCGCGCTTAGAGGCGGCCGAAACGGTTTTAGAGCAGACGCTTCAACGCCAATTCGGCGTCGAGGTGCGTAAAATTTCTATAGAGGATCGCAAAGAAGAGGGCACTGCGCTGTTTGCGGCGTTGCGCGAAGCCTTGGCGCAAGAACCCGCGGGCCAAATCGCCGCGGTGATCGCCTTGTCTGATGGGCAAGTGCATGATCGCCCGCTGCCCGGATTTTCCTTCCCAGCGCCTTTTCACATGCTGCTCACGGGCGAAAAGGATGAGTTTGACCGCAAGTTAGAGATTAAAAATGCCCCGGCTTTTGCTATTTTGGGTGAGCCGGTCACGGTGACGTTGAAAATTGAAGAGAGCGGGGCTGTAACCCGGGCCGATCCGCGCGCAGATGTTTTCATCTCGGTGGATGGTGCGCCGCCAACGCAGTTTAACCTGCCGGTCGGAACCGAGGTTGATGTGGAATTATCAGCCCTGCATGGTGGTGAAAATATTTTTGAATTTCGCGTAGAGCCCTTGGCGGGAGAAGTCAGTGAAAGCAACAACGCAGCGATGCTGTCCGTGAACGGCGTGCGCGAGCGATTGCGGGTTTTGCTTGTCTCGGGCGAGCCGCATCCGGGCACGCGCACATGGCGCAACCTATTGAAATCGGACAGCTCGGTGGATTTGGTACATTTTACAATTCTGCGCCCGCCGGAAAAACAAGATGGTGTGCCGGTTGATGAATTATCCTTAATCGCCTTTCCAACCCGCCAGCTCTTCTTAGAAAAAATTGACGATTTTGATTTGATTATTTTTGATCGTTACAAGCGGCGCGGTATCCTGCCACCGGCCTATTTGCAGAATATTGTGCGCTATGTCGGCGATGGCGGTGCTGTTTTGGTGGCGGCAGGGCCTGAATATGCTTCAGCCAATTCGTTGTTTCGATCTCCCTTGCAGCCGATTCTTCCGGGGGCACCCACCGCGCAGGTGATTGAAAACGGGTTTTTGCCGGCTTTAACCGAATTTGGGCAGCGCCACCCGGTGACGGCGCAATTGCCAGAGACTGGCGATTGGGGGCGTTGGATGCGCCAGATTGAATTGCTGCCGCTTGAAGGCGATGTGATTTTAAAGGGCGTTCAAGGCCTACCACTTTTGACGTTAAACCGGTTTAAAGCCGGGCGCGTGGCTTTATTGGCCTCTGATCACGCCTGGCTGTGGGATCGCAATTTCGAAGGGGGAGGGCCGCAACAGGAATTGCTGCGCCGCTTGGCGCATTGGCTGATGAGTGAGCCAGAATTGGAAGAGGAGGCGCTGCTTGCAGAGCAATTGGAGGAGGGTGTTTTGATCACGCGACGCAGTCTAAACGCCGTGGTAGATCCGGTTGAAGTTGTTGCGCCGTCTGGAATTTCTCAAAAGCTTTTCCTAGAAGAACGCGCGCCGGGTCAGTTTCAAGGCCTTTATAAAAACACCCAAACCGGGCTTTTTAAGATGTCGGACGGAGCGCTCGCGCGCGCTTTTGCGATTGGCAGCGCCACCCCCAAAGAGTTTGAAAACCCGCTCAGCACTGCCGGCCTGGTGTTGCCAATCATAAAAGAAAATTCGGGGGGCGTTTTTTGGCTGCAGGAGGGTCTGCCGCGGGTAAGAGCCGTGAATACAGGGCGTACCGCCGCTGGGCGCGGTTGGCTTGGGATCACGCCCCGGCAGGCTTATGAAAATGTACAATTGAGCCAGTTTTCATTGGTTCCGGGCTGGCTGGCGGCGTTTTTGGTGTCTTTAATTGGGGTGCTGGCCTGGCTGCGCGAGGGTCGAAAACGCGCATAGTCTTTTTTGTTGTGCCGATGCGTTCCTGATTGATCTGTCGCATGCCGCAGCCGGCACCGGATCTCAATGTTAATCTGGTGCTGGTATCTTTACGCCACCCCGTAAACCTTCAGCGGAAGCTCCGCCGGGGAAGAGCGGATGATGCTTTCTTTTTAAGCAAACATATTGTAAATAGCCAAAATTGGTTATAAAAGCTTACCAATAAGGAGAGTTTTATGCAGATGCCCCGGCCAAATCCCGATGTTTTGACGCGCAAAGCTGAATTGGTGCGCCGGTTGCATGCTCTATTGCCAAGCGATTCTGTGATCTCGGATCCTGTGGAAACCAAAGCCTATGAATGCGATGGGTTATCGGCCTATCGGTGCCCCCCTATGGCTGCGGTCTTGCCCCGCAGCACGCAAGAAGTCGCTGCCGTTTTAAAGCTATGTCACGAGATGAATGTGCCCGTTGTGCCGCGCGGGGCGGGAACGTCATTGGCCGGCGGGGCCTTGCCAACCGCAGATAGTCTTATTTTGGGCGTGGCGCGGATGAATGACGTGCTTGAAACCGATTATGAGAACCGCGTTATCAAGGTTCAAACGGGGCGCACCAATCTCAGCGTGACCGGCGCGGTTGAGGCGCAAGGGTTCTTTTATGCCCCGGACCCTTCCAGCCAGTTGGCCTGCGCGATTGCCGGTAATATTGCGATGAATTCTGGCGGCGCGCATTGTCTCAAATATGGCGTGACATCGAATAACTTGCTGGGGGTGAAAATGGTCACCATGCAAGGCGATATTATTGAAATTGGTGGTGCCCATCTTGATGCGGCCGGTTTGGATCTTTTGGGGGTGATTTGTGGCTCGGAAGGGCAATTGGGCGTGGTGACGGAAGCAACGCTGCGGATTTTACACAAGCCAGAAGGCGCGCTGCCGGTTTTGATGGGCTTTGACAGCAATGAAGTGGCTGGGGCCTGCGTGTCGGATATTATTCAGGCGGGGGTTTTGCCCGTGGCAATCGAATTTATGGATCGCCCCTGCATCGAAGCGACCGATGCGTTTTCCGGCGCCGGCTATCCTGATTGCGAAGCGCTTTTGATCGTTGAGGTCGAAGGCAGCGGTTTGGAAATTGAAGAGCAATTGGAAAAAATCACGGCGATTGCCAGCCGCCATAATCCGGTAGAATTGCGGCAGGCGCGGGATCAGGATGAGGCCGCACGCATCTGGTTGGGGCGTAAATCTGCCTTTGGCGCCATGGGGCAGATAAATGATTATATGTGCCTGGATGGCACAATTCCGGTGAGCGAATTGCCTTATGTTTTGCGCCGCATAAGCGAGTTAAGTCAACAATTTGGCCTGGCCGTTGGCAATGTTTTCCATGCGGGTGATGGCAATATGCACCCGCTGATCTTGTATGATGCCAATAAGCCGGGGGATCTGGAAACCTGCGAAGCCTTTGGCGCTGAGATATTAAAACTATGCGTCGAAGTTGGTGGCTGTTTGACCGGAGAACACGGGGTTGGTGTTGAAAAACGTGATTTGATGAATGTGCAATTTGATCCAATTGATCTAGAGGCACAAATGTGGCTCAAGGATGTTTTTGATCCTAAATGGTTGCTCAATGCAGCCAAAGTTTTTCCGCTTGAAAGCGCGCAGGCGCATCGCGCAGCGCAGCTTGCTGCTGAATAATCCAACGTTGGAAGCATGATTATGACGCCGCAAACCACAGCTGATCTTTCAGATATTTTGCGCGCTGCAGAGGCTCCTTTGCGGATCGTTGGCGGCGATAGCCGCGGCATTGCGCCCAACGCGGGGGCGACTCTTCAGACCACGGGTTTGGCGGGAATCAAAGCCTATCAGCCGGGCGCATTGACTATGGTCGCAGGGGCGGGCACCTCGCTGCAAGAGGTTGAAGATACGCTTGCTGCGCAGGGTCAACGATTGGCGTTTGAGCCGATGCGCTATCACAAAATACTGGGCAGCCAAAAGAGCTCTACCATCGGGGGGGTGTTCGCGGCCAATATCAGTGGGTCGCGGCGTATTCAGACGGGCGCGGCGCGGGATTTTTTGCTGGGCATCGAATGCGTAGACGGCCAGGGTCAGGTTATTCGCAATGGCGGTCGGGTGATGAAGAATGTCACCGGATATGATTTGGTGAAATTACTCTCTGGCAGCTGTGGCACTTTGGGCGTGCTGAGCGAGGTGGCCTTTAAAGTGCTGCCCGCCTCAGAAACCGAAACCACCTTTGTTTTGGAAGGGCTTGATAGTCAGCAGGCGGTCAAAGCGATGACTGGCGCTTTGGCCACCCCCTATGATGTGTCTGGCGCCGCGTATGACATGATGGCTCAGAAAACATATATCCGCATTGAAGGTTTTTTGAAGTCGGTTGGGTATCGGGCTGAAAAACTTTTTGAAATGTTGGGTCGTTTTGGCGCCCAGATATCGCGCCTGCCAAAAGACGCCTCTGCTGATTTATGGCATTCTATACGCAATCTTGAGGCCTTGGCCGATCTTCCAGGCGATATTTGGCGCATTTCTGTCAAACCTAGTGATGCGCCTGCGGTGTGTCAGGCAGCAGGCCTGCAGAAGGGCTTTTTGGATTGGTCAGGTGGGTTGATCTGGGGGGTTTTGGAGGCCGGTGCCAATCCGCGCCCAGCTTTGCAGGGGTTTGGGGGCCATGCGACCTGCATCCGTGGCCAAAAGGGTGCGCTTCCCCGGTTTCAGCCAGAGGCTCCCCAGCTTGCCATGCTGAGCAAAAAAATTCGCCAGAAATTTGATCCGCGCGGGATTTTAAACACTGGCTTGATGGACTGAGATATGCAAACTTTTTTCAACGAAGACCAGTTGCTGGAAACCGATTTTAAACGCTCAAATGAGGTTTTACGCGCCTGTGTTCATTGCGGTTTTTGTACTGCGACATGCCCGACCTATCAAGTATTGGGCGATGAATTAGACAGTCCGCGCGGGCGCATTTATCTGATCAAGGACATGCTTGAAAACAACCGTGTGCCAGATCAAAAAACCGTAATACATATCGACCGCTGCCTGTCCTGTCTGGCTTGTATGAGCACATGCCCCTCGGGGGTGCATTATATGCATCTGATCGATCATGCGCGCGCTTATATCGAAGACAAGTATAAACGTCCGCTTTTTGAGCGCCTGTTACGCTGGGCTCTGGTAAAAATTTTACCCTATCCGACGCGGTTTAGACTTGCTCTTTTGGGGGCGAAAATAGCGCGGCCTATTGCTCGGTTTTTGCCCGATCCACGGCTGCGCGCGATGATTGCGATGGCGCCAAAACAGGTCCCTCCTGTCAGCCGCAATGATGATCCGCAAAGCTTTGCGCCAAGCATCGCGCGCAAGAAACGCGTTGTCTTGATGACTGGTTGCGCACAACGCGCGCTGAATACGGATATAAACGATGCGACCATTCGTCTGCTGCAGCGGTTGGGCTGCGAAATTGTTATTCCGCAGGGGCAGGGGTGTTGCGGTGCCTTAACGCATCATCTTGGCAAAACCACCGAAAGCCATGCGGCAGCCGCGCAAAATATTCGGGCCTGGCAAGGCGAAATAGACCAGGGCGGTTTGGACGCTGTGGTGATCAATACAAGCGGCTGTGGCACCACGGTAAAAGATTATGGCCACATGTTCCGCGACAGTGATTTGGCGGAACAAGCCGCGCAGATTTCAAAGCTTGCGATGGATGTATCCGAGCTTTTGATGCAGCTTGAAATGCCCGAGCTAGAGCAGAAAAATATCAAGGTGGCCTATCATGCGGCCTGTTCGCTTCAACATGGTCAGCAAATCAAAACATTCCCCAAAACGCTTTTGCAAAAGGCTGGTTTTACGGTTTTGGAACCTGCAGATCCGCATTTATGCTGTGGATCGGCGGGCACCTATAATTTGATGCAACCAGAGATATCCAGCCAATTGAAAACGCGCAAAGTGGCAAATCTTGAAGCCTTGCAACCCGATATCATCGCTGCGGGTAATATTGGCTGCATGATGCAAATTGGATCTGGAACCGCCGTGCCTGTTGTGCATAGCGTTGAGCTTTTGGATTGGGCGACCGGGGGGCCGCAACCGGCGGCGTTGCAGGAAGGCTATGCCTCGCATGGTGATGGAATTCCACGTCTGCGCTGAGCAGTTTGCCCTTTCGGAGCCTCCGATCATCGTTTAGCCATGGGTGCATGCGCTCTTGGTTTTTAACAACATATTATTGGATGCTGGCGTGGTGCCTTATCTGCTATATTGGGCTGGCACTGCCCAGCCACGCCGAAGAAAGCCATCTGCTCTCGCAAAAAGAAATCGCGACCCTTCTGCCCTCGGTTGGGCGATTGTCAATTGATCAGGGTGACGGGTTTTGTACGGCGTCTTTGGTGTCAGATAAAATCATTGTAACGGCCGCGCATTGTCTTTTTGACAGCGCCACAGGGCAGCCATTTTCTGCAGAAAAACTGCACTTTCAGGCTGGGTGGAGCGCAGGAAAAGCCTATTTCACAACAGCGATCAAGCGCGCTGTTACGCATCCGGATTATCAGTTTGAAGATATGTTTTTTGAGACTCGCCGGATCCGTAACGATATTGCGCTGCTTGAATTGAAAGAGGCAGTACCTGTCGGGGAAGCCATGCCGTTCAAGGTGGATGATTTCCCCGCTTTGGGTGCTGCTTTGGCATTGGTCTCTTACCAACGCGGTGAATCTGACGGGCCGCATATACAACAAAATTGCCGCGCAGCGGGTGATCAAATTGGCATGCTTGTATTGGCCTGCGAGGTTACATTCGGATCTTCTGGGGCCCCGGTTTTTTACAAATATCCCGATGGGCGTTTTACCATGGTCTCGCTGATTTCTGCCAAAGCACAATTGAATGGTCGGGATGTTGCGCTGGGCCCGGCGCTGCAGCCAGCTTTGGCGCGCATGTATGCGCGGCTTTACGCCCGTCCATAACTTTCCGGATTATTTTTTGGCTTCTGGGGGGCTTGAAACTGTAAAAGTACATTCCCACTTATCCATCACAGGCGCCGCAAAGGGCCTGCTTTTAACCGCTCTGGTCTACAAAAGACAGGGCCCCACGTTGTTGCTTCAGAAAGGACAACCTATGAGAGATTTTGACTTTACACCGCTTTATCGTGCCAGCGTTGGCTTTGATCACATGGCCGCACTTATGGATCGGCTGGCCTCAAATCAGACCACGCAATCAAGCTATCCGCCTTATAATATCGAGAAAACCGATGCAGAAACCTATCGGATCTCCTTGGCTGTGGCCGGCTTTTCGGATCAGGATTTAAACGTTGATGTTAAAGAAAACACACTGAGCATTACTGCACAGAAGCCGCAGACCGAGGCGGAAGGGCGTTATTTGCATCGCGGTATTGCCACGCGATCTTTCGAACGCCATTTCCATTTGGCGGATCATATCCGCGTGAATGGTGCCAGCCATACCGACGGTATGTTGCATATTGAATTGAAGCACGAAATTCCAGAAGCTTTGAAGCCGCGCAGGATCGAAATTTCCTCGGGTGACGGGGCAAATGCGCCGCGCCCCGCTTTGAATTGATATGTGCTCAAGGTGAAAAATGAACCATGCCATGGCGCGGTCTAAATGTTTTGAAAAGGGCCTTTTAGGGGCCCTTTGTCGTTCAGCGGGGGATGATCAGCGCGCTGCAAAACCGCGCGTATTATAGATAAAGCAACGCTTCATATTGCGGCGCGGGCGCGTAAAAACAACGAAGACATTATGTTCAAACCCAAAGCCGGTCGGGTTATGGGATATGGATTGCGGCAGGCTATGCTCTAGACACCAATTGCGAATAGCGGTTCTTGCCCTAGGATCATGCTGGCATTTTACGAAATGCTATTCGTCTTCCAGATCTTGGCGTACGGCGTTTTGCGACATTAAACGGCGGGTTTCATCCATCCGATCAAAGGTTTCATCCAATCGGAACCGTAGATCCGGCGTGTATTTCAGCGATAGGTTTTTTGAAATTGCACGGCGTATCTCATGTTTATTTTTGGCCAAAAGGGCGATCATTTCCGGCCCTCCATTGCCGCCCAATGGGCAGGCATAAACGGTGGCAATTTTCAAATCAGGTGAGGTGCTGACCTCGCCGACAGTCACTGACATCCTGTTGAGGTCTGGGTCGTGAATATCGCCGCGTATCAGGATGTCTGACAAAGTGCGGCGGATCAATTCGCCGACGCGCAATTGCCGTTGAGACGGGCCAAGCCCATCATGAAATTTATTCTTTCCCATAGATTTGCTCTACGCGCTTCCTTGGGCTTTGCCAAGCCAGCTTTGGCAGGTTATGAGGAAGAAAGTCAGAAAAACAGGAGCGTATTATGTCAGATCTGATTGGCGTTGCCATAACCGGAGTGTCTGGGCGTATGGGCCAAATGCTTGTTGAAACCGTGCATGCCAGCGACACCGCTAGATTGGTTGGGGCCTTAGAGCGGCCCGGTCATCCATGGGTTGGCCAAGATCTGGGGCGGGTAATGCAGAAATCGGAAACAGGTTTGATTGTGCAGGATAACGCGGAAAACATATTTGCCCAAGCCGATGTTGTTATTGATTTTACCAGCCCTGCGGCAACAGTGGCGTTTGCAAAGCAAGCTGCTCAAACTGGAACCGCCCATGTGATTGGAACCACGGGGCTGAGCGATGAGGATCTTGCAGTTGTGGCAAAAGCCGCCGAAGCAACGGTGATTGTACGCGCAGGAAATATGTCTCTGGGGGTAAATCTGTTGGTGCAGCTTACGAAGAAAGTTGCAGCTGCGTTAGATGAAGATTTTGATATTGAAGTGATCGAAGCCCATCATAACAAGAAAGTCGATGCGCCCTCTGGCACAGCGCTGATGCTGGGCGAAGCGGCTGCAGAGGGGCGCGGCATTGATCTGGCGCTGGTGCGCGATAGCGGCCGCGACGGTATCACCGGTGCGCGCCAAAAAGGCCATATCGGGTTTTCCGCCATTCGCGGGGGGATATTGTTGGAGAGCATGATGTGCTTTTTGCGGGGGCTGGCGAGCGGATCACCCTGCGCCACGTGGCCACTGACCGGTTGCTTTTTGCCAAAGGCGCGTTGAAAGCTGCGCGATGGGCGCAAAATAAACCCGTAGGTGAATATAATATGCTGGATGTTTTGGGCCTTTAGTCTCATGCAACACGCAAATGTGATTTGCTTCATCGGATCAATGAAATACGTCACCATCATAACAAACGTTTCAGGGTAAACAGCATGCGTGGTTTATTTTTTGGAATATTTACCAGCGTCGGTATGGTGCTCTTTTTGCCGGTCAGCGCCTGGGCCGAATTTGTTGTATTGTCCAAGCGTGATCATTTTTTATCTGTCATTGAAGGAAAAGACTTAAAGCGCCCGCTGATCAGTTTGCAGGTGAGGCCAGATGGAACAATAACGGGCAAAGCGGCGGCTATGAAAGTGACGGGCACTTGGGTTTGGGAAGATCGGTATTTTTGCCGCGTGTTATACTGGGGTGGAAAAACATTCGAGCATAATTGCCAAGCAGTCGCATTGAATGGCGATAAGATACGATTCACCACGGAAAAAGGCGCAGGCGAGTTTGCCGATTTCACCCTAAAGTAGAAATATTTATTTATTTATTATTTATAGTTGTAATTTCGGCGGTGATCGGTATAGTATTGTTCAACTTTCTATGGAGAGCGCACCATGATCAAACGATGTTCGAGAGAGTTCGCCAGCCTGGATGCTTTTTACCCTGCTTGTTGGTGATAACGTTCCGCTTAATTTGCCTTTAAGAGGCCAGAGCCCCTTTTAAATTATGAGTTGTTATGTTTGAGCATTTTCGCCTGTTACAGGGTAAGAATGCGCTTCGTATGTTCAGGCCGGCTGATCCAAGTGATCTGGCGCGCCAAAAGCATGAACCAGTGCCAAAGCCATCCCTCAACCCGGAAAGGCTGTCGAAGCGCATGACGCGGCACATCCAAAACTGGAGTCGCGCGGTTTTTCGCCGTAAACGCCCCTAAAGCTGCAGCCGCCTGAGTAACTGTGGTCGCGCATAATTTAACACGCGCGCATATAAAGCGCCGCAATCTTGCGGCGGTGGCGCCAGCAGGGCAAGCCAATAAAATTGCAGCTCGATGCCCCCATCATCTGGGGCGAAATGGATCCATTGATTTCGTTTGCAAAGCAGATCGAGGCTATAAAAATACCAAATTTGTCCGCAAACCATTCGGGTGTTTTTTCCAATGAAAAATAATGGCTGTTTTGTATCGATACCACTTTCTTCAAAGAGTTCGCGCCGCGCTGCATCTTCTGGACTTTCTGACGGTTCAACGGTGCCTTTGACCAGCTGGATACCGGCAAGCGGATGCCGGAGCATTAAGATTTCTGGCGTCGCATTTGAGCATCGTGAAACAATAGGGCAAACCTTTTGCACGATAGGTTTGCTCATATTTTAAAAGGGGCCATACTGGCGCGGGCCAATTCATCCGCCCGTTCATTTTGCGAATGCTTTGCATGGCCCTTGACCCATTCCCATGTTACCTGGTGGTGGCTTTGCGCCAGATCAAGCCGTTGCCATAGCTCGGCATTTTTGACCGGTTTTTTCGCCGAGGTGCGCCAACCGTTGCGCTTCCAGCCATGAATCCATTGGGTGACACCATTTTTAACATAAGTGCTATCGGTCACGATGGTCAGCGTGCTGGCGCGATCCAGCGTTTCAAGCGCCATGATCGCGGCCATCAGCTCCATTTGATTATTGGTTGTTGCACCATCGCCACCGCTTAATTCGCGCTCTTTAACGATTTTACCGGCTTGGATCGCTTGCAACAAAACACCCCATCCACCGGGGCCCGGATTGCCCGAACAGGCGCCATCGGTATAGGCAAAAAGCTCAGTCATCGAAAACGCGCGTATGGACAATTGCCCAATCTGATTGGGTGCCATCCAGCCCAATACTTTTTCCCTCTATATGGTTCAGCCAGTCAAATTTTGCCTCTGTCAGCAAGCCGCGCAACTCTGGCAGGCTATAATAGGTATAGAGCCGCCCTAGGCTATCGCGCCGCGATCCGCTACCCAGTTTTAAGGCCAGCGTTAAACAGCCCTTGGGTTTAAGCGCATGTTGAATGGCCATTAACAAATCTGGCATTCGGTCACGAGGGGCGTGCAACAAGGAGAAACTGGCCCAAACCCCATCATAGTGATGCAGCGCTTGAAACTCTTCAAAACGCGCCTGCCATGCCTTTATTCTTGGATCGGCTTGTGTCAGTGCAACCATCTCTTTTGAAGCATCAAAAGCCTCAACTTCAAAGCCCTGATCTGCAAAGGCGCGAGCAAAGGCGCCGGGCCCGCAACCATAATCCAAAACCCTTGCTCCGGGAGGGAGTTGAGCTGAAAAATCACGCATTGCTTTATCCTGCTGAGGATCAGGTTTCAACGCGGCGTAATCTTGTATCTTGGAATCATAAACAGCGATGGTTTCCTGATCGGCTGCCATTACAAACCCCCTAAGCCCAAACAGCCAAGCACCAAAGCAGTCAGTAACACCCGCAAGCGCATCCACCATGGCGGTGCCAAAGATTGGGCCCAAAAAAACCAATCCAAAAGCAGCAGGCCAGCAAATCCAGTCATTAGGTTTATTGAGGCCGAGCTCGGGCCATTGCCAGTCATAAAAAACGCCCATAAGGCGGGTAAAACAGATAATATATAGCCAATTGTGGCCTGTCGGCCGGACGTTTTTGTCGCGAAGCCCCAAAGTACGCCAGACATGAAGGACAGGATAATTGCCCCGTAATAAACTTGCACATAGGGGCCGTTGAACCGCGGACCAATTGTGCGCAGGGTCCAAAGGCTTAAAGCATCAGAATAAAGCGTTGCCACGCCCCAGAAAAATGGCAGCAGGCCGGCCAAGCCCAAAACCAACGCGGAGCGTGGGATGTTTACCATTTGTGAGGATCTCGGGCTTTGGCCTTGGCCATCGGCTTTAAACGAGAGGGTGAAGCTTTTCGAAGCCCCTTATTTTGGGCGGGCTGAATAGCGCTCATAAGGCGGCTTCGCGCAACACGCGAGGAACTTTGAAATTTACGTTTTCTTGCGCGGTTTCAACATGCTCAATCGTCACCTTGTAGCGCGCACCAAACGCCTCGATGATTTCATTGACCAAAACCTCAGGTGCAGATGCCCCCGCCGTAAGCCCTACCGATTGAATGCCCTCCAAAGCGCGCCAGTCAATTTCGGTGTCGCGCTGAACGAGCTGCGCGTAAGTGCAGCCGGCTTTCGAGGCTACCTCGACCAAGCGTTTTGAATTGGAAGAATTGGGAGCTCCGACCACCAGTAATGCATCCACCAAAGGCGCGATTTCTTTGACCGCAATTTGACGGTTGGTTGTAGCATAGCAAATATCTTCTTTATGGGGGCCTACAATGGATGGAAACCGCAGTTTCAGGGCAGCAACAATATCCGCCGTATCGTCAATAGAAAGGGTTGTTTGGGTGACAAATGCCAGTTTTTCGGGGTCTCGGATGTTTAGCTTGGCCACATCTTCGGAGGTTTCTACCAAAAGGACATCTCCCTCAGGCAATTGGCCCATTGTCCCGACCGTTTCGGGATGCCCTTCATGGCCGATCATGACCATTTGCAAACCCGCCGCGTGATGACGCTCGGCCTCAATATGCACTTTGCTCACCAAAGGGCAGGTGGCATCGACATAGATCATTTCCCGCTTTGCAGCTTCTGCTGGCACTGCTTTTGGCACGCCATGGGCAGAAAAAATAACCGGCCGATCATCTGGGCATTCATCTAATTCTTCTACAAAAATGGCGCCTTTTTCGCGCAATTCATCGACCACGAATTTATTATGCACGATTTCGTGGCGCACATAGACCGGGGCCCCCCATTTTCCCAAAGCAAGCTCAACAATTTGAATTGCCCGATCCACACCGGCACAAAATCCACGGGGTGCCGCAAGATATAAAGTCAGATCCTTTAACGGCATTACCGCTCTATCCCTTTTCCAAAGAAATCTTTTTGTTGTTGGGCATAGATTAATTAAGCTTAAGCGCAGCGTAAATATTTAATTTCACCGGCCACGGCGATGGCTGAAAATTTTGCATGTTTGTGCAACTGTGATATACGAGCTGGAATTATTTTTTAAAGATTTTTTGACTTTGAGTATTTAAAATGGCGAATGCCTTAGAAATTGATTTGAAGATAGAAGAATTAACCCAGGCAAGGCGGTTTGAGATTGTTCGAATATCCGCATGGGTCACCTTTGTTTTATCGATCATGTGGGCTGCAATGGGTTTTTTTTTGCAGCAATTAATTTTTTATATTCCCGCGGCAATCACGATATGTGCATCGCTACTTGCCGTTGTCTTTTTGAATACGCGCTTTCATCTCTTGGTGCGATTGCTCTGGGTTGGGTTTACTTGGATTGCGGTCACGATCGGGATTTTACTCGTAAGTAAGAACAGTAGCGCTGCCATTCTCTATACCGGCTTTGCCGGTGGGGCATTCTTAGTTTTTTCGGTAAAGAAAGAACGCGCTTATATTATATTTTTTGTTCTGATCAGCATAATGGCGTGGATCACCCGCTGGGGGCTGGAAGATGATCTTCTGGGCATAATGGTCGTGTCTGACCCGTTGGCCCTGCGATATGTAGACCTATTGGCGGTGCTGTCGGTTTTTATTATTTTGATTATTCAATATTATGCCGTCGGTACGATCAGTAAATCCTACAGCCTATATCTTTATCAGGCTAATAAGAAGGCTTCTGCCGCGAATATTGCCAAAACGAGGTTCCTTGCAAATATGAGCCATGAAATCCGCACCCCAATGAATGGGATCATGGGCGTCTTAGAGTTGTTTGAAGCGAAACAACTTGATCATGAGCAAGCGCGGTTGATCAAAGTTATGCGTGATAGCTCTGCGGTGCTGTTGCGGCTGGTCGATGAAATTCTAGACAGTTCAAAAGTTGAAGCGGGCCGGGTTGCGTTAAATCTTGAACCGACGGCTCTTTTAGAGCTATTTGAAAATATTGTTGAGGGAATACTGCCCTTTGCGCAATCTCGCAACGTTGAATTTTCATTGAATTTTGATCCTCAATTGCCCCAGAGAATTGACGTTGATCCTGGTCGTTTGCGGCAAATTATTCTGAATTTACTCACCAACGCTATCAAATTTTCGACACCGAGCCTAGCGGGCAAGACCGGGGCGGTTTCGTTATGTTTAACCCGGGATGAAAAGGATCATTTGCTAATTGTTGTGTCGGATAACGGCATTGGCATTGATGTGAAAAATCATCAAGATATTTTCGAGCCGTTTCTGCAAGTGGAAAGCGGCGCAGGGTTGGATTTTGGCGGAACCGGGTTGGGGCTGTCTGTCGTCTACCAACTGGTCAGTAAAATGAACGGGACGATAAAAGTTGACAGCATGAAGGGCAGTGGAGCGACGTTTGAAATTACGCTGCCGATGGTCAATCCGGAAGGGTCAGTGAATATTCCATGCTTGGAGTCTGAACAGGTTCTTTGTTTACACCAGCCAGGGAAACCACCAAGGGCATTTGAGCGCTATGTGCGGGCATCAGGTGCCATTTGGCACAGCTTTGACCAGCCGAGCGCGTTGCTTGGATTTCTTAAAACCACCGCGTCACCGCCCTTTATTGTAATTGCAAATTCTGGGTTAGGAGATTTACAAAAAGATCAGTTGTTTCGTGATATAGCGATGCATGACCCAGATCTGCCTGTGGCGACGTTTGCTTCCCGTGCGCATCCTGATTTTAAAAAGATATTTTCAGGGCGTCGCGTTCTTGCGCGCCGTCCCATGTTGCCCTCAGAGGTGTGGCGCGCCTTCTCTGAGATGCACGCCGCGCAGTTGTCACGCACCCAGTCAGGGTTACAAAAAATCAAACCTATCACCCCAACTCAGGGGCCGGCACAAGCACATATTTTATTGATCGATCAAAATGAGGTGAGCAGGCTGATTGTGAAACATCAGCTTGAAAAATTGGGCTGCGTGGTTGCCGAAGCTGCACATTTTCAAGATGCTTTGCTAGTCTTGCGAGATAAAGCCTTTGATCTGATCCTCATTGATGCGGTGCTTATCGACGCGAGCAGCCAGAGCGTGATCGTTGAGATACGCGCGCTTCAATCGGAGCGCCACGAAACTCAAACAGCGTTGATTGCTGTAGGCCGCAGCGCGTCAGCCACTGCGACGGTCTTGCAAGGGGTTGACGCGCAGTTGCAAAAGCCTGTTTCGACGTTGGAATTGGCGCAGATGGTGGACCGCTGGCGCGGCCCGATTGATCCAAATGCCCAGAAATAAGCGTTATTCAGGCGTATAAATTTCGTCTGTGCCATCGTCTTCGCGCACAGGCCGACCCACCACATCCCTGAGACCCTCCAGCTCGATAAAGTTATCCGCCTGGCGGCGAAGTTCATCGGCAATCATTGGAGGTTGGCTGCGAACCGTCGACACAACGGACACGCGTACCCCTTGGCGCTGCAGGCTTTCAACCAAGGGCCGAAAATCTCCATCCCCCGAGAACAAAACGATGTGATCGACATGCGGTGCCAGTTCCATTGCATTCACGGTCAATTCGATATCCATATTGCCCTTGACCTTGCGACGGCCTTGGCTGTCGGTGAATTCTTTGGCGGTTTTTGTGATCATGGTAAAGCCGTTGTAATTCAGCCAGTCGACCAACGGACGAATTGGCGAATATTCTTCATTATCAAGCAATGCCGTGTAATAAAATGCGCGCAGCAATTTGCCGCGGCGCATAAATTCTGTGCGCAATAGTTTATAATCTATGTCAAAGCCAAGCGATTTTGCTGCCGAGTATAGATTGGATCCATCAATGAACAGCACCAGCCGTTCGTCCTTGTAAAACATTTAATTTCCTTTCAAATAAACAGCGGCTCTTATATCGGTGAGCCTTCGCATCAAAGTCGCCGTTTCGGTAGCTTAACTTAAGTATTTTCAACGGGCTTGCAAGTCAAATGGACACGCCAAAGGATTGGTCAAATCACCCCTTCTCGAAATGTAGCGCGATTGCATTGGGAAGCAATGAAACTTGGCAAGGTCTGACCTCGGCCGAGCTATTAAATGCGGCGTTAAAGGCCCTTTCGCAACTGCCTCAGATTGAGGTCGTGCGGGTGAGTCGATATTACCAGACAGCAAGCTTTCCCGCAGGCAGCGGCCCCGATTTCGTAAACGCTGCAACCCTGATTCGCTCGCCCCTGCCTGCGGAGGGTCTTTTAAGTGCCTTACACAAAGTGGAAGCTGATTTTGGGCGCCGCCGGATCAAGCGTTGGGGCGCACGCTGTTTGGATTTGGATCTGTTATTTTGCGCGGATGTTGTTTTGCCGAATACGGCTGAATTTCAACGTTGGTATAACTTAGACGCGGCGCGACAACAAAGCATAGCGCCCGACACCCTGATTTTACCGCATCCGCGCCTGCATGAGCGGGCTTTCGTTCTGGGCCCGCTGATGGAGATTGCACCAGAATGGCGTCATCCGGTGCTGGGATTGAGCGTGGCGCAGATGTTTGGCGCTTTGCCAAAGGCTTTGCGCGCGGAATTACGCGCCCTTTGATTGGCTCTTGTAATTTGGGGCATCTGGGCGTAATGAGACTTTTTCTGATCAAATTGAAGCGGAGTAGAGAATGGCCCGGGTTACCGTAGAAGATTGCGTCGACAAAGTTCCTAACCGGTTTGACCTTGTGATGCTGGCAGCTCACCGGGCGCGCGAAATCTCTTCCGGATCGCCGATTACGGTTGATCGCGATAACGATAAAAATCCTGTGGTGTCTTTGCGCGAGATTGCAGATGAAACGCAATCCTCCGGCGCCCTGAAGGAACGCCTGATCGAATCAAACCAGACGCAGATCGAAGTGGATGAGCCTGAAGACGACGCAATGGCCTTGCTGATGGGCGGTGAAGCAGATCAGCCTGCGGATGATGATATGTCAGAAGAAAAACTGCTTCGCGCTTTGATGGCCGCTCAGGGCCAAGGGTAATCTGCCTTAAGGGTTCATGAGCTTATGCTGTCTGCTGAAGGCCTTGCTGAACAGGTTGCTCAATACAATCCTAAATCAAATTCAAAGCTGATTATGCAAGCCTATGCCTATGGGCGGATGAAGCATGAGGGGCAGCTGCGTAAATCTGGAGAGCCGTATTTTACGCATCCCGTCGCCGTGGCCGAAATTTTGGCCGGTCAGAGGTTGGATGATGCCTCGATTGTGACAGCCCTATTGCATGACACAGTTGAAGATACAGGCTCAACGCTTCAGGATATTTCGGACCGCTTTACCCCAGAAGTTGCCAAATTGGTGGATGGCGTCACTAAGTTAACCAATATGCAGCTCAGTTCCACTGAAACCAAAGAAGCCGAGAATATCCGCAAACTGTTGATGGCGATTGCGCAGGATATGCGGGTTATTTTGGTTAAGCTGGCGGACAGGCTTCACAATATGCGCACCATCCGCGCAATGCGCCCGGCTAAACAGGTTCAAAAAGCCCGTGAAACCATGGATATTTTTGCGCCCCTTGCGGGCCGCATGGGCATGCAATCGATCCGCGAAGATTTGGAAGATTTGTCGTTTAAAGTGTTGAACGCCAAAGGGCGCTCGTCCATCATGCGCCGTTTTATCAAATTGCAAAAAGAAACGGGCGATGTGGTATTGCGCATTACCGGCGATATGAACCATGAATTGGACAAGGCCAATATCTCAACGCAAGTGTTTGGGCGGGCCAAAAAGCCCTATTCGATCTGGCGTAAAATGCAGGAAAAGGATTTGGCCTTTTCGCGGTTATCCGATATTTATGGGTTTCGGATTCTCACCCAGAGTGAAGCCGATTGTTATCGCGTGCTCGGGGTTATCCATCAGCGTTGGCGGGCCGTACCAGGGCGGTTCAAAGATTATATCAGCCAACCAAAATCCAACGGCTACCGATCAATTCACACCACGGTGTCTGGGCGGGATGGTAAGCGCGTAGAAGTACAAATCCGCACCCAGCAAATGCATGATGTTGCGGAAAGCGGCGTGGCAGCCCATTGGTCTTATCGGGATGGCGTGCGCAGTGAAAATCCATTCACTGTGGATCCCTTTCAATGGATTAACTCTCTGATCGCGCAGTTTGATTCCGATCATGATCATTTTGATTTTCTCGAAGCTGTAAAGCTCGAGATGTATTCGGATAAGGTGTTTTGCTTTTCGCCAAAGGGTGATGTGATCAAGCTTCCCAAAGGTGCAACGCCGATTGATTTTGCCTATGCCATTCATACGCGAATCGGCAATTCTTGCGTGGGGGCGAAAGTTGACGGGCTGCGAGTGCCCCTATGGACCCGTCTGCGCAATGGCCAATCGATTGAGGTCATCACTGCGCAAGGTCAAAATCCGCAACCCACTTGGTTGCAAATGGCCGAGACTGGCAAAGCCAAAACCGCCATTCGACGCGCTCTCAGAGATGCAGATCGTAAAAAATTCATCGTGATGGGTCAGGAATTGGCGCGCGCGGCTTTTGAGCATGTGGGCAAGCGCGCCACGGATAAAGTGCTTGAAACGGCGGCTAAGAAAATGGGTGTCGGCGATCTTGATGAGTTATTGGCGCGGATGGGAAGCGCTGAATTCAGCGCCCGCGATGTGGTGCGCAGCGTCTATCCTAAGCTGGGCGGAAAAGAAGCTGTTGATGTTGATATGCGCCGCGCGGTGATCGGCTTATCGGCGGGGCAATCCTTCAACCGGTCGCCCTGTTGTCAGGCCCTGCCAGGAGAGCGGATTGTCGGGATTGCAGCGCATGGACATGGCGTTGCAGTGCACTCAATTGATTGCCAAATGCTGGTAGATTATGAAGATTTGCCCGAATTATGGCTGGATTTGCATTGGCATTCTGGGCAGCACGCGGCTGTGTATCCGGTGACGCTGCAGATGACGCTGGGCAATGATGCGGGCGTTTTGGGGCGCGTCTGTACGTTGATCGGGGAACAGAGGGCCAATATTTCGGATCTCGAGTTTATCGATCGAAACCCTGATTTTTATCGCCTGAATATTGACGTGGATCTGCGCGATATCGAACATCTTCATGCGGTCACCACGGTTTTGCAGGCAGAAGGTGAAGTGGCCTCAGTTCGTCGTTTACGCGCTGCGCATCGCGGCGTAAACGAAAGCTAAGAAGAATCAGAGGTGCTCAGTGGTATTTAAACGACGTGACAGGCGAGCGGTGATAAACATCATGCGCGACTTGCTGTGGCCCAAAGGTGGCTGGTCACGGGCGTTTCAATACGTGAAACATCGGGTTCGGCGCTTGCCCGATACGCCCGAGCGCATTGCGCGCGGCATTTGGGTTGGCGTTTTTACAACATTCACTCCGTTTTACGGTTTGCATTTTGTTGCCGCCATTCTTCTGGCGCGCGTGTTTAATGGCAATGCTCTGGCTGCGTTGCTCGCGACGTTTTTCGGCAATCCGCTAACCTATATCCCGATTGGGCTTGTGTCCTTGCAGACCGGGCATTTCATCTTGGGTAGCAGAGCGGAAAATGTGGAAAGCACCCGCTCCTTTGGGGGTAAGTTTTTAGATGCATGGCGCGATCTAAGAGATAATTTATTAGCAGGTTATTCTGGGGAAGAGGTTGATTGGACCAATCTCATGACCTTTTATAACGAAATTTTCTTTCCCTATATGGTGGGTGGTATTTTTCCGGGCGTTGTGACCGGGGCGGTTGGATATTATCTCAGCGTGCCGATCATTCGGGCCTATCAAAAGCGCCGAAAAGGTGCCTTGCGTGAAAAATTAATTGCGCTTCGAAAAAAAGCTTTGAAATCTGATGACGAAACGCATCGTCCGCACTAGTTTACGCTATATAGAGCGAAGGAGAGCGGCATGAAGCCTGTAGGGCAGCTGCGGCTGGGTGTGAATATCGATCATGTTGCAACCGTGCGCAATGCGCGGGGCGGCGCCTATCCGGATCCGCTGAGGGCGGCGCAATTGGCGCAAGAGGCGGGGGCGGATGGTATTACGGCGCATCTTCGCGAGGATCGCCGGCATATCTCTGATGCGGATATTGATGGATTGATGGATATTCTGCGCGTGCCGCTAAATTTTGAAATGGCGGCAACCGCAGAAATGCAAGAAATCGCGCTGCGCCATAAGCCGCATGCCATTTGTTTAGTGCCTGAAAAGCGCGAGGAACGCACCACAGAAGGCGGCCTAGAGGTCGCGCGCGAAGAAAACCAACTAGCGCATTATATTGCGCCATTGCGCGAAGCCGGATGTCGCGTCTCCATTTTCATTGCCGCGGACCAGCAGCAGATCGAAGCCGCAAACCGTATCGGGGCGCAAGTGATCGAATTGCATACCGGGGCGTATTGCGATCTGCACGCGGAGGGGCGCTTTGCGGAGCGCGATGCAGAGTTGGAGCGGTTGGGCGAAATGGCCAGCTTTGCCCATAGTATTGGTTTAGAAGTGCATGCGGGTCATGGCCTGACCTATGATACCGTACAACCTGTGGCAGCCTTTCCCGAAGTTATAGAGTTGAATATCGGTCATTTCCTGATCGGTGAGGCAATTTTTCGCGGGCTTGCACCGGCGATTGAAGAAATGCGCCGTCTGATGGATGCAGCGCGCGCGCCGGCATGATTTTGGGGATCGGAACAGATCTTGCGAATATTGAGCGTATCGCAGGGGTTCTTGAACGCCATGGTGACCGGTTTCGCAACCGCGTCTTTACCGATATCGAACAAGCCAAGGCAAAGCGCCGCAAAGATGAAGCGGGCACCTATGCCAAGCGGTGGGCCGCAAAGGAAGCCTGCTCAAAAGCGCTGGGCACCGGCTTGCGCATGGGGATAAGCTGGAAGGATATGGCCGTCAGCAATCTGAAAACGGGCCAACCGGTGATGGCATTATCTGGCTGGGCGCTTGAAAGGTTAAACAGCCTCACTCCCGAGGGGCATCAGGCCGTGGTGCATGTGACGCTGACCGATGATCATCCTTGGGCCCAAGCTTTCGTGGTGATTGAGGCTCGCCTCTTGCCTTGACACGCATGCGTCAAAGGCCCATTTAAGCCAAAATTTGGATGCAGGAGAACGTCATGACCACTGAAGCCCAATCACCGCTGGCTTCTATCTTTGAAACGATAAAAACAATTGTTTATGCTTTGCTTCTTGCAGGGGTGTTTCGGTCTTTATTTTTTCAGCCATTTTGGATCCCATCGGGGTCTATGAAAGAAACGCTGTTGATCGGTGATTTTCTTTTTGTGAATAAAATGGCCTATGGCTATTCCTATGCATCTTGCCCCAGCCTGATCATTCCGCGTTTGGGATTGAACGTCGATGCAAAAGATCTCTGCGGGTTTACCCGAAACGACAATAAGCGCTTGTTTGGAGGCACGCCTCAACAAGGCGATGTGGTGGTGTTTCGTCATCCGGTTTCCGGGCGCGATTACATCAAACGTTTGATCGGAACGCCCGGTGATAAAGTGCAAATGAAAAACGGCCAACTGTTGATCAACGGGCAAGCCGTTGATCAAAAACCAGATGGTCTTTTTAAGGAAATTATGGAGCCGCAAGGCTACTTTGGAAATCGGCCGCGGTGTTTTAACGGCGCCGTCGGGTTAGGCGGTGTTTGTGAAAAGCAACGTTTTATTGAAACCCTGCCCAACGGTGTGGAATATACAACGCTGAATATCGGGAAACAGTCATTGGATAATACAGGCATTTTCACCGTGCCAGAGGGTGAATATTTTTTCATCGGTGACAATCGGGATAATTCAACAGATAGCCGGGTACACCAAGCCAGCAATGGTGTTGGATTTGTGAAATATGAGGATTTAATTGGGCGCGCTGATCGCATCATGTTCTCTTCGGCTGGGCGCTCAATGTTGTATTTTTGGACCTGGCGCGCAGATCGGTTTTTTAAGGCGGTTCAGTGAAAATCGCTAGTGATCTGGCGCTTTTTCAAACCCGGCTGGGCTATCGGTTTAAACAGCCGTCTGGTTTGATTGAAGCCGTCACGCATGCTTCAAAAGGCACAAGCACCCGCCGGGATTATCAGCGTTTGGAGTTTTTGGGCGATCGCGTGCTTGGGTTGGTGATCGCGCAGGCTTTGTTGGCGCAGGATCAAGAGGCGTCTGAGGGAATTTTGGCTTTGCGTTATAACGCGTTGGTGCGCAAAGAAACCTGCGCCGAAATCGCACGCGATATTGATCTGGGAGCGGTGTTAAAACTGGGTAGATCAGAAATGATAACGGGGGGGCGGCGCAAGCAAACCTTGCTGGGCGATGCGATGGAAGCGGTGATTGCGGCGGTTTATCTTGATGGTGGCATGGAGGCGGCGCAGGCGCTTGTGTTGCGCCTCTGGCACCGCAGTTTGCAAACCGTTGACGGGCAGGACACCCGCGATGCAAAAACTGCCCTGCAGGAATGGGCACAGGCGCGCGGATTGCCGCCTCCAACCTATCTAACCAAGCGGCGCGATGGACCGGATCATGCGCCAGTCTTTGAAATCGAGGCCCAACTTTCCGACGGCCCGTCGGCGCGGGCCAAAGCCGGCACCAAACGCGCCGCAGAACAAGCAGCGGCGCAAGCCCTTTTAAACACAATGGAGGCGGACACGTGACCCAGGCAGGCTTTATCGCGCTGATTGGTGAACCCAATGCTGGGAAGTCGACGCTTTTGAACAGAATGGTTGGTGCGAAAGTATCGATTGTTACGCATAAAGTGCAAACAACGCGCGCGCGTATTCGTGGAATTTGTATGGAAGGGTCCGCACAATTGGTGTTCGTGGACACGCCGGGGCTTTTCAAACCGCGGCGGCGTCTTGATCGGGCGATGGTGGCGGCGGCTTGGGGCGGCGCGATGGATGCAGATATCGTGGTGCTTCTGGTGGAAGCGCATCGCGGCATCAGCTCTGGTGTTCAGAGCATTTTAGACCAGCTTAAAGAATTAGGGGATCGTCGGGTTATTTTGGCAATCAATAAAATTGATCGGGTTAAATCAGACGCGCTTCTAGCCTTGACGCAGCAGCTGAACGCGGCCTTTGCGTTTGAGAAAACCTTTATGATTTCTGCGGAGCGGGGACATGGTGTGCCGGATTTGCGGGCCTGGCTGGGGCAAGAGCTGCCCGAAGGCCCATGGCTCTATCCGGAAGACCAGATCGCTGATTTGCCACTGCGCATGATTGCGGCTGAAATGACGCGGGAGAAATTGACGCTGAGATTGCATCAGGAACTGCCCTATCAGCTGACGGTTGAAACAGAAAGCTGGGAAGAGCGCCCCGATGGCAGTGCCCGCGTGGATCAAGTGATCTATGTGGTGCGTGATGGGCATAAGGGTATTTTGCTCGGCAATAAAGGCGAAACTATAAAGGCCGTATCAAAAGCGGCGCGCGAAGAGCTGGAAGGCTTTCTAGAGCGTCGCGTCCATCTATTTTGCAAAGTGAAAGTGCGGCAGAAATGGCTGGAAGATGCGGCGCGCTACAGTGAAATGGGCTTGGATTTTAAGGATGGAAATGGATGACCCGGCTGACGGCTGTCTTTTGGGTGCAAGCCTATCTGCGCCGTCTGACGCTTGAAAACATCCCGGCCTATATATTGGCCCATGGGGATGATACCGCTGGCGCGGTGCTCGTTAAATTGGCAAAATTAGACGGCGAGGCCTGCCTGTTTCAGCGCGGGTTTGATCTGCAAACTGGCGATCGTGTCTGGCAACAGCTGGAACAAGGCACAGAAGAACAAATTGATAAAGCGCTGCAGCGGCAATTGGGATTTGATCCGGATCTTTGGGTGATCGAAGTTGAAGACCGTGCAGGCCGGCATTTTTTAGATGACTATGTGTAAAAGCGCAGACCGCTATGCTAAGCTTTCGCAAAGGGGCGGCGGTGAGATAGGGTATCAAAATGGAATGGCGCGATACGGGAATCCTTTTAAGCCGCCGTTTGCATGGTGAAACTTCTGTCATTGTAGATGTTCTAACGCCCAGCCAAGGGCGGCATCTGGGGTTGTGCCGGGCGGGCGGGCGCGCAAAATGGCGGCGGTTTTGCAGCCCGGTTCGCAAGTTGATATTCATTGGCGGGCTAGGTTAGAGACGCATTTGGGAAAGTTCACAATCGAGCCTGTGCGTAGTCGCAGCGCCGCGGCTCTGAGCGATCGATTGGCTTTGGCGGGCTTGAATGCGGTTACAGCCCTGCTGTCGCGCTTGATGCCAGAGCGTGAAGCCATGCCAGAGCTTTATCAGCGCAGCGAGCAATTGCTAGATCTTTTAGGGCAGGGCAATGTTTGGCCGCTCGCCTATCTGCAGTGGGAAATGTTGTTATTGGATAGTCTTGGCTATGGACTGGATCTTAGCCGCTGCGCGGTCACGGGTGCGCTTGAAAATTTAATCTATGTTTCTCCAAAAACAGGGCGGGCAGTCTCTGCCGAAGGGGCGGGCGCTTGGGCGCAGCGCTTATTGCCTCTGCCGCCCGTGATGTTGGGCGCACCTGCTTTTGAGGATAAAGAGATTGGTTCGGGCTTGCGCGTCACCGAGTATTTTCTGGCAGGCCATGTATGCGCGAATTTGGGGATTGATCGCTTACCCTCGGCGCGGGGCCGTTTGATTGATTTGATCGGATAGCGGTAGAAATTTGATCTAGAAACAAGAATTTATAGCAATAGCTCTGGACAGTTTGTGCTACAGGTCCTAAAACCGCCGCACTGAAGGCTCAGGCGCTTCAGTGCCCGGGTAGCTCAGGGGTAGAGCAGTGGACTGAAAATCCTCGTGTCGGTGGTTCAAATCCGCCCCCGGGCACCATTTTCAACAAAAGATCAATGACTTATTTTTCCGATACTAACGCTATGCGTGTGTATTTTAAAAACACACCAAACACACACTTTTTTGCGTGTTTTTGGGGTTGGATTTCGGGCTTAAACACTGTGTCTTAACCCTATTGGGAGAACATAGTCTCGTGCCTGATTGAATTGCGACGCATCTAGCAGTCGCATATGGTAAAGTATTCTATAGTTAAGAGTTCACACTAATATTTGAACTTATTTTCTAGGATAATTCAAATTGCAACAAGCAGCTAATCAACAGGAACATGCGTTGAAAGCAATACTGCTTCTAGTTTTAGGCATGTCATTTATTCCATTAAACGACGCGCTTATTAAAGTAATGAGTCAGCGTCTGCCTTTAGCCGAAATTGTGGCTATGCGAGCTGTTATATCTCTCGCCATCTTGGCAGTCTTCACAAATGGATTACGCTCCATGTTAGCGCTGAATTCAAGGACAATCTTGTTATTTGTTTTGCGCGGAATGTGTTTGGTTGCAGCCATGTATCTTTATTTTTTAGCGCTATCAAGTTTGCCTATTTCAACAGTAGTATCGATTTTCTTTCTATCACCGTTGCTAATTACTGCGTTATCCGCTGTTTTTTTAAAAGAGAAGATTGGTTCCCATCGTATCACTGCTGTCGTGTTGGCTTTATTGGGCGTTGCACTGATTATGAGACCAGGGACAAGCTTTTTTAAATTGGAAATGCTTTTGGCGCTTGGTTCTGCAGTAAGTTACGCGATATTCCAAGTTGTTACGCGTCGATTGAAAGGGGTGGGAGATCTACCGGGTCTGATAACTATACAGCACTTATGTTATCTGGTTTCTGCGTTACCGCTTCTTGCTTACAATTTAACTGGAAATTGGGAGCAGTCTGGTAATCAATCAGTAGATTTTTTGCTTAGGCAAACAGTTTTTCCGACGTTTTTAGAATGCGCTTTCTTTATTGTGTGTGCCTTCGCAGTGCTATTTCTCTCTTTTGCATCATCCTATGCATATAGAAACGCTGAAGCATCTCTTATTGCGCCGTTTGAATATGTGGCAATACCAGTTAGCGTTCTGTGGGGTATTTTCATATGGAATGAATGGCCAGATACGCTTTCCTGGATTGGAATGCTTCTTATTCTATTTGGTGGAGTCTATACTGTGTATCGAGAGCGCAAACTTCAGATCGAGGTGGCTTCTAGTGTACCGATGCCTGCGTCTTCTGGTATGAAGATGACTGAAGAAACGGCTGAGTGACAGAACAATTCTAAGAAAACATTTTTCTATTATTGAATAAAGATCAGGCCGTATTTGGCACTGCTAAGATGCATAGAAAATTAGCTGGAACTTGCACTAAGTAGCGCGCTTTTTCTGTCCAAAGTATGCCTAAACCACTTGTTGAACATAACTTCGGTTTATTTCGAACTCATTGAGTTTGCAGTTTACGTTACGGAAATAAGAAATATTTTTCTTCCTTAAAACCTAATTTCTAATAGTGTCATGCTTGTCAACTTCTCCAGAGAGAGAATAGTTTTAAAAAGGGAGAACATAAGATGATTAAAGCTTTATCAAAAAGAAAAAGTCCTCGATATGATTTCATGCCATTTGGCGTTTTAGCTTCGATAGCTCTGACAACGTTGACTTCGTCTGCCTTTGCAGAAAATTTTGTAGCGAGGATGTCCGGACATTGGAGTCCTAAGCACCAGAGCGCAATTCACTCACAGATTTTCGCAGATGAAGTGACAAAACGCTCGGATGGACGATTGACGATTCAATTTTATCCATCAAAACAACTTTTCGGTATTCGAGAGGTTATGGGAGCCATAACCTCTGGCGCGGTAGAGTTGGGTGGAGTTGTTGGTGTGGTGAGTTTTCCACCCATTAATAAAAACTTTAATGTTGCTTCTTATCCAGGGTTATTTTCTTCATATGACCAGCAGCGAGCCTTCTTTAAAGAATCTGAAGCAGGCAAAGCGGTTTGGGAAGATTTAACAAAAAAGAGTAATTCTAAGCTAATTATGTATAATCCGGTTGGTCCTGTAATGACTTTTTCTAGTGCGCGTGAGCTAACAGGAATTGACGTTATGAAGGGGCTTAAGGCCCGAGCTCTCTTGAAAAGTGAACGTCCCATGTGGGATGCCTATGAAGCAAATACCGTTTCATTACCCACTGGTGAAGTTTATACGGCTTTGCAAACGGGTATGATTGATACCATAAATAGTCCTCCTGGAAGCATCGAAGCATACAGTTGGTGGGAATATTTGGAATATGCTCAAAAGCCGTACCAATATTTTGCAGATGCATATATCATGGCCAACCGAGACTGGTTCGATTCATTGCCAGAAGATCTTCAAAGCTTGGTAATGGAAGTTGGAGCTGAAGTTGGAGAGCTTGCCACGAATACAATTTTGGACGCCGGTGAAAATACACTGAGCAAATTTGTTGATCGCGGTGGCATCGTAACTACTCTGAGTGGGTCCGAAAAAGCAAAATTCAACGCGATGATGGCCGATAAAGTGATGCCTGCGATGGCAGATATGTTCGATAGCGAAGTTTTGCTAGAGGCAGAAAAGTTTGCACGTCAATAAGCCGTTTCTTTAACGAGGCGGTTACGGAAATAAGCAATGTCGATTTTAACGAAGATCAACAATATTCTAACAAAAATTGCTTACTTCTTGGGTATGACGATTATTGCAATAATGGTAGTGGCACTTAGCACTAGTGCCATTACTCGCTATTTATCAGGTACCGGCTATGACTGGTTAATTGAATTACCTCCAGTATTGGTTTGCTGGTTGGTTTTCCCTCTTTTAGGACCACTTTTAAGAGAGGGAAATCATATACAGGTTGATTTCATTTCGTCAGTTGCATCGTTGAAGCAAACAAAAATACTGAAAGTCCTAATAAATCTAACCGCTTTGTTTGCTTCTATTATATTTTTTAAGGCGGGTTTGGATGCCACACTTCTATATTATAATCTGGGCCAAATGATGGAATTAGAATTAGATATTCCGATTTGGTGGATGTATTTGTCTTTTCCGATAGGATTCCTAATTTTAGGCTCTTTTGCACTTGAGCTTACATTTAAAGCAATTTCCGATCTGAAACCTCGAGCGTCAGAGGCTAATTAATGTATCTTTTGGCATTTATAGTAGCGTTGGTTTTGCTATCTTTTTCTGTTCCAGTTTTCCTAGTTTTTGGGATTGGAAGCTCTATAGCAGCAATTTTGGGGTTAAGCCTGCCTTGGTCAGTATTAATTCAAGTGTCATTCGGTGCACTCACCAAACATATACTAATAGCAGTGCCTCTTTTTGTATTTGCGGGCACAGCGATGCTCAGGGGTGGTGCCGCTACGAGATTGGTTAGTTTTGCGACTTCTCTAGTAGGTCATTGGCCCGGTGGGCTGGCAATAGCCATGGTTATTTCTATGGGCTTTTTTGCTGCGTTCTGTGGATCGATTTTGGCTGCTATAACGGCGGTTGGAACAATTATGATGCCAAAAATGATAGAGCATGGGTACCCGAAGCCTTTCGTCGTCGTTTTGGCTGCATCAGCGGCATTATTAGAGGCCCTTATTCCACCTTCGAATGCCGCAATTTTATTCAGTGCGCTGACGAATGTTCCCGTTTCGCAAACCTTTGCTGCAGGTGTTATTCCAGGGTTGATTTTATTACTTTTTATGATCGCGATTGTTTTGATCAAATGCAGAGATATAGCGGGTACAGATAAAGCAACTGGGATGGAAAGGCTCGAAGCAGCAAAAAAAGCGTTACCAGCGTTAATCACCCCAATTATCATTTTAGGTGGGATTTATGCCGGTTTACTCACGCCTTCTGAGTCAGCGGCAATTGCAGGACTTTGGGCAGTCATTATGGGTTTTATAATATATCGTGAGTTAACAATTGAAGGCCTTTTGAAATGCTTAAAAGAGACAGCGGCAATAACGGCAGTGATTTTTTCAATCATTGCTACAGCAACCTTTCTCAGCGTGGTGCTGACCTATACTCAATTGCCCCAAAAAATAATCAGTTTTTTCACTGATATGGGAGCTGGTATATATGTATTTTGGTTTGCCTTAGCTTTAATCTGTTTGATTTTAGGAACTTTCATAGAAATCGTTCCGGTGTTTTACTTAACAGTTCCGGTATTTGCCGCCCTTGTTTTGTCTTTAAATCAAAACCTTTTGCATCTTTATGTTGTATTTGTAGCTTTTGCAGGTATTGGAATGATTACACCGCCCGTTTGTGTTGGAATATATACAGCAGCTGGTGTGATACGAGAAGATCCTGCCAAAGCGTTTAAAGAAGTACCACTCTTTGTTGGGGTTGGAATTATCTATGGTGTTTTGATGATATTCCTACCCGTGGCCTCAACTTGGTTGCCAAGTATGTTAAGATAGTGATTGCAAATCAGTATTTGACTCTAAGACTAATGTTCCTGAGATCTATTAGTCAGTGTGTCGGTGGTTCAAATCCGCCACCGGGAACCACTTTTAAATGTAATATCAATGACTTAATTTTTCGCTACTAACGCTATGCGTGTGTATTTCAAAAACACACCAAACACACACTTTTTTGCGTGTTTGTAGGGCTAGATTTCGGGCTCAAACACTACGTCTTAACCCTATTGGTAGGACACAGTTCTTTCTTCTGTATAAGGATATTACAACTGACCATAGACTTGCTGGAACTTCGATGACTATTTTTCTTGGTGATGGGTTTATCGAAGACACTATTCTGTCGTTATGATATTTCACTAATGACATCCCTGCCCAACTGTAAAGCGAGATGCAATGTGTCCAGCATGCACCAGTTCTCAACTATTTTACCGTTTGAACATCGCCACCAATCACAATCACGCATGAATACTCGGTTGCCTGTAGGCTCAATACCAAGAAATGGTTTCACATGAACACCCGTGATCATTTTCCAACCATGGAGAAATGCGTATTCGCCGTCTCCTGCCTTGCAGTCAGCACTAACCCCAGTAATTCCATCTTTTTTCCCATCACCCCAGCCTGCAAAGGTTTTCTCGAATGGGCGCTGAAATGTGTCAAAAGCATCAATAGTTGAGTATGTGCCCATTCCACCAGGACCATACCAGACCATATTATTGCTCCAATAAGGTTTCCATTGAGCGTCCTCGGTTGCTAATCGTTTAAGCATTCCCTCTACCAAGTCCGCGCTGGCTCTTGATATATCTGCCTCGGAACTTTCAATAAAGATACCGTCATGCGAAGCAGGCCCAGGAACGAGGCCCTCATATCCGCTGCTAGATGCCAATGGCCATCGACCCAACGCGATAATTAATTCTGCAAGACCCAAATACACATATGTTTCGGTGATTTTCCCGTCTTCCATTTTGTGAAATTCGCCAAAACGCAAAAACGCCATTTTGTTACTCGGAGGAATACCGAACAACGGTTTTCGAAAGTGCCCGTAAAAATAGCCCGTAGAAGTAACCCACTCGGAGCCCTGGTATTCCCCTGCAAGAACAATGTAATTTTGGCGGGTAAAACCATCCAGTGACTGCGCAATTGGTGCAATTATATCTGAATAATATCCGACCCCAGACTCTGCTTCATTAATCGGATGGCTACCATTTATTTCCGCGACCTCACTAAAATTTTCGTTCACACCGAGTTCTATTGCCTGCAAATTACCAGCTTCAAACGTTTTCAGAAATTCCCAGTAGGTTCTTTTGTTTTGAGAACTTACTAGCGTAGCAATTCCCATTGCTGGTCTATTTATTCGAGAATTCATGTTGGTCACCGTTCAATTACTCCCCATACAAATCCAACAGTTTAAAACCGCTAGATCCTTCAGTGCCACTATGAAAGGTTTTTTGCCAATATTGCATATCCTATGATTGGATACGGATATAAAATCTAAGCGTTTAAGATTTTGATGTAGTTTATGTATGCATCGTTTTCTTGCGTTCACGGGTGACACGCGTTGCTTCCTCGGTTCCGTCATTGAAAGTTCCAAACCATCTATCCCAAGGCATTTCTTGATTACCATAGTTGCATTCGTAATAGCGGTGATGCAGTTGGTGATAGAACGTCCCTAATGCTAATCGGCGTTTGTCTTTGATTAGCAGATCTTCATAACCTGTATGGGTCATAGCGGCACCAGGCCCTTGGTAAATAATATGGAAAATCAAGTGTATTGGGTGGCTGGCAACAAACCAGTGAATGCATAGGGATGACAAATAAAGAAAATGCTCAACTGGATGCATGGATAATCCAGACCATGGGCCAATGTTGACGTTGCGATGATGTAGAGAGTGCACTTTTCTGTAAAGGAGCGGAACATGTAACAGCCTGTGCACCCAATAAAAATGAAAGGCCGACCATATCGGGAGCAGTAGAAATGCCAGAAGAAACCAAACAGGGTTTAAGCTTAGCGTTACGGTAGGCGCATATCCATTGGCCATCATCCACATTGTAACCGCTTGAAAGGCGGTTAGTTGAGTAACGCCTGAGCCAAGCGACCAAAACATATTGTCTTTAACCTGATCAGAGAAACTCCAAAGTTTGTTATTTTTTCCTTGGTCGCGACGGTCAAATTTAAGGCTCTTGTTTTGCTTCTTGTACTTGATGAACCAAAGATGCAGCCCTCCGGCAATACTGCTCACCAGGGCAAGGTTGATTATCCAAACTTGGGCTATCCAGCCAAAAGAAAATTCCTTAGCGGCTTCCAAATCTGGATAAACCCAAATCCATAGTAAAATGGCGAGCAGCAACATCAGAACACGTTCGGATAGGCTTAACCAGTTAGTTCTGAGCCAGTTGGCTGCAAAGCTTGGATCTGGAGGCCATTTGAATATAGAACTATCGGCCAGTGGTAACTCTGGATGATAATTCCAATTTGAATTTGATGAGGTTTCGGAATGTTCTGGCATCATACTCTCCGCGATCGGCAATACTCAGCGTAAGCATCCAATCTGTGCGCGCACCAATTTAAACGACATACGAATTGTGAAAAAACGACTAGTATGTAAACGTGTTCTTTAAAAAAATCTGAGCAGTGGGGCATGCTTTTGATTGTTACTTACTATAAAATAACTTGCTCAAACTTGCGTATGATCTAGAGACAACATATGGCTGTCTCCTTTGTTTCTCGTATTTATGCAAATGCTCCGATAGTGCTTTGTCTCGCTACATTAGGTTGGGGCAGTAATGCCGTTGCCAGTCGCCTTGCGGTTGGGGAAGTTTCACCCATGATGCTGATTTTCTTGCGTTGGGGACTAGTTGTTCTACTAATCTTTTCTTTGCATGGAAAAGAGATGATCAAAGAATGGCCCGCCATTCGTAATAGGCTTAAATGGGTTTTTCTGATGGGTGGTTTTGGGTTGAGCATGTTTAATGCGCTTTTCTATATCGCAGCACATAGCACGACCGCAGTAAACTTGGGTATTATACAAAGCACGATGCCTGGCATGATCCTACTTGGTTCATTTTTCATATTTGGGTCTAGCATAAATATATTACAAATTTTCGGACTTATAATAACGTTCATCGGTGTGCTTGTAATGGTGTCTAAAGGCTCAATCGAAAACCTATTGCTCTTAACCTTTAGCACTGGTGACTTGTTGATGCTTGTCGCATGTGTCTTTTATGCAGGGTATGCTATCGGACTGAAAAACAGGCCAAAGGTTTCAGGGCTGGTTATGTTGGGCTATTTCTCGATTGCTGCTTTCGTGATGACAATACCGTTAATGGTAATTGAAAACGCAGTATATGGAACCATCATGCCTGGACCAAAGGGGTGGTTGATTATTCTTTACATTGCTCTCGTTCCATCATTTGTTTCACAGGTATTTTTCATGCGTGGTGTGGATCTGATAGGCTCTGGATCAGCTGGATTATATGCTAATCTAGTACCTGTATTTTCCGCCGTCATTGCGGTGATACTCTTGGGCGAAATTTTCAGTCTTTACCACCTTTCTGCGATGATCTTTGTATTTGGTGGCATTGCATTGTTTGAACATCAAAACAGAATGAAAACATGATTTGGGATTATTGATGCGTCTTAATAATAACATGAAAGGCGCGGCTCTGATGACTGGCTGCGTATTTGCCTACGTTATCAATGATGCCTTTATGAAATTTTTATTTTCTGAGATCGCATTGTTCCAAGCAGTATTTTTACGCAGTATCATTACAGTTCCACCAGTTTTGCTGATGGTCTGGGTTACCAAAGTCACACTTAGAAACTTAGCCAAACAGGACATACGCCTAATATGGTTGCGGGTGGGTGCTGAGATTTGCACGACGGTCGCTTTTTTGACAGCCCTTAAATATATGCCTTTAGCCAATGTCACAGCTATTTTACAAGCACTACCTCTAGCCGTAACGATGGCGGCAGCGCTTTTTCTTGCAGAGCCCATTGGGTGGCGGCGGTGGAGCGCCATTCTCGTAGGATTTCTGGGTGTTCTAATCGTTGTCCGACCTGGTCTGGACGGTTTTAATGTTTATTCATTATCAGCTTTAGCAGCAATTATTTTCATTACCATAAGAGAAATTGCGACGCGTAAACTTGCGCAGGAAGTGCCCACAATTACTGTCGTTCTATCGACAGCTATCGGCAGTGCTGTATTTGCTGGAATCATGATGGTTGGGGCAGAATGGCATGCAGTAAGTACATCATCATGGATGTTGCTCATAGGCGCAGCTTTCGCAGTTTTGATTGCTACTTTACTCAGTGTAATGGCGATGCGGACGGGAGAGATTGGTTTTGTGTCTCCTTTCAGATACACTTCTATGCTTGGCGCCATAGGGTTCGGGATTTTAATGTTTGGCGAATGGCCTGATCAACCAACTTTAGCTGGGACGGTGATTATAGTGATGACGGGTATTTACACTTTCCATCGTGAACAAAAGATTAGTAGAGGTGTCATAGCAACATAATTAGCATCTAGGCGGTTACAGAAGTTTATTTTCTAAAATCTGCTTTAAAACCTCCGAATTCAGTCGGAAAAGACCCTACTGTGCGCCGCAGGCGATCTTAAAGACTGAACTCTTCGACTTTAGTCGGAGAAGGTTCAGTTCAAAACAAAGGACAACAAACATGAGCTATCCAACTGGCTATGAGCCTGCTAAAATATGGACTATGGCTGGCGATAATGGAGGCACATTTTCCAGCATTAACCGTCCTACTGCCGGCGCGACACATGAGAAGGATTTACCTGTGGGGCGCCATCCTCTTCAGCTTTATTCTCAAGGAACTCCAAATGGAGTCAAAATAACTATTATGCTAGAGGAGTTATTGTTATTGGGGCACTCGGGAGCTGAATATGATGCTTGGGTTTGTCGGATTAACGATGGAGATCAGTTTTCATCGGGATTTGTGGAAGTTAATCCAAATTCTAAAATTCCAGCTCTAATGGATTACAGTTTAGAAAACCCACAACGAGTTTTTGAGTCTGCGGCAATTCTGTTATACTTGGCCGAGAAATTTGGTAGATTCATTCCTGAGAACCCAACTGAAAGAACAGAGTGTTTATCTTGGCTTTTTTGGCAAATGGGTAGTGCGCCTTACCTTGGTGGAGGGTTTGGTCATTTTTATAGTTATGCGCCTGAAAAAATAAAATATGCGATTGATCGTTTTGCTATGGAGGCTAAACGACAACTAGATGTTCTCGATCAGCGTCTGGCTCAAGTACAATTTGTAAGTGGCTCAAGCTATTCCATTGCAGATATAGCTATTTGGCCTTGGTATGGACAGTTGGTGCTTGGTAGATTGTATAAAGCTGGGGAATTTTTGGATGTAGCCAGTTACAAGAATGTTTTAGAGTGGGCTGAGAAAATCAACGAGCGACCTGCAGTTCAACGTGGGCGGATGGTGAACCGCACTTCCGGCGACCCTTCTAGTCAACTTCTTGAGAGGCACGATGCGTCAGATTTTGAGTTTTAAAAAAGAATTTTTGAAAGTAACACGAATAATAAACTGTGTTTAAAAAGAATGAACAGAGTCTTTGGTCTTTGGATTTCTCTTAATCAAAAACACAGTTTGGTAGACTTGTCAGTGTTGCGAGCCATATAATTTGGCAAGGAGATTGGCGTGCGACACTTGCGAGATGATACTGTGTTGATCTTGGACGGAGAGGTCCGTGTTTATCGTCGCGAACGTAGCCGTAGATGGCAGGCTGCATTCAGCATTGATGGTAAGCCCATACGCATTAGCACTGGGAAAAAAGATCTTAATGAGGCCAAAGAAATCGCTCGCGACACCTACCTAGAATATAAGTTCAGACACAAGAACGACCTGCCTGTGATTACCAAGAAGTTCTCAGATGTAGCGCGTCTGGCAATTGCCGACATGCGCACACAGCTGGATGCTGGATTGGGCAAGAAAGTCTATGCAGATTACATCGTTTGCATCGAACGCTACCTCATTCCCTACTTTGGTTAGCAGTATGTAACCTCCGTTGATTATGAGAAGGTGCAAAGCTTCTATGAGTGGCGCAGAGCTAAGATGGGCAGGGAGCCAAAAGTAAGTACACTCAACACACATAACTCTGCAATGAACCGCGTGTTTGATGAAGCTGTGGCAAGGGGCTTTCTGGCACATAAGAATGTGCCAATGCTTGTGAATAAGGGTGAGAAAAGCGAACGGCGTCCAGACTTCACGCGCGAAGAATACGCAACCATGATCCGCAAACTGCCGCATTGGATCAAACAGGGTAAGGCAGGCAAACCCACCGACATGCGATATCTCATGCGGGATTATGTGCTCATATTGGCCAACACAGGGATGCGCCACGGAACTGAAGCACTTAACCTAAACTGGAAACACATCACGCTGTTTGAGGAAAATGATCTTCAATACCTTGAAATGAGCGTGACAGGGAAAACGGGCAGGCGGGATATCATCTGCAGAAGCGGAACGATCAACTATCTCACACGCATCCATGAACGCTCAGAAGACCTCAATCACATGAGCTTTGAGCAGTTGCTGAAAGAGCGCTTAGATCTGCCAGTATTTAGATTGCCTGATGGGACTGTGAGCAAGAACATACACCAGACCTTCCGCGCATTCATGAAAGAGAGCGAGCTGATCAAATGCCCACGCACAGGCCTTAACAGAACGCTCTACAGCCTGCGCCATACTTACGCGACATTTGCATTAATCAACGATGGTATGGATATTCACGCCTTAGCCATACAGATGGGCACCAGCATTGGCATGATTGAGCGCCACTACAGCCATCTTACGCCAAGGCTCAAGAAAGACATGCTCACGGGCAAGAGATATGAACTCAGTAGAGCCGAGTATCAGGAAAAGGCTTTAAAATGAACGATGCTGTTGATGCCTCGTCTAAATTCCAAGATCGCCTTCCAATCTCATCAGATGCGATAATGGAACAGCTGGATACCTGCCATTGCATCCCGCAAGAAGCCTGATCTTGATGAACATTCACACGTTTTTCCAAAGTGCTTTTAAAAGCCGGGTTGGATTGCGATTTTACAGCTCATGGCTTGGCAAAACCATCGTTAAGCTTCGTCTCGTTTAGAATCTGAACAGTTGGTTTCAGCTAAGGTTTTGTATGGTTGACTGCCGCGCTTTGCTAAAACAAAGATACGTATGAGTGAGCGCCTTCCCAGTTCTGAGCATCGCGGGCTCATAGGGTAGGCAATTGTTGTGACCGGACGACTCATTTGTTTTGATTTTCCAAGCAGAGTTAAAAAAACTTTGAAGATTAACCAATTAAGTTATTGTTTTTTATTGATTTAAATTTTATTTTAAATCTACTAAATTTTTAGTTTGACAGTTATATTTCCATAATATTACGATATCGATATCCGGCAAAGACCGGTTATAAATTTTTCGGGAGGATATACTATGCGTAAGTATTTACTCTCTGCAACGGCGGCTTTGGCTGTCATTGCAGGGCATGGGACTGCTATTGCCGATCAGGCAGCAGCCCAGAAATGGATCAACCAAGAATTCCAGCCATCGACCTTGTCAAAAGACGAGCAAATGGCAGAAATGAACTGGTTTATCGAAGCGTCAAAGCCTTATAGTGGCATGGAAGTAAATGTTTTATCCGAGGGCATTCCAACCCATGGATATGAAAGTGAAGTGCTGACCAAGGCGTTCGAAGAGATTACTGGAATTAAGGTGAACCACCAGATTCTGGGCGAAGGTGAAGTGGTGCAAGCGGTGCAAACGCAGATGCAAACGCAGCGCAACCTTTATGATGGGTATGTGAACGATTCTGATTTGATTGGAACCCATTCACGTTTGCAATTGGCGTATAACTTAACGGAACAAATGGCCGGCGACTGGGCTGCAACAACCTCACCCACGCTTGATCTAGACGATTTTATGGGAATTCAATTCACCACGGGTCCCGATGGCAATTTGTATCAATTGCCCGACCAGCAATTTGCCAACTTGTACTGGTTCCGCAAGGATTGGTTTGACGATGCCGATAACAAAGCGGCGTTTAAAGCAAAATACGGGTATGAGCTGGGTGTTCCAGTAAACTGGTCTGCCTATGAAGACATTGCCGATTTCTTTTCAAATGATGTGAAAGAAGTGGATGGCGTCGCTATTTATGGCCATATGGATTACGGTAAACGCGCGCCAGATCTTGGTTGGCGGATGACGGATGCGTGGCTGTCAATGGCGGGTACCGGTTCCAAAGGTGAGCCGAACGGTGTGCCAATTGATGAATGGGGCATTCGCATGGAAGCGGGATCGTGTAACCCTGCCGGTGCCTCTGTATCACGTGGCGGGGCGGCAAACGGCCCAGCGGCGGTATATGCGATCCGCAAATGGGATGAGTGGCTGCGCAACTATGCCCCTCCCGGTGCTGCATCCTACGATTTCTACCAATCTTTGCCAGCCTTGGCGCAAGGCAATGTGGCCCAGCAGATTTTCTGGTATACAGCGTTTACGGCCGATATGGTGAAGCCACGGTCAGAAGGCAATAACACGGTTGACAGCGACGGGAACCCCTTGTGGCGGATGGCACCTTCTCCGCATGGCCCATACTGGGAAAAAGGCCAAAAGGTGGGCTATCAAGATGTGGGATCTTGGACATTCTTGAAATCCACCCCATCTGAGCGTGCGCAAGCAGCCTGGCTTTACGCCCAATTCGTGACGTCAAAAACTGTTGATGTGAAAAAATCACATGTTGGTCTGACATTCACCCGCGACAGCTCGGTTAATCATGCCTCTTTCACTGAGCGGGCTCCGAAACTGGGGGGCTTGGTCGAATTCTATCGCTCACCGGATCGCGTCGCTTGGTCACCCACAGGGATCAACGTTCCTGATTATCCAAAGCTGGCCCAAATTTGGTGGCAGCAAATCGGAGACGTGAACTCAGGCGCGTTTACGCCACAAGAAGCGATGGATCGCTTGGCCGAAGAAATGGATATCACCATGGCACGGATGCAAGCTGCTGATGAAGCTGCCAATGTCTATGGTGGATGTGGTCCTCGGTTGAATGAAGAGCAAGATCCATCTGTGTGGTTGGGTAAAGGCGGCGCGAAAGCGAAGCTGGACAACGAAAAACCACAAGGCCAGACGGTAAACTATGATGAACTCGTAGCCCGTTGGAATAAGTAACATGGCTTGGCCCCACCTAAATGGGGCCGGTTCAGGCCAGAGCTGTTGCCAAGCTCTGGCCATTTCATAATGATACACAGACATCGAATTCAGAAAGATAACCAATGACCTTAGAGCTCAGAGGGGCGAGTAAAGTGATCCGCGGGATCACCCATATCAAACCAACATCGCTGCTTTTTGAACCGGGTCACTTTAACGTACTTCTTGGTCAGACAGGATCTGGAAAGACCTCGATGATCAAATTGATGGCGGGTTTGGACCCTTTGGCAACGGGTCAAATATTGATGAATGGAGAAGATGTTTCAAAGCTGTCAACGCAAAAGCGAAATATCAGTTTGGTGCATGAGTTCTTTGTGAATTACCCCCATATGACCGTTTTTGACAATATCGCATCTCCGCTGCGCGTGGCGGGTATGGCCAAGTCAGAAATCGCTGGGCGTGTGGAAGAGGCGGCGGATATTTTACAGCTGCGCCCAATGTTGGCGCGCCGGCCCCATGAATTAAGCGGAGGCCAACAACAGCGCTGCGCTTTGGCGCGCGCCATTGCCAAGGAAAGCCGCACGGTGTTTTTAGACGAACCGCTTGCAAATCTGGATTATAAGTTGCGCGAAGAACTGCGCGAACAGTTGCCTGAATTATTCGCCGGCCGCGGAGCTGTGGTGGTATATGCGACTTCTGAGCCAGAAGAGGCGTTGCTGTTGGGTGGAAAGACGGTGCTTATGGATGATGGGGTTACAACCCAATTCGGTCCGACGGCGGAAATTTACCGTTCTCCGCAAAGCCTTGCCGCAGCTCGGGTCTTTTCCGACCCTCCAATCAACACGGCCCTTGTGGTTAAAAAAGGCACTTTGGCGCAAATCGATGAAGGCCCCAGTTGGCCGCTAAGCGGAGATGCGGCAGTTTTACCCGATGGTACTTACACAATGGCAATTCGCCCCCACCACGTCACCCCTACGGCCCAAGATGCGCAAAGCATCGCCGTTCCAGGGCGCGTTTTGGTAACAGAGTTGTCAGGCTCGGATTCCAGTGCGCATTTCCAAATGGGGGCGGATAGCTGGGTGTCTCTTGCCCATGGTGTCTATCGCTATCATGTGGGTCAGGAGCATGAATTTTTCATGGATGTGAGCCAAGCGTTTTACTTCGACCCGGATGGGAGGCTTGTTGCTTGATGGCCAAAATAACGCTGTCCAAATTGCGCCATTCTTATTTGCCTCACCCTGCAAATATTCAGGATTATGCGCTTAAAGAAATCGACCTTGATTGGCAAGACGGTGGCGCCTATGCGCTGTTGGGGCCGTCGGGATGCGGCAAATCCACCTTGCTGAATATAATTTCGGGGTTGTTAAAACCTTCATCGGGGCGCATTTTATTCGACGATCGCGATGTGACCGATCTGCCACCTGATCAACGCAATATTGCGCAGGTTTTTCAATTCCCAGTCATTTATGACACGATGACGGTGCGCGAAAACTTTGCTTTTCCGCTGCGCAATCGCGGCGTCGATGAAGAAAAAATCGTCAGCCGGGTGGAGCAAATTGCCGCCTTGTTAGAGGTTGAAGACATGCTCGATATCCGGGCGTCAAATTTATCTCCCGATAATAAGCAAAAAGTATCTATGGGGCGCGGGTTGGTGCGCGAAGATGTGAATGTGGTGATGTTTGATGAGCCTCTGACCGTCATTGATCCTCATTTGAAGTGGAAATTACGGTCCAAACTTAAAGAACTGCACCAGCGGGTTGGGGCCACGATGATTTATGTTACGCATGATCAGACGGAAGCTTTGACCTTTGCCGATCAAGTGGTTGTGATGCAAGAGGGCGAGGTTGTACAAATCGGATCCCCGGTGGAATTATTCGAACGTCCACAACATGTTTTCGTAGGGCATTTCATCGGATCGCCGGGCATGAATATCCTGCCGGTCACGCTAAAAGATGGCGATGTGCTTTTTGAAAACCATGTGATGGCGTTGGAAGGCCCTGTAATTGGATCAGGCGGCCAGCTTCAATTGGGAATACGTCCGGAATTTATTTCCTTTGACGATCAGGGCATTCGGGGCCAAGTTCATAAAGTTTCTGATGTTGGGCGTCATTCCATCGTAGAAGTTGTTGTAGGTTCCAGTCATGTCAAAGCCGTTGGTGCAGGTCAGATGCCCGCGAAAGGCGATTGGGTAAATTTGGCATTTCGTCAAGATCAAACGCGGCTTTATCGGGATGGTTGGATCGCATCGGAGGCACAGGCATGAAAACTGAAAATCAGAAAGCATGGTTTTTTGTTTTGCCTGTTTTATTGCTGGTTGCCTTTAATGCGTTGGTTCCAATCATGACGGTTGTGAATTATTCGGTGCAAGAAACCTTTGGAAACAATGTATTTTTTTGGCAGGGCGTAGATTGGTTTGAACAAATCTTGCGCTCTGAGCGTTTCCAAGCCGCGTTGGGGCGGCAATTCTTATTCACAGCCTCAATTTTAATTATTGAAGTGCCTTTGGGCATTATCATTGCACTTTCTATGCCGCGCCAGGGGATCTGGGTTTCGGTTTGCTTGGTCATGATGGCGTTGCCGATGTTGATCCCATGGAATGTGGTTGGGGCCATGTGGAATATTTTTACCCTGCCTGAAATCGGCCTTTTGGGATATTTGATGAACAATGTTTTGGGCATCACCTATGATATGACGCAAAATCCCTTTGCGGCATGGGTAACCATTATTGTGATGGATGTTTGGCATTGGACCTCGCTTGTGGTGCTTTTATCTTATGCTGGGTTGGTCTCTATTCCCGACGCCTATTATCAAGCGGCTAAAATCGATGCTGCATCACCTTGGAAAGTGTTTCGCTATATTCAATTGCCAAAAATGAAGACGGTGTTGACCATCGCCATTCTTCTGCGCTTCATGGACAGCTTCAATATTTACACGGAACCTTTCGTCTTAACCGGTGGTGGACCGGGCAATTCAACCACCTTGCTGTCGATCGATTTGGTGAAAATAGCGCTTGGTCAGTTTGATCTGGGCCCTGCGGCGGCAATGTCTTTAATATATTTCGCCATCACCTTGTTGGTGAGCTGGCTGTTCTACACTTTGATGACAAAGGATGATCGAAAATGAGAAAACGGTCATTAATTCCGATTATCTATATTCTGTTTCTGATGTTGCCTATTTATTGGTTGGTGGCGATGAGCTTTAAAACCACGGGCGAGATTCTGTCTGGGTTTAGCCTGTTCCCGCAAACATTAACCTTTGACAATTACCGTGTCATTTTCACCGATCCAACTTGGTATTGGGGCTATTATAATTCGATCCTATATGTATCGCTCAATACAGTTATTTCCGTCAGCGTGGCGCTGCCTGCGGCCTATGCTTTTTCGCGCTATCGGTTCTTAGGTGACAAACAATTGTTTTTTTGGTTGCTGACAAATCGTATGGCTCCGGCGGCTGTATTCGCCCTACCATTTTTTCAGCTTTATTCCTCGGTTGGTTTATTTGATACCCATTTGGCCGTTGCGCTGGCGCATTGCTTGTTCAATATCCCCTTAGCGGTTTGGATTTTAGAAGGCTTTATGGGGGGGGTTCCAAAAGAGCTTGATGAAACCGCTTATGTTGACGGGTATTCTTTTCCGCGGTTTTTTATCTCTATCTTTTTACCAACAATCAAAGCTGGAGTTGGCGTTGCTGCCTTCTTTTGCTTCATGTTTTCATGGGTCGAGCTTTTATTGGCCAAAACGCTGACTGCCGTTGCGGCAAAGCCTATTGCGGCAACGATGACCAAAACGGCTTCTTCTGCCGGATATGAATTGGGTTTGCTGGCGGCGGCCGGAACGCTGACCATCATTCCGGGGGCAATCGTTATCTATTTTGTACGCAATTACATTGCTAAGGGTTTTGCCCTGGGAAGGGTGTGATGTTTCGTTTTCTTTTATTCATATTCTTGGCCTTGCCATTGAATCAAGCGCTAGCCTCTGGTTGGGGAAAAGTGGCGGCAAAAAAAGAAGAGGTTGGGCTTTCTTGGACGGACCCATTATGGCCAGATTTTTGGATGGCATGGACACCGGCCACATTTCTATTATTTTGCGGAATCTTTTCAGCGATGGCAGTGATCACTGTTTTGGAAATACGCCGACCGGGTGGCGATGAGCGGCGCGGTGTCTTGGGTTTAACGACCACGCGCGGTGATAGATTGTTTATTTCGTTATTGGGGGCAGCTTATATCTTTTTGGCGTGGCTTGGCCTGATGGGGCAACCATTATGGTGGCCAGTGGCGATAAGTATTGGGTGGATGGTTTTCTGTTTTTGGAAAGTTTGAAATTTCACTTTGGAATTAATGATGTTTCGTGTTTACTGATTTAGAAGCAAGGCGTACATAGCCCGAGGACCGAATTTAATGAGAGAAAAGAAAAAACATGAATTTCTGACTGAAGTTGAGTTGGAATTTATGAACAAGCTTTGGGCCCTAGGGGAAGCCACCGTGCGCGATGTGCTGGACAAACTGCCGAATGAGCGTGATTTGGCCTATACATCCGCAGCAACAATCCTTCGGATTTTAGAGCAAAAAGAATTTGTTACCAGCCGCAAAGAGGGCAAAAGCCATGTTTATCAACCGGCTTTGGCAAAACATGCTTATCAAGCGCGCTCGCTAAAAGATCTGTCCACCAAACTGTTTGACGATGCGCCTGCTTCTTTGGTTGCACGTTTGGTGAATGACGAATCTCTGACAGAAGAAGCCTTGTCTCAAATCCGTGAACTTGTGGATAAGAGGTTAAAAAATGATATCGATTAGTGCTATTTTAGATGTGTTCATCACATTAAATATTCTGATTTTGGTGGCATTTTCGGGGTGGTGGATCTGTCGCTATCTATTGCAAACCTTTGGCTTACAGCATGCTTATCGAAGCCATTTGAAACTGTTGAACGCCTTATTCTTGGCCGTTCTTATTTCTCCCGCTTTGATTTTAACGTTGAATGCTCTGCAAACACAAGGGTTTACCGCGCATTTAAAATTCAATCTTTCGGATCAAATTGTCTCGCATTACTTAAGCGGTGGATTTGATATGAAAGCGGCCGATCTAGAGCGTCTTTTGGCAGTCCGGGGCACCTTGACTGAAAATGTAGCAAACGCTGTCGGATGGGGCGCGTCAAGCATAATTGCTGTGTTTCTATTGGGGTGTGCGATCTCTGTCTGGAGGCTGATTTTTTCAGCATTTTGTCTTTACAGAATAGTGCGTCAAAGCCACGCGTGGCGTAAGTTGGGGCGGATAAAAATCGGTTTATCTGACAGGATATTGGTGCCTTTCTCAACGCGTGGTTTGCGAAATTATTATATTGTGATCCCGTCCCATATGCTTGGCCAAAAGGATGAGATGAAAGTATCTTTGGCACATGAGCTACAGCATTTGCGGCAAGGCGATATCGAATGGGAGATTTTACTCGAAGTTTTAAAACCAATCTTTTTTTGGAACCCAGCATATCACGCCTGGAAGCGGCAAGTTGAACATTTGCGCGAATTAAGCTGTGACAGCGAAGTGCTTAGAAAAGGTCGGGTTGATATCGTTTCTTATTGCGAAACTTTGCTCTCTGTTTGTCAAAGAAGCCTGCGCAAAGATCGCAGCTTTTTGATTGCGTTTCCAAAGGTCACCTTGGTAACGGCAGATCGTTTGTCTTGGCGAGAAGGTAGAAAAAGCTTTTTAGAACAGCGAGTCGTGTCGCTTCTTCATGCCAATCATCTGCGGCGCTCGCGTATTTTGACCCTCTGTTTCATTGTGCCGCTTGTGGCGTCTGTGCTGTTATGTGCAGTGGCGATCCAGCGTTCAGGAGATTGGAGTCAAGATAGGCTCATGCTATCTACAATCGTTAATTTAGAGCGGTTAGATCAAATAAATTCTCAATCAAGCACTCTGGGTGCTTGGAATTAGGCGGCGCCCGTTAGCGTCAAGATAGCCGCTTTCAAATGCACGGATCACAAACAGGCCTGAAAGCCGTCCAAAAAGCTTGACGCTGCTGACTCAATGCAGTTTGACTGATATTTTTTACAAAGTTTTCTAGTAAAATTCCCTGAAGACTTTTTGTTTTTACCTGTATTGCCTCCACAATTATCTCTCTTCTTTAACTAGGGAGAAGACATTTTATATACCAATCACCTCCATGTAATCTGGATATACACGCATTCCCCGCCTGTCGGTGGTCAAAGGGTATTGGAATTCTGAAGAGCTTTCATAAAGAGCGTTCCTGGTCGGCAACTGTTTGAGTTCAAGTAACAACACAGATGCAGCAGCGTCTCTTTTAAATATGGCAGGCCTCTGTCTCACACAAAAAAAGATGAACAGTCGCCCTATCTCAACCAATCATAGATGAAAAGATTGGGAAACTGCTGCAGAACTTCCAGAGCATAAAAGGTAAGTTCACCCTCATAACAGGTTAGGAAGAAACCGTTTTTAATCTGCTGTCATTTATGGACCTTGATGATTTAGAAGGTGATCCTGAATTTAGAGAATTGATTTCCGAAATTTCTGCGCGTCAAAAAGTCAACTATGGGGTGACCGACGGAAGACCTCTCTGCATGAATATGGTGCTGTATAAGGTATAATATAAAATTCACGTTACAAATGCGGAATAGTTTTAACCGCCCCACAGCAGAACTGGGTGTTCAACTTGCAATTAAAGTGGTTAGGATGATCCCCAGTGTAACAGAGTATTCGGCCAAGCAATTTTGGACCAAGAGGGGTTTTGCGATGTCAGAACATAGCGGCGGATGTCTTTGTGGTGATCTAAGATATACAGTGATGGGAAACCCTGAAATTGGTGCCGTATGCCATTGCCGATATTGTCAACTTCGAACGGGATCAGCATTTGGCACGCTGGCGTATTTTAAAGATGAAAACGTTAAAATCACCGCAGGTAAAGCTAAGGAATACAGCTTTACGAGCGAAAGTGGTACGCAGTGGAAAACATTCTTTTGCGATACCTGCGCGACAACTGTCTTTATCAAACTAGAAGTAAGAGCAGGATTAACCGGGGTAACCGCAGGCACGCTTGATCCACCCACATTTTGGTTTGAATTAGACAGAGAAGCATTCACCCGTTCCAAAGCACATTTCGTGGGAGACATAATTGCAAAAGATACCCATGAAACAATTGCATATTACGACCCAAAAATTGAAGAACCCAAACGCAGAAAAGGTGGTTAGATGATCCATACTGGAAAATGTTATTGTGGAGATATTCGGTTTGAGTTTGAGGATCCGATACAGTCTCAATTGCTCTGCCATTGCAGAGAATGCCGCTATCTTTCAGGCGGTGAAGCAAATGCCTCTATCGTAATTTTGGAAGAAACGTTTCGTGTCACAAAGGGGGAACTGAAAACATTTTCAAGGCGTGATCTAGAATCCCCGCGGATCAGGTATTTTTGCGGAAATTGTGGCACGCATATCTGTGTCAAAAGCCCTCCTCGACCGGGCATGTTGGTTTTAAAAATTGGCACATTGGACGATCACTCTTGGTTTAGTCCGAAGGCAGCAATTTTTTGCATTGATCAACAACCGTATCACATCATACCCAAAGATGTTCCAAGTTTTGAGAAAACACCGCCACCCAAGTGATAATATTCACTGGAGAAGAAACTATTTCTGATGAAAGTCAAATAGCTTTTGCGCCTGAATTTCAGCATGATCTACGCGTTTAAATTCTACATTGCGTGCATGATAAACCAATGCCAGATCCGCGCTACGTAACGAAATTGCCTCTGCCTTAATTTTGTGAATGAATTGGTTGCTTGTTGCGTTAAAGACCTTTTTGTGCGTCTTTCGCAGAACCCAATTTTGCCATATCCACCTATGCTTTATGCATATTTTCAAATGGGGTTTCTTCAGGCAGGATGACTTCTACCGATGTTATGTCTGAATAAAACTTGGTTTTCATCACAGGTTAAGTGCTCAAAACTTCCATTTTATTATAGCCGCGTTCTCTAACCTCTTTTTGAATGCAAAATAGCATGTTTACGATGGAAGACTCGACTTCACTTTAAAGTTTTTAATGCAAAAGTGACCTGCAATTGAAGGGATGGCAATGCAATCTGTACCTGCTTGCTTTGGTCTTTGGGTTAACCCTTCATATATCTCGGCTTGTGCATCCTTATTATCACGCATCAAGTTTTTCATCAGTGTAGAAGCGTCTGCATGAACGATCCTCATGTCCAGTTTCGCATCCGCAGCTTCAAATTTCTGTATTAAACTCAGATAAAAAAATCAGTTGCTGCAGGACCATTACCACCAATCTGGCCAATCTACATAAATGCTATTTCTTAAATTTTATGTGCAGATTACGACAGTATTAAGTTTCCTTGGGTTTAAATTTTTATGTGATGTTTTTGGATGTTTTATCCGTTTGCAACATAGCTTTTGAGATCGGTTCAGATTTCGTTGAGGCAACTCTAGCATATAAGGTGCACTCAAATTTCTACTATGGTTGAAGAAAATACTGCGCAACATGGTGCAGTTTGAATGCTCTATCGCTAGCGTGACAGTAACTTATCACTCAATTTTTATCATTCACCCGCCAGACTATTGATAGAGGCAATTCCTTGCGTTGATTGGCTATGCTCGTATTGCGTTTGGCCATCAGAAATACCCCCAGATAGACAAATAACGAAGCTCACCTTTAACGCATCTGAAAAAACTTTTTCTCAAGAAATATCGAGCGTGTCTGCCAAGTATTGTTAATTCGAAAAGGCAGGAGCTTGCGCGCAAAGGCGAAACGTTTATCGTCACCACTTTTGCTTGTTTCGCCCGGCCGAAGTCGGATTTTTAGAAGAATGTTGAGAGAATGGTAGCAAAGGTTTTCCATTGCACAATCTGGATATGAAATTCGATAGTTCCAAGCTGATTCGAAATTGATTTTTTGAATCCCCGGCGCCGTCTATTCGTTGGAAATCGAAACCTTTTTGGCAAGACAATCTCTGGGCACCTAAGCCATGCACGCAATCTTCGACAAGGAGGCCGAGGCCATTCGAGACGTGCTTGTCGTGAACCGGCTTGCGCTGCGTTTTGGTTGCGATCGCTTCTTTGCCGATCTTGGGTATGTGGGCGCAAAACGCAGCTATGAGCAATTCAAATAAGCAGGTGCACTCTATCTTGATAGATTAAATTGAATGATCACGCCTGAAAGCTTTTAAGCAACTTTGTCCAGAGGTTCGCGGCCGTTGAAGAATTCTATCAGATTTTGAAACACTCTATTTCCCATCTCGTTGCGGGTCTCGGTTGAGGCACTGCCTAAATGGGGAAGTACGACCAAATTATCGCATTGTAATAAATGGGATGAAATTTTTGGTTCGCCTTGATAAACATCCAACCCTGCGCCGCCGATACATCCAAACATCAGCGATTGCGCGAGCGCATATTCATCGATCACCTCTCCTCTGGCCGTATTTATTAAAAAAGCCTCTGGCTTCATCAATTCGAGCCTGCGGTTATTCATCAGATGGCGGTTTTCAGCGCCGCCCGGACAATGCAGGGACACAAAATCGCTTTGCGGCAATAAATCATCAAGCGTCGCAACTTGCGTGGCATTATACCGTTTGAGAATCGCCTGTTTAATCGGAGAGCGATTATGCACCACGATCTTCATCCCAAAGCCATGATGCGCGCGCTGCGCCATCGCCTGTCCGATGCGGCCAAAGCCGACAATTCCCAATGTCTTTCCTGTCACCTTAGACCCCATCATATGCGTGGGGCGCCAACCTGACCAATTGCCAGAGCGGATTTCACGCTCGCCCTCGCCGGCCCGCCGCGCAACCATCAACAAAAGCGTCATCGCAAGATCTGCGGTGCAATCTGACAAAACATCGGGGGTATTCGTGACGGTTATTCCCAATTTCTGGGTCGCATGGATATCAATATGGCTATAGCCAACACCGTAATTTGCCAATATTTTTGTGCGCGCCTGCGCCATATCCAGCACTTCGGGGCCCAATTTATCGGTAACCGTTGGCAAAATTGCATCAAAATCCGAAAACGCCTGACGAAAATCGGTTGCGCTAAGGGGGGTGTCTGAGCGGTTGAATACAGCGTCAAATTCCACCGATAATTTGCTTTCGATTGCCGATGGCCAACGCCGCGTTACCAAAACGCGTGGTTTTTTATTCACGATTAAGCCTCCACTCATCACGCGACCTCTTTCAAAACATCTGCGATTGTATCACCGATAACCGCGGGATTAGGGGCAACCGTAACGCCCGCCGCAGACAGGATTTCAACTTTTTCACTTGCGCTTTCGCCAAAGGCCGAGATTATTGCCCCCGCATGGCCCATCGTGCGCCCTTTCGGCGCGGTTAAACCCGCCACATATGCCACGACTGGTTTTTTCACATTGTCGCGGATATAGGCCGCTGCTTCGGCTTCTTGTGGCCCACCAATTTCGCCGATCATGCAAATGATATGCGTGTCATCATCTTCCTCAAAGCGCTGCAATAGGTCTTTAAATGAAGATCCGTTAATCGGATCTCCGCCAATCCCAACCGATGTAGATACTCCTATACCATGGGCTTTTAGCTGCGCCGCAGCCTCATATCCCAGGGTGCCAGAGCGCCCGATGATGCCAACATGACCCGGTAGGTAGATATGGCCGGGCATGATCCCCAATAAAGCCTTGCCAGGGCTGATTGTGCCGGCGCAATTTGGCCCTGTCAGGACCATCCGCCGATCTTTGGGATATCGATACATATACCGTTTGACCTGAATCATATCTTGCGCAGGGATGCCATCGGTGATGCAAACGCAGTATTTAATGCCAGCATCTGCGGCTTCCATTATGCTGTCAGCGGCAAAGGGGGGGGGTACAAAGACCAAACTGGCTTCTGCATCTGTTTGCGCAACGGCCTCTTCTACGGTGTCAAAAACCGGCAGCCCCTCAACGGTTTGACCACCTTTTCCGGGCACGACGCCCCCCACCACATTGGTGCCATAGGCCAGCATATCAGCCGTATGAAAACGTGCCATTTTTCCGGTAATGCCCTGAACGATGACGCGGGTACCTTGATCGATAAGAATACTCATGTGACGGCCCTCAATTTTTTTAAATCCGAATTGCCGCTTTTCCAGGCAGCAACGGAGCGTTCGGCAGCCTCATTCAAAGTTGTTGCGCGAATGATCGGAAGCCCCGATTTTGCAAGTATTTTTTGCCCTGCTTCCACGTTTGTTCCCGCCAATCTGACAATCACGGGCACGTTTACACTGACTTGCCGTAAGGCTTGCACGACGCCTTCCGCGACCCAGTCGCAGCGGTTGATGCCAGCGAATATATTCACCAGCACCGCCTGAACATTGTTGTCCGATAAGACCAGTCGAAAGGCTTTGGTCACCCGTTCGGGCGTAGCGCCTCCACCAATATCTAGAAAATTCGCCGGCTCACCCCCCGCCAATTTGATGGTATCCATCGTGGCCATGGCCAAACCCGCGCCATTGACGATACAGCCGATATTCCCTTCAAGCCCGACATAGCTTAAGCCTCGATCTGCGGCTCGGCTTTCGCGGGGATCCTCTTGGCTTTTATCCCGTAATTCGCTGATATTTGGGTGACGAAAAAGGGCATTGTCATCAAAGGTCATCTTCGCATCTAAGGCCAAAATGCGGTTATCCCCCGTAATCACCAAAGGGTTTATTTCGACCATTGTCGCGTCATATTCCCGAAAGGCCCGATAAGCGCCTTTCAGGGTGCGCACCATGCTCTGCGTCAGCGCCGGATCGATCCCCAATTTAAATGCTATCTGACGGCATTGAAAATCCTGCAAGCCAACGGCTGGTTCTACAGTCGCCCGCACGATACTGTCTGGCCGCTCCGCAGAAATGTCTTCGATTTCCATACCGCCCTCGGCAGATGCAACAATCATGACCCGTTGCGAGGTGCGATCCAAAACGAGGCCCAGATAGATCTCACGTTCGATAGGCACTGCCGCTTCGACATAGACGCGGTAAATGCCTTTGCCCTCGGCGCCCGTTTGATGCGTCACAAGTTTATGACCGAACAAAGATTCACAGATTGTGAAGATCTCATTATCGCTGCGGCAAAGCTTTACGCCACCGGCTTTTCCGCGACCGCCCGCATGTACCTGAGCTTTTACAACCCAACACTCGCCCCCCAATTCGCGGGCGCGATAGGCGGCTTGCTCTGGGCTATACGCCAAAGCGCCCGGCGGTATGTCCACGCCGAAATTTGCCAAGATTTCTTTCGCTTGGTATTCGTGGATATCCATGATCTTTTCCTTAAGACTGGGGCAACAGAGTGGGGTGTTATTCGGCGGCGACTGCTGGCTTATAGGATTCATCCAGTGCCGCCATCACGCGCGCATCATTCACTTCGCCACCCAAATCCCGGATCGCCTGCGCAAAACGCAACACGATATCAGTTACTGCGGATTGCGAGAGTAGGTTTAAAATGCCAATACGCACTTGCACTGGCTCAGAAAGCGTGGGCCATATTCCAAAATTTTGCGCCCGGCAATGTTGCACAAGCTCCATTTCGCGCCCTGCCAAAGCCTTTGGCAGGTTTAACACAACCAATGATGTCATGTTCGAGGTCACCTCGCAGCCCATCGCTTCAACCGCGATACGCAAAGCTGCTTCGTGATAGGCGTATTCCTGCGCGCGGGCTGTCAAACCTTGGCTCAGCGTGATCCGAAGCGCTTCATGAAACGCGGCCACGGCATAAGCGGAATGGGTGCGATGATAGGTGCCTTTTTCAACATCTTTTCCCTCTATAATTGCCCAGTGACGGGCTTCCATCACTGGATGATGTACAAAGCTGCGCGTGCCGGTGGTATTGAGCGTTTCAATGAATCTGTCCGAGAATGAGACAGGCGCATAGGTCAAGGGCAAACATGACAAACCTTTTTGCGGACAAGAAGCCCATCCATGGATGCCCGGATAATCATCAATCCGGAAGGCTCCAACCCCCAAAGATGACACTGCATCTACAAGGCCCAGTACGTTATATTTTTCACAGGCGGCACTGAACCCCTCAAGATCATTGATCCGCCCAGATCCGGTTTCCCAATGCGCCATAGCCGCCCATTTAGGTTTATGTTCTTGTAATGCCGCTTCAATCACATCACTGCTCACTGAGGTTCCATGCTCGATGGTTACCACAAATACCGATGCAGCTTGAGGGTCTAGCGGATTTTGCGCAAGCTCTTCGGCGGTTGCGGCGCGCATCCGCGCTGTTAATCCGTCAATCCCTGAAAAGGTTCCATTGACGAACATCACCACTTTATCGCCCGGCTGCACGCCGCTGAACATCATGTCAAGACCGCTCCATCCGGTTCCAGCAACGCCAAAAGTATGTACGTTTTGCGTTCCCCAGACCTGACGCAACATCTTTTTACATTCGACCATCCCGCGCAACACATCTGCATGCATATGGTCTGCAAGCCCGGCGCCCGCATAGGCGGCCAGAACGCGCTCGTCGGTATTTCCTGGTCCGGGCCCCGCTGCGATTGTATTTGGGATTTCTAACTTTTTGAAAATTTGGGTCTCTAACATGATGCCTCCTAAAGAACCGATTCGCATTGCGTTGGGGGCAAAGTATTTTGTTTGACAATGGAAACAAACATCAGTACTTCCTGCCTTTGGACATCTAATAGTATGGGAAATAAGCTACCCATAATAACTGTATTTAGATTAAAGCTTTGATTTTAACGCCAAACGGGTGGTAAATTCAGGGAAGAGAAGACTATGTTGACTGAACAAGAGCGACCAATCGATATAATGATTGCGGATGGAAACCCGTTGGTGCTTTCCGCCATGTCGGAAGTCTTCGAAGATGATGATCGTTTTTCATTGGTGGCAACCAGCGGCACATCAGAAAGCTTTCTGGCGGTTATTTTGCGCATCGACGTGCAGATTTGCGTGATTGACTGGACCATACGAGATTTGGGAGCGGCGAAACTGATTGATGTTTTGCGCAGCCAAAACGCGCCGCCGCGGATCTTGATCTATGGCGATGATAAAGACAGCGATATTCCCCGGCAAGCAATGGCGGCAGGGGCCGCCGCGTTCGTTTCAAGATCTGCACCGATAGACGCGCTGGTGCAAACATGCATTGAAGTTGCGGCGGGCAAAATGGTGTTTCCGTTCCTGGATATTCGAGAACTGCGCAACGATCCGATCACCACCTTATCTCGCAAGGAAAGGCTTATTCTTGACTCGCTTGCAGAGGGTTTGACAAATAAGCAACTTGCCAGCCGATTGGAACTTTCGATTAATACCGTTAAATTTCATATGTCGAATATTTTTGACAAATTGGGTGTGAACAATCGCGCGCAGGCGATCGCACACTACTATGTGTCTCGATCTAAAATAGACGAATAGTTTCAAAAGTTATCCAAGGTCGTTTGATTAATTTTTAATTGACAGGGTAATTTTTTTACACTTATTGAACCATAATTGGAATAATATTTCACAACGAAAGGTTTCGAACCATGTCTTTTTTTCCTGTTGAACAAGCTCCGGCGCGGCTGAATCGATCTGAACTGGCTGTGCCCGGGTCACAAGCTCAAATGTTTGAAAAAGCTGCAAAATCTGATGTAGATGTTATTTTTCTTGACCTCGAAGATGCGGTGGCTCCGGATGAAAAAGAGCAGGCGCGTAAAAATATTATTGCGGCTTTAAATGAGATTGATTGGGGGCGTAAAACGATGTCAATCCGGATCAACGGATTGGACACTCATTACATGTATCGCGATGTGGTGGATATAGTTGAACAAGCTGGCGAACGGTTGGATTTGATTATGATACCAAAAGTTGGAACGGCTGCGGATGTCTATGCGGTTGATATGATGGTCACGCAGATTGAAGATGCGAAAGGCTATAAGAAACGTATTGGGTTTGAGCATATAATTGAAACGGCATTGGGCATGCAAAACGTATCCGAAATCGCCGCCGCCTCAAAGCGCAATGAAAGCCTGCATTTCGGCGTGGCGGATTACGCCGCCTCGACGCGTGCGCGTACGACCATAATTGGGGGCGTTAATCCGGATTACTCGGTGCTTACTGACCCGGCACAAGACGGATCCCGAAACGTGCATTGGGGTGATATGTGGCATTATGCTTTAGCGCGCATGGTGGTTGCCGCCCGGGCAAATGGCTTGCGCCCGATTGATGGCCCGTTTGGCGATTTTCAAGATGCTGACGGCTATCGCGCGGCTGCAAAACGGGCTGCTGTTTTGGGATGCGAAGGCAAATGGGCGATCCATCCAAGTCAGATTGCATTGGCCAATGAAGTTATGAGCCCCTCTGAAGCAGAGATCACCCGCGCCAACCGAATTTTGGATGCCATGGCAGAAGCTGAAGCCAGTGGAAAGGGGGCGGTTTCCCTTGACGGTCGTCTGATCGATTATGCCTCGATCCGTCAGGCCGAAGTCTTGGTTGAAAAAGCCAAACAGATCGCCGCAGGCTAAGGCGCAAAATCGGTATAGCCACGCAAAACCTGGCATGCAGCGCCAGCCTTGAGGCTGCGCGGCGAGACCGGTGATGAATGCGTTCTTTTTCAGGGGAGTCTAGCGCGGCGGGGCTGTGGCAATTGGAGGTCACAAAGGCCAGCGGTGGCGGGTTTCCCAATTGCTTGCGCGCCTGAAAATCAATGCTTTGCTTTGCGTCAAAGCCCTTGGCACCGATCTGACGGGGGGAGAACGAAGAGCAATCAAAGCTGTGTAAACGTACAACGCAGCGCCGCCCCAGACGTGTCACCTCTCAACGCGCAAAGCTTAAATCATTTTATCAATCACCCGCAGATCATGTTTATTTGCGCTAAGATTGGAAAAGACGCGGTCAAAGAAGGCGCGAAACTATTTCGCAGCGGTTGATCATCCTTGAGAAACTTGCATTATCAGCGCGGGGTTAAATGGTGAAAGGGCGAGGGTTATGACAAAAATGAATTGGGATGAAAATCAGGCGCTCGATAAGCTTGCAGCGCTGTCGATTAAAACAGGGGTTGCTCTGCAGCCGGGCCAAGACCTGTTGATAACCGCTCCAATGGAAGCGGCGCCATTGGTTAGACGTCTTGCGCATCATGCCTATAAAGCAGGGGCTGGGCTCGTCACCCCTTTTTATACTGATCCGGAAATTACCCTTGCCCGATATCAACACGCAGCCCCCGAGTCTTTTGACAAAACGACGGATTGGCTTTTTGAAGGAATGGCTGCTGCATTCGATAAAAATACCGCACGGCTTGCTGTGGTTGGTGAAGATCCAATGCTGCTTTCTGGGCAAAATCCAGAACATGTGGGCCGGGCCAACCAAGCGATGTCGAAAGCCTCATCGCCGCTTCGAGAAAGAATTACGCGCTTTGATATCAACTGGAATATTATAGCCTGGCCCGGCCTGCAGTGGGCAAAGCTTGTTTTCCCGCAGATGAGCGATGCGGATGCACAAATTGCTCTGGCAGAGGCTATCTTTAAGGCGTCACGGGTGAATACATCAGACCCGAATGAAGCGTGGGCGGTGCATAACAAAAACTTGCGCGCACGCACCGAGTGGCTCAACAAAAAAAACTTTGCGGCGCTTCATTTTTATGGGGAGGGAACGGATCTTACCGTGGGTCTGGCAGATGGTCACGAATGGATGGGAGGCGCATCCACCGCCCGAAACGGGGTGACCTGTAATCCGAATATTCCGTCAGAAGAAGTGTTTACTACCCCACATGCGTTGAAGGTGAACGGGTATGTGAGGTCCACCAAACCGCTCTCGCATCAAGGCACGTTAATCGAAGATATCTCGGTTACTTTTAAAGATGGTGTTATAACAAAAGCCAGCGCCTCCAAGGGTGAAGACGTGTTTTTGAAGCTTCTTGATACCGATGAAGGGGCGCGCCGCCTTGGCGAGGTGGCTTTGGTGCCCCATGGGTCGCCGATATCACAAAGCAACCTTCTTTTTTATAATACGCTTTTTGATGAAAATGCCGCTTGCCATATTGCTCTTGGCCAATGTTATTCAAAATGTTTTCAGCAGGGCGATAAATTATCCAATGATGAGGTTATTGAGCGGGGCGGTAATAGCAGCATGATCCATGTTGATTGGATGATCGGATCTCAATCCATGAATATAGATGGCCTTGATGGCGCGAATAATCCCACCCCTGTCTTTAGAAACGGTGAGTGGGCCTAGGGGGGCGTTAGAACATGTGCCTGTAAAGCCAAAGCGAAGCGGCAAGGCGCTCTGAACCAAAAGCGAATACAGCAGGCAAGGTTGAGCGCGTCAGCAATCCCGCCAATCCAACACAACCTTGCCTGATTGCCCAGATTTCATTGTGGCAAATCCTTTGGCGTAGTCTTTCATTTTAAACCGGTGCGTAATAATTCCAGACACGTCCAATCCGTTTTGCAGCATGGCAATCATTTTATACCAGGTCTCAAATATCTCGCGCCCATAGATACCCTTGATCGTGATGGCCTTAAACACAATGCGGCTCCAATCCACAGAACTTTTGCCAGGTGGAATTCCAAGAAGAGCAATACGCCCACCCATCACCAGCGCTTCAATCATCTGAGTGAGAGCGATCTGATTGCCGGACATTTCAAGCCCAATATCAAAGCCCTGCGCAATCTTTAAATGGGCCTGAATGTCAGACAGATCGTGTTTACTCACATTTACGGGAACCACGTCTGCGAGTGTTGCCGCAAGATCAAGACGGTTTTGATTTATATCTGTGATCACCACATTGCGCGCCCCTGCATGCCGTGCGATCGCCGCCGCCATGATACCAATCGGCCCTGCGCCGGTGATCAGCACATCTTCGCCCAACAGATCAAACGACAAGGCTGTGTGAACGGCATTGCCCAAAGGATCTAGGATCGCGCCGATATCGTCGCTGATGTCATCTGGCAAAGGTACAACGTTGAATGCAGGCAGACGCAGGTATTTTGCAAACGCGCCCTGCTCGTTTACGCCGATGCCGCGTGTTTCCGGATCGAGGTGAAATTTACCGGCGCGGCTTTGACGCGATTGTTTACCGATAAGGTGGCCTTCACCGCTGCATCTTTGCCCTAAATTTAGCCCTCGGACGTTACGCCCAATCTCAACGATTTCTCCGGCAAATTCATGGCCGGTGATCAAAGGAACCGGAACTGTTTTTTGGGCCCATTCATCCCAGTTCCAAATATGGATATCCGTGCCGCAAATGCCCGTTTTATGGATACGTATCAACACGTCATCCGCTTGGATCTCCGGGACTGGAGCCGTTTGTAGCCATAGGCCCTCGCAGGCGTGGGCTTTAATCAATGCGCTCATTTCAGAGATCATTTTAACGCTCCAACCGCTTTGCCAGCGTGCTCAAACGCGCCTAATGCATGCTCGAGATCATTTTTTGTCAGGGCAGCGTTCATTTGTGTGCGAATTCGGGCTTGGCCTCGAGGCACAACGGGATAGAAGAAGCCACTGACATAGACCCCTTCTTCAAACAGCTCGGCGGCCATATCCTGCGCCAGATGCGCCTCTCCCAACATTACGGGAATGATAGGGTGTTCGCCCGGCAGCAGATCAAAGCCCAAGCGGGTCAAACCGGCGCGCCAATAGGCAGCGTTTTCAAAAAGTTGTGCACGCAAGGCATCGCCCTTTGCAACCAGTCGAACGGCCTCAATGCCTGCTGCTACGATTGAGGGTGGCAGAGAATTGGAAAATAGATAGGGGCGCGCGCGTTGGCGCAGCAGATCGATGACGGGTTGCGATCCAGCAATGTAGCCACCAATCGCACCGCCAAGGGCTTTCCCAAGCGTGCCGGTTATAAGATCGACCTCAACGCCAAAATGCACAGCGGTGCCTTCCCCCTTTGGGCCCATAAAACCTGTGGCGTGGCAATCATCCACCATCACAACTGCGCCGTATCTTTCCGCCAACTTGGTGATTTCGGGAAGCTTTGCAAGCGTTCCATCCATGCTGAATACGCCATCTGTGGCGATCATTATAAAGCGAGCGCCATCCGATTTCGCTTCTTTCAATTGCGCGTCAAGATCCGCCATATCAGAATTTGCATAACGATAGCGTCTGGCTTTGCACAATCTTATGCCATCAATGATTGAAGCGTGGTTTAGCGCGTCCGAAATGATCGCATCCTCTGGCCCGAGCAGGGGCTCAAACACTCCCGCATTTGCGTCAAAGCAGGTTGCAAATAGGATCGAGTCATCCTTATTCAAGTAACGGGCGAGCTGCTTTTCCAATTCACGGTGCAAATCTTGCGTACCACAGATAAACCGAACAGAGGCCATTCCAAACCCTTTGGAGCCCATGGCGTTTATTGCTGCGGCAATCAGGTCAGGATGATCCGCCAATCCAAGATAGTTATTGGCGCAGAGGTTGATCACTGACTTACCGTTTGCTGTAATTTTTCCAGCTTGAGGTGAGGAGATAAGACGCTCGCGCTTCATCATTCCCTCCGCATCAATATGCGAAAGGGTTTCCGTTATGTGATTTAAAAATGCGGTCATTTTAGCGTCCTCTCTATGCATGGAGGATATCATATTAGAAATTATTCCGCAATATTGGATTTATGTTAAATTGGATAAAAATCCGTAAAGAAAGAAATCTCAACTCCCATGCACCACCAAAAATGCGCACGCAGCGCTATCAGCGCTGATATTATGCGCAACATCCGCCGCGTAGCGCGCGGTGTCACCTTTGAATACTTGTTCGGCAGCCTCGCCACTGGTCACCTTTAACTGCCCTTCAATGACCGTTAGATGTTCGCGCGTTCCTTGCGCGTGAGGCAGGCTGTCCAACGCCCCGCCAGCGCTAAATCGCAACTCATAGACTTCATGCCGCCCAGCACCTTCGGGGGGTGAGAGAATACGGATAGAGCACCCATTGCCATGATTCTCGATCGTTGGGACATCATTGCTGCGCAGAATTTCCATGCGGCTTTCCTGATCATCTTCAAGCAGTCCGGCGAAATCTACTTGCAGCGCTTTGGTCAAATTCCACAAGGTTGAAATCGTTGGCGAAGACTCGCCGCGCTCGATCTGACTGACCATGCTGCGCGAGACACCAGATAGTTTGGCCACGGCGTCAAGCGATAATCCTTTGGCACGGCGTGCCTTTTTTAAACGCATTGGCAAAAAAGATAATATTGTGTCAAGATTTTCCATAATAACGGATATAGCAAAAAACGATATTTCGCGGCAATACTGAAAACTTTCATTTCCGGTTCTTTTATCCAGGCCGAGATCGTTCATCCTAAAATTTAACGCTTTTCCACCTCTATTTTTGTAAAGAAAGCAGGCTTACGCGAATAATCTAGCCGCAAAGGCTTTGTTCGTATTCTGAGCGTTATAGATCCTACGGATCTGCGCAAATATATTGCAGGGGCTGCAGAACCTAATCTACTGAGAACTCAGCGCAACGGGCAAAGCTGGCGCTTTGCGGCGTATTTATTAAGCTACTTGAGGTTTGCCAGAACGCCTTTACGTGAGCGTATGGTCGGGCCGCCAAGCGGGCTTAAATTTTACCAAGGCATAAAGCCCAAAATGAGAGCGCGGAAGAATACCACAAATTCAGGCTTTGGCGCCCAGCTTGAAGATCGAGAGGTTCGGTTATATCGACCGCTCTGGTCAGGAACCGTGATATCCCTTGAATAAAAACCTGCTAAGACGGTCTGCTTAAATATCAAATTGCGTTGGTAGAATCACCATGTCGCGGATCGTAACAGTGCGCGGGCGCGTCAGCATGTAGAGGATGGCATTGGCAACTTCGCTTGGATCGATCAAGCTGCCATTCTCTTTTGCTTTCTTTAGGTTTTCTTCTGGCCAACCGGCTAGCAACGCGTTGACCACTGGCCCTGGTGAGACAGAGCCAACGCGCATACCATATTTGAAAAGCTGGCGGCGCAGCGTCTGTATAAAAGACTTAATTTCCCATTTTTGACGCGGAATAAACAGGTTCCTATGGAATCGGGAAATGGTCTGTAACTCAAGCGGTGGCTACAATATCGCCCGTGCCGCGGTCAATCATGTCTGACCTCACCTTATGAACATTTTGGATGATGGCGGTGAGGTTAAGATTGAGCATTTGATCTATCGCGGTGGAGTTTTTTATTTTGGTTAAGTCGCCGCCGATATAAGAGGCGCCATTTGCATGAAAAATGTCCAATTGGCCAGCTTTTGTAAAATACCGGAAAGCAGGCAGTCGCAACTATCGCTATTCAGAAAATCGATTTACACCTGTGCATTTTGTGGAATGACACCCGATCAAACCATCAAACCGCCAAACTTGATGCACATAAAAGAATACGAGACCCTTCGGGCAATATTGTATTTTTGGGGTTTACAGCGCCCAAGCTGGTTTGGGTGCGCGAAAATGAACCTGAAATCTGCGCTCAAGTTGCAAAGCTTGTTTTGCCCGCTGGTTTTTTGAATTTTTACCTTACCGGCGAATATATTGCTGATATGTCTGATAGCGCGGGCACATTGTGGCTTGATGTCGGACGTCGGAGTTGGTTGCCACCGTGCTTGGCGTGCCTTTTGAGGTGCCCAGACAGGGTGAATTCGGGGCTGCACTTTGGCCGGTTCGCCTTGGGATGGTTGCCTGCGGTGAGTATGACAGCGAAGAGGCAATGGGCGCGCTGCAGATCAGTGAGGTGATTGAGGCGGATTATTCACTATCGGACAGCTTTAACGAAGAATATAGGAAGTTCCAACGCGCTTATTACGGCATTAAATCTGTTCAATAAGGTGCAAGTCTTTTTTCTTTTAAGTTGTGCCCATTATAAAATCTGCACAGCGATCGCCCAGCATCATTGCGGCCGCATTTGTATTGCCGGCCGTAATGTTCGGCACAGCTGACATATCGCAGACTCTCAGATTTTCGATGCCGCGCACGGACAACCGACTGTCTAAAACAGCAAGTGGATCATCATGGGCCCCCATACGCGCAGTCCCGCTTGGATGATAATTTGTTTTGACGAATTTTCGGCAATGCGCGGCCATTGCCGCATCGCTTAAATCTGGTCCGGCGGGCGCAATAATAGTTTTAATGCGCTTTCCAAGCTGCCCGGATTGTAACACGTCGCGAAAATAACGCTGGCCGTCGATCATTATGTTCATGTCTCTTGGATCTTTAAGTAAATTCGGTGAGACGAGGGGCATGTCATTTGGATCGGATGAGCGCAATGCAACGGTTCCGCGCGATCTCGGCTTCATCAATACGGTGGTAATGGTGACACCATAATCCTCATCAAAAACTTGTAAAAGGTCTCTGTCTAAATATACTGCGGGTACGCAAAACGCCTGGATTGACGGGGGTTGGTCAGGATCTGTTGGGTTGATGAACGCACCGGCTTCAAAGCCTGTGGTTGTGATTGGGCCGCTCCCGAACAGCAAAAATTGCAGACTATTTCTCAACATACGCCAGCCCTTGGCTTGCTTGTAGTAACCAAAAGGGCCGTTTGCCAAAGAGAGAACAGGTACTTCTGGGTGATCAATTAAATTTTGGCCGATGCCGGGGAGATCGCATATCGGATTTATCCCATGCGATGCAAGATGATCGGCAGGGCCCAAACCAGACAACATTAGCAATTTAGGCGAAATCAAAGCGCCAGCCGCTAAAATAATATCCGAATTCGAATAAGCTGTTTTTTGGACTCCGGCTTTATCAACATATGTGACGCTGCGCGCGTGTCCGTTTTCAATGTTTATTTTGCTCACTTTACTGCGAAGTTTAACTGTAATTCTGGACTCTTTTGCTAAGGGTGCAAGATAGGCATATGCAGCGCTGCTGCGCTTTCCGCTGCGGTTCATAAATTGATAAAATCCCACACCGCGCTGCGTCTCGCCATTGAAATCATGATTAAAGGGTTCGCCTTTTTCCTGAACCGTTTGCACAAACCATCTTGAGATCGCATCAACATGCCCAGGATCAGACACCAGTAAGGGGCCTTCAACACCGTGAAGATGATTTTGCAGGCGGTTGTTGTTTTCCATCCGCGTAAAATGCTTCAGCACCATGTCCCAGGTCCAATCAGCCCCATCATTGCTACCGCGCGCTATGCGATCCCATTCATCATAATCGGACGGCCTACCTCTGATATAGCATTGCGTATTAACGGAAGAGCCGCCTCCAAGCACATTGCCTTGTGGAATATCATGCACACGATTTGCCAAATGCGGTTGCGGCACCGTCTGATGATAGGTCATATATTTGCTGCCATTGATGAGCTTAAAAATACCCGGTGGCATGTCTAATAATGGATGGCGATGTGAATGCCCTGCCTCTAACAACAACACGCGGCGCCCGCCTTCCGAGACGAGGCGGGCTGCTGCCACGCAGCCGCTTGAGCCGCCTCCGATTACAATGTGATCATATTCGTTTTCATTGTCTGCCATATAATGCGCCATCGCCTAATGTTGCAGATATATCATACGAATTTTGGCAGATTTTGAAACAAATCATTCAATGAAGTAGTTTTAAAACTCGAGCTTTGGCGCGGGTCAAAACTTTGAAAAGCAAGTTTGTGGTGTTTGCCGGGTTAAAATCTTGTTAGCGGTTTTCTGGTTTAGCAGCAGTTTAGGGTTGCGATTTTTAATTTTGGAACAGATTAAAAGGCTGCTTGAACCTGCCATACCAAGCATTCACAAATGCAGCGCTCTATTTCGCCATGTTGTACATGGAGTTTAATTATCTTGCGCGGGAGAGATCTTGTTTACTGCGTTTGAGCTCGGCCTCTAGCTCTGAAGCAGAATGTTTGGATCTGGCCAAGGCGGTTTCGAGCGATGCGCCGTCGATCGCCTGAGACGCGAGTTCAAACAAGGAATAAGTCGAAACGCGTTTGGTTCCTTTCAGCGCAGCCCGGCTTATTCCATGCGCCGCAAGATATGTGTGATAGGGGGGCAGCGTGCCCTGTCCGGTTGCCACCTCACCTTTGATCGCTTTTTCACAGGCTTTGACGCTTGTTGAAATGTAAGATCTACAAATGACAGGGCGTGCTTCATATGCCCGGCATGCAAGGGTTTCTGGATCCAGCGATGGGCAGGCTTTAGGTGCCCAATTGCGCCCATCTGGATCATCTTGCAAAACAGAAAGCGCTTTATATATCTCGATTGCTTCAATTTCCGTGATCGTGCCCCCGTCTTCGCCCTTCAAAATGCAGCAGAATGCGCAGCCTTTCGCGCAAGCCAAACCGCTTGGGTTCAGCGCAGATAGGCCGATCTGGCCTATGCCCTGCGCCACCGTTCCATCTGCCAATTTCTCTATGATATTTGCCATTGGGGTGCCATTTTGGGCCATTGTTTGCGTATAGGCCTCGATGCCGCGCTTTGCGCGCGCTGCTACCTCTGGCGCAGATGTGACCCGCGCTTTGTCAATGCGCGTGGATAAAGGGGCTGATTTAGGCATCCGAGTTGACCCATTGATGACTCTTATGAACCGCAGAGTTTATGCATCTTAATAAAGTTTGCTAGGGGCAGTTATAGAAAATATCAACTGGGCCTCAACTTTAAATACATTCGCTGAAATTGTCTTGGCTGGCCAAACGGAGTTCCTTCACCCGCTCCACGTTAGAAATCAAGTATATATAGCCCGCCAGTGAGGAAGGCAGCTTTGTCTTTTCTTAGCTTTATGGTGGAGAAATGCGACAGCTCGAAGCCAAATTGACTGCAAAGCGAGATTATATAATGTTTTGAATGCGCGTAACGTCCCGATCGTTCAAGTTTAAACGATCCCGTTTCAAGATGCTCTGTTGAAAAAGCAAGCTTGCCCGGCCGCTTTTTGCCGGCTTTTATCAGCTCGAAAGTTTCGCTTAAATCACCAAGATAAATGAACACATCCGCTACCATGATACAGTCAAAATCCAAGCTGGTTTTTGCTAAATACGCATTAATGTCTGAAATAATCAGCCTATCATAGATATTTTTTCGTTCAGCTTGCTCAACCATCGATTTTGATAGGTCCACGCCTTCGATGATGTCTGTTTGGTCACTGGCTAGTTGGCGTCTCTGACCCGCGCAACAGCCAAGCAAAAAACAACGTCGCCAAGACGGCGGCGATCAATTGGGCTGCAATGAACGCTGGTATGTCAGAGGGTGCAATTCCGGCAAAGCTATCCGAAAATCCCCTTGCTATGGTCACCGCAGGGTTTGCAAAGGATGTCGAGGAGGTAAACCAATAGGCAGCGGTGATATAAAGCCCGACCGTCATGGCAAGTGTAGCGGGGCGGAGCGTTACGCAAATGAGGATTGTGCCAATCAAGCCGAAAGTGGCGATGAATTCACCGATCCATTGGCCAAGCCCGCTGCGCGTGGTTGTAGAGGGGTCAATCAAGGGATGATCAAACATCATATGCGCGGCAAAAACACCTAAAATTCCGCCAACGAGCTGGGCGCATATGTAAAATAACGCCTCTTGCCTTTTCATCTCACCGCGCAAACAAAAGCAAAGCGTAACCGCGGGGTTGAATTGTGCGCCTGAAATAGGCCCAAAAACAGTGATCAAAACCACGAGGATCGCCCCTGTGGGAATGGTGTTTCCCAATAAGGCAAGCCCAAATTTCCATCCGCCAGACGCTCCGCCATAATACCCGATCCGATCACAGTTGTCAGAAGCGAAAGCGTTCCTAACCCTTCTGCCGCAAGCCGTCTTGCTAATGTCATCTTTGCCTCCGTTTGAACCTTCGCGCCTGGCATAACAGATTCCTCGTGTTTGAAATCACTTTTCTGAGTAAGCTTAGATAGACGCAGCAATGTAATACTTTTGTGAAAGACATCATGAACAAAAAGTTAGAATTTGATTTTATTATTCTAGGAGCGGGATCCGCAGGCTGCGTTCTTGCCAATGAATTGAGCGCTGATTCCAGCTGTCGGGTTTTACTGCTTGAGGCCGGCCCGCTGGATAAAAACCTATTCATTCATATGCCCGCAGGCGTTTATCGCGTGTTCCGAGAGCGTTCGCTGAATTGGAATTACTTTAGCGCAAATGAAAACGCTTTGCATGGGCGCTCTATCTTCACGCCGCGCGGGCGCGTTGTCGGCGGCTCCTCTTCTATAAATTCGATGGTCTATATGCGGGGGCATCGTTTTGACTATGATGGATGGGCGGAAGATTTTGACCTTCCTGAGTGGCGGTTCGATAAATGTTTGCCTTATTTTATTCAGGGAGAAAATTATAAATCTGCGCGCAATCCATGGCGCGGCAATGCAGGTAGACTTGCCGTAAAACAAGCCTGTTCTTCTGATCCTTTGTTTGATGCATTTTTAGAGGCCGGAACGCAATCAGGGCAGGGGCGATCGGATGATCTGAATGGCGTTAATCCGGAAGGTTTGGCACGGCTAGATTGTACCATTTTGGATGGCAAACGATGCAGCTCAGCAACTGCCCATCTGCGGCCGGCGCTTGGACGCGCCAATTTAACGCTGATCACGATGGCCGAAAGCCGGAATATCATTCTCAATAATGGCAAAGCTCAAGGGGTGGTATTTACCCATTCAGGGGAAACGATTACAGCTTTTGCAGGCCAAGAAGTGTTGTTATGCGCAGGCTCAATCAATTCACCCGCCTTGTTGATGAAATCTGGAATTGGCCCTGCGGCGCATTTGAAAGATTGTGATATTCCGCTTCGATTACACTTGCCTGGGGTGGGAAAAAACCTGCAGGATCACGCGAAAATTAGGCTGCAATTTGCCTCAAAAAAGCGGTTGCCGTTTCACGATATAGGCAGGGTTTCCAGTAAACTTAAACACGGCCTCGCTTGGCTCTTAACGCGCCGCGGTATGGCCGCTTCAAATATTTGGGAGGCGGGCGGTTTGATCCGCTCGCGCCCCGGGGTTAGCCATGCAAATCTTCAATATCATTTTGGGCCGCTTGGCTTTACGGTCTTGGATGGAAAAATAAACGTTGAGCAAGCTTTTTCCTTAAATGTTGATCAGATGCGCCCTAAAAGTACCGGCTCTGTGCGTTTAGACAGGGCTGATATTCACCGCTCGCCGATCATTGCCTTTCGGTATATGCACCATCCGCATGATCTTATCGAAATGGTTGATGCGGTAAAAAAGGCCAGAGAGCTTGTGTTTCAATCCGCCTTTGACGGGTTTCGGGGCGCTGAAATGAAGCCCGGCGACCAATTTCAAACCGATCAAGAGATTACCGATATGTTGCGGGGTTCAATTGAAACGGCCTATCATCCAAGCTGCACTTGTCCGATGGGGGGTGATGATCGGGCGGTCACGGATAGCCAGTTTCAAGTGCATGGGATTAGGGGGCTTCGCGTGATCGACGCATCCGCCATGCCGCGGATTGTAAGCGCAAATCTGAATGCGCCAGTGCAAATGATGGCGGCACGTGCGGCAGATTTTATTTTGAAAAGAAAGCCCTTAGAGCCTTTGGATTTGCAGTATAGCGTTTAAAAGAACCCGCTTTTCTGTCAGGTAGAGACCTTTATAACTTGTTCTGGTTACCAGTAACATGTCGGGTGTTGAACGGCTTAACACAGCCGCTTTGGCGCGACCATATTACACTCATGTGGCCGCCAGCGCCTCTGGGTTTAAGCACGGCTTAACTTCGGTAAGAAATAGCAAGTCTTGGGGATCAGCGGCTAGACTATATTTGGATTTTCCTAAGGCGGGTTGCTGCACTGTTTCGCTTTTGGAGCCAGGCTAGGCGGCTTTCCGGAGCGTTGCCTTTGGATTGTATTTCAAGATTTTTGTCATTTGCTTCTTTTTCTCATGCACGATGCCGGGTGTGGGTATGCGATGTAAAGGCTCACCAGCATATAATGAAATTGCTCTAGGGTTTGGCATTAATGTTAATAGAGGGTTTCATCTGGATGCCAGAGCATTTTCGCAGGCTGTCATATCTAATAGATCGGGTTAAAGCGGCTTTTGCGCAGGGCGGAGCGTTTCCAAACAGCGGCGGAATTCAGGATCAAGAGGCAGTGGAGCGCCGCTTTCGGAGCCCACTTGCACCTGCGCAAAAAAACCTTCAGCAAAGGCGGTTTGCTGCTGATTTCGAAACAAACCCACCTCATAACGCCAAGAAGAGGTGCCGATATGACCCACACGAATGCCCGCATGGATAAGATCGGGAAATCCAGCCTCATCGTGATAGATGCATCCGCTTTCTACGACCAAGAAGCGCGTTTTTGCCCCTGACATATCAAACACCGCTTGTTCAAGCTGCCAATGTGTTACAGCCGTGTCGATTAAGGAATAATGGATCACATTATTCATATGGCCATATTGATCATTATCCATCCAGCGCGTGGGAAGTTGGTAAAAAGCTGGATAGGCGCTTCGAGCTGCAGGGGGTGTACGCGGCATTTTCATCTCGTCGGTTGTGCTGACTAAGGCGCAGTCTGGCGCAGATTGAGCCAGAAGAAAAGAGCAGCAAACGCGGCGTTAACTTTGCAATATTGACCTTATCGCGCGAAGCGCATTACTCTGCTTCAGTCACAAAGCTTGAAGATATTTTTATGCAGATAAACAACAAGACAATCGCTGTGGTGACAGGGGGCGCGTCTGGCCTGGGCGCGGCGTCGGCGCGGGCTTTGGCGAAGGCCGGTGCGCAGGTCACAATTTTTGACATGGATGCGGCGCAGGGCGAGGCCGCCGCCGCAGAGGTTTCTGGTCAGTTCCAGCGGGTGGATGTATCAGATGCGGCGCAGGTGGCGGGGGCCATGACCGCGCTGGAGGCGCGCGCGGGCGGCTTGCATATTCTGGTAAATTGCGCCGGAATTGGCCCCGCGGCGAAAACTGTTTCGCGCGGCGTGGCGCATGATCCAGCTTTGTTTGCAAAGGTGATCGGGGTAAATTTGACCGGCTCGTTCAATTGCGCATCGCAGGCCGCTGCTCTGATGGCAAAAACGGTGCCTGTCACTGCTGATGGAGGTCGCGGCGTTATCATCAATACCGCTTCGGTGGCCGCGTATGACGGGCAAATCGGGCAAGTTGCCTATGCGGCGTCTAAAGGCGGTATTGTGGGGATGACCTTGCCCATGGCCCGTGACCTTGCGGCCAGCGGAATCCGCGTTTGCACCATTGCGCCAGGCCTCTTTCTGACCCCTTTGTTACAGGGCTTACCAGAAGAGGTTCAAGAGTCTTTAGGTCAACAAGTGCCGTTTCCCTCGCGTTTGGGCGCACCGGAAGAATACGCCAACCTTGTTGGCCACATTGTTGAGAATGACATGTTGAATGGTGAGGTGATCCGCCTTGATGGCGCAATCAGAATGGCGCCTCGCTAAACCGTCTAGCGGTTTCTAATCACTTGAAACACCGCCGAGGCCGCCCATCCTGCGAAAATCGCAATCGCCAAGGACATCAGCCCGTATAGCAGGGGTTGCTCGCGCGACAGCGAGAATAAAAACTGTTCCAAACCCACTTTGCGCACGTCAATCTTGGTGGATAATTGATCCACAACAGCGCCATCGCGCGTGATAAAAATGCGCGTGCTATAATCGCCTTCGGTGAGGTTGGCGGGCATATTGATTGAGGTCCGAAACAAGGTTTGTTGATCTATTGACACAGAGCCTTCCTGCAATGTGTAGAGGCCGTTTGCCTCTCGAATGCGGATCACGGCATCTGTAAAGCTTTGTGCATCCAGAATATTCATTGGTGCGCCTACGGAGCGGATGGCGCGGTTGATCGACACTTTATGCCGCTGGTCCTCTGTCTCGGATAAAATATCGCTCAAAGGCGCGCTTGTCGCGATTGCATAAAAGCTGGGCGCCGCATCCACTTGCACTGTATCGGTATTGACCCAAATCCCAAAACGCTTGGCTTTGCGCCGCACATCCAAAGGTTCGCTGGGCCCCGAGATGGTTACGATCACGTCAATGGGTGTTTCAGGGATTGGCGCATCGCGCTGAATTGCGCCAAAAACCAAAATATTTGAGCCATCGAACGTGGCCGTGATGGCCACCTCATCTTGGCTCATACCCAAAACAACCTTCTCTGCAAGAACAAAGGGGCTGGTTAGAAGCATGATCAGGGCGGAACAAACGAACAGGCGCATCAGTGACCCCCTGCCGATCCAATGGAATACAGCTCGCTGGGCTGGATCAGCAGATCTAAGGCCAGCTTGCCGCAGACCATCAGCACCATAATGGCCAATAAAATGCGCAACTGCTCGGCTTTCAAGCGGGTCCCGATTTGGGTTCCAATTTGAGCGCCAATCACGCCGCCTACCAAAAGCAAAACGGCCAGTGCGACATCGACGGTGTAGTTTGTTGTTGCGTGCAACAATGTGGTGAAAGCGGTGACAAAAATGATTTGATAGAGCGAGGTCCCGACCACCACTTTTGTGGGCATGCCCAAAATATAAATCATAGCGGGTACCATGATAAACCCACCGCCAACACCCATTATTGCGGCTAATATGCCGACAAACACACCCACGATCAGGGGCGGGATAATCGAAATATAAAGGCCAGACGTGCGAAAACGTATCTTGAGGGGCAGTTTTTGCACCCAGCCGCGCTGGCGTGATTTTTTAGGGGGTGCCACATTGTGCGACGTTCTGCGGATGGCGCGCAGACTTTCGAAAAACATCAGCCCGCCAATAATGCCAAGAAACACCACATAGCAAAGTTTTACCAATAAATCAACTTGGCCAAGGCTTTTCAAATGGTTAAACAACACAATCCCGATTGCGGCTCCCAAAAGCCCCCCCAGCATCAAGACCGTACCCATTTTAAAATCGACGGTTTTACGCCTTAAATGCGCCAAAACACCAGAAAATGATGAGGCAACAATTTGGTTGGCTTCCGTCGCCACGGCAACCGCCGGCGGGATACCAATAAAAAACAGCAGAGGCGTCATCAAAAAGCCCCCCCCGACGCCAAACATGCCAGACAGCACGCCCACCAGTCCCCCGAGTCCGAGCAGCAAAAAGGCGTTTACAGAAACTTCAGCGATAGGAAGGTAAATCAACATGTGCCCTCCTAAACCACTCTCTGCTGCAATTGCAACATCCGTTGCGACTTTAGCAGCTTAGGCCTTAAGAAAAGCTCAAAACTGGATCTATCTTTCCTTTACATAAGGCTCGCCGCCTGCCCGCGGTGGAATTGCTTTGCCAACAAACCCGGCCAGAATGATCACTGTAAGGATATAGGGCAGCGCATCCAGCAACTGAATTTGCACTTTGAAGAATAGATATTTCTCGATCAGGTCAGGACGTAAGGCGAGGGCCTGTAAAAACCCGAATAGCAGGCAAGATATAAGCGCGTACCATGGCCGCCATTTGGCAAAAATCAATGCAGCCAAAGCAATATATCCGCGCCCTGCGGTCATATCTTTTACGAAACCCGCTTGCAGCCCGGTGGACAGATACGCCCCCGCAATGCCGCATAGAACGCCGCAAATTACAACCGCTGTAAAGCGCAGGCGAATGACCGAAACGCCCGCCGTGTCAACGGCTTCGGGCGCTTCCCCAACGGCGCGCAAGCGCAAGCCAAACCGGGTGCGGTATAAAAGCCACCAGGTCAAGGGCACCATGGCCAAAGCTGCATAGACCAAAATTGTGTGGCCAGAAAAAAGCTCGGCATAGATAGGCCCGAGCAACGGCACCTTTTCTATATGCTCGGCAAAGGGCAGATGCACCGGGTTAAACCGCGCCTGACCAGAAAGCGAAGGCGTCCGCCCGCCTTGTTGGAACAGGCTTTGCGCGATCAGCACGGTCATTCCAGCGGCCAGAAAATTAATAGCAACCCCCGAGATGAGTTGATTACCCCGAAACGTAATCGAGGCCAGACCATGCACTGCGGATAACGCCAATGAGGCCGCGATGCCGCTGGCCAAGCCGATCCAAACTGAGCCGGTTAATGCGGCAACCGCGGCCGAGAAAAAGGCAGCTGCGAGCATTTTACCTTCTAATCCAATGTCAAAAATGCCAGCGCGTTCTGAAAATAACCCCGCCAAACAGGCCAAAAGCAATGGGGTTGCCAGCCGTAAGGTGGAATCCAGCACTGTGAGCAGATCATTTAAGACATCAACCATTCCGGTCTCCTGACCCGCGCAAGGCGATAAAAATCCGCTCAATCGGCATCCGCACCATATTATCCAGCGCACCAGTGAATAAGATAACCAAGGCTTGTATCACCACGATTAACTCGCGCGGGATCGATGTCCAAAGCGCCAATTCAGCACCGCCTTGATATAAGAACCCAAATAAGATTGAGGCGAGCACCACCCCGAAAGGATGGCTGCGCCCCATCAAAGCGACCGCGATGCCGATAAAGCCCGCGCCTTCGGTGGCGTTTAAAACCAATCTTTCGGCTTCACCTAATGTGGTGTTTACCGCCATCATACCGGCCAACCCCCCGGAGATAAGCATCGCTAGAATGGTGATTTTAACCGGGTTTATGCCCGCATATTGCGCGGCCGTATCCGAATGACCAAACGCTCTGAGCGCGTAGCCCAAGCGGGTGCGCCAAATCAGCACCCAAACAAAAACCGCCGCGGCAAGGGCCAGCAGCAAGCTAATATTAGCTGGCGCGGATTTGGAAAATTCTACGCCCAGCGGCATCAGTATATCGTGCAAGGTTGGCAAATGCGTCGGCTCTGGAAACGAGGCTGTTGCTGGATCCATCGACTTAACAGGGCGCAAAATACTGACCAAAAGATAATTAAGCAAAGCCGCAGCCATGAAATTAAACATTATCGTCGTGATTACGATATGGCTGCCGCGTTTGGCTTGCAAAATTGCCGGTATCAAGGCCCATAACGCACCAAACACAGCCCCGCCTATGGTGCAGAATATCAGCGCCAATGACCAATGTGGCCAAGGAATAAATAAGGCCATCAACGCCACACCCAAGCCTCCGATCATAGCTTGGCCTTCGCCGCCAATATTGAACATTTTGGCGTGAAACGCCACGGAGACCGCCAGGCCAGTAAACATGAAATTTGTGGCGTAATATAAGGTGTAGCCCCAGCCATAGGTGGAGCCAAGCGCGCCCGATACCATCATTTTCACCGCCGCCACCGGGTCTTCTCCAATCCCCATGATCACCAAGGCAGAAATCGTCGCTGCCAAGAGCAACGAAATCAACGGAACCAATACCACATCAGCCCAAGCTGGCATTTTTTCCATCATGCCACCTCTTCGGTAATGCCGGCCATTAAAAGCCCCAATTCTTTTTCATTGGTCTCGCTTGGAAGGCGCTCGCCCATGATCTGCCCGTCAAACATTACCGCAATCCGATCCGACAATGACATGATCTCTTCCAACTCGACAGAAACCAGTAAAATCGCTTTGCCGCGCTCGCGCAGCGTCATGATTTGTTGGTGAATGAACTCGATCGCGCCGATATCCACACCCCGTGTGGGCTGACCAACCAATAAAATATCTGGGTCCCGCTCGATTTCGCGCGCCAAAACCAATTTTTGCTGATTGCCGCCGCTGAAGCTTTTTGCCGTTAAATTATGATTGGGCGGCCGCACGTCAAAGCGCTGCATCTTTTCGCTGGCATCTTGCTTGATCGCCGCATTGTTCATAAAAACACCCGATTGGTATTTTTTATCGGTATGATAGCCAAAGGCGATATTTTCCCAAGCGGCGAAATCCATAATCAGCCCTTCGCGCTGCCGATCTTCTGGCACATGGGCAATGCCATATTTACGCCGGCTTTGACCATCAGCATTCTGACCACTGATATCAATGGGCGCGCCATTGACTAATATCTGTCCTTGCGCTGTACGATAGCCGCCCAAAACCTCTAAAAGTTCTGATTGGCCGTTACCGGCCACCCCGGCAATTCCAAGAATTTCTCCGGCTCTGATATTAAAGCTGACGCCTTTCAGGCGCAACACACCGGCCTCATCTGTGACCTGCAGGTCTTTAACGTGCAACATCTCTTTGCCCGGCTTTGCTGCGGATTTATCAATGCGCAGCAAAACCTTGCGCCCGACCATTAGCTCGGCCAGCTTTTCGGGATTGGTATCGGCTGTTTTAACCGTTGCGGTCATTTCGCCGCGGCGCATCACCGAAACCGTATCTGTGATCTCCATAATCTCGCGCAATTTATGGGTGATCAGGATGATCGTTTTGCCTTCGTCGCGCAGGCGTTTTAAAATGCGGAAAAGCTGATCGGCTTCCGATGGTGTTAACACGCCGGTCGGCTCGTCCAAGATCAAAATATTGGCCTGGCGGTATAAGGCTTTCAGGATTTCAACGCGCTGTTGATGCCCCACCGAAAGCTCTTCAACGATGGCATCCGGATCAACGTTCATCTCGTAATCGCGGGCCAAAGAGAGCAGGCTTTCGCGGGCCTTGACCAGCGAGGGGCGCAACATCGCGCCATCTTCCGCGCCAAGGATAATATTTTCCAAAACTGAAAAATTTGGCACCAGTTTGAAGTGCTGAAACACCATTCCGATACCCGCGGCTATTGCGGCTTGGCTGTCGGGGATTTGCATCTTGTTTCCAGCGATGAGCACGTCGCCTTTATCAGCCTTATAAAACCCATAAAGAATTGACATAAGCGTGGATTTTCCCGCGCCATTTTCACCAATAATTCCATGGATGGTTCCAGGCATCACCCGAATTGAAATATTTTTATTTGCTTGAACCGGCCCGAATGATTTGGAAATTCCGACCAGCTCAATAGCTGGGGCGGCAGAAACCTGCCGCCCCGTTGTGCCATTTTCGGTCATTTTAGAAGTTTAAAACCGGGCATGAGTTATCAGACATGTAATCATGCACGGCCAGATCGCCTGAGATAATGCTGGCTTTGGCCGCTTCAACCGCTGCAACCATATCCGCACTTACCAGATCGGCGTTATGCTCATCCATTGCATAGCCAACGCCTTCATTGGCCAAGTTCAGCCCGATCGCGCCGCTTTGCATATCAGCGCCATCTGAAAATGCATTATAAACGGCCACGTCAACGCGCTTCATCATCGAGGTGAGCACTTTGCCCGGATGCAGGTAGTTTTGGTTGCTATCAACACCGATAGATAAAATACCTTCATCGGCGGCGGTTTGCAGAACCCCAACACCGGTTCCGCCCGCCGCAGCGTAAACAATATCCGCGCCCTGCGAGATTTGCGCTTTGGTCAGTTCAGAGCCCTTGACCGGATCGTTCCACGCGGATGGGGTTGTTCCGGTCATATTGGCAACCACCTTTGCATTGGCATTTGCATGCGCAACACCTTGTGCATATCCACAGCCAAAGCGGCGGATCAAAGGAATATCCATTCCGCCAATAAATCCAACTACGCCTGAGCCGGATTTCATGCCGGCGATCATGCCAACAAGGAATGAGCCCTCATGTTCGGAAAAGCCGATATTCAAAACATTATCCGCGGGTGCCCAGCCATCAATGATACCGAACTTTGTATCTGGATAATCGGGGGCGACTTCGGCAAGCACCGATGAAAAGGCAAACCCTGTAACAACGATTGGGTTGGCGCCAGATTCGGCAAAGCGGCGCAGCGCTTGCTCGCGCTGGGCTTCTGATTGCAATTCGATATCAAGATAATTGCCGCCGGTTTCGGCTTTCCATTTTTCAGCGCCATTATGCGCAGCTTCGTTGAAAGACTTGTCGAATTTACCGCCCAAGTCATAAATCAGCGCAGGATCTGCCAATGCTGCGCCAGCTGTTAATGCAAGCGCTGCGGTTGCGCCTAAAAATTTCTGTATAATCTTCATGGATGTCTCCCCATCTTGCGTTTTGTGTCCATAGGAAAAGCGGAATGCGTTGCCTTACTCTAAGATCATCCATCATTAAGGACGAAACTCTTTGCTAGGGTCAACCGATTTTTATGCAAACCGATATAAAACCAATGATAAAATGCGCTAGGCCCAAGTTTTCGCCAGAACCAAAGCATCTTCGCGGCTGCCATTCAATTTGTGGTAATAGGCTTTGCGCAGGCCTTGCTCTACGTAACCGCTTTTTTGATATAATGCGCGCGCTGCCTTGTTTTCGGCGCCAACTTCCAAAAAACAGATTTTGACACCGCGCTGGCGCGCGGCTTCTTCAAAAAGCTGCAAATAGGTTTTTCCCAATCCTTGCTTTCGCTGCGCTTGTGATACGATGAGCAGCAGCAATTCGACCTCGGTGTGTATTACCCGTCCCAGCGCAAAACCAAAGTCCTGTTCGATCAGTAGGGAATTTTCTGCAGCGCATAGCTGGGCGAATTCCTGCGCCGTCCAAGGGCGTTGGTCAAGCCCTGATTGCGCGTGAAGTTTGGCCATATCTGCGGGCTGAAAGATGGTATTCTGTTGCATTTGGCCCGTCAAATTCAGGATGCGTTTGGATGCAGGATCTTTGGTCCAGGATCGCGGCGCAGCGCTGCATCTGCCGGTTTTACGTATAAAGGGGCAGGGGGCATTACAGTTTTTACATCTCTTCGGGCGGCAATGCGGGCCATGTTTGCGACCAGTAGATCCGGCTTTGGCCGATAGAGCACTGGGATCGGGCTCGTGGCCAGCGTTGGCGCATCGCTCATTTGAGGGGTGGCCTGTAAATTTGCGCTGCTGCGCGTATAAAACTGATCTCGGGTGGCGGGTATCGCGATCAGGGTTTCCTTGGTTTTTCCCTCTATGCTGGCCTCGAAGCTGTCGACGCCGATCACAGGGCAATCCAAAGACAGGCCCAGCCCTCGAGCAAGGCTGATGGAAATACGGATGCCGGTAAAATTACCAGGCCCAAGGCCGACGCCAATCCGGCCAATTTTGTGTAAGCTGGTTTGCGTTTCGGCCAAAAGGGTTTGGATAAGTGGAACCAAAGCTTCGGCTTGGCCTTTTTGCATTGCTTCAAACGTGCTGCCCAGGATTGCGCCATTGCAAAGCAAAGCGGCCGCGCAATGCGCGGCCGATGTATCAAAAGCGAGAACCGTTTGATCAGCCACCGACAGGGCGCACTTCAGTGACTTCGGGAATATAATGGCGGAGCAGATTTTCGATTCCCATTTTCAACGTCATGGTTGAGGATGGGCAACCCGCGCAAGCGCCTTGCATTTGCAAATACACAATCCCACGTTCAAATCCGTAAAATGTGATGTCACCGCCATCTTGCGCCACAGCAGGGCGAACGCGACTGTCCAGCAATTCTTTGATCTGTCCTACAATAACTTCATCTTCTCCGCTATGCTCAGCATGGCCCGAGCCTAGCCCTTCATCCGTCATCACCGCATCACCTGATTGAAAATGCTCCATGATTGCGCCCAGCAAAGCCGGCTTTACGTGATCCCAATTCACCGCATCCTCTTTGGTGATAGTGATGAAATCACGCCCCAAAAAAACGCCTGTTACGCCGTCTACCGCAAAAATACGCTGCACCAAAGGCGATTTTTCGGCGCCCTCATTGCTGGGAAAATCAGCTGTCCCCGCTTCTAAGACGGTTTGCCCAGGCAAGAATTTTAATGTTGCAGGATTGGGGGTGGATTCGGTTTGGATAAACATTTTGAACGCCTCTCTTCTGCGCTCTTTATATGGAGAGCCCCCGTGTTCGTCAATGTTTAGAATCGTTCTAATTTAATTTCATAATGGGTCTGTAAATATTTAGACAGTGCCAAAGATATCTTTAAACTTCACAGTTTTTTCGTTGGTGTCGGGTCTAAGCAGCTTTGGTAAATCAACCGTGGCGTTGCGGATGAGCGCATAGGGGCCGATCAAATCATCCGTTTGTTCGACCAACATCAAGCGCTTGCCGCCTTGCCGGTTGATTTGTGTTTTTTGTTGACGCGTAGAGGCTACCCAAAGCAGCAGAGTGTAACCATAAGCGCGGTGCGGTTTAATAACATGCAATCTTTAGAGGGGCTAAAAGCACGCCTTGAACCAGCTTAAACAGTAGGGTTTTGAAATATAAACGATGTCTGAATGACGACCAGGACGCAAAATTGCAACGAGCGCGATGGTTAGGCGCGGTATGGCTTTAGGTAATTGCTTCGAGTCGCTCTTTGGATAAATCTCCCGGCACAATGGTTATTGGAACGGGCAGAGAGCCGGCGTTTTTGGTCAGTTGACTTACAAGCGGGCCGGGGCCTTTTTTATCCGTGCCTGCCCCCAGAACCAACACGCCAATTTCAGGATCATCTTTAACCTGCGCCAAAATCTCTTGAATTGGTTCACCTTCACGTATCACCAATTCAGGATCTATCCCCTGACGATCGCGCATCCATTTGGCGAAGACTTCAAAATGCACCTCAATGCGTTCGCGCGCTTCGCTGCGCATGATATCGCTGACGCCGATCCAATGGTTGAATTCTTCAGGTGGGATCACGGCCAGCACTTCAACGCCGCCACCGGTTCGTGCAGCGCGCATTGCCGCGAAACGCATTGCGTTCAGACATTCTTGACTGTCGTCGAGTATTACCAAAAACTTACGCATCTATGTGATCTCCTCAGCTGTATATGATGCGCGATGGCGTCACCCAACGCAAGGTTGATTTCAGCAGCCTGCTGTTTGTTGCGCAAAGGCGCTTAGGCCGAGGTTGATGCGGCCCAGTCCCAATAAGCCTCTTTAAGCTGCCTGGCAATCGGGCCGATTTGAAAATGCGTTTCTTCAATCGCTGTGACGGGTGTGATTTTTTGCATATTTCCGGTCATAAAAACTTCATCAGCGGCATAAAAATCATCAAAACTCAAAACGGTTTCATGAATAGGAATGCCCATATCTTTTAAATGCTTGATGTGGCGTGCGCGCGTGATACCGGCTAAGAACGTGCCATTTGGCGCGGGGGTAAATACCTCGCCATCGCGCGCCATGAAAATATTTGCCGTGGCGGTTTCTGCTACATTGCCCATAGCATCTGCAACCAACGCATTGCTGAATCCTTTGCAGCGCGCTTCTACCAGCATGCGCGCATTATTGGGATAGAGACAGCCGGCTTTTGCATTTACCACGGCGCTTTCTAAAATTGGCCTACGAAATTGCGTACGGCCCAAGGTTGCGCTGGTTTTGGGGGCTGCAAAGGGAATTTCTTCAAGCGAAATGGCAAACCCTGTGGTTTCAGCGTTTGGAACGATGGCCGTCAGATCCCCATCGATGCCCCAATACATCGGGCGAATATAAACCGCGGCGGATGTCGCGTAGCGCGAAAGCCCTTCCCAGATCAGGGCTTTCATCTCAGAAACGCTATATGTTGGAGTGAGCATTAAGGCCTTTGCCGAAGCGTTTACCCGCGCACAATGCGCCTCCAAATCAGGCGCAACACCGTTAAAATAGCGTGCCCCATCAAAGACGCCTGAGCCCAACCAAGCCCCATGGTCGGCGGCTTTCATCACGGCAATATCGTCATCATGCCATTGGCCGTTGAAATAGGTTTTGATGTTGCTGCCCGTCGCCATTGAGGTCTCCTTTTGGATACCCCGGCTCAGGACGAGGCATTCTGTGTTGCACCCTGACAAAAGACGGGTTCGCATGCAAGAGCCTGCCCGACCCTATTCGCGCGGCCTTAGCAAGACTAAGAGGTTTATGAGACTGCTTGCTCCGTAAGCGCAGGCGGCAGGGCTTAACTGCGCAGCAAACCCATAATATCGTAGGTTTGGTTCAAAATGGGCTGAGCAATTTTTCGAGCCCGCTCGGCCCCATCGGCCAAGACGCGGTCGATCTCGTCCGGTTCTTGCATCAACCGGTTCATTTCAGCCGAGATTGGTGAAAGCGTGGCGACCGCGCGGTCAATCAGCATTGGTTTGAACTCGGAAAATTGTTTGCCACCAATGTCATTTAGAACCTCGTCAAGGGATTGATCTTCCAACGCGGCATAGATCGCCACCAAATTGCGCGCTTCGGGGCGATTTTCCAATCCGGCTTCTTCGGAAGGTAGGGCATCGGGGTCGGTTTTGGCTTTGCGGAATTTCTGGGCAATGCTGTCTGCATCATCGCTCATATTTATGCGGCTCAGATCGGAAGGGTCTGATTTTGACATTTTCTTTGATCCGTCGCGTAGGCTCATCACACGGGCTGCAGGCCCCCCGATCACCGGCTCGGTAATTGGAAAAAAATCCACCCCGAAATCATGGTTGAACTTGGTTGCAATATCTCTGGTTAATTCAAGATGTTGCTTTTGATCATCGCCCACGGGCACATGGGTTGCGTGATATAGTAAAATATCTGCGGCCATCAATGCGGGATATCCAAATAAACCAAGCGATGCATTCTCAGCATTTTTTCCAGCTTTGTCCTTGAATTGGGTCATCCGCTTCATCCACCCCATGCGGGCGATACAATTGAAAATCCAACCCAATTGGGCATGTTCAGGAACCGCGGATTGATTGAATAAAATTGACTGCTCCGGTTTTAGCCCAGCGGCAATAAAAAACGCTGCCAATTCGCGGGTGTTTTTGCGCAAGTTGGCCGGATCTTGCCAGACGGTCACCGCGTGTAGATCCACCATGCAATATAAAGATGCATGGTGAGGGCTTTGCATATGGACAAAACGCTTCACGGCGCCCAAATAATTGCCAAGCGTTAATCCGCCCGATGGCTGAACACCTGAAAAAACGCGCTTTTCAAATGGGCTTGGGGATGGTGTTTGAGCGGCATCCGACATAAATGTTCTCCAAAGGGCAATCTACTGCGTGTCGATTAACGGCAGCTTCAAGGCCCGTCAAGCAAAGGGAATGCGATGTCTTTCAATCCGGAAACCCCCAAAGCTGCGGCCTTGAACCCGATGCCGCCCGTCGTCATGGCGCTTTTCTTGATGATTGCGGGGGTAGAGGCGCTATTTGCCTTAGCATCGATTGGGGTTTTGGGTGAGGGGTTTGACGCTTCCTGGCGGTTTTTGGCGATTGAGCGCTATGGCATGAACACGAAGCTTGTGTCATGGATGCGCGAAACTCAGGATTACGGCGCGGAACATTTGGTGCGCTTCGTTACGTTTTCCTTCTTGCATGCGTCTTTTATGCAGGCAGCGATCGCTTGCGCGTTGTTTTTGGCGATGGGCAAAATGGTTGGCAGCGTGTTTTCCGCCCCCGCCCTATTATTGTTCTTTTTTGTGCCAGCGGCGCTGGGCGCGTTGGTTTATTGCCTGATCTCGCCAGAGGCGGGATGGTTATTCGGAGCTTTCCCAGGGATTTATGGATTAATCGGGGCCTATACGTTTCTGCTCTGGGTGTCGTTAAAAGCGCAGCAGGCGCCGGCAGGCAAAGCGTTTAACATGATTGCGATGCTGATCGGGATCCAGCTTGTCTTTGGAATATTCTTGAGCGGCAGATTATTGTGGATCGCCGATTTGGCCGGATTTATAGGTGGCTTCACCTTATCTGTTTTATTGCTTCCAGGCGGGCTTGCGCGTTTGGCGCAAGCGTTGCGTCGTGATTAATGCTTTTTAAAACTGGCTTTTATCTCTTGCAGCGAGAAGGCTTTTAATCTTTCACCCAGCCAAAGATATAATCCCGCGCCAGCAATTACCAGGAAGAGCGCATAGACAATTCGCCCAGAAACGCTGGTGATAGCGGGGCTGATGAAAAATTGTATGCCGTAAAGAGCAACTCCCAAGAAAAGGCTGGCAATGCACATGCGCAGCAAACGATGCTTCAAAGCGGCGTCCTGCTTCAAAATATCGTCAAAGCCGCGTGCGCCCCAAAACAGCAGCCCGACCATCGCCCAGGCCGAAAGACTTGTGGCGATGGCTGCGGCCAGCCAGCCAATAAAGGGCATAAGACCGACGGCTAAGGCGGCATTGACCCCCATCCCCACAAGCGCAAATCGAAAGGGCCTGCGCGTGTCTTCGCGCGCAAAATATAATGGCTGCAAGAGCTTTTGCAGCACAAAAGCGGGCAAGCCCAATCCGTAGATAGCGGTTGCAAGCGCCATCGCTTGCGCGTCATGGAGGGAGGTTGCGCCATGTTCAAAAAGCGCAGAGACGAAAGGATAGGGCACCACGCAAAGCGCCATTGCAGCCGGTAAACTGAGCGCTAATGTGATTTCGGTTGCGCTTGCAAAGGCTTGTTTTGCCCCTGTTTGATCTTTTGCCTGCAGGCGTCGTGACAATTCTGGCAAGAGCACAATACCCACAGCAATGCCAACCACGCCCAAGGGCAACTGATACAAACGATCAGCCCCATATAGCCAACTGACAGCGCCGGGATGTTGGCTGGCGACCAATTGTCCGACCAATAAATTAATTTGTAGCACGCCATTGGCCAAAGCTGCAGGTAGCGCAATCCGCACCAGCTGTCGCATTTCGGGGCTAAAGCTGGGCCGCCCCAAACGAATAGGAAGCCCGGCGGCCTGTGCTGCCCGCCACAGCGCGGCCAATTGCACAACCCCCGCAATTGGAACCGCCCAAATCAGATAATAGATGACCGCATGGTTCATCACCCATCCCAGACAAAGCGCGCAAATGATGATGATATTTAAGAAGACAGGCGCGGCGGCTGCCATTGCGAAGCGCCCTTGGGCATTCAGCGCACCAGACAGCAGAGCGCTGAGCGAGATAAGGAAAATATAAGGAAACATCACGCGGCCATAGTCAACCGCCATATCAAAGCGGGCATCGCCCATGAACCCCTGCGCGGTCAGCCAGACAAGCGCTGGCATGAAAATCAGCGCCAGCGCCGTCAAAAGCGCCAGCGCAAAGGCAAGCCCGCCCATCGCCTGGCTGGCAAATCCGATCGGATTGTCTTGCGCTTCAAGGCGCTTTGAAAACAAGGGCACAAAAGCGGCGTTGAAAGCGCCCTCTGCAAAGAAGCGCCGAAACATATTGGGCAAACGAAACGCAACCACAAACGCGTCCAATACCGGCCCTGCGCCTATCAACATATACAGTAGAACCTCGCGGGCCATGCCCAGCACGCGGCTGAGCAAAGTCCAAAAACCGACCGTCATAATGCCTTTGAGCAGTCGCGCCCCACTCATGTTGAGGCGCGCTCAACGCCCAGCTCGATTGCTTCGCGTAGCTTGCGTTCCAGCATTTTTTGCTTGGATTGGTTGTAAAATTTCAGACCAAACATGTCTTTTACATAAAAACTATCAACAACTTGCTCGCCATAAGTGGCGATGACTGCTGATGCGATATAGACGTTTGTATTGGCCAAGGTGCGCGTCAGATCAAACAACAAGCCGGGGCGATCCCGCGTGTCGACTTCGATGATCGTGTAAATTTCGGAGCCGTCATTATCAAAGCTGATGGAGGTTGGAACTTTAAAGGCTTTTTCGCGTTTTTTGAATTTGTCTTTATCCTGAATCGCAATTCGCGCCACCACTTTGCCCATCAATGTCTTATTGATCATTTGTTTCAAACGGTTGAACTTTTCCGGCTCATAAGGGTTTCCCGCCGCGTCTTGAATCCAAAACGCTGCCGTCGCAAACCCATCTTTGGTGGTATAGGTGCGCGCATCAACGACATTGGCCCCCACCAGTGCCAGAGCGCCTGCCAAACTGGAAAAAATGCCGGGATGGTCGACGCAGGCAAAACACACGCGGGTTGCTGCGCGGTCTCCATCTGCATAGAAGTCGATGGCAATTTCATCCTCTTTTAAATCGCGGAGCAAACCGGCAAACACCACATGCGCGGTGACATGTAATCCCTGCCAATAGGGAGAATAATGGCGCGCGACTTCGGATTTTAGGTCCTTGGTATCCCAATCTTTTAAATGCAGACGTAGGTTTTTCTTACCCTCGGTGCCACGCGATTCGCGGTTCAAAGCGTCTTGGCCATTTTCTAACGCGCGGCGGGTCTGCCGATAGAGCGCCCGGATCAGAACCGCTTTCCAATTGTTCCAAGTGTTGGGGCCAACAGCGCGGATATCACAGACGGTCAACACGGTCAGCAGATCCAAGCGCTTGCAGGTTTGCACGGCTTTGACAAAATCGCGCACCGTTCGAGGATCCGCAATATCGCGTTTTTGCGCCAAGTCAGACATCAATAAATGGTATCTCACAAGCCATTCTACGGTTTCCACATCAGCTTTGTTCAAGCCAAGCCGCGGAGCCACCTTGCGCGCAATTTGTGCTCCAATCACCGAATGATCTTCATTGCGGCCTTTGCCGATATCATGCAGCAAAAGGGCAACATAGATCACCTTTCGGTTCACACCCTCTTTCAAAATCGAACTGGCAATAGGTAATTCTTCGATCAATTCGCCGCGCTCGATCTGGGCAAGGTTCCGGATACATTGAATCGTGTGCTCATCCACCGTGTAGCTGTGGTACATATTGAATTGCATCATCGCGACGATGGGCTCAAATTCGGGGATGAAGGCTGACAAGGCCCCCAATTCATTCATCCGCCTCAGTGCACGTTCTGGATTGCCATGTTTCAAGAGCAGATCCAGAAAGATCCGTTGTGCTTCGGGGGTTTGACGCAGGGTTTCGTCAAATAAATGGAGGTTGGCCGAGATTAACCGCATCGCATTAGGATGTATAAGTAGGCCAGTGCGCAGGGCTTCTTCGAATAGCCGCAGCAGATTAAGCGGATCGTTCAGAAATTTATCAGGCGCGGAAATACTCAGCCGGTTGTGCAGCACCATATAATCGGATTTCACGGTGGGGCGTTTGCGAAAAATCCGTTCCAAAAGCGGCTCGCTTTTGACATGACGTGCCTCGAGAGCCGTTAAAAAAATACGGGTTAAATCTCCAACGCTGGTTGCTTGGCGGAAATAATCTTGCATGAAAATTTCAACCGCTGGCCGGCCTGCGCGGTCATGATAGCCCATGCGATCTGCCAGTTCGATTTGCATATCGAAGGATAAAGTTTCAACCGCGCGCCCGCTTACAAGATGCAAATGGCTGCGCACCGCCCATAAAAAAGCCTCTGCCTTGACGAAAATTTGATGTTCTTCCGGCGTGATAACATTTAGCGAGACCAGATCTGCGGTTGAGGCGGATCGATATACATATTTGGTGATCCAAAACAGCGATTGCAGGTCCCGCAAGCCGCCCTTTCCCTCTTTGACATTCGGCTCGACCATATATCGCTGGCCGCCTTGCTTTTCATGCCGGGCCTCGCGTTCTTGTAATTTTGCCTCAATGAATTCTTTCTCGCTACCCGAGAATAAATCACTCCAAAGCTTGGCGGATAACGTGTCGGCAAGGCTTTTATTACCGCAAAGGTTGCGTTGTTCCAGCATGGCGGTGCGAATCGTATAATCATGCGCGCCCAAGCGCAGACAATCTTTTACTGTGCGCGATGAATGCCCCACTTTCAGCTTAAGATCCCAAAGGATATAGAGCATCGTTTCAATCAAACTTTCGGCCCAAGGCGTGATTTTATACGGTGTTAAAAAAAGCAAATCGACATCGGAAAACGGAGCCATTTCGCCGCGGCCATACCCCCCGACCGCAACAACAGAAAGCCGCTCGCTTTCGGTGGGATTGGCGAGGGGATGCACGAAGGTTGAGGCGACAAACCAGGTTGTTTTAACGATACAATCGGTCAGGTAAGTGTAAGATCTGGTTACTTCATGGGCGCTGAACGGACTTTTGGAAAAAGCATGGGCAATATGTTCCATACCCGCAATTTGACGCGCTTTCAGCTCTGTGGCCAAGGCCGTCCTTATGTTTTTGCTGTCTGACGCCGTGGCTAGGTTGGCTTTGATAAACGCAACCATAGTTTCAGAGTCAAAAATCATCTCAGCTGGCAAAATCAGTGGTAGATCGGGCTTGTCGAAGTGAAGCATCGACAGATTAGAAGCTGAAGAACTCGAATGCTGAGGGCGCTGGGTCAAGAATCACCACCTGTTTATCTTGGATCGTTGCGACAGCCAAACCGCGTTCGTTGGTGCCGTCTTTCCTAAGCCTGAAAATACCATCGACGCCTTCAAAGCCGGCTGTTTGGGTTAAGGCTGCTGCGCCTAACGCGTTATTGGTACCACGGGCGACCAATGCGCCAATTGCGGCAACGCCGTCATAGGCCAGGCCCGCAAGCTGGTGCGGTTTGCTGGAATACTGTTCTTCATAGCGCGTTGAAAAACTTTGAGCCCGCGCGTAATCGGGCAAAGCGAAGAGCCCCCCCTGCACGCCTGAGAGCGCCAGAGTTTGCGCCGGCACATCCCAGCGTGCAAGGCCTGCATATTGCACTTTGGCGGGATCAATCCCAGCTTCGGGCAGCAATTGCACCAACAGCCCCAAAGCGCCGGCGGTGGTTGAGGTTAATAAAATAGTATCGGCCTCTTCAATCTCGACGGCAGCGCGAATGAGCGGGATCGCGGCAACGACCCCCTCTTGCGAGAACTCAAAAGCCTGACTATGCGCGATTTTGAGGCTCGAATATTGGGCGGCTTTTTCCAAAGCGCTACGCCCTGCCTCCCCTTCCAGATTATCCGGATAAACAATCACAGCGCGTTGTTTGCCCAATCGCGCGAGATACGCGATCACTCTTTCGGCCGTATTGTCAAAGGTTTTTCCAAGCAGGAAGACGTTTCCACCGGCAATGGCGCTGCTGTTTGAAAAGCTTAAAACGTTCACACCTTCATCCGCGACAGCCAGGCCCGCGGCATTTGCGGCTTCCGCAAAAAGCGGCCCAATGATAATTTTCGCGCCCTCATCAACCGCGGTTTGGGCCTGCTGTGCGGCGATATCACTGCGCCCTGCCGTGTCATAAACGCGCAGGTCAATTTTGACCGGATCCAAATCAGAAACCGCCATACGCGCCGCTTGCTCTAAACTCCCGGCGATCTCGGCGGCGTTTCGTGAAGATGTTGGAACCAACAATGCGACTGGAATGGGCTCTTGCGGAGTCAGTCTGGGAGCGGTGCCAATGGTTGATGTGTCAGGTGTGCAGGCGCTTATAACAGCTGCCAGCGAGATCCCGGCCAACGCGCGTAGACCTTTATGACGAAATGAAATAGATACTCTCATACATACGCTCCTTTGACAGGGGTTTAGCACAGCTCTTTCGCCGGTGCGACAAGAAAGCTGAGAATGATAAAGGCAAAGTCGTGAGTAAGCGCAACATCCATTTGGTACCAGGGCTCTATTTTGTTGCCACCCCGATCGGGAGCGCGCGCGATATCACCTTGCGTGCGCTCGATATTCTAGCACATGTTGATATCTTAGCGGCTGAAGATACCAGAAGCCTGCGCAAATTAATGGATATTCATGGCGTGGCTGTGAATGAACGCCCGATATTGGCCTATCATGATCACAATGGCGCGCGCATGCGGCCTAAATTAATGGAATATTTACAAGAAGGCCGGTCTGTTGCCTATGCGTCGGAGGCGGGTACGCCGCTGATTGCTGATCCGGGCTTTGATCTGAGCAAAACAGCTGCTGAGGCGGGTATTTTGGTCACCACAGCGCCTGGGCCATCCGCGGTGATAACCGCGCTGACGCTGGCCGGTTTGCCCACCGATCGGTTTTTATTTGAAGGCTTCGTTCCCAACGCAAAATCGGCGCGGCTTGCCGCTTTGAAAAATTTGTTAAACGTGCCAGCAACTTTGGTGTTCTACGAATCTCCTAAACGCCTGGTGCAATTTTTGCAGGATGCATGCACGGTTTATGGCGAAAATAGGCAGGCTGCATATTGCCGCGAATTAACCAAGAAATTTGAAGAGATCCAACGCGGAACATTGGCAGAGTTATTGGCCAAGGCGCAAACTGGGCCCGTCAAAGGCGAGATTGTCGTGATCATTGATCGGGCGCAGTCATCTCCTGTTAATGAAAGTGATATAGAAGCGCAGTTGAGAACAGCGCTGCAATCAATGTCGGTGCGCGACGCGGCTGAGTTTGTGGCACAGGCGCATGGCGTAGCGAAACGCAAAATTTATCAGATGGCTTTGGACATTGAGCGAAAACCTTAAAGGAAACAAGGCTTATTATTCAGGCTTAGCTGCTGAACACAAAATAGCAAAAGCCTATAGAGCAGGCGGATATCACTTGGAGGCGCATCGGTGGAGATCTTTGGCCGGAGAAATAGACCTGATTTTTAAAACCTCGGTCTCTTGGGTTTTTGTTGAGGTCAAGAAATCGCAAAATCATGAAAGAGCCGCACAGCTGTTAACAGCGTTTCAAAGACGCCGCATTATTGCCGCCGCGCAGGTTTTTATGGGGCAGGTGCGATCTGCGCCCTGCTTGGCGATGCGCTTTGATCTTGCTTTGATCGATCGTTTTGGCACCATATTGATTGTAGAAAACGCATTTTTTTCAGAGGATTTTCAGGAACCTTCAGAGATGGGTTTTATTTAGTCGGCTCAAGTTGTAATCAAAGCCGAAAACATATCGCAGGAGCGCACCGTGAAAATCGCATTTCAGATGGACCCTATTGAGGCGGTTAATATTGAAGCAGACAGCACGTTTCGTCTTGCTGAAGAGGCGCAAGCACGAGGGCATAGCTTGTTTTATTACCCACCTGACACGCTAGCCTATCAAAACGGAAAAATCACTGCGCGCGGATATCCCATGACCGTACAGCGGGTTGCTGGGGCGCATGTGGATTTTGGGCCAGAACAAGAGGTGGAGCTGGCAAAATTTGATGTGGTTTGGCTGCGCCAAGATCCGCCATTTGATATGCATTATATTACGACAACGCATTTATTGGATCGGTTAAAAGGTCAAACGCTCGTTGTAAATGATCCGTTTTGGGTGCGCAATTATCCCGAAAAACTATTGGTGCTTGATTTTCCGGATTTAACGCCGCCAACGGCGATTGCCCGCGATTTGGAAATCTTGAAAGCGTTTCGCCAAGCCCATGGCGATGTTATTTTAAAGCCGCTTTACGGCAATGGCGGGGCAGGCGTTTTTTTGCTCAAAGAAGATGACCGCAATATGACGTCTTTGCATGAATTGTTCAGCGGTTTCTCGCGCGAGCCGTTGATCGTGCAGAAGTTCCTGCCGGATGTGAGCAAAGGGGATAAACGGGTGATTTTGGTGGATGGAGAGCCAGTGGGCGCGATTAACCGGGTGCCTGCTACGGGCGAAACGCGTTCTAATATGCATGTAGGCGGGCGGCCTGAGAAGATTAAGCTTACGCCGCGCGATTTAGAAATCTGCGCGCGTATTGGCCCGCTTTTGCGCGAAAAAGGTCAGGTCTTCGTGGGCATCGATGTGATCGGGCAGTATTTAACCGAAATCAATGTCACATCACCTACAGGCATTCAAGAGCTGGAGCGCTTTGATGGCATAAATATTGCTGCAAAAATCTGGCAGGCGATTGAATACAAACTCGTGTGAGGCCCGATCCGAGTTGCCAAAGAAGAGCGCGTTTGAAGCGGCGCATGAGATGCCGTTCGAAGGTTTTTCGCAACGTTGTTCATAGGCCCTGGGCAGCCAAGCTGGGTCAGCCTGCTTGCTTTGCCGACTTTCCAGACGCCGGGAAGGGGCGAAAACCCAAGGCCTCGCTCAAATGTGGTTTTTCGATTGCGTCGCTGCCGTCTAGGTCGGCGATGGTTCGCGCGACCCGCAGCATACGATGATAGCCGCGCGGCGAAAGTTGAAAATGATCCAAGGCTTTGTGCAGCCAGCCGATGGTTTCAGGTGCAAGAGCGCATGTTTGGGTCAGCACTTTGCCATGAGCATCTGCGTTGGTGTGAATCCCGTCATGGGCGGAAAACCGAAGGCTCTGACAGCGCTGTGCAGCCCGCACGCGGGCCGCAATATCGCCGGTGGTTTCACCAAGATCTTGATTTTGCAAAGAGGTGAATGAGGTGGCTTCTACATGCACGCAAAGGTCGAAGCGATCCAAAAGCGGCCCTGATAAGCGTTGAAAATAATGTGCGCCGCAGTGGGGAGCCTTGTTACAGGCACGTTCAGCTTGATACAAATATCCGCATTTGCAGGGATTGGCGGCGGCGATCAATAAAAAACGGCACGGGTAGCGAATATGTGCGCTGGCGCGGGCAATCCAAATTTCCCCCGTTTCAAGCGGCTGGCGCAAGGTTTCAAGCGCTTCGCGTGAGAATTCGGGCAGCTCATCCAAAAATAACACCCCGTTATGGGCAAGCGAAATCTCGCCTGGTTGGGCTTTGCGCCCACCCCCAACCAGCGCCACTTTAGACGCCGTATGATGGGGGGCGTAAAACGGTGGAGAGCGTGAAATACCCCCTTCTTTCAGTAAGCCGCTGACCGAGTGTATCATCGCAGTTTCCAGCGCTTCTTTGGCGTTAAGCTCGGGCAAAAGGGCTGTCAACCGGGCTGCCAGCATTGATTTCCCCGAACCGGGCGTTCCAATCAGAAAGGTATGATGACGCCCGGCTGCAGCGATTTCCAAGGCGCGTTTGGCGCGCTCTTGGCCTTTGATATCCGCAAAATCCGTGGTGGAGTTTTGCAGAAAAACCAAACCAGGCGCCGCAGGGGATATGACGGCTTGACCGTTCAAATGCTGTATCAAACGGCCCAATGTATCCGCTGATATGACAGGCGTTGTTTCAACCCATGCCGCTTCTGCTCCGCAGGCTTGCGGGCATAAAAGTGATAACCCATTTTCGGCCGCATGTAGCGCGGCGGGCAGCGCGCCGGTCACGGCGTTCAATCTGCCATCCAAAGACAAAGCGCCGATGGCTAAAGTTTCTTGCAGGCAATCGCCGGGAATTGCCTCGATCGCGCTGAGTATCGCCAGCGCGATTGCAAGATCGAAATGTGCGCCCTCTTTGGGCAAGTCGGCTGGCGTAAGGCTGATGGTAATCCGCTTCGGCGGCAATGCCAAAGACAAGCTGTGCAATGCAGATCTTACGCGTTCACGCGCTTCGCTGACGGCTTTATCGGCCAATCCAATGATGGTTAAGCCCGGAAGCCCTGCCGCCACAGCGCATTCCACCTCAACCGAGCGGACATCCAGACCACAAAACGCAACTGTAACAACCCGCGCAATCATCGCTTACAGATTCCTCATAAGCGGCCATGGTGTTTGATAAACCTTATCAAATCCTTAAAAGAGTTTGGACCGTTTCTTCATAAGGCTTTTTAAGAATTAAAATTATGCGTGTGAGACGGGCGTTGTTCTTTCTTTGGGCAGCCCTGTTGCAACGCGCTGAAGAAACTGCCGCGCGCTGGGTTGGATCAAACCTTTGAATACCGGCTAAATTTTTTATGCAACCTTGCATCGGCAGGGTGCGAATTTTGATTTGTTTTGGCTATGCGGACTTATGATCTGGTCATCTGCTGTCCATACGCTTCGAGCCATTTGTGGGGTGGTATAACGCGACTGTCCGTGCTGGGCGATCGGGGATGCCGTGTCACAACATAATCGGTTGCGCGCTTTGCAAAAAACAATGGCTACTGGGTTTAAAATGGCAAAAGGGCTTAAATAAGCGCATTCACCCGGTTAACGCGCCAGAGATGGTCCGTGATCTCAATCTCTGTGAGCGATAGGTTCTCTATTTTTTGACCAAAAGCCTGATAGGCAGAAATTGCTTTGGCGCGCTGAAATTGCCGCAATATTACGCCAAAATGCGCAACGATGATCAAATCGCTGCCATGATATTCGGCCCGCAAAGTATCGAGGGCCGTATCGACGCGCGCCGAGAACATATTCCAACTTTCGCCATTGGGCGGGGCGACATCCCCGGGCGTGTCGTAAAATGCAAAAATGCCATCCGGGTCGGTGACATTGACATCATTGAAGGTTTTCATTTCCCAATCGCCAAAATGCATCTCGCGCAGACCCGTTGCATGCGGCAGGCGCCTTTGCCTCAGTTGCAACGCATCGGCTGTATCGATTGCCCGGCGCAGGTCTGATGAAATCATCAGGGCCTTTTGTGGCAGGCTCGCCCGCAAACGCGCCAGTGCCGCGCTATCCGTGAGGTCTGCCTTAACATCCGTCCAGCCAACCATTGCTTTGACATGGGTCGGGCCATGGCGCACCAGAAACAATCTGCTCATCATGGATCCGCGCTTTTTAGAACCAACGGTAAGCCAGCGGTGACCAACACTACCTTATTCGCCGCTGCGGCAAGCCTTTGGTTCAACTGCCCCTGCGCGGTGCGGAATTTACGCGCCAAAGCGTTTTCTGGAACCACGCTATATCCTACCTCATTGGTCACTAATACTAGCTGGGCTGGGCATATGCTCAGAGCCTTTAATAAATCTGTTTCCAAAGGTTCTAAAGGCGTATCTGCCAAAAGATGATTGCTCAGCCACATGGTAAGACAGTCAATCAAAGCGCAGCTTTCAGACGTTAGGCCTGACAGAGCCTCCACCAAATCCAGCGGGGCTTCTTTGAGTTCCCACTGCGCGGTTCTGCGCGCGCGATGTGCGGCAATCTTCTCTTCCATTTCGGTATCAAATGGCTGCGCCGTTGCGATATAAAGGGGCCGCTTGGTTACGCTCAGTGTATAATTTTCAGCCCAAAGCGACTTGCCAGAGGCCGCCCCGCCGATAATCAATGTGATGTGATGCTGCATTCATTTTCCAAAGTGATCCAAACGGTCTCATCGTGCGTAACTCTGTCAGTAAACGCAATATAAGATCGCTTTAGAGCGCTTTCGTTCGGAAAGGTAAGTTTAATGGCTTTAGATGCTGGCTCCGATATGTCTTTTTCACGCCGTGCGATGAAGGCTGAATTGCTTGATGCGGAAACTGAATTGAAATTAGCGTACGCGTGGAGAGATCATCGAGATGAGCAAGCGCTTCACCGGCTAATAAACGCTTATATGCGATTGGCTATTTCCATGGCGGCAAAGTTTAAGCGCTACGGTGCGCCGATGAATGATCTTATTCAAGAGGCAGGTTTAGGCCTTATGAAGGCTGCCGATAAGTTTGATCCGGATCGGGGCGTGCGGTTCTCGACCTATGCCGTGTGGTGGATCAAAGCCAGCGTGCAGGATTATGTGATGCGCAACTGGTCGATGGTGCGCACAGGCTCGACCAGCAGCCAAAAATCATTGTTTTTCAACTTGCGCCGTGTACAAGCGCAGCTAGAGCGCGAAGCATCGCAGCGCGGTGATCGGCTTGATCGCCATCAGTTACACCAACTTATTGCGACGGAAGTTGGCGTGCCGCTCAACGATGTTGAAATGATGGATGGCCGACTGTCAGGTTCGGATTATTCGCTGAATGCCACGCAGTCCAGCGAGGATGAAGGCCGCGAGTGGATTGACACGATCGAAGATGAAGGCGCGCAAACCCAGCATATGTTCGAAGACGAACACGACACGGATCAATTGCGGCAGTGGCTCTTACAGGCCTTGCACGCCCTGAATGACCGCGAACGGTTCATCGTGCGCGAACGCAAGTTGCAAGAAGAGCCGCGCACGCTAGAAAGTTTGGGCAAAGAGCTGGGGCTGTCCAAAGAAAGAGTGCGGCAGCTAGAGGCGGCGGCCTTTTCTAAAATGCGCAAATTTCTTGAAAAAAACTCGCAAGAAGTGGTGAGCTTTTTCTGATCTATTCGCCCCTATTATGCGTCTGTTAGGCGTTTCGTTGCGCAGCGCTTGCTATATGGTGAGGTGGCGGGCGGTTAGGTTTTGTGTTTTAAAAAGTTGCCGTGATTTTTATCTGAGTGGCTTCCCTTGCGTAGTCGCAAGAGACCTTTTACATAAAGATCTTTAAGGTCTGGAGCGTGAATGTTAAGCTCAAAGCGCATTTTGTTAATTATCACGGGCGGCATCGCTGCGTATAAATCCTTGGATTTAATACGCAAATTGCGCGCGGCGGGCGCAGCTGTGACCCCTGTTTTGACAGGCTCGGCGAAAGAATTCGTGACGCCGCTTTCGGTGGCCGCTCTGGCCGGTGAAACAGTATATTCTGAATTGTTCGATTTAACCTCGGAAGCAGAAATGGGCCATATCGAATTATCGCGCAGCGCTGATCTTATTTTGGTCGCGCCTGCCACGGCCGATATGATGGCAAAAATGGCGCAGGGGCGGGCCGATGATCTTGCCTCTACGCTTATTTTGGCGACGGATACGCCGGTACTGATTGCACCCTCTATGAATGTGCGGATGTGGGAACATTCTGCCACGCAGCGCAATTTACGCCAGCTTCAGGCCGATGGCGTGAAAATTATCGGGCCCGACGCCGGAGATATGGCCTGTGGTGAATTTGGGCCCGGTCGTATGTCTGAGCCCGTCGATATTCTGACCGCTGTGCAAATGCATTTTACCCGCGGCCCGCTGACAGGCCAGCGCGTGCTGCTCACGTCCGGCCCAACCCATGAGCCGATTGATCCCGTGCGCTATATTGCGAACCGCTCTTCAGGGCGGCAGGGCAGCGCTATTGCACAAGCCTTGGTCAATCAAGGTGCTGAGGTGGTGTTCATCTCGGGGCCGGCGGCAGCAGACCCGCCCCTTGGCGCGCAGATCAAACGCGTTGAAACGGCCTTAGAGATGGCGCAAGCGGTTGAGCAAGCCCTGCCGTGCAACATCGCGATCTTTGTGGCGGCAGTGGCCGATTATCGTGTAGACATGCCCGGCGAGGAAAAGATCAAGAAACAGGCGGGGGGGCTTTCAACCTTAAGCTTTGTGGAAAATCCCGATATTTTGGCCTCGGTGGCGCAACGCCGCGACAATCGCCCGGATTTGGTGATCGGCTTTGCGGCTGAAACCGAAGCGCTTGAGAAGAATGCACAGGCAAAACGCATGCGAAAGGGCTGTGATTGGCTTTTAGCAAATGATGTTTCAGCCAAAACCGGTATTATGGGGGGCGACGAAAACGCGATTTTGTGCATTGAACAGGCTGGGGTGGATCAATGGCCCAGAGCTTCAAAGGCGCAAGTGGCGGAGCGTTTGGTGCAAAAGATCATTGACCATGTTGAAAAGGCGTCAACGGCGCATGGTTGAGGTCCAATTTGCATGGTCTGAGGGCGCAGATCAAACGCTTGGCGCGCCGTGCTATGAAACTGAAGGTGCAGCCGGTGCAGATATTCGGGCTAATTTAGCGCCTGATTTGCGCGCAACGGGGATGATTTTGAAGGCCGCCAACCGCCTGCTTGTGCCCACTGGGTTGCACGTTGCCATACCGCCGGGTTTTGAGGTTCAGCTGCGGCCAAGATCTGGTCTGGCTTTAAAGCATGGGATTACGCTTTTGAACGCACCGGGAACGGTTGACAGCGATTACCGTGGAGAAATCGGTGTGATTTTGTACAATAGCGGGTCGCAAGCGTTTCTGATTGCACATGGAGATCGGATCGCACAACTGGTCGTGGCGCCCGTCATACAAGCGCGGTTTGTCAATGTAGACCAGCTGGCCGGCAGCGAGCGCAATGCGGGCGGCTTTGGGTCTACGGGGCGCAGCTGATGCTTTGGCTGATTATTTTAGCGCTGGGGTTTTGGGTTTTTGGCGCACGCTTGAAAGTGCCATCTGAAGTGCGGTTCTGGGTGATTGCAGCGCTTTATGCGGCATTAATACTTGCCCATTTGGTTTTGCCAGATCAGCATCCCTTAATTCTGGCGACGGGTGGTTCTGTCGCTCCCTTAGCCTTGTTGGGTGGGTTTATCGGTCTTATTTTAATCTATCGGCTGGGATTGCGGGCCTTGCGGCGGCGCGCGGAACGCGCGCAAAGCGCAGGGGCGAGCACGCCTGGCCAATCGGACAAGTTTAACGCCACAGAGTTAGAGCGGTATGCGCGTCACATCATGTTGCGCGAAATTGGCGGTGTTGGACAAAAAAAGTTTAAGCAAGCAAAAATCCTGGTCATCGGGGCTGGGGGGCTGGGGGCACCGGCTTTGCAATATTTGGCCGCGTCTGGGGTTGGAACGATTGGCGTGATTGATGATGATTTGGTGGAAAATTCAAATTTGCAACGACAGGTTATCCACCAAGATGCCGCGATTGGTACGCCAAAGGTGTTTTCGGCGCAAACAATGATGCTGGCGCAAAACCCTTATATCGATATACGCCCCTATCACCGCCGCTTCACCCAGGATATCGCTGCCGAGTTATGCGGCGAGTTTGATCTGCTATTGGATGGCAGCGATAATTTTGACACCCGCTATTTGGCCAATGAAACGGCAGTGGCGTTGGGAATGCCTCTGATTTCTGGGGCGTTAAGCCAATGGGAGGGGCAAGTTGCGGTGTTTGATCCCAAAACCTTTGGCCCCTGCTATGCTTGTGTTTTTCCCTCTGCTCCGGCGGAAGGTTTGGCGCCCAGCTGTGCAGAAGCTGGCGTTTTCGCGCCGCTTCCGGGCGTGGTTGGGGCGATGATGGCCGCAGAGGCGCTGAAGCTGCTAAGTGATGCTGGCACGGCGCTGCGGGGGGATATGCTGATCTATGATGCGCTGTATGGTGAGACGAGAAAGCTAAAAATGACGCCCCGCACGAACTGCGCGATCTGCGGTGGTTAAATGCTTGCTCGACAGCGCGCGCGCCATTGGGGCTTTGGTTTGGCGCCGGGTCTATGCTGCGATGATTTTTTGAAGGAAAAAAGAATATGAGCAACCCCCTTTTATCTGACTGGACTGGCGCCTTTGGCCTAGCGCCTTTTGCTGAAATTTCTGATGCTGATTTTGCGCCAGCTTTCGAAACGGCTTTGGCAGAAGATCTCGCTGAAACCTTAGCGATTGCGAATAACCCCCAAATCCCCAGTTTTGCCAATACCATTGAGGCATTGGCCGCAACAGGCAAAGCGTTACATCAGGTATTATCGGTGTTCTATACCCTCTCAGGGGCCGATAGTAACGCTGAACGCGAGGCGTTGATGCGAGAGTTTTCCCCCAAACTCTCTGCGCATAGTTCCGAAATCTATGCAAATAAAGCGCTGTTCGGCCGTATTGATCGGCTTTGGAACAGCCGCGCCGAATTGGATCTTTCAGAGGAACAGCAGCGCGTCTTGATGCTGACGCATCGCAATTTCATTCGTGCCGGCGCTGCGTTGAGCGGTACGGCCGAGCTGCGTATGAAAGAAATCAAATCGCGTTTGGCTGTAATAGGTACCGAGTTTTCGCAAAATCTTTTGCATGATGAGCGTAGCTGGCATTTGGAATTGGGGCCTGAAGATTTAAACGGCCTGCCAGAGTTTTTGATTGATGCGGCCAAGGCCGCGGGCGTTGAGCGAGGTGTTGAAGCGCCAATTGTGACTTTGTCGCGATCGATTATTGTGCCGTTTTTACAATTCTCTGCGCAGCGCGACTTGCGCAAAAAGGCTTATCAGGCCTGGGCGGCGCGCGGCGCGCATGCCGGCGCTCATGATAACCGATCCTTGGCCTTGGAAATGCTTGTCCTGCGCCAAGAGATGGCAGAGCTTTTGGGATATCCTGATTTTGCGTCTTTCAAACTTGAGACTGAAATGGCGAAGACGCCAGAAAATGTGTTAAAATTGCTTAAAGACGTCTGGCAACCGGCGAAGGCCCGTGCCGAACAGGATGCAGGCGTTTTGCAGGAGATGATGCGCGCAGAAGGCGTTAATGGCGATTTGGAAAAATGGGATTGGCGCTATTATGCCGAAAAACGCCGCGGTGCAGAATTCGATTTGGACGAGGCGCAATTAAAACCCTATTTCCAACTGGATCAGATGATCGCCGCCGCGTTTGACTGCGCGAACCGTTTATTCGGGTTAAGTTTCGAAGAAGTGAAACTGCCGCTCTATCATTCGGATTGCCGCGCGTGGGAGGTGCGCCGCGATGGCGCGCATGTGGCGCTATTCATTGGCGATTATTTTGCGCGGGGCTCAAAACGCTCGGGGGCTTGGTGCAGCGCGATGCGCGCTCAGGCAAAATTCCCAAAAGCGCAAGCGCCGATCGTGATCAACGTGTGCAATTTTGCCAAAAGCGATCCTGCGTTGCTGTCTTATGATGATGCGCGCACTTTATTTCATGAATTTGGCCATGCTTTGCATCAGATGCTGTCCAACGTAACTTATGAGATGATTTCTGGCACTTCAGTGCCCCGAGATTTTGTGGAATTGCCCAGCCAGCTTTATGAGCATTGGCTTGATGTGCCTGAAGTCTTGGCAAAATTTGCAACGCATGCCGAAACAGGCTCGGCAATGCCGCAAGACTTGCTTGAAAAAGTTTTGGCCGCGGCCACCTATGATATGGGGTTCCAAACCGTTGAATATGTGGCATCTGCGATGGTAGATTTGTTTTATCATACCGGTGATATACCAACTGACATCATGCGGCGGCAGACAGATATTCTTGATCAAATTAATATGCCCAAAGCGATTGGAATGCGCCATGCAACACCGCAATTCGCCCATGTATTTTCAGGGGGGTATTATGCCAGCGCCTATTACAGCTATATGTGGTCTGAAGTGATGGATGCCGATGCATTTGCCGCGTTTGAGGAAAAAGGAGACCCGTTTGACCAAAGTTTGGCGCAATCGCTTGAAGAAAATATCCTAGCCGCGGGTGGCTCGAAAGATCCCGAACTTCTTTATCAGGCCTATCGGGGGCGTCTGCCGGGGGTGCAAGCGCTTTTGCAGGGGCGCGGATTGGTATCAAAAGCCTTAATTTGAAAGCGTTTTGCCAAAAATCGATTGCGCTCGACGCTGCGTATAAAAAAAACCTGAATTTGGATAAAAATTTGTAGTGGGCGTGGTTGACTCTGTAGAGGTCGCTCCTTACATGACGTCTGTTGGCACTCACGCTAGGTGAGTGCTAATGGCCTGCGAAGGTCAACTCTAATTTGAGCGTAAGGAGCCTAAGAGATGGCATTAAAACCGCTTCACGACCGCGTTCTGGTCCGTCGCCTTGAAGGCGATGAAAAAACTTCTGGCGGATTGATCATTCCAGATAGTGCAAAAGAAAAGCCTGCTGAAGGCGTTGTAATCGCTTGCGGTGAGGGTGCTCGCAAAGACAGCGGCGAATTGATCGCAATGGCGGTCAGCAATGGCGATAAAATTTTGTTTGGTAAATGGTCAGGTACAGAAGTTACCGTAGATGGCGAAGAGCTGTTGATCATGAAAGAAAGCGATATTTTGGGCGTTCTGTCCTAAATCGCACTCCCCTAATTTCAATTTATTAAGACGAGGAAAAGCACATGGCTGCTAAGGACGTCAAATTCGCCACAGATGCACGCAATCGCATGCTCAATGGCGTAAATATTTTAGCTGACGCTGTAAAAGTAACTTTAGGTCCAAAAGGTCGGAACGTTGTTCTGGATAAATCTTTTGGCGCGCCACGGATCACCAAAGATGGTGTGTCAGTTGCCAAAGAAATCGAACTGGAAGATAAGTTCGAAAACATGGGTGCGCAAATGGTCAAAGAAGTGGCCAGCCGCACCAATGACGAAGCCGGTGACGGCACAACCACAGCAACCGTTTTGGCGCAAGCGATCGTTCGCGAAGGCTTGAAATCAGTTGCTGCGGGCATGAACCCCATGGATCTGAAGCGCGGTATTGATGTAGCAACAGCGAAAGTTGTTGAATCAATCAAAGCGGCTTCTCGCGAAGTGAAAGATAGCGATGAAGTGGCGCAGGTTGGCACAATCTCTGCCAATGGCGAAGCCGAAATCGGCCGCCAAATCGCGGATGCGATGCAAAAAGTGGGCAATGAAGGCGTGATCACTGTTGAAGAGAATAAAGGCTTGGAAACAGAAACCGACGTTGTTGAAGGCATGCAATTCGACCGTGGATATCTGTCACCTTACTTTGTGACCAATGCAGATAAAATGACCTCTGAGTTGGAAGATTGCATGATCTTGTTGCACGAAAAGAAGCTGTCTTCTTTGCAGCCAATGGTGCCATTGCTTGAATCCGTGATCCAATCGCAAAAACCCTTATTGATCATTGCAGAAGATGTTGAAGGCGAAGCCTTGGCAACTTTGGTGGTGAACAAATTGCGCGGCGGCTTGAAAATCGCGGCTGTGAAAGCGCCTGGATTTGGTGATCGCCGCAAAGCGATGCTGCAGGATATCGCAATTTTGACAGGTGGCCAGGTGATCAGCGAAGATTTGGGCATGAAGCTTGAATCAGTGACCATGGACATGCTTGGCACGGCCAAGAAGGTTCAAATCACCAAAGACGAAACAACCATTGTTGATGGTGCCGGTGCGAAAGCTGAAATCGAAGCACGCGTGACGCAGATCCGCAATCAGATCGAAGAAACTTCATCTGATTACGATCGTGAAAAGCTTCAAGAGCGCGTTGCCAAATTGGCTGGCGGTGTTGCCGTGATCCGCGTTGGTGGAATGACCGAAGTGGAAGTGAAAGAGCGCAAAGACCGCGTTGATGATGCGCTGAATGCGACCCGTGCTGCGGTTCAAGAAGGCGTTGTTGTCGGTGGCGGCGTTGCGCTGGTGCAAGCGGCTAATGCGTTGGCTGGTGTGACTGGTGAAAACTCTGACCAAGATGCGGGTATCACGATCGTGCGCAAAGCAATCGAAGCGCCTTTGCGCCAGATCGCTGAAAACGCAGGCGTTGACGGTGCCGTTGTTGCTGGCAAAATCCGCGAAAGCAGCGATCCGGCATTTGGCTTTAACGCTCAAACCGAAGAATATGGTGATATGTTCGCTTATGGTGTTATTGACCCTGCCAAAGTTGTGCGCACAGCGTTGGAAGACGCCGCTTCAATCGCGGGTCTGTTGATCACAACAGAAGCGATGGTTGCAGATAAGCCTGCCAAAGAAGGTGCCGGCGGCGCCGGAGGCGGCATGCCCGACATGGGCGGCATGGGCGGCATGGGCGGCATGATGTAAGCTGCTTAAACGCAAAAAAGAATGGGGCCCAGCTATGTAGCTGGGCCTTTTTTTTTGCCCCGACTTGCGCTAGGGCCTATAAAGCTGAGCGGTTGAGGAAAACTTGGATGCGTTTATTTTTACTCACCACAGTGACGATGCTGGCATTTGGGGCCAACTCAGTTTTGAATCGAGCGGCGCTTGCGCCCGAACTTGGAGCTGAGCGGCTTGAGCCCTGGGTTTTTGCCGCGATACGTTTACTGTCGGGGGCGCTTTGTTTGCTGCTGTTGATTGGGTGGCGCGATAAGCGGTTCCAGATTCCAGATTTCAATTTTTGGGGTGTGATCAGCCTGAGCGTATACGCGGTTGCATTTTCGCTGGCTTATATTTCGCTGCAAACAGGGATTGGCGCTTTGATCCTTTTTGGCGTGATCCAGCTTGTGATGTTTGCAGGCGCATTGATTAAAAAAGAGCATCTGTCAGCGCGAAAATGGATTGGCGCTTCGATCGCTTGCACGGGTTTGGTCTGGCTGCTTTGGCCGATGCAGCCCGTTGGCATTGATCCATGGGGCGCTGCGCTGATGCTGGCAGCCGGTATCGGCTGGGGGGTGTATTCGCTGTTGGGGCGCGCAAGCCTTGATGCTTTGGCCGATACCGGCGCTAATTTCTTTTATACAGGGTTTTTTGCGGCGGCCGTCTTATATCTGCTTCCTGCGCAGATTAGCCTATACGGGGGTGTTCTGGCGGTGGCCTCCGGCGCGGTGACGTCAGCAATGGGCTATGCGCTTTGGTATTCAATATTGCCGCGTTTATCTACTGCAGTGGCGGGGATAGCGCAGTTAAGCGTGCCGGTTTTGGCAGCGTTCGGCGGCATGGTGTTTTTAACCGAAGCCGTGACTTGGCAGTTTATCCTTGCTAGCGTGGTGGTCTTGGGCGGTATTGGCTTTGCAACCTGGTCTTTTGATGCAGAGGGCAAAGGCGGTGATCGCGTATCTACCGCCACGAGGGCAAAATGATCCGGTATCTTTTTCTCTTTACGATGGGGTTCATACAGCCGGTTTCCGCAGATTGTGTGGTGTTGTTGCATGGGTTGGGACGGTCGGCGTTTTCGCTGGTGTTGCTGGAAGAGGTGTTGCAGCGGCACGGGTATAAAACGGTAAAAGTAAATTATCCCTCAAAAAAACAAACTATTCAGGCTTTGTCTGATTATGCATTGCCGCAGGGGTTTGCCGCCTGTGGAACCGCAAAAACCCATTTGGTAACGCATTCCATGGGGGGCATCTTGGCCCGTTATTGGCTGGCCCATCAAACCCCCGAGAATCTTGGCCGCGTGGTTATGCTGGCACCGCCCAATCAGGGCAGTGAGTTGGTTGATATTTTGGGGCCCTTACCGCCTTTTGAGTGGATCAATGGCCCGGCGGGGGCGCAATTGGGGACCGATGGTTTGGTATTGAGCTTGCCCGCGGTCACGTTTGATTTGGGAATTATTGCCGGATCTCACACGCTAAACCCTGCGTATTCCGCGCTAATTGATGGGGCGGATGACGGGAAAGTATCGGTTGCAGCTACCAAGGTTGAAGGGATGCGCGATCATATCATCCTGCCAGTCACGCATACATTCATCATGAATACCCCAAATGTTTTGGCGCAAACGCTTGTTTATCTTGAAACGGGCCGGTTTGATCCTGAGATGAGTGATCTTGAGGCGTTGCAAAACGTGCTGATTTATGAGCGGTAGTTCTTTCTCTTTTTACAATGCCGATATTTTAACGCCAACGGGCGTGGCGCGGGCACCTTTGCACATTGAAAAGGGCGCCGTGGCGAGCGCCCCGCAAAGCGTTGCATTTGATCTTGACGGATTTCTTGTGCTGCCGGGGATTATTGATCTGCATGGCGATGGGTTTGAGCGCCATCTTGCGCCAAGGCGGGGTGCGGTGAAAAATTTGCAAACAGGATTTTCTGCCGTGCAATCTGAATTGGCGGCGCATGGGATTACCACAGCGTGTCTGGCGCAGTTTTACAGCTGGGAAGGGGGTATGCGCGGCCCCGAATTCGCTGAAAAATTCTTGCAGGCCTTGCAATGTTTTCAACAAAGCAGCCCGTTAACCTTGCGCGCGCAGTTGCGCTTTGAAACGCATATGTTGGATCATTATGAGCGTTTTGCGGATTTGTGCACTAGGTTCCAAGTGCCCTATATCGTGTTCAATGATCATCTTCCCCATGCGGCACTGGCGGCAGGAAAACGCCCCCCCCGATTGACGGGTCAGGCCTTAAAAAGTGGCCGCAATCCAGATGCGCATCTGGCGTTGTTAAAGCAGATGCATGACGCCCATGGCCAAGTTCCTGCCGCGCTGTTGCGTTTAAGAACGCTGCTCAGCGCGCATACGATACTGGGCAGCCATGATGACCGCAGCGCTCAGCAGCGCCAGAATTGGGCGCAGATGGGCGTTTCGATTTGTGAATTTCCGGAAACTTATGAGGTTGCAAAACTAGCCAATGCTCTTGGTTCGCCGGTGGTAATGGGTGCGCCAAATTTGTTACGGGGTGGATCGCATAAAGGCAATATCAGCGTTGCGACCTTGTTGGCAGAGGGGCTTTGCGACGCTTTGGCCTCGGATTACCATTACCCATCGCTTTGCCACGCGGCGCTAAGCTTAGAGGCTGATATTGGCATCGCCAAGGCTTGGGCGCTGATCTCCTCGCGGCCTGCCAAGATTCTGGGCCTCGGTGATCGGGGGCATCTGGCCCTTGGCCAACGGGCTGATATGGTGGTTTTGGATCGACGCAGTCATGCAGTCGAAGGCACGTTTGCGCAGGGTCGACCTGTACATCTTACAGGGGGTTTGGCGGCAAGGATGACGGGGCTCGTGTCAGGTGACGCGCACTCCTAGCGGCCTTTCGCCCATCGGCGCGTTAGCTTTTCGGCCGCACGCTGTTATAATGACCCATTTTGCGGCCCGGTTTTATCTCGGCTTTGCCATATAAATGCAGCGCGGTGCCGGCTTGCGAAGACAGGGCTTCAAGCGCGTCAAGATCATCTCCGATCAAATTTGTCATCGTGACATCGCTATGCCGGCTGCCATCAGCCAGCGGCCAATTTGCGATGGCGCGTATATGCTGTTCAAACTGATCAACCGCGCAGCCATTTTGCGTCCAATGCCCTGAATTATGAACCCGTGGCGCGATTTCATTGACGATTAAACCCTGCTCAGTGACGAAAAGCTCAACGCCCATAACGCCTACATAATCCAGCGCATTCATAATTTGCGCGGCCAAAAGCACCGCATCCATCCGCTGGGTGGCGTTGATTTGCGCCGGTACGGTGGTCGTGCGCAAAATCCCCGCTTGATGGATGTTTTCGCCCGGATCAAAGCACGCCACATCACCAGCGCTGTTGCGCGCGCCAATAATTGAAATTTCTTTTGAAAAGGAAATGAAGCCCTCTAAAACTGCCGCTTGCCCGGCCATTTCGGCGATTGCCGTGGCCTGATCTTCTTGGGTGGATAAGCGCGCTTGACCTTTGCCATCATAGCCAAAGCGCCGGGTTTTCAATATGGCGGGCAGCCCTAGCGCGTCCACGGCTTCGGTCAGGTCTTGGCGCGTGTCAACTGCGCGATAGGGGGCTGTTTTCAATCCCAAGCCCGTCAGGAAATCTTTTTCCGTCAATCGGTCTTGGGAAATGCGCAAGGCTTCACGCCCGGGTCGAATTGGGCGAAGATTTTCTAAAATATCCAAAGCCGATGTGGGGATATTTTCAAACTCATAGGTGATCACATCAACCTCGGCCGCAAAACGGCGCAACGCATCCTCATCCTCATAGGCGGCGCTGGTGGTGGCGTAAGCCACATCGGCGGCTGGAGGCGCGGAAGATGGATCAAAAATATGGCCACGAAGCCCTAATCTACTGGCGGCAATACACAGCATCCGGCCCAATTGTCCGCCGCCCAAGATACCGATCACGGCGCCGGTTTTTAAAGGTTCATTCATCAACGGGCTCATCCGCGATTGAAGCGGTGAGCTTGGCGCGCCACTGCGCCAAACGCGCCGCAAGCTCCGGATCGCTTAAGGCCAAAATTGCAGCGGCCATCAGCCCCGCGTTTTGAGCCCCTGCAGCCCCAATCGCCATCGTGGCTACGGGAAAGCCTTTTGGCATTTGGACGATCGAATAGAGGCTATCCACACCGGATAAGGCTTTCGTTTGTATCGGGACGCCAATCACCGGCAACGGGGTTTTTGACGCCATCATGCCAGGCAAATGCGCTGCCCCACCAGCGCCGGCAATAATCACCTTTAAACCCCGATCGATCGCGGTTTTACCATAGGTCCACAAACGGTCTGGGGTGCGATGGGCCGATACGATTTTGGTTTCATAGGGAAGATGTAAATCATCCAAAATTTCGGCAGCGTTGCGCAGTGTTGGCCAATCTGATTGGCTGCCCATAATTATTCCGATGTCCGGCTGTGTCATTCTTTGGTCCTTGGCTTCAAACGCGCAGTATAAGGATTGCCCAAGCTTAGGCAATAATGTCAGGGGTCAAACGGTCCTCTAAACGCGATATTTTATCTTTAAGCGCCAATTTTCTTTTCTTAAGCCGTTGCAGGGTCAGTTGATCTGCGGTGCCCTTCTCAACCAGAGCGCTGATCGCATCATCCAGATCGCGGTGTTCGCGTTTAAACACCGCCAATTGGATCTGTAAAACCTCATCATTTTCTAAGGCGGGGTCGCTGGTATTGATCATTCACATCTACTGGCTTGTTACGTTTCTAGTTTACCGGAAAGGCGTTGGGCTGCAAAGCCCTTGTCTTTATCATTTTGGTTTCCCATATCTACTGCAAGAGCCGCCAGATTGGGGCTTTTTACGGACTGTCGCTTCTAAAAAGGACGTGTCGATGGCAAAATTAAATTTGGGGTCTTATCCGCATATGCTGGGGTTTGAGCAGCTGGAACGCTTGCTTGAGCGCGCGGCAAAATCTGGAAATGAAGGATATCCGCCTTTTAATATTGAGCAAACCTCGGCCAGCTCGTATCGGATTACGCTTGCCGTTGCGGGGTTTCGCGAGGAAGATTTATCGATCACGCTTGAGGATCGCCAATTGCTTATTCGGGGGCGGCAGCAAGAGACAAGCGACGCGCGGGTGTTTTTGCATCGCGGGATCGGGGCGCGGCAGTTTCAACGCAGTTTTGTTTTGGCCGACGGTGTGGATGTGGGCGAAGCGCTCATGGAAAATGGTTTGCTGCATATTGATTTAACGCAAACTCAACCTGAAACCGTTGTGCAAAAGATTAAAATTCACAAAGCGAGAAAATAGGCGCAGCGTTGAGGGATGATTTGCGGCGCTAAGACAACGCGAAATCACGCGTCTCAGCTTTTTATGCAGATGTGTTGAAGATCAGGCGACCGATCATGCTGGGCCTATGACAGGCGATTTTGCCGTGGCAAGGCCCCGTTATATATTCATTGCCAAGCGGTAATACGCGTTTTGACGCGCAGAGTTGAGATTCAGATATCGAGCCCCGCTCTGCGTCATATCATAATCTAAGCGGAGTATTTTAGCCGTTTTCAGCCAGAAATTTTTCCGCATCCAAGGCGGCCATACATCCCATGCCCGCGCTGGTGATCGCTTGCCGGTAGGTATCATCGGTCAGATCACCCGCCGCATATACGCCAGGGATTGAGGTGCGGGTGCTGCCCGGTTCGACCACCACATAGCCACCGCTATGGGTTTCCAATACATCCTTAACCAGCTCTGTCGCGGGGGAATGCCCGATGGCCACGAACACGCCTTTACACGCAATTTCCGTGATCTCTCCGGTTTTGACGTTCTTCACTCGCACGCCTTCAACGCCGAGCGGGCTGTCGGTCCCGATCACCTCATCCAATTGGTGAAACCATAAAGGTTCGATTTTTGGATGCTTGAGCAAACGGTCTTGAAGAATTTTCTCTGCGCGTAATTCATCACGGCGGTGGATTAACGTGACTTTGCTTGCAAAATTGGTGAGAAACAATGCTTCTTCCACCGCAGTATTGCCGCCGCCAATCACCACAATTTCCTGGCCACGATAGAAAAATCCATCGCAGGTGGCGCACGCCGATACACCAAATCCTTTGAACTTTTCCTCTGATGGTAGGCCAAGCCATTTCGCGCGTGCGCCGGTGGCTAATATCACGGCATCTGCTGTGTAGACCGCCCCGCTATCGCCTTTGGCGATGAAGGGGCGTTGGCTTAGATCCAGATTGCTGATGATATCTCCGATAATTTCGCATCCCATCGCTTTTGCATGCGCCTCCATACGGATCATCAAATCGGGGCCTTGCACTTCCGTATCGCCGGGCCAGTTTTCCACCTCGGTTGTTGTGGTCAATTGACCGCCCGGCTCGATCCCTTGCACCAGAATGGGCTCAAGCATGGCTCGGCTGGCATAAACACCGGCCGTATAGCCTGCGGGGCCTGATCCGATGATCAAAACTTTGGTGTGGCGGGTCTCTGACATGATGATTCCGATATCATTTAAATTCTGCTCGGAACGGTATAACGGTGTCTTTTAGGCTGGAAAACCCCCAAGATATTTAAAACTCTCGCTGTTACCAATAATTTAAAGAGTTGGAACAATCTTGCGGTTTTTTGAAATATTATTGCGCATAGAGCTTGCTTGCTGTAAGAAAAACGTAGCTTGTGGAGAATTTAAATGCCGTTAACCCGTTTAGACCCTATTGATAGGCTCATTTTGGCTGAGTTGCAGGCCGATGGCCGAATGACGAATGTAGAGTTGGCACGCCGCGTTGGAATTTCGGCGCCGCCATGTTTGCGCCGCGTGCGCGCATTGGAAGATCAGGGCTTTGTTCAAGGTTATCATGCCAAAGTTGACAGCCGGCAATTGGGCTTTGAAGTTCAAGTTTTTGCCATGGTAGGGCTGCAAAGCCAGGCAGAGGCAGATCTACGGGCTTTTGAAGATCGCTGCGTTGACTGGCCGTTGGTGCGCGAATGTCATATGCTGAACGGCGAAGTAGATTTCATGCTTAAATGCGTTGCTCCTGATCTGAGCAGCTTTCAAACATTTCTGACCTCGGATTTGCTCACCGCAGAGAATGTGGGAAGCGTTAAAACATCCTTGGTTATTCGAGGCGCCAAGGAAGAACCTGGCGTACCCTTTGACGTTTTAGAAGAGCGATTGGCCAAAAAAGCGTAACGCCGCTTTGAAAGACGCGGTGTGTGTTCAAGAAAGCCGGATGGTGGAAATCAAACGCCCGTAATCCGCCTGTTTCGCATGCGTGGCACGCCGATATGAAAAAAAGTGTTTCGGGTCTGAATAGGTACAATATTGCGTCCATTCAGCTGCTTTTATTCCCGCTTTTCGCATTCTGAAAAGTCCGTAGACTGGCAGGTTGAATAGATATTTCTCGGGGGATTTGGCGTTGCTAAAAAAGCAGTGGTTATCGGGGCTTGCTTCTAAGAAGCGTTCGATAAAGTCTTGACCGACCTCATAAGCAGGCTGGCTGATGCAGGGCCCGATCACCCCGAGAATGTTTTCGCGCTGTGCGCCCAACTCCTCCATAGCATCGATTGTGGCCTCCAGCACACCGTTCAAAGCGCCGCGCCAGCCGGCATGGGCAGCCCCAATGACTTTGGCATTGGGGTCGGCAAACAGCACGGGTTGGCAATCGGCGGTCAGCACAGCCAAGGTGATATTGGGCGATGCGCAAACCATGGCATCTGCTGCGGTTTCTGGGGCTCTGGCTGAGGTGATTGTCAGCGCGGTTGCGGAATGGGTTTGGTAAACTGTGACAAGATCGCTTAAATCACCGCCCATATCTTCTGCCACGCGGCGTCGGTTGATCTGCACGCTTTTAGCTTGATCCGAAGATCCGGTGCCGCAGTTCAGCCCTTCAAAAATACCAGAAGAGGCGCCGCCAAGCCGCGTATAAAACCCGTGATTTACCGTTGATAAAAGCGGAGATGTTAGGCGTTTCAAATTCATTCAGTGAATCCTGCAGGCGCGCGGGTTGCAGATGGATATAGCGCGATCGCTTTGAATAGGTTTCCCATTTCTGCAGGATGGGTCAAGCGCTTATGCGCTGCGATATGTTGATCAAGCGCCATGCCGCTTAAGCGTTTGGCCAAAGCTTGCGCGCGGGCGGTTATTCCCAGACGCTCGAGCAGAACGCCTTGCGGGGTCAGCCGGCTGTGTTTGCAGGCTAGGTTCGATACCAAAGCCGCAAAATCGACATGCGCGGAAAGATCCGCCAATCCGGGTGCGCTTAAAAACTCGGTTATGCCATGTTCGTAGACGGCTTGCAGCGTATCCCCCAAAGTTTCCCAATCGCCATAATCGATCAGCAAAGCGGCCCCGCCCTGCGCTTTTATATGTTGTCCAAGTTGTTTGGCAATTGCCTGGCCGCCGGTATTTAGTTCAACGATATCGCCAATTTGAATTTCGCCAAACCTATGGTCTAATGCAGGAAGGAGGGTAGGCGCGCTGGTCAAACCAATGTGAAACGCCCCATCCTTCAACCCGATCAGGCGTTCGTGCCAGCCTGTGGCCTCGAATTGGAATTGCCGGATGGGAAGCGCGTCAAAAAATTCATTGGCGATGCAGAAAATTGGAAGATTTGGAAGATCTACAACCTGCTCAATCCAGACCGGGTGAAACGGGTGCAGTTTTTCCTTTTGCATGGCGCGCAGTTGAGGCGAGGCTTCCAGTAGATGAATTTGGGCAGCGGCATGAAATCCATCAATATTGCGCGTGGCATGCAAAATATCTGCCATTAATGTGCCGCGCCCGGGGCCCATTTCTAACAGGATAAAGTGGTCGGGACGCCCTTGATCCTGCCAGGTTTGTGCCAAGCAGAGGCCCAATAATTCGCCGAACATTTGGCTAATTTCAGGCGCCGTCACGAAATCGCCTTGCCGGCCGAAAACCGCTTGGGTCGTGTAATAGCCATGCTTGGGATGCAGCAAACAGGTCTGCATATATTCGCTTATCGCAATGGGTCCGGTTTGCGCGATGCGCTGTTTAAGAACTGGTGCAAGCGCAGTCATGATTTGCGAAAAGCCCGCAGCATCAAAGCCATGCCCAAAAGAGCCATCGGCAGTGATAAAAGCTGCCCCATCGTAAGCCCAAAGCCGTCAAAGTTCAGCGCATATCCCAAAGGATTTTCGGGGCTTTGAAACTGCGCATCGGGCTGGCGCACCAATTCAACAAGGCAGCGCGACAGCCCGTATATTGTAAAGAAAGCGCCAGTGATCAAGCCGGGGCGCTTCAGAGCGTTATAGCGAAACGCCATCGCGGCCAACACCACGCCTAGCAACAAGCCCTCAAGCGCCGCTTCATAAAGTTGCGAGGGATGGCGGGCGCAGAGGCCCACAGCTTGACCACAGGCTTGTGCGGCCTGTCCGGGAAACACCACCCCCCATGGCAGATCTGTAGGCCGCCCCCAGAGCTCGGCATTTATAAAATTTGCCAAGCGCCCAAGCAAAAGCCCCATTGGCGTGGATAGGGCGATCACATCCGCGCCGCTTGCATAAGGAACAAGATTGCGCCGAAAGTAAAAAAACGCCGCGATTACGACCCCCAGCAAGCCCCCGTGAAAGGCCATGCCACCCGTCCAGATCATTACAATTTCAAACGGGTGTGCCAGATAATATGCGGGCTGATAAAACAGCACATAACCCAAGCGTCCCCCCAGTAAGATGCCAAGGATCATCCAGGTTAGCAGGTCTTCAAAATCCCGAGCGGCCATTGGCGCAAGGTTTTTGGGCCAAAGCTCTGCACGGCGCAACGCGACAAGCGCCATGCGCCAAGCCAATAAAATACCTACAATATAGGACAGAGCATACCAACGAACGGAAAAGGACAATCCGAAAACAGAGATTGAGAAAATCTCAGGAGAGATATCAGGAAATATAATCATTTTGCCTCTCTAGCGATCTCATGAACGCTGCAGAATGTAAACTGGTGCTTGAGACTATGCGTGGAAAGCCCCATATAGGAGGTAAGTGTAACGAAGGAGTGTCCAATGCAAACCAGAAATAAAATGTTTGACGATATTTCTCAACTTATGACCAACGCGATGGGGGTGGCACAGGGTGCGCGCGAAGAAGCTGAAACGGCGATGAACTCAATGATTGACCGTTGGTTGGCTGATCGTGATTTTGTCACCCGTGAGGAATTTGATGCGGTGCAGGCTATGGCGCGCAAAGCGCGTGAAGAAAATGCCGAACTGGCTGCGCGGCTCGAAGCGTTGGAGCAGGGAAAATAAATTCTCAAGACGCTGCGCGGTTTTTCTGAACCCGATTAAGCAGAAATATGCGGCTGGTTCCTTTTGGAACCAGCTTTATTTTTGCGATATAATAGCGGCTGATATCCGCCTATGTCGTAGGCATAATCAAGATATCCACAACTTATTGTAGGCACTGCAAAGATTTAGCTTTACAGGAAGGTCAATCCATATAACCATATGTAGTAGGGGTGCAGCAATCGGCAGCACTCTGTAGAGCAGGCACCAAGTGGTAGGGATACTGCCATATCCCCCCCACTAAAAACGTAAGAGGTGGCGCTATGGCATTGACCGAGAGTTTTCTTGAAGAAGATATCCATCCAATCGATATTGTTGAAAATATCGCAGAGCATAAAGCTTGGGATTTCGATCGCATTGCAGAGGATCAAATCGCGATGGCTGTTGAAGGGCGCTGGCGGACTTATTCCATCACGTTGGCCTGGTCGGCTTATGATGAAACCTTGCGCATGGTGTGCACTTTCGAGATGGAACCGCCCGCGCATAAACATGGTGTCTTATTCGAAGCTTTGAACGAAATCAACGATCAATGCTGGGCCGGCGCTTTCACCTATTGGACCGAGCAATCTTTGATGGTTTATCGCTATGGCTTGTTATTGTCTGGCGGGCAAGTCGCCAGCGCAGATCAAATAAGCACATTAATTTCGTCAGCAGTTGCCACGTCCGAGCGGTATTACCCAGCCTTTCAATTGGTCGTTTATGGCGATCATTCGGCGAAAGATGCGATGCAAGTGGCTATTGCAGAGGCGTACGGGCGGGCCTAAACTTTCCCTGTATTTGGGCAAAGTGCCCATAGGGGGGGCTATGGATTTTTCTGATATTGCGCAGCGTGGCTTGGTGCTGCTTGGCTGCGGGAAAATGGGGTCAGCGATGCTGGAAGGGTGGCTGAGTTCAGGGCTTCCAGCTCAGTCCGTTTGGGTAATAGACCCGCATCCCTCGGCGTGGCTTCAAGTGCAAGATATACATTTGAATGCCGCTCTTCCGTCTGATCCGGCGTTGGTTTTGGTGGCGGTAAAGCCCCAATTGATGCAAGCGGCTTTGCCTCAAATGTCGAGATTTGGAAATGGAAACACTTTGTTTTTATCAATCGCTGCGGGCATTACAATTGCCGGTTTTGAAGCGATATTGGGCCCGCACACTCCAATTATTCGGGCAATGCCAAACACACCAGCCGCGATTGGGCAAGGCATTACGGCATTATCGGGAAATCACCGGATCGAAGAACGTCACTTGGTACTGGCCGAGGGCCTTTTGGGCGCCATTGGCCAGACCCTTCGCTTGGAGCATGAGGCGCAGATGGACGCGGTGACGGGTGTGTCAGGCTCGGGCCCAGCCTATGTGTTTTATATGATCGATTGTTTGGCTGCGGCGGCCCGTGCACAAGGGCTTGGCGAAGATGTGGCGATGCAATTGGCCAAGGCGACAGTGGCCGGTGCCGGGGCTTTGGCCGCCACATCGCAGGAAACGCCCGAGCAATTACGGATCAATGTCACCAGCCCAAATGGCACCACACAAGCCGGTCTCGAGGTTTTGATGCAAGCCAAAGGGGGGCTTGATGCCTTGATGCGCGAAACTGTGGCCGCCGCGGCAAACCGTTCGCGAGATTTGGCCAATGGCTGAAATATCCTTTGACGATTTTACCAAGGTTGATATCCGGCTGGGGCGTATCGTTGATGCGGCGCCCTATCCCGAAGCGCGTAAACCCGCGATTAAACTGTGGATCGATTTTGGCGCTGAACTGGGTGTGAAGAAAAGTTCAGCGCAAATCACCCAGAATTATGAGCCTGATCAGTTGGTTGGGAAGCAGATATTGGCGGTGGTCAATTTTCCGCCACGCCAGATTGGGCGCTTTATGTCCGAAGTTTTGGTGCTGGGGGTCTCTGGCGATGATGGCGGTATTGTGTTGGTGGGCCCAGATCGCGCGGTGCCGCTTGGTTCGCGGTTGCATTAAAAATTTCTATTGATTGGTCAGTGCCTTTGGCCGGTTTTAATGGGCCGCCTCGTGCTGGGACAGATTGTAGGCTGGGCCGTAGCAGCAAGCCTCTGAAATTATCGAGTTGTGGCCAACCTGACGTGGTTAAATTATTTTAACGGCGTCGCGGCGTTTATTGTCATTTCCAGCATAAAAGGTACTTTACCCCTCGCGGTTACCTTGATAGCACAGTTGTTGAGCTTATCGTTTTCACAAGCAACAGGTGGCAGCGTTTGGCTCGAGAATAAACTGTGGTTCTTTGAGATATGAGGCGTGTGAACGTGCTGCGCTCTTGATTATAAAACGACCGGTGGACGTAAAAGTGACACTGTTTGGTGGTTGGAACTTAAAGTAACGGCAAGTTTAAAAATCTGGTTCCTGCCCACGTGGTGGAATGGTAGACACAAGAGACTTAAAATCTCTGGGCTTAATAGGCCGTGCCGGTTCGAGTCCGGCCGTGGGTACCAGATTTAGGCTATTTTTTCCTTTATAATAAAGCATACGTGGTCTAGGTTTCCAAAAAGGGAACTCAAATTGGGTCAAAAAGGAACTCAATGAGGTCAAAAACAGGCGGCTCGTAATGCAAAAAGAGGACAATGATATCAGTGTAACCAACGAGGACACTGAGATCTTAAACTTGCCCCTTTATACAGAGCGTAAAGCCGATGGTATCTATCGCTATAGAAGACGTGTCCCCAAGTCTTTGGTTTCCCGGATTGGCAAAGGCTACCTCTATCGTAACTTGGGTAAAACCAAGCAGGAAGTTGTTGGGAAATGGCCGAGTGCCCATGCAGAGATAGAAGAGATTCTTACCTCTGCCATAGAGGGTGAAAGCAAAGCTCAAGAGCTTATTCGCAAGAAAGACCATAGAGCTACTATCCTGCACTTGGTTGAAGAGGAATACGGCAAGGAAGCAGCGCAGCGCCTGGAGGTAGGTGCTGTGGATGATAACCTCGAATTCGCTCTGATGGATCTGGCTGACAGACTAGAGGGGCAATACCCGAAGAAAACGCTCTCGTTGATGCATGGGGCTGTTCTGCCGGAAAGGTCTGATAGCTTTGCAGATGTACTGGATTACTATGGTGAGTTTAAACAAACAGGATATGGCGCAACAGACCATCGCCTTAAGGTGCGCATCGCTAAATGTAAGGCAGACCTTATTGAGGCGCTGGGCGCATACAAGGTAAGCAAGCAACCTATTCAAACCATCACGCGAAAAGATGCCAATGCCTATCGGGATACGCTTGCAGGGCGTATGTCTGCTAACTCGGTTGCGAGATATAAGAACACGCTGAATGCTGCCTTCAACTGGTACATCAAGGAAAACGGTCTAGAGATCACGAGTCCCTTTGCCGGATTACTGATTAAAGGGGCAGGGAGCTCTAAGGTCGATAGGCTTCCACTACAGGATGCGCATATCAAACTTTTAGAACCAGCGATGAAGGAGAGTGAGATTGCTTGGGCGCTCTACGTCCTGCTTAGAGATACTGGAGCACGGGTCGCTGAAATAGCGGGCTTAAGAGTGCAAGACTGTGACACTGGTAAAGGATGTCTAACGATAACTCCCACCCCATGGCGGCGGTTAAAGAATAAAACCTCGGAGCGCTCTGTACCACTCTCGCAAGAAGCAGCAACACTGTTAAAAGACCTCACTAAAGGCAAAGCAGCGGAAGAGCCGGTATTTGAGCGCTATGCCAAGGATAGGGGGATGGATAACTGCTCAGCCATGCTCATGAAGCGCCTCAGAACCATAATCACAGACAAGAAGCTCACGATGCATTCGCTACGCCACCGCATGAAGGACAAGCTGAGGAATACAGGCTGCCCGAAGGCCATCTCCATGGCCATACTAGGGCATGGTTCAAACACAGTCGCTGCGAACTATGGCTCAGGCTATGCCCTAGATGTCATGCGAGGGCATATGAAGAAAGTGTGGTAGGGTTCAGTCAAAGATAATAGATGTTTCAGGCATTCTAAAACCCATCAAGCGGCTGTCTCTATTTCGCCAAAAATCATAATCAAAGCAAAGCTCTTATTCTGCCAGCCCATGTAGAGTAGAATATCTTATTTGGATGAAAGCCATCCTTCGCCATAGTTTGTTTATTAACGGGTAAATTAATATCCACATAATGACAGTTCGGGTGTGAGACACAAAATTCCTGCAATGCATTTTCAAAAACAGATGCTTTCAAACTGAGAACATAATGAAGAGGCTGGGATATTTGTTTCAAATGACGCACTGGGGGAATGCCTGAAAATATCATTTTTTTTTGCAGCAAATTTTTCAGTTAAAAGCGACGTCAATTCGGACAGTTCTAAAATCCAACTTTCAGCATGTTTACCTGCAGTAATATCATTCATTCCAATGCAAATAACTGCAACATCAACCTTAGTATCTGCCTCATTTTGGATAATTTTAATGAGATCTCGAGTGGTAATTTTACTCTTTGCAAGTATTGACCAATCACACGAGTATTCATCTTTGATCGAGGTCAAAAGACGTCCAGACAAAGCGTCGTCAAGATGATCGACGCCTACGCCACAAGCAGAAGAGTCACCCAAGAAAATGATACTTAAATCTTTACCAGATCCACAGAGCCCTTTTCGTGCTCCTTTTGCTTCAGGAAGTTCAATGGCCTGTTTCCTGACCATATTTCCCTGAATAAGCAGTATCGGGAGCAGAAGCGTCTGCATTATCCGTGACTTTAGAGAACCCCATGTCATTACTGAACCTAATGCAGCTTAGTGAGTATCTGAAAACTCAGATTGAATTGCGTTCGTCGCTCGTTGAAGCCAGCTATCAAGTGCGGCAGCAGCGCCTAAGCCAATACCCTGCACTTCAAAGAGTTGTATTGTGAATAGCTGTCCTTTGTCGGTTGCTTCGCTTTGGTTCCAAAATCCACCCTCGGCAACAATTAGATCGCCTACCGTTGTCACAGGGTCTTTGCTTTTTAGGATCGCTTCAACTGCGGTTTGAAGGTCCATATGCATGATACAATCCTCCTACATCTCAATTTTCACTTTTGATATAGAAAGTGGAAAAGTGAGTTCAAGTGTGTGAAGCAGCAAAAATATATCAGATTAAAATCAGGTAGATGGAAACATACTCAAGCAAATGTCAAAGCTCAAATAGCGAAGTGCTATTAAAAGAACAGCAGCGCAAATTTACAGGCCAAAGTTACCAGAGTGCCCCAGAGTGCCACGAGGAGACACTTTAAAGGCTAAGCAAAGCTATGGAAATAAAGACAGCTCTAATAGCAGACGATAAAGAATAAATTGTAGTGTAGTTTGTTCTAAGCTGACAGGGAGTTGGGAACACCCAAACCCTTATGTATTATATATTATATATTACGAATTAAGTATTACGACTTACATATTACGTCTTACGCATTACCCCTTACAGCTTATCCTTTAACCCTGCCTTAGGAGCCTTTCCTGAGGTGTTTTTTATTTTTGTATTAAGAACAGAAAGATAATTTAGAATGACCAAATATATTGATCCAAAGCTCTCCCAAGAGGCCCTAGAAACCTACCAAGGCTATAGCCTTCAGGTGTTTACCTCAGGGCGCATCAAGCTCAGCTTTCATAAAAGCCATAAAGACAGAGTTGAGTACTATGCAGTAAAGCCTAAGCGCTCCAGAGAAGCTTATAAAAGGCAGTATGATCGTAGTGCTTTAACTAAGCCCGAGCATTACCAGTTAATAGAAGAGCTACTGGCTGAACACCCCAACAGCCTCATCTACAGGGTGCATCTTAAAGGGGATATCAATGCCACTGCTGATAATGCCCATGTGTTTGTCTTAACAGAAAAGAAGCATCTGTATGTGTTACTAGATACGCTAACCCACCAATGGCAGCTACCAATTCAAGTCATAAACGCCTTGCTAATAGCAAGTGGTCCTAAGAAAGGGTGCAGCGCTATCTTCAATGAGTACATGGCCAGCTATCAGCATGACTGGGAGGATATAATCTTCACCGAGCAGGACTACAGAGATGGGTGTCGTGCAGATACAGTTAATAGACCTGTTCACCAGGTCAGTCATCAAGATGATGACTTTACGTTCTAAACCTAAAAGGCCCTACAATCCACCTAGTAGGCATGAGGGCCATAACGTTCACTTTCAAAACTCAGAGAGCAAAGCGGACCTTCGCTGCAGCGGACCAAAATGTCTGCTATGCGGACAACCATATCTTTCGATGTGCTCATTTGTAAAAGTTATCTAAAAAATGGCAATAGAACCTCCATTGCGTTGCAAAGTATAATACATCATTTAGCCATAAAAATTAGATAGCTCGCCCATTGGGCTAATTAACAAATTTCGTTTATGCAACCCTTGGTACTCTTACTAAGTGGCCAGATAAAAGCATACCGCCGCAAGACAGCTGGTCACGATCTAGAACTATATGAGGACTTAATCGAGATTAACTTGGCAAGCTCGACAAAATAAATGATAATGTTCTCACGGTTATTGTCCAGTGTGCTGGAACACAGACTATATTTTGTCCATAAAGGGGCTATTAACCTAGGAAAATTTGGCTGTAGGGCACGGTTCTGCGGAATGAAATCATGGGCAAGTCATTAAAAAAAAGAGCAACCATAGTTGATGTCGCAAAAGAGTGTGGAGTATCGCAAGCGACTGTCGCAAGAGTTCTAAGCGGCCAAACCGGTATCCGCACCAAAGAGAACACCAGAAAGCGTGTTTTGGAAGCCGCTAAAAAAGTTGGCTATCAGAGAAACGCCATCGCCGCTAATTTTAGGTTGCAGAAGAGCAATTCGATTGCGGTCTCGATCGCCGACATAACCAACCCCTTTTTTCCCGAAGTAGTGAAAGGTACTCAGGAGGTACTTAGAGAAGCCGGCTACAGCATTGTCCAACTTTATAATGACTGGGACTCAGAAGTAGAACAGGAGTACTTTGACTATATGGTGCGCACATGCGTCGAAGGCGCGATAATTTCTCCGTCATCTTCTACAACTGTTTTTGACGTACTCCATTCGACCCCATTTGTGCTTCTGTCAAATTCAGATAAATTCGCAATGCACGATACTGTTGGCAATGACACTCGCAGCGGAATGCGCCTTGCTTTGGAACGCTTATACCAACTTGGGCATCGTCGCATTGCCCTTTTCGTTGGTGGTTCCATGAAATCGGGGGCAAACTGGAGGGCAGAACTTTTTCGTGAGTTCCATCGCGAACGCGGGTTATCAGTTGACCCAGAGTTAATACTGGAGAGTGACTATGGCGTCAGTTCAAAATCCTCTCTCGCCGCTGCGCGACAGATCATGAATTCATTTCTTGATCGACAAGATTTGCCAACTGCGATTTTCTCCTCAAATGATATATTGGCACTCGCAACGTTGCAGGTGGCCAATGACAAAGGGATCGGGGTGCCTGATCGTCTATCCGTTATCGGTATGGATGGGATTTTTTCGGGAGAGGTAAGCCATCCACCGCTAGCCACTGTTCAAAAAAATCGAAGAGAAATTGGTCGTACCGCTGCCCTTGCATTGCTGGATAAAATGAAATCCAAAGAAGGTGAACCAGCAAGAAGACAGTTATTGAGTTGTAAACTGCTTGAGCGGGGATCGATGGGTCCAGCACCAATGGCCAGCGAAGGCTAGCTATCTTACCATGGGACTTGGCACAGGGGGGAATATAGTTTTGCCGTCAGATATGACGGTTACGGCCAACACTAATTAATTCTGAACCCAATTTGCGTAAACAAAATTTAGTGCTGCTCCGTACACTTAGCCTTTGCCCGTACCAAATTCGCATTACAATATTGATTCCGATAAGAAGATCGGGTGTTGACACTTCCCAAAACATAATGATAACGTTATCAAAAATTAGAGTGAAAGTTGCTGAATAACGACATCAATTTGGCAACCAGAGCTCAAATGAAATAATGAGCGAGGATCTCAAAGTTGTCGATGTCCAAGGTATTCGGTCTGAAAGGCATTGAGCCAAAGCCGAGAACGACCAACCAGATCTGGGCCAAGGACGTGGGATATGATGAGGCACCATGGTATTACGAACGCATGGGCCTGACCGAGCTTGGAGATTTTTTGGACGTTGCAGGCGAGCGCATTGACTATGTGAAGATCGCAACCACGCAGGTATTGAACCACCCAGCGGAATGGGTAAAACGCAAGATTGAGCTCTACAAAAAGCACGGGGTCCGGCCGTATCTAGATCACGGGTTCTTTCTACGAGCCTACAAGAACGGGGTTGTTGATGAGGCCATCGAGGCTGGTGCGGAGCTTGGGTTTCCTGTGATCGAACTCATGAACACTTTCGGCGACGTTGCTGATGAACAACTCAAAGCATGGCGTCAACGCGCTATAGATTGCGGGATGAGCATAATCTATGAGCACCATCCCGAACGCGGATGGCGCAAGGGTCAGTCTGATATTGTGGATGTGCCTGCCACCGCAGTGGAAATCGCTCAAGGCGCAGAGCCGTTTTTGGCGCATGGTGCATTCACGCTTTTGATCGACCACGAAGAGATTGAGATACAGGAAGAGGCAGCAAAAGACGTGCTGAATGAAGTCCGCGAGATTCTGGGTAAAGATCGCGTGGCATTTGAAGTCACGTCGACCAAAGAAGCAGAGATGTTGTGGTATACGAACTTGTTGGACTATTTCGAGATGTTCGGCAGTGACTGTAACGTCACGAACATCATGCCTAGTCAGGTCATGTTTATTGATCCGCTTAGGTCGGGTGAAAGGCCGGCGAATTTATTGTTTGACCGTTACCCGGAGCTGAACCGGGTGCGTCACAAGTAATGAATTTGGTTAGCGGTGATAACGATATCAAATTTTTCAGCTTTAGAGGAAATAATTGGGCTTGATCTGGGGATTGCGTGGGAAGAGTAACATCAACAAAGGGAGCGATCATTAGAAAACGATAACGTGCGTTTCGAAACGTATCATTTCGGAGTGCGCGCCAAAAGGGCCCCTGGAAGCGGCATCAATGTTTGCAGGGCTGCCAATCGTCAATGGTGCTGGGCTGTAATCCCCGCACCGCCAAACTCGGCTGCATAAAAGTCAAGCGGTCAACTTCTAAGGAGGGTAAAATGTTAAAGAAGACGCTAAAGACCATATCCGGCGTGATTGCCGCAGGGGTATTCTCGGTATCGGCAAGCGCTGTGCTTGCGGAAGTGAATTTCGAGGGTGAAACCGTAACAATCATCATTCCGTTCAAAGAGGGTGGTGGTACGTCACGCACGTTCCGTTTTTTCCAGCCTTACCTGTCCAAATATTTGCCAGGTAACCCAGTAATCCAGCTTCAGCACATGCCGGGCGGTGGCACGATCAAGGGCGGCAACTTTTTCCATGACAACCAGAAAACTGATGGAACATTTGCGCTTGCGACATCTTCATCCGTGAACATGCAGCAGGCAACCGGCAATCCTCTGGCCAAATTTGACCTGCTGTCCTACGAACCGGTTTTGTCGCTGGCGACCACGACCCACTGGGTTACGCATGCAGATCTGGCAGACGGGCCAAATGACGTTTCTGGCTTGCTGGAATTGCCAGTTGCCCTGTTCCCGTTCAAAACAGCCGCTTCGGCGGATTTGTTCCACCTTTGGATCTATAAAACATTGGGCATTGACGGTGCCCGTCCAATTCCTGGCTTGTCCAGCTCCGCTGGGTATCAGTCATTTCAGCGGGGCGAATTGCAGATGGCGTCGCACGGAACAGGCAACTTCTTGAAGAAGGTCAGCAAGGATATTGCTGATGGAAAAGTGCACCAGTTCATGACGCTCGGTGTCTTGCAGCCAGATGGATCCGTACAACGTCCGTCCTATTCGCCAGATGCTCTAACCTTCCCGGAAATGTACGAAAAGGTGCATGGCAAGCCGCTGGAAGGTGCAGAGCGCGAAGCTTACGAAGTGATCGCGGCCAATTGGGGCCCTGCCTCCAAAGGTCTGGTACTGCCCACTGGCACCTCGGATGAAATCGTTGATGCGTGGCGGAAAGCGGTCGAGGAAATGACTAAGGATCTCGATTTCATGGATGCTGCCCCCAAGAATATCGGGCCTTTCCCGGTCGTGATCGGTGAAGACGTCCGCGGCATCATCGGCAAGGCCGTGGATCTGTCTGACGCAAGTAAGCAGCAGTTCAACGATGCGATCGCGCATTACCAATTGACTTATCGTATCGAGTAGACGCAACGAGGTAATTACGAAACAGACTGGTCCCGAATTTCTGTTCGAGGCCAGTCAATTGCATAGCGCACCGCCAAAGCGTGTAACGACTGCGCCATCGCCAGCAATTCCTACGGACGCACATATGAGGCTGAATTTGCACTGAAACAGAAATTTAAGAGTAGCGCCGAAACATGTATGCGAATGTCGAAACGAATTCATTTAAGAGGTCGCCGTGGAAATTGAAATGTTCATGTCAGCGCTGACGCAGCTATTTCAGATATCCCATTTCCCATATCTCATGGCTGGCGTATTTTTAGGGCTGACGCTGGGCATTCTGCCCGGTCTTGGCGGAACGTCGGGTCTCGCGATCCTGCTGCCCTTTGTCTACACCTTTGAACCAAGCGTCGCCTTAGCGATGATGATTGGTGTCCTTGCGCCGACAACTACTTCTGATACCTTTCCGGCGGTTTTGTTGGGTATTCCCGGAACAGCGGGCTCACAAGCGACTGTTTTGGATGGGCACCCTTTGGCCAAGAAAGGTGAAGCGTCGAGGGCGCTATCCGCTGCTTTTCTTTCGTCTCTTGTTGGTGGGTTGTTTGGAGCGATTATCCTTAGCGTCTCGATCTTCTTTGCAAAACCGCTGATCATGTCTTTTGGTTTTGGCGAACAGTTTCTTTTGATCATTCTTGCCCTTCTGATGATCGGTGCGTTGACGGGTGCCAACTTTCTGAAAGGTCTGGCCAGCTGTGTGATTGGTCTTGTCATCGGTACAATCGGTCTGGCCCAAATTACCGGAGAACCCAGATATACGTTCGGCACGTTGTATCTTGTAGATGGATTCTCACTTGTTGTGATGGGGCTGGGGCTTTTTGCGGTGCCCGAGATTGTCAGTCTGCTCCAATCAAAGTCCACGGTTGCAGGCGGTGGTAAGCTTGAAAAAGGCTGGCTGCACGGCATGCGCGATGCCATCAAGAATTGGTTTCTGATTATCCGTTGCTCGACTGTCGGCGTACTTGTAGGGGCGCTGCCGGGACTTGGTGGAACGGTTGTTGACTGGATCGCTTATAGCCACGCAAAACAGACAATCAAGAACCCCGAAACACTTGGCACCGGCGACATTCGCGGCGTCATTGCGCCGGAATCGGCAAATAACGCAAAGGAAGGCGGGGCGCTCATTCCAACGATCCTTTTTGGGATTCCGGGTTCCGGGAACAAGGTGCTTTTGCTTGGCGGTCTAGTGCTCGTCGGAATCGAACCAGGCATCGAAATGGTCACGACCCAGTTGGACATTACTTATTTAATCATATGGTCATTGGCGGTAGCAAATGTGGTTGGTGCAGGTCTGTGCCTGTTTCTAGCGAGGCCAATGGCGCAGCTTACTCGCGTTCCATTCTTTATTCTCGCTCCCATCCTGGTCGTGCTGATTTTCTTTGCGACCTTCAATAACGGCCGCGACTGGATCGATTTTGTGGCCTTGATGTTTTTCGGTGCGGTCGGTGTGATGTTCAAGACTTACGGCTGGTCGCGACCCGCGCTTTTGATCGGTTTTTTCTTGTCATCAAAAATCGAATTGCTAAGCTATCAAGTGAGCGCAGCCTACGGTCTGTCCTTTCTGTATCGCACGGGGTCGATCATCCTGATCTTTCTGGCATTGGGCACGATATTCCTGCTTTTGCGGCAAAAAATGACACCGGATGGCAGGTCGACCGTGGAAGAGGCTGGCAAACAGACCCTGTTCACGTGCTTTTTGGCACTGTTTCCCATTACCATGATCCTTCAGGTTGTGGCTCTGGATTTTCGCGCCAGCATCTATCCGATTGCTTTGAGCGGCGTGTTACTGTTGCTGCTTGTATCCATTGCGGGCCTGCAAATGGTGCAGCAACGACCAGAAATGCAACGCATCAATGACGCTAATATGGCCTTACGGACCATGTCCCGGAACATCTTTGAAAACCACGGCACATTGTATGATCAGGTGCTGGCCTTTGCGATGATCCCTGTGTTCCTTGTTTTGGTATTTCTGCTTGGATTCCCGATCGCGGCTGTGGCTTTGATCAACGGGTTTATCTTGATGCATGATCGCAGCAAATACCTGGTTTCGATCATCGTATCAGCGGCGGTTCTAATCATTCTATGGACGCTTTCAGGTGTTCTGACTCTGCAATATCCCGCTGGCATTATCGCAGATTTCTTGCCACTTCCATGGTGGCTGGGTGGCCGCTGAAACCTTGCGGATAACCCATTTCGAAAAGGAAACAAAATGACAAACCAAAAGAGCTTTGTAGAAGCACGAAACGGAATGATCGAAAGAGAGCCCAAACCACGCGAACGCGGCATCAACTATGTCCGTGCGCCAAAAACCTTGGGGCAATATTTTGTAGATTTCCTGACTTGCTACGGTGCGCTGACGGATATCGTCAAGCTGGGAACCAACCAGCTGACCTTTATCCCAGAAGACGAGATCAAAAAGGCAATTAAGTTCAGCCATGATCATGGTGTGCGTGTCGCCATCGGCAATCCCATTATGGACCAGGCGCTGAGTGCAGGATCACAGGCGACCCGGGACGTTATCGATTACGCGGCTAGGTTGGGCCTCGACATCATGGAAATTTCGGTCATCGCCCGCACCATCGATGACGAAGATTTGGCAGATTTGTTGGATTACGTGAACGGCAAAGGAATTAAGCCGATTGTCGAATGCGGATTGTCCTTTGCTCATGAACCCGTGGTCGATGGGCGCACATTCGCCAAACGTAAGAAGGCGCAGGCAAGGCGTGCTTTGGAAAACGGCGCGTGGAAGGTGCTTTTGGAGGCTGAGGGTGTTTATGAAAACGTTAAGTCGGGCCAGGAACGCTGGGATTTTGTGGATGAATTCGCAGCGGACTTTGAGGTTCGCGACCTCATGTTTGAGGCAGACGAGCAGGACGTCATGTCCTATTACGTAAACGCCTATGGGCCGAAAGTGAACGTATTAGTGGACAATTCGCAGGTCATGCAGATCGAAGCCGCGCGTCGCGGTTACGGGCCCTGTACGCTGACTTGGGCAAAAGCAGCCGTGTTTTCTAAAGACTAAGCTAAAGAAACAGCGCCAATAAAAGAGACTGCAGCATTGAAACTTCTTGATGACGATAGGCTGTTCCCGACCAAACTAAAAGGACTGGGATTGGCAAGGGATCTTACTGTCAACCTCGCCAAACGAGCCTATCGGTTATGAAATCAGAAAATAAAAACAAGCTTTGCAGATCTACACCCGCTCCGAAAACCGGAATCGTACATCTGGGGCTTGGTGCTTTTTTTCGAGCGCACAGCGCGATATACATTAAGGAAGCCATGGCGCATTCGGGCGGCGACTGGGGTGTGGTGGGCGTCTCAATGCGGTCCCCGGGTGTTCGTGATAAGCTGGTTAAACAGGGTTGTCTTTATACTGCACTAGAATTGTCGAACCAGGGTTTGAAGTCTCAGGTCATCGATGTCGTTACGTCCGTTCTTTTCGCACCAGAGGATCCAAACACGCTTCTTCGGGAAATGGCCGCCGAAACAACCCGGATCGTCAGTCTGACGATCACGGAAAAAGGATATTGCCGCGGTGGCGGGGATACGGCGCTCGACTTTGACCATCCTGATATCAAGCATGATCTGCGAAACCCCGCGCCAAAATCCGCTCCGGGTTTTCTACTGCGCGCTCTGGAAATGAGAAGGCGTCAAGGACTGCGCCCTTTCACGGTTCTTTCTTTGGACAACTTACCGGCAAATGGGAAATTAACTCGCCAAATCGTGTGCGAGTTGGCGGTCCAGATCGACCCGGACCTGGCGCATTGGATCGAAAAGGAGTGCAAATTTCCATGCTCTATGGTCGACAGGATTGTTCCGGCCACAACCGACGCAGTGATCGAGCGCGCCTACAGCATCAGCGGATACCAAGATCCCGTTGTCGTGTCGCACGAACCATTTCGGCAGTGGGTGGTCGAAGACGACTTCGTCGATAGCGTACGGCCAGCTTTTGAAGCCACCGGCGTTCAGCTAGTCGATGATGTAGAACCATTCGAACATTTGAAGCTGCGAATGCTCAATGGCACCCATTCCGCGCTAGCCTATCTTGGCATTGTTGCGGGATATGAAGTCGTTGCAGAGGCCATCCGCGACGAAGGAATCGAGCGATTCATCGACGATCTTTGGCGAGAGGAGATCACTGAGTCTCTGGTGTCACCACCAAATACGAATCTGAATGAATATGCTAGGCAGCTAAAATCACGCTATCGGAACTTGGAAATTCGCCATTTACTTGAGCAAATTGCGATGGATGGCAGCCAAAAACTACCGCAAAGAATACTGGCGCCGCTTTTTGAAAACCTTTCGGCAGGAAAGCCCTATAAGCGGTTTCTAATGGTTGTCGCCGCTTGGTTCCGGTATATCGAAAGCCGGTCGAAGTATGCCCAACCTGGGCTGCACGACCCCCTTCAAGAGGAGCTTATACGGGCAGCAAGGCGCGCATCAGATGACGGCGCTTTGACAGAGAATTTGCTCCAAATAGTACCGGTTTTTGGCGACCTGCCGACCCATCTGATCGCCGACGAATTAGTCGCCATTCTGGGCCAAATCGGCGATATTTATGACACCGCCCGACTTGAAGGAGTACGGCAATGAAAGAAACTTGGCGTTGGTATGGCACCCTGGACCAGATTAAGCTTTCTGAGGTTCGTCAAACGGGCGCGGCAGGCATTGTTACAGCTTTGCATGAGATCCCTTATGGCGAAGTGTGGCAACGAACCACGATCGCCAAAAGACGCGAAAAGATCAGGGTTGCAGGATTTGAATGGGATGTGGTGGAAAGCTTGCCACTGCACGAAGATATCAAACGGGGCACCGGGGATCTTGCGTCGCTTTTTGCCAACTACCGGCAGTCCATGGCGAATCTGGCCGCCGAGGGTGTCCATACCATTTGCTACAACTTCATGCCGCTGCTGGATTGGACACGCACTGAGTTGAATTCACCGGTCGCAAACGGCGGAACTTGCCTGCGCTTCTCGGCGTTTCGGATGGCCGCATTCGAGATCTGCATGTTGGGTCGCGCGGAAGCGGAAAACGATTACCCCACCGATGTCATCGCAAAGGCGCGCGAATGGTACGTTGCTTCAAGTGAAGAAGATCAGAAAGAGTTGCTGAACTCGATCATGTCGGGCATGCCGGGCGCCTATGACCGTTTTGATATTATGGGGTTGCGGCGCGCGCTCGATACCTATCGAGGCATGGATGCTGCGGATATTCGGGCAAATTACCGACGCTTTCTGCACGAAGTCGTTCCAACCGCACAGGATTTGGGGATGCGATTGTGCGTACATCCTGATGACCCGCCGCGCGATATTCTCGGTCTTCCACGTATTGTTTCGGATGCCGATGATATCGCGTGGATTATGAGCGCCTATGACGCACCTGCTAACGGTTTGACGCTCTGTTCCGGTTCGCTGGGTGCCAACCCCGAAAACGATGTTGTCGACATTACACACAAGCATTCCAACCGGATCCATTTTGTTCATCTTAGAAACGTCCGCAAGGATCCGGATGGCTCGTTTGAAGAAGCTGAGCACCTGAGCGGGGACACGAATATTCCAGCCTTGTGCCGTGTCCTTTTAGGGGAGGAAAAAGCGCGTAAGTCTGCAGGGCGCCTGGATTGGCAAATCCCGTTCCGTCCTGACCATGGTCACGAACTTCTGACTGATCCTCAAAGAAGACATTTCCGGGTTATCCTTTGATCGGACGGCTTCGCGGCCTAGCCGAACTTCGTGGCGTACTCCACGCTTTGAGCGCCTGAGTCGCAGCTACAAATAAAATATTAAAACCAAAATTTAGATGGTAAACCGCCATGCGTTGCAATGTAGAATGCGGTGGCTTTGGGCTCCTAGCAGTCATTCGCTGCAATCCGATTTAATGTCTGCTTTGCGTTTAGCGGGCCAAGTGTCCTGTAAATCTTGATGTATTACTCAAAATAGCCTCCACCCTTTCTTCGGTAGAGGTTTTTTAAGCTTTGCGTCGGGTATGGTGCACATAAATACGGAGAGTTTGCGTTGTCTTGCCGCGTCACTGTCTCGGGGATTATTTGGAAGAATTGAAACCTCATGCAAAAGCGACTTAAGAAATCCACCTTTTCACCCGAGCCCAGCATGGCTGTGCTTTGAGCGTGATCATTACTCACCCTCGGGTGATTAAACCCACCCTGAGAAATACATTCGAGCATGTCTGAGTGTGTAAAACACCCACACAGACACCAGTTGCGCCTGATAGTGCAGTATACGTGAATATCATGCGGGTGCTTTGTGTATTCACTGCGGGTGTCTCTTGTCGTGATACGCCCCCTAAACCAAGCAGATACGAAAAGTTCACTGTATCGCCGTATCACTGTATCACGGAGGTGATAATTTTTAATATCAGTAGTATAGCGCGATACAGTGCTCGACTTGAACTGTATTAAACAGTGTATTTTTAGAAGGCACCGTATCGCTATCCCCTAAAACCGAGAAACCTTGAGCATCTATGATGGTAACAAGAAAAGGAGATTACCATCATGCTTACCTTATTTTTGTTGCTCGCTGCTGCGGGCGGTATCCTTCGGCTTGTCCTGGCTCGGCTGTTAAAACAGCGCTGGGGCGTGTCTATCGGCGTCCCTCAAGCTCTAGCCGGTGCCCTTGTGGTGCTGGCAGGACTGCCTGAGTTCATTAAGCCCATTCCCTTTCCAGTACCTCTGGGCCTGACCATCGGCCTGCTGCTTCCGGACCTTTTGCTGAGAAGAGCCTGATATGAGGCAGCTGGATATAAAACCTGGATGCATCGTGCTGATAGCAGGCTTTGATGACATCCCAGAGCATGAGTTCCGCATAGATGAGATCTATGAGGAGTTCGTTACAGGTATGGCTCTCTCTGGTCCCTTTGCAGGGGAATACGGAGAGCCAGACAAAGAGATGATTGTGAAACTCATCTCTCAAGGAACAACAGCACAGAGATAAGCTTATTGCTTCAGGGAAGGGCTTAAACCCAGCCCTTCGTTGTTCTTACTTACAAAATCCCAACTCAACATCAAAACCGGGGCAATTGCCCCAGTAAGGAGACAGTATGTCTGCAGATATAAAATACGCCTACAAACGGCATAACACCTGGGTCTATCGCAGAACCTATCCCAAGGCGCTGCAACCCATCCTTGGTTCAAGCCTCAAGCAATCCCTGAGAGCAGCAGATGCCAAACAGGCAAAAGCCCGCGTGGCTGAACTTAATCAAACATTCACGAACCTCGTAAAGGAGGCACAGGCCCATGCTGATGCTGCAACACATGAACCCAACCTTGAAACTGCTAAGCTTGCTGTGGCGCGTCCTCGATATCAGCGCGCAAGGCTTCTGGGTGAGCAGCCTGTTCATGGGTTAGCCAAGGGATATCTAAAAGAACTATCTCAAATGCTTAGACCAGGGACTACAAAGTCCATTCGCTATGCACTGGAGCTTCTAAGCTCTCATGTAGGCAAGAAGCTAAAGATAGGGGAGCTTAGCACAGATACAGGAAGAGATATCCTAAAGCTAATATCCAAGCTCTCTCCCAATGTCAGGAAATACGCTGAAGCTAAGGAGGCCAGCCTGACAAAGCTGGTAGAGCTTTCACAAACCTATGAGGCCATATCCCTGACACCTCAAACGCAGGGCCGTATCTTCAAGCAAATGCAGCGCTTCCTTGACTGGTGCGTGAGAGAAGGAGAGCTCAGCAACAACCCTTGGGTAACTCTCAGGATAAGAGCAAAGCCAGAGGTCTCCCCTCATGGCGTTTTAACAGATACGCAGGTCTCAATTCTACTCAAAGCCAAGGACAGGGTGCTTCACAGCGCCCTTCTCTTTGGCCTCCTGACTGGCATGCGCTCAGGGGAGATCTGCGGGCGGGCTTATGGCAGAGGACATCACAGCAAAGGGCAACCTTGGGCGGTTTATCCAAATCAAGCCAAACGCTATACGGCAGCTGAAATCAAAAACAGCTGAACGGGAAGTCCCATTGCACCAGATCCTAGAGCAGCTTTTAGATACATCCCTGCCAAAACAGGGAAGGCTATTTCCCTATCTAACAGTTGATGCTGTAGTAAAGCGCTATGCCAAGCTTAGAAGGCTCTACCCTGCACTCCAAGGCAGCGTATTCCACTCCACCCGCAAGTGGTTCATCACCCAGTGCGAGCGCACAGGCACCCCTGAGCACTTCACCGCATCCCTCGTGGGGCATCACTCTGCACGCTCAGCTAATAAGCTCACCTACGGGCTGTACTCAGCAGGGATATCCGACGCCCAGAAGCGGGAGATCGTGGATGGCATCAGGCTGCCGGACTGGGACGGTACATCATGAGTCCAACCACTATAGCAGAACCTGCTCTCATCCCTGACATCGAAGCATTCGAAGAACGAGTGGCCATCCACATCCATGAGGGCGGCATTCCAACCCATCAGGCTAAGGACCTTGCCGCGCAAGCCCAAGGCTTCCGCAGCCAGGCCCACTACTGGGCTTGGATCAAAGCGTACGTCGAGAGAAAGAGGTTGGGCTAGGGTAGCCTAGAAAAGAAATGGTTCAGCCCCTGAGGGGCTGAACGATAGAATTTATCACAAGTATAAACTGGGCTTATGCTTAAGAAATAAATACATTGATTTTTTACGCGAGTTAATCAATATTTTAACGAAATATGTAAGAAGTATATGCTTCTAAAGCTGGAAAAGAGTGATAGCTAATGGGCCAAAAAATCAACACGATGGAAAAATTTGCCTCAGTGAGTGGTATTTCCAGACCAACACTTTCAAAGTTTTTCAACGATGCGCAGAGTGTTAAAAAATCAACACGATTAAAAATCGAGCAAGCAATCGAAAAATACGACTATCGTCCAAATTTTTACGCGATGAACCAAAATAGGCGTAAAACAAAAAATATTGGGTTGGTTGTGCCAAATTTAACAGACCCATTTTTCGCAGGTATCGCAAGAAAACTTGAGGAGTTAATTGTACTTTCTGGTTACAATCCATTGCTTTTAAGCTCTCATGGTGGGCCAGAGCAAGAGGTTGCAAATCTAGACAGTTTGCGATCCATCAAGCCGGCCGGGGTTTTGCTGGCGCCCCTTGGAAGGGCAAGTAATGTAAAAAAATTGAAAGACTTTTCTCAGCTTGTTCCAACAGTGTTGTTCGATGCAAATGTCGAGGGGGTGGGTGAGGCGTTCTTTGGTTCTGACAATCATCAGTCGATTGGATTGATGGTTGATTATCTGGCAAGGACAGGTAAACCACCCAAGTTTTTTGAGATGAAGGATCCGATTAATCCGAATGCTTACAAGAGACGAGCGGCATATATCTCGGCAATGGAAAAGTTGGGGCTTGAGCCGGAGTTGCTCCAAGTAAATGGTGACGGTTGGAATTTCGAAGAAATTGGTTTTACGTCAGGCAGGCAGATTTTTCAAAACTCAAAATATGTAGGCGCTACCATTTTGTGTTCTAATGACCGATTGGCAATTGGGCTGATGTCCGCTGCCTACGAGAGTGGGCTAAAGGTCGGGCATGGTGTTGAATTTGATTTGAGAATTGCTGGTCATGATGACCACCCTTTCTCGCGATATACCTGTCCCTCGCTGACTACCATTTCTCAAGACTACGACGCAATTGGCGAGCGTAGCGTTTCAGAGATGCTGAAAATCATTGATGGAACAAATGGAATCACTGAGCGTTCGGAGAAGCTTTTTGAAGGCCGTTTGGTCATGAGGAGCTCAGCTTAAAAAGTGATTTACGCTTGTTTTTCTTTAGATTTACACGCGTAAATAAATTATTGACTGCGTGTTTTTATAATATTATGCATGTCGCTACATTCATCCAATTAGGGAGGTTCCAGGATGTCTTTGAAGAACTCACTGTTTGCAGCGAGTGCAGCAGCTTTGATGGCTGGTGGTGCTTATGCCGCAGACTCACTCACTATTGCGATCGTGAACAACGGTCACATGATCAACATGCAAAAAGTTGCAGAAGCTTACACGGCGGAAACAGGTGTTGCATTGAACTGGGTTGCTCTAGAAGAAGGCGTTCTTCGTGAGCAGGTAACTTCTGACACAGCCACAGGCGGCGGTCAGTACGACATCATCAACATCGGTATGCAAGAAGCGCCAATTTGGGGTGCGGCAGGCTGGATCGAACCATTGAACTTTGGCGCAGACTACGACATGGATGATATTCTACCAGCGATCCGCGCAGGTTTGTCACACGAAGGTACAATGTATGCTGCGCCATTCTATGGTGAATCATCAATGGTTATGTATCGTAAAGATCTAACTGATGCAGCTGGTGTTACAGTTCGTGATAACGATTCATGGGCAAACATCAAAGGCGCCGCGGCAGCGATGCACGACCCCGATAACGGCGTTTATGGTGCATGTTTGCGCGGAAAACCAGGCTGGGGCGACAACATGGCGTTCATTACGACTGTTGTGAACTCATTCGGTGGTGCATGGTTCGATGCGGACATGCGTCCAACAATCGACTCAGCAGCATGGGAAGAAGCAATTAATTTCTATGTTGATCTGTTGGGTAACTACGGACCACCCGGTTCAGAAGGTAATTCATTCAATGAAATCCTTGCGCTTTACAACGAAGGCAAGTGTGGCATGTGGATTGACGCGACAATCGCGGCATCTTTCCTAACAGTTGACGGCGTTGCATATGCACAGTCACCAAACGCTGGTAACCCAGTTGGTGCGAACTGGTTATGGGCGTGGGCGATGGCCGTTCCAGCAGGATCTCCAAACGCAGACGCAGCAAAAGCTTTCATCGAATGGGCGACATCAAAAGATTACGTCCAAGCTGTTGGTAACCACCCAGACTTTGGTTGGGGTTCAGTTCCGACTGGTCAGCGTTCATCTACATACGCATTGCCAGAATTCCAGGCGGTTGCAGGTTTTGCAGCAGCGGAAATGGCAGCGATTGGATCAGCAGCACCAGAAGCAACAGATCTAAAACCATACGTTGGTGTTCAGTTCGCGGCGATCCCAGAATTCCCAGAAGTTGGTATCTCAGTTGCACAAGAGATGGCAGCTGCACTATCAGGCGCGAAATCTGTGAAAGACGCTCTTGCGGCATCTCAAGCTGCGGCTGACGCAATCATGTCAGAAGCGGGTTACTACTAACCTTTCTCCCAAGAATGAAAAGGGGCGTGGCACTCACTATTGCGCCCCTTTTCACACCGCCTTTACCGCAGTAAAGCATCCTATTTACAACCGTTTCGCTAAATGAATTTATGGGTTCTGAAACTCAATAGTAGGTAATCCATCATGACTAATCGAAGCCTGCCACGCTTACTTCAAGCACCAGCCGTTTTATTACTCCTTGTATGGATGCTGGTTCCACTGAGTATAACTCTTTATTTTTCGTTTATTCGCTACGTATTAAACAGCTTGCGCCGACCAGAATGGACAAAACCAGCTTTGAGCAATTGGCGCGGTTTTGGTAATTACGAATTTGTCCTGAATAACAAAGATTTTATTTTGGCAATTCAAAACAGTCTTATAATTGTCTGCAGTATTTTAATTCTAACAGTCATTTTTGGTGTATTAATCGCAGTTTTGATTAACAAGACATTCATGGGACGTGGCGTCGTACGAGTGTTATTGATTTCTCCGTTTTTTGTTATGCCCGCTGTCAATGCAGTTTTGTGGATTAACATGATTTTGGATCCTGTTTTAGGTCTGCAGGGTTTGGCCGTCGCAGGGATAAATGAAGTAATTGACGGCTTACGCACTTTTCCAATATTGGGTGGCTTCTTTTCTATGTGGCCAGAGCTCGAACCAATCTCGTTTCGTGCAACACAGACGTCAGCATATGCGGTTATTACAATGGTAACCTGGCAATGGACTCCATTTGCGGTTTTGATCTTTATGACATCGCTGCAATCCGAAGATCAGCAACAAAAGGAGGCTGCTGTATTGGACGGTGCAGGAACTTGGTCTCAATTCCGCTTCTTGACCTTGCCACATTTGGCCCGCCCTATAGCGATCGTTGTAATGATACAGGCAATTTTTCACCTATCCTTATATGCTGAGATAGAAATTGTAAGCCGCGGCAATGGTAACAAAAATTTGCCCTATCTAATTGGAGAATTTGCAAACAACAATATCGGTGCTGCGAGCGCTGCAGGTATATTTGCGGTCATCCTTGCAAATCTTGTTGCGATCTTCTTGCTGCGGATGATCGGCAAGACGTTGATGGATTGAGGGGTGCATCATGGCTATTGTTTCAGCGAACTCAAGCATATCTCGTTATGGCCGACCAGTGTTGGCCTGGGGTGTTGCGCTACTATTTTTCTTTCCGATCTTTTGGATGGTGTTGACCAGCTTTAAAACCGATGCCGATGCCGTTAAGCCGGAATTCCTGATTTGGTTCAAGCCGACGTTGGATAACTATCTAAACTTGACCGAGAATTATGACTATTGGCGATTTGCAACAAATTCAGTCATAACTTCGGTCTGTGCTACTTTGTTTACGCTGGTGGTCGGTATACCCGCGGCTTATTCGATGGCTTTCAATCCAAGTCGTGCAACAAAAGATATTTTGATGTGGATGTTATCCACAAAAATGCTGCCAGCTGCTGCAGTCTTGTACCCAATGATATTTTTGGCAAAAGGTATCGGTTTATATGATACGCACGTTCTGGTTATTACGGTCGTTAGTTTGATTAATCTTCCGATCGCGATTTGGATGTTGTTCACCTATTTCAAAGAAATCCCCAAAGATATCATCGAAGCGGGCAAAATGGATGGGGTAAGTACCTGGGGCGAAGTCAAAGAAATCCTCATACCTCTCGCTTGGGGGGGCATAGCATCGACTGCTCTACTTATTTTTATTTTCTGCTGGAACGAAGCCTATTGGACCGTACGGCTGACAACGATTGATGCAGCAACGCTTTCCAAACTCATCGAAGGCAATAGAGCGCCGGAAGGGCTTTTCTTTGGACGCTTATCCGCAGTGTCTACTGCTGCTGTTGGACCCATCGTCGTGTTGGGCTGGTTCTGCCAAAAACAACTTGTCCAAGGTTTGACCTTTGGCGCCGTGAAATAAGGAAAGATTATGGGACGCATCGTACTTAACAATGTAACGAAAAGCTTTGGTGAGACGCAGGTTATTCCTTCTTTAGATCTAATCATTGAGGACGGTGAATTTACGGTCTTCGTAGGGCCATCAGGCTGCGGTAAATCTACGCTGCTTCGAATGATTGCTGGACTCGAGGAATTGACCTCGGGGCATATTGAAATCGACGGAGGCGATGTCACTCAGGTTCCACCATCAAAGCGCGGCCTTGCCATGGTGTTCCAATCATATGCTTTGTATCCACATATGACTGTGCGCAAAAACATCGCGTTTCCTTTGCGCATGGAAGGTATGGATCAGTCGGAAATCGATAAAAAGGTTGGGGCTGCTGCCAGGTCATTGAATTTGACAGACTACCTTGATCGAAAACCTGCCGCGCTTTCTGGTGGTCAACGGCAGCGCGTAGCCATTGGACGCGCAATTGTGCGCAACCCTTCGGCTTTTCTATTCGACGAACCGCTGTCGAACCTTGATGCGGCATTGCGGGTAGGAATGCGTCTTGAGATCAGTGAAATGCACGAAAGCATGAAAACAACGATGATTTACGTCACCCATGATCAGGTCGAAGCGATGACGATGGCTGACAAGATTGTTGTGCTTCAAGCGGGCGTGATTGAACAGGTTGGGACGCCTCTTGAACTCTACCACACACCAGGAAATGTGTTTGTAGCAGGGTTCATTGGGTCGCCACAGATGAATATCTTTTCGGGTTCTGAGGCCGAGAAACTTGGCGCACATACTGCTGGTGTACGACCCGAACATATCGACATCGATTTGTCGGATGGTACTTGGAAAGGCACCGTCGGAGTGGCGGAGCATTTAGGTTCAGATACCTTTGTCCACGTTCACGATACAGGGCTTGGAGATTTAGTTACTGTTCGTATTGCGGGCGATGTTGCTGTTAAGCATGGCGATAACATTTATCTGACGCCACAAATGGACAAAATTCATAAATTTGATGAAAAAGGACTGCGCGTATGACGGGACGGCTCTCTGGAAAGGTAGCTTTGATTACAGGTGCCGCCCGCGGTATCGGGCGTGCCTTTGCCAAAGCTTATGTTCGAGAGGGTGCTAAAGTTGCGATTGGCGATGTAAACATTGAGCGTGCAAAAATAACTGCGCAGGAAATTGGCGGTTTAGTTGTCGCAATAGAAATGGATGTCACCTGTCAGGCAAGCATAGATGACGCTATCACAAATGTGGTATCGAAATTTGGCAGAATAGATATTCTAATCAACAACGCAGCTGTCTTTACGGCTGCTCCAATCACCGAAATAAATCGAACAGAATTTGAACGTACGTTTGAAATTAATGTTGCGGGAACTTTGTTCACTATGCAGGCGGTTGCTCGTCAGATGATCGAGCAAGGCCATGGTGGTACGATCATAAATATGGCCAGTCAGGCTGGGCGTCGTGGCGAAGCACTGGTATCAGTTTATTGCGCTTCGAAGGCTGCAGTCATTAGCTTGACCCAATCTGCCGGGCTGAACCTAATTGAGCATGGTATTAACGTGAATGCTATTGCACCTGGTGTGGTTGACGGAGAACACTGGGATGACGTTGATACATATTTTGCGAAATATGAAGGCAAAGCGCTAGGGCAAAAGAAAGCCGAAGTCAGTAAAGCAGTCCCTTATGGGCGTATGGCAAATCCTGATGATTTGACTGGTATGGCCATTTTTCTAGCATCCGAAGATGCAAAATACATCGTTGCACAAACGTACAACGTGGATGGCGGAAATTGGATGAGTTGATGGACGATTTTGTACGGAGAACTAAACTGATGGAACTCAGCAACGGCACGCTGAATGAATTGCCACAGAATATTATCGTGCCCAACTATGATCGTTCTGCATTAAGGCCCGGCATCATTCATGTAGGTGTAGGTAACTTTCACCGCGCGCATCAGGCTTGGTATCTTCACCGATTAATGCAGGTCGGTGAGGCACATGACTGGGCGATAATTGGTGCAGGGGTACGTGATGCTGACGCAATAATGCGAGAAAAGCTGTTACGGCAGGATTGCCTTACAACCTTAATAGAACTCGATCCATCGTCTTCGTCTGTTGAGGTCGTTGGTTCAATGATTGACTATCTACCAATAGAAGAAAATAATAAATCTCTCATACTGCGTATGGCTCGAAGCGATATTCGTATTGTGGCTTTGACAGTGACCGAGGGTGGATACTTTATTGATCCAGCCACGAAATGCTTTGATGAAGATCATCCAGATATCGTGTTTGATGCTCGTAATCCAGATGCACCAAAAACCGTGTTTGGAGCAATCGCAGCTGCCCTGAAAATACGGCGAGATACGGGAGCTGGGCCGTTAACGGGACTTAGCTGCGATAACTTGCAAGGTAACGGTGACATATTACGCCAAGCAGTTGTGTCATTAGCACGAATGTTGGATGGGTCCTTGGCCAATTGGATAGACGTAAATTGTACTTTTCCTAATTCCATGGTCGATTGTATCGTGCCAGCTACGGGGCCTGAAGAAATAGCCATCGCTAACCAACACGGGGTTGATGATTGCGTCCCTGTTACTCATGAAAACTTTCGGCAGTGGGTGATCGAAGATAATTTTTGTGCTGGCCGGCCCGATTGGCAAAAGGTGGGTGTTCAATTCGCAGATACTGTTCATGATTTTGAGATGATGAAAATTCGCATCTTGAATGGTGGGCATCAAGTTATCTCAGTGCCCGCAGAGGTGCTATCTGTAAGTACAATTGCAGACTGTATGGCACATGACTTAATAGGCCGCCTTTTCACAAAAGTTACGCTCAATGAAATTGTACCGCACGTAAAGGCTGTGCCAGGGATGTCACCATTCGACTATGTAACGCTTATTCAAAGCAGGTTCGCAAACGGTAAAATCGAAGATACTACGCGTCGCGTGGCATTCGATGGGTCGTCACGACACCCTGGCTTCATTTTGCCGTCAATTCGTGATGGTCTAGAAGCGGGTACGTCTATTGAAGGATTGGCGCTGGTAGAGGCGACATGGGCAAGAATGTGCTTTGGTACACGGGCGGATGGAAGTTTGATAGACCCAAATGATCCAAATTGGAACGATCTGCAGACTAAAGCACAAGAAGCACGAAGCGATCCAAGAACTTGGTTAGATATGCAGCAAATTTATGGAACACTTCGTGATGAACCTAGATTTTCAAAAAGTTTCTCAAACTGGTTGAACATGATTTGGGATCAGGGCCTGGAGGCAACTATCCATACCTACCTAAAAACGTAAAGCTTGCATCATCATTAATAATAAAACGATATTTCGAACAGTACAGTTGCTTTTCATGGCACCAATAGACAGATTTATATTACAGTAATAACAGGAACTCAAAAATCACCTAAAAGGCACTCATAAATCCGCCGAAACTCTGAAAAACTTGATAAAAACAATGTGTTGAGATTCACGTTTGTTCCGGCCGTGGGTACCAGATTTAGGCAAGTTTTTCCTTTATAGTAAAGCATACTTAGCCTAGGCTTCTAAAAAGGGAACTCAAATTGGGTCAAAAAGGAACTCAATGAGGTCAAAAACAGGCGGCTCGTAATGCAAAAAGAGGACAATGATATCAGTGTAACCAATGAGGACACTGAGATCTTAAACTTGCCCCATCTACTTTTGCCTGAAAAAACCCGGCGAACGCATTTTGTACTTGAATGGCGGATACCAATCGACATAATGTTCTACGCGTTGGAAGGGAATGAAGTAGCAAGAAAATCATAAACGATTTATCCTATTAAAACTGTGCAAGTGTTTAAATTTGCATTCCAACTTATTAATTAAAAGCACTGAGCCAATTATGCATGAAAAAAACTGTCACTTGGTTTCGTTCGCTAGCTCGGATATGATCAAATCATTGAATAGATTAGAGAATCAAGCTTTAGCATTTGATCTTTTCGAGACACTCCATATGTATACGGAGGAAGATTTAGATCCAGCTTTTAGGAAACAATATTCTGATTTTATGAAATATAAAACCAGAGGTTACGGATTTTGGCTTTGGAAGCCAACTATTATATTACAAGCTCTGGGTAAAATAGAACCAGAACATAATTTATTGTACATTGATGCTGGTTGTCATTTAAACCTAAAAGGTAAAGCTCGGCTTTATGAATATTTTCAATCTCTACGACTTTCTCCGAGTGGAATATTAGCTTTTCAAAACAAAGATCCTGTTGCTCCGTTGGATTATGATGGAAGAAAACTTTTGGATTTGCCAGAGGGCAATTGGACCAAAGGTGACCTTCTAGATTTTTTTGGCGTAAGAAATGACACTCAAATCACGCAAACCCAAACTATCGGTGCTGGGATTATTTTATTCAGGAAAACTCCCCAAGCAGAGCGGTTCCTCAAATCATGGGAAATGCATATGCGTAATAACGTCTCATTGCTGGACAATAGCCCATCGGTTTCAGAAAATTTGTCTGGGTTTCGCGAACATAGACATGATCAGTCTTTTTTTTCGATAATGGCTAAGATAGAGAAAATTCCAACGATTTCTGCTAGCGAGTATTGGTATCCAAGAGTTGACAGCTTCAAGCCAGATTGGGATGCTTTGTCCAATTTTCCCATTCACGCTAAGCGTGATAAAAACTTCAGTTACTTTAATAAAGTGTTAGTTAAGTTGCGAAAGTATTGGAAAAACTAAATTACCTAAATTTGAATATTTGAAATTCCTTTAATATTTGTGCGTTCTCGGTTAACCTCTTTACAATTTTATTGAGCAATTTCTGTCTTTTTGACGAGCTTGCAATGTACGCGAGTGAATTGAACTTCTTTTGGCAGGAGAAAGAACAAGCTCAGTCACTTGCAGATACTGCTATTTTTGAGGGTGTGAAATCACTTTTGGCAGAGGACAAAATCAAAGATAAACAATTTGCTGCTGAGCTAGAACAGGACATCAATAAGGGCGAGGATAGCTTGCTCGCGCGGTTTATTTGGGCACAATCAGTTTCCAACGCGATGGATGCAGCAATTTCCTTCCTGGCGTGGAAACGTGCAAAGGAGCTAACGCAGTTAGAGGAGGATTTTAATGTTTGCCTCGACAAGTTTCGCGAGGCGAAAGAGCCAGAATTTTTCTGTATTTCAGAAGGTAATATGTCACTGATCAATTTTTCAGTGATGTCATAAATCCCAATTAAATTTTTACAGCTTAATTAAGCCAGTGGTGCCCAATTGGGCATCACTGCATGAGGTTTTTTATGAACGAAAATAAAAAAAATGATTTTGATTTTGATGAAACGGATTTCGAATTAGTAGATGAAGCAGACCTACCTGCCCCGAATAGATGGCAGACCTATGAACTTGACGTCGAGGAGCTAGACTGTGCTTCAGGGGTTTGTTGGCACCCAGCAACTGCAAACAATTTGACGGCACCGATCAAGCCAAGTGCTGAACGGCGTCTGAATGTAATACGTCGAGAAGTCGCCAGTTGGTTCGTCCAGCTTGACGGCAAGTTTATTCCAACAAATAACAAGGACGGTAGGCTTGGCATAGGCGAGATCGAAAAGATCTTGCCACAGATGCTAGCAGAGCGGTTTCCGGATAACGCGTTGGTTGAACGCAATGCAGGTAAGCTTTCATTTGCAGCCATATTTGGCACGACCGCAGACTCAAGATCAGCATTCGGGGTTTATTCGGGAAAAGCATACCCGGCACCGGACAATCCCTCATCAAGGCTATATCGCAATAGTATGTGGGATTTGAATACCTGGCGACGGCCTGCGTATCGGGGCTTGCGGCCCTCATTGGAGACGCCGTCAAAGTCATACGCCTTCGAGGCCATGCTTGAGTTTGCCATTCCCGATACGGCGCAGCGAATGATGCTGATGGATTGGATTGCTTGGAACCTGCAAAACGAAGGGAGCAAGCCCAACTGGGCAATCATGCTCTATTCGGAGGCAAAGGGCACAGGGAAATCAACAGTGGCTAAAGTCCTGACAGCGTTGTTTGGGCTAGAAAACACAGCATCGACAAATGGTATCAAACCACTCACCCAGCGCTTTTCCGCAGATACTCTCGACCGCAAACTGGTGGTTGCCGAAGAGGTGCATATTTCCAGTCACTCTGCTGAAGGGAATGCTCTCAAGGATCTGATCACCAACACGGTCGTATCTGTTGAACGCAAATATCAACCTATAGTGACAATTCCACAAACTTCCTGCTTTTTGTTCATGACAAACCATAAGCCACTGTGGCTCGAGGGCGGTGAGCGTCGCTATTACATCATCGATATGGATCACGACGGCCATGCTCAGGGCAGCAAGAATGAAGAGTTCTATGAGCTCGCCGCAGCAGTGAATGAACAGGTCAAGTACCCGCAGTTTGTCAGGGATCTGTACGAACGGCTGATGGCACGGAAACTATCAGCGAAGTTCGATCCGAAGAATATGCGCTTCAATGATAATGCAACACCGATCATGCGTGAACTGCAGGTAAACTCCGGCAACGAAGGGGAACAGGTCCTAGTGGCAATTCTCGCCGAACATCACTGCTCAATCATCCTCAGCGAGGACTTTCCAGACCTGATTGCGCACCTAAGGCTCCGTAATGCGAACTCACTGCGCAATATGCTTGCGAAACTTGACTGGGAAGCTCGTCGTATTCGGTTCGGTGGAGCGCAGTATCGAGCATGGTGCAAGAAGGACCTGGAAATCGAAAATGGACGGGTCAAACACGAATTGCTTGCCAACACATACACGCCAGAAGCTGCGCAAATTGGGTACGCTTGGTTTGATCTAGAGTTTTACGTCAACACGAGCTGGAAACGTATTCGTCAAGAGCGTCTGGTGAAAGGTCAACGGAAAACCATTGAGAACTATGCGGCAATCAGCGAGTCCGAATGGGAAAACTCCGAAGGTAAATACGGGCCCTTTACGGATAGCACTACGCATCTTCGCCTGCAGGCTCGTACGCAAGATGAGTTGGAGGAGCTGATAGGCAGTAATACCGTCCATATGCTGCGGAAATAACAGATGGAGTGGTTACCAGCCGATATGTCGGATACTTCAGCGGAATGGTGGTTAGATACGTTCGACAATCACGCCGAAGCGCTCGAGCAAAAGGTCCAGTCTTACCTATCGCAAGCAAGAGTGACATCGCAGGGCTGTCGAGAGCTTGGCACCCAACAGTGCCCGGCGCGTGTCCAATGGCGAGGGCAGCGCATGCGAGTGTATCAGCTAATTGCTTGGGCGGAAGCTGGCCAAGTTCCGCTGCCAAAAACAGTCGTGCGTCATCTGTGCAATAACAGGGCATGTATCAACCAGCAGCACCTCGCCATCGGCACACTGGCGCAGAACCTGTTCGATCAACGGCAAAAGCGGTCCGACGAGATTAACCTAAACTGGACACATCGGTGAAAGGTTTTACCGTCTCGTCGCCTCGCTGCCGCATGCAGGCTTAAAGCCCAATAAACCATCACAGTTGAGCCCTCATTGTCCAAGACAGTGGGGGCTTTTTTTACGTCTCGTGGCAGCTATTACTGTCTCGCCCCCCTAAAACCGAGAAACCTTGAGCATCTATGATGGTAACAAGAAAAGGAGATTACCATCATGCTTACGTTATTCATGCTGCTCGCTGCTGCGGGCGGTATCCTTCGGCTTGCCCTGGCCTGGCTGTTAAAGCAGCGCTGGGGTGTGTCTATTGGTGTGCCTCAAGCCTTAGCCGGTGCTCTAGTGGTGCTGGCAGGACTGCCTGAGTTCATTAAGCCCATTCCCTTTCCAGTACCTCTGGGCCTGACCATTGGCCTGCTGCTTCCAGACCTTCTGCTGAGAAGGCGCTGATATGGGGCAGCTGGATATAAGACCAGGATGCATCGTGCTGATAGCAGGCTTTGATGACATCCCAGAGCATGAATTCCGCATAGAAGAAATCTATGAGGAGTTTGTCACAGGTATGGCTCTCTCCGGTCCCTTTGCAGGGGAATACGGAGAGCCAGACATTGAGATGATTGTGAAACTCATCTCTCAAGGAACAACAGCACAGAGATAAGCTTATTGCTTCAGGGAAGGGCTTAAACCCAGCCCTTCGTTGTTCTTACTTACAAAATCCCAACTCAACATCAAAACCGGGGCAATTGCCCCAGTAAGGAGACAGTATGTCTGCAGACATAAAATACGCCTACAAGCGGCATAACACCTGGGTCTATCGCAGAACCCACCCCAAGGCGCTGCAACCCATCCTTGGCTCAAGCCTCAAGCAATCCCTGAGAACAGCAGATGCCAAACAGGCAAAAGCCAGAGTGGCTGAGCTCAATCAAACATTCACGAACCTCGTAAAGGAGGCACAGGCCCATGCTGATGCTGCAACAGATGAACCCAACCTTGAAACTCCTAAGCTTGCTGTGGCGCGTCCTCGATATCAGCGCGCAAGGCTTCTGGGTGAGCAGCCTGTTCATGGGTTAGCCAAGAGATATCTGGAAGAGCTATCTCAAATGCTTAGACCGGGGACTACAAAGTCCATTCGATATGCGCTGGAGCTTCTAAGCTCTCATGTAGGCAAGAAGCTAAAGATAGGAGAGCTTAGCGCTGATACAGGAAGAGATATCCTTAAGCTAATATCCAAGCTCTCTCCCAATGTCAGGAAATACGCAGAGGCTAAGGAGGCTAGCCTTACAAAGCTGGCAGAGCTCTCACAAACATTTGAGGCCATATCCCTGACACCTCAAACGCAAGGCCGTATCTTCAAGCAGATGCAGCGCTTCCTTGACTGGTGCGTGAGAGAAGGAGAGCTACACAGCAACCCTTGGGTAACTCTCAGCATAAGAGCAAAGCCAGAGGTATCCCCTCATGGCGTTCTAACAGATGAACAAGTCTCAATTCTACTCAAAGCCAAGGATAGGGTGCTTTACAGCACCCTTCTCTTTGGCCTCCTGACTGGCATGCGCTCAGGGGAGATCTGCGGGCTTATGGCAGAGGATATCACCCATAAGGGAAACCTTGGACGGTTTATCCAAATCAGGCCAAACGCCATCCGGCAACTCAAGTCAAAAGCAGCTGAACGAAAAGTACCGCTTCATCAAATCCTAGAGCAGCTTCTGGATACATCCCTGCCAAAACAGGGAAGGCTATTTCCTTATCTAACAGTTGATGCCGTGGTAAAGCGCTACGCCAAGCTTAGGCAACTATACCCTGACCTCCAAGGCAGCGTATTCCACTCCACCCGCAAGTGGTTCATCACCCAGTGCGAGCGCACACGAACCCCTGAGCACTTCACGGCCTCCCTTGTGGGGCATCACTCTGCACGTTCAGCCAATAAGCTGACCTATGGGCTGTACTCAGCAGGCATCAGTGATGCGCAGAAGCGGGAGATCGTGGATGGGGTGAGGTTGCCGGACCCAAGCAAAGAGTGAGGGCCAACTCAGCTGAACCACCACAGCAGATCTAGCCTTGATCCCCGATATTGAGGCCTTCGAGGAAAGAGTGGCCATCCACATCCATGGGGGTGGCCTTCCAACCGACCAAGCCAAGGACCTTGCAGCGCAGGCCCAGGGCTTCCGAAATCAGGCCCGTTACTGTGCGTGGCTCCGGGTGTATGTCGACAGGAAGCGGTTGGGGTGCGGCCCCCCGACCAAAAACCAAGCAAGCCTCCCAGAGCGGGGGGCTGGGCGTGCTGTTCTATTTTTTTTGTGAAGAGGCGTTGGGGAAGGTGCACTAACTTCAAGCTAAACCATTACGCTGCTCTTACAAAATGACGCTCTCCAAGCTTATGATGCTTAAGCGGATTTGTTTGAAAGCACCATCTGAAGCCTAGAAAGGGGTATGGTTTATCCAAAAGTTGATATGTTTGCAAAATGTTCATCGTAATTTGAAGTGAGTGTTGCATGAGGCATGGATTGAACCAAACGTTTTCTGTCAGCAAGAAAAGAATTGATAGATTTTTGTCGCTTTTAAACAGGAATTGATGCATTACCTTTTGTTTGGTGGCATCGAAGGAAACTTGTTTCAAAGTGTAAAGGTAGACTATGAGGATGCTCCAGCTGCCCTTTAGCTGAAAGACAAAACAACAGGATCGGTTTAAAAAGGGGGCAAAATGAAAACGCATGCACAGGCAGTGGTAATCGGGGGCGGGGTTGTTGGATGCTCGATACTTTATCACCTCACGAAATTAGGATGGCACGATGTTATTCTGTTGGAGCGGGATGAGTTGACCTCAGGTTCAACATGGCATGCAGCGGCCAATATCCACGGACTTCACGACAGCACCAATATAAGTCGCATACAGCATTATACCATGGGACTTTATAAAGACCTAGAGGCGGAAACTGGCCAGAGTTGCGGCGTTTTTCAACCCGGATCTATTTACCTTGCGCAAACTCAGAATCGATCTCACCAATTGCAGCTTCAGGCAGCAAAGGCGAAGCTTTACGGAATGAATTTTTCTGAAATCACCCGCTCAGAAGCTGAAGAGTTGCATCCACTGGTGAATTTTGATGGCATCCGTTCTATTATGTGGGAACCTGATGGCGGTAATGTCGATCCCTCGGGCGTGACCGCAGCATATGCCGCCGGCGCACGCCGGAACGGGGCAGAAATATATCGCTTTACACCAGTAACAGGAACTGAAATTCAGTCTGATGGCAGTTGGGTCGTTCGTACATCTAAAGGTGATATTAAAACGCAATGGGTGGTTAATGCCGCTGGTCTTTGGGGACGTGAAGTTGCTAGGCTTGCAGGAGTGGAATTGCCATTGCAACCCACCGAACACCAGTATTTTGTCACTGAAACTATTGCCCAGATTGATTCGATGGACCGCCGCTTACCATCAGTTGCAGATCGCGATGGTGAATATTATTTGCGTCAGGAGGGCAAAGGCCTTCTGGTTGGTGCTTATGAGCGCGACCTACGCTTCTGGGCCGAGGGCGAAACGCCTGCCGGATTTGGCCATGAGTTGTTTGAAGATGATCTGGAGCGGATCGAAGAAAATATGATGCGCGCAATCGAACGTGTACCTGCAGTGGGCGAGGCAGGAATCAAACGGGTGATCAACGGTCCGATGATCTGGTCACCAGATAGTAATGTGTTGTTTGGCCCAGTGCCTGAACTGAAAAACTATTTTTGTTGCAACGGTGTTATTCCGGGTTTTAGCCAGTCAGGCGGTTTGGGGCTTTTGGCAGCTGAATGGATAATTGAGGGCGAAACAAAATACGATATGTTTGCGTGGGATGTGGCACGCTTTGGCGCATGGGCAAGCAAAGAATTCACCAAATCGTGTGTTGGTGATCAATATGCCCATCGTTTTAGTATCCACTTCCCCAATGAACAGCGCTCTGCAGGTCGTCCGGTGCGCACGCGCCCCATTTATCAGATGCAAAAAGAGATGGGTGCGGTCATGGGGTTCAATTATGGCTGGGAACATCCGCTTTGGTTTGCCGAGACGCCGGGGGTTAAGGACACCAATGGTTTTACCCGTCAAAATTGGTTCGAGCCAGTGGGCAAAGAATGTAAAATGCTGCGCGAAAAAGCCGGTATTATCGATATTTCCAATTTTGCCAAATATGTGGTGCAAGGCAAAAAAGGGCGTGACTGGTTGGATGCGGTTTTTGCTAATAAAATGCCAACTGAGGTGGGGCGATCCTGCCTGACGCCGCTGATATCACGGCGCGGCGGTCTGGCGGGGGATTTTACCGTCACCTTGATTGCACAGGATGAGTATTGGATTTTCGGCTCAGGCATGGCGGAGCGCTATCACAAACGGTTCTTTGATTCAGTGCCACTGCCAGAGGGCGTTAGTTTTGACAGTCGGACTGAAGCAGTCTGCGGGTTCAACCTGGCCGGTCCCCTATCTCGCAAAATTTTGCAACGCCTGACAAATACATCGCTGAATAACGAAGATTTTCAATTTATGCGTTCAAAACGTGCCGACTTAGCCGGTATTGATGTGAAAATGCTGCGTGTGTCTTTTACCGGCGATCTCGGCTGGGAAGTACATTGTAACACAGCGGATCAAAAGGCACTTTACACAGCTTTACTTGAGGCAGGCAAAGAATTTGGAGCTGGGCCAGTGGGCAGCCGCGCGCTTATGGCGATGCGTGTAGAAAAAGGATATGGTAGCTGGTCGCGGGAATATAGCCCCGAATATTGGCCGCATGAGCAGGGCATGGATCGCCTGTGTAAAATGGATAAAGATTTTCTCAATAAAGCCGCTCTGCAAGCGGTTCTGGCGCAAGAACCGCGCGAACAGATGGTGTTGCTGCATCTTAATGAGGCGGCGGTAACCGCTTCAAACGCTGATGCCACAGGGGGTGAGCCAGTGTTCAAAGACGGCAATGGCATTGGACGGGTGACATCTGGCGCATATGGTTATAGTGTTGGGTTCTCGTTAGCGCTGGCTATGGTCAAAGATGTAGGGCCAGGGGATGAGGTAGAAGTTATGGTGCTGGGCCGACCGCATAAAGCCAAAATACTGCATCAGCCACCCTTCGATCCCACAGGTAAAAAACTGCGGGCTTAAAAAACCTTTGATCCCATTTATGAGGGTAGATTTGCTGTCTGTATCATCGCCGATCGATATCGACAGATACTGCTCAGAGGTAGACCCCGTAAGACTATAGCTGATCACTCTTTACATATAATCGATAAGGATCTGATCACTATTAAAAATATCCTTGAGAAACGCCTCGACGTTAGGGCAGAGGGATTTAGCGCAATAATTTGTGGCTGTTGTCTTGCTGACCAAAATTGATGGATCAGGATCAATTGCTTCCCCAGATTTGAGTTATATCCACTGGTTTGGTGCAGCCAAGAGCATTGGGTCCGTATCAAGGCTAAATAATGAAACAGCTCTATCTGTCGCGGTAAATTTGCAAATGTTTTCGAGTTTACTGAGGCTTTCAAAGGACGATAAATTTTCCGCAGTACTGTGATTGCCTGTATCAAAAATGGCCTGCTTCGCTTCGATTATGGAATGGTAGGCTAGCTTGTCGATTAAGCCACATTCATCCGCAGACCAAAGGTTGCGATTCCAAATGAGGCATTGCTTGGTTTGTAAGCCGCCCTGCGCTTCTAACAGATCATCGCAAAAGAAACGACTCGGTTCCAACGTTTAGGCACTGAGCGGCCGGCTATTCTGCCGCAAGTTTGATAACAGGCTCCATTCTTTGCAGCATCGCGTCGCTGAGGTGGCATTTTATGTGATGGTCATTATCCAAAATTTGATTTTTTGGAATTTCCGTTTCGCATAAATTATCGGCCACATGCACCTTCCAATGGCATCTGGTCTGAAACGGGCATCCGCTGGGTGGATCCATGGCAGAGGGAATATCGCCCTCAAGCACGATGCTCTGCTTTTCAACGCTTGTATCAGCAATTGGAACCGCCGAAAGCAGGGCTTGCGTATAGGGATGATAGGGGGGCGAAAATACTTGCTCTGTGGTCCCAAGCTCAACCACATGCCCCAAATACATCACCATGACCCGATCACTGAGATAGCGAACGATTGACAAATCGTGGCTGATAAAGAGAAGCGTCGTTTTCTCGTTGCGCTGGATCTCCATCAAAAGATCCGTAACCGCCGCTTGAACTGAAACATCCAAAGCCGAAACCGGTTCATCGGCAACCACAATCCGCGCGCCACCCGCAAACGCCCTTGCGATCCCTACGCGCTGCTTTTGACCACCCGAAAGCTGGCGCGGCATCCGCTGCGAAAAGGCTCGGGGCAGTTTCACCAGATCTAAAAGCTCAAGCATACGGTCCGAACGCTCTGTATCGGATGAGCCGTATTTGAAAACCTCAAGCGCGCGCATAATTTGACGGCCAACCGACATAGAAGGGTTCAACGTGTCAAACGGATTTTGGAAAACCATTTGAATATCTGCAACTGTTTGAGTGCTACGATCTTCAATTGCAATTTGCTGAATATTGTTTCCGTCTAATAAAATTTGGCCGTCTGTCGCCGTTTCCAGACCCATGAGAACTTTGGCAAAGGTAGACTTGCCGCAACCGGACTCTCCCACAATCGCAAGAGTTTCGCCTTCACGCGCCTCAAACGAGATTGACTCATTCGCTTTGACAACGCGCTTTTCCCCTGCGCTGCCAAAAAGCGCATTGGCGGCAACTTCATAATATTTCTTAAGCTTATCAATTTTGAGGATCACATCCCCAAGCTCTGACTTAGAATTTGCGCTTGAAGCACTGGCAGGTTGCGCCCAGTCGATATTTTGAACTCTTTTGCAGCGGCTTAAATGAAGCGCATGGCCTTCGATTGGGACCATATCAATAGCCGAACTATCACAGACCCCCTCTTGGAAATAGTCGCAGCGTGGCCCAAAATTGCACCCTAGCGGCCGTTCATGCGGCAGTGGAAAATTTCCAGGAATAGCCACCAATGGACGGGTTGTTTTATTTGCCCCTGGCAGCGGAATAGATCGAAAAAGGGCCTGCGTATAAGGGTGCTGCATTTTTTCAAAAACATCTTTAATTCTGCCGGTTTCCACCGCTTCACCAGAATACATTACGCAGATGCGTTCACAGGTTTCCAAAACAAGCCCAAGGTTATGCGAGATGAACAGCATGGATGTGCCATATTTTTTGCCCAAATCTTTCACCAGTTTGACAACCGCCGCCTCAACCGTGACATCAAGCGCGGTGGTGGGTTCATCCAAAATAAGCAAAGCCGGTTTTGACATCAGCGCCATAGCGATAACGATCCGCTGCTGCTGGCCGCCAGACAATTGGTGAGGATATGATTTAAGGATGCGCTCAGGGTCGGGCAGCTTAACATCTTTGACAACCTCGAGCGCCCGTTTATAAGCTTCTCGCTCGGACACCCCTTCGTGGATCATCGGCACTTCTGTTAGCTGCTTGGAAATTTTCAGCGCCGGGTTCAATGAGGCCATTGGTTCTTGATAGATCATCGCAAGTTCATTGCCGCGAATACACCGCAACTCCTCGGCGCTCATCTGAGCAAGATCGCGCCCCTTAAATTTGATCGTACCTCCAACGATTTTGCCATTCACACCAAGGTCCTGCATCACGCCCAATGCAACCGTAGATTTCCCACACCCAGATTCTCCAACCAGACCCACGGCTTCACCAGGTTGAACAGCAACGGAAAAATCCATCACGGCTGGAATTTCGTTTAATCGGGTAAAAAAGGATATGGAAAGCTTATCGATTTCCAAAATCGGACCGTCAAAATCTGTTTTATCCATTATTCTTTGCCTATTCAGTTGACGCGTTTAAGTGCGCAATTTTTGACGAGTTTTAACTTTCTAATCCTTCAGGCTTTCCTCGCGCAGACCATCGGCCAGCAAATTCAAGCCTAACACAAGGCTCAGCAAGGCAAAGGACGGAACCAAAGCCGCATGGGGATAAATGGAAAGCAATTTTCGACCATCATTGATTGTTGCCCCCCAGTTGGGATCCTCAGGCGACAAACCAAGACCGAAAAAGCCAAGCGTTCCAAGTAAAATAGTGGTGTATCCAATGCGAAGGCAAAAATCTACGATCAGCGGCCCGCGCGCATTTGGAAGTATTTCCCAAAGCATGATATACCACGCACCTTCACCCCGCGTCTGCGCCGCAGCAACGTAATCTCGGGTTTTGATATCCATGGTTAAGCCTCGGATAATCCGAAAAACGGTTGGTGAGTTTACAAAAACCACCGACACAAAAACGGTCAGCAATCCCGCATCCACGTCAAACAGATCTATCGCGTTAAAGAACTCAATTTTACTGCCCGTTTCATTGATCAACGAAACATATAATAGCCCTAATATGGCCAGTCCCACGCCCAGCAAAGCATTCCGCTTCGCGGGAACTGTGTGATAACGCGAATAGATCAATACAGAGTAAAAAATTAATGGGAACACAAACAAAATAATCGCCATATATTGCGGCAAACCGGTCAGTCTGATTTCCGGAGTGACCAAGAGATAAAACAGCAATATGACTGGAAACGCCAAAATCAAATTTGCGACAAAAGAGATCGATGTGTCGAGCCGCCCCGCATAATAGCCGGCAGGAATGCCCAGTGTGATTCCAACCATAAAGGCAAATAACGTGGCCAAAGGTGCAATCACAATAACGATCGTAGAACCGGCGATCACGCGGCTGAAAACGTCTCGGGCTAAATGGTCGCCTCCCAATAAAAAATGCTTGTAACTGTCATCTTCGGCGCCCCTTAGGGCAGTGCCGGGAACTTTATTCTTCATACCTGAAAATTGCGCCAATGGGTCTTGCGTAATTATCAGATCCATTGCACCGGAGAAAAATCCTGTAAACACCCAGAACATTACAATCGCAAACCCGATCATTCCAATAACCGAGTCAAAAAGCTTTCCATATAGGCCCAGCGATCTTTTATATCGCATAGAGATAACAAAAAGCACCACAAGAGAAATCCAGACCGGCCCAAGCTGGATGAACATGCCCAAAAATATTTCCGTCCACGATAAAGAAGTCATTGCAGGGTCCTTTTCACGTGACGCTTATGCGTGGATTCAAATAAACGTAACCGATGTCAGATATGAGCTGCGTGACAAGAACCACCACGACAGAGACCACCGATACCCCTAAAAGAAGCTCAATATCATTATTTCCGGCAGCCTGCACCAAAACCCATCCAAAGCCCTTGTAATTAAAAAGTGTTTCAACAATTACAACGCCGTTTAGCAGCCAAGGAAATTGAAGCATGATTACCGTGAACGGCGCAATTAAAGCGTTTCTCAACGCGTGTTTCAAAACAACATTCGGGAATGAAACGCCTTTTAAACGTGCGGTTCGGATATATTGGGCGGTCATCACTTCGGTCATTGAGGCCCTTGTCATCCGCGCAATGTAGCCCATTCCGTAGATCGCAATCGTTAAAACCGGTAATAAAAAATTCTCAAGATTAGGGTTTTCCATCGCCGAGGTTGCGGTTCCTTTGAACCATTTCAGCCCTACGGCGCTGGATGCAAAAATAGATATTAGGATCACGCCTGAGACATATTCAGGGGTCGCTGTGGTCAAAATCGCAACCGTTGACAGCGATCGATCGGTTCGGCTGCCTTCGCGCATGCCGGCCAGAATACCCAGAATAAGCGCACTGGGCACCATAAGCGCCATAACCCAGAACATTAACGTACCGGTCAACGCAAGCCGAGTGCCAATGATCCCCGAAACGTCATCTTTAAAGCGCGTTGAATATCCCCAATCGCCTTGTAAAATCCCACAATATTTAGGGGCATCACTTAAGGAAATTTCAGAGTTGATGCATCTACCGCGCACTTCTCCATCCGTGCCTTCGATCACATAACCCGGCAAGAAACCTAGCCACTGACCATATTTTACATGCACGGGTAACAAGTACCCACGATTGAGCAAATAAGTTTGAACGGCCTCATCGCTCATTCGAAAGTTGCCCTGAGTTTTGGCTAATTTTTCCAGGTTTGGATAGAGATTTGTCAGGAAAAAGACGACGAATGTAAGACATAAAGCAGTGAAAATCATAATCACAAGACGCCGTAAAATAAACATCCCCATTCAGTCTCCTACCCTTCCAAGGCATATTTTTAAATTTGATTTAAACACGAAAAGGCCGCCCTTCTATAGAAGAGCGGCCCCAAAAAAATATAGAGTTTAAACTTTGAAACCCCATTTATAAACATGCGGATGGTACGCGATATGCATATCGCATTGAAGTTCTGGCCTGTGGCTTCTGTAAAGGTTACGCCAATATGGCTGAATCGTAACCCCTTCTTCAGCAATCAATGCTTGGCACTTGCCAGCAATTTTGCGTCTTTCATCTGCATCTGCGATCGCATTGGCCTGTGCCAGCAATGAGTCAAATTCAGCATTGCTCCAACCAAACTCGTTCCACGCCTCTCCAGATCTATATGCAAGACCCCACACTTGGGTTGCGAAGGGGCGATGGTTCCAGTTTGTTGAGCTGAAGGCGTATTTTGTCCAATCATTCCAGAATGTAGAACCTGGCAGAATTGTTCTTTTCACCTTAAAGCCGGCATCCCTAAGCTGCGCCGCAACCGAGTCGGTTGTATTTTTTCGCCAATCATCGTCAATCGATACGATTTCATGTTCATACTCTTCCATGCCGGCTTCTTTCATCAAGGCCATGGCTTTCTCTGGATCATATGGCAGTCTCTCGACGCTTGGGTCATGCTCAGGGTGCATCGGCCCCGCGTGGGAATTGTTCGCCGGCGCCCCTTTTCCTGCATAGCCCAATTCTAAGCACAATGCATTATCAACAGCCATAGCAATCGCCTGTCTGACGCGTTTGTCAGCATAAGGTTTATTCCCATTTGCATCTTCTGCCACCTGATTTGGCCGGATCACAATCGTTGAACCCGTAGCGATCGATGAGTTTTCCCACCCGATGCTTTCCATCACATCAACATATTCTCCAACGGTTTCATAAAACACATCAACTTCATCGGCTTCGGCAGCTGCTACAAATGCCGAAGGGTCGGTTCCGTAGTCGATAAATTCAATGCGATCCAGCGGCACGGTTCTTCCAACTGAATAGCCCCACCAATCGTGTGCTTCGTTTTTAACCACCGCGGCCTTAACGCCTACTTCGTAGCTCTCTGGCATGAATGGGCCAGTACCCACAGGATTTGTTGCCATTGTATCAACAGAAAACGTTGAATGCACAACGGCTGCGGGATAATCAGCCATTCCTGCAATAACAGTGATATCAGAAGCAACGCATGTCAGTTCAACCGTGTGGCTATCAACCACTTTGATTGCGCCTGCAGCGGCTTTCCCAGTGTCAGGATCGATAAGGGATGCCATACGGCCAGCCATTGAGTTGCCTTCGACTGATTTATCACACCAACCCTCAATATTGCGCGCAACATCTTCAGCAGTAAAATCGTCGCCATTATTCCATTTCACGCCTTTACGAACGTTTAAAATATATTTCTTTGCATCTTCACTTGCACTCCAACCTTCCAAAAGATTTGGCGTGATAGATCCGTCGCTATTATATTCAACCAAATATTCTAAAAACCCAGCAGTGAAATGCGCCAGCTGTGTCCAGTCAAAAACCCGCGGGTCCTTTAATGCAATTATCTGCATCGACATGCGCATTGTTCCGCCCTGTTGCAAATGGCCACCAGCGTGAGCGGGCTGAGTTAAACCCCCCAACGTATAGGCAGCAGTTGCTGTAAGCCCCAAGGCGGTTGTTCTGGATAAGAATTCACGACGGCTGAGCTGACCTTCCTTAAACTCGTTCGCATACATTTTCGCGGCGGGATGCACTTTTCCGTGATTATTATTTATTTTTGTCATCTTAAACTCCCTAGACATTTATTTCTGTGGTCTGGTTAGGTAATTCAACCAAGACCAGCTTTGTATTGCAGACGCTATCCAATTCAACGCCGCATAAATAGAAAAAAGCGACGTTTTAGGTCGCTTTTGTGACATTGTATAATTCCAGCACGCGCTGGGTTTGATCCACCAGATTGGGAACCAAGCCGTTTTCAACCTCTGCAATATTATTCACAGCTCGCCAATATCAACGCCCCGGAGCGCTTAAGAGTGCAGATATAATCTTAATCTTGAACACCACCAAGGTGGTTCGGCATCAAACGCGGCGCCATAAGCCTCGTAACCCCCCGCATCATCAAAGGGCTGGGCGTTCACAAAATTGCCATTGAACCGCCAGACAACAGAGCAATGAAGCCGCTTTATTGCTATGAACCCTGCTGCACAATCGTGGTTGTGAGGAAGGGAATTTCGATCTTTTGAGCATCAAAGCTGTCTTTCACCTGGCGGTTTAGGTCCAGACGCAAACTCCACAAACCGCTTGAGTCGCACCAAATGCGCACCACGAAATCAACCGAACTTTGGTTTAAGTTGCTCATGCTGAGTGGCGTTATCTTATCGTCTTGTAGAATTTACGCTTTAGAGGCTTGTGATGCTTGAGCTGATTTTTCTGATAGCACCCCGAGGCGCTGTTTCGATTTCAGCGATAGGTACCTGCCTCGTCTTAGTCGATGTGGACGTAGATTGACGCCTCGGAAACTGTCGAACCTATGGTGCCCGCTGTTGCGTCAAAGGCTGCCCGGATCGTATTGCCCGCGACGTCTTCCAATTCAGGATCGATAAGCAGTTGGTAGTATCCGGGCTCCCAAGGAGTGCTTGGGGTGAGGGACCATCCACCACCATCGGTGTAAAGCGTGCCGCTGATCTCGGCGCCGTTCGGATCAATCAGGCTTAAAAGACGCAGTGCCGCCCCTGAATCGATGATGCGGTCAAAAGTAAGGGTAAATGGCAGCGTAGCACCGCGTGCGGTACAGGGCTTCTTTGAAACAGTGATTGAACACTTCAATAAGAGGAATGATATCCACGCACACCACACAGATACGAACGGTGGGGATCTAAGATTAGCCCTGCCTGCAGAGCTTGCGCGGCATCACACCATCAGAAACTTCTCCACGCTATGCTGGCAAAGCCGAAACCAAAAGATTTTTGTGCGCAGTTATCTCACGCCAGAGGAAATGGCTGTGTTTGGTTTTGCAGGCGTTAAAATCCCTCGCAATATCAACGAACCTCTCCACAGTGAACTCCGTTTAGGCGACTACACCGTCATGCCCTCCCTCGTTATAGGCCTTCACACCGGCTTGGGCGTTCTTTTCATTTGGGTTTGGATCGACATTGGAAAACATCGCACGACCAAGGCGGAAATCAGGTCGCACGCGTTAGCGCACGGGTCGCGTGAGTCTCAGAAGATCGTCAGAAAAATCCTTACGGCAAGTGCAAATAGAACCGCTGCGGCGAAACGGTCGAGATAAAGTTTTCGGGACAGATATTTGGCTCTGATCGATACGCCTCCCATGACTGACGCCAGCAAGACGTAAAATATGACTTCAACAAAAAAGTGGTTCACGATTACCAGTGATTTGGCAGAAAGTGACATCCCGCCAGGAAAAATTGCGATTAAGACAGCAGCAGCGAACAACACTGATTTGGGGTTGGAGAGGTTTAGAAAAACGCCATTCCAAAACGCGTTTGTTGATACGTTAGAGTTGTCTAAGATGGGGTCGCCTGCGCCACGCCAAGTCCGGAAGGCAATATAGGTAAGATAGGTTGCACCGATGACGGTCATCATTTTGTAGAGCCATGGGAAGGTTCGGAAAATAACATCCAGACCAATCAGGGCGACAGCAGTCCACATCGCGGCGATGAGCCCAAGGCCGACACTGATTTGAATGCCTGACCGCCTTCCTGAGCTTAGTGTCGTCTTGATTGCAACAAGCAAGGCCGGGCCAGGGCTGGCGATTGCAGCAAGTAGTGCGAGGTTGAACGCCAGTAGATGATGTAATTCCAAGGATGCCTCCTCTGATCTATTTTGAGTTGAATAGTCTCTTTCGGAACGCTTCTAAACCACGTAGCCAACGTCTGAAATTGGCCTTGTTGTCGTATTGCGACAGGGCGAATAATGCTCTTGCAGCAATTTATGTGCGGCGAGCGCATGCAGCGTAAAAGTCGAATTCACACAATGGGCTCACTACTACTGTTAGCTGCGTTTGCATATCAAAAAAACTGCCCCCCCCTCCCAGTCGCAAATATGGACACCAAGTCACATGGTATAATAGCCGTAAACATAGACTGACCAAAGGTTACACGCTGTCACTATGATCACAGCTGGGTCACAAATGCTTTGACAATAACGCCCACTAGATGCGGATCCAGACAAATTAACAACGAAGTTGTGACTAGCGCCTACAAGCTAAAAAGCCTAGTAAAACCAAAGGTTTCAGAAGAGAAATAGTGGTGCCCGGGGGCGGTATTGGTTCCTTGAAGGTGTACCAGCTAAATGCCTTAATCTAAGCAGAGCATAGAATCTCACGTGTCAGTGATGGCGTCAAGATGCACCGAATGACAATGAAAATTTTTCATTGGAGGTCATAATTGATGCAACTTCAGTGAAAACACCTGCAAACAAAAATATGGCTAGAAATTTTGTTCGCCCAAATGCTTCTTCAATATTGTTTCCAAATATCCATAAAAACCAGAGATTGAAAATAAGGTGAAACCAGTCACCGTGAATAAACACACTCGTGATTAAACTAAAAGAGCCAATGTTATCATTTTCACACCACTGACGGTGAATTATGCCTTGATCAAGGTGATAATTTTGTGACGATGCATATCTGCACAGCGAATAATCCAAAACATTTTCGTTGCCTGCGCCCTGAACAAGAAGCCACACTAATATTGTGAGTAAAATTAGTGAAGTGGTGGCAATCGGGAACACTTTAGTGGGGTTGGCATCGTATATCGGAAACATACATATTGCTCGCTGATTAAATGAACATGTAGCAATAAACGCTATCATGAACTGTCCATCTGGGGCTAGGTTATTCGTACATATTTTTGATGGTGAGTCAGTCGGCTTAAGTCGCATCTGTAAATCTGTAACTTCTGGTTGCGTCGCAAGGTGGAAAGATAGATAATTTAGCTGAAGACAATCAGCTACTACGAGACCAGATAAAAGAAATATCTAAACAGAGCCCTCAATATGACGGCTCAGAGGTTGAAATTTCAACAATTGCTCGCCTCATTGGAGTTGAGAGAAAACAAAGATCAAAATCTAGTGGACAATTAGTCAACTGCGTATTCCTCAGGTTCGAGGGCAACTCGCCTGAGAGAAAAATGGATGAAGTTTTTGATCCGCAAAATTTTGTTTTCAATAAGGCTAAAAATTTGGTGGGCGAAATGGTAGTTACGACCACCTGGAAACCTGAAATATTCCGAGCCACATATTGGTTCCGGGACATTTTTCCATGGGGCAACTCGTCCCACGATGAGAGGCAATCAGAGCCGACCAAAACGAACCAGAACTCTAATCAAAGAATCTATTTAAATTGCACATATGCCGAAAAGGATGAATGTAAATCTCTAGGTGGAAAATGGGATCCTGATGTTAAAAAATGGTATGTGACAGAAGCCAGCAACATTAATGATTTTAAAAAATGGCTTCCCCAAGAGTTAAATCACGACAATACGATCAACCAAGAAGACGATATACCCTTTTAATCTGCTAAAAACACTCAACTCAGTTTACTACAAATTGCATTTTTCTTTACTACAACCAAATAATATACTAATTTTACAATGATTTAATTTACGATCTGTGTACTCCGAAGGCAGAGGTCAGAGGTTCGAAGCCTCTCGGGTGCGCCACTATCATCAGACTTAAGCAGGCAGCTGATATATAATCTACTGATAACATTCTTATAAATAGCATTGCCTTCGTATTGGGCTGGAGAGAGTGTTGACCAGATTACTGACCAAAAAAGTCCCTTACACGTTTCACTGTGCCGGATATTACTACTTCTCAAGACGTGTTCCCGCCGATCTTTTGAGCCATTATTCCTATCCTCGTATTGTTCAGGGGCTTAAGACGAGGTCTGCGCAGACTGCTAAATCAAGGGCTATGGTCGCTGCGGCTAAATTGGATGAATACTGGTCTCACCTTAGAATGACTGCCCCTGATCTTATTGGACGCAGTTTGTTAAAGTCGGGATATGGTTCATTTGCTCGAAATACTCAGCTTGATATGTCTACTGCTATTGAGCAGTGTATTTTGAGCAGTGTATTTCGCTGCCTGAGAATTTAGAAACCTACGTCGCGCAAAAGGGTGCTGGTAAGTCTAAGACTTTTCATGCAGCCGCACAAAGAGCCTGTACGTATATGGTGGATGCCTGTGGAGCCAAGACCTTGGCTGAGTACACCAGAGCAGATGCTCTGCGTTATAGAGATTACCTCATTGCCAAGGGTCTGGTTGGCTTAAGCGTTAGCAGAGTAATGACGTTCAAGTTTGTTTCGTGCGCTGGTAGAGAAGTCTTAAGGTTTCTTTTGCTTGGAGTGTTTATCCGACGTTTCAATAGGCTCTTGAGGATCGAAAGCGATAAAAAACTGATGGGCTGCATAAAGGCTGAGGCATAACGCTAGCATAGCCCAAATTTGATTGTCTCCCCAAAATTCGAGTCCTGTCCATAAAACACAAGCTGCAACCACGCCAATGCGCCGCCAAAGAGGTTGAAAAAAGGGCAGTTGCAAATCGATAGCTTTTCTTTTCCGCATTTTTGAACCTAAAGATGCAGTGGCATTTTGCAGTTTAGTTTAAGTCCATTTCGGGCCAGTATAAAGCTATCTTTTCACGCAGATCTTTAATCCACGCGAAATAGGTGACATGCCCTTGTTCTGTGCTGGATGCCGCGCCTATTTGCTACCGACTTACGCCGGCCAGAATGCGAAAAGGAATCAGCGCTATCAGGGCAACTGACAATTTTACAATCCAATCCGCAATTGCCAAAGACACCCAAAGCGGGGCGTCGCTGCCAACGGTCAGCAAGGGCACTAGGTCCCAAGCCCATGATATTTCATCGTTGGCCGCATCGGAAAAAACCGAAATACTTGCCGAGAAGGCAATCGTAAAAAACAAAGCGGTGTCCAAGATAGATCCCACAATCGTAGACGCAAGAGGCGCGCGCCACCATTGGCCATTGCGCAGCCGATTAAAGATGAACACATCGACCAATTGAGCCACTAAAAAGGCACTTCCAGAGCCTATTGCAACGCGTAAAGCCACCGCCGGATACTCATAGCCATCGCCTTGCAACGTAATTTGACTACCGATTAAGGAGCAGAAGATACCTGTCACAAATCCTGAAAATACGACTTTACGCGCGTCGCCAGGCCCATAGAGCCGGTTCATTAGATCGGTGACCAAGAAGGCTAGGGGATAGGTGAAGGCCCCCCATGTGAGAAGCCCATCCAGCAGTAGAAGCTGTACCAAAATATTTGAGGCAACAACAATAGCCGCCATAGCGGCGATTCCGGGAAGTAATCTGTTCATTTTCTAATCCGTTTTATCAAGGTGGCGGAGACTCGGCCCATGATTCCCATGCGCGATGCGGGATTAGGCTGTCTATCTCGACAGGTCAAGCCCCGCATCGGATGTTTCAATCAGTTTCAACCTGCATCTGTTTGGGCAGCCTTTGCCCGCAGTGAAAAATGGTTCATAGATTGACACGCAAAACCAGTTGGGCGATCAGATGAAATTGCTGCTTTTGCTTCCTATCAGGTTCGAGTCGACCCTAAGCTTGATCCAGCAAAACCGGACGCGAATGGGAAAGAAATTCACGGCGTAATAAAACGCTGAGCGTGATCAAAGTGGCGAGAATAAGCGCGATTGGGCCCACCAGCCAAGCAGCGGCAGCGAGCGAGAAATAGATCGCACGCAAACCACGAGTATAGCTGCGGGCGCCGGTAATATTCATTTCGCTGGCTTTGCGCGCTGTTGGCAGCGTCAGCGGATCCTTGGGGTCATTAGGAACCGCCGCCATCAATATGGCGCAATAACCAAACAGACGGTGCGCCCAAACAAATTTCAAAAATCATTAGTGAGGAAAAACAAAAGCAGCAACAGCTTGATTTCCCAAACCACCTGAGAACTGACATTTTAAATTAAGGTCGATGGCAACGCCGATCAGTGCCAATGCACCCCCCGTGGCGATCATTGTGGTCGAGGCAAAAAAGGCAGTGCCTTGACGCAATCCATTCAAAACTTGCGCGTCAAAAATACGCACATCGCGTGCTGCCATATGCTGCATCCAATTTCGGCAGTGCTCTGCCATTAATTGTGATACCGAGGGGCGCGCGTGCGGCGCATATTCGATCAGCCCGCCAGTGGCGATAAAGGATAATAAAAGCAAAGACACGGCCACCAAATCAAGTTGCGAAAATAATGTGAGCCGATCGATCCAAGTCATACCGCTGCCTATTGGCTGTTTGGGGGGGTGCCAATAAAAATCATTATAGAGCAAGTCATTTTTTAAACATCAGATGCCTTTCAGCCGCAGATTGCGCTTTGCCGCCCCGTGTTCAAGAGCGGTTCTTGGCCTCAGCTTTCGCCTTTACCTGATAATATTGGAAAACCCGTGAAAACCGCGTAGACCAAGCATGGATGTTTGAGAGGGCGTTTTACATGCCTCACCAGCAGGCGCATTTTTTCTAAATCTGCAATGCGCAGAGGGCAGCGCTGCCCGTCAAAAATTTGAATATACGTTCCAATTCAGAGGATCGGAACTGCAACAAAGCGCTTGGCATGCGTTGTTTTGGCCGTTCTGGATCAAAAGTTGAAAAATGACGCGGTTGAACACGGGTTTTCACGTTTCTAATTCCATTTATCTTGGTTATTATCAGCCTGTCTCGTATCCCAAGGAAACATCATGGCGCTTGTTTTAAGATTTCTCCCAATTCTTTTGGTTATTGCTGTCCTGCTTTTGATTTTTAGACGTTCAAGAGCGGTGAAAACACCTGCTCAGGCGGCTCAGGAGGGAAATGGTAAGTTGTTTTTGTCTCTCGGCGCCACGCTTGTCGCTTTCGTGCTGTTCGTCGCGGGAGCAGAGCTTATAACGCGCCTCTAAAAGCTTCTGTGAAAGCGCCCGCTAACATGTTGTGAACTTTAGTATCGGCCAAAGGCGATGCGTTTCACTCCGCGTTCCGCACAGATGCGCCGGGTGCAATTCATTACATAAAAAAGGGCAGTGCAGTTACCCAATTTGAGGGTTTTTCAAAGCGGTGTGGCTTTCAAAATTGAGGTTATTTTTGAGCACGGCGGCGCGTAAGAAAAATAGAAAAGACTTTTAAAAAATTTAATCAGACGCTGCCTTGATAAAATTTCAATTAATTTATATTTGTTTACAATATGAAATTTTTGATCTTTAAACGCGTCGACAGGGTGGGCATATGGGATATAATACGAATTTTGAAATGGGATTGAAAGAGCTCGAAATCGTAGAAGACGCGCTGCGTTTTCGGTTGAATCAATTATCAAAGATGTCGACTTCTAACGCAAAAATATGCTATACGGAAAAAAAAGAAATTACGGAAATTCAATCTGTTCTGGGCAGTCTGCACAATCAAAAGCTTTGGTATCGCCCAAAAGATACACCCTATGTGAGCGGATAGGAGCCGTCCAAGCTTTTATGACGCGGCTCGGTTGGTTTTAACCGGGCTTATAAAGCCGATTAGCCTCTGGATCGTCAAGATCATAAGAAAGCTGCGCCAGTTCTACTAGCGCTGCTTCAGGGATCTTAAGGGCAGCCCACTCAAGCGTCTCATCTATGCGCTCTGGTCTGGATACGCCCACAATCGTGGATGTGACGCGACTCTCTTTTAGAGAAAATCGTAATGCGGCGGCTCCCAATGGGATGTTGTGCCGAGTACAGATCTCCTCCAAAACCCTTATGGGTGTCAATTGCTTTGCGTCCGCGGGTTGATAGGTGATTTTTGGCATATCATGGCTGCCCTTGGCGAGCACGCCCCCTGCATATGGAGCGGCATTGAAAACAGCGATGCTTTGCGTTTGCGCATAATCAAACATTGGGCCTGCTGAGCGGTTCAATAAGGTAAACCGGTTATGGCTGATCAAACTATCGAATGGATATGCTTTTAAGATCGGAAACATGATGTCCAGCGCGCCCATCGCAAGACCAACGGCGGTAACCAAGCCCTGTTCCTTAAGTTTGAACAAGGCATCAATTGCGCCGCCATCACGGGTTACTTCGCTTAAGTCACGCGCGTGTTCGGGATCATGAAGATGTAAAAGTGGAACGCAATCAAGGCCAAGGCGCGTTAGGCTTTCTTCAATTGAGCGCGCGACCCGATCAGCATCAAAGCACCCTGTTTGCATGTCGCGGTCAAGCTTTGTGGCTAGTACAAAGCCGTCAGGCAACCCCCCTCGGGCTTTAATCGCTTGTCCAATCCGGCTTTCGCTGCGTCCCAACCCGTAGTTGTTTGACGTATCCAGAAAATTGACAGGCCCATCAAAGATTTTTTGCAAGGTGGTCTGCGCGCGCACCTCATTTACCTCATATCCATAGGTATCAGGCATATTGCCCAGCGCCGAGGCACCAAACGCCACTGATGTGACGCTCAGCCCGCTAATGCCTATCTTTTGTTTTTTCATGGCCAAGAGACTACGCTATTTCAGGGCGCTTAGCGAGTTTAAAGTGGCGCCATTTGCCCGATCAACGTAAGCTTCAATTGCGAGTGTTAAATCTGAAGGGCAGGTATGTTATGGGGCCAATTGATCATACGTTGAAACAAACCATTATGCGCGAGTTTGGCACACCCTGCGCTGTTATTGATCTTGATAAGGTTGAGCAAAATATCCAAACCGTACAGCGTTTATGCGCCGCCCAAGGCCTTGCCAATCGGCCCCATATAAAAACGCATAAATCGCCAATTTTAGCCAAAATGCAAATCGAGGCGGGGGCGCAGGGGATCACTTGTCAGAAACTTGGCGAGGCTGAAATTATGGTGGATGCCGGGATAAGCGATATCGTGATTGCAACCAATCTGCTGGGCGCCGCGCGCTCGGGTCGGCTGGCAGGGTTGCAAAAGCGCGTCGCTTTGAAAGTCTGCGCTGATAACCGCGTGAGCTTAACCGCCTATGCGCAGGCTGCGCAACATGCAGGGCGCCCTTTAGAGGTTCTGATTGAATGCGATACGGGGCAAAACCGTGCGGGCGTTGAGACCCCACAGCAAGCTTTAGATTTGGCTCAGGTGATTAAAGATGATCCGCATTTAAGGTTTGCTGGCTTGTTGTTTTACCCGCCGTTAAACGGCTGGCCACATACCCAGAGATTTTTGGATGCGGTGCAGGCGGGATTGAAACATCTTGGTCTTAAAGCTTGTATCGTTTCGACTGGCGGAACCCCAAATTTAAAGAATATCGGACGTCTGAGCGGCGCAACAGAGCATCGCGCTGGAACCTGTATTTTCAATGATCGGATAATGATCGCCGCTGGATTTGCCACGCTAGAAACGTGCGCTTATCACATTTTCACCAGCGTTGTGAGCCGGGCCGGCGCCGAGCGCGGTATATTGGATGCGGGCTCAAAAACCTTCACCTCGGATGTAGGAGGCTTAGATGGCTTTGGGCATATTATTGAATATCCAAGCGCTCGCATTGATAAATTTGCAGAAGAACACGGATTTTTAGATTTATCCCAAACTGCGCGCAAACCAGAGATAGGAGAGATCGTCCGCGTCATCCCCAACCATGTCTGTGTGTCTGTAAATATGTTTGATCACTTGGTCGCCATTCGGGGCGACCAAGTGGTTGCCTCTATTCCTGTGGCAGCGCGGGGAAAGCTTGTGTGAAGTTTTAAAATCAAACTTCGGCAAAAAGGCTTCCAAGCAGATCCGCCAAATAGTCCGCTTCTGCTGCCGGCCCGGCTTAAAATGATGATCCAGACGTGAGAGGCGCAATTTTTTTGCGCGGCAACTCGCGCATCGATCATCAACTTGGCAAGGCCTCTCCGGGGCTTTGGGCTATGCAAGCTCGGATGAGGCGGCCCACAGGTTCAAGTCTCGATCAGTGGCATAGGTATTGATGCGCTGAAGTTCATCTTCACTAAACTCTAAATTCTGGATCGCAGCGGCACAATCCACCACGTGCTCGGGCTTTGATGCCCCAATCAGCGCTGACGTTACGCGCCCCTCGCGCAAGACCCAAGCCAGTGCCATTTGGGCCAAGGTTTGACCGCGTGCCTCTGCAATAGCATTCAAACCGCGCAACGCCTCGACCAGCGTATCGGCGATCCGGCCGCGATCAAGGCTTTTCTCTTGCATGGCGCGGCTATCGCTGGGAATTCCGTTAAGATACTTGTTTGTGAGAAGCCCTTGGGCCAAAGGCGTGAAGGCGATTGACCCCATGCCAAGACTGTCTAAGCTGTCAAGCAGCCCATCGCTTTCGATCCAACGATTGAACATATTATAGCTTGGCTGATGGATCAGACAGGGGGTACCCAGTGCCTTCAAGATTGCCACGGCTTCTTGCGTGCGCTTGCTGTTATAGCTTGAAATGCCTACATAAAGTGCCCGCCCAGAGCGCACGATTTGATCCAGAGCGCCCATCGTTTCTTCTAAAGGTGTATTTGGATCGAACCGGTGTGAATAGAAAATATCCACATAGTCCAAGCCCATCCGCCGAAGCGATTGATCGCAAGAGGCAATTAGGTATTTGCGGCTGCCCCATTCTCCGTAGGGGCCATCCCACATATTATAACCGGCCTTTGAACTTATCAATAATTCATCTCGATAGCCGGCGAAATCTTGGCGCAAAATATCACCAAAGGCTGCTTCCGCACTGCCGGGCGGTGGTCCATAATTATTGGCCAGATCAAAATGTGTGATTCCATGATCAAACGCTGTTTGGCAGATTTTTCGCTTAGTATCATGTGGAAAATCATGACCGAAATTATGCCAGAGGCCCAAAGATACCGCGGGCAGTTTTAAACCGGATTGACCGCATCGGCGATAAACCATTGCGTCATAGCGTGAAGATGCGGGCGTATAGGTCATTTTATATCCAAATTTGAAGGGCGAATGCCATGCGTTTTCATAGGCGCTCTAAACTGGGGCGCTTACCTTGTCTACTGAGGCATCATCTCTCTGGCAAATGGTTTCAGATCCTAAGGCGTTAAATTTTAAGCCCAAGTTACTGTGCAACTTCAATAGGTGTCTGAGACGATTTACTCGCTTTGAACACATCACGCATCGGGCCAACGCGCCGCCCATTTGGGCTGCGTTGCGCCCTGCAATCAATCAATCAATCAATCGTAATGCGCTGGGCTTTATCGTATTTTATAACAGAGCCACCCGCTTAAAAGTTTCTTTGTGGTGACTTATTAAGCAGTTGCGCTGAAACTCTAGGCGGAAAGTGCCAGAGGGTAGTCCTGATATTCCTTCGGCCGCTGAAAACCCAACTTCGGCTTTGCAGGCGCGGGCTCTGGTGATACCTCCATGCTGCAAATCTTAATTCCTCCCGAATTTTGTGCATCATTGAACTCGATCCTCCCAGACGTTTCAATGTTACTTTGGCCCCCTTTTTTTGGGGGCCTTTTTTATTTCTGCGTGCGAAAACAAGCTGAAAACCAAAACCCCAGCCGCCCAAGCAGGGATGTTCAATCTAGAGCCTTTGAAGCCCGCTTTAAGACAGAGGCGCGCGAATAAGATCCAAATTGTACAATCATCTGGTTTATGCAATCGTGCCGTAAACTCAGCCGGAACGCGTTGTTGGGCGCAGAGCTTTTGAAAAAGCCGTGCGTTTTACCTGTGCTCCAGGTTTCAAAACGGGAGAGATCAGTGATTGAATCGTGGCGTTGGTTCGGACCGCTTGATAAGATTTCTTTGGATCATATTGCCCAATCCGGCGCGGGGGTATTGGTTTCTGCCTTGCATGAAATTCCATACGGAGAAATATGGGATGAGGCGGCGATCCAAACCCGGCAAGCGCTTATTGCGCGGGCTGATCGCCCCTTATCTTGGCAAGTGGTGGAAAGTCTGCCGCTGCACGAGAATATCAAAAAAGGCGAAGGCGATTTGCCGCGTATTTTTGCAAATTACCGACAATCAATGGCCAATCTTGCGGCCTGCGGCATTAAAACGATTTGTTACAATTTCATGCCCGTTCTGGATTGGACCAGAACAACGCTGGATTGGCAGATGCCATCGGGCGGCCATGCTCTGCGCTATTCCGCGGTTGAGATGGCAGCTTTTGATATGTTCATCTTGCAGCGCCCCGGCGCCGAAGGCGATCACGCCAAACAGGAGATTTCGCAAGCGCAACTATGGTTCGAAAAGGCGGATATGGCAGATAAAGACCGTTTGCTGGCTTCGATTATGACGGGCCTGCCGGGGGCTTATGATAGGTATGATGTGGCGGGCTTGCGCGCTGCTTTGCAGGCATATGAGGGGCTGACCCATCAAGATTTAAGGGCGAATTTGAAACGGTTCCTGCAGGAAATCATTCCTACGGCGCAAGAGCTTGGGGTAAATATGTGCATTCATCCCGATGATCCTCCTTGGGATATTTTGGGCTTGCCGCGTATTGTCTCAACGCAATCTGACATCGCTTGGATTTTAGAGGCAGTCCAGGCGGATGAGAATGGGGTCACGTTTTGCACGGGTGGTTTCGGGGCGCATCCTAAGAATGATGTGATCGCAATGGCGCGCGCTTTTGCGCAACGTGTGCATTTCGCGCATTTGCGCAATGTCACAAAATCACCCGATGGATCCTTCCATGAATCAGATCATCTGGGCGGGGATGTCGATCTGGTTAGAGTGATGGGAATCCTACAGGCTGAAACGCATCGTCGGCACGCGGAACAACAGGGTCGCCCGATTTATTTTCGGCCAGATCACGGCCATGCTTTGGCGGGCGATAAGGGGGCTGGCACGCATCCGGGATATCCTTATATCGGGCGCTTGAAGGGTTTGGCTGAACTGCGCGGTGTATTGGCGGCGCTGAACGCGGCCTCTGTTTGAAACAAAATTGGTCATTTCCAGCTTCTAACCGCGAATGAAACAGGTTAGAGGGCAGGCAAATGGGAGATGGCATGACTGATATCGAGAATATAACCACATTAAGCGTTGCGGATGCGGTTCGCTTTGTTAGCCGGGCTCTGGTACAATCTGCGGCGCTGAACGCGGCCTCTGTTTGAAACAAAATTGGTCATTTCCAGCTTCTAACCGCGAATGAAACAGGTTAGAGGGCAGGCAAATGGGAGATGGCATGACTGATATCGAGAATATAACCACATTAAGCGTTGCGGATGCGGTTCGCTTTGTTAGCCGGGCTCTGGTACAATCTGGGGTTTCTGGGACCAATGCAGCTAAGGTTGCTGCAGCTTTGGTTGCCGCAGAAATTGATGGACAAAAAGGCCATGGGTTATCGCGGGTGAAAAGCTATGCGTTGCAGGCGCGATCGGGCAAAGTGAATGGAACCGCGGTTCCGCAGCTTGAAATCTGCAGCGCTGGGCTGATACGCGTTGATGCACAAAACGGGTTCGCTTTTCCCGCGATTGCTTTGGCAATTTCGGAATTGCTGACGCGCTTGCCAGAAACGGGCATAGCGGCTGCGGGGATCATAAGATCGCACCATGCGGGTCAAATGGGCGCGCATGTCGAGGCCTTGGCAGAGCAAGGCATGATTGCCCTCATGTTTGCCAATACGCCCAAAGCGATGGCGCCTTGGGGGGGAAGCCAACCGGTGTTCGGCACCAACCCGATCGCGTTTGCCAGCCCTCGCGCCGATGCAGCGCCTTTGGTAATTGATCTTTCGCTGTCCAAAGTCGCCAGAGGTAAAGTGATGGCGGCTGATAAAGCCGGCGACTCGATTCCTAAAGGATGGGCTTTGGATCAAAACGGGCAAGCGACGACTGATCCCAAAGCGGCTTTGGCTGGTTCAATGGTCCCCCTTGGCGATGCCAAAGGTGCCGCCTTAAGTCTCATGGTTGAAATTCTATCTGCCAGTTTGATCGGTGCAAATCATAGCTTTGAGGCCACGTCCTTTTTTGAGGCGGAAGGCGCGCCCCCTGGCGTGGGGCAAATGATCATAGCGATTGACCCGCAAAAATTTGGTGGCCAGGCCTTCGAAACCCGCCTCAGCGCTTTATGTTCTGCCATCTTGGCGCAAAGCGGTACGCGCTTGCCCGGCGCAAGCCGTGGTCAAAAGCGTCAAGACGCCCGCAAAAACGGGATCAATATTCCGCCATATTTGCGCAAAGAAATTGAAGATCTGATAGCGCATGTATAGCGCATCGTAGGGCGAACCTTATCCTTTTACATGTTCTTAAGGGCATGACGCTGTCTGTAATATTTTTCCGGGCGTTTTGCCATTCTGATTTTGATTGGATTTGGGTTTGAATGCTTGGGCCTATGGTCAAGCTGCTTGTGCAGATATGCGCGCAGCTGCTGAGGCTTGACATTAGAGCGCTCAATGTAAAGCCTGTGCGCGAACCGAATATCCTGTTATTTTAGGAGAAAAGAAATGCTCAACATAGCGGTTTTGGGATGTGGACGGATAGGGCGCATGCATGCGGATAATATCGCGCGCCACGCAGATGCTGAATTGGCTATGGTTTATGATGTCCACGTGCCAAGCGCCTCTGCCGTGGCCGAACAGCATGGTGTGCCGGCGGCCTCTAGCCCACAAGAGATATTTTCCTCGGGTCAAGTAGATGCTGTTTTAATCGCCACCACAACTGAAACCCATGCGGATTTTATTGAAATGGCGGTGGCTGCGGGTAAGCCGGTGCTGTGCGAAAAGCCCATTGATCTCAGCCTCGCACGCGTCAATGCTTGCGCAGAAAGAATTTCGGGCAGCGATGTGTTGATCCAACTGGGCTTTAACCGCCGTTTCGATCCAGGCCATCGCGCCGCGCGCCAAGGGCTATTGAACGGAGATATTGGTGATTTGCATCAAGTGATTATAACCTCGCGCGACCCAGAAATGCCGCCCAGATCCTATTATGAAAGTGCCGGCGGATTGCTGCGCGATATGACCATCCACGATTTTGATTTGGCCCGCTTTATTCTGGGCGAAACCCCCACAGAGGTTATGGCGATGGGTGGGCGTTTGATCGATCCTGCGTTGATGGAGGAGCTAGACGATCTTGACAGCGCGATGATCGTCATGCGGACCGCGGATGGCAAACAATGCCAGATTAATAATTCGCGAACGGCGGTTTATGGCTATGACCAGCGATTGGAATTGCTAGGTTCAACGGGCATGTTGATCAGCGATAATCGCAAGCCGTATGAGTTGCGCCGCTACTCGGCGCAGGAAAGCGAAACAAGCCAGCCCTATTTGCATTTCTTTTTAGAGCGCTATCACGAAGCCTTTATGGCAGAGATCGCCGCTTTTGTTGAGGCCGTGAAAAATCATAAACCCGCAGAGGTTGGCTTTGAAGATGGGCGTCAGGCCCTTCTTCTTGCTGAAGCTGCGTATCTTTCTATCTCTGAAAAACGGCTGGTGCAGGTCGAAGAGGTTTTCGAGCGTTTGGCGCAATAACCTTGCCGACATTCCGATCTTAATGTTTCGCGCTTCAGCTAAACGATTTGATAAGAAAACCGTATTATAAAATGTGAAGTTGGTTTTTGTCTTCATTTCCTCCCTTAAAAGACTGGTGGGCCTCGTGCCCACCTTTTTTATGGATTTGGCAACTTCTTTTTACGCCTTGCCAAGGGCGAATATGATTTCAAGCTTTGTCCGCTCTTTCGGCCGAAAGCTTGATACTTATCACTCAATCACAATAATTTTACCTAAATTTTGACGCCGGGGGATAGCCAAGGCTTTGGATCAACCCTGCTGCGTTTCATCTAGGTTTTTTAAAAGTTTTTGATTGAAAATCATAGTTTGTGTGGCATCGCGCATTGTTACTCTGTCTGGTGCAAGCAAAATCTACATTTTGCAGCGGGTGTTTTTATGTGCGGATTTTTGCCGCTAGGCGTAAGTCGGCTATTTAAATCATTTGGTTTCTACGGCATGATATTGCTATATATCGACGGGCGCTCGCGATGACGTAACAGGAGAATACTATGAGAAAATGCGTGATAATATCGGTTCTTATGATCGGTTTGGCGGGCTGCCAAACTACCGGCGGCGGCGTTTCTCAAGCGCCTGGCGAGCCCGGCCGTAAAGAAACAATTGGCACGCTGAGCGGTGCGGTTGTGGGGGGTGCCTTAGCCAATCAGATGGCTGAGGGGTCTGATAATCAGCAATTTGCGACATTTCTGGGCGCCGTGGCAGGTATGGTAATTGGAGCAGATATTGGGGCCTCACTGGATGAGCTGGATCGCCGGATGATGAACAATAATTATCAAACCGCGCTTGAAACCTCGCCCACGAATACAGCCGTTGCGTGGAAGAACCCCGATAGCGGCAATAGTGGCAGCGTAAAGCCAACGCGCACGTTTTATCGCGCTGACACGGTGTGCCGTGAATATACGCAAGAAATCATCGTTGGTGGGCGTAAACAGCAAGGCTATGGCCAAGCCTGTCGCAGCGCGGATGGAGACTGGCAAATCGTCAAATAGACAAACGTGATGGTTTTAGAGCGCCGTTAATCGCGCAATTCGTTAGGGTAGACGCCCCAAAGCGCGTTTTTTGGCAGCCAGCCTTTAAATTGACCGGATCTTGCGCGGCACCAATCCAAGGTGCATTCATCGATGTTGACGATGACATTATGTTCAATCCGTGCGCGCAACGCACTGCTGCGATCGGGGCGTGAAAGCAACGGCTGCATGTCGGTCGTTACAATCGCACTGCGGACCCCGGAGAGCATCGAATAATGCACCCAGCCGCCGGCGCCGTCGATATCACGCACCCGACGCCAGTTCTCATATTCGGCATAAATTTCCAAAGGCATGTTTTTGCGTGTAAACACCCAATCAATCCGGTGTGATAAGGAAGGCCCGCGGCGGGCATGGGCTTTGCTGGCTTTCAAAGACACGTAGCGCGGCATGGGCAGATTGGTCACTGGGCCGCGCTCTTGTGCCCAGAGGCTGCCGGCCAATAAAAAGCTCAGAACGAATGGTGCTAGAATGCGCAGCATATTTGACGCTCGAAATCCTGTTTCAATTTTTTATCTAGGGGTTCTTGTGCCCTGATGCAACTTACGTCACTTTATGCGGGTAACAGCTGTGTCAGTAAAGAGGCTCATATGCCATCAGACAAACTTCGCGTAGCAGTAACGCGCCGTCTTCCTGAAGCGGTCGAAACCCGTATGAAAGAGCTGTTTGATGTTCAATTGCGCGATCAAGATATTCCGATGGAGCGGGCTGAGCTGGGTGCTTTGATGAAGACAATCGATGTTTTGGTGCCAACCGTCACCGATGATATTGATGCGGCTTTATTGGCGCAAGCTGGCCCAGATCTAAAGTTGATCGCTAATTTTGGGGCGGGTGTTGATCATATTGATGTGAAAACTGCCAATCAACGTGGCATTCTGGTTTCGAACACCTCTGGCGTGGTGACTGAGGATACGGCGGATATGGCGATGGCGCTGATGCTAGGCGTGACGCGCCGGATTCCTGAAGGTTTGAGCATGATGCAATCGGGCCAATGGTCGGGTTGGTCGCCAACCGGGTTTTTGGGGGGGCGCCTGGGAGGCCGCCGCCTGGGTATCCTTGGGATGGGGCGCATTGGCCAAGCGGTTGCGCAACGCGCGCGCGCCTTTGGCGTTCAAATTCATTATCACAATCGCAAACGTCTGCATTCAGAAACTGAAGGCCAGTTTGAGGCCACCTATTGGGAAAGCCTGGATCAAATGGTGGCGAGAATGGATATTCTATCGATCAATTGCCCCCATACGCCGTCAACTTTTCATTTGATGAACGCGCGGCGCTTGAAGCTTATGAAACCCAGCGCGGTGATCATAAATACATCCCGGGGCGAGGTGATTGATGAAAATGCCTTAACGCGGATGCTGGCAGCCGGCGAGCTGGCAGGTGCAGGATTGGATGTGTACGAGCATGGCACCGATGTCAATGCTGATTTGCGCCGTTTGGCAAACGTGGTTTTATTGCCCCATATGGGATCTGCCACGATCGAGGGGCGCATGGAAATGGGCGAAAAGGTCATCATCAATATCAAGACCTTTGCCGATGGTCATAGACCGCCTGATCAGGTTTTCCCGGCGATGCTTTAGGCCGCAAATGGCGGCGCACAACGCCGCAGTCGATGGCCACGCGCGTTGGCCTGGCATAATCGCATATGTTGCAGGTTTGGGGGCCAACCGGTTTAGACTATTGCAGGCGTTTGCCTTTTCGAGACGCTCTTAGAATTTGTTTTTTAAACATCCGCAATTATTGAATTATGCCTAAATTCGGATTTACCTCTATACAGTCCAGATCATTTTGCATCAGCACAGCTTATAGCTTATAGCTTATAGCTTATAGCTTATAGCTTATAGCTTATAGCTTATAGCTTATAGCTTATAGCTTATAGCTTATAGCTTATAGCTTATAGCTTATAGCTTACAGCTTTTGCAAAATTGCATTTAATCGATAAAGAAAGGTCATTTATCCATGCCCCTGCCTTTTTTATTAGGTGTGGATGGAAAGACCTGTTTGATCTTTTTGAAAAAACGCCGCGCCATAGCTGCAGATCAAAGAGATGCTGTCGGGGCGAGTGCGTCGCGCGGCAGAGGTGGCTCTCCACGTATCGCCGCGCAGGTTTTTACAATAGCCTGTGCTGACATGGCCTCCCCGCTCGCCTTAGGGAAAGGCTTATATATCTTGGGCAGCGTTTTGCGCACAGAGCGCTGCCCATGCCATAATCGTAAAGTAAGCAGATGCCTTGAATTACGCCAAATATTGCGCGCCATTGGCATTTAAAGTTGCGCCATTGATGAAGCCAGAGCCATCAGCGGCCAAAAACACCACGCATCGGGCGATTTCCTCTGCTTGACCAAGGCGCCCCGCTGGAATTTGCGCCACGATGCCGTCGATTACTTTTTCAGACAGATCTTTAACCATATCTGTGTCGATATATCCCGGGCAGATGGCATTTGCCGTGATCCCATATCGCGCGCCTTCTTGGGCAAGGGTTTTGGTCATCCCCAAGTCACCGGCTTTAGAGGCCGCATAATTGGCTTGAGCAAATTGGCCTTTTTGACCATTGATCGAGCTGATTGTGATCACTCTGCCAAATTTGCGCTCGCGCATGCCAGGCCAAAGCGGATGCGTCATGTTAAAGACGCCAGAGAGGTTGGTATCAATGACCTCGCTCCACTGCGCGCGCGTCATTCTATGGAAAGGTGCATCGCGCGTGATGCCGGCATTGTTGACCAGCACGTCGACAGGCCCCAGCGCGGCCTCAACCTCGGCAATGCCGGCGACGCAAGCATCATAATCGGCAACGCTCCATTTGAATGTTTTTATGCCATGCTCTGCCGCGAAGGCCGCCGCTGCGGCGTCATTTCCGGCATAAGTTGCCGCGACCTGATAGCCGGCAGTTTTCATTGCGATCGAAATAGCGGCCCCTATTCCGCGGGTTCCGCCTGTAACCAGCGCGACTCTTGACATTATTTTCTCCTAATATTTTTCATTCGTAATATTATTGCAAAAAATGTATATATTTAGCAATAACATTTCTTGATGGTTTTGTGATTTGCTCAGGGGCGTTCTAGGCACATGGCCACACCCATGCCGCCGCCAATGCATAAAGTTGCCAAACCTCTTCTCGCATTACGACGCTGCATTTCGAAAAGCAATGTATTCAAAATCCGCGCGCCGGAGGCACCAATAGGGTGCCCGATGGCAATGGCGCCACCATTGACGTTGACGATATCAGGATCCCAGCCCATATCTTTGTTGACGGCGCAGGCCTGCGCGGCGAACGCTTCGTTGGCTTCAACCAAATCTAAATCGCCCACAGACCATCCGGCTTTTTCAAGCGCTTTGCGGCTGGCATAAACCGGCCCAACGCCCATGATCGAAGGGTCAAGCCCGACCGTTGCATAAGAGGCGATCCGCGCCAAAGGCGTGATCCCGCGTTTTTCGGCCTTATCGGCGCTCATCAGCAAGGCACCCGCTGCGCCGTCATTCAAACCTGATGCGTTCGCGGCTGTTACGCTGCCCTCTTTTGCAAAAGCTGGGCGCAGCTTTTGCATCGCGTCCATTGTTGCCCCATGGCGGATATATTCATCCCTATCCACGACGATTTCGCCTTTGCGTGTTTTGATCACAACCGGTACGATTTCATCAACAAATTTACCCGTATTCTGGGCTGCTTCTGCCTTATTCTGAGAATTCACGGCAAAGCGGTCTTGCATCTCGCGGCTAATTTGCCATTTTTCCGCCACGTTTTCCGCGGTTTGGCCCATATGATAGCCATTGAAAGCATCCCAGAGACCATCGCGGATCATGCTGTCAATATAGCTGACATCGCCCATTTTGTGACCGGCGCGCAAATGCGCGACATGCGGAGAGAGCGACATATTTTCTTGTCCACCCGCGGCGACAATCTGCGCATCTCCCAGTTGGATATGTTGAGCTGCCAAGGCAACGGCGCGCAAGCCCGATCCACAGACTTGGTTGATGCCCCAAGCCGCGCTTTCAATTGGCAAGCCCGCATTTATATGCGCCTGACGGGCTGGGTTTTGCCCTTGGCCCGCGCTTAACACTTGTCCGAGAATTGTTTCAGAGACCTCCGCTTTCTCGATGCCGGCCCGCGTGACCAAGGCTTCAAGTACTGTTTTGCCAAGATCATGGGCGGGCGTCGTGGCGAGGGATCCGTTAAAGCTGCCAACCGCTGTACGGGCTGCAGAGGCGATTACGACATTGGTCATGGTGGTCTCCAAATTTGCATTGATAAAACAATTGAACGTGCTTGCGCGGCTGTTTAAAGCATATGCTGCATCGCAGCAACATAAGATTGCATTTTGCAGAAATCGAGCGCGCTGATGCCACGCAACGCGGTATAAAAGCGAACATGTAATATGTCTTATCACCGCGATTTTTAGAGATGCGCAAGGGAACTGGGCGGCGTTCTCGCTACGCGATCTCGGCTCCTGGCCAATCGAGCCTCAGTGTCGGGCGTCCGAAAAAATACCCTTGCTGGCATGTTACGCCACTCTTCTTTAGCCAAGCGCTTGTTGCGGATGTTTCAACCGCCTCGGCTATCGTATACATGCCAAGATGGCGCCCGATGGACAATAAGGCGTGCACCAAAACCTGATGGTCCGCATTATGCTCAACATCTTTGATGAATTGCCCGTCAATTTTTAAAAAATCGAACTGAAAATCCTTGAGATATCGAAAAGATGTGGCCCCGGACCCGAAATCATCCAATGCAAAACCAACCCCGCGTTGCGAAAATTCGCGCATGAACGGAATCACAATTTCGGGAAGCCGCATCGCAGAACCTTCGGTGATTTCCAAAATAAGCCGTTTGCCGATAGAGGGGGTGCGTTGCAGCGCCTTTGATAAAATGTCAGTCCATTTGTGATATCCAATCGAGCGCGCAGACATATTAATCGAAAGGTATAGGTTCGGGTGATCGCGCAGACGCCTCAAACCAAGGGCAATAGCATGGCAATCGATGGTACGCGCGATCTCTAACTCTTCGATCAATGGCATGAATTTCGAGGCGGGTATAATCTGGCCTGACGCCTCTCGGATCCGAACCAGCCCCTCAAAGCAGAAAACTGAATTGGGCTCTACGCTTTTGACGATCGGCTGGAAGGCAAGCAGGGTGTCGTTTTGATTTACAGCGCGGACCACCCTGCGCAGGATGTTTTTTTCATTTTGGGCGTTTGCGAAGGCTAAAGGAGACCTGTCTTCGCTGGACATATCCAGAGGATTGCCGATTTGCATGATTTACTCCATTCTGGATCCGAACAAAGCTTGCAAAAAATTAGATAACAAACCTCTAACAAAGCAAAAAAGGTAAGGGAATAAAATGGAAGATCGGTCGCGATGCGGTTGGCACGGGCAAGATCCGATATATTGTGCCTATCACGATACGGAATGGGGCGTTCCAGAAACCGATAGCCGGGCGCTTTGGGAAAAACTGATTTTGGATGGGTTCCAAGCCGGATTAAGCTGGATCACGATATTGAAAAAAAGGGATAATTTTCGCCAAGCCTTTGCTGGGTTTGATCCCAATATATTGGCAAGCTGGTCCGAAAAAGATGTTGCACGATTGCTGCAAAACCCCGGGATTATCCGGCATCGAGGTAAAGTTGAGGCAGCCCTCTCGAACGCAAGGGTGTGGCAGAACATCGAACAGCGCGTCGGGTTTGCAAATTTTTTATGGGCCTATGTGAAGTTTGCGCCTTTGATAAACCATTGGAAAAGTTTAGACGAGGTGCCCAATTACACGCCCTTATCCACGCAAATTTCAAAAGATTTAAAGGCTGAGGGGTTTAAGTTTTGTGGCCCGACAATCGTCTATGCTTTTATGCAAGCCACGGGGATGGTGAATGATCATTTGGTGGGGTGTTTTCGCCATTCGCAGGTGACGTTAAGGTCGGCTTCCTGCATTGAAAATTCACCTAATAAAAAATAGGGATGCAGGATTGACTCTGCCCTCTGGACCGATATAACCGCGTTTTCATTGGTGTTGGTGGCCCCCGCAAGGGGATGCCTGTCGGAAGAAATTCAGAGGACAACGCCCTTCGACAATTAACAGAAGGAGATCAGCCGTGACCAAACGCACGTCTGCCAAGCATAAAATTGATCGCCGCATGGGCGAAAATATTTGGGGTCGCCCCAAATCCCCCGTAAACCGCCGTGAATATGGCCCTGGTCAGCATGGCCAGCGCCGGAAAGCCAAGCTAAGTGATTTCGGTTTGCAGCTGCGCGCAAAGCAAAAGCTGAAAGGCTATTATGGCGATTTAACCGAGAAACAGTTTCGTCGGATTTATGCCGAAGCCGAGCGGATCAAAGGCGATACAGGCGAGAATCTTGTAGGCCTGCTGGAACGGCGCTTGGATGCGGTAGTGTATCGCGCAAAATTCGTGGCAACGATGTTTGCCGCGCGTCAATTCGTGAACCACGGTCATGTGACCGTGAACGGTCGCCGCGTTAACATTGCGTCATATCGTGTAAAAGAGGGCGATGTTGTTCAAGTGCGCGAAAAGTCACGTCAGATCGCGGTTTTGATCGAGGCCACCCAATTGGCCGAGCGCGATGTGCCAGATTATGTGGACGCAGATCATTCTAAAATGTCTGCCACATTCGTGCGCACGCCAAGCTTTAGTGATGTGCCATATCCGGTGATGATGGAACCAAACCTCGTGATTGAATATTACGCGCAGAATTAATCAAAGCGCATTCCTGTTTGGGGCCGTGGCAGGAAACTGCTGCGGCCTTTTGCGTTTTGGCGCTGGTGTTGGTTTCAGGGCAACGTTAAGAAGAAAGAGAGACGGAGGATGAGCATGGCAAAAATTTTACCGCAGCCTGGGATCAGCCAAATCGAGCTTTATCAGGGTGGTTCCTCTCATATTGATGGTGTGAGCAACGTGGTTAAACTGAGCTCAAATGAAAATCCGTTCGGCCCCTCTGATGCTGCGATAGAGGCCTTTCGGCGCAGCTCTTTTAATTTACATCGGTACCCCTCGACAGATCATGCGGGTTTACGCGCGGCGATCTCCGCCGAATATGATCTGGATCCCGAGCGCTTGATTTGCGGCGTGGGCAGCGATGAAATTATCACATTGCTCTGCCAAGCATTTGCTGGGCCGGGCGATGAAGTGATCCATACCGAACACGGGTTTGCGATGTATCGTATTTCTGCCTTGGCCGCTGGAGCCACGCCGGTTGAGGTGCCCGAGCGCGATCGTCACACGGATGTTGACGCAATATTGGCGGCCTGCAGCGAGCGTACGCGCTTGGTGTTTCTGGCCAACCCCAATAATCCAACCGGCACGATGGTGGCGGATCGCGAAATACAGCGTCTGGTAGAGGGGCTTCCGGCGCATGTGCTTTGCGTGCTGGATGGCGCCTATGTCGAATATATTGAGGGGTTTGACGGCGGCGCAAAGCTTGTTGAGGCGCATGAGAATGTGTTTATGACCCGGACCTTTTCTAAGCTTTACGGGCTTGGCGGGCTGCGCGTGGGATGGGGATATGGTGCCGATTTTGTGATTGAAACCCTGTCGCGGATCCGCGGTCCTTTCAACTTATCCGCGCCGGCATTGGCGGCGGCTGAAGCCGCGGTCAAAGATCAAGCCTATGTTCAAAAATGCCGCGATGAAAACAACCGTTTGCGCGCATGGTTGGCGCAGGCTTTAGACGCGCAAGGCGTTCCTTCTGATCGCTCCTTAGCCAATTTTATTCTGGCGCGGTTTCAGTCGCGGTCAGAGGCGGAAGACTGCGACCGCTATTTGAAATCGCAAGGCCTGATTGTGCGCGGGGTGGCAGGATATAAATTGCCCAATTGCTTGCGGATTTCAATTGGTGATGAAGCCGCTTGTCAGCGCGTTGCAGAGGCAATTACTCAGTTTAAAGGGGCCGTGTCATGAGCCAAATCTATCAGCGCGTGGCTTTGATCGGCTTGGGATTGATTGCCTCTTCGATGTATTGGTCGATAAAGCGCAGCGGCGTTGTCGGTGAGGTGGTGGGCTATGCCCGATCTGAAAAAACCCGCGAGACAGCGCGCCGCATCGGCTTGTGCGATCGCGTCTATGACAGCGCCAGTGAAGCGGTTGAAACTGCAGATTTGGTGGTGCTCTGCGTGCCCGTCGGCATTATGGGCGATGTGGTGGCCGAGATTGCACCTTCGTTAAAGCCAGGGGCCACGTTAAGCGATGTGGGGTCGGTAAAGCGGGCGGTGATTGATGCGGTGATGCCGCATGTGCCGGATGGGGTTGAGTTTGTGCCTGCGCATCCTTTGGCCGGCACCGAACATTCGGGCCCTGAAAGCGGATTTGCCAGTTTGTTTGACAATCGCTGGTGTTTAATCGTGCCTAGTGAGAATAGCAGCAAAGAGGCTGTTGATGCGCTACATCGCTTATGGCTTGCGATGGGGTCTAACGTTGATTTTATGGATGCCGATCATCACGATCGCGTTTTGGCCGTTACCAGCCATACGCCGCATCTTATCGCCTATACGATGGTGGGTGTGGCGGATGATTTGGGCCGCGTCACCGATAGCGAGGTGATTAAATATTCAGCTGCGGGATTTCGCGATTTCACGCGCATTGCAGCCTCTGATCCAACGATGTGGCGGGATGTGTTTTTAAGCAATAAAGAGGCGACGCTTGAGATCCTTGGCCGCTTCACAGAAGAGTTATTTGCGCTTCAAAGGGCTATTCGAACCGAAGATGGTGATCATTTACACGCGTATTTTACCCGAACCCGAGAAATTCGACGCGGTATAATCGAAGCCGGTCAAGATACAGATGCGCCGAATTTTGGGCGCGGTGATACTTCATAATGCGCAAGACCTAATGCTTTACTAAATCCCGACCCTATTAAGGGTTTGTGGCGCCACAATCGTCTGTGGGTTAATCGGCACCTCATGTTAAGCGGAGTTTTTTAAAACCCAGCGCTGAACTTTTATCTCAACAGCGTTACAAGGTTTAAAAAGGCAACACAGCATGTAAATTGGGCAAAACTGGGGAAGCCTCTGGCAACTCTAGTCTTTCTTATTCCATGCATCCATCATAGACGTTAGATATTCGCCGGTTTTATTGAGCTGCGTTACCATGGCCTCCATTGATCCGAATTTGGTGTTATAATCATTGGTCAATGCCTCGATTTTTGCATCTAGATCGCTTTGATCATCCGCAAAGGTTGATATGTCTTCATTTAGCGCGTTGGTGCGGGTTTTAATATCACCCGAAGAGGCGGTGAGAGATGTGACATAATCCTGCAGCGTGTCGATCAAGCTTCGTCCGTAATATACTGTTCCGCTTGTTGCGGTATCGGTAACCAGCGTGACGCTGAGATTATCCGCATCGCCAGTGGTGCCGGTGAACACTTTTTGGCTATCGCCATTCGTAACTGCGGTTAAGGTTTCCCCGTTTAAGGTGGCCGTGCTGCCGCTTGAATAGGCAAAACTATAGGCCCCTGCCTCGGGCGGGTAAGCGCTGATCCCGCTGGCTGTCAGATTTGCAATACTGGAAGAATATTTTGACGAAAACACCACATCCAAGATGTCTGGATTGGCGGTGATCGCGGCTTCAAACGCATCTTCATCTAAAGAGAGGCTGCCATCTCTTTCGGTTTGCACACCCAAATTTGCCAGATAATAATCCGTGCCACCAAACCCTGTGATTGCCGTTGTGGTCAATGAAGATAATTTACGCAGGATGGATTGGGCTGTTACATCGCCGGCCAACACCCCCGGCTCTGCGCCATTTAGGCCGCGTTTTGTTTCTTCGGTGAGGAATGATTTAATAGTGTTCAGGCTGTCTAGAAAGCTTTGCATCCGCGTGCTGGCATCGTCTGTTTCTAACGATGATGCAATGGTTACGGCATCTGATGTCACGGCCGTCAGATCCAGCTGATATCCGCCAAACAAATCGGTGACCGAATTTGACGAGCGCGTCACAGATAATCCATCCACCGTAAAGGCGGCATCCGCAGCCGCTTGGGTCAGTGTTATTGGGCTTGAACTCGCATCGGATCCGGACGTGTTGAACTCTTGTAACCCATCTGAGCTGCTCAGTGAAAAAGCGTTCGCTGTTCCAGTGTCTGAGCGTAAGATCAGGGCCAACCCGCCGCTGCCGGTTTGATCGACCAACGTGGCTTGCATGCCAGTGATTGCGTTAATTTCATCTACCAAATCTTGCAGCGTATTATTGGATGAGCCAATGGTAATATTTGTACTGCTCCCGTTGATTGTAAGACTTATTGTGCCAGTGTCGATTGTGCTTGAGGCGCTAAGCGACCCTGAATTGAGCAAGGACGCATGCGTCAAGTCAAAGGTTGTGACTTGACCGGCTGCCAGCGCTGAGACTTCAATTTCAGAATACACATCGTTTGCGATCGTTTCATCTGTGACAGATAGGATAACGGCGGTATTTGAACTAGCGACTGAGCGCGCTGTATTGCTTTTCAACGTGGTCAGCTCGGTGTTCAAGGTGTCGAGCTTTGATGTCAATGTTCCAAAGGCCGAGATCGCAAGGTTCGTGCTTTCAACCTTTTTGGTAATCTGCGATTGCGCAACGGAAGTTTCCGCATTGACCAACCCCGTCACCAAGCTTTTTAGATTAATGCCCGAACCAGATTGGTTGACACTGGATATGATCTCACTGCCAGTGGTGGTGGTGCCAGATGTCGAGCTGCCTGTGCTTGCCACTTGATCTTCCCTCGCTTTAGTTTGTTAACGGAGAAATTGAAGTTTTGTTTAGTTTACATCCGAAAACTTGAAACGTCACAATATAAAATTGACACCAGCGCGTCTAGTTCGCGCAGCAACCGCTTCTCTACGCGCTCAAGCGTAAAGGTCTCGCTTTGTTTTTTGAACATCACGGTTTCTTGGGTTGCTTGTAAAATTTCAAGCGTGCTTTCGCCATTTGCGTTGGTGAGAACGACGTTCTCGCCGATTTTGATATCGTTAAATGTCAGTTCAATGGTTTCTCCAGATGGCGATGCGCAGGCATATACGTCATAAGAATAGCGCACCAGCAGGTTGGATGAGGTCACGGCGTAAAATACGCCAATGGCAACAGAGAGGATAACCGCTAATGTCAAAAAAGATTTCATCGCGCTAGGTGCATTTTATGCAGTTTCTTCCGCGGGCTCTTCGACCGCCTCGGCCATGCCATCCTCGATAAGTTTTTTTGCAGCTATTTGTTCAACGGCAACTGTCGACTCAGCGGAAAGCTTTATACCGTTAATTTCGGTTTCCTTAAGAAGTTTAAGCTTCACCCATTCAACGGGTGTATCCTCTGGTGCTTCTGGTGCTTCTTTAACTGTATCGCCGGCGGCTTTTGCCATCAGGTTTGCTTTTGCTGTCAGATTGCTCTCGGTGCCTTCTAATAGATTGAGCACTTCGCCCATATCTATAAACTCACCGCGTTTTAGCCCCAGAGTTCGCTTTTTCAAGATTTGGATACGGTAGATCAACAGATCCAAGCGCATCGTAAGATCGTCAATATCTTGGTAAATTTGTTCCAGAACTGAAAGGGATTTTCCCAAAGGCTGCTTGCTTAGTTTTTCTGCCAGCAGTTTCCCCAAATCAACGTCGGGCGTCCCTGCCGAAGCTTTTTTTGACTTTGGGGCGGTTTTTTTTGCGGGCTGCCGGGGCTTGGCCATAACCAACATCTCCATTTTGGCACAATACTTGCAAGTTTCTTCCTGAAACAAAGTTTGGCAGGAACGTACGTTAGAATATGCAAGTTCTCAAGGATTATATTAGCTTCAACGCCGATGCGCTTAAACTGCGCGATCGTCGGAACATGATCATTGGTTCAAACATAGCCAATGCGGCAACGCCGGGTTTCAAGGCGCGTGATATCGATTTTGAACAGGTTTTAAAGGCCAAAGCGGGTGAAGGTACGCTGAAAAGGTCGTATGAACAGCATTTTGGTTTCAGCGGTGCGGCCTCCTCTGAGAAGCTCAAGTTTCGTCAATCAATGAATCCATCTGCCGATGGCAACACGGTAGAAATGGCGGTTGAGCAGATGGAGTTTTCGGAAAATTCTTTGCGATACATCTCGTCTCTTAACTTTCTCAACAAGCGGCTTAGTGGCTTGATGACGGCGATAAAGGGCGAATGATGAGCAATATTAAAAACATATTTGACGTTGTAGGTCAGTCGATGGGCGCGCAGATGGTGCGCCTGAATACGATTGCTTCAAACCTAGCCAATATGGAAAGCAAGGCAAGCACGCCTGAAGAAGCTTTCAAACCAATCCGTCCGGTTTTTGAAACTGTTTTTAGCGATCAATATGAAAATGATGGGATGGCAAGCGTTACCGCCGATGAAATTATCGCGTTAGAGCGTGAAGCAGAAAAGCTTTATGAACCAGGTCACCCGAGCGCGGATGCAGATGGCTTTGTGTATAAAGCACCGATCAATTCGGATGAAGAAATGGTCGAGATGATGGAAGCCAGTCGGCTATATCAAAATAATTTGGAAGTTCTATCGACTATGCGCGCCTTGATGATGCGTACGATCGATATGGGCAAATAAGCTGGAGTGTAAATGATGGAAATCGGCAATAACCCAAGCGCGCAAACGCAAAAAGAGATCCTCGACAAGCTGGGCATTAAGAGCGCTAGCGATGTTGTAAACGAATCCAGTGATAAATTGGGGCAAGAAGATTTTCTGACCCTGATGACAGCCCAATTGCAAAATCAGGATCCAATGGCTCCAATGGATAATGGCGATTTCATCGCGCAGATGGCTCAGTTCTCGACCGTGACTGGTATTGAGGAAATGGCCAGCTCGATGAAAGCCATGGCCGCAGAGGTTCAACAACTTCGCGTTGCCTCGATTTCGAACGTGATGGGCCATTCGGTTTTGGTGCCCGGTGACATGGCCTCAGCCGATGCAAATGGCGAATTACACGGGGTGTTCGAGCTGGATAAAACCGCGGTTGATACGCGGGTGAATTTTTATGACGCTGCCACCAATGAATTGCTTGAAGAGCAAACAATGGGACCACAAGCTTCTGGAATGATTGGCTTCCAATGGACCGACCTGCCGCAAGCCTATCGGGATGGCAATAAAAACATCCGTGTGGATGTGATGGTGAATTATGGCGAAGGCATGGAAAGCCTACAGCCAAACCTATTCGCCAAAGTGATTGGGGCCGAGCTGAACAAAGACACCGGCGCCACCAATCTTGAATTAGAGAATAATCAAACCATCGATGCCGCAAATGTTCTGCGGTATCGGATGTAATCGAAGACGTTACCAGGGTTAAGGGAGACTAACAGATGTCGTTTTATACCGCACTTACCGGATTGAATGGATCGCAGGCTGATATTGCCGCTACCTCAAACAACATTGCGAACGTCGGAACCACCGGCTTTAAGCGAAGCCGGGCTGAATTTGGGGATATCTTCGCGACGTCTCCATTGCAGAACTCTTCTTCATCGATTGGTTCTGGCTCGATCTTGAAAGGTGTTAAACAACAGTTTACCCAAGGTAACATTGCCGCGTCATTAAACGCGCTTGACTTGGCGATTTCTGGCCAGGGGTTCTTTGCGTTGAAACCCTCGTTAACATCAAGCCAGGTGGTTTATACCCGAAACGGTTCTTTTAACGTGGATAACAACCGAAACGTTGTTGATTCAACAGGGCAGTTCTTGCTGACCTATCCGGTGAACGAAGATGGATCTGTGACATCGAAAACCATCAATGACGCGGTGCCCTTGCAATTGCCGGTGACCTCGGGTGAACCAAAAGCGACAAGTAACATTGATCTCGCGATCAACTTGCCTGCGGATGCACCAGTGATTACCGACAATCCAAAATTTGCCGATGGATATCAATTTAGCAGCTCCGACCCTGAAAGCTTCACAAACTCAACCTCGCTGACCATCTTTGATGATTTGGGTAACCCCACGATTGCGACCGTATATTTCATCAAAACGCAAGCTGCCACGGCGGATGATCCGACCAACAAATATGATACGCGCCTGGTGATCGATGAAACCGTGATCAACCCCGATCTGGTGGCTTCGGTGAACGATAACAATGAGCAAATTTACATTGATCGATTTGGGAATGAAACAACTGTGGCGAACATCCCTGATGATAACTACTTTTCGGAAGGAAAAGGTTCGGCCCTCTATCGTAAAGATGATCTAAACGAAAGCATTCCATCCCAGCCTGCAAAATTAACTGGGTCTCAAACCAGCTTCGATTTTGGCGAAGAAGGGAACAAGCTTATTCAGATCACCAATGACCCGATGATGTTCAACGCAACCCGAGAGGCTGGAAACGCGGACAGTTCTATTTTTTGGGGAAAAGACTTTCTGTTAGTCAATGTTGATGATGGCGATGTTCCCGTCAGCATCGATTTGCGCCCAGGATTTTACAATGCGACGCAGCTTGCAGCAGAAGTGCAGCGTGCTATCAATGATGCCTATGGCGACGATAATAAACTTCAAGTTCGTTCAAACGTTGATGATACTTTAACCGTTGATTTCTATACATTAAATACTGGAGACGGCACGCTGAGCGGTTTGTCGACCCCTGTGTCTGTAGATTTGCTGTCTGCATCATATGTAACGGAACAAGTTGGAATTGATACGAGCGGTTCGTCTCCTGACTTTACAAGAGAAGAGTTTCTTGCCCACGCTCAGGTTCGTGTTATCGATACAATGAATGATTATGTTATTAATGGCACCGGAGATTTGGGCGTCAACGCGAACCTATTTACAAGGTCAAGCGGCGCGCAAATGGACACAGTATACGAGAAAACAGACGTCATAACGTTTGATTATGCTAGCGAGTCACCTTCTGCTGAAAGGCATTTAGCCTATTCATATTATGATAAAAAACCTGATCTTGCTGTTTTCGATAACAAAGACGCAGTAGAAACAGGTGGTACGATTGTGTATGATTCATCTAACAACTTGCTAACCATTGATGTAGATGACACCAGTAATTTTACTGTCGGAGAAGTGGTGCGTTTAGCTGGGAATTTTGAAAATCAAAATTCCATCATCAACGGCCGCGACCTTACGATTTTGAGCATCGACAGTAATAATTCGATCACGATCAACACGACTGGTGAGGGTTTTCCCGATGGGGGTTTCACACTTACCCAGGGTACTGCCACATCAGGAGATACATTTTTAGAAGCCTATATTCTGAGTGATGAGTCTTCTGACGTTGAAGCGTTTTTTGAAGGCGAAAGTTTGAACCCCCAAGGGGCTGTAAATAGTTATAATAATAAGAAAATAGTACTGCGAGAAACAAGCGATGCAACCCATGGTTACAAACATAATCATGCAGATGTAGGCGCGATAAACGTTTCAGGTACCAATGCACTCTCGGCTTCTACAGAATATTACGTCACTTCAGTTGGGACTTCTGACTTTTCGACCATAACCAGCACAAGCTCATTTCAAGCCGATGGCAATGATGGAAGTACGACACTTGGAACCATCTTTACTACGGATTCAAATGTGACAACCCTTGCTGGCACTGGACGTGTCAAGCCAACTATTTCTTCGACGACCGATTCATCCGATAACGTTGTTGCAGGTAAGACTTATAAGGTAGTGTCTGGCACTATAACGCACAATAATATTGATTATGCTGCCGGAAGCACATTCACTGCTGTAAATACCGCTACCAAGTCCACATCCGGAACCGCGAAATTCATTTCACATGATGAAGTTTTCTCTGGTTTGTCTTCCGAAAGCCTGGGCGGTTCCTCCTCTCTGGCGAGTCTCGGTTTGGACGCTGGTAATTTTTCAAATGCAACCGTTTGGGTTGATGAGAAAAATCCACCTATCAAGGTAAGCTATGATGCTGTGAATCAGCGCTTCCAGTTTGGTGTAAACCACACGGCGATTGGACCAGGAACTGATTCAAACTTCCGGGCCTTTAAAGTCTATGGTGCATCTGATGCGGATGGAACAAACAATCTCGGTATCCCAGCTTCAGATTCTTCTCCACAAACCGAAATCAGTTCGACGGCGGTGATTTCTGCTGAATCTTTCGTAGCCGATGGTGGCGAGATGCAGATTAACGCCAAAAGATTTGGTGCAAGTGTTGCCTATAACAGTGACACTAAAACATTTACTTTCCTGAGTGGTACAACAGGAGAAACAATTTCTGCAGATGGCGCTCTCGGAGTGAATACTGACCAAAATGCCTCAAATATTCAGGTTGGGCGATATGCTATAAGCGAAACTGACGGCAGTGTTGTGAACGCCAGTTTTGATACGGCTACCAGATATATGGGTACCGGAGATAATGGCCTGATGGGGGTCGGAGCCAGTAAAAACGATACGGTTTTTGAAACAGCCCGAGGATTGGCTTCGGATCCGGCGCGGGCGATCGGAGCTCCAGCGACAGAGCCCCTTAACGAAATCTTTAACTTATCATCTGCTGGTAACGCGAATGTTTTCAACGTGTCTGTAAATGGTATTAGCGGTATTATCGAAGTCCCCTCAGGAAATTATGTTGGCTCGACCCTTGCAGCAGAATTGCAAACGAGAATTAACCAGATTTCTGATACCGAGACAGGCGAAGTTGTAGGTGGTGTTACTGTAAAGTATCAAGCGGATACAAACAATTTTGTTTTCACGACGGGCACAACGGGTGATCAATCTACGATCAAGGTTAAAGGGGCTGCAAAATTGGGCCTAGATGATGTGCCTTTGGGTGTTGGTTCGGTTCCCACAATTGTAAACTTAGTGCAAGCAACCAATGATGCAGGTGTGCCGCTTTATGTGAACGCGGCAGGCGAAATCGTGGAAACACCACCCGATAACTTGGTGACCGATTACTATCCTCTTTATATCGATGAAGGCGAATTAACCTTTGATAAAACCGGTCAAATAATCAGCCCGCTGAACCGTGTTCATTACGAACAACAGGCGGCCGGTTTCTCAATCTCGCTAGATGTGGATTACAGTGCTTCAACGCAGCTTTCACAGCCCTTTGCTGTGAACAACCTTGAGCAGGATGGTTTTACCTCTGGTAGATTGGATGGTTTGGATATTGACGCGACCGGTTTGTTGCGCGCCAACTATACCAACGGTGAAAACCGACCCTTGGGTAAAATCGTTCTTGCGAATTTCAACAACCAAAACGGTTTGAAACAGGTTGGGAACGCGACCTTTGTTGAAACGGCCACCTCTGGTACGCCGACCTTCGGGGAAGCGGGTGCAGAAGGTTTTGGCGCTATTCAATCAGGTTCTTTGGAACGCTCAAACGTGGATATTACCGAAGAGCTGGTGAACTTGATCACAGCGCAACGAAACTTCCAAGCTTCGTCAAAAGCGATTGAAACCTCGACCCAGCTGACGCAGGCGATCATTAATATTCGTTCGTAAGGCTAAGGTGGGCATAGCAGGGGTCTGATATGGATCGGATGATATATACAGCGTTGAATTCTCTTTCGAATTCACGCTTTGACCAAAGGGTAAACGCGCAAAACCTGGCAAATTTAAACGTGCCAGGTTTCAAAAAAGATCTGTCAACTGTGCGCGCAAGTACCTTTTTGGCCAATATGGACCAATATCAAAGCCGATATTTCGCTCAGGCCAGCCAGGAAACGTTGTTTTCGTCGCAAAACGGCGCAATCCAACGCACGGATGAGCGGATGGATTTTGCCATTCGTGATCAAGGGTATTTTTTTATCGAACCGAAAAACGGTGCTGATATCGCGTTATCAAGGCGCGGTGATTTCGCCATAACCGCAGATCGGTTTTTGACCGATGGTGCCGGCAACTACATGCTCGATAATAATATGAATAAGATCAACGTGCCGCAAAATCGCGATTTGATCATTGACGAGTCGGGCGTTGTTTTGATCGAGCCGCTTGATGCACCAGACGGAACGCGGCAACAAATTGCGATCTTAGGGACGACATTGGCCGAAGACGCGCAATTGGTAAAATCGATAGATGGCTATATTCGCCCGTATAATAAAAATGAAATGCCGGTTGCGGATCAGCGCGCCGAAGTTGCGCAAGGTTTTTTGGAAGGCAGCAACGCAACAGCCTTAGACGCGCTTTTGGCAAATATTGAGGGCCAGCGATATTTTGAGCTGAACGTCAAGTTTATCAAAGAAGCTAAGAACCTAGACGAAGCAACCACGCGCATTATGCGCCTTCCGGGCACTTAAGAAAGCTGTTCTGCAGGGCAAGCCTATAGTTTAGCGCCGCCTATGCCTGTTTGAAAGTTAACGCTTCGATTAATTTCAATAAACGCCGCCTATTTCAAATCTTGGCACATCATTTGCATCACTGGTTGCAAAAGAGAGGTGCCAAAATGTCTTCTTCAGCAATGTATGTCGCGAAAACCGGTTTGACCGCGCAGCAAACTCGGATGCAAGTGATTTCAAACAATCTTGCCAACGTGAATACTGTTGGTTTTAAAAGTGACCGGGTGAATTTTGAAAGCTTGCTTTATCAAATATCACGCTCTGGCGGTGATCAAACCTCTGAAGATACGGCGCTGACATCTTCCTTGGCGCTTGGCACGGGTGTGCGTGCGGTCAGCACCGAGAAAAAATTCTCTCAGGGCAGTATGATTACCACAGATAACGCTTTGGATGTGGCCGTTGATGGCGACGGGTTCTTTCAAATTCTTATGCCTGATGGGAATATTGGATATACGCGTAACGGTACTTTTTCGCGAAACGCAGATGGTTTGATGACCACATCCAGTGGCTATGTGCTGCAACCTCAAATCACTATCCCTTCTGGATCTTCGCAAATCAATATTTCGCAAGATGGGCTGGTTACCGCTTTATTGGCTGGTGAGGCAGTGCCTAGCGAATTGGGCCAAATTACTTTGGCAGGTTTTGCCAATCCGCGTGGCTTGAAAGCTTTGGGTGAAAACTTTTTGGTCGAAACGGCAGCCAGCGGCGCGCCCGCAATCGGAGTTCCCTTCACGGAAGGCCGCGGTAAACTGGTGCAGGGGTCGTTGGAAAGTTCGAATGTGAATGTTGTGCAGCAATTGGTCGAGATGATTGAAACGCAGCGCGCTTATGAGGTGAGTTCAAAGTCGATCACCGCAGCGGATGAGATGATGAAATATATCTCAAATAATCTATAGGCTGACATAAAATGCGCATCATCACTCTTTTTTCGGTTCTGTTTTGCATCAGTTTGTCGGCATGTTCGACCTATGTTGAAGAATTGGCCAGCGATGAGTTCGCGCCGGTGTTTCCAGAAGAAACCGAAACCGCTCAGGTGGCTGATGGAGCGATTTTTGATGGCAATGCGCAGGGCTTATTTGCCTCGGAACGCAAAGCCTCAAAAGTTGGCGATATCCTTACCATTTCATTGAATGAAAGCTTTCAGGCCACCAAATCGCAATCTGCGACGAGCGGCAAAGATGACAGCTTCGGTGTCACATTGCCAAAAGGCATATTCCCCAATGCTGCATCAGCAGATTACGGGTTGGGCACCACGCAAGCCTTTACAGGCTCCGGGTCGGCCTCTCAGTCCAATGCTGTAACGGGATTGGTATCGGCCTCGGTCGTGCGGCTGTACCAAAATGGAAATCTGGAAATTTTGGGCCAGAAAAAGCTGACGCTGAATAATGGCGATGAGTATGTGCGCGTTAAGGGGATTGTCCGACCGCAAGATATTGGCAACGGAAATATCGTGAACTCTAACCGCCTTGCCAATGCCGAAATAACCTATATTGGCGCGGGCGAATTGGCGGATACGTCTAAAAAGGGCTGGCTTTCAAAGGTCTTCAGCGTCGTTTCACCAATTTAAGTAGGATAAACAATGAGACTTTTGGTTAATTTTGCATTCTGCTTTTGGCTTTCAGGACTGGCCAGCCTAGCCTATGCGGACCGTATAAAAGATTTGGCCAATTTGGCCGGGGTGCGCAACAATCAATTGGTTGGATATGGTTTGGTTGTCGGTTTATCGGGAACGGGCGATGCCAATTTGGGGATCACCTTGCAATCTATGCAGGCCATGCTGTCGCGTTTTGGCATGTCAACGGACACTTCTGGTTTGTCGGGGGCTAACGCAGCGGCGGTGATGGTAACGGCCGATTTGGCTCCGTTTATCAAACCTGGACAAACGCTTGATGTCACCGTTTCGGCGCTGGGCGCATCAGAATCGTTGCGAGGTGGAACGCTTTTGATGACACCGCTTTTGGGTGCAGATGGGCAAACATACGCGATTGCGCAGGGAAATCTGGCTGTCGGGGGGTTGGGCGTTGCTGCGGCCGATGGATCATCATTAACCGTTAATATTCCCACGGTTGGCCGGGTTCCCCAGGGGGCGACTGTTGAAAAAATGGTCGAGACACCTTTCTTGGAAAACGAGTTTTTGATTTTAAACCTTCACCGCAGTGATTTTTCAACCGCCAGCGCGGTGTCACGCGCGGTGGATGATATTTTTGGGCAGGGAACGGCCGTTCCGATTGATGGCTCCTCCATTCGCGTGCAAGCGCCAGCGGATCCGACGCAGCGTGTATCTTTTGTTAGCCTGCTTGAAAACGTTGAAGTGGAACCTGCCAGACCGCCCGCGCAGGTGATTGTAAACTCTCGAACGGGTACAATCATCATCAATGGGAATGTGCGTGTAACGCCGGCTGCTATCACCCATGGCAGCTTGACCGTGCGCGTGACCGAAGATCCAAACGTGCAAACCCAGACCAATGTGATTGCCAATGATGCAGGCGTTGTGGCCACGCCGGCCGCGCCCATTGTGACCCCGGATAGTGCTGTAGATGCAGAAGAAAAAATGGCCAAAGCCTTTGTGTTTGATCCGGGTATTCAGCTGACAGATATCGTCGATGCGATCAATGCCGTTGGCGCAACGCCGTCTGATTTGGTGGCCATATTGGAAGCGTTGAAGGTTTCTGGCGCGCTTCGCGCGCAGTTGATTATTATTTAGGAAACACGATGGTGGATGAAGTCAGAGCATTTGTTTCGCACAGCGCCAGGGCAGAGCCCTCGGCGCTTGAGCGTATTGACCGCAGATCCTCTTTGGAAGAGGTCGCGCAACAATTTGAAGCGATTTTTGTCAACGAATTGATGAAAACCAGCCGGGCAGCGAAATTGTCGGACGATATTCTAAGCAACTCTGGAACGCAGCCGTTCTTAGAGATGATGGATCAAGAGTTTTCGCAAACAATTTCAAAACGTAACAGTCTGGGAATTGCTGAGGCGCTTGTTCAACAGTTCGAACGCAAGTAACGGGGTAGAGTTGGTTGGCAAGCTTATTTGACATAGGCAAATCGGCAGTTCAGGCGCAACGGCAAGCGCTGAATGTGACCGGTCAAAACATCGCGAATGTGAATACGGAAGGGTATCGCAAGCGCAGTGCTGATTTGACCGAGGTTTCAGGCAGTCAAAGTGAGCTTACCTCGATCACTTCTCAAATCGGTTTGGGCGTTAACTTGGGCGAGGTGCGCCGCGCCTATAATGTTTTTTTAGCCTCAAGCTCCAATTCATCGGAAAGCCGGTTCCAATCGTCACAAACCTTTGTGGAGTCTATGGAACGGTTGGAAAATGCCATTTTGCCCGGCGAGGGTGATTTATCCTCGCAGATTACTGAATTTTTCCGCACCCTATCGGATGTTGAGGCAAGCCCCGGTGATTTGGCGCCGCGCGCCGCGGCCATCGAGCGAGGCAATGGCTTGGCCAACGCCTTTAACGTAACAGCTTTTGTTTTACGGGATTTAGAAACTCAGATTTCCGGTACGATTGATCAAGAAGTGAACGAGGTGAACCGGCTTGTGGAATCGTTGGCGTCTGTGAATGGTAAATTACGGTCCTCGAATTTAGGGGCTTCACCACCGAATGCCCTGATGGATGAGCGCGATCGCTTAATTTCAGAAATTTCTCAAAAGGTGAGGATAACGGTCAATTATAGCCCACGGTTTGATGTCAATATAAGATTAGGAGAGCATTCTACTGGGCCGGTGCTGTTGGAGGGAGAAACCTCCTATAAGATCCAGCCAATACAGGGCGATGAGAATGGCGTGAGTTATAAGATCGGCACCTCACGGGTTGTGAAAACGCTTGATGATGGCGGGCTCAAAGGGCTGTCGACCGCCTTATCCGTAATTCAAGATACGCATTCTCAAGTGGATGCTCTTGCTGATCGTTTGGTCAGAGAGCTTAATTCGGCCCATGGCAATGGTATTGATTATGACGGTGAATTTGGGCGTTCGATGTTTACAGCGCGGCAATTTGACGTAGCGCCTGATCTGAAAAACAGCCAAGATCTTGATATTAGCGTGCTGACGGTGCCAGGACAGGTTGACTTGGTTGAAAATGCGACCTTTCGTTTTGATGAGCGTTCGGGTTTTTGGACAGCTTATGGTCAAAACAATGATGTGATGGGAACCGGGCGCTCGCAAATTGATTTAGATGGCGTGATTGTCAAGGTTGGGAACCCAGCTCAGGATGGTGATAGTTTTCGGCTTACAAAAGCAGATGGTGAAGCGGACCGACTCTCTTTTTTATTAACCGATGGACGACAAATCGCTGCGGCATCAAATTTTGTTATAACACCAAATAGCGCCAATGCGGGCGCAGCCATAATGTCCAGCTCAGCGATCGAAATGAAAGCGCCACCGCTTGCCTCGCTTACGGATGTGACAAATAATTCTCTTTCTCCGGTTTCGTACTCAGAATTTTTAAATGGCGGTGCTGTCGCCTATATACCCGCCGGGATTAAAAATTTAGAGCTGGCATCGTTTGGACAAGACCCGTCTTTGACCTTGAATTTTAACGAATTAAGAGAATTAAACAGTTTTTCTTTTGTTCTCAGCGGCAATAGTTATGAAGCCTCAATCTCGGATGAATTGCGCGAAAATTTGCGGGATAAGGCACATCTGGCGGAATATCTGAACAAAGGCTTTTTAACGTTCACCACACCGAATGAGGCAGGTATAGCATTAGAGGATGTGAATTCGGTAAGCCTGCGGGATCTTGGTTTATTTGCCTCAGGGTTTGAGGGTGGTTTAAAGCTTACGGGCAACACTGCCTTTACCTCCGGGCAGGTCAAAGTTGAAGTTGATGGTCAAATCAGTGAGACAAATGCGGTTGTAAAAGCAGCTGAAACGGCTTCCGGCTTCCGGGTGTTCACACGTGAAGGGCGGCAGGTCGCCGGCGTCCCATTGTCAATCAGTGAGGCCCATATTTTTCTTACTGAAACCAACGGTTTTGCGTCAGAGGCTGAATATCGTGCCGATTACTTAAACCCAACAGATGGGGTCGGGTATCGCGGTGCCAAGATCAATAACATGCTGCCGGGTGGCTATTCAACGGTTGAAAGCGCCGCCAGTATTCTGACCGGTGGATCCTTGGGGTCTTTGATCCAGCAGGGAACAATTTTCAACCCAATCTCTGCGCAAACGTTAACGTTCGAAACCACCACTATGAGCGCGTCTGGATTGGGAACTGACACGGCAGACGGTGTTGTAAATGTCGATATTGCCGTGGATTCCGGCGTCAATATGAAAACCATCGCTGATGATATCAATATCAAATTAGAAGCTTTTGGGTTTGTCGCAGAAGCGAAAACCTATGCGTCTTTAAGGCTCGATGATAGCGCTTCAATTTCTGGAGATATCTCTTTTGAACTTTCGTCTGGAAATTCAAGCCCGGTTTCAATTTCTGGTGTTTTCGGGGAGTCAAATTTGTCTCCTTTGGTGGCTAAGATTAATCAACGAAGCGAACAAACGGGAATCACCGCTGAAGTTTCGCAGGATGGCTCTCGCATCGTATTGGTGCAATCCGATGGGTTAGATATTTCTATCACAAATCCGGAGGGTGAACTGTTAACGGTGAATTCGCTTGACCAGAACTTTTCTGAACTTTCAAGTGAAACCGCTTTAAACGCGGATACTAAAATTGTCGGGTCGTTAAGCTTACGTTCGCCGCGCGCTTTCAAGGTGACATCAAGCCTTGATGCTGCTGTGACTGCCAACTCGCAAACACTGTCGAAAGAAGAGGGAGGTGTTCGTGTTGACTTGACCGCAGGGGGATCGATCAGCGATATATCGATTGAAGTTGACCCCGATATTCTAGTGCCGCAAGTCAGTCCAGATGGGCTGCGCTTAGCAGCCTCCAACACAAGCTTTACACTATCTGCCCGTTTGAACGGATCGGAAACTGCAACTGAATTCTCTGTAAATACAAACGCATTGATCGACGTTTCACTCGCCTCTATTTCCGAAACTTTAGTGTCTGATTTAAGATCTACGGCTGGTCTGCCATCTTTAACCGGGGCGGCTTTATCCACATTGCCCAGCGAGGGCAGCCAAGTGTCTGTTTTGGTTGGGGCGTCTCAATATGATGTTCAGTATGTCGCAGGAGAGTTTGTGGTGAGCGGGCCGGAGGCGGGTCGGGTGTTTGCTGAAATCCAAACCGGCGATGACGGAAATGATTACTTTTCTATTAATGTTGCAGACGGGGTTCTAAATGGCACCAGTTTGCAATTGCTTGATGGTGGGGATTTAACCGAGTTCGGATTGGCGAGTACGGAAACAACTGTTGTCGCGGATTTAAAAGGAATTAGCTTTAGCGGCCTTACGGAATTGGCCGATGGGGAGACGAAAACTTTCGATGTGATGGTTGGAGAAACTGAAGTGCAGATTTCTGTCAGCCGCAGCGGCGACGTTTTATCTATCTCTTCCAACAATTCATTGGTTACGCCGTCGATTACAACGGAAGCAAACGCACACAATATTACGTTAGAAATGGCCTATTATGATAACGCAGAGGTAAAACAAGGCCCAATGCGCATCAAGCCCAGTACAAATGCCGCTGCGTTTGGGTTTCGCGCGGCGGATTTCTCTGTAGAACAAACCGAAACAGGGCTTCAAACAGTGTCGATGAACGGCAATCCATCGGGTGTAACGCTCGAGGTAGGAAATTTGCCAGGGCAAGTGCTGTCGATGAGCGGATTACCCAATGAGGATTTTATCGTTTTACTCGATTCCGAAGGCGCCAAGCGGCTGGCCTCAAGCTTTGAGATGAGCACCGAAGAGGATGCAAAAGCGCAGAAAGATTACCGGGTTAAAGTGGTTGATGCTGACGCAGGGCGCGTTGAGTTGATTGATGTCGAAACGGGAACGTCAATGGCAACCCGTTTCACCAATGGTGTCGTCGAGTTTGAAGCCGATAATTACCGATTTGAATTGGCCGGCTTTGGATCGACGGATGATCATTTTGACATCGCGTTGAACCGATCAAATGCTGGGGATGCGCGTAATATGGTCGCGATGATTGCGCTGAGCAGATCCTCGGCTGAGCGCAGTAGTTTTCAAGATGATTTCCGACAGATTGCTTTGGCTGTCGGATCTCAGCTGGAATCGGGACGTTTGCTGAATATCTCTGCCACCGCGATCCGCGATGCGGCTATTGCGACCGAGGATGAATTGGCAGGCGTTAATCTGGATGAAGAAGCTGGAAAACTTATGGAGCAGCAGCAGGCTTATAAGGCAGCAGCCCAAATTCTGCAAACTGCGCGCGATCTATTTGATACAATTATTGGCATAATGTGAGGGTAATATGACTATTTCAAGTAAACTATTCGCCACGCAAATGCTGGATCAATTCAAGGTGATTGAAAATAGATTGCAATCGCTAAACACCCAGATTTCAACCGGATCACGGATCACAAAATCTTCTGATGCCCCGATCGATGCAGTAACGCTGACCGCGCGAAGTGAACTACAATCGCGTATTGAACAATATCAGTCAAATGTTGAGAAAGTAAACGAGCGCTTGGGTTTGGCGGATGCTACATTGGAAACAATGGGCAATTTGGTAACCCGGATGAACGAAAAATTTATCGCCACCAATACCGCCACGGTGACCGATGCTGAGCGTCAGGCGGTACGTCTCGAAGTGTTAACGTTTAAAGAAAGTTTACTGGGATTGGCGAACTCGGTAGATAATAATGGCGACGCGCTTTACGGCGGATTTTCAACCGAGGAATCGCCTTTTGTGCAAAACGAAGACGGCCAGACGCGCTATCGCGGCGATGGTGGTGACCACACATTGCAAGTGTCGGAAAGCGTTAAACTGCCGACGAGTTTGAATGGCAGCTCTTTATTCATGGAAGTGAAGGATGGAACCGGCACCAAAAGCAGCTTTGACATCTTAGATAGTTTTGCAAATGCATTGCTAACAGACAGCCAGTTTGAACAATCTTACTCGGCAAATTCCGCAGATACCGCGCAGTCTATCTCCTATGATCTGACAAATAGCTCTATGGTTGGGATGTTTGATTTTGATACGGGTGAGTCTCAGCAAAACCTTGCTGCATCAACGGGAATACATTCAGGTGATTTTACGTTTACGATCAATGACACGCCGACAACGATCACGATCACTGCTGGCAGTAATGACACTTTGCAGGGGTTGATTGATGAAATAAATGCAATCAGCAATGTGACTGCCAATTTGGTTCAAAAAGACAGCGGGTTAACGTTGCAAATAACATCAACAGCTGGTGCAGAAAATGCTTTTTCAATCTCTAGCAGCGATGAGGAATTAGTTGTTTTGCAGACCGGCGTACCTGCCAGCAGCAGTACCAGCGCGCAATTAACGGTTGTCTCGGAAGCCGCAGATGCCGTCTCTGGCGCGATGAAATTACGCATCACTGCCTCTCGAGAACCCCAGAATTGGTCGATGGTTCTGACCGGACCCGAGGGCAGTGCCACGGTAAGCGCAGACATAAACTCTGACTCTTTTACCGCGCTTGTTGATGCGATAAATGCAAGCGGAACGGGATTGACAGCAACGGATAATGGTGATGGCACTCTGAGCCTGTCAAAAACCGATCCATCTTCCGAAGTGGATGTTGTTTTGGAAGATATTTCCATTGAAGGTTATAATTTGGCACAAAAAGAGCCGCGTTATTATATCGATGTTCTGAATGAGGATGATGAGGTTGCTGTCAAATTAAGTGATCAAAACCAGGCCTTGTCGCGCCAAGGTACAGCCATTCAAGCCTTGCTTGAACATTTTGCGTTGTCGCGCACCATTGTGGGCGCCAGGATCAACAATGCCAATGCGCAAAACACCGTTTTGCAGGATCGCAGCATCTCAATTCAAACAGAAATTTCTGATCTACGCGATGCAGATATTGAGACGCTGATCACCGAGTTGCAAACTATCATGGTTACCCGCGATGCGGCGCGGCAAACCTATTCAACGATTAATTCGCAATCGCTATTTGATTTTCTAAAATAAGGTAGATCTGAAAACTTGGTCCGGTAATTGCAACTCTTTTGCGAAAGGAGCTGCAATGTTGAAGTTGATCCGCGCAGGTTGTGTAAGCCTAATAGTGTTTTTCATGCCCCAATCGCTTTATGCAGCGTTTGAGGACAGCTCTATTTGCGATGAAAGCATCGCCCTTGCGGCGCAAGAGAGCACGGTTCCTCGAGCTGTGCTGATGAAAATCGCGCGCCTAGAGTCGGGCCGCAAGGTCAATAAAAAATTTGTGAGCTGGCCATGGACTTTAAACAATGGCGGCAAAGGGTATTTTCTGAACAGCAAAGCAGATGCTCTAGACTTGCTTACAAAATTATCAAATTCCGGCAAGACGAATGTGGATGTGGGCTGCATGCAATTGAATATTAAATGGCATGCGAAATATTTTAACAATTTTTCAGAAATGTTAAGCCCTGAGCATAACACTCTTTATGCCGCCAAATATTTAGAGCAGCTCTATAAAGAAACCGGATCTTGGATGAAGGCCGTGAAATATTACCATTCGCGTAATCCAAAATATAACGAGCGTTATTATGCGAAGTTTTCGACACTTCCCAATTTTGATACTATTGCGATGATCCGCACAAAGCCTTCGCGGCGCCCCATGCTCATCCCACCCCCAGCGCCGGAACGAGCGCCCAAGATGCCCAGCGTATTTGGCGCCGCGCAGGCGAAGTCAGTTTTGTTTTGGACAGCGCCGCAGGGCCCTTTAGTGCTGACAGCTCAGCTTGATTTATCGCAACCTGCTTTCACCGATCTCAGAAAATTCACTGGCAAGCCTTTATTGGTGGCTGGCCAATAAAGATTGATCCTCATTAAAGGGCTGATTTTTCACACCGATCACTTTGGCATGAAATATGCAAACTATTGTTTAAAATTTAAAAGGTTGTGTCATGCTGAATATCATAAAATCTGCGTTAAGCGTTTCGAGCCATAAATTGAACGTGGTCTCAAACAATATCGCGAATACCGGGTCTACCGGTTTTAAACGCAGCGAAGCGACATTCCGGGATGTTTATTTGGCCAGCGCCGGCGCGTCCGGCCCGAATGTTGGCCAAGGTTCGATGGTGGCGGTAAATCGCGTGTCCCATAACCCTGCTGAATTGAAACAAACCGGTGTTTCAACGGATATGGCGGTAAATGGCCATGGAATGTTCATGCTTGGCTCGGTTGAGGGCACCGACCAGGTGACGTTTACGCGCAACGGATCTTTCCAGATTAACGAGACGGGTTTGTTATCTGCCAATGATGGCAGCCCTGTATTAACTAAAAACCTTGAACAGATTTACATTCCCTTTCAAAACAATGGAATTCCGCTTTCTGGATTGGAAATCAACCCAGAGGGTGATGTGCTGGCAACATACGGGGTTGCTATGCCATTGAATCTCGGGCGCATCGGACTGGCAAATTTTGATAATCCAGCAGCCCTGCGACAGCTTGGAAATGGGCGGTATTTGGCGACAGAAGAGGCCAGTTTATTTGGCGCGTTTGACCCTAAGAATGGTGGGGTGGGCAGCGTGATTTCAGGTCATTTAGAAGTGTCAAACGTTGATCTCACCAATGAGCTAGTCGGATTGATCAATGCGCAACAGGCCTTCACGGCCGCCTCAAAAGCATTGCAGGCCGATAGTGATATGGTGTCTCGCTTCACGCGTTAACCCAAAAATAAGACAGAGGATAAACCTCTGAAGGCAGACGATTAAGGCAAGAAGGCAGAGTTGATGTTCGAAAATATCCATATTTTTAGCGGTAAAAAAAATATCTATAAACCAACGGTATTTTCGCAAAATCTGGTTGAACATCTTGAGCAGTTTTTTGGAACTGCGCATTTGGCGCCTATGGATATCATGCGGCGTCTAGACGAACCCGTTCGCAGCGCGCCTGCATTGGCCTCCGCGCAAGATAGCCATAGATCCGCACAAATCGAGTATCAACGCCCTGGCGCCTGTACAAGCAAAACCCTAAAGCGCTATCAAGCCCTACCATCGCCAAATGCGCGTGAATTGCGCAGATTGTCAGCTCGATCGCAGTGGGGCAAACCGGACCAATCAGATTTTGTGGTATTTGACCATTCTTTGATGGATGCGCATCCTTGTGATCTACGATTTGGGGCAAAGGATCGCTGTGCTTTATTATTGCAACACGAGGCCAGCGCAGCCGCTGAAATTGAGGCCTTTTGCACATTGGCGCAGAATTGTGATGTGATGCCCGATTTGGGCATTATCGTAAATTTTGGGAATTCTGCGCATCGCGCAGCAGAAATTTATGCATCGCTCGACACCAAGCGCGTGGGTGGGCGTAAGATCGCAACCAAATTTATCGGTTTTGCCCCAGCTTTGCAGGGTGGCTCAAAGTTTCGCTCGCTTGCAACGATGTCGCTGCAAAATATCACCTTCGAGTTATTAAATTTGAAATATAATGCAAATCCGCATATAGTGCCCAAAGAATTATACGCGAGCTCGCTTAATTGAAACAAACAACCTATGCAGAAATGAAATTAGATATAAACAGCATCGTGCGTAGCCATGAGGGTCTGGTGCGGCGCATCGCGTTTAAAATGCATGCAAAAGTTTCAAGCTTTATTGAATTGGATGATTTGTTGCAATCCGGCTTGGAAGGCTTGGTTGATGCGGCGCAAAAATACACCACTGTTGAAGGTTCAAGTTTTGAAAATTATGCGGGCATCCGGATAAAAGGATCAATGCTCGATTTAATTCGCCGATCTGGAAATTTGAACCGTTCGACGGTTCAGGCCAAACAGATGATTGATGGCAAACGCAACGAGTTGGCCGTTTCATTGGGGCGCACCGCGAAGGATGAAGAAGTTGCCGCGGCGCTGAACCTATCGATGGAAGAGTTTTACAGTTGGACGAAGCTGTTCGAAGCAAACGTTTCTGAAAGCCTCAGTCAGGCATATGATGAGTATTCAATGGTGTTTGCCGCGCCAACGATTGAACCTGAACGCTTATTAGACAGTCAAAATTTGCGCGTCGAATTGGTAAATGCCCTAAAGATGCTTTCAAAACAGCAAAGCATGGTGATGCAGCTCTATTATGTAGAAGATCTTAACACATATGAGATCGCCGCCGTTTTGGATTTATCACCGGGCCGGGTGTCTCAAATCAAATCAGAAGCATTTAAAGCGCTGCAGTCAAAGCTTCAAAACTATTCGGATCTTGATTAAACCACTGCTGCGCCCGTGCTGAGCTTAGGTTTGTTTTGGCCCGCGCGGGCAGTCAGGCTTAGCATATTGTAGATCGCTTCTTGCGCCGCTTAAGCCTCAATAATAGCGCCATGCACCTGCACAACCTGCGCCGCGCAAGCATGGCCTTTTTGCAAAGCCCTCTCTTGGTTTTCACCGCTGAGCTTCGCCCCCAAATACGCGCCATTAAAGCTGTCGCCTGCAGCCGTTGTATCCACCACAATCGGACTGGCCGGGTAGCGGGTTGCCGAGACCGCCTCCCCCAAGGATAAGGGGCCTTTTTCTCCGCGTTTTAGTGCCCCAAGGCTGCCATAAGCTGCGAAGCGTTTTTGTACGGTTTCAAAGTTTTCTTGAAACAGTTCCATTTCGTCATCCAGCGAGGGTAAGGCCAGATCACTTATCTCCCAAAAGCTATTTATCGTCTTACGTGCCTCTTGCGCATCACTCCAAAGCGCGGGGCGGTAATTGCTGTCAAAGGCAAAGAGCGCATCGCTGGTCTTTAGGAAATTAAGCAGCTCGTGACGGATATCTGAGGGCAGGATTGCCAGCGTAATTCCCGAGAGATAAAGCGCATCATAGCCATTCAAGGCCGAAAAATCTGCGCCATTGGCCGTTTGAAACAGCTCCCTTGCTGCAGATTGCGCGCGCCAATAGGTAAAGGCCCGCTCTCCGCTGGCCGAGGTTGAAATCGCATAAAGGCCCGGATGCCGCTTTTGCGATGTTTCAATCGCTTCTATGCCGATATTTTGCGCGGCGATAAATGTCTTGATTTGGGTTGAAAAAGGATCGGCTCCAAGGCGCGTGACATAATCAACTTGCAGCTTTGGTGCGGCTCTTTTTAAGTATATTGCGGTATTTAATGTATCGCCTGCCACGCCAATGCTTGGAATGCTGCCGCGAAAGGACAGCTCGATCATGGCTTCACCTATACAGGCAATTTTCATTGCGTTTCCTCTTTTAATTTTGCGCGTTTCCAGATGATCAAACCCGAGATGACAACGATAGATGCGCCGATCAAGGTCCATCGATCGGGGAATTCTGCGAAAACGATATAGCTTTCTATGGTGAGAAAGATCATGAAACTATAGGTATAGGGCATCAAGGTATTGGCGGGGGCCAGCCCATGCGCGCGTGTAAGCAAACCATGCCCGGCCCAAGCCCAAACCCCAAGCACGCACATCAACACCCATTCGAATAAAGAGCTTGGAGTTGCCCAGTCTAAAAAAGCTAAGGGCAGTAAACTGAAGGTGCCCAATGCCCCCATGTAAAATTGCATGGTTTCCGCGGCAACGAGGCCAGAGAGGCGGCGGGTGATGATCGAATAAAGCGCGAGCGCCACGGCGTTATAACAAGTGAGCAAAGCCGCCCAGTGAAAGCTTTCTCCCAAAGGGCGGATGACGAGTAGAACGCCGCTAAAGCCTAAGATAATCGCAAACCAGCGCCACGGGCCAACGCGCTCACCCAAGAGCGGCCAAGAGAGAAGGCAAACGATTATTGGTGCTGAAAACATGATCGCCGACACCACGGTTAAAGACAGATACCGTAAAACGATAAAATTCAGCGCCGTTGCGCTGACCAATAAGAAGCCTCGAAACAACACCAACCCCAAATGTGGGGTTGCAAATCTACTCAGGCTGACGCCGCCCCAAGCGATGGTGCTTAGGCTGATAACGAAATGCGAGGCATAGCGCATAAAGGCCAGTTGAAAGGACCCAAGCCCGGCATAGAGCAGCCATTTTACCGAGGTATCCACCAATGAAAAAAGGAAATAGGTCACCAGCATCATAAGAATGCCCAGGCTGGGATTATCCCTGTTTGCCATTGCGGTCAGCGCCATAGCTAACGGGCGAACCGATCGGCATAAAAATCAACCATTTGACTGACCATTTGTTCGCCGCGGCCCTCGGCAACGGCCGTCTCCAAGGCGGAAAGGGCGCCTTGCGACATTACGCTGTCAACGCCTGCTGACTGCGCCATTTGGGTGTAATATCCTACATCTTTGGCAGCATTCTTTATTGAAAACGCCAATTGGTTGGGATCCTTTTCAATAGCATAGGCTTTGACAAAATCCATCATACCGCTGTGCAATGGCCCTGCCGACATGGCAGAATATAGTTTATCACGATCAAGGCCCAACTGGTCGGCCATGGCAAACGCTTCTGCCATGGCGTTGGCCACCGTCATCCCGAAAAAATTATTCATCAATTTGATGGAATGGCCATCTCCTAGATTTCCAAGATGGAACACATTTTCGGCAAGGCTTTTTAAGACGGGTTGCGCCTTCTCAAACGCAGCTTTATCGCCCGCTGCCATAATGTTCAATTGGCCGGTCAGGGCATGCTGCGGCGTGCGCCCGAGAGGCGCATCTAAATAATAGCCCCCCGCCGCTGCCACCTCTTGGCCCAAGGCCCGCGTACTGGCTGGTAGTGACGTGCCAAAATCAATCACAATCGCACCTTTTTGCAGGCCAGCAATAACGCCATCGGGGCCACGCATTCTGGCTTCGACGCTGGCGCTTGTATCCATACAGAGCAGAATGATATCGCTGGTTTGTGCAAGCGCGTATGCGGTTTCAACCTCATGGGCACCGCGCGCGATTGCGGCCTCAATATTCGGCCTAGATTTATTGGCGCAGACGCTCACTTGATAATCCAAGTCTTGCAATCTGCTGACCATCGCAGATCCCATCAGGCCAAGGCCTATGAACCCAATATTTTCATGTGGCATCTTTATTTCTTTCTTATTTTATCACGTCAAACGCGCGTTTTTTTAAGCCTTTTTGAATTTCGTATATTGAAATTGGCACATCGGGCTGGGGTTGCGGGATGCGCACGGGAATATCTTTCAGCCGCGGATTCAGGGTTGGGGTGCCGCAAAGCATACGGGTGTTGTAATCTTCAATCCCATCCCAGCGCGTCATCGATCCCATCAGGGGGAACGCATCTGCAGCCATCATTTCGTAAAATAGGATGCGCCGGGCCCGCTCTGATGTGTTCAGCGCGGATCCATGCACGATCCGGCCATGATGAATTGAGATGGAGCCGGCCGGCCCCGTCAGAGGCACAGCATCATTGGGGTTCAAACCGTTATCTTCGGGCAGCATTGCACCGGCAAATACACCCTCAACATGATGATCATAAACAGGCCCTTTTTGGCTGCCCGGATAGACCATCAAGGGCCCATTTTCGATTTCCATATCGTCAATTATAACCCCAATGGCTAAAATATCATCATTTGTATGGGGGTAAAACGCATAATCCTGATGCCATTCCACAGCCGCGCCATATCCGGCGGATTTCATATTCAGCTTGCTGGTGTGCAGGCGCAAATTCGGTCCGATCAAATCTCTTGCTGGGCCCAAAATATGATCGGACAGCATCAGTTCATGAAAAATTGTGCTGATCATATGCGGCAGCTTAATCCGGCGTAGACGTGGCGCGGCGCGGGTATGGCTGTCTTCAAGATCAATCCGGTCATTGCTGTGCTCAAGCTCAGCCGCCTCTTCTTCAAAACGGGATATCTCGGCGTGTATTTTCGCAAGCCAGCCCTTGGGAATTTGATTTTCAATTACCACATATCCGTTCTCTTCGTAAAAGCTTATTTGCTGTGGTGTCAGTTGCTCAGGCATGGGATCAGGCTCCGTTGTGAGGGCTTATTTTTTGGTAATAGCTCGTTCAAATCGGTTTAATTTGTTGGGCCAAAAGGGTTTCCAATTCCAGTGTATTTGCCAATGTTTTGGTTGCATCAAAGACCGAGATCAGCGGTTCGGCCGTGCCGGCCATCACATCCAGAAAGTGTTGCAATTGTTGCTGCAGCGGCACCGCCGTTGCAATTTTCAATTTACGCGGTATCGGCGCTTCTGACCAATCTGCCGCTCCGCCCCATTGGGTCATTGAGGGAAATGAAATCCCGCCTTCTGTTCCCGTAATCCACAGCATATCTTGGCCGCTTGTTGCAATATTGGGATTCTCTCCTGTGCCGGCCTCAAACCCCCATGGGCTGGGGGCGGTATCGGCAAAACTAATGCTTGCTGTCATTCCTGTTTCAAACAAAATAGCCGCTGCGCCGCTTTCCACACGGTTTTGATTACGGATTAGCGAGGATCCAAAGCCGGTTATTTTGGCAATATCGCCAAAAATAAAACGCAGCAGGTCTAAATCATGAACGATATTGATCATCACCGGACTACCTTCGGTGCTACGCCAATTTTGTTCAAAATAAGCATCTGGTTTGCGCATTGCCCAAATCATGCTGGCCGTCACGGCGGTGCCAATTTTTTTGTCTTTAACAAGGGATTTAAGCGCTTGAACGCTGGGATGATAGCGTCGGTGATGTCCCACCAGGCTTGCGATTCCGCTGTCTTGGACCACCTGCGACAATTGTTTGGCTTGCTCTAAACTGGCGGTGACGGGCTTTTCGATTAAAATATCCCAGCTTTTGCGCGCTGCATAGATACCATTCTCGCAGTGCAAATTTGTGGGCGTGGCGATGATTACCCCATCAACGGGGGCTGTGACCTGCGATATGTTCGAAAAATAGGTGGTATTGGCATCTCGATATAGGCTTTGGTTGGGTTCGACCACGCCGACAAGGTTACACCCCGTATGTGCCTTGATTGCTTGGGCGTGCCGCGCGCCGATCAGCCCAGCACCAAGCACCAAAAGCTGCTTCACATTACTGCTCCTATTTGCCAGGGGACAAATTCGTAATCGCCCAGTCCCTGCTGTTCTGATTTGCTGGTTTTGCCGCTGGCAACGTCTAAAAACATCTGATAAATTTCCCGGCCCTTTTCTTCCACAGAACACCCGCCGTTTAAAATACTGCCGGCATCAATATCCATATCCTCGGACATGCGCGCGGCCATTTCCGAATTGGTGGCGATTTTGATCGTTGGGGCTGGTTTGGAGCCAAAGGCCGATCCGCGCCCGGTGGTGAAGCAGACCAGAGTGCAGCCGCCCGCTATTTGTCCCGTAACGCTGGCCGGATCATAGCCGGGGCTGTCCATAAAGGTGAACCCAGACGCAGTGACTGGCTCGGCATATTTATAAACCCCGGTTAGCGGTGTGGTACCGCCTTTGGCGGCCGCGCCAAGCGATTTTTCCAAAATTGTTGTGAGTCCGCCTTTTTTATTTCCGGGGCTGGGGTTGTTATCCATATTGCCTTTGTTGCGAGCGGTATAATCTTCCCACCAGCGGATCAGTTTTATTAGCTTTTCGCCGGTTTCTTGGTTCACCGCCCGCCGCGTGAGCAAATGCTCGGCGCCGTAGATTTCGGGCGTTTCTGCCAAAACGCCGGTGCCGCCTTGGGCAGCGAGCAAATCGCAGGCATATCCCAAAGCGGGATTTGCCGTAATTCCAGACCAGGCATCAGATCCGCCACATTGCAGCGCAACTTTCAAGGCACCAGCAGGGCAGGGGCTGCGGGTATTTTTATTAGCAAGCGGTAGCATGGCGCGCACTTTTTCGATGCCGATCTCAACGGTGCGCTTTAAGCCGGCAACAGATTGAATATTCATTGTTTGAAACAGCGGCCCTTGTTTGAGGCCATAAGCTTCGAGCAACCAATCAAGTTGGTTCATTTCACAGCCCAGCCCGACCATCAGAACCCCAGCGTGGTTCGGGTGGCGCGCATAACCCCACATGACGCGTTGCAAAGCTTCAAACCCGTCGCCATCCCCCGCCATTCCGCAACCGGTGCCATGAACAAACGCGGCCACACCGTCAACATTCGGGTAGTCTGCCAAAACCTCAGGGGTGAATGCGTTTGCGATCATCCGCGCTGCGGTTGCAGAACAATTTACCGAGGTGACGATGGCGATATAATTGCGGGTGCCAATGCTACCATTTTCCCGGCGAAAGCCCATAAAACTGTCTTGTTGCTCTGATGCAATTAGATCAACAGGCCGCAAATCAGTGCTGAACTCATATGAGGCTTCGGTGTTTCTGAAAGACACATTGTGATCATGCACATGCGCGCCGGCAGGGATATCTGTCGAGGCATAGCCGATCAATTGTGCGTATTTTCGGATTTCTCCCCCTAAAGGGATCGCTGCCGTGGCAATTTTATGGCCAGAGGGAATGGGTTGAAGGGTTTTGATCGTTTCAACAATATGCCCTGCAGGTAGGCGGCTCGCCGCTGTAACAACGTTATCTGCAGAATCAAGCCGAATGAAATCCATAATCTACCTTTACGCGCAAAACGGGGCATCCGACTGCCACCGATGGATCGGGATATGCTCCCCTTTTGAAAGTTTTCTGCGGGCTGTTTCCCATAAACCGCGCCATTCTTTCCAATCCTGCAAAACACGTTCGGGCTGGCTTTGACTGTAGGCGATAAAATCTGGAAAATGCGATCGGCCCGTCGGTTGACCGGTTACGTTATAGCGCAGATCGAAGGACCATCTAAAGCCATTTGTATGATTGGGCAAGGAGGCATGCGGTATGAGCGGATGCAGAATAACCAGGCTGCCCGCCTTAACTGGTAAGGCCTTGGCCTCCGCCTCGTTGATCCAGCCATCGGCAATGGCGGTCTGGGTTTTCGGGCAATGGGGAAGCATTTTTTTATGTTTGCCCGGAATAACCTTTAGGCACCCATTGTCTTTGGTGGCATCCGTGATCGCAACCCAAACCGTTATCATATCTGTCTGATCAGCTTCTTCGAGCGCCACGCCGCGATCTTGGTGCCAATCTGTTTTGGTGATATGGGCCCTGATCTCATCCTCTGCCAAGCGCTTGCTGGGCGGTTTGATCCGCACATGCTGAATCGGATTTGACGTGATTTCAGGCCCAATTAGATCTTCAACGATTTTTAAAACCCGTTGATGCGTGATCATAGCAAAGACAGCAGGCCCAAAATGCATGGGCGTATCGGGAAAAATTTGATCCCCTGGCAGGCTGATATCTAGCGGTTGAAACCAATCGCAGCCGGCTTCGTAAGACAGCGCTAGTTTTTGCCAGAAATCTAAGGTTTCGGGCGCAGTTTTTACGCGACCCTCTTTAAACCATTTGTGATACAGCCCTTCTAAGAGCTGCGCATATTCGCTTTGAATATGCGCTAACTCTTCAGAGGTTAGAACATCTGGAACTACCAGATACCCATTTTGCTCAAAGGCGTTTTGTTGCTCCGGGCTCAACATATGCGGCTGCCTTTCTTATAACAGAACTGAAACAATCGGTGGCCAGATCAGCAAGACTGACAAGGCCATCAGCTGAATGCCGATAAAGGGTAAGAAGCCTTTGAAAATATCAGTCAGCGAAATATGCGCAGGCGCCACTGATTTGAGGTAAAATGCGGCCGGCCCAAAGGGTGGTGATAAGAAGCTGACCTGCATATTCATACAGAATAATACCCCAAACCAAGTTGCCACATGGCGCGGATTCAATTCACCAAAAATGCCAATTTCTTGAATGGGCAGGCGCAAAACGATCGGCAAAAAGACCGGGATGATCAGCAAAACAATCCCAACCCAATCCATAAAAGCGCCCATGATCAAGAGAATGAACATCATAGAAAGAAGAACCAGCATCGTGGGCATTTCGGAGCCAACGATCAGATCTGCCACAAAACGCGGCCCACCCGCGATCGTATAGGCCCCTGCAAGCGCTGCGGCACCGATGGTCACCCAAATGATGGTTCCGGTTGATTTCATCGTGCGCATTAGGCTGTCCCAGACCAGCTCAAAATTGGCTTCGCCGCGTAATATGGCGATGATCAAAACCGCAATCGCGCCCATGCCTGCCGCTTCTGTAATGCCTGTAATGCCACCGTAAATTGATCCAAGAACCACGCCGATCACGACCATAGGCGCAACCAACCCCTTGCCCATTTCCCAGGCCAATGCAGAGCGCTCGCGGCCAAAGCCAAAAAACGCGATCAGCACAGAGGCAATGATATAGCCGGCAAACCATGGAAGGTAATCCGCAGTTCCTAAGAAGATGGGCTCTATGGCGTCATCCAAGGGTGCGTTTTGGCCCGTTACCGTGAAGAACAAGGCGCGCAAGAATAATGCGGTTACAGCGCCAAAAAAGACAACATTCAAAAACGCGATGAACAGTTTCAATTTGTCATATCCCTGCGGCTCGCCTTCAGCAGGCTCAGGCAGCGGGGCATCTTCGGGGCGGATTTGGGTTCGAATAATGATGTAGATGATGATGAAGCTTGCCAACATGAAACCGGGTAAAAACGCTGCGGTAAACAGCGCTTTGATCGAGGTTTCTGTGATCAACCCATACATAATCAAAACGATTGAGGGGGGGATCATTGTGCCCAAAGATCCCGAGGCGCAGATTGTTCCGATTGCGAGGTTTTGATTATAGCCAAGGCGGAGCATTTGCGGCAAGGCAATCAATCCCAGCAGCACCACTTCTCCCCCAATAATCCCCGACATCGCAGCCATAATCACCGCCATGATCGAGGTCACGATAGCAATACCGCCACGGGTTCCGTTCAGCCAGACATTCAAAGAGCTATACATATCTTTGGCAATACCCGAACGTTCCAATAGCGAGGCCATAAAGATGAACAAAGGTACCGAAATCAAAACATAGCTGGTCATGACGCCGTAAATTTTTTGCTGCAGGATATTCAGGGCTCCCGCCCCCGGCCTCCCGGTAAGCGTACATCGTGCGCCGGGATTTGCCTCAGTATACCAGTCAGGGCACCCGAAGCTGAGCGGGTTAGACAAAAGGGCAGGTTCAAACTTCATTACTAAAACCAAAACGGCCAAAATGGCCGAGGCCAAGCCAAGAGGCATGCCAATGGCAAGTAAAATAAACAGGCCTATTAACAAGATCAGAGAAATAGTTCCGATATCCATCAGTTTGATCCCACGTTGCGTTTCAATGTTTCAATTTCGTCTTCTATATCGTCTGTTGCTGAATGTTTGACGGGTTCGAGCTTCCAGTCAGAAAACAGGTTAAACACAGACTGCAAGGCCACCAAAGATACCATCACCAAAATAAACGGCTTTAAAGTGGCGGGTATCGGTGGATCAAAGGCGGTGCCAAATGTTTCCCAACTGTAAAACTTTTTGAAAGACTCGCCATACCCACCATAACATAAAAAGAACGCGAAAATAACGATGAGAAGGGTTGAGATGGTGTCGCAGACACGTTGTAAAGCGCGCGGTAAAACATCATAGAGCAAGAAAATCCTAATATGGCTGCGCTGCTGCATCGCGTAAAGCCCTGCGCATAAAAACACAAAGCTGGCCACCCATAATGACAGCTCATTGGCCCATAATGTAGGCGCCTCCACCACGTAGCGCATGAACACTTCGTAGATCATTACACTGGTCAGTAGAACGATTTGCACCATCGTGATCCGACCAATGAAAACAGCGAACCGATCTACCGGGCGCCAATGCTCGAATTCCATGCGCGCCCGTTCAACCGTGAACAAGCCAAAAACCAGCAAAATAGGAAGCGCAATCAGCGTGAACCAATCTACAATATCCGCGAAGCCGCCAAATAAGCCTGGCAGATTCGGGGTCACATCATTGCGGATCATTTGAGCAGAGAGCTGGTCAAACAGCGATTGGTCCTCTGGAGTGAAAAAATCCAGGATGAAATAGGGGAAGTGCCAGCATTGCCAGGCAAAACAAATGATAAAGGCGGCTGGTATATACCATTCCTTGTGGTTAACCGTATTTCCCTGCATGCGTTTTCTCTCCTCGCGCCTCTTGGTGAGGCTACGTTATTTATAGTGCAAAGTATTGCAAAAAGTCTCTATCTGGTGTGATCCCAAGGCCTGGGCCCTCTGGCAGCGCAATATAGCCATTGGTTTGGGCAACTTGCGCTTGAATTTCTAACGGCGTTTCCAACAATTCATCGCGGAATTTATTATCGGTTGTGTCAAATTCCAACATTGGCTCCCAAGGGTTCATCCCGCCGGGCAAATCAGGCATGGACGCGAGTAAGTGCATATTGGTTGCAACGGCAACCGCCGACCCCCAGACGTGATTGACCACCGGCGTGAAATGCGCGTGACACAGCGCCAATACTCGCAAATATTCCGATATACCCCCCAAGGCACACACTTCTGGCTGGGCTATATCCAGCCCGCGCGATTCAAGCAGACTGCGCCAACCCCATCTGTTAAATTCGGCTTCACCGCCTGAAATATTGACGTTCAGGCCCGCGCGCAATTCGCGGTAACCTTGCAGATCTTCTGGTGCGATCGGTTCTTCAAACCAATAGGCGCCAAGATCTTCAAGCGCGCGCCCCACTGTAAAAGCATCGCTTGTTGTATAGCAGTGATTTGCATCCACCATGAACCTAAAATCATCGCCAATGCCGCGCCGCACGGCTTCCGCCAGTTTTATATCTGCGCGAGGCCCCAAGCCCACTTTCATTTTTGTTGCAACAAAGCCCATATCTTTGATCGCGCGCGCTTCTTCTTTAAAGCGGGCTGTCAAATTTTCAAGCGGCTCCGGGCGCAGCATCATGCCGTATCCATAAACGGGAATTTGTTTGCGATGCGCGCCGCCGATCAGTTGATAAAGCGGCAAATTTGCGACTTTTCCGGCAATATCCCACAGCGCGATATCTACCCCAGATAAGGCCTGCATCGGCATGCCCTTTTGTCCGTGGTCGCGCATTAGATTATAGGTTTTATGCCACAAGACATCCCGATCAAGCGGTGAGTGGCCCAAGATCATTGGTTGAATAACATCTTGCACGATGGTGCGGTTCGCAAGCGCAATATTGCCCGGGCCAAAGCATTCCCCCCAACCGGTAAGACCTTCGTCGGTTTCAACTTCGATCAGATGCGCGGTGCGTTTGTCATAAAACTGTTGAGAATAGCCCAGCGTCTGCGGCATGTTATATTGCAGAATATGGCTGGTGATTTTGGTTATTTCCATTGGGAAGCCCAACTCACCTTTTTCTTACGTTTTACATCTTTGCCTGTTCGGATAACGGGGCCCCGTAGGGCCCCGTTATTGGTTAATTATCAATGAATAAACTTAGTCTACCAGACCCAGCTCTTTGAGATATGTCACGTGGCTTGCAAGCAAAGCTTTCGCTTCTGGAGTGGTTGCGAAATCGCTCCAAGCGGCTTGCGCAGCGGCGCGGAAGCTGGCCCGGTCTTCGGGAGACCAGTCATGCAAGGTTACACCTTCGCCGCGCAGCTTAGAGGCTGCTGCAGTCATGCCTTTGCCCACCTGCATTGAGGTTTGGAAGGCCAAGGATTCCATCGCAACATTGATGATGCGGCGGTGTGCTTCGGGCATGCCATCCCAAACGGCTTTGTTACAGGCCAAGTGATCAGATGGCATTGAGTGAAAACCAGGATAGTTTGTGTGCTTCACGATGTCATACAGGCCCAAGCTCACGTTTGTGGCGATGTTTGATGCATCCGCTCCATCAATGATACCAGTTTCCAAAGCGGTGAAGATTTCGGTGAAATCCATCACGATGGGTGAGGCGCCAAGATTGTCAAAAATCATCGTTGCCATGCCTGGAGGTGACCGGAATTTCCAGTTTTTGAAATCTTCTGCGTTACGGATTGGTTTTGAAGAAGACAGGCTCTCCATGCCTGGGATCCACCAACCGATGAACTGCATGTCATATTTGTTGTACAGCTCTTGTGCTGCCTCATAACCACCACCGTTATAGAGCCAGCTATACTGATCCCAGGGTGAGTCATATCCGCCCATGATGTCGCCAACAAATTGGAATGCAGGGTTCTTACCTGTTTGGTAAGCACCACCTGTCATGTCGCAATCCAAAACACCTGTGGCAGCCGCGTCGAATGTTTCCACAGAAGAAACCACGGAAGATGAATAATACATCTCGATCGAGATCTCACCGCCAGACATTGTTTGCACATTGTCGATAAATTGCGCCGCAAGCTTACCGTTGGGGCTTTCTTCAGAGAAATGCGTTTGAATGCGCAGGTTGGTCGCTGCGGATGCACTTGTTGCAGCCATAGCTGCGATACCGGCAGCAAAGGCTACCTTTTTTACTATTTTCATGATGTCCTCCCAGACATTTATAGCCGAATTATCCAGAACCGTAGAAGCTCTGACCTTTAATCAACACAGAAAAGACTAGAGGGCTTAATCTGTTTCTTCAAGTTTTTATTTAATTTCTTGAAAATTTCGTGATTTTGCTAAAATAATAATATTATACCATGATTAGAACGCAGTAAGAGAGCCTCGGATGGATGAAGAAAACGATATTTACGAAGGTCTGCGTCTGCGGGTAACCTCGGGTGGGTTGACGCCGAATACGAAATTAAAACCAGCCGTTTTGCGTCATGATTATAATTGTTCGGCCAGCACCATTCGAGAGGCTTTGTTCAGATTATCCACCGTTGGTTTGGTGTCTTTTCAAGAGCAGCGTGGCTTTCGCGTTCCAATTCCAACCGATCAAGCACAACATGAACTGACGCATCTGCGTATTTTGCTTGAATGCGAGGGGGCATGCTTGTCGATTCGTCAGGGCGGCATCGATTGGGAATCTCGGTTGACCGCGGCGCATCATAAATTGTCGCATATTGAAAAAAGAGTGCGAGGAAGCGCCGACCATACGCCACTTTTCATTCTTTGGGCAAAAGCCGAGCAAGCCTTTCATGAAACCCTTATTTCAGACTGCGGATCAGATGTGCTCAAAGCCACGCATGCGATGATCTACCAGCGATTTCGCCAGCAAGTTTTTAATTCTGATAAGAAATTTGTATTTGTTGCCGAAAACATTGAGCAGCATCAGGGAATTTTAGAGGCTGCTTTGATGCGGGATGAGGCGTTGATTCGGTCTCGTATCTATAGCCATTTAGAAAGAAACTTGGTGTTCGACATGCCGCCCGAGCTGCCCAAGCTTTCTTATTAATCAGCGTTGACTTTGCCAGCGCTGGGCAAATCATCCTGAATATAGGTTGCGATGATCTCATCAAAACTGGCTTCTGCTTGAAAGCCCAGCGCACGCGCACGTTGCGCGGTGAAATTTCGAGGCCAGGAGGAAACGATATTAATGATCGTGTCATCAGGTCGACGCTCAATCAAGTTAACGACCGACTGGCCCGCAGCACGGCGCAGCGCCTCTATTTGCTCCGCCACGGTGCAACTTACGCCTGGCAGGTTGAGCGCGCGCCGATTTTCCAACAGGCGGCTGTCTAGCGTTGCGGCATGCTTTAAAAACCCCGCGGCTGCGCGCGGAGAAGCGTGCCAATGGCGCACGCTTTCATCCACAGGTAAAATTGCTTTTTGGCCATTTAAAGGCTCGCGTATGATCCCTGAAAAAAACGATGAGGCAGCCAGGTTGGCCTTGCCTGGGCGCACGCAGATCGTTGGTAACCGCAAGGATATCCCATCTACAAACCCTTTTCTGCTAAAATCTGACAGCAGCAATTCACAGGAGGCTTTTTGAGATCCATAGCTGGTTTGAGGGGCGCTTAAAAACGTATCGTCAATCTGTTCCGGAAACGGGCCTCCGAAGACGGCAATTGAGGAGGTGAAAATAATTTTGGGCACATATGTTCCGCCGGTTTCTATATGCAGTTTTCTTAACGCTTCCAGATAATGCCACATTGTGAACATATTAACTTGCCAGCCCGCGTCGAAATTGCTTTCAGCTTCGCCCGAAACGATCGATGCCAGATGAAAGACGAGATCGGGGCGCAATTGGGCAAGCATTGTTATATTTTGCGCATCGGTCAAAGAGCCGGTTATACAGCGCAGACGCCCGTTTTGTTTCAGGGGAAAGGCCATATCAAACAAAATAATATCGAGCGTCTTATGGCCGGGCAAGCCGCCTGCCAAAAGATGATTGGCAAGCTTTTGCCCCACCATACCGCCACCGCCAAGGATCAAGATTTTTGTCATGGCTTGTTCTTTCCATGTTCGAGCAATTCTAAATACAGGCCAGAATGGTCTGTATCTGCGCCACCCATATGCTCAACGAAATATTTAAAGCGATCTCGGATATGCTGCGTGACGGGTAAGCTCACGCCAAGCTGTGCGGCTTCATTTAGCCCGTTATTCAGATCTTTGAGGTGAAATTTGGCAGGCCCACCAGGCACAAAATTGCCCGTCGTCATACGCTCTCCATGTTGCTGAAGAATAACGCTATCAGCAAAGCCGCCCTGCAAGGCTGCCCGCACCGCTGCCGGATCGGCGCCGCCGCGCTCGAGCAGCAGCATGGCTTCGGCAACCGCGCCGATTGTAACGGCAACGATGGCCTGGTTCGCCAGCTTGGCCAATTGTCCAGCGCCCGATGGCCCCACATGGGTTGGCCGGCCCATGCCGGCCAGAACATCTTGAACTTGCGAAAAATCATCGACAGCCCCCCCAACCATAATCGCAAGACTTCCGGCTTCGGCCCCTTTGGTGCCGCCTGAAACGGGCGCGTCTAAATGGCGGATGTTAAAGGCGCGCAAATGCGCCGCTTGGGCGCGCGCTTCTTCTGGTTTCGTGCTGGACATATCCACCCAGACTGCGTCGGGTTTAAGCGCTTTTTGCAAGGCCGCATCGTCTAAGATCAGGGCCACGGTCGGGCCATCTGACACCATTGAAATGATTATATCAGCATTTTTAACTGCCTCTGCGGCGCTTGTCGCCACATGCACGCCAAAGCCAGAGAGCCCGATCGCTTTTTCAGCAGATCTGTTCCAAGCGCTGAGCGTGACGCCGGCGGCAGATAAATTCCTAGCCATTGGGAACCCCATAAGACCTGTTCCTAGAAATGCGACCTTTGATATTTCCGACATGGCATCCTCATTTTGCTCTTTCTACCGTCACAATAAAGATGAAATTTCGGATGTCACTCAGGATTTGCCGGTCGTTGTTGCCGCGTTCCGTAACTGTTGAGTGTTCGTGCTTCTGATGTTAGTCACAGCGAAGCGAAGGTTGCGTTGCCCAGAAATATTGGGTTTAGCACGGGCAATGGGGGGAAGTGTATGTCTGGTAACAGATTGAAAAATAAACGCATTTTGGTGACGGCGGCGGGTCAAGGGATTGGCCGCGCGGCGGCTTTGGCGATGGTGGCTGAGGGCGCTGAGGTATTCGCCACTGATATAAATCCCGAAGGCTTGGCGCAGTTGAAATCCGAGGCGACCGGCACTTTAGAAATATTTGAATTAGACGTCCGCTCAGTGGCCTCTGTGGTGGCGGGCGTTGCAGTAGCGCAGCCCGATGTATTGTTCAATTGTGCCGGTTTTGTGCATAATGGCACGGTGCTAGAGGCCAGCGATGAAGATTGGGATTTCGCCTTTGATCTGAATGTGCGCTCGATGTTGCGGACCGTGCGGGCGGCTTTGCCGGGCATGTTAGAGCGCGGATCAGGCTCTATTATCAATATGTCTTCAGCCTGCTCTTCGGTTATCGGAGCGCCAAACCGGTTTGTCTATGGCACCACGAAGGCGGCGGTTCTGGGCCTCACAAAATCGGTTGCAATCGACTACATTACCAAAGGGATCCGCTGCAATGCGATCTGCCCGGGCACGGTTGAAAGCCCGAGCTTGCATGATCGCTTGCATGCCACCGGTGATTACGAGGCGGCGATGAAAGCTTTTATTGCGCGCCAACCGATGGGGCGGATTGCAAAAGCAGAAGAAATCGCGGCGCTGGTGGTGTATCTTGCCAGCGATGAAAGTGCCTTTACCACAGGGCAAGCCCATATCATTGACGGCGGATGGTCAGGATAAACTTATGAAAAAAATTCAAATTGAAGACTTGAGATCACGTAAATGGTTCATGAATGCGGATAACCGCGAAATGACAGCGCTTTATTTAGAGCGGTATCTGAATTACGGCCTGACACGAAAAGAGCTGCAATCGGGCAAACCGATCATTGGGATCGCCCAAACCGGCAGCGATCTCAGCCCGTGCAACCGCCATCACCTTGAGCTGACCAAGCGCGTGCGCGACGGGATCATCGCGGCCGGCGGCACACCGATTGAAATTCCTGTTCACCCGATTCAGGAAACCGGCAAGCGCCCGACTGCGATGTTAGACCGCAATTTGGCCTATCTATCGCTTGTTGAAACCTTATTTGGCTATCCGCTTGATGGCGTGGTGCTGAATATTGGCTGCGATAAAACCACCCCTGCGCTGCTCATGGCGGCAGCGACGGTGAATATCCCTGCCATCGCGCTTTCGGTAGGACCGATGTTGAATGGCTGGTTCAACGGCGAGCGGACCGGTTCGGGCACCATCGTTTGGAAGGCACGCGAGATGTTGGCCTCGGGCGATATTGATGATGATGGTTTTATGGAGCTGGTTTCCAGTGCCGCACCCTCGGTTGGCTATTGCAATACGATGGGCACCGCCACCACGATGAATTCCTTGGCCGAAGCGCTGGGCATGCAATTGCCCGGCTCTGCAGCGATTCCGGCGCCCTATCGTGAACGCGGGCAAATCAGTTATGAAACTGGTTTGCGGATCGTCGATATGGTGTGGGAAGACCTGCGGCCAAGCGATGTGATGACGCGTGAGGCCTTTGAAAATGCGATCGTGATCAATTCTGCGATTGGCGGCTCTACCAATGCGCCGATCCATTTGAACGGGATTGCGCGCCATCTTGGCGTGCCATTGAACAATGATGATTGGCAGAGCATTGGCCATGACATCCCGCTTTTGGTGAATTTGCAGCCCGCGGGGGAGTATCTGGGTGAAGATTATCAAAGGGCGGGCGGCGTCCCGGCGGTTGTTGGAGAGTTGCTCGAAGCTGGTTTATTGCCGCATCCCAAAGCGCTTACCGTCAATGGCGCATCGATGGGCGATAACTGTATCGACCGGCGCAGCGAAAACCAAGATGTGATCAAACCCGTGAGCGCGCCCATCAAAGCGCAAGCAGGGTTTATAAATTTATCGGGGAACCTGTTTGACAGTGCGATCATGAAAACCTCGGTGATCAGCGATAATTTTCGGCAAACCTATCTGTCAAACCCCGAGGACCTAGATGCGTTCGAAGGCCGGGCTATTGTGTTTGATGGGCCCGAAGAGTTTCACCATCGCATTGATGATCCTGCGGAAAATATCGATGAAACCTGTATTCTTTTCATGCGTGGTACAGGGCCGATTGGATATCCTGGGGGCGCCGAAGTGGTGAATATGCGCCCACCTGCCTATTTGCTGAAAAAAGGCGTTGAGGCGCTGCCTTGTATTGGCGATGGCCGTCAATCGGGCACATCAGGAAGCCCTTCAATTTTGAATGCCTCGCCAGAAGCGGCGGCTGGCGGTGGGCTGGCACTTTTGAAAACTGGCGATCGCGTCCGCATTGATCTTAAAAAATGCACGGCGGATATGCTGGTGCCTTTGGACGAGCTTGCAGAGCGCGCGCGCGCCTTTGAGGCCGAAGGCTATCCCTACCCAGAGAATCATTCGCCCTGGCAAGAGCTGTTCCGCGAAAAGGTCGGGCGCTTCGACGAAGGCATGATTTTGAAAGATGCCGATAATTACAGAGATATTGCGCGCAAATATGTGCCGCGCGACAACCATTAGGAGATAGAGAATGAAGCTTGTTCGTTACGGGGCCATCGGTTCGGAAAAACCTGGTTTGATTGATCAAAATGGGGATCTGAGAGACCTGTCATCGCATGTTGCTGATATTGCCGGGGCCGCGCTGCAAGATGCAGAGCTGGATAAATTACGCGCGCTCGATCCTAACAACCTGCCATTGGTTGATGGAAGCCCACGCCTGGGCGCCTGCGTCGGAAACATTGGAAAATTTCTGTGTATCGGGTTGAATTATTCCGATCACGCGGCTGAAACTGGCGCCGCAATTCCCGAACATCCAATTTTATTTGCCAAAGCCACATCGGCTGTTGTTGGTCCGAACGATGATGTGTCGATGCCACGCGGATCAACCCATACAGATTGGGAGGTCGAGCTGGGCGTGGTGATCGGTAAAACGGCCAAATATGTCTCGCAAGCAGAGGCGCTTGATTATGTGGCTGGCTATTGCGTTATAAATGATGTGTCTGAGCGCCATTTTCAGACCTCGCTTACGGGGCAGTGGACGAAGGGAAAATCCTGCGACACATTCGGGCCAACCGGTCCTTGGTTGGTCACACGTGACGAAATTGTGGATCCGCAAAACCTGGCGATGAGCCTAGATGTGAACGGCAAGCGTATGCAAACAGGCAACACCAATACGATGATTTTTTCCGTAGCGGAAATAATTGAACATCTTTCTGGGTTGATGTCTTTGCACCCGGGTGATGTGATTAGCACCGGAACCCCCCCTGGCGTTGGAATGGGGATCAAGCCGCAGCCGATTTATCTCAAGCGCGGCGATGTGATGGAGCTGACGATTGAAGGCCTTGGATCGCAGCGTCAAAGCGTTACGGAAGACGCATGATCATGCCTAATCTTTTACTGATCGGAGACGCAACGGAAGAGATGCTGCATCGCCTTTCTGAAAAATTTAACATCCATGCATTGGCGGATATCGCAGATCCAATCGCGTGGTTGGCAAAGCATGGTGATAAAATCTCTTACGTGGCCACCAATGGTCATGATGGGATTTTGCCGGCCTATATGGAGGCGATGCACAATTTGAAAGTGATCAGCTGCTACGGGGTGGGCTATGATGCGATCGACACCGCCGCCGCCGCCGCACGCGGCATCCACGTCACGCATACGCCGAATGTGTTGAATGCCGAAGTGGCGAGCACAGCGCTTTTGCTGATGCTTGCATGCTATCGAAACTTTTTGGCAGAAGATGCGTATGTGCGCTCGGGTGCGTGGGAGCGCGAGGGCAATGCGCCCTTGTCGCGCTCTGCCGATAATCAAATTGTTGGTATTTTGGGCATGGGTCGGATCGGGCAGGCCATTGCCCAGAAACTCGCTCCTTTTAACGCCAAAATTCTTTATCATTCGCGCAGCGCAAAGCCGGTGGATTACACCTATTGTGAGAGTCTGATCGATATGGCGCGCCAAAGTGATGTGTTGATTTGCATCACCCCAGGCGGGCCCGCAACGCGGCATCTTGTAAACGCAGAGGTGTTGAATGCGCTGGGTCCTAACGGCACTTTGATCAATGTCAGCCGCGGGTCGGTTGTGGATGAAAAGGCTCTGATCGCGGCCTTGCAAGACGGGCGCCTTGGCTGGGCCGGGCTGGATGTGTTTGAGCAAGAGCCGAAAGTGCCTGAAACTTTGCGGGCGCTGTCAAATGTGGCCCTGTTGCCGCATGTGGGAAGCGCCACTGTGGAAACCCGCGCGGCGATGGGAAATCTGACGGTTGATAATATACTCACTCATCTGGCCTCGGGCAGCGTGATCAGCCCGGTGCCGGAATGCGCGCATCTGTAAGGAGATCGCAGCGTGGGGGAGAACACCCAGATCGTTGAGGTAGAGGCGGCGCTTTTTGAGGTGCCGCTGGATGAGGTTTTGGTGGATGCCAAACATGGGGCGCATAGCCATTTTCAGCTGATCTGCGTTACCATCTGTTTGGCAGATGGGCGCCGCGCCACCGGCTATACCTATACGGGCGGACGCGGCGGGCATGCGATTCTTGCGCTGATCCAGAACGATTTGGCGTCATTTTTAGTTGGGCGCTGCAGTATGGATATCGAAAGCTTGTATGCGCAAATGCTGTGGCATATGCATTATGTCGGGCGCGGGGGCATCGTAAGCTTTGCAATCTCTGCTGTTGATATTGCGCTTTGGGACTTGCGCTGCAAAGCTGCGGGTTTGCCGCTCTGGCAGATGGCGGGTGGCGCCGGCAACCGCTGCAAAGCCTATGCAGGCGGGATTGATCTGGCCTTTCCATTGCCCAAATTATGCGAGCATATTGAGGGTTATTTGGCGGCTGGGTTTAATGCGGTAAAAATCAAAGTGGGACATCCCAGTCTTGAGGAAGATATTGCGCGGATCCGCGCGGTGCGCGCGTTAATCGGGCCTGAGATTCACTTTATGATTGACGCCAATTATGCGCTGGATGTGGCGCAGGCCATCGCGCTCGCCAAGGCGGTGCGCGATCAGAATATCTTGTGGTTTGAAGAACCGATTATCCCTGAAAATTTTGCCGGCTATGCGGAAATTTCCAAGGCGAGCGGCATCGCGGTTGCGCAGGGTGAAAACTTGCACACGCATGAAGAGTTCCAAATGGCGCTGGCGCAAAGCCAGTTGGGCTTTGTTCAGCCCGATGCGTCAAATTGCGGGGGCATCACGGGCTGGTTGCGCGTCGCGGCTGAGAGCGCACGCTCTGGCGTGCCGATTTCCAGCCATGGGATGCAAGAATTACACGTGTCTTTGGTGAGCGGGCAAGCCCACGGCGGATGGCTTGAAGTGCATAGCTTTCCGATTGACCGATACACCAAGCAGCCCCTGCAAATGGAACAGCATTTGGCTGTAGCGCCCGATGCGCCCGGTATCGGGGTCGAGTTTGATTGGGAGCGGCTGCAGCCGTTTCGGCTGCAGCTGGCATAAAGTTTACAGCGAGGCGGTGATTCCACCATCGACGTAAAGCGTGTGGCCATTTACAAAACTAGACGCGTCAGAGGCCAAAAAGATGCAAGCCCCCACCAATTCTTCCACTTGCCCCCAGCGCCCCGCGGGGGTTCGATTGGTCAGCCAGGCGCTGAATTCGGGATCGGCCACCAAAGCTGCATTTAGGGGCGTGTCAAAATAGCCCGGCGCAATTGCATTGCATTGCAGCCCGTGTTTTGCCCAATCTGTCGCCATGCCTTTCGTCAAATTGGTCACGGCGCCTTTGGTGGCGGTATAGGGTGCAATGCCGGGGCGGGCCAAGGCTGATTGTACGCTGGCAATATTGATGATCTTTCCCCGTTTGCGCCCGATCATATGGCGGGCGACGGCTTGGCCCACGTGAAAGACCGACGCGATATTGGTTTGGAGCAATTGCTCAAACGCCTCGGGTGGAAAATCTTGCAACGCGGCGCGATGCTGCATTCCGGCATTGTTGACCAAGATATCAATCGCGCCAGACGCGCTTTCAAACCCGTCTATCGCCTCGCGTACCGCGGTATGATCCGTGGCATCAAACGCCAATTGATGGGTTTTTACACCGTTAGCCTCTAAGGCTTTCGCGGCGCTGGCCAGTTTTTCGGCATTGCGCCCGTTTAAGACGATTTTAACGCCTTCTGCCGCCAGACCTTTTGCCAGAGCAAAGCCGATGCCTTGGCTTGATCCCGTGATTAAGGCGCGCTTCCCATTAAGATTGAACAATCCAGATGACATTCGGTTTCTCCTTCTTGGGCCCGGGATTATTGGGCTTGGCCGCGATGGATCTTATCGCTATCTTTAATCAGCTTGTACAGCAGGGAAAGCCACTGACATGAAAGCTTTGGTCATTCATGGCGCGAAAGACTTGCGTTTGGAAACGCGGGACGCAGAGGCGCCGGGACCCGGGCAGGTGGCGGTCGCTTTGAAAGCGGGGGGCATTTGTGGGTCCGACCTGCATTATTACAATCACGGTGGTTTTGGGCCGATCAAACTGCGTGAACCAATGGTTCTGGGGCATGAGGTTGCAGGTGAAATCGTTGAGCTTGGCCCCGATGTAGAGGGGCTACGGCTTGGGCAATTAGTGGCTATTTCACCCTCAAGACCTTGTTATGATTGCTGTTACTGTAGGGGCGGGCAATTGAATCATTGTTTGAATATGCGGTTTTATGGCAGCGCGATGCCGTTTCCGCATATTCAGGGGGCTTTTCAGGAATATCTGGTGGCAGAGGCGGATCAATGCGTTGTGGCAGATGGATTAACGGCGGGTGAAGCCGCGATGGCCGAGCCGCTGGCCGTGGCTTTGCATGCGGTGAAGCAAGCTGGCAATTTGATAGGGGCCCGCGTGTTGGTCACGGGCAGTGGTCCGATTGGAGCTCTGACCATTTTGGTGGCACGGCGCGCCGGCGCTGCAGAGATAATCGCCACTGATCTTTCGGATTACACGCTTGCGAAAGCGAAAGCCGCTGGGGCGGATCAAACGCATAACATCCTGACACGGCCACAGGCTTTGGCCCCTTACGGCCGTGATAAAGGCCAGGTCGATGTGCATTTTGAATGTTCGGGGGCAGCTGCTGCGCTGGCGAGCGGCATCTCAGTTTTACGACCGGCCGGGCAATTGATACAGCTTGGCTTGGGCGGTGATATGAACGTACCAATGCAAGCGTTGACCGCCAAAGAAATTTCTTTGAAGGGCTCTTTTAGGTTTCATTTTGAGTTTAAGTTGGCGGTATCTTTGATGCAAAAAGGCTTGATAAAGGTTTCTGATTTGATCACCCAAAATGTGCCGTTGCATGATGCAATTGCAGGATTTGAAATGGCATCGGACCGAGGATCCGCGCTGAAAGTGCAGATTGCGTTTTAAGGGTTTGGAAAGCGGATGCTCTGTCTGTGTTAAGATAAGGCCTGATCAGGCTTGAAAAAAGCCCTTTCAACGGCGTGCCCAGTGGCTTGATCTTGATATTATATTATATATTTGCGGAGAAGGCGTTGACCTCAGGGGGGGATGCTTTTACTGCCATATTGAGTGGATTAAAAGTTGAATGGTGTGTATTTGAGATGAGCGACGAGCTGCAAGATGATGAGATCGATCTGCGCGAATTATTCGCCGCGCTGTGGGATGGAAAGCTCCTCATTTTTATCGTGACCTGCGCCGTATTTTTATTTTCCTCGGCATATTTGCATGTTGCGGAGAGGAGCTATACCGTGTCGGTCACGTTGCGCCCTACCGAAGATCAAAGTTCGGCTGGCGGCAATTTGGGCGGGCTTGGCGGGCTTGCATCCTTGGCAGGTGTTCAATTGCCCAGCGGCGGCGCCACTGAATTCATCACATTTCAGGCGATGCTGAAGTCTCAAGAAGTGGCATCACGGCTTTTTGCCGATGAAACCTTAATACAGCGGCTTTTCGCAGGTGAATGGGATGAGAGCCGTAAAAGCTTTTTGCAGCCCATTCCCTCAACTTTGGGAAATGTCAAACGTCTGATCAAGCCGCTTTTAACCGGTGAGGGGCAAGCTGCCTATATCGCGCCCAACGCCGCGCGCTTGGCGAAAACACTATCCGAAGATCTATCGGTTTCGGAAGATAAAAACAGTGGTATGCTTACATTGAGCATGGAAAGTGCTAAGCCAGAATTGGCAAGTGATCTGATGCTGGCGCTTATACGTGAAACTGATGGATTTCTCAAAGAGCGTTTCGTGGTTTCAGGGTCAGAAGCGCTGCAGTTCTATCAACAGAAAATTTCCAAAGCGCGCTCGCGCGAACACCGCGAAGCATTGGCGAAACTGATTGCGACTGAGGAGCAAAAATTAATGCTGGCCACGCGAGAAGGGCCTTTTGTGGTTGAAATTATGATGGGTCCGGATCAATCCTTGCGGCCCACATCACCCAAAAGCAGCTTGGTCTTGGCGCTGGGTTTGGTGTTGGGGCTGTTTTTAGGGGCCGCTGTGGTTTTGATGCGCAAAGCCCTTGGTGGCAATGAAAAGAAAGTATCACAATCATGATGTCATTGGTTCGCAGCTTCATAATTTTGGTTTTGCTTGCAACGAATAGCGCGGCGCAAACCTCGCCGCTTGATCAGTTGCTAAAGCAGCAATCGCAGGGGCTGCCATTTGGCACTGATCTGCAAAGCCTTGAGAATAAGTTATCCGGGCAGGGTTTTGACATTAATCCTGAAAATGCAGGGCGTACGGCCAAACAGCCGGTAATCCCGAATGAGCAAAATGTTAAACTGCTGGACCGGCGGTTCACGGCGGAAGAAGCCCAACAGCGCATGCAAGAAGGGCAAGCGCTGTCGAATGATGTATTGGGTGGGCAATCGGAGGCACAAACGCTATCGATGGTCGAAACCTATTACAAGGTTCTTACCGGTGAAAGCTTGGATGTGTTTGGAACAGGCAAATCCGACACGTCAAACAATATCGCGAATGACCCTGCTGATGAATTGGTCTTTTTCAACTCTTTAGGCTCAGATTACCGCCTAGCTGCAGGCGATATTCTTGCCATTTCAATCCGCGGATTAAGCAGCACCGATGAAGAAGCCGTGGTTGATGGTGAGGGAAAAATCGCTATTTCCGGGATGCTGCCCGTCATTGCGGCAGGGCGTTCTATCGCGGATGTGCAAAGTGACATCACGCAAGTCTTGGAAGTCGATGATGCCTCTGCCAACGTGTATGTCAGCCTTGCAGCGGCGCGGTTGGTATCGGTGCAAGTTACCGGCGCTATAGGGCAACCCGGTACGGTTGCAGTGCCGGCCTACACGCCTGTGAGCCGAATTTTGCCGCTTGTGGGGGATATTCTGCCGCAGGGCTCGGCCCGCAATATTACCCTGTTCCAAAACGGCGACCGCCAGATTGTTGATCTTTATCAGTCGCTTTTGGGGCTTGATGCCGGCGTTGACCCTTTGGTGGTGAACAATGCACGTTTGCATGTCGGCGATCAAGGCGGCACGGTGGCAGTTGCAGGATTTGTTGGGCGCCCAGCGATTTTTGAATTGGCCGCCGGCCAAACTGAAATTTCCAGCCAAGAGCTGTTTCGCTTGGCAAATATTAGGTTGATGGCCCCGGGCACAAAGCTGGATCTGCTGCGCTTTAACGATCAGGGGGTTCCGGTTTCTGAACCGATTGCTTTTGGAAAAGATCAAATGGTTCAGGCCGGTCAAGCGATTCAAATCCAATTTGTGCAGACCCGAAGCCAATCGGATGTAAAAGTTTTTGGAGCGGTTGAAAAACCGTTCTCGTTGAATGTGGTCAACCCTTTGCCGATTGCCGAGCTTTTGCGGAACGGCGCAGCTTTAACGTCTGATGTCTATATGCATTTTGCGCTTATTGCGGGAAACCGGAGCGAAAACGGCGCCGATAGAGCAATCAATTTGACCAAAGCGCTGCAATTTCCCGATCGGTTTTTGATCCGGCCAGGGGAAACGCTGATCATTTTGACTTTGAACCAATATCAAACTTTGCTGAAACAATCTTTAACAGAACCGAGCGGCCGAATTTCCCAATTGCTCATCTCTGCAGAGCCGGCCGAGGTATTTTTGAACGGTAGGCGGGTGGGCTTTGTGGCGGCCAGCGAAGGTCAAGCAATTGCCGATATCTTTGGAACCCAACTTTCGGTTCCGCAAGACATCGATTATGACTTTAGCCTACTCTTTGATCCAAAAGCCGTGGCGCAAAAACCCAAGGCTTTTCTGCTTTCAGAGGCGTTGACCGCGGCGTCCGACTACGATCTGCGCGGGGGCGTACGCTTGCAACTTTTCACAACCACATTTTTGCGCGATGTGAATTTGCCGAATTTGAAAAACTTTTCAGTTGATCAAACTGGTCGCGAAAGCGCATCAGATGAAAATAAAGACCCGCAAGAAAATATCGCCCTGTTGCAACAGACAAACCAATCGAACAATAGCGCAAGCCAGCTTCAAAGGGCCGAGTTAGACAAGCAGATTGCCTTTGAAACGCGGTCACGGCTAGATACAAAGGCTGAGCTTGCCGTGGCAGCCCGCAGTATTTCCGCCTCTGCTCCAACCGTTATATTCGTAAATGGGCAACAATATGGGTTTTTGCCATCGGATGTTCGGTTTTCTAACACTCGGCTGGCGCGAGAGCTTACGCGTACCGCCGAAATTTATCCACTTTACGTAGAGGTCGCGACACAAGCGCCTGATGGATATTCTTTTGAAACGCGATCGTTTGCTTTGGGGGCTCTTGCAAGCCCGGAATCCACCTTTTCAACCCAAGCCAGTATGAGGTTGGATTTCTATACGCAAGAATTCGTAAGACGGTTTGTCTTGCCCAATGATCCGATAAAAACGACAGAAGATCTGAGCAAAATTGTAGACACGTTGCGTGCGGCAGGGCGGTTTATTTCGGGGGCTGTACGCCAACCTGGTCAATACCCCGTGGCCGCTGATTTAAGTTTGGATCTTTTCCTGCGCGTTGCGGGGGGGGCGCTGCCGAACGCGGATCTTAAAAATGTTATTCTGCGAACATATGTGGTGAGCCAAAACGGTGAGATTGATCTTCAGCGGCCTAAACGCATCGATTTAACGGCTGTCAGTCCTACTTCCATAAAGCTATCTGGGACCTACGATATACAGATCCCAACCTTGGTGAATAATGCCATGTCTGGTGTTGTGACTCTTAACGGGCAGGTGCAACGGCCAGGGACCTACACTGTCGGCCGAGATGAAACCCTGCATGACATCATTGAACGCGCAGGTGGATTTACAGAAGTGGCTTATCCGCTCGGGGCCGTTCTTACGCGCCGGTCGTTGAAAGAAGAGCAAACGCGCGCAAACCTAACTTTGGCGCGGCAAGTTGAACAATCTATTCTCTCTCTGTCGCAAAATGCCAGCGCAGAGCAAAACCAACAGATTCCAGCCGTTATTGGATTGGCCAATCAGTTGCGAACTTTAAGTGGCTCGGGGCGCCAAATTGTGAATGCAGCTCTGAAAAGCGGAGAAAACCCAGTTTTCTTAGAAAATGGGGATTCGCTCTTCATTCCCAAACGCCCCTCTCACGTAAGCGTGATCGGCAGTGTCTATAATGAGGTTTCTGCGGTTTATGCCCCCTATAAAACGACGCGAGATTATATTTCAGAAGCCGGTGGTACCAGCAAGATTGCCGATAGTAAGAACGTTTATATGGTATTGCCCAATGGGCAAAGCGAGCCAATTGGAGAGATTGATAGCGCAAATGTGATTATTCCACCCGGCGCGGTGCTGATCGTGCCGCCGAGGGTCGATAAATTAAGCCCATTGGGGCTTAGCCGCGTAGTGTCCGATATTTTAAGCAATATCGCAACATCCTTGCTGGCGATCAACGCGGTTCGGTGAGAGAAAACGTCAATATTAACGCCGGATCGCAAAGCGTGTTTCTAATATGTAAGGCGGTTACTTTTTTGATCACGGCGATGTTTGCGCTTGCGTCGCCCGGCTGGTCTGGTTGTGATCTTCAGGGCGCTTTGGCAGAACGAGACATTATCACCCTAGGGATAAACGCGCCGTCTCAATCGTTGGTTGAAATCTCAGCAAATGATATTCGGGTGATCGTTGAGGACCCGTATGGGCTGAACCCCTCTGAGCAATATGGTTCGCTTATCGAGGTTTATGGGCTTTCTGGCGAGGGTCGCCCTATCTTAAAAAAGATTGTCACGGCGCCGGTCGGGGATGATATAAAAGCGCTGCAGAGCGCGCTTTCAAACTCGGCTGCGTCAATTGTGCTGACGCAGAAAAATGGTTATTTTTTCACTTGGCATGATCAGCCCGTTGCTGGAAACTCAATATATGCATGTATGGTGCAAAGCCATATATTTCATCACGAAAGTGGTCAGGATTTTGCTATCCACGTGGCCGAGCGGGCGCAGCCTGAACGCATTGCTAAGCATAAAATTTTAGAACAGTTGCTGCGCGATGAGGGGTCTTTAAACAGCCTGCGCAGCCAAGTGGTTTCTCAGATGAATTTAGCCCAAGCAGAGGATCTTCCGGCAGTTCTGGACGGTTTGACATCTGAGCGGACGAATTTGCGCAGTTTTCGGGTGCAGCATGTCAACCGACGCTTGAGTTTAAGCCAAATAGAAATTCCCTATGCGGCGTATAAATCAGCGCAAAGGTATCAAGACGGCAATGCTTTGGCCTATCTAAGCGATATATCGCGCTTGAATACATTTGAAATACACCCGCTGCCACAAACGTATTTTTGGGGCCTATCAGCGCAGGGTGAAACACGGCGGGCTGTAGTTGGAATAACCAATGATCTCGAGCGTTATTTATCCACCCGACTCGCAATACATTTCCAGAAAAACGGCCTTGGTCTGGATCAGGCATCCCTAACGGGGCGGATGTTTGTTGAAAAAAATATTCTGGCTGTCAGCAAATTAGGCCGAATTGATAGTTTTTCAGATGGGTTTCAATTGAGCGCCTATCAGCTAATGCCAGCTGCAGAGGCCTTTTGGGCCGCGCATCTTTACGCATCATTGCCCAACCGATGCGCGCGGTGCCGTAACGCCGGTTTAACGTTGGAACAGGCTGGTTTTAGCCGCTCTTGGGATATGAGCGTAAGCAAAGCCATTAGGTTTGAAGAGACAGAGCATATTTTGCACCCTTTGGTATTGATAAGCGCGCGCAAACGACTTTCAAAAAAAATATCATTAGAAGTGTTTTCAGGGCTGCGGCTAAAACGCGACGCTGATGCCTCTTTTGGCTTTGCTCTCAAGCTTCTGGACGCAATACCAAGAGATGGTTCGCGGCCTAAACAAACGGAGAGTTTCATCGAAATCTTTTCCACTTCAAGCATTATGCCTTTGATCGAAGAAGATCGAAGCGCATATTTTGAAAATACACCAAGTTTCTTGAAAAGAACTTGGGCTGATTATATGCGCTTCTAGCGATCTGCTATCTTGCGGTAAGAAGGGCGTCTTATATCAGCATGGCGCTATCTGATTGCAGCTGAAGTTGACGGGTTCTAGTGCATATAGGCATTTATGAACCAACCCTCACAGACGTGCGCACGCCTTTGCGTGATTTGTGCCATGACCTTGCGGGCGGACGTAATGCTTAGCCGTGGCTATATCTCTAAGTCTTTGAGCGTGTTTCCTTTTAGAATCAATGCCTCTACCCAGCGCGGCTTTCGACCTCGGCCCGTCCATGTTTGGCTTGGATCTTCGGGATTGGCATATTTCGCGGCTACTTTTGATTTTACGGGCGCGCTTGCCACAATTTCATTCAAAGAAAAGCCTAATGATTTAGCCTTTTCTTCTAATTCTTTGCGTGCGTTTGCGATCGCACGGGTTTTATATGTGTTAATAGCCTGATCGACCTGTTTTTTTATTTTTTTTAAGTCTTCCAATGAGTAGTCATTTATATTTTCTAGCATAGAAAAGTCCTTTTTATTGCATATTTAAATACTTAATCATTTGATTTATTTATATGTCAATAACCTTTTTCTTATTTACAAGGCTGGTGCTAGATAAATTGAAAGGCATATTTTTAATTTTAATATCAAAATTATATTAAGTAATAAATTTTAACAGATTTAATTAGTTTCAAGTGCTTTTTGATTTCATGATGTATCATCTCAATAAATGATTATTAATTTATTCAGAATTTAAAAATGTTCTATCTGTGATTGAATCTCGGAATATTATGTGAAGTTGGGCTATTGTCTATTTTGATATATAGGGTCATTTAATGACTTCAAAATATTTTTATATCAGCTAACAAAGCTCAATGGTTTCTACAGTTAAAACATTAACCATTTAGTCAGAATTTTAAAAAATACCATATAGATACTTTACTGAATAGTTCGAAAAGATTTGTTTATTTTAGGATTTTTTTATAAATTCAGCATCATCGAGCATTATCTAAAAACTGTAACTGCGCCTTATGTAAAGCAAAATATTTGGATAAGTATTAAGTGGTATTTTTAAAGTTTCTACTAGTGGGCCTCTGCTTTTTTGCGTTACCTCACGGCATTCAAGCAAAGGAAAAAACCAAACTGCTTGGATATGGCCTTTTGTTTACAAATGATTTCTTTGGGGATGGAAGGGATCGATGGCGCACGGGGTCGCTAGTGTCCAGCCGCGTTTTTGGTCGTCCGGAAATGACACGGACATGGCGGCGCAGAGAGGCGCTTAATGAACTTAGATTGTTTAGCCAGATAATAGCTCCGTCAGATTTATCGCGTAATCCTGACAGGTCTGACGCCGGTGAAAAGGCGGGCTTGATGGAAGATATAGACAGGGCTTATGTGGGCCATTTGTCGATCGGTCTGCACCGTCACTTTCAAGCGGGCGGCTTGGCCTATAACTTCGGGGTAGATGCATCATTGTTGGGCCCACAAACCGGCCTCATGGGGTTGCAGCAAACGGTTCATTCCGAGCTTGGCCAGCCCTTTCCGTCAGATTTTGTAAGAAATACGCAAGTGTCCAATAAGTTTGTCCTTGGAAGTTTAATAGAGGTTGCGCAGCCTAGCGCACTATCTCCTTCAACCAATATTCGTCCGTTTGTAGAAGTTCAAACAGGGGTCGAAGACCTAATCCGAATTGGAGTAGATGTAGGATTGTTTGGGGATTTGTCCGAAGCATTTTTTGCAAGAGCGCCCGTTTCGGGGCAGCGTTATAGCGTTGTAGACAAAAGGGAGGAAGGGTTTTTACTCAGCGCAGGCGTGGATTTGACACGTGTTATTGGCTCACTGATTTTATCCGGCAATGCCTTGCGCGCTTCTAAATATCGCGTGCGCGCAAGGGTTGGTTTGAATTATGTACAGGGCCGTTGGAGCAATTTCATTGGTTGGACCTATCTTAGCCCTGAATTTGAACAGCAACATACCGGCCAGTTGCTGGGATCTTTTTTCATTAAGGCGCGATTTTAGCGTGCCAGCGTGTCTTAGTGGGCCGGTTGAATCCAAGCCCGTAAAAGCGCCCGCGCCGGTGCACTGGCCCAATCGGCCTCACCTCGTAGCCGCGCAACCTCTTTGCCCTGGGGTGAAATGAGCAGCGTCATGGGCAAACCCAGCACGGCCATGTCTTTGGCAAGTTTCTGTTTCGGATCTCGATACAAAGGCAAGTTTTTGATCTCAAGAGCGTCAAAAAACGCCTGCATGGCTTTTGGTGCATTTCGGCCTGTTGCGATGGTAACCACCTTAAACCGCGCATCGCCCAGCTGCGTTTGTAAGGCTGACAGGCTTGGCATTTCTTTGCGGCAAGGGGCGCACCATGTTGCCCAAAAATTCAGCAAAACATATTGCCCGTCAAAATCTGACAAGCGCCCCTCATCTGCTCCTTGCGTTAAAAAAGCGCGCTCTGAAATTTCTTTTGGCGTTTTGTGCAACACCAATTTCTTCATATCTCCTTGCTTTAACGCCTGTAGATGGTCCGTGCTATTTGCCGCCGCCAATGTGCTATTTGCACCCAGAATAAGAGCAGTATAAACAAAGAGTGAACGAATAAATGCCATGTGTCCTCCGAAAGGTAAATTGATGTCTAACACGTCCTCAAATCAGATGTGGGGAGGCCGCTTTGCAAGCGGTCCTGATGCGATTATGGAAGCAATTAATGCATCAATCGGATTTGACCAGCGCCTTGCCACCCAAGATATAGCCGGATCGCGCGCGCATGCGGCGATGTTGGCGGCACAATCCATTATAAGCGATAACGATTTTGAAGCGATTGAGGAAGGTCTGATCACCATTTTGTCAGAGATCGAGAGCGGGAAATTTGTGTTTTCAAGCAAGCTGGAAGATATTCACATGAATATCGAAGCACGGTTGAAAGATCTGGTAGGGGCACCTGCCAGCCGGTTGCACACGGCGCGCTCGCGCAATGATCAAGTTGCAACTGATTTCAAACTTTGGGTGCGTGACCAATTAGACGCCTGTGAGGTTGCATTAACGGCTTTGATTCACGCGCTTATCGCGCAAGCAGAACAGGGTGCGGATTGGGTAATGCCAGGGTTTACGCATCTGCAAACCGCGCAGCCAGTGACCTGGGGGCATCATATGATGGCCTATGTCGAAATGTTCGGGCGCGATTTAAGCCGCGTGCGCGATGCCCGCACGCGTATGTCTGAATGTCCCTTAGGGGCTGCTGCCTTGGCCGGAACGTCGTTTCCGATCGATCGCAACAGCACCGCCGCAGCGCTGGGCTTTGATCGCCCGGCTGCCAATTCGTTGGATGCGGTCAGCGATCGTGACTTTGCGTTGGAATTCTTAGGCTTGGCAAGCATCTGCGCGATGCATCTCAGCCGTTTCGCCGAAGAGCTTGTAATCTGGTCCTCCGCGCAATTTCGTTTTGTCAGCTTGTCGGATCGGTTCTCAACCGGATCGTCTATCATGCCGCAGAAGAAAAATCCCGATGCGGCTGAATTGATCCGCGCAAAAATCGGGCGTATTTTTGGTGCCAATGTTGCCTTAATGATGGTGATGAAGGGCCTGCCTTTGGCCTATTCCAAAGATATGCAAGAAGACAAAGAGCAAGTGTTTGACGCCGCCGATAACCTGATGCTGGCCTTGGCCGCGATGCAGGGTATGGTGGCCGATATGCAGGCCAATAAAGCTGCCCTTTACGCGGCCGCAGGGGCCGGGTTTTCAACCGCCACCGATCTGGCAGATTGGCTGGTGCGCAGTTTAAACATGCCGTTTCGCGATGCCCATCATGTCACGGGCAGTTTGGTGGCGCTGGCCGAGGCCGAAAAATGCGAGCTACAAGATTTAAGCCTGACGCAGATGCACTCTGTGGATCCCGCGATCACCAAAGAGGTTTATGATGTCTTGGGCGTAGAGAATTCGGTAGCCTCGCGCATCTCTTACGGCGGCACTGCGCCCGCGCAGGTGCGCGCGCAGATCCTGCGGTGGAAACAGGAGCTGGAAGCATGAAATTGGTTTGGATCGCGCTTTCTGTGATGTATATGGTTGGATTGCCCGGATGCGGCGTTGATGGCCCGCCCATGCCTCCAAAAACGGAAGACGTAAAATAAATGCGGCAAATCTCTTGGGTGTTTTTGGGCTTGGCGGTTTGGGGTGCTGTGCATCCGATGTATTATTTCACCTCTTGGATGGCCCAAAATGAGGGCGGTCTTGGCGCTTTGATATCAGCTTTTTTCTTAACCCAGACCAGCGCGGGCTTGGCGTGGGATTTGATCGTTGCTGCCATCGCTTTGGTGGTTTGGATCGTGTTTGAGGCCTTTCAAAGGCGTAACTTTTCAGGGCTTATCAGCATTCCCCTTATCGTATGTATCGGGCTGGGATGCGGATTGCCGTTTTATTTTTTTATGCGGCTACGCATGCAAAAGGACATCGAATGACACAATTAAAATTTGCCGATAGTATTTCTCGGCTTGGAACAGAATCGGCCTTTGTGGTTCTGGCGCGCGCGCAAAAACTGGCGGCAGAGGGACGGGATATTATCAACCTGGGAATTGGCCAGCCAGATTTTCGCACCCCGCAACATATTGTCGATGCGGGGATAAAAGCATTGCAGGACGGCCATCATGGCTACACGCCGGCCAATGGCTTGCCGCAATTGCGGGCGGCGGTGGCAGAGGATTTGGAGCAGCGTCACGGGGCTGCGGTTCATCCCGATAATGTGATTATCGTGCCCGGTGGAAAACCCACGATGTTTTTTGCGGTTTTGATGTTTGGTCAGGCAGGGGCTGAAATTATTTATCCTAACCCGGGCTTTCCCATCTATGAATCGGTTATTCGCTACAGTGGCGCCACGCCGGTTCCGATGGCTTTGTTGGAAGAAAACGGCTTTGCTTTTGATGCAGAAACGGTCTTGTCTCAAATCACCGATAAAACCCGTCTGATCATCATAAACAGCCCCGCCAACCCAACCGGTGGGGTCACACCAAAGGCAGAGATTGATAAATTGGTTGCGGGGCTTGCCGTACATCCCCATGTCGCCATTCTCTCTGATGAGATCTATAGCCAAATGCTCTATGATGGCCGCGAGCATGTGAGTTTATTGACCTATCCGGAAATTCGGGACCGTCTGATCGTTTTGGACGGCTGGTCAAAAACCTATGCAATGACTGGTTGGCGCATGGGCTATGCGGTTTGGCCAGATGCGATGGTTGAGCCGGTGACGCGGTTGTGCATCAATGATCACTCATGCGTGAATGCCGCCGCGCAATTTGCAGGGCTCGCCGCGCTGACCGGACCCAAAGATCCGGTTTGTGACATGGTTGCACAATTTGATGCGCGTCGAAAAATTATCGTTGAGGCGTTAAATGATTTGCCGGGGGTAAGCTGCGCGGATGCTGCCGGGGCATTTTACGCATTTCCCAATATCAGCGGCACCGGATTAAACGCCAAGCAAACCCAAGATTTGTTTTTAGACAAAGCGGGCGTGGCCACGGTTGCCGGCACCAGCTTCGGCCAGTTTGGCGAAGGCTATGTACGGTTTTCCTATGCCAATAGCAGCGAGAATATTCTGCGTGCGATTGATCGCATTCGCCCACTATTGTCTTAAAGCGCGGCGGAAACTCCAAGCAGCACAACGGTCATCATTGCGGCTGCCATCGCATAATTTATCCGCTTTTGCGTTGTCTCGGCGAGGTCGAGGCGATGTAATGCGCTGCCCGCATAAAGCCATATCAAATGGATTGGAAACCAGACCGCATTGCCGATAAGCAGTTTCAATAGGGTTTCCAGCAGCAGGTTGTCGGGCAGAAACGCAAAACCCGAATAGAGCGCCGAGTTCACTGCATAGGCTTTTGGGTTGATAATTTGTAAGAATATTCCGTCTTTTATCCCGGGGCGTCGGCGCGCATCTATAAAAGCCAGTTTTGATCCAGCCAGCGCGATCCGACCCGCCAAATAGACCAAATAGGCCAGCGAGGCCGCCATCAGCAGGCCCCGCACCACAGGAACGCTGAACACGATTGCCGCGAGACCGCTGATCACGGCCAAGCCCACCAAATTTGTGCCGATAAAAAGCCCTATCACATAGCGCATGCCGGGTTGAAACCCATAGGCGGCACCCACGCCCGCCGTGGACAACACACCGGGTCCTGGCGTTATGATCAGTAAAAAAACGGCAAGTGCGAAGGTCAGCATTGATACGTCCCGTAACGATATCCACCTAGAAGACGCAGCCTGGAGTGTTTGTCAAACAGAAGTTCCGGCCATTTTGCGAATTTATTTTTCTCGAGCAGACGCCGCCATAATCTAGAACAGGGCAAAGGCTTTTCATCCCGTGGTCGATAGGGTAATCGAGCTTTTAAAAATAGATAAAAGGCCTTTGGGTAACCATGGATCACTTTCAGTATAAGAACGGCATTCTTCATGGCGAAGGGGTTTCGCTGGCAGAGATAGCAGCGCAAGTTGGCACGCCATTTTACGCGTATTCAAGCGCCACCTTGACCCGCCATTTTCATGCGGTTGATGCGGCGCTGCAAGGCATGGATCACCTTGTGTGTTTTGCGATGAAGGCCGCATCGAACCAGGCCATTATAAAAACCCTTGCCGGGTTGGGCGCTGGGATGGATGTGGTGTCAGGGGGGGAATATCGCCGCGCTATTGCCGCCGGCGTTGCCCCAGAGCGGATCGTATTTTCGGGGGTAGGGAAAACCCGCGAAGAGATGGCTTTCGCGCTGCGCGGCGGTTTGCGCCAATTCAATGTGGAAAGCGAAGCCGAGCTGGAAGCCCTCAATGAGGTGGCAGTGTCTTTAGAAACGGTTGCGCCAATCACCATGCGGGTGAATCCCGATGTGGATGCGAAAACCCATGCCAAGATTGCCACCGGCAAGGCAGAAAATAAATTTGGCATTCCGATTTCGCGCGCTTCTGAAGTCTATGCGCGCGCGGCCAGCTTACCCGGGCTCGAGGCGGTGGGCGTCGATGTGCATATCGGTAGCCAGTTGACGGAGTTGGCCCCTTTCGAATTGGCGTATCGCAAACTTGCAAGCGTGACCCAGCAATTGCGGGCCGAGGGGCATGATATTCGTCGGCTTGATCTGGGCGGTGGGCTTGGTATTGCCTATCAGGCCGATTCTGGGCCTTTGCCCAGTTTGCAGGAATATGGAGCAATGGTTCAGCGTGAATTGGGCCATTTAGGCTGTGAAATAGAAGTCGAACCTGGGCGCTTGATTGCGGGCAATGCTGGGGTTTTGGTCAGTTCAGTGATCTATGTGAAATCCGGTGAAGACCGCGAATTTCTGATTTTAGACGCGGCGATGAACGATCTTATCCGCCCCGCGATGTATGAGGCGCATCATGATGTGGTGCCTGTGCAAGCGGCCAGCGCGGATCAGCCAGCAGCCACTTATGATATCGTGGGCCCCGTGTGCGAATCTGGAGATACATTTGCCAAAGGCCGGGCTTTGCCGCGCCAAAGCGCGGGCGATCTTGTGGCGTTTCGGTCGGCCGGCGCTTATGGGGCCGTCATGGCCAGCGAATATAATACCCGCCAATTGGTGCCCGAGGTGATGGTGCACGGCGATCAATTCGCGGTGATCCGAGCCCGTCCGACATTTGACGAAATGATTAATCGAGATATGATTCCCTCTTGGTTGTAGAAAAAACAGCCAAGAGTTGGAGGTTTAATCTGGTCTTTTCACGCGTTCAAAACCGGTTTTCAGCGCCGCAGCCGGCTGTCTTTAAAACGCTTATTGGGTTGATCTGTGAGCGCGGCTTAAACGCGTTTTGGCCGCTTTTTTCAGTTGGTCTGATTGGGTTTAGCTTGCTGATGTGGCAAGGGCCGGCGATTGGCCAAATCGATGTTCTTACGCTGGGGGTTGGTATTGCTGCCGCGGGGTCTTTTGCTGCGTTGCTTTGGGGGATCAAAAGGTTTCGCATGCCGCGTTGGCAAGACGCCAAGCACCGCGTGGATCGCAGCCTGGCACCGCGCCCCTTGCAAGCGCTAAGCGATGTTGCGAGCATCCGAGATGAAGATCCGGTGACGCAAGCGCTCTGGCGGCGCCACCAATACCAAATGCAAGCGCTGGCCAACCAGGCCTTATCGGTTCCCCCTGATCTCACTCTGATGAAAGCTGATCCTTTTGGCTTACGCCTCTGCGCGTTATTGGTGTTTTTGGTCAGCGTAAGCTTTGGATCCTCGTCCAATTTTGCGGCGCGTTTTGCACCGCCGCTGCCTTCAACCCTAAAAACGGTTGAGGTTCAAAGCTGGGAGGGGTGGGTGACACCGCCGCCCTATTCCGGTTTGCCCAGCCTTTATTTGCCGGATCTGTTCGGGCAAGCTGATTTAACGCTTATGAGCGCCAGTCGGGTTGATTTGCGGTTTTATGGCCCGGAAGGCAGCTACCAAATAAATCAATCGGTTTCACCCAACCCTCCGGCCACGTCTGCCGCGGATGGCGTGCAACACAGCTTCGCTGTTTTACAAGAGGGTGTGTTGGAAATTTTGGGACCATCCAACGCGGTTTGGTCTGTTACGCTGCTTCCTGATAAGCCGCCCAATCTGCAATGGAGCGGACGCTTTGAATCCGATTTTTTTGGGATCAGTCGGTTCAGTTACGCCGCGCAGGATGATTTTGGCATCACCGCAGTACGCGCGCTTATTAAAGTGGATTTGGAGGCATTAGATCGGCGTTATGGTTTGGCGCTTGACCCAGATAGCGACGCGGCCTTGAGCTTTGATTTGCCGATGCCGCTTGATGGGCGGTATCGAGATTTCTCGATGGATGTAACCGAAGATTTTTCGAAACATATGCTCTCAAATCTACCCGTAAGCGTTTCTTTGGAAGCCAAGGATGCTTTGGGTCAAAGCGTCGTGACCCCTGCGCGCGCCATGATGCTGCCCGGCCGCAGATTTTTTGATCCCTTGGCTGCGGCCTTGATTGAACAGCGGCGCGATTTGATGTGGCATCATGAAAACGCTGGGCGGGTCGCGCGTATGCTCAAGGCAATCTTGTTTGCACCAGGATCGCAAATCCGCAACGAGGGTGATTATCTACAGCTGCGTTTCATAAGTGGTGAGCTGACAAAAGCGCTTTCGCAAGGCGCGCTGGAACAAGCGCGCGTTGACGTTGCGGAATTGCTATGGGCCTTGGCGATTGATCTTGAAGACGGGAATGTTGATGATGCGCTAGCGCGCATGCAGCAAGCGGAAGAGCGATTGTCGCAAGCGATGAAAAACGGGGCATCTGAGGCAGAAATTGCCGAATTGATGCAAGAATTACGCGAGGCAAATGAAAACTACCTGCGCCAGTTGATGCAACAGGCCGAACGACAAAAAACCGCTCCTGAAAACGGCCCGCGTTCAACCAAGCCGCAAAATAGTGTGGATTTAACGCAAAATGATCTTCAGGCCATGATGGATCGTATCGAGAAATTGATGCGTGAGGGGCGTATGGCCGAGGCGCAGCAAGCGCTTCAAGAGTTGCAGCAGATGATGCAAAATATGCAGATTGCAGAAGGCTCTTCGGGTGAAGGCGCTCCGCGCGAACAAGCGTTGCAAGGCTTAGAAGAGACGCTGCGGGGTCAACAAAACCTATCCGATGAGGCGTTTCGCAATCTTCAGCAAGCACCCAGCCAATCGCCCGGTGAAGGTTTGGGCCAACAAAGCCCAGGTGAAACAGGCCCGTCTGAGGATGCAACGCCGCCCTCTGCGCAAGACTTGGCGGATCGCCAGCGGCGCCTACGAGAGGCTCTGGGCAGGCAACGCCAAAATCTGCCGCTTGATCCAAACGGTGAAGGTAGCGAAGGGCCCACAGCGCAGGCTTTGGATGAAGCAGAAGAGGCTATGCGCCGAGCTGAACGGGCTTTGGGCGAGAATAATTTACCAGAAGCTTTGGATCAACAGGCGGATGCTTTGGACGCGCTGCGGGATGGTATTCAGCAGTTAGACCAGGCATTTGCCGAAGCCCAGCGTTTAAACGAGGCTGATCAGGGCAGCGCAGCTCAAGGGCGCGGGCGCGGCGAGGCAACCGATCCGCTGGGGCGTCAGCAGGGCCGGCATGCGGGAGATGATGCGATGTCAGAGGCGCAGGAAAGGCAGGCTATGGAGCGCCAAGCGCAACAGCTGCTTGAGGAGATCCGACGTCGTATGGGTGAGCGCGATCGCTCAAAACCCGAACGCGACTATTTAGAACGCTTGCTCGAAAAATTTTAGGGCCAAGGGCTCAAAACACCTGCTTAACCTGCGCGAGAACCCACAGAACGCTTTGGTCGATCAATGGGTCTACACGCTGGCGCTGGGCATCCACCCATAACGTATAAAGATCGGCATAGGGTGTTAGGCTTGGGGCTGCGCTGCTGAGTGTTTCTGCGTAAAGGTAAAAAAGCAAAGCGGCCATCACCGCAGCAACCCCGATTATGAAGCCCAGCCTGCCCGATCTATAAGATGGCGCATCCGCATTTTGGGCGGTGTTGGGTTTGGGCGCAGGCGCGGTTTCCTCAGCTTCAAATTGATCCGACTCGCTGGCCGCCGCGGGAGGTGGCGCTGAGGGAAAGGCGTTTGTTGGCGCCGCCGGAGTGGCCTGCAAGCTGCTTTGCGCCGTTTCGAGAGCCGCTCGGGTATCGGCCTCACGCGGGGCTTGATCTTCTGCGAATACGGAGGCCGCGCGCACTCTTGCTTCTCGATCCGCCTCCTGCCGCAACACTTCCGCAACAGCGGGTGCGATCGGGGGGCGTTGAATCGCGGTTGGATTGTTGAAGATAGGGCTCTGTGCCTCGCGGTTGCCTGGTTCAGTCGTTTGAGACTCGCTGTTATGCTCGATCGCGCCCTTTATATAGGCAAAGTCTTGCAGGCGCTGATCACCGCGGATATTTTCAATTGGAAAAGTGGCTTGCGGGTGCGTTTGGAACCAGGTTTCACCACAGGCCGAACATTGCACCTCGCATCCCGTCTCTGGAATAGCGTCTTCGGGCACTTCATATTGGGCTTGGCAAATTGGGCAGGCCAGAAGCATGGCAAGATAAACCTATCGTATTTAGATCTTTGGCGTGTATTTCTAGACCAATATGCGCCTAAAAACCCAGAGAGAAAATGGCTTTCTGCAAAAAATCATTCTGCAAAAGGCGAATGATAGATTGCAACGATGGCTGCACTGGGGCAAAACAGCGGTGCGGGGCTTTAAAAGATAGCAGCAGGATATGCTTTGATAGATTTGGAAAATGCAGCCTATTCCTATAGTGGAAACGAGCTTTTATCGAGGATGTCTTTCTCGATTACACCGGGCGCGTTTTATTTTCTGACAGGGCCCTCAGGGTCTGGAAAAACCACTTTTCTGAAACTGTGCTATGGCGCTTTAACCGCGACATCGGGCATCGTGTCTTTATTTGGAACCAGTCGCGCGTCTATGTCTCGGGATGAAATTGCAATCGCACGCCGTAAAATCGGCGTCGTGCATCAAGATTGTCAGTTTTTGGATCATTTGAGTGTGATTGAAAATATAGCGTTGCCGCTGGAAGTGGCGGGGCAGGATCGCCTTTCGGATCAAATGAACCTCAAAGAGCTATTGGCTTGGGTTGGGCTGAACAAACGCGCCGAGGCTTATCCACCCGAGCTGTCCGGCGGCGAACGCCAGCGGGCTGCTTTGGCCCGCGCGATCATTATGTCTCCGGATATTATTTTGGCGGATGAACCCACCGGGAATATCGATTGGGAAATGTCTGAGAGGTTATTGAAGCTCTTGGTCGAACTCAACCGCATGGGCAAAACGATCGTCGTTGCGAGCCATGATTTAAGCTTGATTCGCGCCGCAAAAACGCAGGTTCCGGTGCGCGTTTTGCGGATTAACAATCGGCAAGTGCAACTTGCGGGGGCTGATTTATGATCGCCCCTATGGCAAATTTTCTGGCGATGATTTCAGGAGACGGGCGTCGGAATAAAGTTGTTCCGCCCACAGGTTTTACGGCAACTCTTAGCACGGCCACATCTGCAATCATGGCGTTTTTGGTTGTGTTCGCGCTAGTATTGTCTTTAGCGGCTGATCGGCTTGCGGCGCGCTGGAGCACGGCCTTATCTGGCAGCGCAACATTGCGCGTATCAGCCTCGGCAGACCAGCTAGAGGCGCAGGTGCAGCAGGCTTTGCAGGTTTTGCAAACCACCAGCGGGATCGCCTCGGCCCGTGTGATGAGCGCCGATGAACAGCGCGCTTTGCTGGAGCCTTGGTTTGGGCCTGATATGCCGCTTGAAGATTTAGCCGTGCCTCGCTTGATCGATATCCAAGAAACCAGTGCGGGGTATGATGCACAGGGTCTTCGGCTGCGTTTGGCGGCAGAAGTGCCGTCTGCGGTTTTGGATGATCATACGCGTTGGCAAAAGCCGTTGGCGCGGGCCGCGCAGCGGTTGTGGTTGTTGGGAATTGTGTCAATTATATTGATGATAGCGGCAAATGCGGCGATGATCACGCTGGCCGCGCGCGCATCCATGGCGGCCAATGCGCAGGTGATCGCGGTTCTGCGTTTGATTGGAGCGACGGATAATTACATTGCCTCGGCCTTTGTTGGCTGGTTTACATTTCGTGCCTTTGCGGGCGCCTCCATCGGCATCGCACTGGGCGCGGTGGTGGTGTATCTGATCCCGTCGGAAGAGCCGCGCAGCCTGATTTTAACAGGGCTTGGCTTGCAGGGGCTGGAATGGCTATGGCTGGTTTCTATTCCACCGTTTTCGGCAGGAACGGCTTATCTTTCGACGCGCCGCGCCGCCCAGCAGGTTTTGGCAGGGCTTGCGTAGATGTCTGTTTTCAGATGGATCATGAGCGCGGCCTTTGTGTTTCAAATGTATCTGATGATGGTGGTATTGGGTATTTTATTTCTACCATGGGCCCTGTTTGAACGGCGTGGTGCTTACGCGGCAGTGCGCTCCTATTCAAATTGGGTGCGCTGGAGCGCCCGCTGGATGATCGGCCTGCGTTCCGAAGTGCGCGGAAAAATTCCGGAGGGAGAAGTTCTTATCGCCGCCAAGCATCAAAGCTTTTTTGACGCGATTTTGATTGTGAGTGTGGTTCCAAAACCCAAGTTCATCATGAAGAATTCGCTGAAATATGCACCTGTTCTGGGCTGGTTCGGTTTGCGGATTGGATGTATTTGTGTTGATCGCGGCAAACGGACGCAAGCCATAAAATCAATGGTGGCTGCGGTCAATTCAGGCAATTCGCCTGCAGGACAGTTGATCATTTATCCGCAAGGCACCCGGATCGCGCCTGGCGCATCGGCGCCGTATAAGATCGGTACTGCGGTTCTTTATCAAGAAACCGGTCAAACCTGCATCCCCGCGGCAACGAATGTTGGCGTTTTCTGGCCCAAATATGGCATCCTGCGACAGCCCGGTCTGGCGGTGGTTGAGTTTCTGCCTGCCATTCAACCCGGGTTTGACAATGAAGAGTTCATGCATAGGCTGGAAGAGATGATTGAGCAAAGCTCAAACGCTTTGTTGGAAGAGGCGGCAGCAGATAGATTTTATCCGCTTGGTCGAGACACTTGAGGCACTGTATAGCAAGGCGGGCCCGGCAAGCCTGCATAAAGTTGCAGATCATCTGACACCGTTATATCAAGCTTGGATAGGGGCCGCGCGCTTTTGCGTGTTGTCAACAATTGGCCCCTCCGGTACCGATGGATCCGCGCGCGGCGATCTAGGACCGGTGGTGCGGATCCAAGACGATAAAACGCTTTTATTGCCCGATTGGCCCGGCAATAACCGTTTGGACAGTTTGCGTAACATTGTTGAAGATGGCCCTATATCATTAATGTTTATGGTGCCGGGCGCCGATACGATGGTGCGGGTAAATGGCCATGCATCCTTGACGGCGGATCCGGATCTTTGCGCCAGTTTTTTAGAAGTTAAAGGAATCCCGGTTTGCGTGATGGTGATCACTGTGCAAGAGGTTTATATTCAATGCGCAAAATCGGTGAAACGCGCAGCATTATGGCAAACGCGCAATGCGCCGCTTGTGCCGAGCCTTGGCCAGATTTTACACGAAGCCACTGATCTTGAGGCTGGTGCGTCATCTTAGGTTGGACTTTTAACCCATATCAGCAGATTGAAACCGCGTCGCTTTCGACGCGTTAAGGCGAGCCTGTCCATACCCGCCTTTTAAGCAAGGGACACAAACCGCGCTAAGGTCGAGGGCCGGCCAAAGCGCAGCTTCTAGGCGCATCGCCCGATATCAAAGTCTGCACCGCGCTTATGATAGGCGCTTGTGCTAAGCTGGAACCTTAGTTTCGGATGCGAAACTTTCGACGTCTGTGCCGCCGCAACAGATCCCGAAAATGTCGGAAACACCGTCTTTACGGAGATGTAAGCGGGCTATAGCCCAGAGAGATAAAATCGGACAAACCGATAGGAGGGAAGGCCATGAGTTATAAATCTGATATTGAAATCGCCCGCGAAGCACAGAAAAAACCGATCCAGGAAATCGGTGCAAAGCTTGATATTCCCTCAGAACACCTTCTGCCTTATGGCCATGATAAGGCCAAGATCAGCCAAGAGTTTATCAATTCGGTTCAAGCGAATAAGAGCGGAAAATTAATTTTGGTAACGGCCATCAACCCTACACCTGCAGGTGAAGGGAAAACAACAACCACGGTTGGTTTGGGCGATGGTCTGAACCGGATTGGCAAGCGCGCTGCGATTTGCATTCGAGAAGCGTCTTTGGGCCCGTGTTTCGGAATGAAAGGTGGCGCTGCCGGGGGAGGATATGCCCAAGTGGTTCCGATGGAGGAAATGAACCTGCATTTCACCGGTGATTTCCACGCGATTACATCGGCGCATAACCTGCTCTCGGCGATGCTCGACAATCATATTTATTGGGGTAATAAGCTTGAGATCGATCAACGCCGCGTGGTCTGGCGCCGCGTGATGGATATGAATGACCGGGCTCTGCGTGATATCGTAACATCGCTGGGTGGCGTGTCGAATGGGTTTCCGCGACAAACCGGATTTGACATTACCGTGGCCTCGGAAGTGATGGCTATTTTATGCTTGGCCAATTCGCTTGACGATTTGCAAAAGCGTCTGGGTGATATCATCGTGGCGTATCGGCGCGATAAATCACCAATTTATTGCCGCGATATCAAAGCCGATGGCGCGATGACCGTGCTTTTGAAAGATGCCATGCAGCCCAATCTTGTGCAAACCTTGGAAAACAACCCTGCCTTCGTGCATGGCGGGCCATTTGCCAATATCGCGCATGGCTGTAACTCTGTGGCTGCGACGACCACGGCGTTGAAACTGGCTGATTACGTGGTGACAGAAGCCGGGTTTGGCGCCGATTTGGGGGCCGAAAAATTTATGAATATCAAATGTCGCAAAGCCGGGATTGCGCCGTCGGTTGTGGTTGTGGTTGCCACGGTCAGAGCGATGAAGATGAATGGCGGTGTTGCCAAGGCGGATCTTGGACCAGAAAACGTGGCCGCGGTACAGGCCGGGTGTCCAAATCTGGGCCGTCATATTGAGAATGTCAAAAGCTTTGGGGTTCCAGTTGTGGTGGCGATCAACCATTTTGTCACCGATACGGATGCAGAGGTGCAGGCCGTCAAAGATTATGTGGCCGAGCAAGGCTCGGAAGCAATTCTGTGCCAACATTGGGAAAAAGGCTCGGAAGGCACTGAAGTGCTGGCGCAGCGCGTGGCTGAAATTGCAGATGCGGATACGGCAAATTTTGCGCCTCTTTACGCCGATGAGCTTAGTTTGTTCGAAAAAATTGAGACTGTTGCCAAGCGTATTTATCGCGCCGATGAAGTTTTGGCCGACGCTAAAATTCGCACGCAGTTGAAAGATTGGGAAGAGGCCGGCTATGGGCACCTGCCGGTGTGCATGGCGAAAACGCAATATAGTTTTACCACGGATCCAAACCGACGCGGGGCGCCTTTGGGGCATTCGGTGCCTGTGCGCGAAGTACGCTTAAGCGCGGGCGCGGGTTTCATCGTGGTGATCTGCGGAGAAATTATGACGATGCCAGGTTTGCCATCTGTGCCAGCTTCGGAGGCGATCATGCTGAATGATTTAGGCCAGATTGAGGGGCTTTTCTGATAGAGTTCGGCCGCGTTTTGGCGCATATAGCCCCGAGGGGCATAATTTTTAGGTAAAGGAAAAACCCAATGGCAGCGCAAGTGATTGATGGCAAGGCCTTTGCGGCGCAAATTCGGGTACAAGTGGCCGAGCATGTGGCGCGGTTGCAAGAACAGCATCAAATCGTGCCCGGATTGGCGGTTGTGTTGTTGGGGGAAGATCCGGCCAGTCAAGTTTATGTACGCTCAAAGGGTAAGCAAACGCTTGAGGTGGGGATGAACAGCTTTGAGCATAAGCTGGATGCTGATACATCACAGATCGATTTATTGGCATTAATCGAGAAGCTTAACGCCGATCCCAGCGTGCATGGTATTTTGGTGCAATTGCCATTGCCAAACCATCTTGATGAAGATTTGGTGATAAACTCTATTGCCCCTGAAAAGGATGTGGATGGGTTTCATATTTCAAATGTGGGATTGCTGGGCACTGGGCAGAAATCAATGGTGCCCTGCACGCCTTTGGGATGCTTGATGATGCTGCGTGCGCATCATGGGTCTTTGTCTGGATTGAATGCGGTGGTGATTGGCCGCTCCAATATCGTGGGTAAACCGATGGCGCAGTTGCTGTTGGGTGATAGTTGCACCGTAACCATCGCGCATAGCCGGACCAAAAACCTAAAAGATGTGGTGGCGCGCGCGGATATCGTGGTTGCCGCGGTAGGGCGTGCGCAAATGGTGCCAGGAGATTGGATCAAACCGGGCGCCACGGTGGTCGATGTTGGAATCAATCGGATTGAAAAACCTGAAGGTGGCACCCGCTTGGTCGGAGATGTGGATTATGACAGCTGCGCCGCGGTTGCCGGCGCGATTACCCCGGTTCCAGGGGGCGTTGGGCCGATGACGATCGCTTGTTTACTGGCCAATACGCTGACGGCCTGTTGCCGCAGCAATGGGATTGACGAACCGCAGGGGTTAACCGCGTAAGCGCAGGAAGTTTGTTTTTCTAGGCAAATTTCAGGTCGCTTTCGGGCGCGGCATTGGAATGGGCTGCGCGTTCTTGCCGGTTAAAATGGCAAGGCCGGGCTTTTTTATGAGGCGGTCTAAGGTGGGGTGATCGCAGCGTAAACCGCCTGTATAAGTGCCATAGGCGGGCAGGATCAACCGCGTTTCATCCAGCAAGAAACAGGCGAAACTGCGCGCGCGTCCGCGCAAGGAAATCTGCGCTTTTGGGTGATAATGCCCCGAAACCTCACCAGATGATGCGGGATCGGCGATATGGCGAAACAGCAGCGGGCCGCAGGCGAATTCGGCCATATGCTGGCCGCCCAAATGAATTGGCCCCGGATCGTGATTGCCTTCGATCCATATCCAACGCCGCCCTGCCTGAAGCCGCGCTATCCATAATTGTGCATCTTCAGGAAAGGCACGCTCTGCGCTGAGATCGTCAAAGCTATCCCCCAAGCAGATCACCGTGCTTGCGCCCGTGTGCTCGATGTCTTGTTCTAGCCGTCTCAGGGTGTCTTGAATTTCATAAGGCGGCAGGTTCGCGCCGCCTTTTCGGCTGATCCGTTCCGCTTTGCCCAAATGCAAATCTGAGACGCAAAGCAATTCGACCTCGGGCCACCATAAAGCGCCGGAGGGCAATGCGAGCAGGGCCGCGCCTGATAACATAAAGGCAAAGCCGTTCAGGAGGCGGCACTGGCTAGAGCTTTGCAGGTTTGGCACGTTAGAATTCCAATCCGGCTTCTGCCATTAGGGCGGTGGCTTCCTCAGCCAGCAACCGGTCCATCGCCTGGCCCTCAACAGGAACGCGGCCAGCTTCCAAAAACAACGGTGCCGCCATCGGCGAGACATGCGGCAAGGCACAATGGACAATCTGTGTTGCGCGCGTTTCAAGCAATTCTTTTATCCGGTCAAAATCCACCAAGCCTTGCCGTGCTTCGCTTCGAGTGATGGCGAGCAAGATGTGCTCAGGATCATATTTGCGCAAGGTGTCATAGAGAATATCAGATGAAAATGTGGCTTGGCGGCCCGATTTACGTTGGCCCGGTAAATTGCGGTCGATCAATCCGGCGATGGTGGCAACAGCACGAAAGCTGCGTTTCATAACGGCATTTTCACCCAACCAATCCGCAAGGCCTTTTTCCAAATCCGTCAGATCAAACAGCGTTTCAGGAGCGGTAATCTTTTCAAGCCCCCAGATCAAGGTTGCGTAATCGGTGGCCACAAACCCAAGCGGGGCCAAGCCCTGCGCTTCCAGTTGTTTGGTGATCAGCAACCCCAAAGTTTGCTGCGCATTGCGCCCTGCAAAGCCATAAATAACCAAATGCTGCTGTCCGCGGCGCGGAAACGTTTCTAGCAACAGGTAGTCGCGGCTTGGCAGGCGTGAAAGCGTTTGCTGTTGAAATAGCCATTTTTGGGTAAAAGCGGGCAAGCCCCGAAAGTTTTCTGTGTCAAAGCGCTTTAAAATGCGCTTGGAAAGCTGCGTTGATGTGGCAAATTTTGTGCCCGCAAAGGTGGCGATTTTGGGTTTTTTATGCCCATGTCGCGAGACTTCGACGACCATGTCGCGCAGGCTTTCAAACCGCACCACTTGCCCTCCGATCAAGAAGGTATCGCCCGGGGCGAGCGTGGCGGCAAAGGCCTCCTCGACCTCGCCCAGCGGCTTGCCCCCGCGCCGCTTATGCAAACGCACTTTCAGCGTATCACTGTCTTGGATGGTGCCAACATTAAGCCGCAACCGGCGGGCGCTGCGCGGATCACGCAATTTAAAATCTCCATTGGGATTTTGCTGTAAACGGTGCCATTGCTCATAGCGGCGCAGCGCATAGCCCCCGGTCGCACAAAACTCAAGGCAGGCGTCAAATTCGCGGCGCGTTAACGCGCTATAAGGGCCAGCCTGTTTGATTTGCCCGAATAAAACGTCTGGATCAATCGCACCGGCGCAGGCGCAAAGCAAAATATGCTGGCACAGCACGTCCAAGCCTCCGGGGGGACGTGGTTCGCCATCCAAATCGTTTTCCTGCACAGCTTCTAAGGCGCAAAGGCATTCGATCACTTCAAAGCGGTTGGCGGGCACGATTAGGGCTTTAGAGGGTGCGTTATAGCGATGGTTGGCACGGCCAATGCGCTGCACAAGCCGTTTCACGTTTTTCGGAGCTCCGATTTGAATCACCAGATCGACATCGCCCCAATCGATTCCAAGGTCCAAACTCCCGGTGCAAACGATCGCCCGCAAGGCCCCGGCTGTCATCGCGGCCTCAACCTTTTGACGCTGTTGGCGATCCAAACTACCGTGGTGAATCGCGATCGGCAGCGCGTCTTCATTGGCCAGCCATAAATTATGAAAGAAAAGTTCGGCTTGCGCCCGCGTATTGTGAAAAATCAAGGTCGTTTTATGGGCTTTGATCTGGGCAAGCACATCTGCAATCGCATATAGCCCGCCGGCACCGGCCCATGGCGGCGTGCCAGAACCGGTGAGCATTTGAATATGTGGCGTTGGCCCGGCATCTGCGATTAAAATCGGGCAGGGCGGCGAAATGGGAGATAGAAAGCTCGCGATGTCGGTAGCCTCTTTCACGGTGGCAGATAGGCCGATGCGGCGCATATCCGGGCAGAACGCCTGTATGCGGCTGAGCGCCAGCATCAATTGATCGCCCCGCTTGCTTTCGGCAAGGGCATGAATTTCATCGATAATCACGCGTTGTAAGCCAGAAAAGATATTTGCTGCCTCGGGATAAGATATTAAAAGCGCAAGGCTTTCCGGCGTGGTAAGCAGAATATGGGGCGGGGCGCTGCGTTGGCGCTTTTTGATATGCGATGACGTATCTCCGGTGCGGTCTTCCACCGAAATATCCAGTCCAAGTTCATCGATTGGGCTAATCAAATTGCGTTTTATATCGGCGGCTAAAGCCTTAAGGGGGAAATATACAACGTATGCAGCCCCCGCGACGGTTGCTCGGCCAGCTCGATCAGGCTGGGCAGAAACCCTGCCAAAGTTTTGCCAGCCCCGGTGGGCGCAATGAGCACCTGCGCGGGCAGGTCTGCTGTTTTAAGCATTGCAAGCTGATGGGGGTGTAAAGCCCAGTTTTTGCCGGTCAGCCATGTTGCGAATTTATCTGGAAGCGTGGTCATAGCAAAAGGATAGCGGTCTAGGCGCAATGGGCAATGGCCAAGGGGCGCGTTTCAAAATGAACGAGGCCGCCCTTGCATGGCCGGAAGACATGGTTTTGGCCCTAGCCCTTTAAGTGAGGCGCATGATTTTGAATGATCTGCTTATTCTGGCGCTGTTAAGTTTTCATTTGGCAGCAATTTGGGCGGCCATGAGCCGAAGCAGATGCGCGGTCTTCTTGATAGGCCTAGGCAACAATATTGGCCTGCGTGGCGGCACGCAACTCTTCCGGGCTGACGCCTTCGGCGCATTCAACGATCTTCAAGCCGCCCTCAACCACATCCAAAACACCCAAATTGGTGATAATTCGATCCACCACGCCGGTTCCGGTCAGGGGCAGGCTGCATTGCTTCAAAACTTTACTGTCGCCATGCTTGTTGGTGTGGTCCATAACAACCACAACGCGGCCAACACCGGCCACCAGATCCATCGCGCCTCCCATGCCTTTGACCAATTTTCCCGGAATCATCCAATTGGCCAAATCGCCGTTTTCGGCAACTTCCATGGCGCCTAAAATAGCCATGGCTATTTTGCCCCCCCGGATCATGCCAAAGCTGGTGGCGCTGTCAAAATAAGCGGTTTGCGGCAATTCGGTGATGGTTTGCTTGCCCGCATTGATCAGATCGGCATCTTCTTCGCCCTCGATGGGAAACGGGCCCATTCCAAGCATGCCATTTTCAGATTGCAGCGTGACTTCAACGCCTTGCGGAATATAGTTGCTGACCAAAGTTGGAATACCAATGCCCAAATTGACATACATTCCATCTTCCAGTTCCAACGCCGCCCGTGCGGCCATTTGATTGCGATCCCAAGCCATAATGCGCGCTCCTTATGCTGCCGGGCGCGTAGTGCGCTGTTCGATACGTTTTTCATGGGTGCCTTGAATGATGCGGTGCACATAGATTCCCGGCAGATGTATTAAATCAGGATCCAACGATCCTGTGGGTACAATTTCTTCCACTTCAGCCACACACACCTTGCCTGACATTGCTGCAGGTGGATTAAAATTGCGCGCTGTTTTGCGAAAAATCAAATTTCCGGTTGCATCGGCCTTCCAAGCTTTCACGATGGAAAGATCGGCGAAAAGCCCTTCTTCCATAATATAGGTCTCGCCGTTGAACTGTTTATGTTCTTTGCCCTCGGCGATCACTGTTCCAACGCCGGTTTTTGTATAAAATCCGGGGATTCCGCAGCCGCCTGCGCGTAAACGCTCGGCCAAGGTGCCTTGTGGGTTAAACTCTAACTCTAACTCTCCAGAAAGATATTGGCGCATGAATTCCGCATTCTCGCCAACGTAAGAGCTGATCATTTTTTTGACCTGCCGCGTCTGAAGTAAAATTCCGATCCCAAAATCATCGACGCCTGCGTTGTTAGAGGCGAAAACAAGATCTTTTGTGCCCGTCTCTTTGATCGCTTGTAGAAGAAGCTCGGGGATACCGCACAAGCCGAATCCGCCAGCCGCAATGAACATCCCATCGAATAAAAGCCCGTCTAAAGCCTCTTGTGCAGACCCATATATCTTTTTCATCGCAACCGCTCCTGACCGATCAATTTGTTCTTATCTGGCCGAGGGAGGCCTTAGAGTCAATTCTTAGGCATCGCAAAACGTGAAAATCTTGGGGCGCTGGTACGCGTTTATTTTTGAGCCGTGCAACGCTCAACTGATTGGCGCCAAATGAGATTATAGTCAGGCGGCGGGTTTCTTCTTTGCTGGGGTTTTCTTTTTGGCAGCCGGCTTCTTTTTGGTTGCAGGCTTTTTACCGCCCTTTTTGACCTTTGCTTCGATCAATTCAAGCGCTTGCTCTAATGTAATGCTTTCCGGTTCCATGTCTTTGGGCAAGGTGGCGTTGATTTTCGCAAATTTCACATACGGGCCGTAGCGGCCCGCCATCACTTGAATTGGCCCGCCTTCGCTGGGATGTTCGCCCACTTCTTTCAGCGGTTTGGCGGCGCTGCCGCGCGCTCCGCCGCGTGAAGCGGCTTTTTTAGCGAGCTCTTCCACGGCGCGGTTCATGCCGATGGTAAACACATCCTCTGCCTCTTTGAGATTGGCATAAAGTCGGCCGTGTTTGACAAAAGGACCATAGCGCCCAATCCCAGCCTCGATCATCTCGCCATCTTCGGGATGCGGGCCGATTTCGCGCGGCAGGTTCAGCAAAAGCAAGGCTTTTTCAAGATCCATTTCACTCGCAGCCCAGCCTTTGGGCAGGCTGGCACGCGGCGGCTTTGGTTGCTCTTCTGTGGCCTCTCCCCTTTGAATGTAAGGACCAAACCGGCCTTTTTTTAGGCTAATTTCATCCCCGGCATCCTCGCCCAAGACGCGATCGCCCGTATCATCAGTGTCGCCGTTCATAGGCCGCGTGAAGCGACAATCTGGATAATTCCCGCATCCGACAAACCCCCCCGTGCGCGAAGTTTTTAGATGTAGCACGCCCACGCCGCATTTAGGGCAGCTGCGCGGATCGCTGCCATCGGCGCGGGGGGATAGAGTTGCGGCGCAAGAGCGTCATCCAGAACATCCAACACTTCGGTGATCCGCAATTCTGAAGTTTCGGCGATTGCGGCCGAAAAATCACGCCAGAACTTTCCAAGCAAATCTTTATAATTCGCATTGCCTGCGCTCACATTGTCAAGCTGATCTTCCAGGCCGGCCGTAAACTCATATTCCACGTATTGTTTGAAGAAATTTAGTAGAAAAATGGTAACGATGCGGCCTTTATCTTCGGGAATTAGGCGGTTTTGTTCTTTGCGTACGTAGTCGCGTTCTTGGATCGTGGTCACGATGCTGGCATAGGTCGAGGGGCGGCCAATTCCAAGCTCTTCCATCCGCTTGACCAAAGTGGCTTCCGTGTAGCGGGGCGGAGGCTGGGTGAAATGCTGTTCGGGGGTGACAGCATTGGTTTGCATCGCTTCGCCCTGCATCAATTGCGGCAGGCGTTTGTCATCGCCATCGTCTTGGCCGTCATCGCGGCCTTCTTCATAGACCTTTAAAAACCCGTCAAACAAAATGACCTGACCGTTTGCGCGCAGGCCCACCTGAGCATCTGCGCTGCCGATTTCAACCGTAGTCCGCTCAATTTTTGCGGCTGCCATCTGGCAGGCGATCGTACGTTTCCAAATTAAATCGTATAATTTGCGTTGATCTGCATCGGTTAATTTTAAACTGGCCGCATCGCGCGTTGCGTCTGTGGGGCGAATACATTCATGCGCCTCTTGGGCGTTGCGCGCTTTGTTTTTATACATTCTCGGGCTGTTGGGCAGATAGGTTTCACCATATCGGTCTTTGATCGCATCGCGCGTTGCCATTACGGCTTCGGGCGCTATATCGATGCCATCGGTTCGCATATAGGTGATGTGACCCGCCTCATAGAGGCGCTGCGCGGCACTCATTGTTTGGCGCGCGCCCATACCAAATTTACGCGAGGCCTCTTGTTGCAGGGTCGAGGTCATAAACGGCGCTGAGGGGTTGCGATTGCCGGCTTTGGCTTCCACCGATTGCACCGAAAGCTGGCGGCTTGAAATCGCCTGAACGGCAAGCTCTGCTTGCGGTCCGTTATTTAAATCAAATTTGTCTAACTTTTTGCCCGCAAGGCTGACCAATCTGGCGGTAACCTCTTGGCCACGTGGCGATTGCAGCAGGGCTTCGACGCTCCAATATTCCTGCGGTCTAAACGCTTCTATTTCCAGTTCGCGCTCGACGATCATGCGCAAACATACCGATTGCACGCGTCCGGCCGATTTCGCCCCTGGCAGTTTGCGCCATAAAACCGGAGAAAGATTGAACCCGACCAAATAATCCAAGGCGCGTCGGGCGAGGTAGGCATCCACCAATGGCGCATCGACTTCGCGCGGGTTGTTCATCGCTTCGGTCACGGCTTTTTTGGTAATCGCGTTGAATACCACCCGACTGACGGGTGTATCTTTTTTCAAAACTTTGCGTTTGCGTAGTGTTTCTTCTAAATGCCAGCTGATCGCTTCGCCTTCGCGATCCGGGTCGGTGGCTAAAATCAACGCATTGTCTTCTTTCAGCGCATCGGCAATGGCTTTGATATGTTTTTTGCTGTCAGCGCCAACTTCCCAGATCATATCAAAATTGTTCTCGGTATCGACCGAGCCGTCTTTTGGGGGCAAGTCTCGAATATGCCCGTAAGAGGCTAAAACGGTAAAACCCGACCCAAGATATTTGTTAATCGTCTTAGCTTTGGCCGGTGATTCTACGACGACAACGGGCATTCAACTTCCTTTCGACTCGGTCGGATCTTTATGACCGGAGACCATGATGCTGAAAAGACCGGCTTGTCAATCCAAGGAATTTAGCAGCTTTGATTTTCGTTAAGATGGAATATGCGCGCTTTTAAACCCGGCCGGTTTAATGAAACTATGGTCTCAAAGACACATGGCCGCCGGCATGCCTGAGTAGTTTTTGATCCAGCTCAAGCTCGGTGATGGCTGCATTGCATTCCGCCACCGGCCGCGCAAGTCTGCGGATCAGATGATTTTCTGAAATCGCGGTGACGCTCAATCGATCCAAGATATCTTGTTGCAGCTGTGATTTGGATGTCTGCGCGGGTTCATGCGCTGCGCGACTGCCCATGACGGGCGGCTGAGACGGGGCGCCCTTAATCTGGGTTTTATTATTTTCGGGGGATGTTACGTTTTGCCTTAGGTCAAGCACGTCGCGCGCGTTGCGCACCAAAGCAGCGCCATCGCGGATCAGCGCATTGCATCCAGCCGCCCGCGGATCCAACGGGTGCCCGGGCACGGCAAGCACATCACGGCCCTGATCAAGCGCGTTTCTTGCGGTGAGTAAGCTGCCGGATTTCAACGCCGCCTCAACAATGATGATTTGCGTCGCCAATCCCGAAATCAAACGGTTTCGAATGGGAAAGTGATGCGCTTGCGGGCGCAGATTAATGGGTTGTTCTGAAAGCAGGAGCCCCTTTTGGGCGATGAGGGCGGTGAGGGCTTTATGTTCGGGGGGGTAAATGGTTTTGAGTCCACCTGCCAAAATAGCGATCGTTCCGGTTTCAAGCGCAGCCTGATGCGCAGCAGCATCGATGCCTCGGGCGAGCCCAGACACAATGCAATCCCCCGCCTGCCCCAAATCATGCGCGAGCCGGCGCGCCATCTGGCACCCCAAAGCCGAGGCGTTGCGCGCGCCCACAAGCGCCGTCACCGGGCGTTTTGCTAAACCTAAATCTCCGCGCGCCCAGATCAAAGGCGGTGCATCTGAAATTTGGCCCAGTTGTTTCGGATAGTCGGGTTGGCCTCTAAACACCAATCGTGCGCCATATTTGATGCCTTGCGACAATTCTCTCATCGCGTCTTTTTGCGAACAGGCACGATAGCCAGCTAACCCGCGCGATTGGGCAATATCGGGCAAATGCTCCAATGCGTTTCGGGCTGTTCCATGTTTAGCCAGTAAACGGTAAAAGGTGCTTATTCCCACCCGCCGCGAGCGTAAGAGACGAAGCCAATCCAGTTGATCATCTTCCGTTTTGGGTGGGAGTAGGGGGTGAGAGGAAGAAAACAAATCGTCGACCATCACAACTCCGCCGCTTACGAGAACCCTTCTACAGGAGAAGTGGTTAATTCATCGTAAAGCAAAGGTGCATGATCGGATTATTCCGCCGATCCGCCCACCGTAAGCCCGCCAATCATCAAGCTGGGCTGCCCAACCCCCACCGGAACCCATTGCCCGGCCTTGCCACAATTGCCCATACCCGGATCCAAGGCCATATCCGATCCGATTGCACGGATTTGTTTCAGCGCGGTGGCACCATCGCCAATTAAAGTGGCACCTTTCACCGGTGCGCCGATTTTGCCGTTTTTCACCTGATAGGCCTCGGTGCAGGAAAAGACGAATTTGCCATTGGTGATATCAACCTGACCGCCGCCAAAGCCCACGGCATAAAGGCCATCTTTGAGGCTGGCTACAATATCTTGAGGCTCCGTGTCACCGCCCAGCATATACGTGTTGGTCATCCGCGGCATCGGCATATGGGCATAGCTTTGCCGGCGGCCATTGCCGGTGGGTTTGACGCCCATCAAACGTGCATTTTGGCGATCTTGCATCAACCCGGTTAATATGCCGTCTTCGATCAGGGTCGTTTTTTGCGCGGCTGTGCCCTCATCATCGATATTAATCGATCCGCGCCGGGCGGGCAGCGTGCCATCATCCAGAACGGTCACGCCTGGCGCTGCGATCCGTTGCCCCATAAGTCCGGCAAAGGCGCTGCTGCCTTTGCGGTTGAAATCGCCCTCAAGCCCGTGCCCGATGGCCTCATGCAGCAAAATTCCAGGCCATCCCGGCCCTAACACAACATCCATCATCCCGGCTGGGGCGGCAATTGCGTCTAGGTTGACCGTTGCAATTCGCAGGGCCTCGCGGGCTTTAGGCTGCCAATCTTCAGGGTGGATCAATTCGGAAAGAGAAAATCGCCCTCCCCCCCTGCGCTGCCACTTTCACGGCGCCCATTATTTTCTAAAATCACCGAAATATTGACGCGGCTCATGGGGCGCAGATCGGTAAAAACCTCGCCATCGGGGCGCATAATCACTACCTCTTGCAGACTGGCGGCGATAACCGCACTGACTTGTACAACGCGTTTGTCTAAGGCGCGCAGATAGGCATCTATCTGTTTTAAAATATCTACTTTTTGAGCAAAGCCGATCTCTGAGGTTGGATCAAAAGAAGCATAGAGGCTATTATTGCTGCGTTGCGGCGCGTCAGCCCATTGGCCGCCCTTATCCGCCACGGCCGAGGAAACCGTGCCCATGGCTCTTTTTATCGCGGCCTCTGAAATCTCGCTTGAATGGCCATAGCCGGTTTTTTCGCCCCGCACAGCGCGCAGTCCAAACCCTTCGGAGGCATCGAAATTAGCAGTTTTTATGCGTTGATCGTCCAGAATCAACGTTTCTGATCGGCGGCGTTCGAAAAACAACTCGCCATCATCCGCGCCTTGCGTTGCGGTTTGCAACAAATTCAAGGCGATGTCCTTATCTAGGCTGAGCGCAAACGGGTCAAAGATGTCTTCGTGCATAGTATCCTCATTTGTCTCTGCGCCGTGATGCTCAATTTTTGAAGCAGGGGCGTCCGTTTGCCGCAAGGTTCTGACTTTATCTCTGACGCAGAATATGATTTTAAGCGCGATAAAGACAATGGGATTCTATCAGGTCGTTTGGCCGCCGTGTTTCCTTTAAAAACCGCCGCGTAACGGAGTAGGGTGATTGATGCGTATTATAAGTAAAATTTTTGGCCTGATTGCTGGGATGTCCGCCATGCCGGCTTTGGCTCAGGATGGCTTGGAAATTATTGGCGTTCCGATAGATCGGGGCCTTGGGTTCCAGCCAGCTGTTACGGAATTGGCCAGAGATTTGCAGTGGTTGGATGCGATGATCTTATATATCATCACAGCGATTGTGGTGTTTGTGACGGCGCTTATGGGCTATGTAATCATACGCTATAACCGCCGCGCCAACCCAAATCCGGCAAGCTTTACGCATAATTCGCCCGTCGAAATCGCATGGACGGTTATTCCGGTTTTGATCTTAACCGTGATCGGTGTGTATTCCCTGCCAGTTTTGTTCAAACAACAAGAAATACCGGAAGCGGATTTGACCATCAAGGTCACCGGTAACCAATGGTATTGGGGTTATGAATATGTCGATCATGGGTTTGGGTTTGACAGCTTCATGATTGGCGATGGCAAAGTGCTGAGTGATGAAGTTGAGGCCGAGCTGGTTGCTGCGGGCTATACGCGCGACGAATTCTTATTGGCGACCGACACAGCTGTTGTGGTGCCGGTTGGGCAAATCGTCGTGATGCAATTGACTGGCGCGGATGTGATCCACAGCTGGACCATCCCAGCCTTTGGGGTCAAACAGGATGCCGTGCCGGGTCGTTTGGCGCAGCTTTGGTTTAAGGCCGAAAAAGAAGGCGTATATTTCGGTCAATGCTCCGAGCTTTGCGGGAAAGACCATGCCTATATGCCGATCACCGTGAAGGTGGTCAGCCAAGAGGCCTATGAAGAATGGCTTAAAGATGCAATCGATGAATACGCGATGCTCGCCCCGCATGCAGCGCGTGTCATCGCAGGATAAACCGGCCTAAAAGCCGAGCTGGCGCATAACCATGGAAATGAGTTTTCAATGACCAACGCAACACTTGACGCAGCGCAAAATGAAATGGAAGCCAGCTTCGGTGATTATTTCGCGTTGCTCAAGCCACGGGTTATGGTTTTGGTGGTGTTTACGGCTGCGGTGGGGCTGCTTGCAGCCCCCGTGCCGCTACATTGGGTGGTGGCGTTTGCCTCTATTCTTTTAATTGCTGTTGGGGGCGGTGCCTCTGGCGCGTTGAATATGTGGTGGGATGCCGATATTGACCAGGTGATGCGGCGCACCCAAAAGCGCCCCATCCCTTCTGGCCGTGTGAGCGCAGATGAAGCCAAAATTCTGGGTTTTGCACTGGCAGGGTTTTCGGTTGTTATGCTGGCTTTAGCGGCCAATCTGTTCGCAGCCGCGCTTCTGGCATTCACAATTTTCTTCTACTTGGTGATCTATACAATTTGGTTGAAACGCTGGACCCCTCAAAACATCGTGATTGGTGGTGCGGCAGGGGCATTCCCGCCGATGATTGGTTGGGCCTGCGCAACGGGCTCGGTATCGATCGAAAGCGTTTTGATGTTCGCGTTGATCTTTATGTGGACGCCGCCGCATTTCTGGGCGTTAGCTCTGTTTATGCGCAATGATTATGACGCGGCAGAGGTGCCTATGCTGACGGTAACGCATGGCCGTCGGGTCACGCGCAACCATATCTTGGCCTATACCGTTCTGCTTGCGATTTTGGCGATTGCAGCGGGATTTACCAGTATTGGCGGCGCTGTGTATCTTTTGGTGGCGGTGGTTTTAAACGGTGCGTTTCTGATCGGAGCTTGGAAAATTTGGCGCCGCGATGAGGAGGATAGCGAGCTTGACAATTTCTTGGTCGAACGCAAATTTTTCAAACTTTCACTGATATATCTTTTCGCCCATTTTGGGGCAATTTTGCTTGAAGCCGTTCTATCACGGGTTGGGATAGGGTTGTGGGCATGAGCTTTCAAAAAGAACATGAGTTGCACAAACGCCGTTTCGGGCGGAATCTGGGTGTGGGTCTTATTCTGGTGGCCTGCGTGGTTCTGGTTTTTGGGTTGACGGTTGCAAAAGTCACGCGCGGAGATTTTGAACGCGCCACCTCCCAATTGGATCAATAATGTCGTCGCGGGCCTATCAGAGAACCGCAGCAAAAGCCGTGGCGCTTGTGGTGGTTATGGGTTCTTTGGCTTGGGCATCGGTGCCGTTTTATGATTGGTTTTGCCGCACAACGGGCTTTGGCGGCGTGCCGAGCATCGTTGAGGCAGATTCTGACGTGATCTTAGAGCGCACGATGAAAGTGCGGTTTGATGCTTCCTTGGAGCGCGGTATGCCCTGGGAATTTACGCCGGTTGAGCGCGAAATGGAGCTTCGGATCGGTGAAACCGGCTTGGCATTCTATGAAGCATATAATCCTACCGACCGGCCCGTTGCCGGGTCTGCCAGTTACAATGTTACCCCATATGAGGCGGGTGGGTTTTTCAACAAGATCGCTTGTTTCTGCTTTGAAGAGCAGATTTTGCAACCTGGGGAACGGGTGCAAATGCCGGTAACTTTTTATATTGATCCGGAACTGGCAGAAGATCGCGATGCGCAATTTACAAAGGTGATCACTCTGTCTTATACGTTTTACGAACTTGATCTGCCATTAGGCTCTGCGTCTGCAGGAAACGATCAGCCACAACCTGTTTATTAAGAAGGCCAACGAGGGAACCCAATGGCACACGCAAAAAATCACGATTATCACATCCTTAACCCCTCTTTATGGCCGCTTGTTGGAGCGCTGTTTGGGTTCATCATGCTTTTTGGAGCGGTGTTGTTCTTTCATGACAAAGGCCCCTATTTGCTGCTTATCGGCTTTGTTGGCGTTTTATACGTAATGTACGGATGGTGGGCCGAAACGGTCACCGAGAATAAAGAAGGCGATCACACACCCGTTGTGCTGATCGGCCTGCGATACGGGTTCATTCTGTTTATTATGTCAGAGGTGATGTTCTTTCTGGCGTGGTTCTGGACGTTTTTCAAACATGCAATGTACCCAATGGGAGAAATGAGCCCGATCGTTGATGGGGTCTGGCCGCCCGTTGGTATTGAAACCTTTGATCCTTGGCACTTGCCGCTGATCAACACGCTTATCCTGTTATGTTCAGGCGCGGCTGCGACCTGGGCCCACCATGCTTTGGTTCATGAAGATAATCGTGAAGATGTGAAACTAGGCCTGATCATCGCGATTGCGCTGGGCGCCATCTTCACCGTGTTTCAAATTTATGAATATAGCCATGCCGCCTTTGGCTTTGCGGGCAATATTTATGGCGCTAGCTTCTTTATGGCAACTGGCTTCCATGGCTTTCACGTCTTGGTTGGAACGATTTTCCTCTTCATCTGCCTGCTGCGGGTGCGGCGGGGTCATTTCAGCCCTCAATCCCATTTGGGGTTCGAGGCAGCCGCATGGTATTGGCACTTTGTAGACGTGGTGTGGCTGTTTTTATTCGCTGCAATTTACGTGTGGGGCGGGTAAGTTTTACCACGAGTGGTGCGAATACAGCTTGATCGATTGAATAAAAGCGCGCGCATGTCGGGCGCTTTTATTTTTAAAAGAGCAGGGTTTAAGGTGTGAAACGGGTTTTATTTACTGTCTTTTCACTTGCCGGTACTGCCGTTTTATTATGGCTTGGGAATTGGCAATTGGACCGTCTTGCTTGGAAACAAACGGTGCTTGAGCAGATAGATCAGCGTATCGCCGCGCCGGCTGTGCCGGTGCCGCCAATACCGGATCCGTCTGAAGATACGTATTTTCCGGTCTTCGCTGAGGGGCGCTTTGGGAAAGAGTATATCCGCGTTTTGGTCAGTCAGAAGCGCATTGGAGCGGGCTATCGTGTGATCTCGGTTTTTAAAACCGGGGAGCGTCGCATTTTGGTGGATCGTGGTTTTATCGATTTGTCCAAGAGCCTGGATGTGCAAGCAGATCAAGAGGTGGTGGTGCAGGGCAACTTGCATTGGCCAGATGAGGTGGATGGCTTTACGCCTGCGCCCGATCTTGAGAAAAATATCTGGTTTGCCCGCGACGTGCACGCGTTATCCGAGGCGCTAAAAACGCAGCCTATTTTAATCGTGGCATCACAAATTTCTCCGCCAAATCAGAATATAGAGCCCTTACAAATTGACTCTTCAGCGATTCCGAATGATCACCTGCAATATGCGGTGACTTGGTTCTCCTTGGCCGCTATTTGGATTATGATGTCAGGTGCGTTCTTATGGCGTTCGCAAAAAAAGAAAAAAGGCTAAAGCATATGCAGTATATTTCAACGCGGGGCGCAGCACCGGTTCTGAGCTTTGAAGAAGCGATGCTCACGGGTTTGGCGCGCGACGGTGGATTATATTTACCCGAAACTGTGCCGCAGCTATCGGCGGATGAGATTGGCGCAATGGCAGGCCTGTCTTATGAAGAGATTGCGTTTCGAGTGATGCAGCCCTTCTTGGGTGATGCTTTTTCTGAGGATGAGTTCAAACAAATAATTGGCAAAGCTTATGCAGGATTTCAGCATGCGGCCAAGGCTCCTTTGGTTCAATTAGACAGCAATCACTTTCTTCTCGAGCTGTTTCACGGCCCGACATTGGCCTTTAAAGATTTCGCGATGCAATTGATCGGGCAATTGTTCCAACTATCCTTGCAGCGCCGCGGCGAGCGGGTAACGATTGTTGGGGCAACGAGCGGCGATACCGGCAGTGCGGCGATTGAGGCATTCCGCGGGCTTGCCGGCGTGGATGTGTTTATTCTTTATCCCCATCGCCGAGTGTCTGATGTGCAGCGCCGCCAAATGAGCACGCCGCGCGAGGGTAATGTGCATGCGATTGCGGTTGATGGTGATTTTGACGATTGTCAGGCACGCGTGAAAGATATGTTTAACGATTTTGAATTTCGCGATTCTGTGCGTTTGGCGGGGGTAAACTCGATCAACTGGGCGCGAGTTTTGGCGCAAGCGGTCTATTATTTTTCTTCCGCCCTGGCTTTGGGCGCGCCGCAACGTCAGGTTAGCTTCACGGTTCCAACGGGTAATTTTGGTGATATTTTTGCGGGCTATATTGCCAAAAAAATGGGGTTGCCGATTGACAAATTGGTTGTCGCAACAAACCAGAATGACATTTTGCATCGGTGTCTGACGCAGGGCGAGTATAAAACAAGCGGCGTTATTCCGTCGATCAGCCCCTCGATGGACATTCAAGTGAGCTCGAATTTTGAACGGCTCTTGTTTGAGGCCTATGGCCGTGATGGGGCCGCGGTCAGTACTTTGATGGCGGCGTTGAAAGCCGAGGGTGGTTTCAGCCTGTCTCAAGGGGTTTTGGAAACGCTGCAACACGATTTTCAATCGGGGCGCTGCGGTGAAGAGCAGACCCGTGCGCAAATTGGGCAAACCTTGAAAGGCTCGGGCGAACTGCTTTGCCCGCATTCGGCGATCGGCGTGCATGTGGCCGAGCAACAAATACAGCCCGAGACGCCGATGATCACTCTGGCCACGGCGCATCCGGCGAAATTTCCAGACGCAGTTGAAGCTGCTACGGGTCTGCGCCCTGATTTGCCGCCCCATTTGGCCGATCTCTTCGAGCGCCCCGAGCGGATCTCCCGGGTTGCCAATGATTTGGACGCGCTGAAACAGTTTATCAAAGAACGGATATCACTTTGACGGTTCAACACACCACGCTTGCAAATGGGTTTCAAATCGTTACCGAGCCTATGGCGGGGCTGCAATCGGCCTCGATTGGAATATGGGTGCAGGCGGGCGGGCGCCATGAAACCTTAGATCAAAATGGCTTGGCGCATTTCCTAGAGCATATGGCGTTTAAAGGTACAAAAACGCGCAGCGCCTTATCCATTGCCGAAGCCATCGAAGATGTAGGCGGGTTTATCAACGCTTACACCTCGCGCGAGGTCACGGCCTATTATGCGCGGGTTTTGCAAAATGACGTCCCCATGGCCTTTGATATTTTGGCAGATATTTTACAAAACTCGACTCTGGATGCCAAAGAAATCGAAATAGAGCGCGGGGTGATTTTGCAAGAGATCGGGCAATCTCTTGATACGCCAGATGATGTGATTTTTGATTGGTTGCAAGAAATTGCCTATCCCAATCAAGCTCTAGGGCGCAGCATTTTGGGTCCAAGCGCACAAATCACCGGCGTCCAGCGCGAAGATTTGGTGACGTTTATTTCGCAACATTACAGCCCTGACCGGATGATCCTCGCGGCGGCGGGCGCCGTTGATCACGATCAATTGGTGCGCATGGCGGAGGCGAGTTTCGGCCCAGTGGCGAAAATAACCTCAGATGGGTTTATGCCTGCGCGCTTCCAAGCGGGTGATCTGCGGCGTGAGAAAAAGCTCGAGCAAGCGCATATTGCGTTGGCCTTTGAAAGCCCCAACTATCTGGATAAACAAATCCATACGGCGCAAATTTATGCGCTGGCGCTTGGGGGTGGCATGTCCTCGCGGCTGTTCCAGAAAATTCGCGAGAATTTGGGCTTGTGCTATACAATTTTTGCGCAGGCCGGTGCTTATAGTGATACGGGTATGACCACGATTTACGCCGGCACCAGCGCCGAACAGTTGCCCGATTTGGCGACTTTAACGATTGATGAGTTGAAACGCGCGGCAGAGGATATGAGCGTGGCAGAGCTTGATCGCGCAAGAGCGCAAATGAAGGCTGGTATGTTGATGGGGCTGGAAAGCGCGTCAAATCGCGCCGAGCGTCTGGCCAGAATGGTACAGATTTGGGGCTATGTGCCCAGTTTGGATGAAACCGTTGCGCGTATTGATGCCGTCGGGCTGGCCGATTTGAAAGCCTATGCAGAACATATGGCGGTGGCGGCGCCGGCAGCGCTTGCGCTTTACGGACCGGTGGCAAAGGCGCCAAGCTTTGATGTGCTTGAGAAACGGCGCGCTGCCTAATGTTATTCAGGCGGCGCAGTGTTTCGATCCTGACCGCGCGATTGAGCCTGCGCCTTCCTGAACATCGTGACTTTCGAGAATGGGCAAAACTGCGCCATGAGAGCAAAGCTTTTTTATCGCCTTGGGAGCCAATTTGGGCGCCTGATCATCTGTCGCGTGCCTCTTTTACCAATCGTGTTTATTGGTCGCAGCGGGCGGTGAAAAATGGCAATGCGGTGCCGCTTTTTGTCTTTCATAAAGAGGCTGGTCAGTTGGTTGGAGCCATCACTTTGGATAATATTCGCCGTGGCCCTTCTCAGGTGGGCACAATCGGGTATTGGGTGGGCCAGCAATATGCCCGGCAAGGCTTTATGAGCGAAGCCATTATTGCGATGGTTGCGCATGCATTCGGGGCCTTGGATTTAAGCCGGGTTGAAAGCGCGTGTTTGCCCGATAATCTTGCCTCGCGCGGCGTGCTGGAAAAAGCCGGGTTTAAATATGAAGGGGTTGCGCAATCTTATATTCAGATCAATGGGCGCTGGCGGAACCATGTGCTATATGCCGCGTTGCGCGGCGATCGGCGCGGGCGCAGCAGCGCGGGTTAGGCTGGCGGCTCGCGCTGGGCGAGCTATCTGTTGGAAAGCCAGCAAAAAGGAATGAAAATGCAGTTGAACCCGGCCGATCACGGTTTTCTTGAAACATTATGCGCGGCGCTGCCTGCGCATTTGTTCCGGCAGGCTGAGCCGCGGCATTTAGAGGAACCTCGTGGCCGTTGGGCCGGGCAGGCTGCGATTGTGGCCATGCCAGAAACCACCGAGCAGGTGAGCGCTGTGATCGCGGCGGCGCATCGATCACGCGTGGGGGTTGTTCCCTTTGGAGGCGGCACGGGTCTGGTTGGTGGGCAGGTTAAAAGCGAGGGTCCGGCGCCTTTGATTTTGTCGCTTGAACGGATGAATGCTATTCGCGCCATCTATCCTGAAGAAAATATTTTGGTTGTCGAGGCGGGCGCGATCCTAGCAGATATTCAAGCTGCAGCGGCGGCGCAGGAGCGGCTGTTTCCCTTGTCATTGGCGTCTGAGGGATCATCGCGCATCGGTGGCAATTTGGCCACCAACGCGGGCGGCGTGAATGTTTTACGCTATGGAAATGCGCGCAATCTGTGCATCGGGATCGAAGCGGTGCTGCCCGATGGGCAGATCTATCAAGGCCTGACGCGGCTCTATAAAGACAATACGGGCTATGACCTGCGCAATCTGTTGATTGGCTCAGAAGGCAGCTTGGGGATAATCACTGCAGCCGCCTTAAAACTGAGCCCCAGGCCGCGCATGCTGGGCACAGCGATACTCACCGTGCCATCACCTGCCGCTGCGTTGCGTTTGCTGTCTTTGGCCCGCGCTCAAATCGGAGAGGGGCTCAGCGCGTTTGAATTGATGCACCGGCAGGGTCTGGATTTTCTGTCAGAGCATTTGCCCGAGGTGCGCCAGCCTTTCAAGGTTGCGCCCGAATGGATGGTGCTGATTGATTTGGGGCTCAGCGCGCGCGAAGATCCCCAGCAGATACTGAGCGATTTATTCGAATGCGCGTGCGAGCAAGGATTGGTGCAGGATGGGATAATCGCGCAATCTGAAGCGCAACGCGCGGATTTTTGGGCGGTTCGCGAGCGGATGCCCGAGGCCAATCGTTTGGTTGGCGCGGTGTCAAACCATGATATTAGCTTGCCGTTATCCGCTTTGCCCGCATTCATCGAAGCGGCCAATCAAACGATTGCCCGTATCGGTCCGTTCCGGGTGAATTGTTTTGGCCATTTGGGGGATGGCAATTTACATTACAACGTGTTTCCAGATCCGGGAAAAACGCGGCAGGATTATGAAGATCTACGCCCGCGCATCAAAACAGACCTGCATGATCTTGTGCATGAAATGCACGGCTCGGTCAGCGCGGAGCATGGCATTGGCCGCCTGAAGATTGAAGATTTGGAACGCTATGGCGACCCAGCTAAATTGGCGGCCATGCGCGCTATAAAAACCGCGTTGGACCCCCATGGTATTATGAATCCAGGCGCGGTGTTGCGGGCAAAGACCCTTTAGCTCATCCTTCGAAAGCTGCTTAGTCTGCGCCAACCTTAGGATAAGAGTGCTATGCTGTAGGTATTTTAAGCCCGCGCCGCCGTTGCGGCGATGCGCAGGTCGCGCAAGTGGCTGAGGGTCGGCTTTGTATGGAATTTGGTGGGCGCAGCCCGCCGAGTAAGGCCAGATCGCTTGCGCGAAGGGCCAGGTGAGTGCATGAGCCTACGCTAGCAGCTTTTTGCGTGCCTTTCAGGTTACGGCTTTACGCGCTGGCCCCAAAGATCATACGCGCCCGCCTCATCCACTTTTACCATGATAATATCGCCAATAGTTAAATCTTCAAAATCTGAATCTATAAACAAATTCCCATCAATTTCGGGCGCGTCAGCCATTGTGCGGCAGGTTGCAGCCTCTTCATCAACTTCATCCACGATCACCTGCAGCTCTGTGCCGAGCTTTTTGGCCAATTTGGCTTCTGAAATCTGTTGCGCCTTCTGCATGAACCGTTCCCAGCGGTCTTGCTTGATCTCTTCGGGCAGATGATCGGGCAAAGCGGTTGCGCGAGCGCCCGCGACATTTTCATAGGTAAAACAGCCAACGCGGTCAAGTTGTGCTACTTCTAACCACTCCAATAGGGTTTGAAATTCGGCCTCGGTTTCACCGGGATAGCCGACAATAAAAGTAGAGCGCAGGGTGATCTCTGGGCATATTTCGCGCCATGCGGCGATTTCATTTAATGTTTTGGTGGCCGCTGCCGGCCGCGCCATGCGCTTTAAAGTATCTGGATGGGCGTGCTGGAATGGAATATCCAGATAAGGCAGGATGAGGCCCTCTGCCATCAGCGGGATTAAATCGCGCACGAACGGGTAGGGGTACACGTAATGCAAGCGCACCCAAGCGCCCAACCCGCCCAAATCGCGGGCTAAATCTACGATATGTGCACGATGGCCCTTGGCTTCGGCATGTTTGATATCTACGCCATAGGCTGAGGTGTCTTGGGAAATAACCAGAAGCTCTTTTACGCCACTTGACACCAGTTTTTCCGCCTCGCGCAAAATAGCATGGGCTGGACGGCTTTGAAGCTTTCCGCGCATATCTGGGATAATACAAAATTTGCAGCGATGATTGCAGCCTTCGGAAATTTTGAGATAGCTGTAATGGCGCGGCGTTAGGCTGATATTGGCGGCAGGCAACAAATCGATAAAAGGATTAGGTTTTGCCGGTACCGCCTTATGAACCGCGTCCAAAACCTGCTCATATTGATGGGGGCCGGTCACTGCCAGAACGCTGGGATGCGCTCCCGAAATATATTCAGGATTGGCACCCAAACAGCCTGTCACGATCACTTTGCCATTCTCGTTCAGCGCTTCCCCGATCGCCTCAAGGCTTTCAGCTTTGGCGCTGTCCAAAAAGCCACAGGTGTTTACAATCACCGCGTCAGCGCCGGAATAATCGGGCGACACGCCGTAGCCCTCGGCTCTCAGCCGGGTTAGAATCCGCTCGCTATCGACAAGCGCTTTTGGACAACCAAGAGACACCATGCCGATGGTCGGTTGACCATTGCGAAGATTTTTTTGCAGCTTTGCACTGACCAGATCAGGTCGCAAGGATGGGGGGTTTGCAGACATAACGCGCCTATAGCCTATGCCAACGGGCTTGAAAAGCTGACTTGGACATTCCGTTGGTGCTCAGTGATGCAATCTCTGCGCCGACCGCTCTTAAACGGTGGCGGTCATCGCGTGTTCAGCCTCTGAGAGCGCATGCTTTTCCTGCCTCTCTAAAGCCGGCGAAGTCCGGCCTAGCGACGGCGATCTCTGCGCGTGCTGAGCGGCTGAAACGCCACGCCAACATGCGCTTCACAATACGGTTTGCCGGTTTGGGTGGGGAGGCCACAAAACCAGAAATCTGAGGTGGCAGGATCGCCAATGGGCCATTTGCACGTACGCTCGGTCAATTCCATCAGAGATATTTTTTTCGATTTCTTTTCAACTTCGGAAACTTTTGCCAAAGCTTCCGGGCTGATTTCATTGGCAGAAGGTTGCGGTGGCAAAGGCTGGCCGGCCGGAATGATCTGCCGGCGTGCTGGCGAAATCGGGGCTTTGGCTTCAGGCTCTTTGATCGCGGCTTCGCTCGGCGCCGCAGATTTCACCTCTTCCTTGGCCGCTGATTTTACTTTTGCATCCGGCTTGGCCGTGCTCGTGGCGCGGTTCGAGAGCCCCAGCCGGTGCACTTTGCCAATCACCGCATTGCGGGTGACGCCGCCCAGTTCTTTTGCTATCTGGCTGGCCGATTGGCCTTCGCCCCACATTTTAGTCAGCAGCTCAACCCGCTCATCAGTCCACGACATCGGTTTTTCCTATGCAAAAAGCGGCCATAAACTGGGGCCGCCCTTAAAAATTCAACAAGCCCCTATTCTAAGCATTGGGTCCCGAGTTACAAGACATCAGAATCAAAGATTGAGGCGTTTACATGCAGATTGACAATAAAATTGGCGTCCGGCGTTTCGGTTTGGTGAATTGGATCGGGGTTGCGACGCTGGTGAAACGCGAAATTATGCGTTTTCTGGCCGTCTGGAACCAAACCATCGCAGCGCCCATGGTGACATCTGGTTTGTTTCTGTTGATTTTCAACATCGCGGTTGGCCCCAATCGTGGTCTGGTGATGGGGTATTCTTATATTATCTTTATGGTGCCCGGGATCGTGATGATGAGTATCATCCAAAACGCGTTTGCCAATACCTCATCTTCGATTATGACATCGAAAATTCAGGGCAATATTGTCGATACGCTTATGCCGCCGCTTTCAGCGGGGGAACTGCTAGCAGGCTATGTGCTTGGCGGGATTGCCCGGGGTCTGTTTGTGGCGATCGGGCTTTGGCTTGGATGCGCGTTTGTGCTGGGCGTTGAGGTGGCGCATCCGCTTTTGGCGCTGGCATTCACCATTGCAGGGGCGGGCTTCTTGGCATCCTTGGGATTGCTTGCGGGTATCTATGCGCAGAAATATGATCAGATGTCGGCGATTACAAATTTCATTATCACCCCATTGGCTTTTTTGTCGGGCAGTTTTTATTCGATCACTGCCTTGCCCGAAGTTTTGCAAAAAATCGCCTTATTCAATCCAATTTTTTACCTGATTGATGGCCTGCGTTTTTCGGTTTTAGGGGTGTCTGATACCCCCGTTTTACCGGGTTTGATGATTTCGCTGATATGTTTTTTTGCCACGGGCTTTGTGGCCTGGTGGATGTTGCTGCGCGGGTATCGCCTTAAGCCTTAGAGGCTGGGGTGATTTGTTGAAACAATCCTGCCGTTGCAAGGTAGATTGATGTGATGACCAGCCCCCAATGGGCCCAGCTTTGGGGATGGAAATCCACCCAAGCGGCCCATCCTGCGAAAACAACCCACGCCATCGCCATTGGAAGCGTAACCGCCCGCCAGCGTAGCGTACGCACGGGATGCACAAATTTAACCGGTAAAAACATCGATATAGCCAAGAGGCTGATCAGTGCCAGAATAAACCAAAAGTTTGGAGAGAGCGCGAATAAGACGATAACTACCATATTCCAGCACCCAGGAAACCCGTGAAAGCTATTGTCTTTGGTTTTCATATTGCCATCACAGAAATACATGGCCGAGGCGAAGGTGATGATAATGATCGCGATCCAGCCCGTCCACCCTGGCAAAAGCCCCGATTTAAACAGCGCAAAGGCCGGGATGAAAACATAGGTCAGATAATCGATAATCAGATCCAGAAGCACCCCGTCAAAGCGCGCAGCATTGGTTTTAACGTCATATTTGCGCGCTAAGGGCCCATCGACCCCATCCACAAAAAAGGCGACGATTAACCATAAAAACATCAGGCTCCATTTTGCATCAGCAGCCGCCAGCATGGCCAGCATTGCAAAAACAGCGCCCGTGGCGGTGAATAAATGGACGCTCAGCGCCTTTGTTTCTTTTGTCATAGTCCCGTCATGGCCCAGTTTCAGCAGGAATGCAAATTTCTATTCTGCCTTGGGATGTGTTTGTGAATAGACCTCCATCAGGCGGGCCGTATCAACCGCCGTGTAGCTCTGGGTGGTTGAGAGGCTGGCATGTCCAAGCAGCTCTTGAATGCTGCGCAAATCTGCGCCCGCGCTAAGAAGGTGGGTGGCGAAACTATGGCGCATCGCATGGGGCGTGGCATTGGCCGGTAGCCCCAATTGCAAGCGCGCCTGCTGAATCGTTTTTTGCACCAGCCTAGGGTTCAGCGGGCCGCCGCGCGCGCCTCGAAAAATTTGATCATGCGGCGATAAAGTAAACGGGCAAAGATGAAGGTAGCGTGCCACCGCCTCTGCAATGAGGGGTAAAATCGGCACTAGACGTTCCTTACCGCCCTTGCCGGTGATCTTCAGGCTATTGCCAAGAGGGGTGGAGCGGGTCCGCAAATCCAACGCCTCTGATATGCGCAAACCACAGCCGTATAGCAGGCTTACAATGGCCAAGTCGCGCGCGGCTATCCAAGGTTCAAGGCTTTGCTGCGGCACGGTTTCTAACATTTGCAAGGCGCTTTCCTCGGATAGGGGGCGTGGTATTTTTGATTGGAATTTTGGCGCTTTAAAAGCCAGCACAATGCTGGGATCAAAATTCTCTCTTTGCGCGAGCCATCGATAATAGCTTTTAAGAGAAGAAAGCTTTCTGGCGATTGAACGACTGCTCAGCTCGTTTTTGCGCAGCGCGGCCATCCAGGCACGTAAATCGCCAACGCGTATATGCGCCAGCGATTTAACAGCTTGTCCGTTGTTTAAATGAGCCGACATAAAGCTTAGGTAATCCAGCAGGTCGCGCTCATACGCGCTGACTGTATGAACCGAAAGGTTCTCCAAGGCGGCTTTCGTCGAAAGCCACTCATGCATTGATTTGAGAATCGCGGGTGACAGCGGGCTCATGAAAGCCAGCGTATCATCATTCTTTCAAAAACATTGCCAAAAAATGAGAGCAATTCAGTGCCCTGCTGGGCGGTGAACAGATAAGGGTCTTCAGCCCCTAAAACGAGCATTCCGGGCAATCTGCCTGGTCCCATATCCAAGGGCAAAGCCGCTTCAGAGCGAATGAATTTTGCCGTTGTGCCGAACACTTGCTCAGAGCCGCGATGAACTTGTCGCAAAAGAATATATGAGGCGGGGGCATTGCGCCCTTGCGACAGATAAATATCAACAAAGCCCGGCGCCACTAAGGTTATAGTGTCGTTATATTGTTCAAGCGCATTGCGCGCTGGTCCGTCATTCTGGCGGGTTTCTAAGACCATCTTCAGCGACTGAACGCGCAGAATATCGGAGACATCACCGGTGATCGCCTCCATGAAGGCGGCAAAATCCGGTGCTTCCAGCAATCTTAAAACAGCGCGCTGAATTTGATTCGTACCCGCCATATTTTCATAAGCGGCTGCAATGACGCCGCGATGGGTATTTTCCAACCGGTCAAGGCGGCTTTCCAAACGATCCATCGCAACCCCGCGCAGATCAACAATATTTGCACCCATCGCGGTTTCATTGGCTGCAATCAGCGCTTTCATAACATCAGGATCGTCCAGAATCACATCTGGGCGATCAATAATTTTTTGCCTTAATATGCTGTCTATTTTTGACGTTACGCGCATCTCGTTCTGGCCATTCTACCAATTTGGGATTGCACGATAACACGATTACAGAATTGTTTGTCCAGTTTTTTTGATATCTGCCAAAAAGCTGGCCAAACCTTTATCGGTCAAGGGATGGTTGGCCAGGTTTTTGATGACGGCCGGGGGGCAGTTATGACATCGGCGCCGATGCGCGCGCTGTCGAGCACGTGATTTGCGGTCCGGATTGAGGCCGCCAAAATTTGCGTTTCAAAGCCGTAATTGTCATAAATGGTGCGGATATCTTCAATCAGCTCCATCCCATCCAAGTTGATATCGTCCAAACGGCCGATGAAGGGGGAAATGAAGGTTGCGCCCGCTTTTGCCGCTAATAAGGCTTGGTTGGCGGCAAAACATAAAGTGACATTGACCATTTTGCCTTCTTGGCTCAGCACGCGGCAGGCTTTCAAACCATCCCATGTCAGGGGAAGCTTTACGGCGATATTGCTGGCCAGTTCCGCCAGTTTGCGCCCCTCTGCGATCATTTTATCGGCGTCAGTGGCCGTGACCTCGGCGCTGACAGGGCCAGATACAATGCCGCAAATCTCTTTGGTGACTTCCAAAATATCGCGACCAGATTTTTTGATCAAAGACGGGTTCGTGGTCACACCATCAACCATTCCCAGATCGTTCAACTCAATAATTTCGGAAACTTCGGCGGTATCGACAAAAAATTTCATGACGTAATCCTTGCATGGCTAGGGTGAGGCATGGTTTGGCTTTAATGTAAGTTTCAGCTATGGAAAACCCCAACATGGAGTAAAAAGTGCAGGCAAAAGAGTTTTTCAGTGAAGGAGAGACCGTCTGCGTTCTAACGAGCCAACCCATTGACCGGCTTTTAGACTATCATGCGCCCGCAGGCGGGTGCCGGCTTCGCGCTTTTGTTGAAGTGCCGTTGGGGCCGAGAAAAGTATTGGGCGTGATTTGGGGCGCCGGCACCGGTGATTATGATCGCACGAAACTGCGCGCCGTCAACCGGGTGCTGGATGTGCCCTTGATGCAAGCAGAATTGCAAGAGTTCTTGATCCGCGCAGCGGATTACACGCTGACTCCGCTGAGTGCGATGTTGCAATTGGCAACCCGCGTGGAGGGGTTGAGCGATCGCCAGAAAACTGAAAAAATTTATCGGTTGGCGCCAGAGGGGCCGGTAAAATCCACAGCGGCGCGGTTGCGCGTGCTCGAAACGCTAAAAACCTTTGGTGGCGCGGGGCTCTCGCTCAGCGAACTGGCCGAGGCGGCGGCTGTTTCGTCCTCGGTTGTAAAAGGGCTGGTCTCTGCGGGGGCCGTGCTTGAGGATGAAATTCCGCGCGATCGCCCCTTTGCGCAGCTCAACCCAGGATTTGGCGCCAAGGCGCTGAACGAAGATCAAGACAAAGCCGTGCAACAACTGCGCGGCGCCTTAAACCGGCAGGTCTATGGCGCCAGCTTGTTGCGCGGGGTAACCGGCTCGGGCAAGACCGAGGTTTATTTAGAGGCGGTTGGCGATATTTTGCGCGCAGGCGGTCAGGCATTGGTGTTATTGCCCGAAATCGCGCTAAGCGCTGAATTCATCAATCGGGTCGAGGCACGGTTTGGCGCACGCCCGGCGGAATGGCATTCGGGGATCACGCCGCGGGAGCGGCGCCGCTGCTGGCGAATGGTGGCGCAAAACGGTGCGCAATTGGTTGTGGGGGCCCGCTCTGCATTATTTTTGCCTTTTCGCAATTTGAGCCTGATTATCGTCGATGAAGAACATGACAGTTCTTACAAACAAGAAGATGGGGTGATTTACCATGCTCGGGATATGGCGGTTTTGCGGGCCTCAATAGCGGGCGCGCATGTTATTCTGGCCAGCGCAACGCCCAGCTTGGAAAGTTGGGTGAATGCCACATCAGGCAAATACCAGCGCATTGATCTGCTAAAACGCTTTGGGCCTGCCAAAATGCCCAAAATGCAGGCCATCGATATGCGCGTTGAAACGCTGCCAAGTGATCGATGGATTTCCCCGAGCTTGCTTGCGCAAATTAAACTTCGATTGGAAAAAAAAGAGCAATCCTTATTGTTTATTAACCGGCGTGGATACGCGCCGGTCACGCTTTGCCGGGCCTGTGGAGAGCAGGTTGGCTGCCCGCATTGCGACGCGCGTCTTGTTGAGCACCGGTTTTCTAAGCGCTTGATGTGCCATCAATGCGGCGAAACGCAGCCGTTGTTAGACGCATGCCCTAGCTGCTCGGTTGCGGGGCGCATGGCCGCGATTGGGCCGGGTATCGAAAGATTAGCCGATGAAATTGCAGCGCTGTGCCCCGAGGCACGCATTGCGGTTTTATCCTCTGACCTATTTGCCTCGGCGCGGGCGTTAAAAGAAAAAATCCAAGAGATTGGCGATGGCGCTGCGGATATTATCGTTGGCACGCAATTGGTGGCGAAGGGTCATAATTTTCCAAATCTTACATTGGTTGGGGTGATTGATGCTGATCTTGGGTTGCAGGGGTCTGATTTGCGGGCGGCGGAGCATACATTTCAAATCATGCGGCAAGTGGCGGGGCGGGCCGGCCGCGCGCAAAGGGCAGGATCTGCCTATTTGCAAACGCATCAGCCAGAGCATCCTGTGATACAAGCTATTTTGAAAGGGGATGAAGAAGCGTTCTGGAATGCGGAAGCGCAGATGCGGCAAAGCGCATTGGTCCCGCCCTTTGGCCGCCTTGTTGGCTTGGTGATTAGCGCCGTCACGCAAGAAGAGGCGTTTGAATACGCTCAGCATTTGGCGCGCAACTCTAGGCCTCTTACCGAAATTGGAGCGCAAGTTTTTGGCCCTGCGCCGGCTCCAATCGCGCGGGTGCGTGGCCGCTTTCGGGTGCGTTTGCTAATCAAGGCGGATAAAACAAGCCGATTGCAGCCGGCGCTTCGGCGCTGGCTGAAGGTAAAACCGAAAGCTGGCCTGCGGGTGCATGTCGATATTGACCCGCAAAGTTTTCTATAAGGCTTCAACCGGATATACGGTCGGCGGCCTATGCAGGGTGTAATTTGATCTCGTCAAAGCCTTGGAAAGCCAGTAGAAAACTGAAATGCCAGATCAAGTCCCGCTTTCAGATGCTGCGCAGCTCCCCTCATGGCAGCAACCTAAAACCCTGCTATTTGCGCTGGCGGTGGCCATGCCCTTGGCGTTTTGGGTATGGTCGGCCTTATTGAATAATTTTGTGATCGAAGTGGGCGGGTTTGATGGCGCGGATATTGGCTGGCTGCACACGATAAGAGAAATTCCAGGGTTTTTGGCGGTTGGCGTTCTGGCTTTTCTGTTGTTTTTTCACGAACAAGTGTTTGGGCTGATCGCGTTATTCGTGCTTGGAGCCGCCACCGCCGTTACGGCCTGGTTCCCTTCAATGGCGGGTATTTTGACCGTCACATTGATCAGTTCAATCGGGTTTCACTACTTTGAAACCGTAAATCAATCGTTGCAGTTGCAATGGATTCCCAAAGCAGAGGCGCCGCGGGTTTTGGGGCTTCTAACGGCCGCTGATGCGGGCTCGGCTTTGTTTGCTTATGGTATGATTTTGATCGCCACGCAGGTTTTTGATCTCTCTTATAATCCTATTTATATGGCTGGCGGCGGAGCAACCATGCTGATTGCCATATTGTGCTTTATTGGATACCCGCGGTTTCGAGCCGCCAATGTTCAAACCAAAAAAATGGTTCTGCGCAGGCGCTATTGGCTTTATTATCTGCTTCAGTTTATGGCCGGCGCTCGGCGCCAGATTTTTGTGGTTTTTGCCGGCTTCATGTTGGTAGAGCGGTTTGGATTTGAAGTGCATGAAATGGCTTGGCTGCTTCTTGTGAATTTGCTCTTGAACACGGTGCTTGCGCCTTTTGCCGGGCGCGCGGTCGGCTATTTTGGGGAACGCTCCACATTGGCTTTTGAGTATCTGGGCTTGGCAGGCGTGTTTTTGGCCTATGGGGGCATTTATTATTTTGGGTGGGGGCTATCTTTGGCGGTTTTATTGTTTGTGCTTGACCATTTGTTTTTCTCGCTTGCTCTGGCGTTGAAAACATATTTTCAAAAAATTGCGGATCCGGCCGATATTGCATCCAGCGCGGCGGTAGCCTTCACGATCAATCATATTGCGGCAGTTTTCTTACCCGTGGCGCTTGGATTTTTTTGGCTATATTCACCCGCTGGGGTTTTTGTGATTGCCGCAGCGATGGCATTCGCATCCTTGGTTTTGGCGTTGATGATCCCGCGCCATCCTCGCTCTGGCTGCGAAACGATTTTCAGCTCGGCACCCGCAATCAGCTAGACCGCCGAGTATTTTAATGCTCTTTGAGTGCGCGCGGCGGCAATGCCTTTGGCCGTTGCAAGCCCTTTGTCACTTGCGTCGCGTGAAGGCATCGGGGGCATATTTTCACGGCCAAGTGGGAGGGAGTTGAATTTCTGCCTTTGGATGTTTGCAGATCAAGGCTTGACCTAAGCGCCATCGCCCCCTACCGCCAGTTGCATGATTTTGGAGATTCTATGTCTACATTTACAGCGCTTACAACGTTAAACGGCCCCGCGCAGGCCGAGGCCCTCGGCGAGGCGATGGAGCGGCTTGATCCGCCACCTGAGGGTGTCGGCGTGTTTGAGCTTGAGGATGGGTCGGGGCTTTGGGAAGTTGGAGGGTATTTTACCGAGGTACCCGATGCCGTCGCGTTGGCTTTGCTGGCGGCTGCGTTTGATGCGGTGCCTTTTGCGGTGTCGGAATTGCCCGAAACCGATTGGGTGTCCAAAGTGAAACGCGAATTGGCGCCGGTTAAGGCGGGACGATTTTTTGTCTATGGCAGCCATGATGCAGAAAAAGTACCAAGCGATGCAACGGCTTTATTGATCGAAGCAGCGATGGCTTTTGGAACCGGCCATCATGGAACAACATTGGGCTGTTTACGGGCGTTAGACCGCCTGTTGGATCAAGGATTTAAGGCCGAAAAAGTTGCTGATATCGGATGCGGTACGGCAGTTTTGGCGATGGCCGCAGCCTCAATTTGGCAGGGTGAGATAGTAGCCAGCGATATCGATCTGGTGGCGGTTGAGGTCGCAGAAGCCAATCTTGCTGCCAATGGGCTTTCAGGCCGGGTTACTTGCATTGAAGCCGCCGGGTTTGATCATCCCGCTTTGGCGGCGGCGTCCCCTTACGATTTGATTTTTGCCAATATCTTAAAGGGCCCTTTGATCGATCTTGCCCAGGATTTCGCGGCGCATATTCGCTTAGGCGGAAAGCTTATCCTATCTGGTTTGCTGGTTACGCAGGTACAGGATATTCTGGCGCAATATGAAAAATATGATCTTACTCTTGAATATCGAGAAGATATTGGAGAATGGTCGGCGCTAACGCTCCAACAGCGGGGATAAACGATTATGCTCGCTTGCTGATTTGTGCGCATTGAGGGCTTATTTTTTATTCAAATACCGAATAGCCCACGCGCTTAGCTTGTTAAAAGGCCGGGGAGAAATCGCTTAATATGTAAGTTTCACTGGTGCGTTTTGGGTCGCTTTAGAGGATCTGTCACTTTCTGATTGGCTTATGTTCACGTTTCGTGCTAACGCTTTTTAAAAAATAACAGGGCAGTGAAGATGCGGGTTTTAGGTGTCGATCCGGGGTTGCGCAATATGGGCTGGGGCATCATCGACGTGGCCGGTAGCAAGGTTTCGCATGTGGCCAATGGGGTATGTCATTCAAAAGGCGATGATTTGGCGCTGAGGTTGCTTTCGCTCCACGAGCAGCTGCGGGCGGTGATGCTGGCGTGGGAGCCGAGCACCGCGGCTGTTGAGCAGACTTTTGTTAATAAAGACGCGGTTGCAACGCTGAAATTGGGTCAAGCGCGCGCGATCGCGCTGCTGGTGCCGGCGCAAGCGGGCCTGAGCGTAGCGGAATATGCCCCAAATACAGTTAAAAAAACGGTCGTGGGTGTTGGCCATGCCGATAAGGCGCAGATCGATCACATGGTACGGTTGCAGCTGCCGGGTGTGCAGATAAAGAATGCGGATGCAGCCGATGCTTTGGCGATAGCGCTGTGCCATGCACATCACGCCCGCGCATCGGGAAAACTTGAACAGGCCTTGGCCAAGGTGGCGGTATGATCGGTAAATTATCAGGCCGCATAGATTATCGCGCCGAGGATCATATTCTGCTCGATGTCAAAGGTGTCGGATATTTGGTATATTGCTCTGAGCGAACGATGATGGGCATGCCTGGGCCGGGCGAGGCGGTTGCCCTTTATACAGATCTGCTGGTGCGCGAAGATCTGCTACAGCTGTTTGGGTTTTCCAGTCTGGTCGAAAAAGAATGGCACCGGTTGCTAATGTCGGTTCAGGGGGTTGGCGCTAAGGCGTCACTGTCCATTTTGGGGGCATTGGGCGCAGATGGTGTCAGCCGAGCCATTGCTTTAGGCGATTGGAATGCGGTGAAAGCCGCCAAAGGGATCGGGCCAAAAACGGCGCAACGCGTGGTGATTGAACTAAAAGATAAAGCGCCCAGCGTTATGGCGATGGCCGCGCAAAACAGCGCGCCTGCATCTGTTTCGCCCCCGCTGACCGATGAGGCAGAGGTGATTGAGTCAAGTGTAACGGCGCCAGTTTCTGACGGGCCGGCAAAGCAACCAGATCCCAGCGTGCAGGCAGATGCGCTGTCTGCATTGACAAATCTGGGATACGCGCCCGGCGACGCGGCCAGTGCGGTGATGCAGGCGTTGGGCATGCTGCCCGAGGGGGACAGCGCTGCAATCATACGCGCCGCTTTGCAGCTTTTGGCGCCGAAAGGATAGGGCATGGAAGATCGCGACCCTATTTTAACCCCCGACGCGCAACCAGAGGATAATGACCGGGCGTTGCGTCCGCAGGGATTGGATGAGTTTATCGGGCAAGCTGAAGCCCGTTCGAACCTAAAAGTCTTTATCCAATCGGCGCGGCAACGCGGTGAAGCCATGGATCACACGCTGTTTTATGGCCCGCCCGGGTTGGGAAAAACCACGCTCGCCCAAATTATGAGCCGCGAGTTGGGGGTGAATTTCCGTATGACCTCGGGCCCTGTTTTGGCAAAACCTGGTGATTTGGCGGCCATTCTTACGAATCTTGAAGCCCGCGATGTTTTGTTTATTGATGAAATCCACCGTCTAAATCCGGTTGTCGAGGAAGTTCTATATCCGGCCTTAGAGGATTTTGAACTGGATTTGGTGATCGGAGAGGGCCCCGCCGCGCGCACCGTTCGGATTGAATTACAGCCCTTTACCTTGGTTGGAGCCACCACACGGCTGGGATTGCTGACAACGCCGTTGCGGGACCGTTTTGGCATTCCAACCCGGCTCGAGTTTTACAGCGAGGATGAATTATTTCTGATTGTCAGCCGTAACGCGCGCAAATTGGGCGCCCCTGCAGATGAGGCCGGAGCGCGTGAAATTGCGCGGCGCGCCCGCGGAACGCCGCGGATTGCGGGGCGTCTGTTGCGCCGGGTTGTTGATTTCGCTTTGGTCGAGGGGGATGGCACCGTCACGCGCGACCTGGCCGATCATGCGCTACATCGCCTTGGCGTGGATAATATGGGCCTTGATGGCGCGGATCGGCGCTATTTGATGCTGATGGCCGAACATTATGCGGGCGGGCCGGTGGGCATAGAAACCCTGAGCGCGGCGCTTTCGGAAAGCCGCGATGCTTTGGAAGAGGTGATCGAGCCTTATTTGATGCAGCGTGGTCTGGTGCAGCGCACGCCGCGGGGCAGAATGTTGGCACAGGGCGGCTGGGCGCATTTGGGTTTAACCCCGCCAAAATCACAAGGTGATCTTTTGATTTAGCCCTCTGCGCTGGCGTTTGAGGCCGATATCGCCAGATCAGAAGACTTTGCTATCGGCGCAAAGCTTGCTATCGCAAAAGGGGCATAAGGCGACAGAAAGGATGCAGGATGAACGCGGATGAGGTAGAGGCCTATTTTACCCGCAGCGAGGGCGGGTATAAATTCGCCCGCTGGGCACGCCCGCTGGCGCCAATTGTTTTTGGCGTTGATGATGCAACTTTGCCGGTGGTGAAAGGCGCTGTGCAGGCGGTCGCGGCGCTGGCAGGGATAGAGGTCAGCGAAACCGACCCTGAGCTGGGTTCCAATTTGATGTTTTTCTTCTTTTCAGACTGGGAAGAGCTTTTGGAGGTGCCAAATCTTGATAAATTGGTGCCAAATTTATCATCAATGGTGGCGCAACTGGCTGCTGCAGAGGCCAATCAATACCGGTTGTTTCGGTTTGAAAAAAGCGGCGGGATCAAAGCCTGTTTCGTGTTTTTGCGTATGGATGCAGTTCTTAGCGAATTGCCCGCTGAAACGCTATGTTTGACGCAGGTTGTGCAATCGATTCTGCTTTGGTCAGACCATGCGTTTCTGAGCCAATCACCGCTGGCCATTTTGCCCGATGGCCGGGCGGTGCTGCGGCCTGAAATTGGCAATCTGATCCGTGCCTCTTATGATCCAACTTTACCCGAGCTGGCTGAAGATAAATCGCATGCGCTGCGCGTGTCCGCGCGCCTGTCACAGATGTCGGTTCAATAAGGGGGCGCTTATGCATCAGTTTTCGCTAAGAGTGTATTATGAAGATACGGATATGGCCGGGATCGTTTATTACGCGAATTACCTGAAATATATTGAACGCGCGCGCAGCGATTGGGTGCGCAGCTTGGGGATTGATCAAAACAGGTTGAGAACCGCGCAGGGATTGGTGTTTGCGGTGCGCAAAATTACGGCTGATTATCTGCAACCGGGGCATTTCGATGAGCCGCTTCAAATCACAACAGAAATGACCAAGCTGACATCGGCGCGGTTATATCTGCAGCAAAACGTTTATCGCGATTTGGATCTGTTATTTCAAGCGCAGGTGATTTTGGTTGCGCTGAATGCGGCGGGCAAGCCCACGCGCTTGCCGGCGGAATTTAGCCTCAATTCATTTGTGAAGGTCACAGATTTGTAAACGCTGTTGTTACGGCTTGGTTTTGAAGCGGCAATAGGTTAAAAGCCATGATAATAAGTCGTAAATCGACCAATTTTTGAAGAGCAGGAATATGGAAGCAGAAACGCTGGCACTGGCGCAAGAGATTGATTTCTCATTTTGGGCCCTGTTTGCGCGGGCAACGTTCACCGTAAAAGCAGTTATTTTAATGTTAATCGCGGCCTCGTTCTGGTCTTGGTCGGTGATTTTTCAACGGCTTTGGGTTTTGCGTTTGGCGCGCGGCGAAGCCAAACGCTTTGATCGTGCGTTTTGGTCAGGCGAGCCTTTGGATGGGCTTTTTGAAAAGCTGGGGCCTGAACCTAAAGGCCGCTCGCAAAAGATATTCGCGGCTGGGATGACGGAATGGCAACGCTCGCATCGCTCTGATGGGGCGCTTATCGCCGGTGCGCAGGCGCGGATTGACCGGTCTATGGATGTGGCCGTTGCCAAAGAAGCCGATAGTTTACAAGCGGGCTTGGCGGTTTTGGCGACGGTTGGATCTACGGCGCCGTTCATTGGGCTTTTCGGCACAGTCTGGGGCATCATGAATGCTTTTATTGAAATAGCCGAACAACAAAACACCAATCTGGCGGTTGTTGCACCCGGCATTGCCGAAGCGCTTTTGGCCACGGGGCTTGGCCTTTTGGCCGCGATTCCGGCGGTGATTTTTTATAATAAATTAAGCGCTGATAGCGAGCGGATTATCTCTGGCTATGAGAGTTTTGCGGATGAGTTTTCGACCATCCTTAGCCGCCAGTTGGACAGCTGAAGATGGGAGCAAGCATCGGCCAAAACACCTCTCAGCGCCGGCGAGGAAAACGCCGCCGCCGGGTGCCGATGGCCGAAATTAACGTCACGCCTTTTGTGGATGTTATGCTGGTTTTGCTGGTTATTTTCATGGTGGCGGCGCCGATGTTGACCGTAGGCGTGCCCGTTGAGCTGCCCAAAACAGCCGCCAATGCGCTGCCCAGCGAGAAAGAAGAACCTCTCACCGTGACCCTAACCGCATCGGGTGAAATTCTGATCCAAGAAACCCCTACTCCGGCGGGCGCCTTAATCCCAAAATTGCAAGCGATTGCCTCAGAGCGGAGCAGTGATCGGGTGTATTTACGCGCAGATGGCGCAATTTCTTATGAAGCGGTGGTGCAGGTTATGGGCGCGCTAAATGCGGGTGGCTTCTCAAATATTGGTTTGGTTACCGATGTCGGGGGGCCAGCCTTGGCCGACCCGGACGGCTGAGCCGCCGACGATGCATATCGGGAATTATCTCTCTGCCACGCTGCATATTGGAGTGCTCAGCTGGGTGCTGCTAGGAGGTATTTTTCAACCTCAGCCAGTGCCTTTTGAAGTGTCGAATGTGGCCTTGATCACGCCGCAAGAATTTGCAGATTTGGTGCTCTCGGATGCGGCGCCGACCGCCGCGCAAGTTCTGGATGATTTGGATCCGCTTGCGGCGCAGGCAGAAGACAGCCCTGCTGCGCCTGATCCTGAGCAAGCCGTGGAAAAGATGCCTGCGCCCATGCAAAACGAAAGCCCCGAGCTTCCCGCAACAGCGCCGAAAACGCCTGAAGCTTTGAAAATGCCCACGCCTGATATTCTGGATACTAGCCCACAATTTGCCCCCCCTGCTCAGGAGAATTTGCCGCAGGCCAGCCAGATGAGCGACCGCCCTGTTCTGCGCCCTGCGCAGCGCGTGGCGCTGGAAGAGGTGGCTCCACCGCCACCAGAGGTCAACATTGATGATCTGCGGCAGGAAGCGGCAATTCCAGATGATTTGAACGCGCCGGTTGCGCCGCCCAAAGAAGAGGCCAGCGCGCCAGAGGCCGCAAGTCGGGAAATCGTAACAGAAGCAGAAGAAATGCCATCTTTTGCGCCCCTGCAATCTGCTCGACCGCTAAAGCGGCCCGTCGCGTCGCCTCAGCCTGAGGTGCCCGCTCCAGAACCAGAACCGCTGCCCGAGCCAGCGCCGCTGCCCGAACCAAAGCCCGAAGTCGATCCCACGCCAGAGCCAACGCGCAGGGCCGAGACAGAGGCAGCCGTGGCCGCTGCGCTGGCTGATGCAATTGGCGAAACCGCGCCTTTGGGGCCGCCTTTGACCCAAACCGAAGAAGATACATTGCGCGTGGCCGTGCAAAAATGTTGGGTGGTTGATATTGGAAGCCCTGCAGCCAATGTCACGGTTGTTTTGGGCATGCAAATGACACCAGAGGGCAAGGTGAAACCGGGCAGCTTGCGTCTGGTCTCAAGCCATGGGGGCGCCGACTCGGCGGCAAAAACAGCCTTTCAAGCGGCGCGCAGAGCGGTTTTACGTTGCCAGAAAGGCGGCTACAATTTACCAACAGAGAAATATGAACACTGGCGGGAGATCGAAATGACGTTTAACCCCGAGAAAATGAGATGAAGATGATGCGCTATTTTGGCAAAGGCACGCTCCTATTTCGTTTGGTTTTGCTCATTCAGCTTGCCTTTTTTGCGACTCTTGGCGCTGCGGCGCCGTTGCGTTTGGAAATAACCGAAGGGGTTGTTGAGCCTTTGGCTTTCGCGGCGCCCGCCTTTATCGCTGAGAATGCAGGTGGGGCGGACTATGCCAGCCAGTTGGCCGAGTTGGTGGTGCAGGATCTTACCAGCAGCGGGTTGTTTCGCGCTATCCCAAGCCGCGCGCATATTTCAAAAATAACCAGTTTTTCGTCTCCGGTACAATTCTCCGATTGGGCGGCGATCAATGCGCAAGCGTTGATTGCGGGCGCGGTAACGGCAGAAGCCGGTGGTCAAATAACGGTCAAATTTCGCGTTTATGATGTGTTTGCTGGCCAGGAAATGGGGCAGGGGCTGCAATTTACGGGGCGCGCCGATGGCTGGCGCCGGATCGCGCATAAAGTGGCGGATGTAGTCTATAGCCGGATCACGGGTGAAACCGGCTATTTTGACAGCCGCGTGGTGTTTGTGTCTGAAACTGGGCGCAAGGGGTCACGTAAGAAACGTTTGGCCGTAATGGATTATGATGGCGAAAATGTGCAGTATTTGACGGATAGCTCTGCGCTGGTGCTTGCGCCGCGCTTCTCCCCCAGCGGAGATAAGCTTTTATATACCAGCTATGAAAGCGGATTTCCACGTATTTACCTGATGGATGTTGGCTCGGCGCGCCGCCGCGTTTTGCAAAACTCGAATGGTACAATGAGCTTTGCGCCGCGCTTTTCTCCCGATGGCAGCTCGGTCGTATACTCGTTAGAAAAGGGCGGAAATACAGATATTTATATCATGAGCCTGTCCTCGGGAAAGCAACGGCGTCTCACCAACTCGCCCGCGATTGAAACCGCGCCCAGTTTCTCACCAGATGGCACACAGGTCGTGTTTGAAAGCGATCGCTCGGGGGATCCGCAGCTTTATGTAATGCCCGCGCGCGGCGGCAGCGCCAAGCGTGTCAGCTTTGGAAATGGCCGGTATGGAACGCCAGTGTGGTCGCCAAGGGGCGATATGATTGCTTTTACAAAGCAAAGCAAGGGCCGCTTTCACATCGGGGTTATGCGCGTTGATGGATCACAAGAGCGCTTGTTAACAGCATCGTTTTTGGATGAAGGGCCGAGTTGGTCGCCAAATGGCCGGGTGATCATGTTCGCCCGTGAAACCCAAGGTGCAAATGGGGCTTCCAGCCTCTACTCTGTGGATGTTTCGGGGCGAAATCTAAAGCCTGTTCGTACGCCGGATGGCGCGTCTGATCCTGCGTGGTCTCCCTTGGGTGGGTGAAATTCCAAAGCCGTCGTGACATATTGTTGATCAATGATTTTAAATGTTTTCTGAATATGCTAGGCACAGCAAAAAGCGAGGGGCAAATGTGATGAGACGATGCGCGCGTTGGTTTATTTTAACGGGAATTCTTTTCCTCGCCGCCTGTTCTGAAACCGGAACAGGAGGGTTTGGCAGCGGATCAAGCTTTGGCACTGATCCTGCCGGCGCGGTTGGGGATCCAACCTCACCCGCCTATTTCCAATCTGCAATTGGGGATCGGGTGTTTTTCGAGATTGATCAGTCAAGCTTGACCGAGGCAGGGCGCGTTGTTTTGGATGGGCAGGCGGATTGGTTGTTGGAAAATGGTGATTACTCAATTCTGGTTGAGGGGCATGCAGACGAGCAAGGCACACGCGCGTATAATCTCGCGCTGGGTGCGCGCCGCGCCAATGCTGTGCGCGAATATCTTTCGGCGCGCGGAGTCGCTGGATCGCGCATTCAGACAGTGAGTTTTGGCAAAGAGCGCCCGGTTGAGCTTTGTAGCAGAGAAAGCTGCTATTCTGTGAACCGGCGCGCGGTCACCTTGTTAGATAATCTGGGGTCATAAGCCGATGGCCGGGCTCCTGTTTCGTATTTTGTTATGGGCTTTTTTGCTGTGCTCTGGGGCGGTATTTGCTCAAGATAAAGACCAGTCTTTGGCGGATATCCGGCAAGATCTCGGCGTGCTTTATATTGAGATCCAAAAATTAAAGCGCGAATTATCGACCACGCAACTGCCCAGCGGTTTACAGTCGGGCGATAGTGTTTTAGAGCGGGTGAATGCGATAGAATTGGAATTACAGCGATTGACCGGGGCAACGGAACAGTTAGACCATCGGCTGAAGCGCGTGGTTGAAGACGGAACAAATAGGATCGGTGATCTTGAGTTTCGCCTGATTGAACTTGAAGGCGGCGATATTTCAAACTTGGCCGACACCACGACCTTGGGCGGCGAGTCAGAGCCTCAGGAACAAACGGTGCCCATTGAAGCCCCCCTGAATTGGCTGTCGGAGAAGAGGCAGATTTTGATCTTGCCCAAAGCGCATTTGACGCGGAAAACTATGTTGAAGCTGCAGAAATGCTTAGCCGTTTCAGCCAGACCTATCCCGATAGCCCATTGATCGCAGAGGCCTATCTGCTGCGCGGCAAAGCCTTTGAAGCGGTAGAAGATTATAAAGCCAGCGCGCGTGCTTATTTAGAAAGTTACAACACGCTCAAATCTCCAGATGCGCTGCAAAGGCTGTCTAATTCTTTGATCAGCTTGGGGCAGATGGAGACCGGATGTCAAATGTTGTCGCAGGTTGAACTGTTGTTTCCGGGCACATCCCAAGCGGCAGCTGCGCAAAGTGAAATGCAAAGGTTGCAGTGCTTTTGAGCGATAGCAGTGCGTTGAAAAGTGAATTTTCATCTGCGCTGGTTACATTATTAGGATCCCACAAACCCAGCCATATTGCGCTCGCCGTTTCTGGAGGGGGCGATAGCATGGCGCTGATGGTGCTTGCGGCGGAATGGTGTCACAGCCAAGGCGTGCGTTGCAGCGTGATCACCATCGATCATGATTTGCGTGCGGGCAGCGCCGATGAGGCAATTTTCGTGGCACGGCAAGCTGAAAAACTGGGCCTGTCGCATCGGGTCGGGCGATGGCATGAGCGTGTAGATGGGGGGAATTTGCAGCAAAAAGCCAGGGTGGCGCGCTATCGTTTGATCGATGAACTGCGCGATGGTGCCGATGTCGTGCTCATGGCCCATACGCTTGAGGATCAAGCTGAAACCGTCTTGATGCGTTTGCGCCGCCCTGCGGGTATTGATGGTTTGGCCGGAATACCACAAAAGCGGCGGGTTTTTTCCCAGCAGGGTGATTTTTGGCTCTTGCGCCCCTTATTGAAAAGCTCGGGCGTTAGGTTGCGCGCATTTTTAAACGATCAAGCAGTGGATTGGGTTGAGGATCCGTCAAACTCTGACAGAAAATATGAACGCGTGCGGATGCGCCAGCATCTTCCTGAATTAGCGCGCCAGGGCATCTCCGCCCAAGATTTATCCAATATTGCCGCAAAAATGGCGAAATCGAAAATGCAATTTGACGCGCAAGTTCATCAGGTGGCAGAGATGTTAACCGAAGAATATAGCGGGGATCTAAGATTGCGCTTATCCGCCTTTTGTGGCCTGCCCTCTTTGTTACAAAAGCGTTTGTTTTCAAAAGCTTTGTGCTGGGTGTCTACGAACCCGTATCCGCCGCGGCAGGCGGCGCGCGATCAGGCATTGGACTTGCTGCTTTTGGGCAAAGCCCAGACGCTTCATGGTTGCTTGATGTTTTTGTGGAGAAACTGTCTTTACATCACGCGGGAAGCGCAGGCGATTGCGGCCGAGCCCGTGGCGCTGCGGCCAAAGATGTTATGGGATAATCGCTGGCGCCTCACAATGTCGCAGGCCTTAGCATCTGACGCGCTTTGGGTGGCAGCGCTCGGACCTAAAGAGGCGGCGAAACTGCGCCCGCATCTTGATATTGACCTGCCATTTAGAGCGTTGGTGGCGCAGCCCGCCATTTTTGATCAAACAGGATTTTTATGCGCACCCGCTTTGCGCCCGCATTCTGGCCTGCAGGCCCAAATATGGCCCAGAGATTTCATTGAATCGCTTAGCCCCTATTGAACCTGCGCGTTTGATGGCTATTTAACTCGTAACAGCGCCGTGTTATACACGGGGGCAATTTTTTTTGGAGAAGTTCCTTGGGCAATAACCGCAACATAGCGTTCTGGGTCGTTTTGTTTCTGTTGATCGTTGTTTTATTCAACGTCTTTAACTCTGGCAGTGGCGCGATGCAAAGCCGCGAGATGAGCTATTCCGACTTTGTCCAATCGGTGGAAAGCGGCAATGTTACCGCTGCGACATTGGATGGCGAAAAAGTGCGGTTCATCGGTTCTGATAATGCCGAATATATCACGATCCGCCCAGATGACGCGAATGTCACCGATTTATTGATTGCGAATAAAGTCGCAATTCGGGCCGAACAACAACAACAATCAGGGCTGCAATCGTTTTTGGTGACGCTGTTTCCATTTTTGCTGCTTATTGGGGTCTGGATCTTCTTCATGAACCGCATGCAAGGCGGTGGCAAAGGCGGCGCAATGGGGTTTGGGAAATCTCGTGCCAAAATGCTGACAGAAAAGCAGGGGCGCATCACGTTTGACGATGTGGCCGGTATCGATGAAGCCAAAGAAGAGCTGGAAGAAATTGTTGAATTTCTAAGAAACCCGCAAAAGTTTAGCCGCTTGGGAGGCAAGATCCCAAAAGGGGCTTTGCTTGTGGGCCCCCCGGGTACGGGTAAAACATTGTTGGCACGCGCTATTGCGGGTGAGGCGGGCGTGCCGTTCTTTACGATCTCTGGATCGGATTTTGTAGAGATGTTCGTTGGCGTTGGGGCAAGCCGCGTACGCGATATGTTTGAGCAAGCCAAGAAAAATGCGCCTTGTATCGTGTTTATCGATGAAATTGACGCTGTCGGGCGAAATCGCGGCGCGGGTTATGGCGGCGGCAATGATGAGCGCGAACAAACGTTGAACCAGTTGTTGGTTGAAATGGATGGGTTTGAAGCCAATGACGGTGTGATCATTCTGGCTGCGACCAACCGGCGTGATGTGCTTGATCCTGCATTGCTGCGCCCGGGTCGATTTGACCGCCAAGTGACGGTTCCAAACCCTGATATCAAGGGACGTGAGAAAATTTTAAACGTGCATGCGCGCAAAACGCCCCTTGGTCCGGATGTAGATCTTCGATTGATTGCCCGCGGCACGCCCGGGTTTTCGGGGGCTGATTTGGCCAATTTGGTCAATGAAGCTGCTTTGATGGCTGCGCGGATTGGCAGATCCACCGTTGCGATGTTGGATTTCGAAAATGCCAAAGATAAAGTGATGATGGGGGCCGAGCGGCGCAGCATGGTTCTGACCGCCGACCAAAAGGAAAAAACGGCGTATCATGAAGCCGGCCATGCGGTTGTGGGAATGGCCCTGCCGCAATGCGATCCTGTTTATAAGGCAACCATTATTCCGCGCGGCGGAGCATTGGGGATGGTTGTATCCTTGCCAGAGATCGATAGGTTGAACTGGCATAAATCTGAATGCGAAGAAAAAATGGCAATGACGATGGCTGGTAAAGCCGCTGAAATTATCAAATATGGCCCCGAGAATGTGTCAAACGGGCCGGCGGGAGATATTCAGCAAGCCTCGGGTTTGGCGCGGGCCATGGTGCTGCGCTGGGGGATGTCTGATAAGGTTGGTAATATCGATTATTCTGAGGCGCATGAGGGCTATTCGGGCAATACGGCGGGTCTGTCCGTTTCTGCCAATACCAAAGAGATGATTGAAGATGAAGTGAAGCAGTTTATCGCAACCGCGTATGAGAAAGCCCATGCAATCTTGATTGAACGCAAGGATGAGTGGGAACGCTTGGCGCAGGGTCTGCTTGAATATGAAACATTGACGGGCGATCAAATCAAAAATGTGATGCGCGGCGATCCCCCTGAAGCCGATGATGATGCGGGCAGTGCGGCAGGGGATGAAAAACCAGCCTCCATCACCGCTATTCCCAAAACCAAACCGAAAGCCAAACCATCCGCAGATGGGGATATGGCACCTGAACCAACCTAGCCTCGCCAATTGGGTAGAACCTCCGCGCTATCGGGCGCTATGGTTAGCGGCACCGGAGCGCGGCCTGCGCAGGGTGGTTTCAGATACGGCCTTACGGCATCTCAATTAAAAAAAGGTGATCTAACTGTTAGATCACCTTTTTCTTTTGCCGCGTGCATTTATTTGGCCAACGGGCGGTTGGCAGAGTTTCGGAAGGCCTAGACCGATGCCAATAAGCGGATTTTAGGCGTGAATGGCGCCATCGCCGCATGCCAGAGCGGCCTCGCGCACCGCTTCTGAATATGTGGGATGGGCGTGGCAGATTAAGGCCAAATCTTCGGCGGATGCGCCAAATTCCATCGCAACGCAGATTTCATGTATTAAATCTCCGGCCGAGGGCCCTATAATATGCGCGCCCAAGATGCGGTCGGTTTGCGCATCGGCCAATAATTTGACAAAGCCGTCTCCGGCAAAATTCGCCTTGGCTCGGCCATTGCCCATAAAGTTGAACTTTCCAACTTTATAAGCGCGGCCCTGTTCTTTCAGCTGTGCCTCGGTTTGGCCCACATTGGCAACTTCAGGATGCGTATAGATCACGCCTGGGATCACATCATAATTCACATGCCCATGCTTGCCGGCGATTACTTCGGCCGCGGCCATACCCTCATCCTCGGCTTTGTGAGCCAGCATTGGTCCATCAATCGCATCACCAATTGCATAGATGCCGGAAATATTGGTTTGCCAATGTGAATCGGTTTTGATCTGACCGCGCTCGCTTATCTCTATGCCAATATCGGCCAAGCCCAACCCATCCGTAAACGGCTTTCGCCCCGTTGCCACCAAGACCGTATCTGCGTCTATCTGATGCGCGCTGTCATCTTTGCGCAAAGTATAGTTAACTTTGGCTTTGGTTTTAAGCTTTTCAACGCTGCTTACAGCTGCGCCCATGATGAATTTCAAGCCCTGCTTTTTCAGAATGCGCTGAAAGGTTTTTTGAACCTCAGCGTCCATTCCCGGTGTGATCGCGTTTAAAAACTCTACCACGGTCACATCACTGCCGAGCCGCGCGTAAACCGATCCAAGCTCTAAGCCAATCACCCCCGCACCGATCACCACGAGTTTTTTGGGAATCTTGGCCAAGCTTAAGGCCCCGGTTGAGCTGACCACGGTTTTTTCATCGATCTCTATGCCGGGCAGGCTGGAGGGCGTGGAACCGCTGGCAATAATAATATTTTTCGCCTGATGCCGTTCATTGCCCACTTTGACCACACCGGCCTCGGGAATGCTGCCCCAGCCTTTCAGCCAGTCGATTTTGTTCTTCTTGAAAAGAAATTCAATACCTTTGGTGTTGCCCTCGATCGTGTAGGCTTTATAGGTCTGCATCTGCGACCAATCTACCGTTGGCAATTTGGCATTGAGGCCCATTTTTGCAAAATTATGTTCGGCTTCATGAAGCATATGTGAGGCGTGCAGCAGCGCTTTGGACGGAATACAGCCCACGTTAAGGCAGGTGCCGCCCAAGGTTTCGCGGCCCTCGACACAGGCTGTTTTAAGCCCCAGTTGAGCGCATCTGATCGCCGCAACATAGCCTCCGGGCCCGCTGCCAATCACAATTACATCATAGCTCGCCATTTGTTATTTCCTTTCGCAGCGCGGAGTTTGTTTCCCGCCTAAGCTGTCAGTTTTGGGCTTCACCCTAAAGATCCATGAGCAAGCGCCGGGGATCTTCAAGCGCTTCTTTGACGCGGACTAAGAAGGTTACGGCGCCTTTACCATCCACGATCCGGTGGTCATAGCTGAGGGCCAGATACATCATCGGCCGGATTACCACCTGGCCATTCACGGCGATGGGGCGGTCTTGGATTTTATGCATGCCCAGGATCCCCGATTGCGGGGGGTTCAAAATGGGAGAGGACATTAATGAGCCATAAACCCCGCCATTGGAAATGGTGAAAGTGCCGCCTTGCATTTCTTCCATGCTCAGCTTGCCGTCGCGAGCGCGCTGCCCCTTTTCGCTGATCGCTTGCTCGATGGCGGCAAAGCTCATCGCATCAACATCCCGAATCACGGGCACAACCAAGCCGGTTGGCGTGCCAGCCGCGATGCCCATATGGACAAAGTTCTTATAAACGATATCGGTGCCATCTATTTCGGCATTGACTTCGGGAACCTCTTGCAAAGCATGGCAGCAGGCTTTGGTGAAGAAAGACATGAAGCCAAGTTTGACGCCATGCTTCTTTAAGAAGAGATCTTTATATTCTGATCTTAGATCCATCACGGCGCTCATGTCGACTTCGTTATATGTTGTCAGCATGGCGGCTGAGTTCTGGCTGTCTTTTAAGCGCCGCGCAATGGTTTGACGCAAGCGTGTCATTTTCACCCGCTCTTCACGCGCTGCATCACTGGCCATAACTGGGGCGCGCGGCGCGGCTGGTGTTTGAACGGTTGCGGTTGGGGCTTGCGCGGCGGCGGCAACAGCCCGTGTTACATCTTCTTTCATTACACGGCCATCGCGGCCGGTGCCTTGCACCGTGCCGGGTTTAAGACCCGCCTCGGCCATGGCTTTTTTTGCGGCTGGCGCGTCTTCCACCGAGCTGGCTTTGGCCGTGCTTGAAGCGGCCTCTGGAATGGGCTGCGCGGCGGGCGCGTTGCCTTCCTCCTCTACTTTGCCGATCACGGCCAAAATGGCGGTTGCATCCACTGTGCTGCCTTCCGCTGCGATGATTTTTTTCAAAACCCCTGCGCTTGGCGATGGAACTTCCACGCTGACCTTATCCGTTTCCAGTTCGCATAGGATCTCATCGCTTTTAACGCTGTCGCCTGGCGCTTTGAACCAGCTGGCCACGGTGGCTTCGGTCACGCTTTCCCCCAAAGTTGGTACGGCAACCTCAATATCAGATGAGTCTGCTGCCGCGTTTGACGGCGCTTTAGGGGCTGGGGTTTTGCCGGCATCCGAAGCCTCGGCATTGCCCGCGCCGCTGGCAATATTGGCCAGCAAAGCATCAACGCCGACGGTTGTGCCTTCTGCTGCAACGATATCGCTGAGAACGCCTGCGGCCGGGCTTGGCACTTCGACGGTGACTTTATCGGTTTCCAACTCGCATAGCATTTCGTCCAAAGCCACAGCATCGCCCGGTTTTTTAAACCAGGTGGCCACCGTCGCTTCTGTGACAGATTCGCCCAAAGTCGGGACGCGAATTTCCGTTGTCATTGGTTATTTCCCTTCGATCGTCAGCGCTTCATCGATTAGCGCGGCTTGTTGGAATTTATGTTGTGCGGCTAAACCAGTGGCCGGTGAGGCGCTGGCCGAGCGGCCCACATAGCGAAGACGGTTATGTTTGGCTTTCATGCGTTCGAGCACCCATTCCAAATTGGGCTCCATGAAGCTCCAGCCGCCCTGGTTCTTAGGTTCTTCTTGACACCAAATCATTTCGGCATTTTCAAAGCGCTGAAGTTCCTTCAATGCTGAGATGGCCGGAAACGGATAGAATTGCTCAAAGCGCATCAGGTAAATATCATCGAGACCGCGGGCATTTCGTTCTTCTAAAAGATCATAATAAACTTTGCCCGAGCACATCACGACGCGTTTGATTTTGGCATCTGGTTTAAGCTTATGCGCCGAGGTGCTGGCTTCCGCATCATCCCATAGCACCCGATGAAAGGACGAGCCGGTGGTGAAATCTTCAGCTTTTGAGACGGCTAATTTATGTCGCAGCAACGATTTTGGCGTCATCAGAATCAATGGTTTGCGAAAGTTCCGGTGCAATTGGCGGCGCAAAATATGAAAATAATTGGCGGGCGTGGTGCAATTGGCTATGATCCAATTGTCCTGCCCGCACATTTGCAAAAACCGTTCGAGGCGCGCAGAGCTGTGTTCTGGTCCTTGCCCCTCGAATCCATGGGGAAGCAACACCACCAGACCGGACATGCGCAACCATTTGCTTTCACCAGAACTGATGAATTGATCAAACATGATTTGCGCGCCATTTGCAAAATCACCGAATTGGGCTTCCCAAAGCGTAAGAGCGTTGGGCTCGGCCAGCGAATAGCCATACTCAAACCCAAGAACGGCATATTCCGACAGCATCGAATCGATCACATCATAGCGCTTTTGTCCGGCGCGAATATGATTGAGCGGGTAATAGCGCTCTTCAGTATCCTGATTGATCAAGCCAGAATGGCGTTGGCTGAACGTGCCGCGGGTACAGTCTTGGCCGGACAAACGCACCGGAAAGCCCTCGCATAATAGGGACCCAAAGGCCAAGGCTTCGCCGGTGGCCCAATCGAAGCCTTCGCCGGCGGCGAACATTTTCTTTTTGCTCTCAAGCATTCGTGCGACGGTTTTATGAAGCGGAAACCCATCTGGCACGCGGCTCAAGGCAGTGCCAATATCTGCCAGCGTTTGGGCAGAAATTGATGTTTCTCCGCGCTGATATTCCTCTCCACGGCGATCCAAATGCGACCAGCGGCCATCCAGCCAATCGGCCTTATTGGGTTTATAGTCTTTTCCGGCTTCAAATTCTTCGTTCATTTTGGCTTGGAAGGCAGCTTTCATATCTTCAATTTCGCCTTCGGGTATCAGCCCATCCTTGACCAGCCGTTCGGTGTAAAGCGAAAGCGTGGTCTTTTGTCGTTTGATTTGATTATACATTAAGGGGTTTGTGAACATCGGTTCATCCCCCTCATTATGCCCAAACCGGCGGTAGCAGAAGATGTCGATCACCACGTCTTTTTGGAATTTCTGGCGGAATTCCGTGGCCACTTTGGCTGCATGCACAACGGCTTCTGGATCATCTCCATTCACGTGAAATATTGGGGCTTCTACCATTAAGGCGATGTCGGTCGGATAGGGCGATGAGCGGCTAAAATGAGGCGCCGTGGTAAATCCAATCTGGTTATTGACCACAACATGGATTGTTCCGCCCGTGCGATGGCCCACCAATCCAGACAGCCCAAAACATTCCGCCACAACACCTTGGCCGGCAAAGGCCGCATCGCCATGCAGTAATAAGGGCAAAACCTGCGTGCGATCCGCATCGCCAATTTGATCTTGTTTGGCGCGCACTTTGCCAATCACAACCGGGTTAACAGCCTCTAAATGGCTGGGGTTTGCTGTGAGTGACAGATGCACGTTATTGCCGTCAAATTCACGGTCGGAGGATGCGCCGAGATGATATTTCACATCGCCAGAGCCGTCTACATCTTCTGGCTTGAATGACCCGCCCTGAAATTCGTTGAAAATCGCCCGATACGGTTTTTGCATCACATTTGCCAATACAGAAAGGCGGCCGCGATGCGGCATGCCGATCACAATATCGCGCACCCCAAGCGCGCCACCACGCTTGATGATTTGCTCTAGCGCGGGGATCAGGCTTTCTCCGCCATCCAAGCCAAAGCGTTTGGTGCCGGTGTATTTGACGTGCAGAAATTTCTCAAACCCTTCGGCTTCAACCATCTTATTCAAGATTGCTTTGCGCCCCTCACGGGTGAATGTGATCTCTTTATCGCGCCCCTCGATACGTTCTTTAAGCCATGAGGATTGCTCGGGGTCCGAAATATGCATGTATTGCAAAGCAAACGTGCTGCAATAGGTGCGTTGCAGAATATCGATGATTTGGCGCATGCTGGCAAATTGCAAGCCAAGCACATTATCAATAAAGATTGGCCGATCCATATCGGCTTCTTCAAAGCCATAAGATTTTGGCTGTAACTCAAGGTGCTGTCCGGTGACTTGAAGTTTCAAAGGATCTAGATCTGCGGATAAATGCCCACGGATGCGGTGGGCTCGAATTATCATCAAGGCGCGGATACTGTCTAAAACCGCGCGTTTCACAGCCTCTTGGCTGACCGTACTGTCGAGCTCTTTGGCCTTTCCAAGGATTTTTTCCTTGGCCGCTGCGGCCTCATGCGGCGGCGGCATCCATTCACCAGTGAGGGCGGCGGTTAGATCATCAGAGGGTTGAGGGGGCCAATCTTTGCGGGCCCAAGACGGGCCAGAAGCGTCTGCTTTCACGTCTAAATCCGCATCCCCCAACGCCTGAAAGAAGGCTTGCCAGGCGCTATCAACTGTATTGGGGTCATGGGCATATTGCGCGTAGAGTTGCTCAAGATAGGCAGCGTTATGCCCCTGCATGAAGGAAGAGGCGTGAAACTGTTCATTCGCAGACTGATCGGTCATGTTAGATCCTCTTAAGATGTTCAAAGTAAGGGGCGCTTATCAAGGGTGTTTTGGAATGGGGTGGCGTCAAAAATGGCTGCGTCAAGCCTTGTGGATAGAGAGCTTTGCCCTGTCTATTGCGCGGGGTGAGACAAGGCAATTTAGCCCTGATATCTTTGCTGATATGGCGCATTAAACGTTACCCGATGGCTTTAAGAACCGCTTCACCCAATCCGGCTGGGCTTTCAGCAACCACGATGCCCGCGGCTTGCATGGCTTCGATTTTATCTTCTGCACCACCTTTGCCACCTGCAACAATGGCACCGGCATGGCCCATGCGGCGGCCCGGAGGGGCTGTGCGTCCGGCGATAAAGCCGGCCACGGGTTTGCTGCGCCCGCGTTTGGCCTCATCTTTTAGAAATTGGGCGGCTTCTTCTTCGGCGCTGCCGCCAATTTCACCAATCATAATGATTGACTGCGTTTCCTCATCGGCCAAGAACCATTCAAGCACATCGATATGTTCGGTGCCTTTGATAGGATCCCCGCCGATGCCCACGCAGGTGGATTGCCCCAGCCCAACATCCGATGTTTGCTTGACCGCTTCATAGGTTAATGTGCCCGAGCGCGACACGACCCCGACAGATCCACGGCGGTGGATATGCCCCGGCATGATGCCAATTTTACAAGCATCAGGCGTGATCACACCGGGGCAATTTGGGCCAATCAGCACGGAATTACTGGTCTCTAAAGCCCGCTTTACTTGCATCATATCCAACACAGGGATGCCTTCTGTGATACAAACGATCAGTTCAATTTCGGCATCCAGTGCCTCTAAAATACTGTCTGCAGCAAAGGGCGGAGGGACATAAATCACCGTGGCATTTGCTTGGGTGACGGCTTTGGCCTCATGCACCGAATTGAACACAGGCAAATCAAGATGCACTTGGCCGCCTTTTCCGGGCGTAACGCCGCCAACCATTTTGGTGCCATAGGCGATGGCTTGCTTGGAATGAAAGCTGCCTTGCGAGCCGGTAAATCCTTGACAGATCACTTTGGTATTTTCGTTTATGAGAATTGCCATGTCTTACCCCTTGACCGCCTTTACAATTTTTTCGGCGCCGTCCTTAAGATTATCGGCTGCGATCACATCCAATCCTGATGTGTTGATGATCTTTTTGCCTTGTTCGACATTGGTGCCTTCCAACCGCACCACCAAAGGCACTTTCAAGCCTACTTCCTTTACCGCGGCCACTACCCCTTCGGCGATCACATCACAACGCATAATGCCCCCAAAAATATTGACCAAAATGCCTTTTACATTTGGATCTGAGGTAATGATTTTGAAGGCTTCTGTAACTTTTTCTTTGGTTGCTCCGCCACCAACATCTAAGAAATTTGCCGGTTCCGCGCCATAAAGTTTGATAATATCCATTGTCGCCATTGCAAGGCCTGCGCCGTTGACCATGCAGCCAATTTCGCCGTTCAAGGCGATATAATTCAGATCGTATTTTGAAGCTTCGAGTTCTTTGGGGTCTTCTTCGGTAGTATCTCTGAGCTCGGCGATATCAGGGTGACGGTAGACGGCATTGCCGTCGAACCCCATTTTTGCATCTAAACATTTCAGATCGCCGCCATCGGTCACAATCAGAGGATTGATTTCCAGCATCTCGACGTCTTTTTCGATAAACAGGCGATAAAGTGTGCCCATTAAGGCCACGCATTGTTTGATTTGTTTGCCCTCTAGCTTCAGCATGAAAGCAATTCTACGGCCATGATAGGCTTGATATCCAGTGGCTGGGTCAACCGAAAAAGACAGAATTTTTTCGGGCGTGTCGGCTGCAACCTCTTCAATGTCCATGCCACCCTCGGTCGAGCAAACGAAAGACACGCGACTGGTTTGACGATCGACCAATAGGGCCAGATAAAGCTCACGCTTGATGCTTGAACCATCTTCGATATAGATGCGGTTGACCTGTTTGCCGGCGGGGCCGGTTTGGTGGGTGACCAAGGTGCGACCAAGCATTTTTTTGGCTTCTTCTGCCGCTTCGGTGGCCGATTTGGCCATGCGAACGCCGCCTTTTTCGCCCGCATCAGCTTCGGTGAAGTGGCCTTTGCCGCGGCCACCAGCGTGAATTTGCGCTTTGACAACCCAAAGAGGCCCATCCAGTTCACCCGCAGCCGTTTTTGCATCGTCTGCCTTGAGCACAAAGCGCCCTTCTGACACCGGGGCGCCATAGCTGCGCAACAAGGTTTTCGCTTGATATTCATGAATATTCATCGAGTGTTCCTACATGACTCAAAGTTTGCGCTATTTAGTCGCATCGAGCCGGCGGTTATAAGCATTTTTTGAAAACTTTTATCGATTTTTACGTTTTTTAATGCTTTGTGATCACAGATTTTATAGGTGTGATCACAAAGTAAAATTTGACGAGTGTTTGAGAAAGGTTGCTCCTGTGGATGGTGGCTTCATGCTTGCCCTCGGCGCCCCATTTATTGGGATAAAAGATGATTCTCTTGCTGAAAATAAAAAAGCCCGCATGCACGCATGCGGGGTTTTTTCGCAGGGTAAAAAGGCCCGACAGGCACGCGTTAGCGCACCGGCGCGCATCCTTTAGGCGAGGCTGTCATCAATATTTTTGCAAGCGGCGACTAGCCCTTTGACGGCCTCAACGGATTTATCGAACATGGCTTGCTCGTCTTTCGTCAATTTAATGTTCACGATTTTCTCAACACCGTTTTTGCCAATGATTGTTGGCACGCCGACATACATATTTTTTAGGCCAAATTCACCATTGCAATTTGCGGCGCAGGGCAAAAGGCGTTTTTGATCCTTTAGATAGGCTTCTGCCATTTCAATGGCCGATGTGGCGGGGGCGTAAAACGCCGAACCGGTTTTCAACATACCAACTATTTCTGCTCCGCCATCGCGGGTACGCTGGATGATTGCATCCAGCTTCTCTTGCGAGGTCCAGCCCATTTCAACCAGATCTGGCAGCGGAATTCCGCCCACGGTGGAATAGCGCGCCAAAGGCACCATCGTATCCCCGTGCCCGCCAAGCACAAAGGCGGTGACGTCACGCATCGAAACCTCAAATTCCAAGCTTAAGAAGTGGCGGAAGCGAGCTGAATCTAAAACGCCGGCCATTCCGCAAACTTTGTGATGGGGCAGGCCAGAGAATTCCCGCAACGCCCAGACCATCGCATCAAGCGGGTTGGTGATGCAAATCACGAAGGCATCAGGCGCATGATCGCGAATACCTTCTCCGACAGATTTCATCACTTTCAGGTTAATCCCCAACAGATCGTCGCGGCTCATTCCAGGCTTGCGGGCGACGCCCGCGGTAACGATGCACACATCTGCGCCGGCGATATCGGCATAAGATTGCGTGCCCGACACATTCGCGTCAAACCCTTCGGCCGGGCCAGATTCTGCGATATCGAGCGCTTTGCCATGTGGAATGCCTTCTGCAATATCGAATAAGACAACATCGCCCAGCTCTTTCATGGCGGCCAGATGCGCCAATGTTCCACCAATTTGTCCGGCGCCGATCAGTGCTATTTTGGGTCGTGCCATAGAAGTTCTCCCGTCTCGGTTTTGCTTCGCATTCGGTTACTGCTTTCTGATAAAATTAGCAAGTGTGCTGCATTGCAGCGCAAAATAGCGTTTGTTCTGAGCCTGGTGCAAAAGGTTGAACCGCCCGGTTCTAGACCATAGGCTCTTTCATATGCAAAGTGGTTTGCGCGGGCCCATTTGATAAGAAAGATGGCTGTTTATGGAGGCTTGGATGTTTGCCCTGATGGGGGCCGCTGTTCTGTTTACAGGCATTTCCAAAAGTGGATTTGGCTCTAAGGTTGATTTTTTTGGGGTCGTGATTTTGGCCGGATTGATGGATCCGGGAAAAGCCATCGGAGTGATGTTGCCGTTGCTGATGGTGATGGATCTGTCGAACCTGCGCGCTTACTGGGGGAAATGGTCGCGCAGCGATGCCCTGACCTTAATTCTTGGCGGCATTCCGGGGGTTATGCTGGGGGCGCTGTTTTTCACGCAGGTCAATCAACAGGTGCTGCAATTTCTGATTGGCCTGATTAGCCTTTTGTTTTTAAGCTGGTTTTGCGCCTCACACCTATCGGCAGTTTTCTCAAGAATGGGCCCGTTTTCACGCCGGGTTGGGGGGCTTGCGGGTCTGGTCGCGGGGTTCACCAGCTTTGTCAGCCATGCTGGTGGTCCGGCAGCAGCGGTGTATCTTCTGTCAAAAAACATGTCCAAAACAGAATATCAAGCCAGTACGGTTTTGGTGTTTTGGGTGATAAATATTTTAAAAGGTGGGTTTTACGCGGGGCTGGGTTTGCTAAGCCGTGAAACGCTCGTGCTTGACCTGATGCTGTTGCCCTTTGCGTTATGCGGCGTTTGGCTGGGGCTGCAGGCGCATCGTAAAATACCTGAAAAAGCATTTTTTGTTTTGATGTATGTTGCTTTGGCGGTTTCTGCTGTGCGCCTTATCTGGTTGTCTTTGGCTTAGGCCGCGCCGAACGCTTTGGCATCATAGACGCCGGCAATGGCCTTTTGGGCTGGGGCAATTCTCGCATGATAACGTTTTGACCTTGAACTTTTCGGCAAGAGATGCGCATTGATTTCGTAATATTATTGCGGAAGCTTCTTATGACCCTATCTCATCGCCCTCTTCGATCTGCGCTTTATATACCAGGTTCCAAGCCGCGGGCTTTGGAAAAAGCGCGAAACCTACCCACCGATAGCATTATTTTTGACCTTGAAGATGCCGTGTCTGCCGAGTCGAAATCCGAAGCGCGCGCAATCCTGCACGCAGCTTTGGCGCAAGGCGGCTATGGCGCGCGTTTGAAAATTGTTAGAATAAATGCGCTTGATACACCTTGGGGCGAAGCTGATATTCAGGCTTTGGATGGGCTTGATCTTGATGCTGTGCTGCTGCCGAAAGTAAATAGAGCGGGTGATTTGGATGCGCTGGCGGATATGATGGGAGAAAAATGGCCGCTTTGGGCGATGCTGGAAACCCCGTTGGGCATTTTAAACGCGGGCGAAATCGCGGCTCATCCACTGCTGCAGGCCTTGGTGGCCGGCACGAATGATTTGGCAAAAGACCTAAAGTGCCAACTTACGCTGACCCGAGACAGTTTACAAATGGCGCTGCAAGCGCTTGTGCTTGCAGCGCGGGCGCATGATGTGGCTTTGCTGGACGGAGTGTATAATCAGTTTCACGATGAAGAAGGGTTGATCGCGCAATGCAGGCAGGGCCGCGCTTTGGGCTTTGATGGCAAAACGCTTATTCATCCGGCGCAGTTAAGCGCTGCAAATCGCTGTTTCGCGCCTTCAGCGGATGAAATTGAATTGGCACAGCGCCAAATATCTGCTTTTGAAGAAGCAGAAGCCGCTGGACAGGGTGTTGCTGTGCTTGATGGAACGATCATCGAGAACCTGCATATCGAAACCGCGCGGAAAACCTTGGCAATGGCGCAGGCAATTGCTGCAATGCAGACGGAGTAAAAAATGGTTTTATTGATAGCGGGTGTTGCGCTGTGGTTCGCTGCGCATGGTTTTAAGCGTCTTGCCCCAGAACGGCGTAGCGCAATGGGCGAAAAAGGAAAAGCTCCGGTTGCAATCGGAATTGCGCTTGGATTGGTGTTGATGATTATCGGTTATCGGCAAGCGGCTTTTATCGAGATTTGGTCACCTCCTGAATTTTTAATTCATGTCAACAATTTGATCATGGTGGTCGCCGTGGCTGTGTTTGCGATGGCGCATACAAAAGGTCGGATGCGTGGCCGGATGCGCCATCCAATGTTGACCTCAGTGAAAATGTGGGCCGCAGCGCATTTGTTGGTAAATGGTGACTTGGCGTCTATCATTCTATTTGGCGGTATGTTGGGCTGGGCTGTTTGGACGGTGGTTAAGATCAACCGCGCAGAAGAGTGGCAGCGGCCCGAGCCCGGCGAAGATAAGCGCGATTGGAAATTTTTAGCGGTGACCGTGGTGACCTTTGCCGTGATGGTGGGTTTACATTTGTGGCTGGGCGTATCGCCCTTTGGGGCTCGGGGCGCATGACCCAATTATATCGATTGCTGACCGGTGAAGACGGATCTGCGTTTTGCCATAAAGTCACTTTGGCTCTTTCAAATGGATGGCGGCTTTATGGCGAGGCACAGTATGTTTTTGATCCAGACAGCCAGAAAATGCGCTGCGCGCAGGCAGTGATAAAAGACAGCTTAAATGCCTATGATCCAGACCGAGCGCTCGGAGAACAATGAATGAGCAAGTCGAATATTGGGCGTTTTTTTGAAGATTATTCACTTGGCGAGGTGATCGCGCACGCTGTTCCTCGCACCCTCACCGAGGGAGAGCGTGCGCTTTATCATGCGCTTTATCCTGCGCGCCATGCATTGAATTCGTCGGATGAATTCGCCCGAAATTGCGGTTTGCCGCGCGCCCCTATAGACGATTGGGCCGCGTTTCATATGGTGTTCGGCAAAACTGTACCGGATATTTCACTCAATGCCGTGGCTAATTTGGGCTATGCAGAAGGGCGGTGGCTGGCCCCAATCTTCACGGGTGATACGGTGCGGGCGGTGTCAGAAGTCATCGGGTTGAAAGAAAACACTAATGGAAAAACCGGCATCGTCTATCTGCGCACGCGCGGGGTAAACCAGCACGGGGACAGCGTTCTTGAATTTGTGCGCTGGGCAATGCTGCGCAAAAGACAGATCAGCTCGCCAGCGCCACAGGCTGTTCTGCCCGAATTGGCCGGGGCGATAGATCCGGCAGATCTCTGCGTTCCAGAGGGGCTGGATTTTTCCAATTATGCGTTTGATCTTGCCGGAGAGCCATATCATTTGTCTGCGTATGAGCGCGGCGAAGTGATTGATCATGTTGACGCAATCACCATCGAAGAAGCCGAGCATATGATGGCAACGCGGCTGTGGCAAAACACTGCCAAAGTGCATTTTGATGTGACCAGCCGCGCCGATGGCAAGCGCCTGATTTATGGCGGGCATGTAATTTCTTTGGCGCGGGCTTTATCCTTTAATGGCCTGGCCAATGCGCAAATGATTGTCGCTTTGAATAGCGGCGCGCATGCCAACCCTTGTTTTGCGGGCGATACCATTTCGGCTTGGTCTGAAGTGCTGGACATAGCGCAAACCCGCGTGCCGGGTATTGGTGCCATGCGTTTGCGATTGGTGGCGCAAAAAAACCAAGCGGGACCGGGGCCGCTGCGCGGGGAAGACCAACGCTATCTTCCTCATATTCTTCTTGATTTGGATTATTGGGCCTTGATACCCTCGTAACCAGAGGAGAGGTGATGCGGATCACATTATTGGCCTTAATGGTGCTTTTTGCGGGCGGGTTGCTCCCTGCTTTTGGCCAGTCAAACGCGGAGAAGATCGACGCGCGAGACGCCTATTTATCCTCTAACATTGTGTCCATTTTTTATCATGAATTGGGGCATGCAATTATCGATAAGATGTCGGTGCCGATTTTTGGCCAAGAAGAAGACGCAGCGGATGTTTTATCCATTTTAATGATCGATCAAGTTTATGACGAAGAGCCGGCCCAAGATATTGCTTATGATGCCGCGCTCGGTTTTTTAGCAGATGCAGAACAGGCGGAAGAATTGGCGTTTTGGGGGGTGCATGGGCTTGACGAACAACGGTTTTATAATCTGATTTGTTTGTTCTATGGAGCCAACCCAGCCGATCGGATCTTTTTTGCCGAGGGTCTTGGGTTGCCAGAAGAACGCGCTGATAGCTGCCCCGAGGAATATGATCAGGCGATTCTAAGTTGGGGAGGGGTGCTGGATCAGATGTTGGCCCTGAAAGGAAAAATAATATTTGAGGGCCCTGTTGAAAGCTTGATTGGCCAAGTGGTGGCCGAAGAAATCGCTTTTTTAAATGGGCAATTGGGCTTTCCTTTTGATTTTGCAGTGTTGATAGAAACTTGCGAGGAGGCTAATGCATTTTACGATCCAGAAACCGGTTCGGTGACGCTTTGCGCAGAATTTGAAACCTATTTAAGCCGGCAATATGAAAACATGTGATCACAAATAAAAACTCTGTGATCACAACATTGCATTTCGTCAAGAGATAGGAAAGAATATCGTTTCTGGGGCTGTTATTACCTTCAAATCAAGATAAAAGAATCCCATCGTATTGGCGAATGGCTGTGGAGGCTTCGCTTTAAAAAGATCGTAAGGGAAATTTAATGGCTGATGTAAGCCGGGGCAATCGCCCTTTGTCACCGCATTTATCAATCTATCGCCCGCAGCTGACCTCGATCACGTCAATCTTGACGCGGATCACGGGCAACGCATTATTGCTGGGCACTATTCTGGTGATTTGGTGGTTATTGGCGGCGGCAACTTCGCCGGCCTATTTTGACATGGTCAACGGATTTGTAACCTCGTGGTTTGGAAAGCTACTCCTATTGGGATCGATCTGGGCGCTGTGGTATCATAGCTTGGCCGGTTTGCGGCATCTGATTTGGGACAACGCTATTGGTTTGGACGTGCCGACAGCCGAAAAACTTGGCTGGGGTGTTATCATAGGTTCGCTGCTGCTGAGCGTCATCACCGTTGTGGTTTTTTAGGGGCAAGGGACAGACATGCGTTATTTAACGGATCGCAAACGTGCTACGGGCCTGGGCAGCGCCAAAACTGGCACCGCGCATTTTTGGGCCATGAAAGTGAGCTCTGCAGCGCTTTTGGTGCTGGTGCCCTTATTCGTCTATACCCTTGGGCGCGTTATCGGTGAAAGCCATAAAGATGTGATCGCGCATTTTGCCCGGCCCGGGCCTGCCTTGATTGTGGCGCTGACGCTGATCGTTGGTCTTGAGCATTTTAAGTCGGGCGCGCAGGTTTTAATTGAAGATTATGTCCATGGGACTGCACAGAAGATCTGGATCATCGCGGTGATTTGTATGTCCTATGCCTTGATGGCAACAGGGCTGTTTGCGATCGCGAAGATGGCACTTTAAAGGGCGAAAGCAATGTCAGAATATACGTTTGAAACCCATGAATATGATGTTGTTGTTGTCGGCGCTGGTGGCGCTGGCTTGCGGGCAACTTTGGGCATGGCAGAGCAGGGGTTGCGCACCGCCTGCGTCACCAAAGTGTTTCCAACCCGCTCTCACACGGTTGCGGCGCAAGGCGGGATCGCTGCCTCGCTTTCAAATATGGGTCCAGATCATTGGCAATGGCACATGTATGATACCGTCAAGGGATCCGATTGGCTTGGTGATACGGACGCGATGGAATATCTGGCGCGCGAAGCGCCGAAAGCTGTTTATGAGCTTGAGCATTATGGCGTGCCATTTTCGCGCACCGAAGAAGGTAAAATTTATCAGCGGCCATTTGGCGGGCATACTACTGAGTTTGGCGAAGGCCCTCCCGTACAGCGTACCTGCGCCGCAGCCGATCGAACGGGCCACGCGATTTTGCACACGTTATATGGCCAATCGCTGAAGAATAACGCTGAATTTTATATCGAATATTTTGCCATCGATTTGGTTATGTCTGAAGATGGGGTGTGCACCGGTGTTGTCTGCTGGAAGCTAGATGATGGCACGATGCACGTTTTCAACGCTAAAATGGTCGTCTTGGCCACGGGTGGCTATGGGCGGGCTTATTTCAGTGCAACCTCTGCGCATACCTGCACCGGGGATGGTGGCGGCATGGTGGCGCGGGCTGGTTTGCCGTTGCAGGATATGGAATTCGTACAATTCCATCCGACGGGCATTTATGGATCCGGGTGCTTGATCACCGAGGGCGCGCGCGGCGAAGGGGGCTATTTGACAAATTCAGAGGGCGAGCGTTTTATGGAGCGCTATGCACCCCATTATAAAGATCTTGCGCCGCGCGATTACGTCAGCCGCTGCATGACGATGGAAATCCGTGAGGGGCGCGGCGTTGGCGCAGAGGGTGATCATATCCACCTTAATTTGAGCCATTTACCCCCCGAGGCTTTGGCCGAACGCCTGCCCGGAATTTCGGAAAGCGCGCGGATTTTTGCCGGTGTTGACGTGACCAAGGAAGCAATTCCTGTTCTGCCCACCGTGCACTATAATATGGGCGGCATTCCGACCAACTATTGGGGAGAAGTTCTAAACCCAACGGCGGATAATCCAAACGCAGTGGTGCCCGGGCTCATGGCTGTGGGTGAAGCAGGCTGCGCATCGGTGCATGGCGCAAACCGCCTTGGCTCAAACTCTTTGATCGATCTAGTCGTGTTTGGGCGCGCAGCCGCGATCCGGGCTGGTCAGGTTGTCGATCGGGCCGCACAGATCCCCAGTTTGAACGCTGCTGAAATTGATAAGGCCTTTGACCGTTTCGATGGGTTACGTCATGCCAATGGCGCGGTGCCAACCGCTGAGCTGCGCCTTGAGATGCAAAAGACCATGCAATCCGATGCGGCCGTATTCCGCGCCTCGGACACATTGGCAGCCGGCCTCAGCAAAATGACCGAAATCGCCGCAAAAATGGATGATATCAAAGTGACTGATACCAGCCTCGTGTGGAATAGCGATCTTATGGAAACGCTTGAATTGGGCAATCTAATGCCCAACGCTTTGGCCACCATCGCCGGCGCCGAGGCGCGTAAAGAAAGCCGCGGCGCGCATGCCCATGAAGATTTCGCTGATCGAGATGATGCGGCTTGGCGGGTGCATACATTGGCGGTGATTGACGGCGCCAAATGCGATCTGAGCTATCGGCCGGTCGTGTTGGATCGCCTCACGGATGAAGATCAGGGTGGCATATCGCTTGAGAGAATCGCGCCTAAAGTGCGTACATTTTGAGCGCGGCTGTGAAAATAAAGACGGGATATAAAGACCAGATGAGGGCAATATGGTTCAGCTAACGCTTCCTAAGAATTCACGGATCCGCACTGGAAAAACCTGGCCAAAACCAGCAGGTGCAACCAATATCCGCAAGTTTTCCATCTATCGGTGGTCGCCAGATGATGGAGAAAACCCCAGCGTTGATACTTATTTCGTGGATATGGATAGATGCGGCCCGATGGTCTTGGACGCGCTGATCAAAATCAAAAACGAAATTGATCCCACCTTGACCTTTCGCCGCTCGTGCCGGGAAGGTATTTGTGGCTCTTGTGCGATGAATATCGATGGCATTAACACGCTGGCTTGTATTTATGGCATGGATGAGATCAAGGGCGATGTGAAGATCTATCCCTTGCCGCATATGCCCGTTATTCGCGATTTGATCCCTGATCTAACGCATTTTTATGCCCAGCATGCCAGCATCATGCCTTGGCTGGAAACCAAAACCAACCGTCCGGCGAAAGAGTGGAAGCAATCGATCGAAGATCGCAAAAAACTGGATGGGCTGTATGAATGCGTGATGTGCGCCTCTTGCTCAACCTCCTGCCCGTCTTACTGGTGGAATGGCGATCGCTATTTGGGGCCAGCTGCCTTGCTGCACGCCTATCGCTGGATCATTGATTCGCGCGATGAAGCTACAGGCGAGCGGTTGGATGAATTGGAAGATCCGTTTAAGCTCTATCGCTGTCATACGATCATGAATTGTGCCAAAACCTGCCCCAAAGGGCTTAACCCGGCTAAGGCGATCTCAGAAATTAAAAAGATGATGGTCGAGCGGACAGTCTAGCGCGCACAGAGCGGCCTGTTTACAGGGTCATTTTGTATAAGGGTGGTCACATGTTGGAAATGCCTGAAGATGGCGCTGCGCGCCAAGCTATAAAGCCCGTGATTTGTTATCCGGTTGAAAGCTTACCCAAGCCCGATATGGCGGCTTTGAAGACATTGCGCCAGTTCGCCGTAAAATCCGATGAAGTGATTATTGCACCGCGCGATGCCAGCTGTTTTGATGCGCCGGCGGGCTCGTTTTTTCGCATTTCTTCTATCGAAGGCGCGCAGGTTGGTGATCTGAATTTGTGGAACGCCCAAAATCTGCATGAACGGTTTTATTCTGGGAAAACCCGCGCTCTGCATGGCACGCATCTCACGCAGGAAGAGCGGATGTGGTCATGCTTTCCCTATTTGAGGCCGATGGCAACGGTATTTGAAGATACGCTTGCATGGTATGGAGTCGATGCATATGGGGGCTCGGTGCATGACGTGATTGGAACCCGCTGTGATCCGTACACGCATGGTTTGCTTTCGGGCGGTGAGGCCTATCACCACTGCTGTCATTCCAACTTAACCCGGGCTTTGGCGGGCAGGCTGGCACGGCCCGTGCGCGAGGTGGAAGAGATGGTGCATGATGTTTTGAACGTGTTTATGTGCACGGGGTTTACCCGCGATACGGGGCAGTATTTCATGAAAGCCAGCCCTGTACGCCCAGGTGATTATCTTGAGTTTTTTGCCGAAATTGATCTTTTGGGGGCGCTAAGCGCCTGCCCTGGGGGGGATTGTTCCTTGGAACATTCCAGCGATACCGCGATATGTCATCCGCTAAAGGTCGAGATCTTTAGCGCGCCCCCGGATGCCTTGGCGGATTGGCAGGGCCCTGCACTGTCGAGCTATGATCGCGGCCACGGGGTGTAATCACGCGGGCGCGAGCCCAAGCAAAACCTGTGATAGCGGCAAAAGGCGCGCGCCGTGCCCGGCTTTGCTGGGCCTTGTTATACGTCAAAAGCTGCGTGCAGCGCGATTTCCACCATATCTCCAAAGCTCTTTTCCCGCTGATCCGCGGGCAGCGCCTCGCCGGTTTGCAAATGATCTGAAACGGTCAAAACGGCCAGAGCCCGAACGCCATATCGCGCGGCAAGATTGTATAATTCGGCCGCCTCCATTTCGACACCCAAGATGCCATGGCGGGTCATTTCTTGGTTTAGGTCGGGACGCTCATCGTAAAACACATCTGACGAGTAGATACCGCCAATATGGGTTGCGATGGCTTTGGCTTGCGCGGCGCGGGCCGCCGCCTCTAACAAAGCATAATCGGCGCAAGGGGCAAAGTTGAATTCTTTAAAAATGCCAAGAGACGGGGTGGAAATGCTGCTGGCGGTCATTGCCAGAATGATATCGCGTATCCCAACATGTGGTTGCATGCCGCCACAGGATCCAATTCGGATCAGAGTTTTGGCCCCATAGTCTTTGATCAGCTCATTGGCGTAGATGGATAAAGATGGCATGCCCATACCCGATCCTTGGATGGTCACCCTGTGGTCTTTATAAAACCCGGTAAATCCCAGCATGCCGCGCACTTCGTTCACAAGCGCGACGTCAGATAGGAAGGTTTCCGCCGCCCATTTCGCGCGATAGGGATCGCCGGGCAAAAGAACGGTTTCTGCGATTTGATCTGGGGTGGCACCGATATGGATTGTCATGAAAAGCCTCTATCGTGTATATTTTATGAAAGGGGTAAGCTGGCCGATCTGATCATATAGATGGCGGGCTTGGTGATTGAATTCTTGCGTCATCCAATAGACGCTTGGGCACCCGGCCTGATCGCTGGCGTGATACACGGCGTTGATTAAAGCTTTGGCAACCCCTTTGCCGCGTTGCTGCGGTGCGGTGAATAAATCTTGCAGATATACCACATCTTCGACCCGCCAATTATGCGGATGAAAAATATAATGCACCAAGCCCACCATTTCACCGCCCAGTTCGGCCACGATTGCGTTTTGCCTTGTGATATCGTTTGAACAGAGGCGCTCAAAGGTGGTGCGATATACGTTTTCCGCCAGCTCGGTTTCATAAAATGCCAGATACCCCTGCCAAAGCGCCTGCCAGGCGTGATAGTCGTTGGGCCGTAAGCTGCGCGTTGTGATCACCGCGTGTTCCTTTATTTGCTCTTGGCGAAAATCTAACGAAGCCTGCCAGACAAGGCCAGCCTTGTTCTTCGGAGGTTGTGATTTTTTGGGGCCTGCGGACGCGTTACTCTGCGGCTAAATCGGTTGGATCTGCAAGACTGACGATATCCATCATAATGGTGTTCAGTTCGAAATCTTTCGGGGTGTATATTTTTGCAACGCCCATCGCTGTCAGACGGATCATATCCTCTTGTGGGATAATGCCGCCAACCACCACGGGAATATTATCAAGTTGGGCCAGTTGCAGGCGTTTCATCATATCTTCTACCAAAGGAATATGGCTGCCCGATAAGATTGACAGACCGATCACATGGGGCTGGTGCTCTTGAACAGAGGCAATCAGTTGTTCGGGGGTTAAGCGGATGCCATCATAAGCAATCTTCATTCCGCAATCGCGTGCGCGGGCGGCGATTTGCTCGGCCCCGTTCGAATGGCCGTCAAGCCCGGGTTTGCCCATCAAAAAGCCCAAGCGGCGCCCCAGCTTCTGACTCACAAGATCGACCGCATCGCGAATTTCATCCAGCCCTTCGCTTTGGTTGGACACGCCATGCGCCACGCCGGTTGGCCCTCTGTATTCGCCATAGATAAGCCGCATTTGCGCCGCCCATTCGCCGGTTGTTACGCCGGCTTTGGCCGCAGCGATAGAAGCGGGCATGATGTTCTCACCTGCCCGCGCCGCCGCGCGTAAGCTGCGCAGCGCGGTCGCAACGGATGCGTCATCGCGGGCGCTGCGCCAAGCGTTCAACCGGTCCACCTGATCTTGCTCAACGGCGGGATCAACCGTCATTATGCCACCATCTCCGGCGGTAAGCGGCGAAGGCTCTCCCGTGGTGAATTTATTGACCCCAACCACGGTGGTTTCTTTCGAAGCGATCTTGTTCAGCCTTTGCGTGTTGCTTTCCACGAGGCGCGATTTCATGTAGCCGATCGCTTCGATTGCGCCGCCCAGCGCATCAAGCGATGCCAGCTCATGGCGCGCTTCGTCTTTCAAACGCTCAACCTTGGCCTCGATGGTGGGGTTGCCGTCGAACAGATCTTCATATTCCAGCAGATCGGTCTCAAAGGCCATGATCTGCTGCATCCGCATCGACCATTGTTGATCCCAGGGGCGCGGTAGGCCCAAAGCTTCATTCCAAGCTGGCAATTGCACGGCTCGCGCGCGGGCATTTTTTGACAATGTGACCGCCAGCATTTCGATCAGAATACGATAGACATTGTTTTCCGGTTGCTGTTCGGTAAGCCCCAGTGAATTAACTTGCACCCCATATCTGAACCGTCGGTATTTTGGATTTTCAACGCCATAGCGGGATTGGCAAATTTCATCCCACAACTCCACAAAAGCGCGCATCTTACACATTTCTGTGACGAAGCGAATGCCTGCATTCACAAAAAACGAGATACGACCGACGAGTTTGGGAAAATCATGCGCTGGCACGCGTGCTTGCAACTCATCCAATACCGCGGTTGCGGTTGCCAAAGCAAAGGCAAGTTCTTGTTCTGGTGTCGCTCCGGCTTCTTGTAAATGATAAGAGCACACGTTCATCGGGTTCCACTTTGGCAGCTGCTCATAGCAATATTCTGCCACATCGCCGATCAATTTGAGCGAGGGTTGCGGGGGGCAAATATAGGTGCCTCGCGACAAATATTCCTTGATAATATCATTTTGCACGGTGCCTTGCAGCGCTCTTATATTGGCGCCCTGCTCCTCAGCAACCGCGATATATAACGCCAGCAGCCAAGGGGCTGTAGCATTGATCGTCATTGAGGTGTTCATCTGGTCGAGGGGGATCTGCTCAAACAGACTGCGCATATCGCCAAGATGGCAAATTGGCACCCCGACTTTTCCAACTTCCCCCTGCGCCAATAGATGATCGCTGTCATAGCCTGTCTGGGTGGGTAAATCGAAGGCTACCGACAATCCTGTCTGGCCTTTTTGCAAATTTGATCGGTAAAGCGCATTTGAGTCGCGCGCCGTTGAATGGCCCGCATATGTTCTGATCAACCATGGACGATCTTTTGGTGATGGGCTCATTTACGCAACCTTTGCGATATAATATTATTACTATTTTTTGTTTTTATATGAAATAATATACCAATGTCAATTCGCTGCGCTGCGGCAGGCTGAAATTTCCATCTGCTTCTTGATCTGGGCTTTGTAGACGAGGACGAACCTTATAAATCAAATGTTTTATTGGCTGTTGTGATCTTTTTATGGATCTTAGCGAATATTTATTTGGAATTATTTTAAATAGGTTTCTTGCCCCGCGATTTGGCTATGGCAGCGCGTGCTACGCCAATTTAAATTTCATCTGAGTTTATTCCGCATAATTTTTTAATTGAAATGTAATTATATTTCAAAAATATATTAAATAAGGTTGCAAAGTTACCTTTTGGGCGATAACGGTGGCTGAGGCAAAAATTTCTGCGCTGCGGCGCGACAGGGCATAGGAGAGAGTAATGGCGCTTGATGTAAAGCCTGAAACGGCACGCTATGAGGCCAAAGAAAAAGATTTATACGACGTCGGAGAAATGCCGCCATTGGGGTTTGTTCCAAAATCTATGCATGCCTGGGCCATTCGCCGCGAGCGGCATGGCGAACCGGATCGCTCGTTCCAATTGGAAGTTGTGGATGTCCCTTCGTTGGGCAGTCATGACGTGCTGGTTTTGGTAATGGCTGCCGGGGTGAACTATAACGGAGTTTGGGCTGGTTTGGGCATTCCAATAAGCCCGTTTGATGTGCATAAAGCCGCGTATCATATCGCTGGCTCTGATGCCTCTGGTATCGTTTGGGCCGTCGGCGAAAAGGTCACAAGATGGCGCGTCGGGGATGAGGTGGTGATCCATTGCAATCAGGATGATGGAGATGATGAAGAATGTAATGGTGGCGACCCGATGTATTCTGCCAGTCAGCGGATTTGGGGTTATGAGACACCGGATGGATCTTTTGCACAATTCACGGCGGTACAATCACAGCAATTGATGCCGCGCCCCAAGCATCTGACATGGGAAGAAAGTGCCTGTTACACGCTGACATTGGCGACCGCCTATCGGATGCTATTCGGGCACCACCCACATGACCTAAAGCCAGGGCAAAACGTGTTGGTTTGGGGCGCGTCTGGGGGTTTGGGCTCTTATGCAATCCAACTGATCAATACGGCTGGCGGGAATGCGATTGCCGTGATTTCGGATGAAGATAAACGCGACTTTGTGCTGAGCTTGGGCGCGAAAGGCGTTATCAATCGCAAAGATTTTAAGTGTTGGGGGCAATTGCCGGTTGTGAATTCTGAGGCATATAAAACCTGGTTCGCCGAGGTGCGCAAGTTTGGCAAGGCCATTTGGGAGATTACGGGCAAGGGCGTGAATGTGGATATCGTGTTCGAACACCCCGGTGAAAGCACCTTCCCCGTTTCGACCTTCGTGTGTAAAAAAGGTGGGATGGTGGTGATCTGTGCGGGCACCACAGGGTATAATCTGACGCTAGATGCACGTTATCTTTGGATGAACCAGAAGCGCGTGCAAGGCAGCCATTTTGCGCATTTGCAGCAAGCCTCAGCGGCCAATAAGCTGATGATCGAACGGCGGTTAGATCCTTGCATGTCCGAAGTCTTTGGTTGGAATGAGATTCCCGCCGCGCATATTAAAATGCGCCGCAATGAGCATAAGCCGGGAAATATGGCGGTTTTGGTACAAGCGCCACGGGCAGGTTTGCGCACGTTTGAGGATGCGATTTTATAGGCTCAAAAAGGACGCCTCGGGCAGGTTGCCACGAAGCGCTTCTGTCAGGGGAGGGCGCAGTCTTTTATGTCCGTTCTATGCTTTTCAGTGGGTTATTGTGAACCCCCTCACTATTTTTGGGGAGTTGGAAAACGCGAATTTCGTTAAATCAGACGCTTTGCTATCCTAGACTTAACACTCTGTTAACCATTTTTCGTGAGAATCGCTATGACGCATAATTGGATTATTGATGTCCTTTCAGATCTTCGTACTTTCGCCGAGAAGAACGGCCTAGAGGGGCTGGCTTTGCAATTAGACAATGCGCAATTAATGGCCGCACTGGAAATTGCGGCAAAAACCGAGGGGCTGCGCAGTGACGCGTTACACAAAGATCACGACCTTCGAACCCACGCTGGGCCGCCTCGAGAACGCCAGCCAGCTGGCTGATGTTCAATCCGTTATTGAAGAATTTCGCGATGTATTTTGCGTTGATCATATGGTGTATCATTGGGTGAATTCGAAATGTGGGCGGCTGGGGGTGGGCACGTATTCGGGCGCTTGGGTCAGCCGTTATATCCAGCAATCCTATATTCGTATCGATCCGGTGATTTTGGGGTGCTTTCAGCGGTTTCACCCCGTTGATTGGAAAGATCTTGATTGGTCAAGCAAAGCGGCGCGGGCGTTTCAGGCCGACGCGTTAGATCATGGGGTGGGTCGTCAGGGGCTGTCTATTCCGATCCGTGGGCCAAAAGGCCAATACGCTTTGTTTACGATCAGTCATAACGCTTCGGATGAGGCATGGGCGGGCTTTATCGAAATAGCTCGGCGCGATCTTATTTTAATTGCGCATTATTTTAATAAAAAAATTTTAGATATCGAAGCCGAAGGTATCGCAGCTCCCAGCCCCGCGCTTTCCCCGCGCGAAAATGAAACGCTGACATTTCTGGCGCTTGGGTATAGTCGGGGGCAAGTTGCGCATACATTATGCATTTCGGAAAATACATTGCGCGTCTATATTGAAAGTGCGCGCTATAAATTGGGCGCTGCCAATACCACGCATGCGGTTTCTTTGGCAGTCAGCCGCGGGTTGATTTTGCTCTAGCTCGCCTGCGCTGCGCGCGCATGTCTAAGCTAAGTTTAATGCTCTGATCCTAGTCCTTTTAAGGCAATCAGGGGATTATATATTTGCTTAGATATCTTTATGGCGATCAGCTATCTGATCACCCGCTTTTGCGCGACACCATGTTTCGTGATCGTGCCTCCCAGTTTAGAACCCGCCTTAAATGGAGGGTGGATGTGGATGAAAATGGCTTCGAGCGCGATGAGTATGACGCGCTTAATCCGCTTTATGTGGTCTTGGAAAATAATCTTGGCCGGCATGAGGGCTCTTTGCGGCTGCTGCCCACCACGGGGCGCTGTATGATCAATGAGAAGTTCTGTTTTTTGCTGGGAGGCAGCAGCCTGAGCAGCCCGTTGATCTGGGAATCTACGCGGTTCTGTCTGGCTCCGAAAGCGTTCAAGCATAGCGCGTCAAAATTGATGCTGGCGGCGGGTGAGGTCATGCTTGGGTTTGGCGTTGAGCAATCGGTGGCGGTCTTTGATCATACGATGCGGCGCATCTATCGGCGTATCGGGGCAACCCCTGAGATTTTAGCCGAGCAGGGCGCCGGGAAAACATATATCGGGTTGGGATTATGGACTTTTTCTCCCCTGCAGCGTCAGGCGGTTGCCCGCCGCGCGAAGGTTTTGCCGGAACATTCAAGCCGTTGGTTTGATTTGGCTTTTGGGGCAAGCAAGCGCGTGGTGCCTGTGCCGTAGCGAAAGTGGCTTCTCACTGGCGCTTTGGTGGCATGGCCGGTAAACTGAGCTTATGCAGATGCGGCAGGTTGAACTTTCTTTAGATCAGGCAGAGGCCTATGATCATGTGGCGGCGCTGCTGCGCGCCGCTGGCGTAGACCTTGAAAACAACCTTTTGGTACCGGGGCGCGAGCGCGATGCCCGCGTTACCGCTTTGATCGGTAAGGCGGGTTCGGGGAAAACCTTATTGCTGTCGGAACTTTATCACGCGATGCGCAGCATCGGTGTTGAGGTCGTGTCGGGGGATTATGAACCGCGGCGCAATCGTACCAAGCGCAGTTTGGCGATTTTGGCACCCACGAATAAAGCCGCCAGCGTGCTGCGTATGAAAGGTGTGCCGGCCACCACCATCCACCGCATTCTTTATACGCCGGTTTATGATCCGGAATATGAAAAAATTGCGGACTGGCTGGCCGGTCAATCTGAAAAACCACAGATTGAAGATTTAAGCGAGGCGGCCCTGGCGCGTGCTTTTGAGTTTTACCAAAACAATAAATCTATCCCGGGGGCGCTGGCTGCGGCTGGCTTGCGTGGTTCGGATTTCATTACCGGCTGGAAGCGCCGCGAAGATCCGTTGGATATCGGCTTTATCGATGAAGCCTCAATGTTGGATGATCGACAATTTGAGGATTTACAGCAAATTTTTCCAATATTGGTTCTATTCGGAGATCCGGCGCAATTGGCCCCGGTAAACCAATCGGGCCAAATGGTATTTGAAAAATTAGACCCGGAAAAGCAGATCACGCTGCAACGCGTTCATCGCCAAGATGCGGATAATCCGATCTTGGATTTGGCCCATGCGCTCGGTGATCCTGCGCTTGGATTTTCTGATTTTGAAGCGATGATTTCGCATTATGCCACGCGCGATGAGCGGGTTATTTTGGGCCAGCGCGTCGATGTTGATCTGATGGCCCGCAGCCCGGTTTTGGTTTGGCGCAATGCCACCCGAATTCGGCTTATTTCGGCCTTTCGAAGGGTTTATGATGCACCCGAAACCGAGCTGCTAGAGGGCGAACCACTGATTTGCGATGGCATTGAATTGCCGTTGAAACATCGTAAGAAGCGCCTTGATTTGGAGGCGCGGGGCCTGATCAAAGGCGCGCAAGTTGTCTATTTGGGCCCTGGGCGGCGCGCCGGCTTTTCAAAATTGCACGTGATCGGGGCGGAAGACCCAAAAGTTTCAGCGGCCTCGATCATCAAAATTGAAAAACCCGGTGAAGAAGAGCCGTTTATTCCGTTTGCGGCCAATATGGGCGCCGCTTTTTTACATGGCGCGGCCGTGACCATCCATAAAGCGCAGGGCAGCCAATGGGAAACGGTGCAGGTTTTTGCACCAGATCTGGAAATGGCTGCGCGTATGGGGCGAGTCGAGGCCAATCAACCGCTTTGGAAGCGCCTTGCCTATGTGGCGATCACCCGGGCCGAGCAGCGGCTGATCTGGGTGGTGCGTAACCGATTGTCCAAACCCTCAACCCCGCTTCAAATCGAGGATCTTCGCGCGCAGGCTCCGGCGCCTTTGGCTTTGGATATTCAAGAAGATGGATAATCTGTTCAGCTCTGCTTGGGGCGCGGCAAGAAGGTGGCTTGCAAACCGCGCGGTTTCCTTTTCATATGGCAATCAGACGCTGCAAGGGGGGGGTGGTGAATGCTTGGCCAAATGATGCATCGACCGTTGTCGATTATCGAAATTTTAAAATTTGCGGCAGAGGCGCATCCGCGCGCCGAGATGGTTTCGGTGCGCACCGAAGGTGATATACATCGCCAAACTTACGCTGACAGTTTACGCCGCGTTGGACAATTGGCGCATGCTTTGAAAAAGCTTGGCGTCGCACCGGGCGCAAGAATTGCCACTTTAGCTTGGAATGGCTATCGGCATTTTGAATTATATTATGCGATATCTGGGATTGGTGCGGTCTGCCACACCATCAATCCGCGCCTCAGTGCTGAGCAAATGCTCTATATCATTGGCCATGCGGGCGATGAGATTTTGTTTATCGACACCAGTTTCGTGCCTCTGGTGCAGGCGCTGGCGGATAAATTGCCCAAATCACTCAAATTTGTGGTCATGACCGGGCCCGAGCATATGCCCCAGTCAAGCTTAGATTTTTTATCTTATGAAGATTTGTTGGAGGGGCACCCCGCGCTGTATGATTGGCCAGAACTGCCAGAAAACACGGCATCGGGTCTGTGTTACACTTCGGGCACCACGGGGAACCCCAAAGGCGCTTTGTTTTCGCATCGTTCAACGCTGCTGCACGCGTATTCCACCGCCATTTCTATCCCAAACAGCCTGAAAGAGGGCGCGCGTATTCTGCCGGTCGTGCCTTTGTTCCACGTGAATGCATGGGGTCTGCCTTACACGGCGCCGATGACGGGAAGCTCATTAATTTTTCCCGGGCCAGCTCTGGATGGGGCCTCTTTATTCGATTTGATAGAGCGTGAGGCAGTGTCTTCCGCTTGGGGGGTTCCAACCGTGTGGTTGGGTCTGCAAGGTGAGATTGCAGCGCGCGGGCGCCATCCAAAAGGGTTTGACAATTTGATCGTAGGCGGCTCTGCGGCGCCGCGCTCAATGATCGAAGCTTTCGAAACATCGGGTGTGACGGTGGTGCATGCCTGGGGGATGACAGAAATGAGCCCCGTGGGCACGCATGGTCTTTTATCGCAACATCACCATCGCGAACTAACGCAGGATCAGCGGTTTGATTTGCAGGCCCGACAGGGGCGGCGCGCGTTCGGTGTTGATTTAAAAATCGTCGATGAGGCGGGGCAGGCTTTACCGCATGACGGTATTGCTGCTGGCGATCTTTATGTGCGCGGAAATGGTATCATTTCTGGTTATTTTGAAGATCCTGCGGCCACCGATTCGGCCTTTGACAGCGCAGGCTGGTTTGGCACCGGAGATGTCGCTTCAATTGATCCAGAGGGGTTTTTAATCATTCAGGATCGGGCGAAAGACTTGATCAAATCAGGGGGCGAATGGATCAGTTCGATCGATCTTGAAAATATTGTGATGGGCCATCCGGAGGTGGCAAATTGTGCCGTGATTGCTGTGCCCCATCCCAAATGGGATGAGCGGCCGCTTTTGGTTGTGGTGCCTCGCGGGTCCTATAAGGTGACAAAGGCCGAGATAGATAGTCTTCTCTTGGCCCATGTAGCGCGCTGGCAATTGCCCGATGCAATCGAGTTTGTCGAACAACTGCCCCTGACAGCTACCGGTAAAGTGTCAAAGCTCACCCTGCGTCAGCAATTTGCAGCCTTTGAATTACCCCGCGAAACATAGAGGATTAGTATGGATTTAGGTATAACCGAACGGGTTGCAACGCTGCTGAGCGCGGTGCGCGAGATGATTGAACATGATATTGCGCCGCTTGATCGCGAATATCATGCTGAAGTGGGCAAGCACCCGTCGGGCAACAGATTCGCCATGACGGATCGGCAATTAGAAATTATCGACGGATTAAAAGCCTTGGCGCGCAAGCGCAATTTATGGAATTTCTGGTTGACTGGCAGCGATCGCGGCTACGGTTTGAGCACGGTTGAATATGCCTATTTGGCTGAAGAAATGGGCAAAGTGCCTTTGGCCGCCGAAGTGTTCAATTGCTCTGCCCCCGATACCGGCAATATGGAAGTTTTAGAGCGCTACGGTACGCAGCTGCATAAAGATCGTTGGCTGGGTGATCTGTTGGCGGGGCGGATCAGGTCTGCCTATGTGATGACCGAACCTGGGCTTGCCTCTTCTGATGCGGCGCAATTGGCCTTTGAAGCGCGCCGCGTCGGGGATGATTTTATATTAAATGGTGAAAAATGGTGGATTTCTGGCGCAGGGGATCCGCGTTGTGCTTTGTATATTTTAATGGCCAGTACCGCGCCGGAAGCAGCCAAACATAGCCGCCATACGATGTTTGCGCTTGATCCGAAAACGCCTGGAATCGAGGTGCTAAGGCCAATGCAGGTTTTTGGCAATGATGATGCACCCCATGGTCATATGCATTTGCGCTTCACCGATGTAAGAATTTCACAAGATGCGATTATTCTTGGCGAAGGGCGCGGGTTTGAAGTGGCGCAAGGCCGGTTGGGGCCAGGGCGGATTCACCATTGTATGCGCGCGATCGGGCAGGCTGAAAAAGCCTTGGAAATGATGTGCCGGCGGGGTTTGTCACGCGAGGCTTTTGGAAAGCAGCTTACGGAATTGGGGGCCAATTATGATATCATCGCGAATGCGCGTATGGAGATCGAAATGGCGCGTCTGCTCTGTTTAAAGGCGGCCTATATGATGGATACGGCCGGGGTGCGGGCGGCGCAGCCATGGATTTCAAAAATCAAAGTGATCGCGCCCTTGATGGCGGGCAAAGTGGTGGATGAGGCCATGCAAATGCATGGCGCAGGGGGCATCAGCCAAGATTTTGATCTTGCCCATATGTGGACGCATATTCGCACGCTGCGCTTTGCCGATGGCCCGGATGCGGTGCATCGCCGCCAAGTGGCCCGCGCAGAATTGAAAAAATATAGCAATACGCAAAAATAAATTCCGCCGCTTCGGCGCACTGGCGAAACTGGGCCGGCCCTAAAGTGGCTTTAATCGGCTTCTGTGTCGATCCAAATTGTCACTGGTCCATCATTGATCAAATTGACCTGCATATCGGCTCCGAAACGGCCGGTTTCAACGCGCGGGCCCAGATCAGCAAGGGCTTTTGCGAATGTTTCGTAAAGTTGCCTTCCCAGTTCGGGCGGCGCTGCGCGCGAAAACCCAGGTCTGTTGCCGCGCTTTGTATCGGCTGCCAGAGTAAATTGACTGATGACCAAAGCGCTGCCGCCAATGTCTAGCAAGGATTTGTTCATCCGCCCCTCGATATCTGCAAATATGCGCAATTTGGCGATTTTTGATGCCAGTTTCTCGGCATGCGCGGGCGTATCTTCCGCCATTGCACAAATCAGGATGAGCATACCCGCATCGCATGTGCCGATCTGATCGCCTTTCACGGCAACGGAAGCTGTCTGAACCCTTTGAATCACTGCGCGCATCTGTTTCTCCTTTAATAGTATGAGAAGGGGGTTGAAAAAGATCAAAGCGTCTGGCGGGAAGGTTAACGGCTTGGCGCGTTATGCTCAATTATCAATTGCTTCAAGAGCGGTTGCGCCTCGTGCAATTCAATGCCTGCGGGTAGGCGGGGATCGTAGAGAACCCGCAAAAGAAGGGCATCTTGATTTGTTAAAAATGCGAATTCATCATCATCATTGAAAATGGAGGGGTGCGCTGCCGGGTTATCATTGTGAAGCCCTAACCCTTGGGCAATTTCCTCATGAAAACAGGCTTTCTTTAACATCGGCGGATGCTCGGCGCGGATCACCGCAAGCGCTTGTTCATGAATATGGGGGCTGTGCCGCGCAGAAAACGTTAACACCATGCAGTGGATATCAGCGGGTATCTGTTGGACCACTTGTTGAATATTTGGCGGCACAAGCACCTCCTTCTTGCGTAGGTTTTGTACCATGTTCATTCGATGCACTTCATCCACGACAACCACGTGAAAATTCCCAAGCTCGGTTGTAAGTTCAATAGGGTGACGGGTGATGTCAGACAGTTGCGCGGCATAATCTGACAGGAATTGCGTATCCTTCACGCGGGTTTCAGGGCTGAGCGAGGGGCCAAAATGCAAATTGATCTTCACTGGTCTTTGCCATTTTGAAAGCGCCGTGGGCCTCGCTTGGGCAGGTTGAAAACCGCTGCTTGGTTCATATTCATCGTAAAATGCCAAACTGTTAAACAGCTCAGTAAGGGCCTCTGGTGTCGCGCGCGGGCTTTTGGAACCACCATCAGTTCGAAGCAGCCCCTTTGCTATTAAGCCCGTGGCAAGGTGGTCATAGCGTTGTCTGAGCTGCCGCGATGTTTCCGCGGCAAAAGCCGCATTGTCTGCGCCCTCAGCGCCCCGTTTGATATTGGCAAGTTCCGCGCAACCGCTCAGGCTGAGGGCGAGGGCGGCAACTGCGCCTTTGAGGCTGCGTTTCCAGAGCGGTTTCATTGCGATACACATGGTGAGGCCTGTCACATCTGGCACGTCTTATATCTCCAGCGCAGCTATTTCGCTTTTGCGCCTAGTCCTGTTACGTTTGACGCGCATGGCCGCCTTATAAGTGATGCTTAGGCTTTGCTGTTCCAGCGCCGTTATGGCTGCGCTCAATTGTTAGTTTTCGGCTATATCTCGATTGGATGATCTCCACCACAATCAATACCAAGACGCTGAAATAAAATGTTGTTTTGGACATAGGAATAATTTCATACCCAAAGATGCGCAGCGCCAAGCCGGGATCATGCATCGCATGTGCTGCCGCTTGACCGCTTTCTCCAAGCAGTACAATCCCGACAATCAGGAGAATAAACAGGCCTAAAACCTCGTACATGCGGTTTTTCTCCAAAAAGGCGGTTACACCATCTGCTAAGACCAACATCGCCAGCCCAGATAGCAAGATTGCGGTTGCCAGAACCGCAAATACTTTGGTGATCGCCAAGGCGGATAGGACTGAATCGAATGAGAAAATAAGGTTCATCAAAACGATCAGCAGAACCACCTGTACGGCAGATTTCCCCGGTTTGTTATCAAGATCCGCATCCAGATGTTGGATCGTAAGAAGGTGGCCAATTTCTTTAACCGCTGTGTACATTAAAAATATACCGCCCAGCACGAACACGCATGTGGCAAAATTCACACCGCCCTCTAACACTCCAGACCAGCTGAAAATATAGAAGGGTGCGCCAAGCGCTTCGATCAGATGGATCATTGCAAAAAGCAAAACAACCCTGAGCACCACGGCGATAATGATGCCCCAAAACCGCACGGCTTTTTGATGGGCCACGGGCGCCCTTTGGCTTTCGATCGAAATATAAAGCAAATTATCAAAGCCAAGAACGGCCTGTAAAACCAATAATACGATCAGGTTACCAAAATTTTCGATTGTAAAAAGAACAAACATAATCCCTAAGCCTAAGCTGGGTTTAATAAATTTGACAAGATTTATTTTGATTGGCGCAAAAACGGGCTGCTGCGCTTATCTATGCCGGCGCTGGGGCTTTTTTGCCTTTGGCTTTTCGTCAGAAACCGGCGCCAACCCCAATTGATCGCGCATGATTTTGCGGCGCACTTCTTCAACCTCGCCCAATTTCAGAGTGCCCAGCTGAAACGGGCCGAACGAGACGCGGATTAATCGGTTTACCTGCAGGCCTATAGCTTCGATCGCGCGCCGAATTTCGCGGTTTTTGCCTTCTCGTAGACCAATGGTTAACCACGCATTCGCACCCTGCTGGCGGTCTAATGTGACGCTCATGGGCTGAAACCGTTCACCGCCGATGCGCAGGCCTGCACGCAATGGCGCAAAACTATCTTCGCTTGGCCGCCCGTTGATGCGTACGCGATAGCGGCGCAGCCATCCCGTCGCAGGCAGTTCCAGCTGGCGCTTGATTGCCCCGTCATTGGTTAATAGCAACAGGCCCTCAGAGTTTAGATCAAGCCGGCCCACGCTCATCACGCGGGGCAGATCTTCGGGCATTTCATCATAGATTGTTCTACGGCCTTTTTCATCCCGATCACTTGTCACCAAGCCGCTGGGTTTATGATAGAGCCAAAGCCGCGCATGATCGGGCTCTTTCAGCAGGGTGCCATCAACTTTTATCTGGTCTTTTTGCGTCACGTTCAGGGCTGGCGATGTAATAATGGCGCCGTTTACGCGCACGCGACCGGCAAGGATCATCTTTTCCGCATCGCGGCGGCTGGCAAGCCCGGCGCGGGCGATGGTTTTAGCGATGCGTTCGCCTGAAGGGGTTTTGCTGTCCATTATTGGGGCTTTACGTCAAAAACAAGGCTTGCGAAAGGGGCATTCAGCGGTCATCAAAAGCTTATGCGGTTTAAAAGTTTTATGGAGATTGCGTTAGAGGAAGCGCGTTTGGCAGCAGCGCGTGGAGAGGTTCCGGTGGGCGCGGTCGTAATCTCGCCGCAGGGCGCGGTTCTGGCGCGCGCTGGAAACCAGATGCGCGCGCAAAAGGACCCCTCTGCGCATGCGGAAGTTCTGGCCATTCGTTCCGCGTGCAAAGCATTGGGATCCGAACGCTTATCGGGCTGTGATCTTTATGTGTCGCTAGAACCTTGCCCGATGTGTGCAGGCTTGATTGCGGCGGCGCGGATAGACCGGCTTTATTATGGGGCCTGCGATCCTAAATCCGGTGGTGTTGCGCAAGGCCCGCAGGTGTTCCGCCATGCGCAATGCCATCACAAACCTCAGGTTTATTCGGGCATTGCAGAAGAGCAAGCCGCCACGCTGCTGCGCGATTTTTTTGCCAAGCGGCGCGGCGGGGCGCGTTAAGCCGCGCTCAGAGCAGTGCTGCAGCGCCGGCAGGTGCCAAGATGCTGATCTTTCCCGATATCAGGCAGAATTTTCCAGCAACGCTGGCATTTTTCACCCTCTGCTTTGGAAAAGGCAACGCCAATCCCAGGATGATCTGCAAGGGTAAACTGGCCCTGCTCTATCTGGCCTGCCGTCAGTTGCAGCGCCGATGTTATGCAAATATCTTCAAAGGGTACAGATTGCAGTGCCGCCAGCATCGCAGGATCGCTGATGGTGACGCTTGGCGCGGCTTCCAAACTGGCCCCAATAACTTTTTCAGAGCGTTGCACTTCCAAAGCCGATGTGACCACGCGGCGTGCAGAGCGGATCATTGCCCATTTTTCCGCCAGTTCTGGGTTTCTCCAAGCCGCGGGGGTCTCGGGAATATCCAGCAGGTGAACCGAGCTGTCATCGCCGGGGAACCGCTCAAGCCAGACCTCTTCCATCGTAAAGACCAGCACCGGGGCGAGCCAGGTGGTCAGCCGATGGAACAAAATATCAAGCACCGTACGCGCCGCGCGCCTTTGAACCGTATCGCCATCGCAATACAGCGCGTCTTTGCGGATATCGAAATAGAAAGATGACAGATCGACGGTTGCAAAGGCAAAAACGGCTTGAAATACGCCTTGGAAATCATAGGCATTATAGCCGCTGCGCACCTTTTCATCCAATTCCGCCAAGCGGTGCAAAACCCATTGCTCGAGCTCGGGCATGTCCCGCGGCGCGATGCGGTCGCGTTCGCTAAAATCGGCCAGAGAGCCGAGTAAAAACCGCATCGTATTGCGCAATCTGCGATAGGCATCGGCGGTATTTTTTAAGATTTCAGGTCCAATTCTAAGATCCGCAGAATAATCTGACTGCGCCACCCAGAGGCGCAAAATATCGCCGCCATATTGTTTTACCACTTGCTCGGGCGCCACCGTATTGCCCAAAGATTTTGACATTTTCATGCCTTTTTCATCGAGCGTGAAGCCATGCGTTAGTACTCCGCGATACGGCGCATGGCCGCGGGTGCCACAGGATTGCAGCATCGACGAATGGAACCAGCCGCGATGCTGATCGGTGCCTTCCAGATAAAGATCAGCCATACCGTCTTCGGATCCATCATCGCGATCGCGCAAAACAAAGGCATGCGTTGAGCCAGAATCAAACCAGACATCAAGAATATCAAAAACTTGTTCATAAGCTTCTGGGTCAACAATACCATCAAGGAAGCGGTTTTTGGCGCCCTCAGCATACCACGCATCTGCGCCTTCGCTTTCAAATGCGGCGGCGATACGGGCATTTACTTCGCCGTTGCGCAGCAAGAAATCCGGATCTGTCGGTTTGCCGCCGGTTTTGGTGAAACATGTCAGTGGAACCCCCCAAGCGCGTTGGCGCGAGAGCACCCAATCGGGGCGGGCTTCGATCATTGAATAAAGCCGGTTTCGGCCCGTTTTGGGCGTCCATTCGACCATTTTATCAATAGAATTCAGGGCCCGTTCGCGAATGGTTTTGCCGAATTTATCTTGATTATCGCCGACCGGGCGATCGATTGCGGCGAACCATTGCGGCGTGTTGCGATAGATCAGAGGCGCTTTAGAGCGCCAGCTATGCGGATAACTGTGATTGATCTTTCCGCGCGCCAAAAGCTTTCCGCTTTCTGCCAGCTTCTCAATCACCGCCGCATTCACATTGCCTTCTTTGCCATTGGGTCTGAGAATTCTTTTGCCGCCGAAAAACGGCAAATCGGCCCGCATCGTGCCATCTTCCATTACATTATAGGTAAGCACTTGCTCCAGCATGCCCGCATCGCGATACAGCTCAAATTCATCCATACCATGGCTGGGGGCACAATGGACAAATCCGGTGCCATCCTCTTCGGTCACAAAGGGCGCGGCGCGAAAATCGCGCGGCTCATCCCATTCGCCCTTGCTGCCCTCCATACCGGCCAATGGATGCGACAGGCTTGTATTTGATAAATCGCCCGCATCACTGATGCGCGAAAAACTTTCGACTCGAGCCTTTTCCAGAACCGAAGCTGCTTGTTTATCCGCCAGAAGAACGCGATCGCCGGTTTTGACCCAATTGTCTTCGGGGGCGGCTGTCACCTCATAAACGCCATAAGAGATGTCTTGGTGATAGACCACACCGCGGTTTGAGGGGATGGTCCAGGGCGTGGTGGTCCAGATCACCACATCAGCGCCTTCTAGCGCAGGGTTATCGCTGTTTAGAACCGGAAAACGCACCCAAATGGTGAAGCTCTCTTTGTCATGATATTCCACTTCTGCCTCTGCCAATGCGGTTTTTTCAACGGGGGACCACATGACCGGCTTTGAGCCTTGATACAGCGTGCCCGTCATCAGAAACGTCATGAATTCTTCTGCGATCACGCGTTCTGCATGATAATCCATGGTTAAATAAGGCATTTCCCAATTGCCGGTAATCCCAAGCCGTTTGAATTCTGCGCGCTGAACATCCACCCATTCAGCAGCAAATTTGCGGCATTCTTGGCGGAAATCGACCACGGGCACTGTGTCTTTATCGCGGCCATTTTTGCGATATTGTTCCTCGATTTTCCATTCAATTGGCAAGCCGTGACAATCCCAACCTGGGATATAGCGGGCATCTTTTCCCATCATTTGTTGGCTGCGCACAACCATGTCTTTTAAAATCTTGTTGAGCGCATGGCCAATATGCAAATGCCCGTTCGCATAAGGTGGGCCATCGTGGAGGGTAAAGGGCTTACGGCCCTGCTTTTCCCTGAGGCGATTGTAGAGGCCCATGTTTTCCCATTTTTGCAACCATTCCGGTTCGCGTTTTGGCAAACCAGCCCGCATAGGGAAATTGGTTTTTGGAAGGTTCAAAGTCTCTTTATAATCGGGCGTTTCGGCGCACATGGTTTGGTATCCTTGGGGCGTGAGAAGATCGTATAATGTACGGCGGGCTGGCGCGTACGCGTTTTCCCGGCCACTCTTATTCTTAGAGCGCCGGGTAAATAATTCGATGATATGATGTACAAAAAACAGCCATTAAAGGCGCTTATAGGCCCCTCTCGCCTGCGGGTCTAGACCCTTCCGACCCTGTTGCAGAACAGTTTTCTGCCTCAATTTTGCAAAAGGGTGCCTTTGCGCTTTTATCCGCCATGCTTGGCCATGAAATTGGCTGCCGTCTTGCGTAAATTATCGACACCTGCCAAGCGGGCCCGATCCAGTTCCACCTTCAAAGCTTTCAAGTCGGTACTCATTAGGGCCTGTTTGACAGGGCCAATAGAGGCGGGGCGCATTGATAACGTATGAAGACCCAAAGCCGCCAGGCAGACGGCTTCTAGCGGGCGCCCCGCATCCTCACCACAAAAAGACAGCGGTGTTTTATGCGCTTGGCACTTTGTCACGATGTCTTCAAGAAAGCTGAGAAAGCTGCTGCTCAACGTATCATAACGTTTGCGCACCAATTCATTTTCGCGATCCGCAGCGAAGAAGAATTGTTTCAGATCATTGCCCCCGATCGATAAAAAATCCACCGAGTCAAAAAATGCTTTGGGGGCGTAATGGATCGAAGGGGTTTCGATCATCGCGCCAACCCGCAGGTTCTTTGGCAGCGGATGACCTAGGATTTTCTCGCGCTCGAGAGCTTTGTCCATTTCGCTGCGCGCTTGACGAAATTCTTCATATTGCGCGATAAAGGGGAACATAATCGACAGATCACGCCCGTTTGCGCCGCGCAACAATGCTTGTAACTGCATGCGCAACACGCCTGGTTTGTCCAAGCCAACGCGGATCGCGCGCCAGCCCAGCGCCGGATTAGGCTCTTTCACTTCGGTCATATAGGGCAGCACTTTATCCGAGCCGATATCAAGCGTTCTAAAAGTGACGGGTTTGTTTTGAGCTGATTCTAAAACCCGCGCATAGATTGCGCTTAGCTCTGAGCGTTTGGGCATTTGACTGCGCAGTAAAAACTGCAATTCGGTGCGAAAAAGCCCAACGCCTTCGGCGCCAGAGCTTTCGAGGCTAGGCAGATCAGCCATTAACCCGGCATTCATCAGCAAAGTGACGCGCGTCTTGCAGGCAGCGATGGCGGGGCTGTCGCGAAGGGCGGCATAGCGCTTTTGCGCTTTTGCTTGCATAGCGATTTTATCTTTGAAGGCGCTGGCCACGCTGTCATCTGGGCGCAGATGGATCACACCGGCATCGCCATCGATCATGATGGGATCGCCGTTTAAGGCCTCGGTGGTGAGATTTTCGGCGTGAATGACAAGCGGAATCGCTAGGGCCCGCGCCACGATTGCGGCATGCGATCCCACCGACCCTTCTTCAAGCGCCAAACCTTTTAGGCTGCGCCCATATTCCAAGAGCTCGGCGGTGCCAATATTTCGCGCTACCAAAATCGCATCGCTCGGAATCACCGCGCCCGTGTTGCGGCCCTGTCCTGTTAGGCTGCGCAACAAACGGTTCGACAGATCATCCAAATCATGCAGGCGGTCGCGTAAATAAGGGTCGGCAACTTGTGACAGCCGCGCCCGCGCCGCCGATTGCTCTTTTTCAACGGCGGCCTCTGCCGAAAGCCCCTGATCAATATCGGTGTTCATCCGCCGCAGCCAGCCGCGCGAATTGGCAAACATACGATAGGCTTCCAAGATTGCCCTTGGCTCTTTATCGCCAAAATGCGCCGCATCCAGTAAATCATCGATGCCGCTGCGCAGCTTTTCCAAGGCTGAGGACAGGCGCTGTTTTTCAACTTGCGGATCTTCAGCGATTGGATTGGTAACCACAACGCGGGGTTCGTGCAGCCAAACATGGCCAGAAGCGGTGCCCTCTTGCACAGGGGTGCCGCGAAACAAAGCCGGTTCCTGATGTTGGGGCCTTAATGCTGCGCCTTCACCCACAAAAGCGCCTAGTTCGGCCATTTCTGCCAGAACCATCGCCACAATTTCCAGCCCGTAAATTTCATCCGATGAAAATTCACGCGCGGTTTTGGATTGAACGACCAAGACACCAAGGCCCGAGCCGAGACGCTGGATGGGCACGCCCAAAAAGGACGAGTAAATTTCTTCGCCTGTTTCCGGCATAAACCGAAAGCCTTTGGTGGCCGGGGCATTCGCCGCGTTGATGGTGCTCTTGCGCGCGGCCACCCGCCCCACCAGCCCTTCTCCAAGGCGCAGGCGCGTTTTGTGAACGGCGTCGGCATGCAGGCCTTCTGTGGCGCAAAGCTCCAGCGTGCTCTTGTCTCTAAAAAGGTAGATCGAGCACACTTCCGTGCCCATTGAATCGGCGATCAAATGGGTGATTTTATCCAAACGGGCTTGGCCGGCTGAATCTTCTGCCAGCGTGCCACGCAAGCGCTTTAGCAGCTTGCGGCTGTTGGTTCCCGTGGTGTCTTCCATGGGCGGCGTGCCCCCCGTTTCCCTTGGCTTAGGCGCTTTCGAGCCCAAATGCATGATGCAAGGATTGTACGGCAAGTTCCATATATTTCCTATCAATAAGAACGGAAATCTTGATTTCTGACGTGGCGATGACTTTGATGTTAATGCCTTCATCAGATAATGTTTTGAACATTTTTGCCGCAACGCCGGATTGGCTTCGCATGCCAATTCCTACGGCCGATACTTTGGCGGCGTTCATATCTGCGATCAGGTCGACGAAATCAACATGGCTTTCAGTCTTTGCATCCAAAAGCGTTTTTTCAGCGCGGGCGACCTGATCGGTGGGGCAGGAAAAGGTCATATCGGTGCGGCCATCTTCGGCGATATTTTGAATGATCATATCTACATTAACATTGGCCTCTGAAAGCCGTTCGAAAATCGCGGCAGCCGTGCCGGGGCGATCCTCAACCGAGACCAGCGTCATCTTCGCTTCATCGCGCGAATAGGCTATTCCTGAAACAACATTGGATTCCATAATTTCTTCCTCGCTACAGACCAAAGTGCCGGCCGTTTCCGATGGTTCCTCAAAGCTTGACAATACTCTTAGTTTAACGCGGTAGCGCATCGCCAGTTCTACAGATCGGGTTTGCAAAACTTTTGCCCCCAGCGATGCCAGTTCTAACATTTCTTCAAAGGAAATTTTGTTCAATTTGCGGGCATTGGCTTCGATCCGAGGATCGGTGGTGTAAATCCCGTCAACATCGGTGTAGATATCGCAGCGCTCTGCGTCAAAAGCTGCCGCGAATGCGACTGCCGTGGTATCAGATCCACCGCGGCCCAACGTGGTAATCCGCCCCTCGGGGCTTAACCCCTGAAAACCAGCGACCACCGCCACCCGCATGCCATCGGCAAACTTGCCGTTAATATTCTCGGTTGGAATTTCTTCGATCCGCGCGGCCGAATGGGTAGAGCTGGTGTTCAAGGGCACCTGCCAGCCTTGCCAGCTGCGCGCGGGGATTTCCATTTCTTGCAACACCAGCGCCATCAGCCCGGCGGTGACATTTTCGCCAGAGGACACAACCGCATCATATTCGCGCGCATCATGTAAAGGAGAGATATCATTTACCCAGCCTGCCAATTCATTCGTTTTGCCCGACATGGCTGATACGATCACGATAACATCATATCCCAGAGCCACTTCTCGCGCCACGCGTTTGGCAGCGCGCGTGATGCGGTCGATTGAGGCAACCGATGTGCCACCAAACTTCATTACCAAAACCGGCATAATGGTCCTCTAAAGCTAAATTGCACCGCGGTGTAGGGCGAAGTAGAGCCAAGCGCAAGGGCGGTTCAGTTGGTTTTACGCTTAGGATCAAAGGGCAGGGGGGCGACGGGTATCCCCTCTTCCATAAGTTTTTTTGCCTCTGTAACTTTGGCTTCACCGTAAATTGCCCGCTCTGGCGTTAATCCGTAATGCATATCCCGAGCCTCTTGAGCAAAATCGGATCCGACATAATCGGCATTTTTTTCCATATGCGCCTTGAAGTCTTTTAGAGCCTGTTGCGCAGGATGGGGGGGGCCTTGCAAGGACTTTTGAGCGGCGTTGGGTTGCGCTATCGGCGCGGGCGCCGCGGCGGTGTTGACCCGGGGTGCCATAATCGCTTTTGTCACCTGGGTAGAGCCGCAGATTGCACAGGTCACCATTCCGGCCTTTTGCAGTTTCTCAAACGCATCGGCAGATTGGAACCAGCTGTCAAAACTGTGCTTATTGCTGCATTTTAAGGAATAATTGATCATCTCTCGCCGTGCTCTATTCGCTCTGCGTTGTCAACGATTGCGGATTTGGAATCAAGTTAAATCGGTAGTTGATATGGGCACTAGGTGTTCCAACTCATCCATAATAACACTTATATCTACGCCATGAGACAGCGCTTTTGTGGCGCGCTGCGCAAGGTTTTGTTGCGCGCTGGGCGTCTTTAACGATAACAGGGCTTTGGATAATGCCTCAGCATCTGTTGCGCGTATCGCCGCTTTGTTTTGGGCGAGCGTTTCGTATTCAGCGCTGAAATTGCGCGTATGGGTGCCCGTGATCAGCGCGCATCCATAAGCTGCAGGTTCGTAAGGGGTGTGTCCACCGTGATTTTTGAAAGCCCCACCAACGATACATAGGCCCGAAGCAGCGTACCATTTGGGCATCTCGCCCAGAGTATCTGCCAGGATCACGTCAACCTTTTCAGGCCCGCTCGCTTGGTCTTGGCTATAGCGTTGTAGTCGCCAGCCCTGCGACAGGATAAGATCAGCGATCTCGGCGCCGCGCTTGGGATGGCGCGGCGCAATAATCAGCTGTAATTCGGGCCATGTTTGCCTCACCAAGCCAAATGCTTTTAAAATGATCTCGTCTTCGCCGGGATGCGTGGAGGCGGCCAGGCATATATTGCGGCGTTTTGTTAAATCCAAATCGATCGTTTGGGGTTGATATAATGATTTCCAATTGAGCACAGGACCCATTTTTCTGGGATCAATCCCCAAGCTTTTGAAGCGCTGGTCAGAATCTGCATCTTGCGATTGCAGATAGGCTAAAGCGTTCAATAATTTGGCGCTGAGCCTTGGAAACCGGCGCCAGAGATTCTGACCGCGCGCGCTCATCCGAGCCCCCAAGGCGGCAATTGGGATTCCCGCCGCGGCCAAGATGGCGATACGGTTGGGCCATAATTCGGCCTCAAAAGTCACATGCGCTGCGATTGGATATGCGCTCATGAACCTGCGTTGTGCCCAGCGTAAATCTAACGGTGAGAGCACTGCGTGATATCCAAGCTCTTCCGCCCAGAGACGCCCGGAAAGCGAATTACAGGTGATCAATAAGCTGGTTTGACCGTAACGCGCTGCAAGCGCGTCCAAAACTGGTTTAGCGGATTGCAGCTCACCATTTGAAGCGGCGTGTACCCAGAGCCATTTTTGCTCAGGGCGTTTCATGGCCACTGGTTTTCCAAACCTTTGCCAGAAATCTGCCCAGTCTTCGGTCCCTTTTAAACAGCGTATCATCAAAAGGAGCCCAAGCGGGAAGGCGGCAAAGTTTAAGAAGAGGCGGTATATAAACATGCGCAGGCCGTAGGGGTTATAAGCGGCTTTGGTCAAGTAGAATAGGAAACCAGTCTTCGCGCAACCGCTCGCCAGGTTGCATGGCATGGCCGGGAAAGGGTGGCGAGGTTGGACCCGGGCGCTCTATATAGCGCGCGTCATCCCCAAGCAAGCGAAGTGAAAACGCCCTGCGCCTCTTGGCGCTATGATTGCCGCGCGCGCCGTGCAGGGCATTAAAGTGAAATGCAACCGCATCTCCGGGCTGCATGTTATATTCGATGATGTTCATGCCCTCGGCATCCGGATCGGGCACGGGTTGGTAGAGATCGCTATCGGGATAAAAGTTTTGTTCTGATAGCCAGCGGGTTGGCAGCACAGGCTTTTGCCATTTATGCGATCCGGCAACCACGCGCAAACTGTTTTCTTTTACCGGATCAAGGGGCACCCAAAAGCTTATATTTTGCTGGCCACCGGTGAAGTAATATGGTGCATCCGAATGCCATGGCGTGGGTTTTGACGTGCCCGGTTCTTTGACCAAAACATGCTCGTGGAACAATTGCACGATATCTGATCCCATCAGTTCTGCAGCGATTTGGGCAATATGTGGGCGATGAATAACATCCGAAAATTCGGGGATGCGGGTCCAGTTGCAATAATCATCAAAGAACCGCCCGCTCTCAGTATCGGTTAGGTTTTCTGCAGCATAGGGCCCGGGATGCTGCAGATTAAAGGCAACCCCGTCCCGCAGCGCTTGAACGCAATCGGCAAACATGCCGCGGATCAGCGTTACACCATCGCGACGGAATGCGTGAATTAAATCAGTGGTTAATAAGGGATGCATGCGCGCCTCTTTCTCATCGGCGTGATCCTACGTGCCCAGATGCTTTTGTCTAGCCTTGAGTGGATGCAACGCATAACGGGTAAGCCGTAAAAGGAAAAAGCCGCCAGCGTTGGCGACCTTTTAAATCTTGTATGACGGTCCTAAAAATTAAGCGACAAATCACGATGAACGGCAGTGCAAGAGGCTAAGAATAGCGCCTGATCGCGGGTCAGCGCCGGTTGCAAACGCGCACCCAATGTGCCTTTAAGCGCCTCGACATACTCACTCAGAGGGCCGCGTAATTCCGTTTCAGCCTGCGCGCGCCAGTCAAGCTGGGCTGCGTATACCTCTAGCGCTTCCTCATAATGGGCAAGCGCTTTTTCACGATCTTTTTTACGTTTGCCCAGCGCCTTTTTGGCTTTGCCTAAGGCTTTTTTCACATCATCCGCGCCCTCTACTGCGCGAACGCTACGCTCGGCTTGTTTTACGGCCTCTTCTGCGGATATGTAATCAGCATCAAGTTCAACCGCTTCTATAATTGACCTAAGGCCAATCAATTCTGCTTCGAGTGCGATGTAAGCTGGCGTTGATTCCAAAACCATCAATGCTTCTGAAGCCCCTTCAAACGTGCCATCTGCAGCCCTGCGATAGGTGTTGCGCGCTTTTGTTTCGGCTGCGGTTAGCAGGCTAAAGGTTTCATATTCGCTTTCCCATGAGGCCGGTATTTCGCCTTCTAGCGTGGCAATTTTGGCTTTAGTATCGGCAATATCTGTGCTCAGAACAGCGCGTCTTTGTGCAAACTCGTCCCCTTTTAAACGGGACAGTTCTTTTTCGCCGGCTTTCAGATGCTCGTTCTCACGGCGCAATTGTTTTTGAATTGAGCGCACTTTGCTTAGCATTGGGCGATAGCTGTCTTCTGCTGCTTTTACCGCCGCAGAAGTCACCGAAATCTGGGCTAAGTTCTCTAAGGCTTTATCAGCCTCTTCCAGCGAGTTGGCAATCGGATCGGCCAAAATAGCTGACAGGTTTGACAGATCGATGCGTTTTGCTTTCTCGATAGCTGCGACGGTTGCGCCGCCACCTGCCGCGATTTGATCCCCAACGAATTCGTCCATGCAGAATTGCAGCCGCGGATTGCGCGGTGGCGGCGCAGATTCTGAAAGCAGGTTTGATCGGTTGGGCAAGTAATTGACCAATTGTGGATAATTGCCAACGATCCCCAGTGCCAATAATTGCAACAAGATAAACGGGATCACGCCGCGATACATTTCGATTGTGCGCACCACGGCCGGCGCCACGCCGCGCAAATAAAACAGCGCAAAGCCAAAAGGTGGCGTCAGAAAAGAGGTTTGGATGTTCAAACCGATCATGACACCCAGCCACACTGCGGTGATGTTTGCACCTGGATCGGCCAATAAAATCGGCGCCACAATCGGAACCACCACAACCGCGATTTCGATAAAGTCCAAAAAGAACCCAAGCACGAAGATCACGGCCATCACGATCACGAATTGCGTCCAAAACCCACCCGGCAACGAGTTCAAAAACTCGCGCACCAATTCCTCGCCACCAAATGCACGGAATGCCGCGGTGAGCATTGCGGCCCCCAGCAGAATAACGAAGACCAAAGCGGTGGTTTTTGCGGTTTCCATCATCACGCCATGCAAAGTGCCGTTTATATTTAGCACGCGTATAGCGCTCCAAATGATTCCAGACAGCATGACCAGAGCGCCCAGCACGCCAATCCAAATGCCTTGCATATCCTCGGCGCTCTCGGCCGCTTTGATATTCATATCATAATTTTGCAGCGCATAGCCGGTGATCAGCAGCCCCAAGATAACCAAAAATGCAGGCACAAACGTCCATTTAGTTTGATCAACCAAGCGATACCCGGCCATCACTAATGCACCCGCCGCGCCGATGGCGCCCGCTTGATTCACCGTTGCAATACCCGCAATGATCGACCCTAGCACCAAGAAAATCAAGGTCAGGGGGGGCACCAATGTAATAAAAACTTGTCCCCAGAAGGCCCGATCGAATTTCCCTTCATATGGCACAGAGGGGGCCGCTGAAGGCTTTAAAAACGCATAGCCTAAAATATACAGCATGTATAGCGCCACCAAAACCAGACCCGGGATGAAGGCGCCTAAAAACATTTCACCTGCGCTGGTTGAGGTCACGTCAAAGACGCTTGGCATTTGAAGATTTCCGGTCGATTCCTTGAATAAGGATTTGCGCAGGCTGCCCGCTTGATCCGCCGCAGAAGCCAATTGATCTGCCAGAATAATCAGTACGATTGATGGCGGGATGATCTGCCCCAATGTGCCTGAGGCGGCTATGGTACCGGTTGCCAAGGACGGGGAATATTTATTGCGCAGCATCGCAGGAAGCGAAATAAGACCCATTGCAACCACTGTTGCGCCGACGATACCGGTGGTGGCAGCTAATAAGGCGCCCACGAAGACAACTGAAATGCCCAACCCGCCCCGCACAGGACCAAACAAGCGAGCCATCGTCACCAAAAGATCTTCTGCGATCTTTGAACGTTGCAGCATGATGCCCATGAAAATGAATAAGGGGATCGCAATCAGCGTATCGCGTTCCACTTCCCAATAGACGCCGCGCAGATTTAAAACCCCGGCTGAGATCCATTCAGAAGGCCCGCCAGAGTGAAAATAGCTGCTGACATCGCCTTCAAACGCGTAGCCGCTGATTGCAGCGATAACGATTGTGATGATCGCAGAGCCCGGCAGCGCGAAGGCCACGGGATAGCCCGAGCCCAATGCAGTGGCCATTATGAGGATCAAAATTAAGAGAAAAAACAGTTCCATGATGACCTCAATGACCGGTTGGATTTATTTCGCGTTTGCCGGGTTCGCCGCAAACATCGGCCCAAGCTTCCAGCATATAGCTGACAAATTGGATATACATCGTAATTGCAAACACGCCCAGGAAGGCAGCCATTTGGTATTTGATAAACAACCCGATGGACGCGGCTTGACTGACTTCAAAATTCAGAATGGGCATGTTGATCAATGCCTGTTTGCCATCAAGGCCGATCAAGAGGATCGCCCAACAGGTCGACAGGCCCAGCAAGATCGTCCCAATGAAGTTTGCATAGCCTTTTGTGCGCTCACGCAGGCCAGCATAAACGATATCAACGCGCACATGGCCTTCGTCGTATAAAGTATAGGCAGAAGCAAATAGAAACAGCGCGGCATACCAATAGCGCACCAGATCACCCATAAACGCCTGTTCATACGAGAAGACGAATCGCGAAACCACGATTGCCAATTCGGCAACCACGATCAACAGAGCCAACCACAAAAACCCAGCTGTGCGCGTGATCGCGCCGAGAATGAAGCCAACAACAAGCAGTGGTATGTGGATTTTGAGGCCAACGAAGAACGGTTTGTTCAGATCTTTTGCTGCGCCCTCCCAGAGCAAGCTTTCGGCCAGCCCTTCCACGCGTAAAAAAGCCACAGCCACATCTGCCATACCAACCAGAAACACGCCCCAAAACAATGATCTAACCAGATAGAGGTTTAACCGATGGATGCGATCTGCATCCTGACGCAGGGCCGTTCCAGGCGTTCCTCGGGCGAATAAAACCGCCGCAAGCATCGGAATTAAATACACCAACATTGGCAGCGGGTTGTTCCAACGCAGCTCGGTGTCACTTTGAAAAGAAAGGTTCAAAACATTATTGGTTAAAAATGCCAACAACATCGCCAGCAAGGCCCAAGAAACTGCTCTTATGGTCACCGCGCTTTTTGCCTGCGGATGACCGGTGTGTCCCGTGTCCGGCGCTGTCATTTTGTCACCTGTATATTGATAAAACAAATAAAAAGAGTGCGTGTAATCAAACACGCACTCTTCTGGTTCGGGTTAACCGATATCGAATACGCGGTTACGCTGGTTCAAGAACGTTGTCTCGAATTGCGCGAGCATGCCGCCAATTTCGCGCATGCCTTTTTGATAGGCATCGTCAACTTCGGTTGCCAAAGCAGAGTGATCGCGTGTTTCTTCAAACACTTCCAATGCGCCTTCGCCCATTGCATCCCAAACATCATCGTTAAAGTTACGCACTTCAACGCCTTGCTCTTCAACAAGTTTGGTCAGGTACTCACCGTTACGCGCCATCGTCTCGTCATGCGCCAGCGCATGCTCTTCCGCAGCGGCGGCTTGGATCACGTTTTGCTCATAATCACTTAGGCTTCCCCACCATTCAGCGTTCATTCCCAGCGCAATACAGCTGCCTGGCTCATGCATACCACCGGTATAGTAGTACTTAGTCGCTTCATAGAACTTCAAGAAATAGTCGTTCCATGGGCCAACCCACTCTGTGGCATCGATTGAACCTGAAACCAGGTTTTCATAGATCTGGCCGCCGGGCAATGACACGGTTGAAGCGCCAAGCTTTGACAACACCGTTCCGCCAAGGCCGGGAATACGCATTTTCAGGCCTTTAAAATCATCACCGCTTTCGATTTCTTTGTTGAACCAACCGCCGGCTTGGGTGCCTGTTGAGCCAACTGGAATTGCTTTCAGACCGAATTCGCCCGACACTTTATCCCACAGTGCCTGTCCACCTCCAAAGCGGATCCATGCTGTCCATTCCTGCGTGGTCATGCCAAATGGAACAGATGTAAAATAAGCAAAGGCCGGGTGCGTTCCGATCCAGTAATAATCCGCCGCAATGTAGGCTTGGCTATTGCCAGATGCCACTTCGTTAAACGAATCAAACGCGCCAACACGCTCGCCCGCAGCGAAATATTCAACATTCAACGCACCGTCAGAAATCTCACCGACGCGGCGCGCGAAACGCTGAGCAGATGTTCCGAGGCCTGGGAAGTCACGCCCCCAAGTTGCGACAACGGTCATGGTCTTGCCATGACCACCGGCAACGGCGGGTGCCGCCAAAGCAGCGCCAGTAGCGCCAATTGCAGCGCCTTTTAAAAACTTACGACGTTCCATACAGTTTCTCCTCACTGTTTAGTTTTTTACAGGGCAGTCCTCCGAGCCCCAATATTGGTCAAGTTATCTAACCAGTTTGCGGATCGCAACTAATTTGTCCCTTGCACGTAGTGTAATTAGCCGTTTCTGAGGACAAGGCAAGGTTTTTCAAGCCTGTCAGCCCGCCTGCAAAGGCCATTGCCGTTTTTAGGATCATTTGGGATTTGCCGAAGTAATTGCAGCGTCAGGAGAAAAATTTCGCTAAAGTGATTCCAGCTTGTTCCAGTGACCTGCGTACAGATTTGGCAATTTCGAGAGCGTTTTGCGTATCCCCATGCAGACAAATTGTATCAATTTTGGCTTTTATATGCTGCCCCGAGCGCGTGATGATACTGCCGTTTACCACCATTTGTGTGATCCTATGAGCCGCCAGCGCCGGATCATGGATCACCGCACCCTCGATTGAGCGATCCACCAGCGTAGCATCCTCATTATAGGCCCGATCGGCAAAAATTTCGCCAACATATCGACAGGGCAAGCTTTGCGCGACCTTTTCCTGAGCACTCGCCGCTAGCACCATTAAAATGGTCTCCGGCGCGACTGAAAGCGCGGCTTCATAGGCGTCATAAGCCAGCTCTGCATGTTCCGATGCCATGTTTGACAGCGCGCCATGCAGTTTAATATGGCGAATTTCAGCGCCAACGCTGCGCGCCATCGCCTGCGCCGCCCCGATCTGATAGCGTATTTGATTTTGTAACGTGGTTTTGGATAGGTGAAGCCGCCGCCGTCCAAACCCTTGCAGATCGTCAAAGCCCGGATGCGCGCCGATACCGACCCCGCAATCCTGCGCCTGTTGCATCGTTTGCTGCATCACATCTGGATCCCCTGCGTGAAAGCCGCAAGCAACATTGGCCGAGGTGATCACCTGCAAAAGAGCGCCGTCATTGCCCATTTTCCAGGGGCCGAAGCTTTCCCCCATATCTGCATTCAAATCAATATTTTTCATTGGTTTGTATCTCCTGCATCGAAGGCCGACACTACGCCTCCGATCAATTGAAACGACAAGAGGTTTTTCATTTTATACGGATCTTTCAACAATGGATGCAAGCGGTCAGATAATTGAGATACGCGTTCATTATACTGATTTTGATATTCAAGCGCTTGTTCAAGCGATAGAAATTTAAACCTAATCTTTGCATCTAAGCCGGCTTGCGCGATTTTTGGTAGATCACTTGGAAGCACCGTTCCAATCCGTGGATAACCGCCGGTGCTTTGGCATTCAGGCATCAAGACGAAGGGGCGTCCATCGCCCGTCATTTGAATATCCCCCGGCACGATGATTTCAGAAAGTATTTTGAGTTGATTGCTGATTTGAAACGGCGCGCCTTCAAAGTCTAATTTAATGCCCATCCGGTTGGCCCGAATGTCGCGCGTAAAAATTGTATTTTCGAAGCGCGCGCGCTCAGCTGGGCTGAAAAGATCGGTTTGAACCGAGGCGACGATATGAACGCAGCCTCCTTGGAAGCGATCTTCTACCTCCAATTTTTGGCCGATAAAGGGTTTCTTATCCGGGCCGATCGGCAGAGTGGCGCCTGCAGCCAACGCCTCGCCGATTCCAATCGCATGATGCGCAGCACGGGCCTTCAAAAAAACTTCTGTGTCAAAGCCGCCTCCCACCGACAAATAGGCATATGTGCCCGCTTGCACCCCCCCTAAGCGCAAAATTGCCCCATCTGGCAGGTGATGCGCGGCGTTCCAAGCCAAGGGCGTGCCGTCAAGCTCTGCCTTCATCGGGGCACCGGTTAATGCAATTTTCATATCACCTTGAGCTTGGAAGACACCGCCAAACCCAGCCATCTCTAGCGCCCCATCGCCGCTGAATTGCCCAAGAAGTACGGCGCCTTCCTCTAAAGCCAAACAATCTGCTGCGCCCGATTTCGAAAGCCCTTGAGCCAAATACCCCGGGCGGCCAAAATCTTGAATGCTTGCATGAGCGCCACAGGAGAGGATCTTTAGCCCGGCCATCACAAAGCGCGAATCACTGCACCGCCATCACCGCTGTGATCTTGGCTTTTAAGATTAAAGAGCTGTTCTGCCGATACGGATTGCAATTGCAATTCATCCCCCGGGCGCAGCGCAAAGGGATTATCGGGCTGTTGGGGGCGAAAGCATTGAAAAGCGGTTTGCCCAATATGGCGCCAGCCAGTTGGGTTATCGGCGGCAAAAATTATCACTTGCCGGATCGCCACGACCAATGCGCCGCCGGAGACTTTTGGGTTCACATGCTCCATGCGCGGAATATCCCAAGCCGGTGGCAACTCGCCGGCATAAGGTTGGCCCGGGGCGTATCCTATGGCCATTACCCGCAGCGGCGCAGCGGTCAAGCTTTGGATCGCTGTGGCTCTGTCCATCCCGGCCAGCTCTGCCGCTTGGGATAATTGTGGCCCGTTTCCAGTATCAAAAGCGCAGGGAATCACAAATATACGGCGCCCTCGGGGCAGCGCGGCCTGATACCAATCATGCTGCCCAAGCAACTCTGCGAGCTGCGCGCGCATCTGGGAATGGGTCAGGGCAGCTGTGTCAAATCGCAGAAAGCTTGACGCCAAGGTGCTGCTGGTTTCTTCGATGCCGTGCCAAGCCTGCTGGTCAATCGCGGCTTTGAACGCCAAGGCAGCGCGATTTGAGGCTTCGTTCAAGCCGCCGCTGAACTGGACCAGAAAGCCGTTTAAGCCCACAGGAACGATCCGCGGATATTTTAGGCCTTGTTGCACGTCGCCATCGCCTTTTTTGACGGTTTCAAGCGTTGCGTCAGCGGGCATGGTCATGGCCCTCAAAGCTTTGCGCTTGCATCTGCCTATACGCCACGATGCGGCCCGCGGGCTTCGAGCGCGAATTGCGCAACAGCTTCAGCCAGCACATCCAATGTGTCGATCATCGCCGCGCTTGGATCATGACTGGTTTGAATCATTGAAAATTCAGAGCAGGCCACGAGCTGAAGATTGGCACCGCGTCGGGTCAATTCTGTTGAGGCTTCCAAAAGCAGGCTGCGGGCCTCGGCTGTGTCGCCAGAGGTTTTGATTTTCCGGATCGCCTGCACCATTTTTACATCATCTTCCGGCCAAATTATAATGCGCTCACTGGCCTGAAAATACCTTTCGAAAAGCTGGGTTTTGCGCAGTGCGGGTGAAGCCAGAATGCCAATAACATCGCCAGCTCTGCTTTTTGCAAGCGCGGTTTGAACCGATAATTTCACCATATTAAAAAACGGTAGGGCGGTTTTTCTTTGAATAGCCTCTGCAAAAAGATGTGCTGTGTTACACGGCATTGCCAGCGCCTCTGCGCCCCATTTGTCGAGGCGCTGGGCCATATCCTCCAGCACTGGACCGGGATCCCGCGCACCGAACGTTTGATCCAAAACATAGGCCAAGCGTGAGGGCACTTGGGGGTTCATATCGATCAGCAAAGGGATATGATCTTGATCATCCTGCGCGCGCACCGCGTTGAGCAAGCGCTGTTGAAAAAGAATGGTCGCTTCGGGCCCCATACCCCCTAAAACGCCGATTTTTTTCATAGGTTAGATCCTTTGTATTTAGCCGACTTTGCAGCGGCAGACGGCGCTGTTCTTGGCCTGTTAAGGCGCAGTTAAATCAATTCTGAATGGATATGCCAAGGCCTGATTGTCGCTTATTTTGAAATGGATCGTCGGCGGTTTCCCGCTGTTTTTTTGGCGCAAGAACAGCCTAGCGGCTTGATTGCAGGTGAAGTCTGGCTATTTGACGGTGGATTGAGGTCACAGGAGATGGCGCCAATGACAAAATTTACTTTTTTGATTTAACTTCAGTTCGCCAGTTTGCTGGCGGTGGCCTTGGCAGCGGCGCTGACGCTGGATCCGCCAAAGGCGAAATGGTCACTCATAGGGCCGCTTTAACAGCATGCCGGCTGAATATCTTAGCCAGGGCGGGCGCTTTGATTGGAAACCACTGGCAGATATGCTAAGCAGAACGCTGTGTTCAAAAGCGCGCGGTGTCGATGTTATCAGGATTAAAAGTGATCGAGTTCGAAGGCCTTGGGCCGGCGCCTTTTGCGGGTATGATGCTGGCAGATTTGGGCGCGGATGTGATCGTTATTCATCGCGAAACCGCAGATAAAAGCCCTGCTCATGCCCGCCATAATCTGCTGGATCGCGGCAAACGCTCGATCGTTTTGAATTTGAAGAACGCAGATGAAAAACAGCTTGCGCACCGTTTGGTCTGCCAAGCTGATGGGCTGATCGAAGGCTTTCGACCCGGGGTGATGGAGCGTTTGGGCTTGGGGCCAGAGGATGTGATGCACGTCAATCCGCGTTTGGTTTACGGACGGGTTACGGGCTGGGGACAAACCGGTCCTTTGGCGCAGGCAGCGGGCCATGATTTGAATTATTTGGCGCGTAGTGGCGGGCTTTGGTATGCCTCAAATGCCGGTGAAACGCCGTTTCCGCCGCCCACCTTATTGGGTGATATTGGCGGCGGTGCGCTATATCTGGTGATTGGGATTCTGGCGGCTTTGCTGACCCAAAGAGCCACTGGGAAAGGCGCTGTGATTGATGCGGCTATGGTGGATGGGACATCGCATATGCTGTCGCTTTTGATGTCTCTTCAAGGGCAGGGCGGGCTGGTCAAAGAACGCGGCAAAAGCCTGTTGGACGGGCCGCATTTTAGCCGGAGTTATGCCTGTCGCGGCGGCGGCTATATTTCCGTGCAATGTTTGGAGCCGCAATTTTATGCCGCATTTTTAAGGAAATTGGACCTGCAAGAAGATGCCGACTTTTGCAAACAATTCGAGCCCGCGCTATGGCCCGAGCTCACCGCCCGTTTGGCGGGATTATTCGCGCAGAAACCGGCCTCGCATTGGGATGATTTATTTGCGCAAACCGATGCCTGCGTTGCGAAAATAAATGCACCGCAAGAGGCCCAAAACGATCCGCATATTCAAGCACGCCAGATTTGGAGCTGGGCGCAAGGCTTGCTGCAGGCAGCACCGGCACCGCGATTTCGACATGGGCCCCCGAAGCAATAGGCGAAATACGCGCCAAAGATGCAGACCGAGGCCAGATCTTGGCCGAATTAAACGAAGGAATTTCTGATGCTCGCCCAGTTTGAGACGCTGAACGCGCTGTTACAGACCCGCTATTCTTGCCGCGCATTTTTAGACAGGCCGGTCGCGCATTCTGATATTGAAAAAATTGTTGAGGCGGCTCAACGGGTCCCGTCTTGGTGTAACGCGCAGCCGTGGCAGCTTATTCTTTGCGAAGGCGCGCAAACCAAGATGTTGGCCGCTGCCTTGACGGAGGCGGCCAAAGAGGGGTTGCAAGCACCAGAGATCCCCTTTCCCGAAAGCTATAGCGGCAAATACAAACATCGCCGCTCAACCTGTGGCTGGCAATTATACGAGGCTGTGGGGGTTGCAAAAGGTGATCGCGCCGCATCGCGTCAGCAAATGCTAGAAAACTATCGCTTCTTTAATGCGCCGCAGGTGGCGATCCTGACAATTCCCAAAGAATTGGGCGCGTATGCCGCGCTGGATGCGGGCGCTTTCATCACCGCTTTTACGCTTGCCGCGCAGGCCTTGGGAATAGCCACGATAGCGCAGGCGGCGATTGCCGGAATGGCGCCTATTCTGCGCGAAAAGCTGCAGATTGAAGCGGATCGCGATATCCTATGCGCTGTGTCTTTCGGCTATGAAGATAAACACCATCCGGCAAATGCGTTTCGGACCAAACGGGCGGGCGTGCAGGAGGTTCTGCGGTGGCATAAGCCCGATTAAGCGGCTCTTGGCGGCGCGACCCAAGCCCGAGGCCGATCAGCGGCTTGGGTGGCTTTGGGGCAATAGCAGCTAGGCTTTTGCCGCGATTATAATCACCTCAACAAGGTGCTTGGGGGTCGCAAGAGCAGATTCGCCCGTGGCTCGGGCAGGGGCGTGGCCCTCAGGCACCCACGCATCCCAGACCGCGTTCATATCCGCGAAATCATCCATAGAAGCCATCCAGATCGTGGCGCTTAAAATGCGCGTTTTATCCGAACCCGTCTGCTCTAGTAAACTATCAACTTTATCAAGAACTTCTTGGGTTTGTTCGGTGACTGATGTGCCCGGAGTTCCGACTTGGCCTGCCAAATAAATGGTGCTGCCATGTACCACCGCTTGGCTCATACGTTGCCCTGTTGCTATTCGTGTTATGTCTGACATGTCTTTTCCTTTAGCGCGAGTATGGGGTTTCGATACGGGGCAGTATTTGCAATAAATCGCGCAGAGGAAAGCACCGATTTGCCTTTGAATGAATTTTTACGCAGCGCGCACACAGGGACATGCAGATCGCGCGGCGCTCTGGGAATCAGCGGCCGTTTAATTTCTGCGGATCTTCGTAGCGCCCGCTTTGGGCTGGGCAAAAGAGCAAGGCTGGGTGTTACGACAGGCGGGTTTGGCGTTTGTTTCGGCGCAGTGTCAGAATAAACCCAGAAAAATGGAAAGTTAATCGATGCGACTATGCGAAGAAAATATTACCCTTACAGGCAAAGCTGCCGCGCTGGAACTTTTGTCAATGGCTCATCACGAAGATCTAGTTGAGGCGGTTCAAGACGGTGATTTGCATAAATTATGGTACACGAACATTCCCTCTGCTTGCGAGATGCGCGCAGAGATCAGCCGGCGCTCAGAGTTGCACCGGCAGGGCTCAATGTACCCTTTCGCGGTCAAACACCTTGCGACGCAGCGCTGCGTTGGTATGACCACCTATATGAATATTGAACCATCGCAGCGCAGGTTGGAAATTGGGTCAACTTGGTTGCGAAAATCTATCCAGCGCAGCGCGGTGAATACCGAATGTAAATGGCTGCTCCTCGAATATGCGTTTGAGCAATTGAATTGCATTTGCGTGGAATTTAGAACCCATGCGATGAATTTACAAAGCCTGCGGGCGATTGAGCGCCTCGGCGCCAAGCAGGATGGGATTTTGCGCAACAATATGATTATGGCCAATGGCAGCTATCGAGACAGCGCCGTATATTCAATCATTGCAAGCGAATGGCCCAGCGTGAAGGCAAATTTAACCTGGCAATTGCAGCAATACGCGTAATGACTGCTTTTGTTGCAAGGCCGATTTCGCCCAACGATATTGCCATTTGGACGCGCGCGGATCGTCTGGCCGCGCGGGCAAAACCGTTGATTTAACTGCGGGCCATGCATAAAATTTTAAAAAGCGACATGCGCGCCCACTGGTGGCTGTGGGTCTGTTTTAAAAGAAACATAAGGCGTTTTGGCTCAGCGAGCGGATAGGTGATTGAAAGTTTCGTTGGGGTCGCAGCCGGAAGGGGCCGCTGGCTTTTGCATTAATGCTGTCAGCAGATGCTTGCAGGCAGAGGCCTGCGGCGCTAAACCCCTCGGGGAAAGAATATGGAGAGGTCGATGGCGATCGATACTGCAACAGCCGCAAAAGTGGCAAAATTGGCCAGATTAAAAGTGGATGAAGCGGCTTTGCCCGCTTTGGCTGAGGAATTTAATGCGATTTTGGGATTCATCGAGCAATTAAATGCGGTGGATGTCAGCGGGGTTGAGCCAATGACCTCGGTCACTCCGCAGCGGTTGAAACGACGCGCGGATGAGGTGAATGATGGTGATCAGCAAATGCAGGTCTTGGCCAATGCGCCAGATGCGCGCGAAGGGTTTTTTGCGGTTCCAAAGGTGGTTGAATAATGAGTGAGATGAACGCATGGAGTTTGGCCCAGGCCCGCGATGCGCTGCGCGCGAAACAGGTCACCTCGGTTGAGCTGACCGAAGCCTGCCTAAGCGCGATTGAGGGCGCTGATGCGCTGGGCGCGTTTGTTCATAAAACGCCCGAGCTGGCGTTGGATTTGGCGCGGGCAGCAGATCAACATCTGGCCTCTGGAGATGCGCCGGATATGTGCGGTTTGCCGATCGGGATCAAAGATTTATTCTGTACCAAAGGCGTACCCAGTCAAGCGGCAAGTCGAATTCTAGAAGGGTTTAAGCCCGAATATGAAAGCACGGTTAGCCAGAAATTGCGCGATAGCGGTGCCGTTATGCTGGGCAAGCTCAACATGGATGAGTTTGCGATGGGCAGTTCAAACGAAACCTCGATCTATGGCGACGTAGTCAATCCCTGGAAACTGGGTGAGCAGGCGCTGACCCCCGGTGGGTCTTCTGGCGGTTCCGCCGCGGCCGTGGCAGCAGATCTTTGTTTGGCGGCCACCGGAACCGATACCGGAGGCTCGATCCGCCAACCTGCTGCATTTACCGGCACTGTCGGGATCAAACCTACCTATGGGCGCTGTTCGCGCTGGGGTATCGTGTCCTTTGCCAGCTCGCTTGATCAAGCAGGCCCAATGACGAAAACAGTGCGGGATTCGGCGATTATGCTTGAGGCCATGTCTGGCCATGATCCCAAAGACAGCACCAGCGCTGATCTGGCCGTGCCGAATTTCGAAGCGATGTTGAGTGGTGATATTCGGGGCAAAAAAATCGGCATCCCGCGCGAATATCGGATGGATGGCATGCCGGATGAGATCGAGGCTTTATGGCAAGAAGGCCAAGATATGTTGAAATCTGCTGGGGCAGAAATGATCGATATCAGCTTGCCGCATACGCAATATGCGCTGCCAAGCTATTACGTGATTGCCCCAGCCGAAGCGTCGTCAAACCTGGCGCGCTATGATGGTGTTCGCTTTGGGCACCGGGCTGCTTTGGCGGCGGGCGATGGCATTACAGAGATGTATGAAAAAACCCGCGCGGAAGGGTTTGGCCCGGAAGTGCAGCGCCGGATCATGGTGGGAACCTATGTGTTATCCGCAGGGTTTTATGATGCGTATTACAACCGTGCCCGCAAAGTGCGCGCGTTGATTAAAAAAGATTTTGACGATGTTTTTGCAACGGGTATTGACAGTATTTTAACCCCTACCACGCCCTCTGCGGCGTTTGCGCTTGGCGGTATGGCGGATGCGGATCCTTTGGAAATGTATCTTAATGATGTGTTTACGGTCACCGTGAACTTGGCCGGTTTGCCAGGCATTTCTGTTCCTGCCGGATTGGACAAACAGGGCTTGCCGCTGGGGCTGCAGCTGATTGGTCGCCCTTGGGAGGAGGCAGATTTGCTAAATTCTGCCTACACTCTGGAACAGGCTTCTGGGTTTGCGTATAAACCGCAGAATTGGTGGACCTCATGATGCAGGATCGACCCTAATGTCGAACTCCCTTTTGATCAGAGCTTTAACCGCCGGTGGCGCCTTGGCGCTTCTTGGTGCCTGCGAGCCAGTTGAGATTGGGCAAAACCCGACGCCAAATGCGGCCTCGGTGTTGCCGCTGCCTTCTCCGATGGCTGTTGAGCAACAAAGCTTGGCGCCCGCCTCAGGGGTTGAGGTTGATGACCCAACAGGCGCGGCTGCTTCGGTTGATACGACCTCGCTGTCGGATGAAAATGATTTTGAGGCGGTTGCCGCCCGTCAATCGATCGAAAGCGATGCCAAGCGCTTGGCCGAAAGCCGTGCGAAATATGTTGTGATTGAGCCCACCGATTTGCCCGTGCGCCCGGGCACAAATGAGATCAGTATCATCGAATACGCTTTGCGCACGACCAACCCGGTTGGGGTGCAAATCTATCGCCGCTCCGGCCTTTACAATGAAGAGCTATATCTGCGGAACTGTAACTTTTATGCCTCTCCCAGCGAAGCCCAGCAGGTGTTTTTAAAGCGCAGCGGTCCGAAAATGGATTGGATGGGTCTTGATCCGGATGGCGATGGGTTTGCCTGCTCTTGGGATCCGACGCCGTTTCGCTTGGCCGGATCGTCGGGATGATTGGCGCCCCTTTTGCGGATGTCAGGGCCTCGCCAAATTTTGGCCCGCGTCGCGCAGGAGGCTCGATTGATCTTTTGCTGTTGCATTACACGGCGATGCAAAGCGCCGAGGCCGCGCTGCAGCGCTTATGCGATCCGATCCATGAGGTGTCGGCGCATTATCTTATCACATTGGATGGCCGGGTTCTCCAGCTGGTGTGCGAAAGCCAGCGCGCTTGGCATGCCGGGCGCAGTTTCTGGGCCGGTGAAACGGATATCAACAGCCGGTCAATTGGTATTGAGCTTGATAATCGCGGCGATCATCCGTTTTCCAATAAACAAATGCGTGCGCTGATTGCGCTTTGTGGCGATATTATTGGCCGGCACAATATTCCGGCGCATCGGGTTCTGGGGCATTCCGACGTTGCCATTGGCCGAAAAGCCGATCCTGGTGCACGGTTTGATTGGCGCAGATTGGCGCTAAGCGGGGTTGGTGTTTGGCCGGATCTTAAAACCTGGCATTTGAATGCGATTGTCGAGATGGATCCGGTGATGGGTGAAGATGCGCTGCGCGCCCGGGCACAATTTGTGAAACAGGCTGCAGATTATGGATATGATCCAAGCTTTGGTTTGGAGCAAATCTTATCGTCGCTCCGGCAGCATTTCGCGCCCCATCGCCGGGGCCCTTTAAGCCGGTTTGATTGTACGCTGGTGGCCGCTTTGAATACGCTTTGCAATTGACCTTGCCGCTTTTCGCGCCTACTGCAGCTTTGCGCGGAGAACTGGATGATCGCGGCCCTTCGGGGTCGAGGAAAGTCCGGACTCCACAAAGAAATGGTGCCGGGTAACGCCCGGGCGGGGCAACCCGACGGATAGCGCAACAGAAAGCAAACCGCCTACGCTGGTCGCAGGTAAGGGTGAAAGGGTGGGGTAAGAGCCCACCGGAGGCCTGGTAACAGGTCTTGCATGGCAAGCCCCACCAGGAGCAATGCCAAATAGGAACCTCAGGTGGGTTGATCGTTTTTTCGATATCACCACCGGGCATCTTTGGCCTATAGGGTTCGGGTTGGCAGCTAGAGGCGCAGGGGTAACCTTGGGCCAAGAGGAATGATCATCCAAGAGGGCAACCTCTGGACAGAATCCGGCTTATAGGTTCTCCGCGCGTTTGCTTTGATCCGGACGAGCTGCAGAAAATATGCCAGGTCACGGTTGACAGCAGCCGCAGCATCGCTAAAAGGCACATTCTACAGAGTTTTACGGGTGTTTGATCCCCCGCTTCAGGAGACGTTTCATGGCCAAGCCAACCACTATTAAAATCCGCCTGAATTCTACCGCAGGCACTGGCCATTTTTATGTGACCAAGAAAAACGCCCGCACAATGACTGAGAAGATGGTCGTTCGTAAATACGATCCGGTTGTGCGTAAGCATGTTGAATATAAAGAAGGTAAGATCAAATAAGCAGGCCTTGTCCTTTTAAGCCATAAAAAACCACTCAGTGTTTTGAGTGGTTTTTTTGTTGCGGTTGATAGCTTCAGCCGTCGCTTCATTCAGATCGCATAAAAAAGGCCGCGAAGCGAACCGCGGCCTTTTGGTATCGACAGAGGCGCTTGCCTATTCCTGATTGCCCATGAACATCAGCAAGAACTGGAACATGTTCAGAAAATCCAGATAAAGATTTAGCGCGCCGTGAATCGCTGACTTGTCCAACCATTCCTGATCGCCATGATGCGCATGCGCCAAATAGGTATTTTTGATATTCTGCGTGTCATAGGCGGTTAGGCCAGCAAAGATCAAAACGCCCAGAACCGAAATCGCAAACATTATCGCGGGAGAGCCGAGGAACATATTGACGATCATCGCTACAAAAATGCCGATTACACCCATGATCAGGAAAGAGCCCCAGCCTGAAATGTCTTTCTTTGTGGTGTAACCCCAAAGCGACAAGCCTGCAAAAGCGATCGCGGTGACTAAAAAGGTCTGCACGATTGAGAAGGTTGTGTAGAACACAAAGATCGAACTCAGCGAGACGCCAATCAATGTGGCGAAAAGAAAGAAGAACAATTGCGCACCGCTGGCCGAAGCGCGTTGCATAATGGCGCCAAAGCCAAAAATCATTCCCAAAGGTGCCAGCATCACAATCCAGCGTAGAGCTGATGTGTAAATGGCAACGCCGAAAGACGTGAGCAACGTACCATTGGCCATCTGGCCGGCAGCCAAGGCCGGATCAGACGTGGTTGCCAAGCCGGCAATGGCCCATGCGGCCAATGCTGTAATCAGCATACCAACGGACATTGTACCATATACTTTGTTCATATGCGTGCGTAGGCCCTCGTCGATTTCGCCGACGCGACCCGCTGCGGTGCTGCGCATTGTTTCAAATTCTGCCATAATTAACCTCCAGTGCCGAATTAGCAGGATGGGATCTCCATTCTGCAAAAAACATTAAGATACATATTGGGGAGAATGAGCCACTTTTCAAGGCTTAGCGTACGATCAATTCCTGAATTGTTAAAAATAGTGCGAAGTGAGTCTTTTTGAACACCGTTTAAAGGCCTTACGCATTTTTTAAGGTCTCTTTTCGGACCGTCCAAGGTGGCGAGCGGTTGACGGTATGAACCATCTACAGGGTGTTGCGGGCAAAAGACCGGTCAACCGGTTTCTGCAGTTCACCAAAAGCGCGTTGAGGCCATGGCTTATGGGAATTTCAACGCGCCTATGTGGTTTCTGTAAAATCGAACAAACCCGTCCTTTGCATTGAAAATACGAGGTTTCTTAAGAAGATCTGCACAAAGCAGACGGCTTGCCCTAGCTGTGCTTGACAAGTGGTGGGGTGCTTTGACGTTGCGATCACCGCTTTGAAAGCCAGTTTTAAGCGCTGCGAATACTCTCCTTTAAAGAGAGTGAATTAAAAACTTTATTCGCTTAAGTAACAAAAAGTGCTTGAATTTTGCGGATGTTCTGCTAATCTCTCGATCATGAATTAAGGGTTTGGCCAGGGTATTTCGGTCTAAACCGCCATGATTGTTATAAAAAGGAATATTCAATGGCACATCCTGTTGACGAACATGTTGGAAAGCGACTCCGGCAGCGTAGATGGCTGGTGGGGATGACGCAGCAGCAATTGGCAGAGCATGTCGGGATTAAATTTCAACAAATTCAAAAATATGAAACCGGTGCGAACCGTGTAAGCGCATCGCGCCTATGGGATATCGCAAGCACTTTAGACGTTTCGATTAATTTTTTCTTCGATGGGTTGCAGGCAGAAAAAGGCGTTAAAATTCAGTCTGACGCGATGCCGTCAGATCTTATGGGCGATAAAGAAGCGTTGGATTTGGTGCGCTCTTACTATGCGATACCGGAAAACCAACGGCGTAGATTGTTTGACCTTGCCCGGGTGCTCAGCGACGTCGCTTGATTTTCGTGTGATCATGCTCTAGCGCCTTTGGGCGAAAGGGTTTGATTATGGAAAAAGCGTATGTAAGCAGGGAGACCCTCTCTGCGACGGATAAAGAAGATCTAAAACGCGTGGCGGTTGCCTTGGCCGACGCGGCCAGAGAGGCGATTTTGCCGCTATTCCGGTCAACAAAATTGGCGCTTGAAAATAAAGCTGATCAGGGCTTTGATCCTGTGACCCATGCGGATAAAGCCGCTGAACGCGCGATGCGCGCCATCCTTGAAGAGCAACGCCCAGAGGATGGCATTTTGGGCGAAGAATACGGTGAAACTTCTGGAAGCTCGGGGTTAACGTGGGTGCTCGATCCGATCGATGGCACCCGTTCTTTCATGAGCGGAACCCCAACCTGGGGCGTTTTGATTGCCTTGCGCGATGCGGCGGGCCCGTTTTTTGGAGTCATTGATCAACCTTATATCGGCGAGCGGTTTATCGGTGGTTTGGGGCTGAACACGATGGCGGGCCCTTTGGGGGCGGCGGCTTTGCAAACGCGCTCTACGCGCTCTTTGCAGGAGGCGGTGTTGTTTTCGACTTTTCCTGAAATTGGCAGCCGCGCCGAGCATGCGAGCTTTCAGGCGGTGGCCAAAGAGGTTAAATTGGTGCGCTATGGTTTAGATTGTTATGCCTATGCGTTGCTGGCGGCGGGGCAGATCGATTTGGTGATCGAGGCCGGATTGAGCGCCTATGATGTGCAAGCGCCGATCGCAGTGATCGAAGCCGCTGGAGGGGTGGTTTGCAATTGGCAGGAGCGTCCCGCGCATAACGGAGGGCAAATTATTGCTGCGGCAACCCCCGAGCTGATGGCCGCGGCTTTGCCCTTGTTACAAAAAGCGTGAATTAAAGACGGGCGTATGAGCGATATTCTGATTAAAAATGCCGATTACATTCTCACCATGGATAATGCGCGGCGCGAATTGGGAGGCGCTGATATTCATATACATGATGGCGAAATCATCGCAGTAGAAACTGATTATATGCCGCCTGTTTCTTGCGATGTTGTGCAGGCTAAAGGCTGCGTGGTGACGCCGGGTTTGGTCAACACGCATCATCACCTCTATCAAAGCTTAACCCGCGCGGTGCCTGGCGCTCAAAATGCGTTGCTGTTTGGCTGGTTGCAGACGCTCTACCCGATTTGGGCCCGTTTTGGGCCTGAAGAAATGCGCGTTTCAGCGATGGTGGGATTAGCCGAATTGGCGTTGTCTGGCTGCAGCTTAAGCGCCGATCATTTGTATTTATACCCCAACGGTGTGCGGCTGGAAGATACGATCGAGGCGGCGCAGGAAATTGGCTTGCGCTTTTTTCCAACCCGCGGCGCGATGAGCATCGGAGAAAGCGATGGCGGCTTGCCGCCTGATGCTTTGGTTGAAAAGGAAGCGCGGATTTTGGAAGATTGCATCCGCGTGGTGGATGCGTTCCATGACCCCTCTCCCGCATCCATGCTTAGGGTGGGCATTGCGCCCTGTTCTCCGTTTTCGGTGAGTCGTGATTTAATGCGCGACGCGGCGCTTTTGGCGCGCGATAAGGGGGTATTTTTACACACGCATTTGGCAGAAAACGATGAAGATATCGCTTATTCGCTTGAAAAATTTGGATGTCGCCCTGGGCAATATGCTGAAGATTTGGGGTGGACAGGTGCGGATGTGTGGCACGCGCATTGTGTGAAATTGGACTCCAAAGAAATTTCCTTATTTGCCAAAAGCCAAACCGGTGTCGCGCATTGCCCCTGTTCGAATTGCCGCCTTGGCTCGGGGATCGCCCCGCTTCGCCAGATGCGCGATGCGCGGGTGCCTGTGGGATTGGGTGTCGACGGGTCTGCCAGCAATGATTCGGGCAATTTGATGGATGAAGCGCGCCAAGCGATGTTGCTGCAACGGGTGTCGCAAGGGGCCGATGCCATGAGTGCGCGCGAGGCGTTGGAAATTGCAACCCGCGGGGGCGCAGATGTGCTGGGCCGGCCCGAATGCGGGCGCTTGGCGGTTGGAAAACGCGCGGATATTGCGATTTGGGATGTTTCTGGGGTGGAAAGTGCGGGCAGCTGGGATCCTGCGGCGTTGGTTCTTTCCGGGCCGAATAAAGTGCGCGATTTAATGGTGGAAGGGCGCTTTGTTGTACGCGATGGCCAGCTGTCCAGCACCGATCTAGAGGCTTTGATCGGGCATCAAAACCGTCTGGTGCAAAAGCTTATCAACGCATAACGGGTTGAGAAACGCATCTGCGGCGCGCCTAACCGGTTTTGTTGTGCCATTCTGCGCCTTTGATCCAAACTGAATGGATGGCGCGATCATCGCCCATCATGATGGTAGGAAACAGGCTTGACCAGTGATCAATAGCGCGCCTTTGCCGCTGCGCGATTGCGGGAGTTGAGGCTAAATCTAAAACCACCAGATCCGCATATTTTCCGGGCGTCAAGCTGCCGATTTCATGGTCAAGATGCAGGCTGCGCGCAGAACCCATCGTGGCCAACCACAGCAATTGCGCCGGGTGCAAAGGATGACCGTTTAGTTGCCCGATCTCATAAGCCGCAGCCATAGTGCGCAGCATGGAAAAGCTGGATCCACCCCCCGTATCGGTTGCCAGAGCGATGCGTTGCCCGGCATGTGCCAGACCGTTCATATCAAAAAGGCCCGAGCCGATGAAACTGTTTGAGGTCGGGCAATGAACCAAAGCCGCGCCAACCTCTTTCAGCCGCGCTTTTTCGCGCGGCTCCAAATGTATTGCGTGCCCGTAAAGGCCGCGTTGGCCTAGTAAACCGAATGTCTCGTAGGTATCCAGATAATCACGCGCATTGGGGAAGAGATCTTTCACCCATGCGATTTCATCGATTTGTTCGCTGAGATGGGTTTGCATCAGGCAATTGGGAAATTCCTGCCATAACGCCCCCAATGCGGTCAGCTGCTCGGGGGTTGAGGTGGGCGAAAACCGCGGCGTGATGGCGTAGCGCGCCCGGCCTTGCCCATGCCATGTTTGCAGCAAGGCTTTGCTTTGGTCATAGGCGCTTTGCGCCGTGTCGCACAGGCCCTCGGGCGCATTGCGATCCATGCAGGTTTTGCCCGCCACGATGGCCATGCCGCGCGCGGTCGCACTGACAAACAGCGCCTCTACGCTGTTTGGATGAATGGTGCAAAAACTGGCCAGGCTGGTCGTGCCATGCGCGAGCGCCAGATCCAGATAGGTCTCTGCGCTGCGATGCGCATAAGCCGCATCGCCAAATCGCATTTCTTCGGGAAACGTATACTGGTTGAGCCAATCAATCAGGCGGTTTCCCCAGCTGGCAATGATTGCGGTCTGCGGATAGTGAACATGCGCGTCGATAAATCCCGCCATGATCAGTTTATCGCCATAATCGATGACCTGCGCTTGTGGGTAGTGTCGGCGCAAATCTGCAGCTGGGCCTTGGGCAAGGATCCTTCCCGCTTCAATGAGCACGCCGCCGGCGCTGTCGAAAGTGCTGGCTGCTGCGATCTCTGTTACAAAGGGATCGGCTCTAAAACTGAGCGTTTGGCCTGTTAGCAACAGCTGAGGTGAGGATGCGATCACGTAAGATCCTTTTGATTGAAACCCATCCCTAGCTGTATAATTTGCATATCAGGGCCGGTAAACCGCGTTATTGCATTGCTCTTTTGTTTTATTCTCCGCTATCACGAGCATAGTTTATGGGGGCTTATGATGCAAAACCATACCATTCTATCTGATCAAGACCTGGCGCAGCCCGATCGCAGTTATGAGCTGAAGCCAAGCGCTGTTGCGGCTATTTTAGAGGCTGTAGATCGTAAAGATCGTGATCAACTGGTTGCCCAGATGGAGCCTTTGCACGCGGCGGATATCGCGGATTTGCTCGAACAAATCGATGGTCACGATCGGGCGCGATTGATCCGACTTTATGAGCGTGAATTTGATGGTGAAATCCTGTCTGAGCTGAATGAGGCCATTCGCGAAGACGTGATCAATCTTCTGAAACCCGAGGTTTTGGCCGATGCGGTGCGCGATCTAGAAAGCGACGATGTTGTCGATCTGCTGGAAGATTTGGAAACGCCGCAGCAAGAAGCCATTCTGGACGCTTTGGATGATATAGATCGCTTGGCTGTCGAACAATCGCTGGCCTATCCAGAGTTTTCTGCTGGTCGCTTAATGCAGCGCGAAGTGGTTGCAGCGCCCGATTATTGGACGGTTGGAGATGCGATTGAATTCATGCGCAAAGCCGAGGAGTTGCCAGAACAGTTTTATCATGTGATTCTTGTGGATCCAAAATTCCATCCGGTGGGCAATGTCACGCTAGGGCGCATCATGTCATCAAAGCGCAGCACCGCATTGGCCAGCCTGAAGGAAGAGATGTTTCGCGTAATCCCGGCAGATCAAGACGAAGCAGAGGTTGCCTATGCGTTCAATCAATATCATCTGATTTCTGCGCCTGTTGTGGATCATGAACAGCGCCTTGTCGGCATGATAACGATTGATGATGCGATGATGGTGCTTGACCGTGAACATGAGGAAGACATTTTGCGCCTCGCCGGGGTTGGAGAAAGCAGCCTCAGCGATACGGTTTTGGAAACGGCCAAGCAGCGCTTGCCTTGGCTGGGGGTGAACCTGTTTACCGCTATTTTAGCCTCTTTGGTGATCGCGCAATTCGAAGCAGCGCTTGCGCAATTGGTGGCTTTGGCGATTTTAATGCCCATAGTAGCCTCGATGGGCGGCAATGCGGGCACGCAAAGCCTGACGGTTGCGGTGCGGGCGATTGCGACCAAAGATCTGACCCGCTCAAATCTGGTTCGGGTGGTAAGACGGGAGGTTCTTGTGGGGCTTTTAAATGGGGTGGTTTTCGCCTTGGTAATGGGCGTGGTCGGGGTTATATGGTTCGGATCCCCCATGCTTGGATACGTGATCGCGCTGGCGATGGTGATCAATTTGGTTGTGGCGGGTTTTGCCGGTACTGGCATTCCGGTTCTGCTGGCACGTTTTGGCATTGATCCTGCGTTGGCCTCTGGGGCTTTTGTGACCACGGTCACCGATATTGTGGGATTTCTGGCATTTCTGGGTTTGGCAGGGTTGATCTTGTTATGAGTGGTCTGACAGAGCGAAAACGGGCCGCGCGCAAAGCCGCCTTCGCGCGGCGCAAAGCGGCGCATGCTCTGGATATAGGCGCTTGCGCGGGGCTCTTATCATCGGTTTTGGCCGGATATCGCGGCGTATCCTTGGCCGGATATATGCCCATTCGCACCGAAATCGATCCGCGCCCCGCGATGGCGGAAGCAGCTGGATACGGCCCGGTTGGGGTGCCTGTGATTACCGGCGAAGGCCATCCTTTGCGGTTTTCAAAGTGGTATCCTGAGGGCGCGCTTAAAGAGGGGCCATTTGGTGCCAAAATCCCGATTGACGATGATTTTTTTGAACCGGAACTGGTGATCGTGCCGCTTGTGGCGTTTGATCGCAATGGCGGGCGTCTGGGTTATGGCGGTGGATTTTATGACCGCACGCTCGAGATGTTACGCGCAAAGCGACCTACTTTGGCGATTGGATTTGCCTATAGCGCGCAGCAGGCGGATCACCTGCCATTGGAGGCAACGGATCAACCTTTGGATCAAATCGTAACCGAGGATGAGATCATCGATCTGCGCGCGCGCATGATCTAAGTTTAGGCGTGTTTTTGACGCTGATTTCGTTGGGCAAATTGCCTTGGCTGAAAGGAAAATTTATGACTGTTCTTCACGATTATACGGCGCGGGTAATCTGGACGGGAAACCGCGGGCAGGGCACAAAAACCTATGGCGGGTATGCGCGCAGTTGGGATTTGTGCAGCCCCGGAAAACCTGTGATAAGCTGCTCGAATGATCCAATTTTGGGTGGGAATCCCGCGCTTTATAATCCTGAGGATCTGTTGATTTCAGCGCTGAGCGGCTGTCATATGTTATGGTATTTGCACCTGGCCAGTGAGGCCGGCTTATGTGTTCAAGCCTATCAAGATCACCCTATTGCACAGGGCGAAACGCTTGCCAATGGCGCCAGTCGGTTTGTCGCGGCAACGTTACGGCCGCAGATCACGCTGTCAAACGGCGATGATCCCAGCCGTGCCGACCTGCTGCACCACCGCGTTTCAGAGCGGTGCTTTATCGCCCGTTCTGTTAATTTTCCGGTCACTTACGGGGCGAAATATCAGTTTTCATAGCCGGCTTTTGCTTGCGCTTTCAGGGCAGAGGCCCTAGGGACGGCGGCATGAAGCTTCTTTTTCTTGGCGATGTGATGGGGCGCGCAGGTCGCGCAGCTCTGGTTGAAAACCTGCCGCGGTTGAAAGCCGAGTGGCAGATTGATTTTGCCGTGGTCAACGCTGAAAACGCCACAAGTGGCCATGGATTAAGCTCCGATCATGCGCGCGCATTGCTTGGCGCGGGTGCAGATTGCATCACTTTGGGCGATCACGCATTTGATCAAAAAGACATGTTGGGATTTATCGAAAAAGAGCCACGAATTATTCGCCCCTTAAATTTTGCCAAGAACGCCCCTGGGCGCGGAGCGCGTATTTTCAGTGATGCGCGCGGGCGCAAAATTCTGGTGGCGCAGGTTTTGGGGCAGGTGTTTATGAAACGTCCCTTTGATGATCCTTTCTCGGCGATCGATGCAGTGTTGCTTAAGCATCCTTTGGGCGGGCAAACACAGGCCAGCTTGGTTGATATTCATTGCGAGGCAACCTCTGAAAAAATGGGGATGGGGCATTTTTGTGATGGGCGGGCCAGCGTTGTGGTGGGCACCCATACGCATATTCCAACCGCGGATGCGATGATCTTGCCCAAAGGCACCGCCTATCAAAGCGATGCGGGCATGTGCGGCGATTATAATAGCGTGATCGGGATGGAAAAAACCGAACCCTTGCGCCGCTTTGTGACGGGTATGCCAAAAGCGCGGTTCAGCCCGGCAGATGGGCCTGCCACGCTTGCCGGGCTTTACGTGGAAACTGAGGATAGCACTGGAAAAGCGCAGAATGTAAGGATGATCCGCGTGGGCGGTCAATTGCAAGCGGCGGCTTTATGATTGAACGGATTTGGCCGTATTTAGCGGTGCTATGCATTGGCTCCGCCTGGGGTTTAACGATCCCGCTGACAAAAGTGATTGTCTCGGATGGCTATTTGTTTTTTGGCCTTATTTTTTGGCAACAGGTGATTTGCGCCAGCGTTTTGGGCATTGTCTTACTGGTCCGGCGTCAAAGCTTAACCATTACGCCCGGCGCGCTGCGCTTATTTGCAATCATCGCCTGCGTGGGCACCATTGCGCCAAATTCGGCCTCTTATACGGCTGCTATCCACTTGCCGGCGGGGTTTTTGGCGGTGATTATCGCAACTGTGCCCATGTTCGGCTTTCCTATTGCCGTGATGATGGGCAATGAAACCTTTGCGAAATTCCGGCTCTTGGGGCTGTTTTTTGGGCTCTGTGGTGTGATGTTGCTGGTGCTGCCAGAGGCGCGTTTGCCCGATTCTTCCAAAGTGGGTTTTATTTTCTTAGCTGTCATTGCGCCCCTTTGCTATGGGTTTGAGGGCAATTATGTTGCGCGGTTTGGAACTCAAAACTTAAACCCCGTGGCCACTTTATTTGGCGCCAGCTGTCTTGGAGCGCTTGCAACGCTGCCTTTTGCGCTTGTCAGTGGGCATTGGATCGACCCGCGCCTGCCATGGGGCGCGCCGGATCTTGCTTTGATCGCTTCGGCAACGCTGCATGCTTTTGCCTATACGAGCTATGTGTGGTTGGTGAAACGGGCGGGGCCTGTTTTCGCCCTACAGGTCAGTTATGCCGTTACGATTTTTGCCGTTTTCTGGGCGATTATTCTACTGAATGAGCAACCAAGCCTGTTTTTATGGGCGGCATTATCTGCCATACTGATTGGTATGTTTCTGGTGCAGCCGCGCCGTTAAACACGGTCTAAGGCGCGGCTGAGTGGGTTTGAAGGGACGCGTATGGTCTTTTTTTCTTCCGGTTTATGGCCGGCGGGATTTTCGCTGTGCATCGTGGCGGTGATGCTGGTGATGTTTTGGCAAGAGCGGTTTCCTAGTGAGGTGATTGCTTTGAGCGGCGCCGCGCTGTTTTTGGTGACGGGTATTTTGCCCTATGAGGCGGCGTTGCAAGTGTTTTCAAACCCGGCGCCATGGACAATTGGCGCGATGTTCATCGTGGTGGCTGCCTTGGTGCGCACGGGTGCTTTGGATGCGTTGATTTCGGCTGTGCAAAATCAAAAAATGCGCCATCCTGGTGGTATTTTGGGCCTTTTACTGCTATTCGTATTGTTATCCTCAGCGGTGGTGTCAAACACGCCGGTGGTGGTGGTGATGATCCCGGTCTTTGTGCAATTGGCGCGAAGCCTAGATATTTCTGCCAGTAAACTTCTTATTCCGCTTTCCTATACAGCCATATTAGGCGGCATGTTGACCCTGTTGGGGACCTCCACCAATTTATTGGTGGATGGGGTTGCCCGTGACTTGGGTTTGGCGGGGTTTGGACTTTTTGAAATCACACCTTTGGCTTGTATTTTGGTGGTCTGGGGCGCGGTTTATCTGCGGTTTATCGCACCGTTGCTTTTGCCCGAACGCGCCAGTTTGGCAGATGTATTGTCAGATCAAACGCAGAAGAAATTTTTCAGCGAAGTGCTTATCCCGCCGGGCTCGGCGCTCATCGGCAGGCCGGTCTTAAAAGTGGCCTTATTTCGCCGGCAAGGGGTTCGGGTGATCGATGTGCTGCGCAAGAACGCCTCGTTGCGTGATAAATTAAAGGCAATCCGGCTAAACGCAGGTGACCGGGTTGTTTTACGCTCTCCGATCGGGGAATTGTTGGGGCTACAGCAGGAAAAAACCTTAAGTCGAAGAGGCCCGGTGGATCAGGTTTCTGCCGTGGAAACCACAACTGTTGAAATATTAATTACGCCTGGGTGCCAAATGCTGGGGCGCAGGTTAAGCGATCTGCATTTGCGGCGGCGCTTTGGGGTTTATACGCTGGCTGTGCACCGGCATAATCAGAATATAGCGCAAAATTTGCACTCGCTCACTATCACTTTGGGGGATACGCTACTGCTGGAAGGCGCTGCTGAAGATATCAAACGCCTGGCGCAAGAATTTGCCCTTGTTGTTATTTCTCAACCGGCTGTGCAACCGTTTCGTCGCCGTCATGCACCCATCGCAGTTGTGACGATTTTGGGTTTGGTGCTGATGGCCGGTTTTGGCTTTGCACCTCTTTTCGTGCTCAGCTTGGTGGCTGCCGCGATATTGCTCGTGACGCGGACCATTGATGCAGAGGAAGCCTTTGCTTTCGTTCAGGGTCGCTTGTTGGTTTTGATATTTTCGATGTTGGCCATAGGCGCGGGGTTGCACCATGCGGGCGCGGTGGCACTGGTGGTCGAGGCTCTGACCCCTTTGATCGCAGACCTCTCGCCATTCCTGTTGATTTGGTGTTTTTTTCTACTGACCTCGCTGCTCACAGAACTGGTGTCAAATAATGCGGTGGCTGTGATCGTAACGCCTGTGGCGATTGCGTTGGCGCATGATTTGGGCGTTGATCCCCGGCCGCTGGTTGTGGCGGTGATGGTGGCCGCTTCGGCCAGCTTTGCCACGCCGATTGGCTATCAAACCAATATGCTGGTTTATGGGCCCGGCGGGTATAGCTTTTCTGATTTTTTGCGCGTTGGTGTGCCGCTCAATCTGAGTATTGGGCTTTTGTCGGCTTGGTTTATTCCCAAAATATGGCCCTTATAAAGCGGCTGATCCGGATTTGGAAACTTAACCCTACCATGCCGGGGCACGGCCCTTGGTGATAAACTTTGCAGATTCGTGGCTTGCCCCTTGGTGATAGCCTGACCTATATAGGCGCAAATAAAAACGGATTTCGGAGGGGAAAATGGCAGGCCATTCAAAATGGGCGAACATTCAGCATCGCAAAGGGCGCCAAGACGCGGCGCGCTCAAAATTATTTTCGAAGCTGTCCAAAGAAATTACCGTAGCCGCTAAGATGGGCGATCCGGATCCTGAAAAAAATCCCCGTTTGCGCTTGGCCGTTAAGGAAGCCAAATCAAATTCGGTGCCAAAAGATGTGATTGAGCGCGCGATTAAAAAATCGGTTGCGGGTGATGGTGATGAGTATGAAGAAATCCGTTACGAGGGCTACGGCCCAAATGGCGTGGCGGTGATTGTTGAAACGATGACGGATAACAGAAACCGCACCGCGTCAAATGTGCGTTCGACCTTCGGAAAACACGGTGGCAATTTGGGGGAAACCGGATCGGTGGGGTTTATGTTTGATCGCAAAGGTCAGGTGAGTTACGCCGCTTCCGCCGGTGATGATGATAGCGTGATGATGGCGGCGCTGGAAGCGGGCGCAGAAGATGTGGAAAGCTCAGAAGATGGGCATTTCATCTGGTGTGAAGACACCAGCCTAAATGAAGTGGCGCAAATGTTGGAAAATGATTTGGGCGAAAGCTTGTCAACCAAGCTGGTTTGGAAGCCCACAACCACCACAGAGCTGGATCTTGAGGGCATGGAAAAGCTGATGAGGCTTATCGATGCGCTTGAGGATGACGATGATGTTCAGCGCGTGACAACCAATTTCGAAGCTAGTGACGAGGTTATGGCGCAATTAGAAGGCTCTGATTGAGTATCTGTTTAATATTATTAAATTATTGAGTCTTACATATTAACCTGATGAATGATCAGTTTTCGACACGATTCTGTGACATTAGCGAAATCGTTCTTTAAATTTTTTTTTGCAATGTTTGCAGGCTGTTTTTCTTGACCGATTGCGCCTTGGTTGAAAAATGATTATCTTTATGACATCAATCGCCCCATGTGTAATCTGTTGTACACGGCGTCAGAAAATGATGACAGATCTCGAATCCTAGCCCACAACTTATACATTTTTTGAGGCATGGGCAAACTGGATTTGGTAATTTTCACGTAAATTTGCCGCGCCTTTTTATCACCCAGGGTCAATTAAAAGATTTCCTTAAGTCATAATGATAACTTTTTAATCGACACAATTTTGTATTGAAAGTCAGACAGTTTTTTGGTCCACTTTCGGTATGGTTTTAAGACTTTTCTGCTTCGGGCACTTTGATCGATCAAACAGTCTTCTGATGTTTTTGACAGGTGAATAATGTCCCAACGATACTTTAAAATGGCGCAGATGCGAGAGCTCCTATTGGGCCTTGAGGAGGAAGTGGGGCTTGGGGCATTGACCCAAAACGAAAAAGATGTGTTCTACGCGTCTTACACAGAAATCTTTATGGCGGGTGGCACTGCAAAATCTGTTGATATTAAGAAGCACGCGTTGTTGAACGGGATGGCGCAGCCGACCTTTCACAGGTGTTTGAAGGCCTTGATTGAGCGCGGGTTACTGTCGCATGCGCCCAATACCAAAGCGGGAAGCTATACAAGCCCTATCGTTTAAGGGGGGCGGTTCTACGGTTGTGTTGCGCCGTGTTCTATGGCTTGTGTTGCGGATGATCTTCGCAAGACCTATATCATGATCGAACCTTTCTTTTTGGGCTTTGGCCTTGGTCTTTCGTTGATCCTTGCGATCGGAGCGCAAAACGCCTTCGTGTTGAAGGCCGGTTTGATGCGCCGTTTTGTTTTGCCGATCGTGTTGCTTTGCGCGGTTTCTGACGCGCTGTTGATCTTTCTGGGGGTTTTTGGTTTGGGCACTCTTTTGGAGGCCCTGCCCAACCTTATGATCTGGATCCGCTTTGCGGGGGCGTTGTTTTTGTTCGCCTATGGTGCACGCAGCATGATATCGGCTTGGCGCGGCAATCAAGCTTTGGATGCAATGGGCGATGTGATGTCTTTGCCGGCGGCCTTGTTCACATGCCTGGCGCTGACCTTTTTAAATCCGCATGTATATCTTGATACGGTGATTTTGGTGGGGGGGGTTGCCAACCAATCCGAAAGCCCGTTGGGTTTTGCTTTGGGGGCTATGCTAGCCAGTTTTACCTTTTTCTTCGGGTTGGGCTATGGCGCCCGTCTTTTGGCGCCCTTTTTTGCCAATTCCCGCGCATGGCAGATTTTAGATATGGGGATTGCGCTTGTGATGTGGGCAATCGCTTACAGTCTGCTCGCCTCTCATTAGCTCTTGTGCTTTCGGCCTATTTAGCTTTTCAGTAGCGCCATGACCGAACGTTCTTCTTCATCAACCTTACGCGGCATCTTATGGATGATCGTGACGGGGCTTATGTTTGTGGGCGTGACCTCCTTGGTGAAATATTTAGGCCCGGATATGCCCGCCGCTGAGGCGGCGTTTTTGCGATATGCTTTGGGCTTGGTCTTGCTGGTTCCAATGCTGGGGTCGGTCTTCAAAAGTAATTTTTCGCAGCCGTTGATGCGGCTTTTTGTGTATCGCGGCGCTGCGCATGTGGGGGCGGTGTTTCTATGGTTTTTTGCAATGGCGCGGATTCCCTTGGCGGATGTAACGGCGATGAATTACCTATCGCCGATTTATGTGACATTGGGGGCGGCGTTATTTTTGGGTGAAAAACTGGCTTTGCGGCGGGTGATCGCCGTCGGCATTGCCTTGGTGGGCGCCTTGATTATTTTGCGACCCGGTATTCGCAGCGTGGATATGGGGCATCTGGCGATGCTGCTGGCTGCGGTATTTTTCGCCTGCTCTTATTTGTTAACCAAACGGCTCAGCGATCAAGTTTCGGCGGGCGCAATCGTTGTGATGCTTTCGCTCTTTGTCACGCTGGGGCTGGCGCCGATGGCATGGATGGTTTGGGTTCCGCCCTCGACAAACGATTTGCTTATCCTTTTTGGAGTGGCCTGCTTTGCCACATTGGGGCATTACACGATGACGCTGGCCTTTGCCGCAGCGCCCGTGAACATCACGCAACCAGTTACGTTTTTACAGCTGGTCTGGGCGGTGTCGGTTGGGATGGTGTTTTTTGACGAACCGCTCGATCCATGGGTGGTGATTGGGGGCGGCACAATTTTGGCATCGGTCAGTTTTATCAGCTGGCGCGAGGCGGTTTTGCAACGTCGTCTGCGCACCCCCCCGGTTCCTGCTACAAAAGTCTAGGCTTTCATCTAACGGAGGCTCAGCCCAAATAACCTATATCTCAAAGAGGCGTTTTTATGACATCTTCCCCCAATATTCTGATTATTATGGTTGATCAGTTAAATGGAACGTTGTTTCCCGACGGCCCTGCCGACTGGCTGCACGCGCCGCATTTGAAACGCCTGGCGCAGCGCTCGGCGCGGTTTGCCAATGCCTATACCGCCAGCCCGTTATGCGCGCCGGCGCGGGCCTCATTCATGTCTGGGCAATTGCCCTCGAAAACGGGGGTCTATGACAATGCCGCTGAATTTGCAGCTTCTATACCCACCTATGCGCATCATTTGCGCGCGGCGGGCTATCAGACCTGCCTATCTGGAAAAATGCATTTTGTTGGTCCGGACCAGCTGCACGGGTTTGAAGAGCGCTTGACCACCGATATTTACCCCGCTGATTTTGGGTGGACGCCGGATTACCGAAAACCCGGCACGCGCATTGATTGGTGGTATCACAATTTGGGCTCGGTGACTGGCGCTGGTATTGGTGAAATTTCAAACCAGCTGGAATATGATGATGAGGTTGCTTATCAAAGTTGCCGTAAATTATACGATCTGGCGCGCGGCAAAGATGGTCGCCCTTGGTGCCTCACTGTTAGCTTTACGCATCCGCATGATCCTTATGTGGCACGCAAGAAATACTGGGATCTTTATGAGCATTGCGCGCATCTCAGCCCCGCGGTTGCAGCGCTTCCTTATGCCGAGCATGATCCGCATTCACAGCGGTTATTTGATGCCAATGATTGGCGCTCATATACTTTGAGCGAGGCGATGATCCGCGACGCCCGCCGCGCCTATTTCGCCAATATCAGCTATCTTGACGATAAAATTGGCGAGATTTTAGAGGTGTTGGAAGCCACGCAGCAAGAGGCCCATATTGTCTTTGTGTCAGATCATGGGGATATGCTGGGTGAGCGGGGTTTGTGGTTTAAAATGTCTTTTTATGAAGGGTCTGCGCGGGTGCCTTTGATGATATCGGCGCCAGAGTTGCCCGCGGCGCTACTGACACAGCCGGTTTCAACGCTGGATGTCTGCCCAACGCTATGCGACCTGGCCGGCATATCGCTTGACGCTTTGCAGCCTTGGACGGCTGGTGAAACCTTGGTGCCGCTGGCGCTTGGTCAAGCGCGCAGCGCGCCCGTGCTGATGGAATACGCCGCAGAAGGCTCTTATGCACCGCTGGTGTCTTTGCGCTATGGGCGCTGGAAATATAACCGTTGTTTGCTGGATCCCGATCAGTTGTTTGATTTGGAGGCGGACCCGCAAGAGCGGATAAATTTGGCCAACCTGCCGGCGCATCAGGGCACAGTGACCTCGCTTAGGGCAAAATCCGAGGCGCGCTGGGATCTTAGCGCCTTTGACGCCGCCGTTCGACAAAGCCAGGCGGGGCGCCTGGTGGTGTATGAGGCGGTGCGCAAAGGGGGCTATTACCCTTGGGATTACCAGCCGCTGCAAGATGCCTCTGAACGCTATATGCGCAACCATATGGATCTGAATATTTTGGAAAGCCAACAACGCTTTCCCAGAGGGGATTAGCCGGCGCTTACGAGCAGATCCAATAAATTATTGATATCTGTACGCGCGGCTTGGGCATCTATCACACCAGTGGATTGCGCCGCACTTATCCAAACACCATCGATATAGGCCTGCAGCGCCTGTTCCACCATTTGTTGGCGCTCTGAAGCAACCAGTAGCCGCGTTTCGCGCCGCAAATGGCTTGCCACGCGAGCGCGATTGATTTTTTGAAGCCGCGCCAGCGCGGGTTGGTAGGGCGCGGCTGACCAAAACTGCACCCAGACATTGCAATGGGTTTTCGTGAAGAGAGAATCGGAAAAGTTTGCGGTTAAAACGGCTTGCAGGCGTTGTTTGGATGTTTTGGTTTCTTTTAGATTGTTGATGACCTCACGGCGCAAGAGTTCGAGCAAGTGGCGCATCGTAGCTTCCAGCAGCTTTTCTTTACTGCCAAAATGATAGGTTATGCTGGCGGCTGTCGTGCTCGCATAGGCAGCGATTTCACTTAACGTGACATTTTGAAATCCTTTTTGTCGCACCGCTTGCAGAGTGGCTTGAATGAATTCTGAATTGCGTATGTCACGAATGCTGCGTCTTTCCATGCGGTTTATCTGACGCGGCTAGGGTAGAATTTCAAGAAATATATCAAAATTAATATGGTCATATAAATTTTTATTTTTATATATCACTTTTTCTGCTATGGCTTTCCGCGCAGCTTTGAAGGGGATATGCATGTATAGCACGCAGCCAACAGCAAGCCATTTTATTGATGGGCGCTATGTTGACGATATAAGCGGGGCGCGGTTTGATGTGATTTACCCCGCTTCAGGGGCTGTTATCGCGCAGATATACGCGGGTACGGATCATATTATAGAGCAGGCGCTAAGCGCGGCGCAGGCCGCGCAGCAAGATTGGGCGGCGCGCTCGGGCACTGAACGGGGGCGCGTATTGCGCCGCGCTGCCGATCTGATCCGCGCCCGCAACCGAGAGCTGTCGGTTCTAGAAACCCATGATACGGGCAAACCACTTTCGGAAACGCTATATGCGGATGCCACCAGCGGCGCCGATGCGCTTGAATATTTCGGGGGTTTGGCGGGAAATGTGACTGGAGAGCATATCCAGCTTGGCGAAGATTGGGTCTATACGCGCCGCGAAGCTTTGGGGGTCTGTCTTGGCATTGGTGCCTGGAATTACCCGACGCAAATTGCCTGCTGGAAAGCTGCGCCAGCCTTGGCCTGCGGCAATGCGATGATTTTCAAACCATCAGAAACCACGCCGCTTTGCGCGCTGAAAATCGCCGAAATCCTCAGCGAAGCTGGTTTGCCAGATGGCGTGTTCAACGTTGTACAAGGGCAGGGCGATGTTGGCGCGGCGTTGCTGGAGGATTCGCGCATTAACAAAGTTTCGCTCACCGGATCGGTCGCCACGGGGCGCAAAGTTTACCAAAGCGCCGCCGCGGATCTGAAGCAGGTGACGCTTGAGCTGGGGGGTAAATCGCCGCTGATTATCTTTGAAGATGCGGATTTGGACAATGCCGTTGGCGGCGCGATCCTCGCGAATTTCTACTCGTCAGGTCAAATTTGTTCCAACGGCACGCGGGTGTTTGTGCATAAAACCATCAAAGAGGCGTTTTTGGATCGGTTAAGCGCGCGGCTTGACCGGGCGGTGATCGGCGATCCGCTGGATGAAACCACAAATTTTGGTCCGCTGGTCAGTGATCGGCAGATGCAGATTGTTCAGGGGTTCATCGCGCAAGGTATTTCCGAGGGTGCGCGGTTGGTCTGCGGAGGGCAGCGGCTCGAGCGCCCGGGCTTTTATTTGGCGCCGACCGTGTTTGCAGATGTCAGCGATGAGATGACGATCGCGCGCGAAGAAATATTTGGGCCGGTTCTCAGCGTTTTGGATTTTGACGATGAGAGGGATGTGGTGGCGCGCGCGAATAAAACCGAATATGGGCTCTCTGCGGGGGTTTTTACCCGTGATATCAGCCGCGCGCATCGTGTTATTGGCAAATTGCAGGCGGGCAGTTGCTTTATCAATTCATATAATGATGCCCCCGTCGAGGCGCCTTTTGGCGGCATGAAATTATCCGGTATCGGGCGCGAAAACTCGAAAAACGCGATTGAGCATTATTCGCAGTTGAAATCGGTCTATGTTCGTATGGGGGATGTTGATGCACCGTTTTAAAGGCGCGGATATCGGCATTTATGCGCGCGTCCTGCGATGGCGCGCATGAGCGCGGCAGAAGCCGATTATGTGATTGTCGGGGCTGGCAGCGCGGGCTGCGCCCTTGCCTATCGCTTAAGCGAGTCGGGGGCCTCGGTGCTCGTGGTGGAATATGGCGGCAGCGATGCAGGCCCGCTTATTCAAATGCCCGGGGCGCTGAGCTTCCCGATGAATATGAAGCGCTATGATTGGGGCTATTGGTCCGAGCCCGAGCCGCATCTGGGCGGGCGGCGGCTTGCCTGCCCGCGCGGCAAGGTGATCGGGGGGTCCTCTAGCATCAATGGCATGGTGTATGTGCGTGGCCATGCCAAAGATTTCGACGCCTGGGAGGCGATGGGTGCAAGCGGCTGGTCTTACGCGGATGTGCTACCCTATTACAAGCGCATGGAATCCTGGGATCCGGCCGGGCATGGCGGCGATGCCAGCTGGCGCGGAAGGGATGGCCCATTGCATGTGACGCGCGGCAAGCGCGATAACCCCTTGGTGCAGGCTTTTGTGCAGGCGGGCCGGCAGGCCGGCTATCAGCTGACCGACGATTATAACGGCCAGCAGCAAGAGGGCTTTGGCCCGATGGAACATACCATTCACAAAGGGGCCCGCTGGTCCGCTGCAAAAGCCTATCTGCGCCCCGCCTTGCAACGAAAAAATTGTAATCTGATCCGCGGCTTGGCGCAAAAAATCGTGTTTTCTGGACGCCGCGCGGTTGGGGTTGAGCTTTTGGCAGGGGGGGGCTTGAAAACCGTTCGGGCCAAAAAGGAAGTGATTTTAGCAAGCTCTTCGATCAATTCCCCGAAACTATTGATGCTCTCTGGGATTGGCCCTGCCGCGCATCTGGCTGCCCATGGTATCGAAATAGTGGCGGACCGCCCTGGCGTTGGCCAAAATCTTCAGGATCACTTGGAGGTCTATATTCAAATGGCCGCGAGCCAACCGGTGAGCCTGTTTAAATATTGGAACGTGTTTGGCAAGGCGTGGGTTGGGCTGCAATGGGCGCTGACGCGCGGCGGCCCTGGCGCGTCTAATCAATTTGAAAGCGCCGGATTTATTCGTTCAGCCGCGGGGGTTGAATATCCTGATTTGCAATTTCATTTTTTGCCCATCGCGGTGCGGTATGATGGCAAGGCGGCCTCTGAGGGGCACGGGTTTCAAGCCCATATAGGCCCAATGCGCAGCCCGTCTCGTGGGGCGGTTACTTTGCGGTCAGCCAAGCCAGAAGACAGCCCAAAAATCACCTTTAACTATATGTCTACCGAAAAAGATTGGATAGATTTCCGCCGCGGTATTCGCCTCACGCGAGAGATCTTCGCGCAAGAGGCCTTTCGGCCTTTTGTAAAACATGAAATTCAACCCGGCTTTGAGTTGCAAGCCGATGCCCAGATTGACGAATTTATCCGCGCCCATGCCGAAAGCGCCTATCACCCCTGCGGCACCTGTAAAATGGGGGCGGTGGATGATCCTTTGGCCGTGGTCGATCCGCAAACAAATGTGATTGGTTTTAAGGGGCTGCGCGTGGTTGATAGCAGTATTTTCCCACAAATCACCAATGGCAATTTAAACGGGCCTTCGATTATGGTTGGCGAGAAAGCCAGCGATCTTATTTTGGGTAAAACGCCGCTTGCGCGCGCCAATTCACAGCCTTGGTTGGCGCCGGATTGGCAGACCAGCCAGCGCTGAAGGTGCGGGCAATAAACGGCGCGGCGATTTTAAGCGATCACTGGATGGAATAGGGAAGGTTCTCGCGCAGATCATGATCAATGCTAAGCTCTTTATCTAACGGGGGCAGGGCGCGTTGGTGGCAGGCGCGCCGATCACAGACCCGGCAAGAAACGCCAATCGGTTCATAAGCATGCGGGGTGTCAACGTCCATTCCATCGGCATAGACCATAGTCGCGGCATGTTTTACTTCGCAGCCCAGTGCGATCGCATAGCGATGCGCCGGAGCCCCAAACGCGCCACCGGTTTTTGACACATCATGCGCAAGCGAAATGTAACGCGCCCCATCTGGCGTTTCGGCCAATTGCCGTAAAAACCGCCCCGGAGTTTCAAAGGCGCGATGCACATTCCACAACGGGCACGCGCCGCCAAAGCGCGCAAATTGCAGCCGCGTGGCAGAGTGGCGCTTGGTGATGTTGCCTGCTTGGTCGACGCGCACAAAGAAGAAAGGAATACCTTTCGCGCCGGGCCTCTGCAGCGTTGAGAGCCGATGCGCAACTTGTTCTAAGGATGCTCCAAAACGGCGTGCCAATCTTTCCAGATCATGGCGTTCGTCTTGGGCCGCCTGTAAAAATATTCTGTAGGGCATCATCACCGCCCCGGCGAAATAATTGGCCAGGCCGAGTTTCGCAATATCGCGGGCTTGAGGCGATTGAAATCTCGCCAAATCCAATGTGGCCTCGAGCAAGGGCTCTTCTGTGATCAGGGCAAATTGCAGGCAGAGTTGAAAAATTTGCGTTGGTGGGCTGGCATGGGCGCTCAAGCTCAGCCGGTTTTGGGTCTTATCATAGTGCCGCAAGGGGGTTTGGTCGCTTAATTCCACGCGTATTCCTAAGCCTGCAAGCGCCTCTTCAACGTTTCCGCGCAGCCAGTTTGGCCCTTGCCACCCATTCGCGAAGCTTTCGGCCGCCCTATCAACCGCGTCCAGGTAATTGTCGCAATAATGAAAGAAATCACGCACCTCTTCCCAAGGGTTGGGCTGCATATGCCCATCTTGCCAGCCCAAGGCTTCATCAAATGACATCATGCGTTCTTGGGTGTTTTTATAGGCGCGGTGCAGATCCAGAAATGCGCGGCTAAAGGCCGGGGCATTAAACGCCACCAGCCGCAGATCGCCAAGCGAGGGTTGTGCTTCGCTAAAAACCGGATCCACCAGAACTTCGCGCAAATCGCTGACAAGGCGCTCGCTTTCTCCGCTTGATAATTCAGTGATGTCAAAGCCGAATTCCTGGGCCAATGCCAAGAGAATAGAACTGGAGACCGGCCGGTTGTTGTTTTCAATCTGATTCAAATAGGGCAACGATACGCCCAGACGCGCGGCAAATTCCTTTTGCGTCAGACTCAGTTTACGGCGCAGATCGCGCAGCTTGGCGCCGGCATAGAGCTTTTGAACGGCCATTGTCACCCCGATTTGCAAATTTTCTAAAATGATCTGCTAAGCTTGCTAATTATGCTAGAGGCGTCAAGAGGCTTGAATGCTGCGATGGCGTTTTTTGACATAAATCATGCAGATCACCCCTGCGGCAACCGAGCTCCACATCAGCCAAAGCAGGGGCGTGGCGCCGCTGGTTGGCGTTAAAACGGCGCCAGCAAGGGCGGATAAGGCCGCCCCGCCCGCAATCATAATGGCGCTGCCAAGCCCTGAGGCAGCCCCGGCAAGATCTGGGCGTATAGCCAGCATTCCGGCCGTGGCGTTGGGAATACTTAACCCATTGCCAAACCCGACAAAGGTCATGAAGCCAAAAAAGCTGATCGCTGATCCCATACCGTTGTAGAATACAGCCAAAGAGGCTGTGAGGCCGAATAAGTTCAAGGCGAGCCCCCAAAAGATCATCGCATCCAGTCCAATCCGAGACGAAAACCGCCCGGTGAAAAAGTTTCCTAAAAAATATCCCGCTGCCGGTGCGCCGAAGAACAACCCTAGCGCCTCTGGGCTTAAGCTGAATATTTCAGAGCCAACAAAAGGGGCCCCGCCCAGATAGGCGAAGAAGGCGCCGGACCCCAATGCTGAAGTGAAGCAATATCCCCAAAACCGTTTTGAATGCAAAAGATCGGGGTAGAGCGCAAAATGTGCTTGGAATTTCACATCTGTCGTTGGCGCGGTTTCGCCAAGGTCAAAAAAGCAATTGAGCCAAAGCGCCACCCCCAGCAGGCTCAGAATCCAAAAATTGGCGCGCCAGCCAAAATAGGCATCAATCACCCCGCCCAAAGCCGGCCCGAACATCGGCACCAGCGCCATGCCCATCATGATATAGGCGATCCGAGAGCCCGAATTTGCGGTATCGGTGGTGTCGCGCACGATGGCGCGCGAGATCACAAAAACGCTTGCGATGACAGATTGGATTGCGCGCAAAATCAAAAATGACTCGGTGCTTTGACAAAAAGTAATGGCGATGCTGACCGCGGTGAACAGGGCAATCGACCAAAGCGTCACTTGACGGCGCCCCTGCATATCCGAGAGCGGCCCTGAGAATAACTGAACCAGTGCGCTGACCGCCAGATACACGCTCACCGACAGCCCTAAAATGGCGGCGCTGGTGTCAAATTCATCCGCCATGCGCGGGAGGCTTGGTAAAAAAATATTCATCGCCAGCGCTGAAATGCTGACCATCATAATCAGCGTGACCATATGCGGCTGGGTTTGGCGGTTAAGAAACTGGGCCTTGGGACTTTCGATCATATACGCTCCTTAACCATCCAGAAAAAGGTGGATGGGGTTATCTGTTTGTTGGATCAGATAAAGTTAGCAAATTTACAAATTAGCAATTTAATACGTAGAATTATTTGCAAATTTGCATAAATCTTCTTTGCGTTACACCGCAATCAGTATAGCAGAAGCGGCAGATTGCCGAAGGAGTCAAGATGAAAGATATTTTGCAACAACTTGAGCAGCGTCGCGACGTTGCCCGCCAAGGTGGCGGCAGCAAGCGCATAGAGGCGCAGCATGCCAAGGGTAAGTTAACCGCGCGCGAGCGGGTTGAGCTGCTGTTGGATGAAGATAGTTTCGAAGAGTTTGACATGTTTGTTGCGCATCGCTGCACTGATTTTGGCATGGAAAAACAGCGCCCGCCCGGCGATGGTGTGATCACCGGTTGGGGCACGATTAATGGCCGAATGGTTTATGTTTTCTCGCAGGATTTCACCGTATTCGGGGGCTCGCTCTCTGAGACGCATGCGCAAAAAATTTGTAAAATCATGGATATGGCGTTGCAAAATGGCGCGCCGGTGATTGGCATAAACGATTCTGGCGGAGCGCGTATCCAAGAAGGGGTTGCCTCGCTTGCAGGATATGCCGAAGTGTTTCAGCGCAATATTCTGGCCTCTGGCGTGGTACCGCAAATCAGCTTGATCATGGGGCCTTGCGCTGGCGGCGCGGTTTATTCCCCTGCCATGACCGATTTCATTTTGATGGTCAAAGATAGCTCTTATATGTTCGTCACGGGGCCCGATGTGGTCAAAACGGTGACCAATGAGGTGGTCACGGCCGAAGAATTGGGCGGCGCCGCGACGCATACCAAGAAGTCATCTGTTGCGGATGCAGCGTATGAGAATGATATCGTTGCGTTGAGCGAGGCCCGTCGTTTGGTTGATTTTCTGCCTTTGAATAACCGTGAAAAGCCGCCCATACGCCCGTTTTTTGATGAGCCGGGCCGCATTGAGGCGTCATTGGATACTTTGATCCCCGATAATCCCAACACCCCTTATGATATGAAGGAATTGGTTTTAAAAATCGCCGATGAGGGTGATTTTTTTGAAATCCAGGAAGATTTTGCAAAGAACATTTTAACTGGGTTTATTCGGTTAGAGGGGCAAAGCGTCGGCATCGTGGCGAACCAACCCATGGTGCTTGCAGGATGTCTTGATATTGACAGTTCGCGCAAAGCGGCCCGGTTCGTGCGGTTTTGCGATGCGTTTGAAATTCCAATTTTGACGCTGGTGGATGTACCGGGGTTTCTGCCCGGCACCTCACAAGAATATGGTGGGGTGATCAAGCATGGTGCAAAATTGCTCTTTGCTTATGGCGAAGCCACGGTGCCAAAAGTAACCGTGATCACCCGCAAAGCTTATGGCGGAGCCTATGATGTGATGTCCTCAAAACATTTACGGGGTGATTTTAACTATGCTTGGCCCACCGCCGAGATTGCGGTGATGGGGGCCAAGGGCGCAACCGAGATTATTCATCGCGCCGATCTGGGCGATGCAGATAAAATCGCGCAACATACAGCCGATTACGAAGACCGGTTTGCCAATCCGTTCGTGGCCGCAGAGTTGGGCTTTATCGATGAGGTTATTCAGCCCAAATCAACCCGCAAACGGGTCTCGCGGGCTTTTGCATCCCTGCGCGGTAAGCAGCTGAAAAACCCATGGAAAAAGCACGATAATATACCGTTATAAAAGGGTTTTGCTTTGATTTTAACTAGTGATGTGAGCTGAGCATGCAACAGAAAACCATCAAACGCGGCAATTGGTTCGAAATCTATGATGGGCCATGTTTTACATTGGCGCGCCGGCTCCCAGTGCGGTTTGACATCAGCCGCGAGGTTGTGATGCCCCTGATGTCTGCGCCGCGTTTGGCGCACCAAATTCGCCAAGATATTTGGCGCAAACTGCAATCGATTAGGGGGTTTTTTCCGGTGGTTGAAATCACCCATCGCGGAGCGCATTTACACATACGGGCCGGGGGCGAGTTGACATGCCCAGCGCCATTTGAGCGCTCTGGCGAGCGGATCTTTGATGTCTTGAGCAATCGAAATAACCAGCGGCGCTGGGCGGGTTTTGCCGCAGCGCGCCACCCCAGGGGCCATAAGCAGAAGGCACTCCCATCATGCTAAAACATCGTGGCTTTCCGGGGCGTTTGCCGGGTACAGATTTTCAATTTACCATTCGTCGGCCCAACCCCAAAGGCGTAACACCTTTGAAACGCCTTGAGCGCTTTAAAGACCGTCGCCCCCCGGATCGGCGGGCCGATACGGGCTTTGTACGCGCGCTTCTTGAACATTTTTGGGATCAGCCCTTTGAGCGGGGAAATCTGGATGCAGGGCGGCTCAATTGGTTGTTTGAGCGCGAAGTGAAACCCTATGATGATCCCTTTGATCCAGCCTGTTATGAGGCCAAGCTGATCCTTGATTTGAATTTGATCCACGCCAATTTCGCTGATGCGTTTGATCCAGAATAAAAAGGACTATTTCGATGTTTGAGAAAATTCTGATAGCCAATCGCGGTGAAATAGCCTGCCGCGTCATCAAAACTGCCCGCAAAATGGGGATCAAAACAGTTGCGATCTATTCGGATGCTGACCGTCAGGCGCTGCATGTGCAAATGGCAGATGAAGCCGTTCATATTGGCCCATCTCCGGCCAATCAATCCTATATCGTGATTGAAAATGTGATGAAGGCAATTGCAAGCTCCGGAGCGCAAGCGGTGCATCCCGGCTATGGGTTCCTGTCTGAAAACAGCCGGTTCGCGCAAGCTTTGGCCGCGGCGAATGTGGCTTTTATTGGCCCCCCTGTCGCCGCGATTGAGCAAATGGGTGATAAAATCACCTCGAAGAAAATTGCCCAAGAGGCCGGCGTTTCAACCGTGCCTGGATATATGGGCTTGATCAACGATGCCGAAGAGGCGGTTAAAATCTCGCAAGAAATTGGCTATCCGGTGATGATAAAAGCCTCGGCCGGGGGCGGCGGCAAGGGCATGCGCATCGCCTGGACGGATTCTGAGGCACGCGAAGGCTTTCAATCTTCCAAGAATGAAGCTGCCAGCAGCTTTGGGGATGATCGGATTTTTATTGAAAAATTCGTCACCCAACCCCGCCATATTGAAATTCAGGTTTTGGCGGATAGCCATGGCAATTGCATTTATCTAAATGAACGCGAATGCTCGATCCAGCGCCGCAATCAAAAAGTAGTGGAAGAAGCGCCGAGCCCATTTTTAACGCCAGAAACCCGCGCTGCGATGGGCAAACAAGCCTGCGCTTTGGCGCAAGCCGTGGGCTATCAAAGCGCTGGCACTGTTGAATTTATCGTCGATAGTGCACAAAATTTTTACTTTTTGGAAATGAATACGCGTTTGCAGGTTGAACATCCGGTGACCGAACTGATCACCGGCATAGATCTGGTGGAGCAAATGATCAATGTGGCGGCCGGCAAGCCGCTTGGCCTCAAGCAAGACGCGGTTCAGATCAATGGATGGTCTATTGAAAACCGACTTTACGCGGAAGATCCTTATCGCAACTTCTTACCCTCTATTGGCCGGCTTACCCGCTATCGTCCGCCTGCCGAAACAGTATCAGATGATTATATTATCCGAAACGATACGGGGGTGTATGAGGGCGGCGAAATCAGCATGTATTATGATCCGATGATCGCAAAACTGTGCAGCTGGGCGCCAAGCCGGCCCGGCGCGATTGAACATATGCGTTTGGCGCTTGACCGGTTCGAAGTTGAAGGTATTGGCCATAATTTGCCCTTTCTCAGCGCGGTGATGGATCATCCAAAATTCATCTCTGGCGATATGACAACGGCGTTTATCGCAGAAGAATATCCGGACGGTTTTGAAGGGGTTACGCTGCCAACTGCGGCTTTGCGACGGGTTGTTGCCGCCAGCGCTGCGATGTACCGCGTTGGTGAAATACGGCGGGCCCAGATTTCCGGACGGCTTGACAATCATGCGCGCAAAGTTGGCGATCACTGGGTTGTGTGCCTGCAGGGGGAAACTCATGCTGTAACCGTAGCGGCGGATCAAAATGGGGCTTTGGTTACCTTTGAGGATGGGGCGTCCCATTATGTAAGTGGAGCCTGGACACCGGGCATAAAATTGGCCGATATGTTGGTGGATAAGACGCCGTTGGTGATGAAGGTCGATGAGATATCAGGCGGTTTTCGCTTGCGCACGCGCGGCGCGGATTTACAGGTTACAATCCGCAGCCCCCGGCACGCAGAATTGGCGCTGTTGATGCCCGAGAAACTGCCGCCTGATACCTCAAAACTGTTGCTTTGCCCAATGCCCGGAATGCTCGTGAAGCTTAGTGTTGAGGAAGGTGAAGAGGTTCAAGAAGGCCAAGCCTTATGTACGATTGAGGCGATGAAAATGGAGAATATTCTACGCGCCGAGCGCAAAGGCGTGGTTCAAAAAGTGAATGCCCTGGCCGGAGACAGTTTGGCCGTGGATGACGTTATCATTGAGTTCGAGTAAGCTGTTGAGGCCGGCGCATTCACATAAAATTGATTGGCCAAGGCCGGCGGCAATTATTTTTAAATTGCCGCGATTGGAGGTGAAGGGTCTATCCCAGCACGGCTGGCCCCTCTGGCAGGTTTATTTCGAGCGCATTTCTTGTTGGCGCATGGGCATTTTATCGATGCTGCGGCTTAATTCTCTGGCATCCCAAGGAAAAGGTTTGCGTAATTTGATTTGTCCGTCTTTGCCCATCAGCAACACCGCGAATCCGCGCGGCCGAAATTTTTTGCGCAGGGCGGTTTTGTCGGCGGGATTTGCATCGACCAGCACCACCACATCGCGTGCGGCCAATTCCTCTGCGCCTTGGCGCAACGATTTCATCTGGGTTTGGAAATTTACATCCAAGTCGGTATTTGCAAAAACAATCACCGGCCGTTTTAGCCATAAATATCCTTCGATCGTGGTTTCCTCCGTGACGTCGACGAAGATGGTTTCAAGGCTTTCTGCGCCTCCCAAATTGGGCAGCGCGGCAACACAAATTGCGGCGATCAATGATTTCATGATGACTCCCTTTAGGTTTGATATAGGTCTCTTGAAAGCGTTTGCGAAGAGGGGTTCGCTATGATCGTTAAAAATTTTCACTCAACTCTGCGTGTTTGGCGCGGCGAAAAATGCGAGGGCGATGAAAAATGACCCAGAATAAAGCGATATGGCAAGAGATCGCGGCGAAAGAATTGCGCGGCCGCGATCCGGCAGATTTAACTTGGAACACTTTAGAAGGTATTGCCGTGGATCCCATTTACACGGCGGATGATCTGCAGGGGCTTACACATTTAGAGGGGCTGCCAGGGCAAGAACCCTTTACCAGAGGGGTGAAGGCCACGATGTATGCCGGGCGCCCTTGGACAATTCGCCAATATGCTGGATTTTCCACCGCCGAGGCCTCAAATGCGTTTTATCGCAAAGCCTTGGCTGCGGGGCAGCAGGGGGTTTCCGTGGCGTTTGATTTGGCCACGCATCGCGGCTATGACAGCGATCATCCGCGCGTTATCGGCGATGTGGGCAAAGCCGGCGTTGCGATTGACAGCGTTGAGGATATGAAAATCCTTTTCGAAGGGATCCCGCTTGATAAAGTCTCCGTCTCAATGACGATGAACGGCGCGGTGATCCCGATTTTAGCCAATTTCATCGTCACAGGTGAAGAGCAGGGCCATGATTGCAAGGTGCTTTCGGGCACTATTCAAAACGATATTCTCAAAGAATTTATGGTGCGCAACACCTATATTTATCCGCCCGAGCCTTCGATGCGCATTATCGCGGATATTATCGAATATACTTCGTCCAACATGCCCAAGTTCAATTCGATTTCGATTTCGGGTTATCATATGCAGGAAGCCGGGGCGAATTTGGTTCAAGAGCTGGCCTATACGCTGGCAGATGGCAAAGAATATGTGAAAACTGCGATGGCGCGCGGAATGGATATTGATCAATTCGCGCCGCGCTTGTCTTTCTTCTTTGCCATTGGGATGAACTTCTTCATGGAAGCGGCGAAGTTGCGCGCCGCGCGTCTTTTATGGCATCGTATTATGGAAGAGCTTGGTGCCAAAGCTCCAAAATCCAAAATGCTGCGAACCCATTGCCAGACATCGGGCGTCAGTTTGCAGGAACAAGATCCCTATAATAATGTTGTACGCACCGCCTATGAGGCGATGAGCGCGGTTTTGGGGGGGACGCAATCACTGCATACCAATGCTTTGGATGAGGCGATTGCCCTTCCCACCGAATTTGCCGCCCGTATCGCGCGCAATACCCAGTTGATCTTGCAAGAAGAAACCGGGGTGACCAATGTGGTCGATCCGCTGGCCGGCTCTTATTATGTGGAAAAGCTGACCTCGGATTTGGCTGAGGCCGCCTGGAAATTGATTGAAGAGGTGGATGATATGGGCGGCATGACCAAGGCTGTGGCCAGCGGCTTGCCCAAGCTTCGAATCGAAGAAACCGCGGCGCGCCGCCAAGCGGATATTGACCGTGGCGATCAGGTGATTGTCGGGGTGAACAAATACCGGCTGCCCGAGGAAGATCCGATTGATATATTGGATATTGACAATGAAGCCGTGCGCGCGGCGCAAGTAACCCGCTTGAAGCAGATCCGCAAAGCACGTGATGAGGCGGCCTGCGACGCGGCGTTGGCAGAATTAGAACGGCGGGCGCAAGCGGGTGGCAATCTTTTGGAAGCAGCGGTTGAGGCGGCCCGCGCCCGCGCCTCTGTCGGAGAGATCAGTATGGCAATGGAGAAAATATTTGGCCGCCATCGCGCCGAGGTTAAAACCTTGGCCGGCGTCTATGGCAAAGCCTATGAGAATGACGAAGGCTTTGCCGCCATTCAGCGGGATATAGAAGCCTTTGCCGAGGAAGAAGGCCGGCGCCCGCGTATGCTGGTGGTAAAGATGGGGCAAGATGGCCATGACCGAGGCGCTAAAGTGATCGCCACTGCCTTTGCCGATATCGGCTTTGATGTCGATGTAGGCCCCTTGTTTCAAACCCCAGAGGAAGCCGCGCAGGACGCGATTGACAATGATGTGCACGTGATCGGTATATCCAGTCAGGCGGCGGGGCATAAAACGTTGGCTCCGGAACTGATTAAAATCTTAGCAGCCCGCGATGCGGGCGATATCTTGGTGATTTGTGGAGGGGTTATTCCACAACAGGATTATGATTTTTTGAAAAATGCCGGCGTAAAGGCGATTTTTGGACCGGGCACCAATATACCCTCGGCGGCGCAAGATATTTTAAGCTTAATCCGCGCCAATCGGGGCTGATCTAAGGCAAGGATGCAACAAAAACAGGTTTTGTGACCTGAAAAGCAAGCGTGAGATGGTACCTATGGTGCTTGGTATAGATCATATCGCAATCAGCGCCGGCCGTTTGCAAGAGGGCGTTGAGTATGTTGAGGCCGCTCTTGGCGTGCCCTTAGAGGCTGGTGGGCGCCATCTGCGCTTTGGAACCCATAATCAGCTGCTGAACCTAGGCGAGCTATATTTGGAAGTCATCGCTATCGACCCGCAGGCCAAAGCCCCGTTTGCGCCCCGTTGGTTCGATCTAGATCGGTTTTCCGGTCGCCCCAGACCCACCAACTGGATTTGCCGCACCGAGGCGATGGGCCCGGCATTGGAGGCTGCGCTGCCCCAAACCGGCCCCAGTGTTGCGGTCAGCCGCGGCGATCTGGACTGGTTGATAAGCGTGCCCGAGACCGGTATTTTGCCACTTGATAATATGGCCCCGGCTTTGATCGATTGGCTGGGCAATCCCTCACCCGCCCAAAAGCTGCCTGATCGGGGCTGTCGCTTGAGGCAGCTTAAGATTGCGCATCCCCAAGCTGAGTTGCTTGCGGCTTATTTGGCTGCGCAGCTGCAGGATAAGCGGGTTTTGATCGAAAAAGCTGCTCAACCACAGCTCAGCGTTTGCCTATCAACGCCAACCGGAGAGGTGGTGTTGGAATGAAATTGCGCGCCGCTATTGTTCAGGATGCTCAAGCCATCGCTGATCTGTGGAACCCTGTTATCCGCGATACGCTAAATACCTTCACCACTGAAGAAAAAACTATCGTCGGGCTGGAAACAGCAATTTCTGCCGCAGATTTAGAAAATCGTGGCTATTTTATCGCCGAGGATGCAACTGGTCTGTTGGGGTTTTGCACCTATTTTCAGTTTCGCGGGGGGCCAGGCTATCGCCACACGATGGAGCATAGCATTATTTTGGCCCCAAGGGCGATGGGTCAAGGGATCGGGCGGCAATTGATGGAACGACTGTGCCTCCATGCGTCCAAGAACGGGGTGCATAGCCTTTGGGCTGGGGTCAGCGCTGCAAATTTAGCAGGCTTGAAGTTTCACAAAGCGTTGGGCTTTCAAGAAAGAGCTCGGCTTCCCGAGGTGGGGTATAAGTTTGAAACTTGGCTGGATTTGATATTGATGCAAAAAATTTTGTGAACAGCCGCTGACATTTCAAATCGGGAAGGGTATTTAAACTCTATGTCGCTTTGGTCTCGTATCTCTGAAGTTCTTTCGGCTTTGGCAAAGGGTGCGCCTTTATCCGAAGTATTTGCCTATTGGAGCAAGCCGCCCGAGCAAACTGTGGCCTTCACCATCGCCGTGATTGCGCTGGGCGCAAAAATGGCAAAAGCCGATGGGCATGTCACCCGGTCAGAGGTGCAGGCGTTTCAACAAGTGTTTCACATTCCCCCCGAGGCGCTTGACCAAGCTGCGCGGGTTTTCGATTTGGCGCGACAGGATGTTTCGGGGTATGAACATTACGCCAAGCGGATTGGCGCTATGTTTGGCAGCGGTAGTAAAATTTTAGAGGATTTGCTGGAAGGGCTGTTTCACATTGCGACTGCTGATGACGATTATCACCCGAAAGAAAACGTCTTTTTAGAAAAAGTGGCCGATTTATTCGGGCTTGAGGGGGCGCAATTTCAATCCATTCGCGCCCGCTTCGTGAACGACTATGCCGCGGATCCCTACACAATTTTGGGGGCATCTCAAGAGGATGCTTTTCCTATAATAAAGGCCAAATGGCAGGCGCTGGTGCGCGATAGCCACCCCGATCTGATGATCGCGCGCGGGGTACCCGCAGAAGCAGTGAAATTAGCCGAAAAACGCTTGGTCCGGGTGAATGAAGCCTTTGAGAAAATTAAAAACGCCAAAAGCTGATCGGCCCCCCTTGCCTTTGCGGCGCCTGCAATCACCAGCGCGCGGCGCGGTTCTGTCCAAATGAGAGAAGATAAACCGCTTCGCAGCGCCTCAGCGGCTGGCAGAGCCTGCATGTTGCAGGTTGCAAAGCAATTTTAGGGCTGGCCGGCGAGGCTGAACCTGTCTAGGCAGCCCGCGCATGGCCTTTCCTATCAGCGGCGCGCAGCGGTTTAAACAATGCAAAAAACGCCTCTGCGCAAGTGCCGCAACGCCTTTTGGGATAGATTATTTTGCCTGGAAGGCAAAGCTGGCATTCATCGCGCGTGCAAGCGATTTCAAGCGGGCTTCGGCCACCTCACCATAAAGGCTTACGGCATCGCCTTCCAAAACCAGCTGCAAGGCTTTGGCATCCGGGGCCCAAAATAATTTGGCGTTGGTTTCCTTTTTATTCACCCACATCATGGCGCCAAGCCGCATCGCTTTGCCCAAAATTTCTGCCATGCGGATCTGCTCCTGAGACAATAAAGAAAACAGGTTTTCGAATTTATGGCCTTTGCGTTGATTGCGATAGCGGTGCATCAATGAAAGCCCCAAGAATACCCTTTCGGCATGTTTCAGCCCGCCCAAATTGGCCCGCGTAGCGTTGTCAAAGCAGATTTCGGCGCGATAATCGGGATGGCCGCGCCAACTTACATCATGCAGATGGCAGGCGGCTTTGATCAGGCGCTTTTCTTCCTCATCCGCGGTTGGGAAAAGCGGCAAAACAAATTTGAACAACTGTAAGCCAAAGCCGGGTGCGCGCGCATCTTTCATTTCTGCGAAGGCGCAGGCGTCAATCAGCGGATCTTTTTTGCGCAGTTTTTTTGACATTTGTTCGTATAAAAGCCCTTCGCGTATACCATAGCTGGAGAGGGCAATATCTATCGGTGTAAAACTCTCAACCAGCGCATCAAGAACTTCAATCGCGTAAGGCAGTAGCGCCATGCGTGCCCCCGAGATACCGCATTTGATCCGCAATTTCTCAGGATCCGATTGGCCTAGGAAAGCGGCCGTTTTTTGCACTGCGTCTTTATCCATGCGGTATTCATGAATCACGTGTAACGGGTAGGCACGGCGCTCCATGTCGATACGCGCCAGCGCGCGCCAGGATCCACCCACCAGAAACAAACGGTTATGTTGCGGCCCCATTTTCTCCGTTAACTTGGCCATGTTGCGGGCAATCAACTGCTGGCGTGCCGCTGCACCACCTTGAAGCTCGCGCAGCTTCAACGGGCCAATTCTTGCGCTGATGCGCTTGCCCACTTTGCCGTCGCCGATTTCGGCCAGCTCCATCGAGGAACCGCCCAAATCACAAATCAATCCATAGGCGCCGGGCCAGCCCAGTAACACGCCCTGTGCAGATAAGCGGGCCTCTTCTTTGCCCTTGATCACCAAGACCGCCTGACCGGTTTTTTCCTTTAGCTCTTGAACGAAAGCGGCGCCGTCTTGCGCGTCACGCACCGCCGCTGTAGCCACCGCGATCAAGCGCGGTATGCCCATGGCTTTTGCCAAATAAGTAAAGCGCAAAATCGCCGCCACCGCGCGCGCGCGGCCCTCGGGATTCAAGCACCCGGTTTCTGCCAGCCCCGCCCCCAAGGCACACATTATTTTTTCATTGTAATAATAGGCGGGCGAACGCGCAGCCCCGTCAAACACCACCAAACGCACCGAGTTTGACCCTATATCGACAACACCCACTTTCGACAGCGCGACCAGATCGCCTTTTTTGCGCAGGCGCGAGTCAAAGTTTGCCTGTTCCTGTTTGGAAGGCGCATAGTTTGACACCATTACATGGCCCCCCGCGGGTGGTTTGTCTATCTGGCTTTATGGCGGCCAGAATGCGCTAGGTCAATCGCCTGAATGGTCCGCAGAAGCCAAAATTTTGCTGACCAGACTGCGCGTAACAGCCTGTTGTTTGCTCAGCGCGATACGGTCGATTTGCGCTACGATTATCTGCGCGGATTTGAACGAGCGTTCGATACGCGTGACCAGATATTGAATGGCATCGGGGCTGGGAAATAGCTGCCGGTCTGCAAAGAGTTTCACCAGAAGCGCTGCGAATAAAATATCGTCTGGAGCGTGCAATTCAGCGCTGCGGGCTCCGGCCAGTCGTGAGGCCAGATCGGGCAGTTTAATACCCCAAAAAAGCGCGTTTTCACGCCCGGTCATCAGCAACCAACCCGGCCCAGTTTTAATAAGGTTTAAGAGGTGGAATAAAGCCTCTTCGGCGGCGCGATCGCCGCTGATATTTGGAATATTTTCGACCACCATCGAGGTTTGAGAAAGCGTTGCAATCTCTTGGTTTGGCAGATCGTTGGCATTTATAATTTGGGCACCGCTGGTGGCGGCCCATACATGCGCAAGATGGGTTTTTCCGGCGCCTTCCGGGCCGCTTAGAATATGGCAATTATTGGGCCAGGAAGGCCATTCTTCAAGCATGGACAAGGCCAGCGCATTGCTTGGGCTAATAAAGAAATCTCCGCGCTGCAAAGAGGGCCGGCTGGGAAGATCAAAGCTAAGTTGCGCAGAAAGGGGCTTGCTCACGAGAGGTCACTTTTGCCTTTATAGAGGAGACTTTTTTGATATTCGCCGGTAAAAAACCGTACCAAAACGCCAACGCTTGCCGCCACCGGCAGGGCGATCAACAAACCCACAAATCCAAATAAGCCGCCAAATACGGATAGGGCAAATAACAGCCAAACCGGGTGTAGGCCGATTGACGTGCCAACCAGTTTGGGGGTTAGAAAATTGCCCTCAATGATTTGGCCGGATAAAAATATTCCTGCAACAAACCAAAGTTTTGACCAGTCTCCCCAGAATTCAAAAACTCCAAAGCCAAGCGCCAAACCGCCGCCGATAATGGCGCCGAGATATGGGATAAATGTAACCAAACCAGCGAAAGCACCAATCGCCAATCCAAAATCCAAACCGATGGCCCATAAACCAAGCGCGTAATAACTGCCTAAAATAAGGCTCACAGAGCCCATACCGCGGATAAAGGCCGCCAATGTCCGGTCGATTTCACTTGCCAGCATGCAAATGGTGCCTTCGTGATCGCGGGGAAGCAGCCCTTTCAAATGCGCGATCATTCGATCCCAATCGAGCAGCATGTAAACAGCCACCACGGGCACCACCAAAAACAGCACGGCCAAGTTGATCAAAGAAGCCGCTGAAGAGACCAATGCGCCAAACATCTGCTGCGCAAAGCCATCCAGCAATTGTGTGGCGCGCGCGCTGATAAAAGCGCTTACCTTATGAAAGAGGGCGCGTAGATCAAGGCTTTCTCCAATCGCAGCGGGCAGGATCGATTTAAGCTGCGCTTCGATTTCGATGATTTTTTCTTCAGAGAAGGAAAGATTGTTCAATGCGCTTAGCTGTCCGATCAGCGTCGTTGTGATGAAGAGCAAAACGGGCAAAAGAATAACCAGGCTTGCCAGCGTGATCGCCAGTACGGCCAGGCTGCGCGACAAGCCCCAGCGTTCAAGCATATCCGCCGCGGGATCAAGAAAATAGGCAATTGCGATCCCGATTAAGAAGGGTAAGAGCATATCCCCCAGCACCCAAAACACCACTCCGCTGATTGCCGCTGCTGCGCCCCAATATGTTAATTGAACCTTGTTGGCTAAGGCCATTTACGCACCCCTTTTATCTGTGCTTACAGTGCTCTAAGGCAGGTTTAACTGCAAGTCTAGCGGCAATAAATGGCGTTTTTATGTTGCCCAACCATCTGCCAGTCGCAGGTTTTTCCTTCGATTTTGCGCCTCTAAGCCCGATAAACAGCCTGTGGGTTTGACCCCGCATAGAGATTTACGCGCTTACAAGCTTCGTTGACCCCTTGGACTTTTGCGCTGCTGTTCTCGGTTTCGCCGTGGGAACTGGCCGCTGCTCGCGACCCTGCGCTTATTTTTTCCTGAAATTGTTTTCGGGCCGTTAAACCTAAAGGCGCACCATCGGGCTGCGCAATGCCATTTTCGTTTTGAGCTGGGTCGAAAGAGGCGCGGCCGAGCAGGTCTTGGGCGCGTGCGGCAGCGCGCTCAAATTTGCGCGGCAATCGGGCAATCTGTTTTGCGCATCGGGTCTCAGCGCTGCCCAAGGCCTGAGCTTCAAAAGCCTTTACTGCGGGGCTCACAGGGCAGGTTTGCGCGCCCGCCGCCTGCGCCCGCCTTGGCCTTCGCCACTGCCCGCGTTGAACGAGACTTTGGGCAAGTCGACCACCGCGTTGAGTTCGGGAAAGGGATCGGTTTTGTGGGGAATGGCGTTCGCGGCAACGAAATGTTCTTGAAATTTCGGTTCAATCGCGGTTTCCACTTTGGTGATCTTGCGCACCGTTGCTTCGATTTTTCTACGGGCGGAAAGATTACTCAATGCGATGCGAGCTCCGGTTCCAGCCGCATTGCCAGCCGAAAATACTTTCTCGAGTGGTACATCGGGTATCATGCCCAACACCATCGCATGCTTGCTTGAAATATGCGCTCCAAACGCACCGGCCAAAACCACACGATCTACCTTTTCAACCCCCATTTCATCCATCAATAAGCGAGCACCGGCGTAAAGCGCCGATTTGGCCAGCTGGATGGCGCGAATATCGCCTTGCGTCACGCTGATTACCGGCCCATCCTCGGCGCTACCGTCAAAAATCACGTAGGAATGCGTGCGCCCTTCCGGTACCATTCGGGGGGTTTGCGTTGCCTCGGCCGAGCCAAGCAAGCCGCTTTCATCCAGCAAGCCTGCCAGACGCAATTCAGCAACCGCTTCGATGATACCTGACCCGCAAATTCCGGTAATGCCGCTGGGGTTTTGTTCGGCAAAGCCGGGATCATCCGACCAAAGATCACAGCCAATCACGCGAAACCGCGGATCTTTCGTGATCGGATCAATTTCAATTTTTTCGATCGCGCCGGGGGCCGCGCGCTGCCCCGCGCTGATTTGTGCCCCTTCAAAGGCGGGCCCCGTGGGGGACGAACAGGCCAAAACCTGCTGCTGATTTCCCAGAAGAATTTCGGCGTTTGTTCCAACATCGACGATCAGAACCAGATCCTCTGAATTTCCCGGCTCTTCCGACAAAGCCACCGCCGCAGCATCCGCCCCAACATGCCCCGCAATGCAGGGCAATATGTAACAGCGCGCGGCCGGATTGAGCGCGGTGAGATCTAAATCAGCGGCTCTTAGGCTGAGCGAGTCTGATGTTGCCAATGCAAATGGTGCTTGGCCCAATTCCACAGGGTCAATTCCCAAAAGCAAATGATGCATTACAGGGTTGCATACGAAGACAACTTCTAACAGCTGGGCCTTGCTGCAGCCTATCTGTTTTGTCAAATCATCGGCCAATCCATTGATCGCCTCGCGCACGGCCAGGGTCATTTCTTGATCACCGCCAGAATTCATCATGGCATAGCTCACCCGGCTCATCAGGTCTTCGCCAAAACGAATTTGCGGATTCATAACGCCCGAACTGGCCAATACTGCGCCCGTTTGTAAATCGGTGAGATGCGCCGCAACCGTGGTTGACCCTAGATCAATGGCCAAACCAAATATACCGTCTTCGTGCAGCCCGGGCCAAACCTGAAGAACCTGTGCTTTGGGGCTTTTATGATCCTGATAAAGGGCTACGGTCACCTGCCAATTGCCTTTGCGCAACGCCGGCTGAAGCTGTTGCAGAACCGCCAGCTCCATCTCTATGCCGGCGATACTCCATTGCGCGTGAAGCGCCCGTTCCAGCCGTTCAAGATCGCCCGTAGGCTCATGCATGTCGGGTGCCTCAACCTCAACAAAATATAATTTGGTTGCCGGCTCCATCTCGATTGCGCGATCGCTTGCGGCTTTTCGCACCACTTGTTTATGCACTTGGCTTTCGGGGGGGACATCAATCACGATATCGCTCTGGATTTGGGCTTGGCACCCCAAACGCCGGCCGGGTTTAAGCCCGCGTTTCTCTTGATAGCGTTGTTCAACGGCATTCCACTCTGACAGCGCAGTATCTGCCACGCTCACGCCATGTTTGGGAAATTCACCATAGGCGGGTGAGATTTGGCACTTGCTGCAAATGCCGCGGGCACCGCAAACGCTGTCGAGATCCACGCCCAATGCGCGCGCTGCGCTTAGAACGGGCGTTCCTTTGGGAAATGTGCCACGTTTTCCAGAGGGGGTGAAAACAACAAGAGGGTCTTTGGTCATTCAAACGGGCCTATTCAAACAGTTCAGAATTTGACTCGACGCTATCGCGATTTGCGCTCAGAAAATCGGCCGCAAACGTCATTAAAATGGTTTTGCGCGTCATAGGGCTGCGGCGCTTTGACGGGCATCAAAAATAAACCCAAGCAGATTTAGCAGCAGTTGCGCCGCCAAGATACTGGTGGATCCGCTGGGATCGTAATCAGGGGCAACTTCGACCAGATCAATGCCGATAATTCGATGCGTCTTGCTGACTTCTTGCAGCACTTCTAGCACCTCATAATAGAGAAAGCCGCCATGGCTGGGGGTGCCGGTTCCCGAGGCGATCGAGGGGCAAAATGCATCAATATCGATGGTAATATAAAGCGCCGTCGCCTTTGGCAGCCGTTCGGCGAGGGGGGTTGGGCCCAAAGCCCGCGCTTGACGCACCGATATGATATCTGATCCCATCGCCTGCGCCGCCTCATAGCCTTCTTTGGCGGTTGAGCTGACATTGCGAATGCCCAGTTGGGTTAGGCCGGTCACGTAGGGTTTCTCAGCGGCGCGGCGCATCGGGTTGCCGTGGCCGAAGCGCACGCCGTGGCGTTCATCGACAAAGTCGAGATGCGCATCAATCTGCAGGATATGAAAATCGCCCTGATCGTCAAACGCGTTGATACACGGAATATTGACCGAATGGTCCCCGCCAATGGTGACGGGCAAGGCATTTGCTGCAAGCGCTGCGCGCACGCCCTTTTCGATATTGGCATGGCTTTTTTGCGTATTGGTATGGATAATATCCGCATCGCCCATATCGACCATGCGCACAGATCCCGGCAAATAGACGCGATTGTCTTCGTGATCATAGGCTCCGGCATGCCCGAAACTGAACAAGGTTGATGCTTCGCGCACGCCGCGTGGCCCGAAGCGCGCGCCAGAACGCCATTGCGTGCCGGCATCAAACGGCGCGCCCAAAATTGCAATATCTGCCTCAAGATTGCTCCAATCGGGCTGATATGGGCGCTTTCCAAAGGTGGAAATGCCAACAAATGGAAGATCCAAGCGCCCGCTTTCATAGCCATGTGTGCTCATGTTGGTTCCTTATGGTGTCAAGGCGCGCCTTTGGCTGGTATGCGCGCTTCCTCTGCGCCTTGTTGCTAGAGGGTTTTTGCGCGAAATTAAACATCATAATCTTTTCGGTTTGAAACTTCTCTAGAAAGCCTCTTTCCTTTTCGGCCGGATCATGGAATAGCAAGCTGTCAATCGATACCTGCAATAAAAGGATGATCTTATGCAGATTCGCGAGGCACTTACCTTTGACGATGTTTTGTTGGTTCCGGCGGCGTCCAACGTCTTGCCAAACACAGCCGATACGCGCACCCGCGTGACGTCGGCGATTGCGCTGAACATTCCCTTGCTCAGCTCGGCCATGGATACGGTGACGGAAGCGCGCATGGCGATTACGCTGGCACAGGCCGGCGGCATGGGTGTGATCCATCGCAATTTTGATCCCGAGGAACAGGCCCGTCAGGTGCGCCGCGTGAAGCGGTTCGAAAGCGGCATTGTTTATAACCCCATTACTCTGACGCCCGATCAGACCTTGGCTGATGCAAAAGCGCTGCAAGAGCGCTATAACGTGACCGGTTTTCCCGTTGTGAACCAAGCGGGTTTGTTGGTTGGGATCGTCACCAATCGTGATATGCGCTTTGCCAGCGATGATGCCACGCCCGTGGCAACGATGATGAGTTCGGAAAATCTGGCAATTTTGCGCGAGCCAGCGGATCGACAAGAGGCGATCAGCCTGATGAAATCGCGGCGGATTGAAAAGCTTCTGGTGACAGATGGCCAGGGCCGATTGACGGGTCTTCTTACGTTAAAAGACACTGAACAAGCCGTTTTGAATCCCACAGCCTGTAAAGATGATCTGGGACGGTTGCGCGTTGCCGCCGCCTCTACGGTGGGCGATGCTGGGTTTGATCGCACGCAGGCCTTGATCGATGCCGGTGTGGATATGGTTGTGATTGACACCGCGCATGGTCATTCAGAAGGCGTGGCCCACGCGGTTGAACGGATCAAGAAATTATCAAACGCGGTACAAGTGGTGGCGGGTAACGTGGCCACCGCAGAAGCCACCAAAGCGTTGATTTGCGCCGGTGCGGATGCGATAAAAGTGGGAATTGGGCCGGGGTCCATTTGCACAACCCGTATGGTGGCGGGGGTTGGTGTGCCGCAATTGACGGCGATTTTAGATTGCGCGAACGCGGCCGGCGATATTCCGGTCATCGCGGATGGGGGCATAAAATTTTCTGGTGATTTTGCCAAAGCGATTGCCGCAGGGGCATCTTGCGCGATGGTGGGCAGTATGATCGCGGGCACCGATGAAAGCCCCGGTGATGTGATCCTTTATCAGGGCCGCTCGTTCAAATCTTATCGTGGGATGGGCTCGCTTGGGGCGATGGCGCGCGGCTCTGCGGATCGCTATTTTCAAAAGGATGCGGCCAGTGATAAGCTGGTTCCCGAGGGGATCGAAGGGCAAGTGCCTTATAAAGGCTCTGCAAATGCGGTGATCCATCAAATGGTGGGGGGGTTGCGCGCGGCGATGGGATATACCGGCTGCGCTACGGTTTCTGAAATGCGGCGCAATTGCAGCTTTGTGAAAATCACGGGGGCCGGTTTGAAAGAAAGTCATGTGCATGACGTTCAAATCACTCGTGAAAGCCCCAATTACCGGGTTATGTAGTTAAAAATGACTCCCGCTGCTCGCGTTCAGGCCGCAATTACCCTGCTTGATTTGATCTTGTCCGGGGAGAGCGCTGAAAAAACTTTGACCCGCTGGGGCCGTCAAAACCGCTATGCAGGCTCAAAGGATCGCGCGGCAATTCGTGATTGGGTGTATGATGCTTTGCGCTGCCGGCGCTCTTACGCGGCTTTGGGCGGAGCGGAGACGGGCCGCGCGCTCTTGATCGCAGCCTTGCGACGGCAGAATTTGGATCCGCAGGATTATTTCACGGCAGAAGGCTATGCACCATCGCTGTTAGCGCCTGAAGAGGGCAAGGCCAAGGCGCATATTTCCGCCGCTGAGCAAGCCGATTTGCCGGATTGGTTATGGCCTATCTGGCAGCAGGATCTTGGGGAAGACGCCGCCCCGGTAGCGGAAAATTTGCGCGCGCGTGCGCCCGTGTTTTTGCGGGTGAACCTGGCCCTAGCCACCCGTGATGCTGCTGCAGAGGCTTTGCGCAAAGAGAAGATTTTTACCGCTCAACACGCCTTTGTTGAAACCGCGCTGCAGGTGTTAGAGGGCGCGCGCAAAATCAAAACCTCGCGGGCTTATGAAGCCGGTTTGGTAGAGTTGCAGGACGCGTCTAGCCAGGCGAGCATCACGGTGCTGCCGCGCGAAACCTCGGGCCCTGTGCTGGATTATTGCGCGGGAGGAGGCGGTAAAACGCTGGCCTTGGCCGCGTGGTTGAAACAACCAATTTTCGCCTTTGATAGTGCAGGTGAGCGCATGCGCGATCTGCCAAACCGGGCAGCGCGCGCGCAAGCTGAGGTGGTGCTGCTCGATCAGCCGCCAATTGCAGATGGCCCCGCTCAGATGCTTGTTTTTTGCGATATGCCCTGTTCTGGTAGCGGGGTCTGGCGCCGTGATCCCTCTGGGAAATGGACGTTAACGGCAGCGCGTCTGCGCGATTTACAAAACCTGCAAAGCGAAATTTTAGCGCAAGCCAGTGCTTTGGTGGCATCGGGTGGTTTGCTGCTTTATGCGACATGTTCCGTATTAAAGCGCGAAAACAGCGATCAAATCGAAAGCTTTATTGCGGGGAATCCGTCTTGGTCTTGCCGGGATTCGAAGCAATTTCTTCCGTCAAATCAGGGCGATGGTTTCTATTACGCTGTATTAAAGAAAGATTGATTTGTACGCAGTGCCAGATCTCGGCTATGGTCTTTACATAAATTAAAAATATTTCTGCCATCTTAAAATATGGCGGCACAGGTATTTTATCGCCCAGTTGGTATTTTGGGGCAAAAATGTATGAGCTGACATTTGGGCTATTCGTGCCGTTCTATGGTGCGCAAGACAGAGCCCGCCCCGCTCAGGGAGGGTGGGATATGCGGCCGCGTCTGTTCAGGGTCCGCCTCTGCGAATCTTCGGCCTTTTGAGAAAGCTTGGCCTCTTTTTTGCAGCGTTAAAAAGCCTCCATCCAGGCAAGCCGCAAATCGACAGTCGCATCCCATGTTTGAACGCGCGCAAACCATGGGGCCAAAGTTGTCCGACAGCAGATTTTACCAGGCCTCATAGTTGCTTTGAGCATCGGCATGAAACGGGCTTTGTGGTTCTGATTTTGCACGCTGCAATGCGAGGGTGGCAAAACCAATTTCATTTTCAGGATGTAAGCGATTTTTAAAATGTCTTGGCATAAGATTACGGATTTTTTTATTTGGCTTGGCAGAAAATTTAAGGCCGAGCATTTTGCGTCGACTTCCACGCCCTCGGCCAGCAGCTTTCATTCTTGCCACTGCCACCTGATCGGTGATTGTCTTCCCTTTTTTCGTCTTGGTGAAAACGGGCAGGTGCTTTTTGGCAATCCTGTAGCAACCAGACTTTTAAAACAGGCTCACAGCCAAAAAGAAATTACACAGGCTTTAAAGCGCGCGCCTCTCCTGCCGGAGACGCTGAAATTAAATGGCTGCTTTGGTACCTTTCGCTTTTTGCAAAACCGTTTGGAGGCTGGAGAGTATGAAGTGTTTTTGGTGCCAAATTGGAGCAAAGAGGAGATCGCACCGACCCCTCACGATGATTTTGAACGGGTTCCCGTTCCGATGGCAGAATTATCGCCTCAGGGCGTGATTATTCGCGCCAATTCTCAAGCCTCGAAGCTCTTGGGGCTGCGAGCCGATGAAACACCCGCGATTGAAGAGGTGATGGAGGGGCTGGGGCGGGCCTTGGCGGATTGGTTGCGCGATGCCACCTTGGGCCGAGGTTTGAAGCAACCCGAGTTTCTGCGCCTCTCGCGGCCTGAGCGCGAAACCTTTGTGCAAGTGTCGTTGTATAAAGACATGTCCAACCGGCGCTCCAATTTGACCGCTGTGTTCACCGATGCAACCGAACTTAAATCGTTGGAGGCGCAATTTGTTCAAAGTCAAAAAATGCAAGCAATTGGTCAATTGGCTGGTGGCGTGGCGCATGATTTTAACAATTTATTAACCGCGATCACTGGGCATTGCGATTTGCTGCTCTTGCGCCACAAAAAATCGGATCAGGATTACGATGATTTGTTACAAATCAATCAAAACGCCAATCGCGCTGCGGCGCTTGTTTCTCAGCTTTTGGCGTTTTCCCGCAAGCAAACCTTGCGGCCGCAAAACCTTGAAATTCGGGAAACGTTGTCTGATCTTACGCATTTGTTAGACCGGCTTGTTGGAGAGAAAGTGCAGTTACGGTTGAAATATGATCCTGTGAAACGCGCCGTGCGGGCCGATAAACGGCAGTTAGAACAGGTTGTTATGAACCTTGTTGTGAATGCGCGGGATTCAATGCCAGAGGGTGGTGAAATATTTATTTCAACCGCCGGTACAGAGATTTGCGAACCCATGCTCCGTGATCGTGTGGCGGTTCCCAAGGGCGCTTATGTGAGCATTTCCATTCAAGACAAAGGCTGTGGGATTGCTTCTGATAAATTACAAAAAATTTTTGAACCGTTCTACACCACCAAACGCACCGGCGAAGGCACCGGTTTGGGTCTGTCGACCGTCTATGGGATTGTTAAGCAAACGGGAGGCTATATTTTTGTGGATAGCAGCGTTGGTCAGGGCACTATCTTCACCTTACTTTTGCCAGCCAGTGATTTGCCATCTCAAAAAGCTGCCTCCCCGCCTTCGGATATCAAATTGGTTGCAAATAGGCCGGAGGGCGGCGCCGTTTTATTGGTGGAGGATGAAGCAACTGTGCGGACGTTTGCGGCCCGAGCCCTGCGTTTATGCGGATATTCCGTTTTGGTGGCTGAATCGGGCGAAAAGGCCTTAGAAATCGCCCAAAACCCAAATGTTAAATTAGATCTATTTGTCACTGATGTCGTGATGCCGGGGCGTGGCGGGCCCAGTTGGGTGCGCGAGGCTTTGCAAACCCGCCCTTATATACGAATTATTTTCATGTCAGGATATGCAGAAGATAAGTTGACGGCCGATCAGTCATCTGTGCCAAATTCAATTTTTCTAGCAAAGCCATTCTCTTTGACTCAATTGGCCTCTGCAGTTGAATCGCAAATGCCGTGATTTGCCCACAACCGGCCTGCGACCTTTGCAAATGCTTATTGTTTTGCCCAAATTCTTGGTTGGCCGACAAATGGCTGCGATGCGGGCAGGCCTGTTTAGAGCCTTAAATTTCGGCTAAAACCGCCGAAAACGTCAACAGTTTTTGATAAAATATAAAGGGTTGATTAACCCTTTTGAGAGATCCTCGACAAGAAAACTGTTGAAATGTTCTCTTTTTACCCCCATATAGGAACATGAGCAGAACAAAGCAGTGATTGCCGTGGGGCCTTGGCTGTGAAATAACCGGAAAAGGCGTAACCGATATGGCAGACTTACTTTCCATGACCAATAAAAAAAATGACGATAAACAAAAAGCATTAGACAGCGCATTAAGTCAAATTGAGCGTCAATTTGGCAAAGGCTCGATCATGAAGTTGGGCGGCGAAAACGCGATACAAGAGATTGAAACCACCTCAACCGGCTCGCTTGGGTTGGATATTGGTCTTGGTATTGGGGGCTTGCCCAAAGGCCGGATCATTGAGATTTATGGCCCTGAAAGCTCGGGTAAAACCACGTTAACCTTGCATTGCGTTGCAGAAGAACAGAAAAAAGGCGGGGTTTGTGCCTTTGTCGATGCCGAACACGCGTTGGATCCGCAATATGCGAAAAAGCTTGGCGTTGATCTTGATGAATTGTTGATCAGCCAGCCCGATACGGGCGAGCAAGCGTTGGAAATCACCGATACGCTGGTGCGCTCTGGGGCGGTGAATATGGTTGTGGTTGATTCTGTGGCGGCTTTAACGCCCAAGTCAGAATTAGAGGGCGATATGGGTGATAGCAGCGTTGGTGTTCAAGCGCGTTTGATGAGCCAAGCGATGCGCAAATTAACGGGATCCATCAGCCGCAGCAATTGCATGGTGATTTTTATCAACCAAATTCGGATGAAAATCGGTGTGATGTTTGGCAGCCCCGAAACCACCACGGGCGGCAATGCGTTAAAATTTTACAGCTCAGTGCGGCTTGATATTCGCCGTATTGGCGCGATCAAAGACCGTGATGAAGTTGTTGGAAATGCCACGCGGGTAAAAGTCGTAAAAAATAAGGTTGCGCCTCCGTTTAAACAAGTTGAATTTGATATTATGTACGGCGAAGGCATCTCCAAGAATGGGGAATTGCTTGATTTGGGCGTGAAAGCTGGAATCGTTGATAAATCCGGGGCTTGGTATAGTTTCGGGGATGAGCGTATCGGCCAAGGTCGCGAAAATGCAAAAGTGTTTTTATCAGAAAACAAAGCAATAGCGCTTGAGATTGAAGATAAAATTCGCGCTGCGCATGGGCTTGATTTTGATTTAAAGAAAAAATTAGCTGATAATTTACTCAGCGATGGTGGAGACAGCGTGTTAGAGGGCTAAGGCCCAATTAGAACCAAGGGTAAGTTAGGCTGCTGGCGCGCGCCAGCGGCCTTTTTTATTTGGAATATACCCCTGCTAGCAACGCAGGACCGGTGGACAAAATCTGGACAAAGAGCTAGAGGGGGCGGCAGAGAATGCGCAATAAAAAGGGCAGCTTATGGCCACGACGAATGATATCCGCAGTACGTTTTTGAATTACTTTGCCAGAAATAATCATACGGTTGTGGCCTCCAGCCCGTTGGTGCCGCGCAATGACCCGACATTGATGTTCGCAAATTCCGGCATGGTGCAGTTCAAAAACCTATTTACCGGGGTTGAAAAGCGCGATTACCAGAGGGCAACGACCTCGCAGAAATGCGTGCGCGCCGGGGGCAAACACAACGATCTTGATAATGTGGGTTACACCGCCCGCCATCATACATTTTTTGAGATGCTGGGTAATTTTAGCTTTGGCGATTATTTTAAAACTGAGGCGATCCCCTTCGCCTGGGAGCTGTTAACCAAAGAGTTTGGTATCGATAAATCGAAGCTGCTGGTCACGGTTTATCACACCGATGACGAGGCTGCCGCAATTTGGAAGAAAGTTGCGGGTTTAAGCGATGATAGGATCATCCGAATTGCCACGAATGATAATTTTTGGATGATGGGTCCTACGGGCCCTTGCGGCCCGTGCACTGAGATTTTTTATGATCACGGCGATCATATCTGGGGAGGACCTCCGGGCAGCCCCGAAGAAGACGGTGACCGCTTTATCGAGATCTGGAACTTGGTCTTCATGCAGAATGAACAATTTGAAGATGGATCGATGACGGCGCTGGATCAACAATCGATTGATACCGGGATGGGGCTTGAGCGGATTGCGGCGCTGCTGCAAGGTAAGCATGATAATTATGATACGGATCTGATGCGCGCGCTGATCGAAGCCAGCGCTGATGCGTCGAGCAATGATCCCGATGGGCCGGGGAAAACCCATCACAGGGTCATTGCCGATCATTTACGCTCGACTTCCTTTCTGATGGCTGATGGCGTTATGCCCTCGAATGATGGGCGCGGCTATGTGTTGCGCCGTATTATGCGCCGCGCGATGCGACATGTGCATCTTCTGGGGGTGAAAGACCCCATGATGCATCGTTTGGTTCCGGCGCTGGTCTCGCAAATGGGTGCCGCCTATCCTGAATTGGTGCAGGCTCAAGCGTTGATACAAGAAACCTTGCAGTTAGAAGAAACCCGCTTCCGGCAAACCTTAGAGCGCGGCTTGAAGCTGCTAGATGATGAGGTTGCCGGTTTGCCGCAGGCTGCTGAACTGTCTGGCCTAGCAGCGTTTAAACTCTATGATACCTATGGTTTTCCGCTTGATTTAACCCAAGATGCTTTGCGCGAAAAAGGCAGAAGCGTTGATTTGCCGGGGTTTGAGGCCGCTATGGCCGATCAAAAGGCAAAAGCGCGCGCCGCCTGGTCGGGCACTGGCGAGGCTGCAGATTCAAGCCTTTGGTTCGATATTGCTGAGCAACATGGCAGCACCGATTTTCTAGGGTATGATACTGAAATCGCTGAGGCGCAAATTTTGAACCTTGTGCGCGATGGTAAAAATCTTGCACACGTAGAAGCCGGTGAAAGCGCTCTTGTCGTGTTAAATCAATCGCCGTTTTACGCCGAAAGCGGTGGTCAAGTGGGTGATCAGGGTGTGCTGAGCTGTGAAACGGGCAGCGCAAGGATCACCGATACCAAGAAAGTGGCGGGCGTTTTTCTGCATTATGCAGAAATCACCAGCGGGCATTTGCAACCCGGGATCGGCTGCTCAGTGGCAGTGGATCACCATCGGCGCAGTGCGATCCGCGCAAACCATTCCGCCACGCATTTGCTACATGAGGCGTTGCGCGGCCATTTGGGGGCGCATGTTGCACAGCGCGGGTCGCTGAATGCCGCAGATCGGCTGCGGTTTGATTTCAGCCACGCCAAGGCCTTAACGGCGCAAGAGTTGCAACTTGTCGAAACAGAAGTGAATGCCTATATCCGCCAAAATAGCGTGGTGACCACCCGCATCATGACACCCGATGATGCCCGTGCCATCGGTGCACAAGCGCTGTTTGGAGAAAAATATGGCGATGAGGTGCGCGTTGTCTCTATGGGTCAGGCCGAAGACTCTGGCAAAGGCATGGATCAAACGACCTATTCTTTAGAGCTTTGCGGTGGCACGCATGTTGCGCAAACCGGTGACATTGGCGGGTTTGTGATTTTATCCGATAGTGCCAGCAGCGCCGGCGTGCGCCGCGTTGAGGCGCTGACAGGGGCCGCTGCATCCGCGCATCTTGCGCAGCAAAGCGCGGTTGTTTCAGGGCTGGCAAGCGCGTTGAAAGCCCCGATGCCAGATTTAGAGCGCCGCGTGGCGGCTTTGTTAGATGAGCGCAAAACGCTTGCAAATGAAGTGGCACAATTGCGCCGCGAACTGGCCTTGGCGGGGGGCCCGGGTCAAGGGGATGCGCCGCAGGCCAAAGAGGTCAATGGGGTTGCGTTTTTAGGGCAAGTTGTCAGCGGCGTTTCGGGCAAAGACCTGCCGGCTCTGATTGACAGCCACAAGGCGTCAATCGGATCGGTTGCGGTACTTTTGATTGCGGATCTAGGCGGGAAAGTAGCGGTCTGCGCGGGCGTTTCAAGCGATTTGCTCGATCGCATCTCGGCGGTTGATATGGTCAAGGCGGCGGTACCGCTTTTGGGCGGCAAAGGCGGCGGTGGTCGCCCCGATATGGCGCAAGGCGGTGGCAGCGATATCAGCAATGCCGCGCAGGCTATTGACGCGGTTGAAGCCTTATTACAGGCTTAACGGCGGCGCAGAGGCCTAACGATAAAGGGCGTGCATTGCACGCCCTTTCATTTATTTTGTTTTTGACATCCGTTTGCGCTCATGCGGATCCAAATAGCGTTTGCGCAGGCGGATGGACTGGGGCGTCACCTCGACCAACTCATCATCATCAATATAGGCAATGGCCTGTTCCAATGACATTTGAATCGGGGTGGTCAGTCTGACCGCATCATCGGTTCCCGAGGCGCGGACATTGGTGAGTTTTTTGCCCTTAAGCGGGTTTACCTCAAGGTCATTGTCTCGGCTATGTTCTCCGATAATCATACCCTGATAAATGGGGGCTTGCGCGCCAATAAACATGCGGCCCCGCTCTTCTAGATTCCAGAGTGCATAAGCAACGGAGACGCCGTTTTCCATAGAAATCAAGACACCGGCGCGGCGCCCGGGTATAGTTCCGCGAAACGGTGCCCATTCGTGGAACACCCGGTTCAACACGCCCGTTCCGCGGGTGTCGGTTAAGAACTCGCCATAATATCCGATCAATCCGCGTGAAGGAACATGGGCTATAATCCGCGTTTTGCCATTTCCCGTCTGGTTCATTTCGGCCAGATCGCCTTTGCGCGTGCCGGTAATTTTTTCGATCACAGTGCCGGAATATTCATCATCTACATCGATCGTCACTTCTTCGATCGGCTCAAGGCGCTCGCCGTTTTCGCCTTCGCGCATCAAAACTTGTGGGCGTGAGATTGATAATTCGAAGCCTTCGCGGCGCATATTCTCGATCAAAACACCCATTTGCAATTCGCCGCGACCGGCGACTTCAAACGCCTCTCCCCCGGGGGTTTCACTGATTTTGATTGCAACATTGCTTTCGGCTTCTTTCAGCAAGCGCTCGCGGATCACGCGGCTTTGCACTTTCTTGCCTTCGCGTCCGGCAAGCGGGCTGTCATTGATGCCAAAGGTGACCGTGATCGTTGGCGGGTCGATGGGCTGGGCATGCAGCGGCGTATCAACGGCTAAGGCGCAGAGCGTATCTGAAACCGTGGCTTTGCTCATACCGGCCAGCGAGACGATATCGCCGGCCTCGGCCAGTTCAATATCTTGCGGCGCAAGGCCGCGGAAGGCTTGTATGCGCGTAACGCGGAATTGTTCGATTTTTTGGCCCAACCGGGTCAGCGCTTGGATGGTGGCGCCAACCTTCAAGCTGCCGCTCTCTACCCGGCCGGTCAAAATGCGCCCAACAAAAGGGTCATTGCCCAATGTGGTGGCCAGCATTTGAAAATCATTGCCGATTTGAGCGGTTTGTTTGGGCGCATATACGTGGTTCACAACCAGATCAAACAGGGCTGAGAGATCTTTACGCGGCCCATCAAGCTCATGATCTGCCCAACCCGCGCGGCCAGAGGCGTACATATGCGGAAAATCAAGCTGATCATCATTGGCGCCAAGCGAGGCGAATAAATCAAAACATTCATCCAATGCACGATCGGGCTCGGCGTCGGGTTTATCCACCTTGTTGAGCACAACGATCGGGCGCAGGCCCAAAGCCAAGGCTTTGGCCGTAACGAATTTGGTTTGCGGCATTGGACCCTCTGCCGCATCGACCAGCAGAACCACACCATCGACCATGCTGAGAATGCGTTCAACTTCACCGCCAAAATCGGCGTGGCCAGGCGTGTCAACGATGTTGATCCGGGTGGTTTTCCATTCCACCGACGTGGCTTTGGCCAAAATGGTGATGCCGCGCTCGCGTTCCAGATCATTGCTGTCCATGGCGCGCTCGGCCACGGCTTGATTGGCGCGAAAAGCGCCCGATTGTTTCAACAATTCATCCACGAGGGTGGTTTTGCCATGATCAACATGCGCGATGATCGCAATATTGCGAAGATCCATATTTGGTGCCCTTTTGTATCTTTAGTTGCGGCTCGCCTATCTGCTCTGGCCGCAAAAGGCCAGAGCAGATAGGGCCCAATTGGGCGAAAAATAGGATAACGGCGCTGGATCAAGCCCCGATTTGGTTATCCCTCATATTTTAAAGGCCCTAAGCGGGCAAGTGGATCTTAAACCTATCGCGTATGACGCTGTCGATCGCAGGGTCAAAACAGGCCGCGGAGGGGCGCGATAAAATTTCAGTTTTGCGCGCGATGGCTTTTTCAAGCAGATCTGGCTTACCCAATTCTTCCCATTCTTTTGGCGAGGTCCGATCGCCTAAAGCGGGATAAATATATTCGGTTTGCATCAAGGCCAAGGTCTGATCAGAGCCGAGATAATGGCCGGGCCCCTCCAAACAGGTGGCGCGGATCACGTCAACGCTGACCGTGTCTTCTGTGACCTCGATACCGCGCACGCAGCGCAAGGCTTGGCCGATCAAATCATCTCCCAAAATAAGCGATTCCAGACAGAAACCCAAAAGCGATGCGTGCATTCCGGCGGCTTCATAGACCATATTCAGCCCCGATAAGCCAGCCATTACATTTGAGGTCGCCTGCTCCCAACCGGCTTGCATATCGGGAAGTTTTGCATCCGCGATTCCCGCCGCAGCGCCGCCGGGCAAATCGTAATAACGATGCATTTGCGCGCATCCTGCGCTGAGAAGCGCCTGTTCGCCGCTGCCCCCCGACATTGCGCCTGTGCGCAAATCTGACACAAAAGGCCAAGTTCCAAAAATCGCCGGGTGCCCGGGTTGCACCGCGTTTACATAGACCAATCCGGCCAGGCATTCGGCAACCGCTTGTACGATAGCACCCGCAATAGGGGCCGGCGCCGTGGCCCCGGCTTGCCCAGCGCTGAGCAGTAAAATTGGCATGCCGCCCGCGATGCAGCGCTCCATCACCAGGCAGCTTTCTGTTGCAAATTTCATTGGCGGAACCACGAAGCAGTTTGAATTTGACATGAAGGGACGCGCCCGCCAGGCGTCTTCCCCACCCGCGATCAGGTGCAACATTTCCAACGCATCTGTGGCAAAACTAGGTTCTGTGAAAGAGGTTCCGATATGTTTGGTTGTGCCCGCGCTACAGGCATACACGGTGTTGAGATCCATCTCTCTATTATCGGGGATATCACGGCAAACCATCGGGCGTTGCAGAAAATGAATATTATCGAGCGTGTCGGTTATCCGGGCTGCATCAAATAAATCTTGCACGGTGCTTTCGCGGTAAGCGCGCCCTTCGACATCCACCACATGGACCGCAGCGCCCGCGGTTCCGTAATGCACCCGGCCTCCGGATAATTCCAGATCATGTTTTGGATCCCGCCCGTACAGCGTGATCGAACGGTTTGCCCGCGCGATGGTGTCTTCGATCAAACTGCGCGGGAAGTGAAGGCGGCCATTATTGTCTAAAATTGCGCCGGCTTTCGTCATATATTCGATGCCGCTGGGGGGGGCGTCGGCCAAGCCGATATGCTCCAAAGCGTCAAGCACAGCTGCGTGAATGCGGTCTTCAGCTTGTGGGCTCAGCGGGTTAAATCGCCCGCCTTCAAGGCCGGCACGTACGGGGCGCAAGTGATCGGCGAGGGGGGCGCTGCGCGCAGATCTTCGGGCAGAGCGCCCTCCTGCACGGCGGATAATTTGTTCTGTCATGGCTTCGTCCAAAGAGTGATTTGCAAAATTGAAATGGCGCGGGTGGCGTCTAAGTGATCGGAGCACCACGGGCCGCCCGGCCGCGTTCCGCGCCGATAGTACAGCAGATTAGTTGAATAATCGAAGCTTCAGCTTGCATATGCCAGATCCTTGAATCAGTGGGCCAAGTTTTGACGTTTATAAGCTTTGAGTCTGGCTTATTTGCGACGCTGTGTCGTAATTGGCCAAATGCTTTAAGATATGGCCGCCTTTGGCGCTTCCCATTCCTTAGGGCCTGTGAAAGACTTGCCATAATGCGCCCTGGGGGCTTGGGCAAAAAGGCGGGTTTTCTCAGATAGAGGTTGGATGAAATTGGCGAAAAAACGAATGCTTATGGAGCTTGGGATGGGAACTGCCCTGCGCAGCGGCAGTTCCACGAAGGCCGCGCAGCGGGCGATAGAAGACGCCTTATGGCATAATTCAGTCAGCCTTGCGGAGGCGTTTGGATTTCCAAAAGCGGCCATGTTGATCGATGTTGAAATCGCGGTGCCAAACCCCAATGAATTGGATTTTACGGCTTTAAAGGCGCTATTTCCTTATGGGCAAGTTTCAATAAAAGGGGCCGTTGGCGGGTTGGAAATACCGCGACCAAACCAGCCCGACGGGCCTGCGACGATTATCGCAAATGCCGCGATATTGGTTTCTTTTGATTTGGAGCTGCAGCAATGAAACGCATTATTTTGGAAATGGGCAGCGGCAATGATCTTTACGGCGAAGATTACACGAAAGCGGCGTGTCGGGCGGTACAAGATGCGTTGCATCACAGTTCACTGGTTTTGTTTCGCAGCTTGGCGTTGGATCATGCTGAGATGGAGGTGAATGTGACCATTGCAGCCATGTGCCCAGAGCGTGTGGATGCGCAGGTGGTTGCCGCATCGCTGCCCCGCGGGCGGGCAAACGTAACGGTTGTAAAAGGCGGTATGAATGTGACTGATCCCGAAAACGGAACGGTCTCGGTGATTGCAAATGCGGCTGTTGAGGCCCGTCTGGCCATTGATGCCGATACGTGGCGCCTATCTAAAAAGGCGCAAAATTAAAGCGGGTCTGACAGGGGCTGACCGATTTGAGCAGGATCAAAAGGCGTTGTTTGATATATCTCGTTGATCCAGTTGCCGTAAAGTAAATGCGCATGGCTGCGCCATCGGTTTTGCGGCGCTTTGCTCGGATCATCATTTGGATAATAATTGATCGGTACGTTGATATCTATCGCGGATGCAACATCGCGGTCATATTCTTGTTTTAGGGTGTCGCTGTCATATTCAAAATGATTGAAAATGTGCAAGGCGCGGCGAGCGGGATCTTGCACCAAACAGGGGCCAACCTCGGGGCTGCCCAAAAGCGTGCTCAAGCCGGAATGGCGATCAATATCGGTTTGGTTGATTTCGGTCCAGCGGCTCACTGGGATAACGCATTGATCCGAAAACCCCCTTAGAAAAGGGGAGGTCGGATCCAGATTGGTTTGTGCAAAGCATCCAAAGGCCTTTGCAGTTAAATCATATTTGGGTATTTTATAAAAATGGTTGAGCATCGCCATTGCACCCCAACAGACCGCAAAGGTTGCGTGCACATGCGATTGCGTCCACTCAAACACCTCTTGAAGCTCATCCCAATAGGTCACCTGCTCAAAGGGCAGATGCTCGATCGGAGCTCCGGTGATGATCAGGCCATCAAATTTTTCACCGCTTGCTTTGACGTCTTGGAAGGCGCGATAGAAACTGCTCATATGTTCTGCCGCAGTGTTTTTGGTGTGATGTTCGCTCATCCGGATCAAAGATAGATTAATTTGCAGCGGTGTTGCGCCAATCAAGCGCGAAAATTGGTTTTCGGTTTGAATTTTTTTTGGCATTAAATTCAAGAGGCCGATGTTTAAGGGGCGAATATCCTGCCGGGCTGCTTCATCATCGCTCATCACCATCACGCCCTCTTGCTTCAAAACATGAAAGGCAGGCAGGTTGGCGGGAATTTTTATTGGCATTGTTTGTCTTTCTGATACCCAAATTACGTTGAACGCATCTTTCTTAAACTGGCTCAGGGGCGGCTTTGGCGGCGAGCGCTTGGCCGATTAAAGCGCTAAAATCTTCTTCGCTTTTGGCGCGCGCAACCTCAGAGGCGTCAACGGTAATGCCCCAATTGGCCATTGCCTCATAGCGCGGCTGGCGATGCGCTAGAGCCTCCGCGTAGATCCACCGAATGAAACTATCTGGATTTACTTGGTGCTCTTGCAGGGTTTGGTCGGCAAGATATTGAGTCCATTTTGAAACGACAAAATCAGGGTGATAATACATCGGTTTGGGGGCTTTATCAAAGCGCTGAACGAGTTCTTGCGTATGCGCTTCGTTGCCCCTTATCCACACCAATAGCGCAGTTTCACTGAGCGATTTTAGCACCGGATCATCGCGGTCAAATGGGTCAACAACTTCGCAGATTGAGCCGCTGCAATCGCAGATAAAATGATCATACTGATATATTTCTTCGGCGCGTTCGATAAATTCTGGAGTATCGAGCAACGCGGCGATTTCCGAGCGGCGATGCTGCTCTTGGCGTTTGCGATACTCTTGAAACGGTATGCCGCCATTGGCCTCGGTGCCGGGTTTGCCCATATAAGTGGATAGCGGCGCCAAGTTCTCAAAGGTGATGTTTGAGGCCAGATAGATCGAGTCAGACAATAAAAGTTCGCGCAGATAGGGTACATCCATCGCTTTGCGCTTGATGCTATCCGTAATGTAATCGCCCATGTAATGGGTGCCGATCCGATAATCGACCGAATAGTGAAACCAAGCGCCCGTGTCGCGCAAAATATTGGACATATAGGTTTTGCCCAAACCTGACATGCCAAAAAGCACCACCCGTTTATGCGGCGCGTTTTGCCATTGCTCTGCAGAAGAATATATCATCGGTTGGGCCTCTTGTGATCTTTCAGCTAGGTAGACAGTGCAGCGCCCAAGGTCAAATTGATTTTGGCGCACCCGATGCGCCCCTTATACCAGCGCAGGCCCTTGTTTTGTCTGTACAACGCGGGCGCTTCCCTCTAGCCGGGTGGCTTCTGACAGAGCGATACGGGTTTGCAAAGCCAAGACAATCTGGCCCGTCTGGCAATGCAAAAGGAAGGTAGAAACTGGTGACGACGCAAAAATCGCATCTGCTGCGTGCCACGATTTATATGTTCGGGGCGATTGCAAGCTTTACAGCCATGGCGGTTGCCGGGCGTGCTGTTAGCTTCCAACTTGATACGTTTGAAATCATGCTGTTTCGCAGCGTGGTCGGGGCGGTTTTGGTGCTGGCCTTTGGCGTCTATTTTGGCCAAGTCAAAGAGATCTCAACGCGGCATCTACCCGTTCATCTGGTGCGCAATATCTGCCATTTTACCGGTCAGAATTTATGGTTTTTTGCCATTACTGTGGTGCCGCTGGCCGAGGTATTTGCCTTGGAGTTCACCGCGCCTTTATGGGTTTTACTCTTGGCTCCCTTGGTGCTTGGCGAAACATTGAGCAAAACCCGCATGCTCGCCGGTGCTTTGGGGTTGCTTGGGGTGCTACTGGTCACCCGCCCCACGCCCGATACGCTAAGTTGGGGGGTAGTGGCAGGTGCGATGGCCGCGATTGGATTCGCCGGATCCATTATGGCGACAAAACAATTGACGCGCAGCGAAACCATTTGGACAGTTTTGTTTTACATGACGTTGATGCAGCTGGTCTTTGGGGCTGTTTGCGCGGGCGCTGATGGCGATATCGCATTGCCATCTTTCAGCAACATGCCTTGGGTCGTGCTGATTGCCTGCGCTGGATTATTTGCGCATTTATGCTTGACCAGCGCTTTGTCTTTAGCCCCGGCCACCGTTGTGGTGCCGGTTGATTTATTGCGTTTGCCGGTGATCATGTTGGTCGGCTTTAGCCTATATGGTGAGGTGATTGACATCTATGTGGTGCTTGGAGCTTTGGTGATTTTTGGTGCCAATTATATCAATATTTGGATAGAAACCCGCGCTGTAAAACCGGCCTCTAAAGGCGCCGAGCCAACAGGTTGACAGCATATTATCAGCAGGGTGGGCGGGCTCAAGCCCTGTCAATCGGGCGGGGGGATTTATAAAGCCACGCTTTGGGCTGCATCCGGCCGAGCGTGGGCTAAATGGATTAGGGCTAGACAGCGCGGTCAGCAACGTTTTATGCATAGTGCGTGCGCGCCCGTTTGCAGTAGGGGCGGCGCGGGTCTAAGAGCTAAGCAAAAAGAGGTTTCGGTATGATGCAGGTTGTGGTGGTGAAATGGGGTGATCGTTATTCTGCGAACCACGTGAACAACACGCTTTTAAATCTGCAGAAGATGGCATCGCGAAACGTGCGTTTTGTCTGCGTGACCGATGATCCAGAGGGGTTGGGTGATTTCATTGATGTTAAACCCTTTCCTGATTGGGGCGATTGGTATGAAACGATGAAAAAAGGCTGCCGGCTGAAACTGTCTATTTTCGTTCCGGGCGTTTTGAATCCGGATCTGCCGACCGTATTTATTGATTTGGACACGATGATTTTGGGCGATGTGGCAAAATTAGTTGCCGATGTGGAAAAAACCGGTGGGATGTATATGTGCCGTGGGCATTATATTCCTTGGTGGCGGGCCATGCCCTTGGCGCGGTTGCTCGCGAAGAATTACTACTATTACGGCAATAGTCCGATTATGGCATTCTACCCCAGAGAATTTGCGGGCCTGCCCGACGCGTTTAAGAAAGAATTTGGCTATGTGCGCTGGCGTGGTATCACCCATAAATGGCCCCTTGATCGTATTTGTAAAACAGATGAGCGTTTTATCAGTTACTTTGCCCGCGGAAAAACTCGGGTCTTTTCGCGCGCATTGGCCAGTAAATTTACCACCGAATATATGACCGTGGGATGGGATTATTCTGCTTTCATATGCCGCTTGCCTTGGGTTCAGGCGCGCAGGAAATCACAGGTCGCTCTGACCTTTTCGGGGCATGCCCTGAAGCCCTCATTGGTAAAAGATATGAAAATTGGCACGCCCGTGATATCGCGCCATTATCGTATGACGTGGAATTTTCCAAAGTTTTCCGAATACTGGTCAGATATGGAGCTCCCCACAAAACCCGAATGAATATTCGATTTCCTCATTTTTCATTGGTTTTCTGGGTTTTTTATTGTGTTTAAAAGCGGCCATAGCGGTGGCGAAACAGGCGCAAAAACCTCTGTTTATGCTCGCTGCAGCCAGTTTAAAAGATGCATTAGAAGAGGGTGTAGCGCTGCAATCGGCGTTGCATGAGGGGCGGCCAATTATTACGTGTCTGGCAAGTGGCGGCGCTTAGGCGCGCCCGCCGATCTTATCATTTCTGTCAATCGCGCTTTGGTAAATTTGCTTGTGGGGGAAGGCTTCATCAACCGAGCGCGGCCCGCGTTTTCAAACTAACTTGTGGTGGCCAGCAGCGTTGAGCCTGAGCAAAATATTGACTTTACCCGCCGCGAAACCTTCAAAGCCGCTTTAGCAGATGGCTATTTGGCGGTGGGGCATGTGGGCTCCGTGCCCGCGGGCCTCTATGCCCATCAGACGTTAACCTATTTTGATCTCTGGAGCGATTTAGCACCACAGATCCTACAGGTCGATCACGTACGCGCCGCGTTGCGGCTGGCACAGGTGAATGAGGCACGGCTTGCGATCGTCTACGCCTCAGATTTGGTTGCGCAAACCACGGTACATAAAGTGGCGTCAGTGCCCGAAGAAGCGCATGAGCCTATCATTTACACGATCGGTCTTTTGTCTCAAAATTCAACTCAGGCGGCAGAAAATTTTGCGGATTTCTTTACCTCTCTCCCGGCTCTAGAGGTTTTTTATCACTTTGGGTTTACTCCGTTGCGTTAGCAGCGTAAATCTCGTCTGGTGTAGAAGATACCAGTTGGATGTGGGCTATATTATGGACGGAACTTTTGCAGTATTGACCTTGCTCGCTGGGTTTGCAGATATCTCACTATCGGACTGCAAGCCCAATTGTTATGCCGAGTCGCAAGTGCCGCAGCGGATCAGTATCTCTGCGGGCCAAGTCTATTATCAATTGGATCAAGTCGATACAGAAGTCTATCTTCGCAAAGAACCAGGGCGGGCCTACGGGCCATGGCGTATGGTCTATGGCGCCTCAGCAACGCAGAGACGTGATTATTGGGCCGGCGTGGGCGTACTCTACGAAGCAGCCCTTAAAACTGCGCCGATCTTTGCGCAGGTTCACCTCATGTCTGGGCTTTATGCACGCGGCGCAGGCGAGGATCTGGGCGGCCCTATTGAATTTCGTTCAGGGATCGAAGTTGGATATGATTTTGGATCAGCAGGCCGGCTTGCAGCGAGCTATGATCACCGCTCGAACGCGGGAATCTACGCAACCAATTTCGGTTTAGAAACTGTACAGCTGCGATATTCTTGGGGTCTTTAAGGCGCTTCCTGTGGTTGACCTGACCCATCAGGGCATTTCTTCAGCATCGCTGACAACAACGTTCATTTTTTGGCCGAAAGGCTGGTGCGCTGCCTTTGCGCAACCTGCTGAGGCTTGTTCTGGTTGTGAAGGCTTTGATTATTAGCTACACCTTACGAGCACGTGAGAATGGGAGAAAAACATGAAAACGTTAATGCCTAAATTATTTGTCTTTGCCATCGCGGGCGCGTTGGCAACGGAAACATTGGCAGAAGAATGGAACGTATCGGTGTGGGGAAAACGCCGTGCCTTCACAGAGCATATTCATAAATTGGGCGAATTGCTTGATCAAAAGACAAACGGCGAATTCACGCTGAATATCAGCTATGGTGGTTTGTCCAAAAACAAAGAAAACCTCGATGGAATTAGTATTGGCGCGTTTGAAATGGCGCAGTTCTGCGCCGGTTATCATGCCGATAAAAACCGCGTCGTGACCGTTTTGGAACTGCCCTTTTTGGGCGTTGAAAATCTAGCGCAAGAAGTGGCGGTTTCTGCTGCTGTTTATGCGCATCCCGCCGCCACCGAAGAAATGGCGCAGTGGAATGCGAAGCTGCTGATGACTTCACCGATGCCACAATATAACTTGGTCGGCACGGGCGAGCCCAGAACCGCGCTGAGTGATTTTGAAGGCATGCGGGTGCGCGCCACTGGCGGTTTGGGAAAAGCCTTCGCTGCTGCGGGCAGCGTTCCAACATCGGTGACGGCAACAGAAGCCTATCAAGCGATGGAATCTGGCGTTGTTGACACGGTGGCCTTTGCGCAGCACGCGCATTTGTCTTTCGGTACAATCAACCAAGCCGATTGGTGGACGGCGAATTTGAACCCCGGCACGGTGAATTGCCCCGTCGTGGTCAATATTGATGCCTATGAGTCTTTGTCAGACGCGCATCGCGAAGCGTTGGATGGATCTGTGCAGGAAGCGCTTGATCATTACGTAGCCAATTATGGTGAGTTGTTGGCCAAATGGGATTCCGTCTTGGCTGAGAAAGGCGTGACAAAAGTTGAGATTAGTGCCGATGTAATCGATGCGTTCCGCGCCAAAGCAGCGGATCCGATCCGCGATGCTTGGATCGCAGACATGGAAGCTCAGGGGCTGCCAGGTCAAGAGCTCTATGATCTGGTGATGTCCACTTTGGCAGAGGCCAAAGCGGCCAATTAAACCAGTTAAGAAAAATGATGGGCCGCCCCGGATCGGGGCGGTCTGCTTATATCTAAAAGCTCGGAGGGTGAAATGGCAGGATCTGCGGCGGTACTAGAAGATTCAAGCCTTCTGAGCCGGCTTGATCGCGCTTTGCTTCCGATTGAGCGATTTTGCGCCTTGATTAGCGGGCTGGCGATTTTTTCATTGATGTTTTTGGCAGCTTATTCGGTGACAGGTCGTAAATTTTTCGCCTCTCCCTTAGCGGGCTATGTTGATTACATCGAAGCAGCAATGCCCGTCATCGCGATCATGGGCGTCTCTTACGTGCAACGTGATGGTACCCATATCCGCATGGACATGCTGGTCTCGGCCTTAAAAGGGCGCGTGCTTTGGCTGTTTGAGCTGCTATCTGTATTATTGATTTTGGTCTTGATGATGGCTCTTACTTGGGGAGCATGGGAGCATTTTGATCGCTCTTTTGACTGCGCCCGCCCTTTATGTAGCCGTGACAGCTCAGTTGATATCGGCATTCCAGTCTGGCCCTCAAAGCTTATTGTTCCCGTGGCCTTTGCGGTGTTGTGCTTGCGGTTGCTGTTGCAGGCGTTTGGATATGGCCGGGCTTTGATCTTTGGCTTGGAAAACCCGGTTGCCGTACCTTTGACCCTAAGCGTGGCCGAGCAGGCAAAGCTTGAAGCGCAGGCGTTGGAAGGGGCGGATTGATGGATAATATTACGATCGGCCTTTATGTCAGCACGGGCATGCTGGTTATGGTGCTGCTCGGGATGCGCGTGGCCTTCGCGGCAGGTCTGGCGGGGTTTGTTGGCTTGGTATGGCTACGGTGGAATGGGTTTGATTATGACCCTGCGAAGTTCGGAAAAGCCTTGCAAATCAGCGTGAAAGTGGCGGGATTGACGCCGCATTCCAAGGTAAGCGCGCAGGTTCTAAGCCTAATTCCGGTGTTTATATTGATCGGTTATCTGGCCTATTATGCAAAATTGACCGTGGCGTTGTTCGAAGCGGCCAAACGTTGGATTGCCTGGGTGCCCGGTGGCTTGGCGGTATCAACGGTGTTTGCAACTGCGGGCTTTGCGGCGGTGTCGGGCGCTTCGGTGGCCACGGCGGCGGTGTTTGCGCGGATCGCCATTCCGGAGATGTTGAAAATTGGCTATAATAAGCAGTTTGCGGCGGGTGTTGTGGCCGCTGGAGGAACGCTGGCCTCGTTGATCCCGCCCTCTGCCATTCTGGTGATCTATGCGATTATCGTTGAGCAAGATGTGGGCAAGCTGTTGCTTGCGGGCTTCATTCCGGGCGCTTTTTCGGCCATCATCTATGCCACTTTAATCATTGGAATCGCGGTGAGTTTTAAAACAGTAGGGCCGCCAGTATCCGGGTTCACCTGGCGCGAACGCTTCGAAAGCCTGCCGCCGGCGCTGCCGATTGTGGCCGTTGTGGTGATCATTATTTTCTTCGTTTACAACCCGTTTGGCGAAGCTTGGGGCACGCCGACGGAAGGCGGCGCGGTCGGTGCGTTTATCGTGTTTGTGATGGCGCTCTATCGGGGGATGCGCTGGAAGCAGCTGGGTGAAGCCTTGTTGGAAACCGCAAAGTTGACGGTGATGATTTTCACTATCATCTGGGGTGTTTTGATTTATGTGCGGTTTTTGGGCTTTGCCAAACTGCCTGATGCGTTTTCGGATTGGATTACATCGCTGGATATGGCGCCCATGTTAATTTTGATTTGCATCCTATTGGCCTATGCGGTGCTGGGCATGTTTATGGATGCGATTGGGATGTTATTGCTGACCTTGCCGGTCGTGTATCCGGCGGTGATGGCGCTGAATGGCGGGGAAATGGTCTCTGCCGCAGATAGCGCCTTTGGCATGTCTGGCACGATGTGCGCGATTTGGTTCGGAATTCTGGTGGTGAAAATGGCCGAGTTTTGCTTGATCACGCCACCCATCGGTTTGAATTGCTTTGTGGTGGCGGGTGTGCGTGATGATTTGAGCGTTCAAGACGTGTTCAAAGGGGTTATGCCTTTTTTCCTTGCGGATGCAGTGACGATTGCGCTTTTGGTCAGCTTTCCCTCGATCGTGCTTTGGCTTCCATCACTCGCTTCGTAGATAGGGTGGTTTGAGCTTTCTAGAGGCTTTTGCGCAGCGCATCAAACCCGCGCAGTTCTTTGATCAAATCACCCATTTGATCGACAGGAATCATATTTGGGCCATCGCTTGGCGCGGTGTCCGGGTCTTGATGGGTTTCGATAAACAGCGCAGCAATGCCAACCGCGCAGGCGGCTCTGGCCAGAACCGGCGCGAATTCGCGCTGACCCCCTGATGTATTGCCTTGCCCGCCCGGTTGTTGAACCGAATGCGTGGCGTCAAACACCACCGGATAACCAGTATTGGCCATAATCGGCAGGCCGCGAAAATCACTGACCAAAGTGTTATAGCCAAAGGAGGTGCCCCGGTCGCAGAGCAAAATTCGATCATTGCCGGTGCTGGCGATTTTATCGGCCACATTCTGCATATCCCAAGGCGCCAAAAACTGGCCTTTTTTAACGTTGATTGCGCGGCCGGTTTTTCCCGCCGCCAAAAGCAAATCGGTTTGCCGGCATAAAAATGCGGGAATTTGCAAAATATCCACCACGCCGGCGGCTGTTTGGCACTGCGCTGCCTCATGCACATCGGTTAGAATGGGGCAGCCAAATGCCGCGCGTATATCGCTCAGAATGCGCAAACCTTCTTCAATTCCAAGGCCCCGCTGCGTGTTTATTGAAGATCTATTGGCTTTATCATAGCTCGCCTTGAAGATGAATTGGGTACCACTTTTTGCACAGGCCTCAGCAATTTTTTCGGCCATCATGAAGGCGTGATTGCGGTTTTCCAGCTGGCAGGGGCCTGTGATCAGCGCGAACGGGTTGGTGCCGCCAATGGCAATATTGCCTACTTTTATGATTTTATCCTGCATATCAACCCTCTATCACGCTTTCTATTCGCGCCACGTCTTCGGGGTTGTTTAATTCCCAAAACACTTTGCCGCGTGCGTCGACTTCGACGCATTTGACCTTGCGCCCATTTTCCAAAAAGCGCAGCTGCTCCAAACCTTCCAGACCTTCTAAAGGACCTTGTGGCCAGGTTAAATACTCCGCCAAGGCGCTGGGCCGATAGGCGTAAACGCCCACATGATGAAAGGCGGGCAGGGGGGCTGCATTGGGCAGCGCGCTGAGATCGATAAAGGGCAACACCTCTTTTGAAAAATACAACGCGTGCTGGTTGTTGTCGAAAACCGCGGTGGTCCCGCCCACCCGCCCGTTGCGGCGGTCTTCCAAGAAATGCCCATGCGTCAGACGATCAAGGCGCAAGACCGGCGTGGCCATTTCTGCGGTCGGATCGTCTTGCATCGCCTTGATGAGCTTTTCAACAAACCAAGCCGGGGTGAGCGGCGCATCGCCTTGCAAGTTGACAATCAGGTCTGAGGTCAACTTTGCCCTTTCCACCGCTTCCGCGCAGCGTTCGGTGCCATTCGCGCATTGCTCTGAGGTCATGATAACCTTGGCCCCAAACAGCTCTACCGCCTCGGCGATGCGGCGATCATCCGTGGCGATAAACACATCCTCAACGCCCTTGACAGCTCTGGCTGCCTGCCAACTGAGCTCGATAAGCGACTTTTGCGCGCCATTTGGCAGTTGCAGTTGTACCAGGGGCTTTCCAGGAAAACGAGAGCTGGCATAGCGGGCGGGGATGATAATGCTGGTTTTCATGCCACGCCCGCGCGCAATAAATCGTGGATATGCAATATACCACAGGCTGTTCCAGCGTTATCCACCACGATAAGGACCGAGATTTTATGCGTGTTCATTATTCGCAGCCCATCTGCTGCAAAATCATCTTCGGCGATAGTGATCGGGGTCGGGCTGGCAATGTCAGCTGCGGTTTTATCCATCAAGCCCTGCATATGACGGCGCAAATCCCCATCTGATATCAACCCGGTGAGCCTATCATTTTCAATCAGAGCGGCCACGCCAAAGCCCTTGGATGTCATTTCCAGCAAGGTGTCCGCCATCGAGCTTTTGGCTGAGACAATCGGCAGTTTTTCCGGCCCATGCATCAACTGGCCCGCGCGCATCATTTGGGCACCCAGCTTGCCACCGGGATGAAAGGTTTGAAAGTTTTCGGCGCGAAAGTTGCGCTGCTGCATCAAGGCAACCGCGAGGGCATCGCCCAAGGCCAATGCCAAAGTTGTTGAGGTGGTTGGGGCCAAGCCAATCGGGCAGGCCTCGGGCGCATCGGGAAGCGTGAGTTTGAAGGTTGCAGCTTTGCTCAGCGTGCTTGCACCATTCGAGGAAATCGCGGCCATTGGAATTGAAAACCGCCGCGTATGCGCGATCATATCTTTCAGCTCGGCGGTTTCGCCGGAATTGGAAATCAGCAGGCAGAGATCCTGCGGGCCAATCATCCCAAGATCACCATGGCTGGCTTCGGTTGCGTGGATGAAATAGGAGGGTGTGCCGGTGCTGGCAAATGTGGCCGCAATTTTGCGCCCGATATGGCCAGATTTCCCAACTCCTGAAACGATCACCCGCCCTTGGCAGGCCAGCATAGCTTCGGTTGCGGCCTGAAAATCAGCTGGTAAATGCCTCGCCAGTTTGGCCAGGGCGGCGGCTTCGGTGTCTAAGACGCGCTGCGCATGTTGCAGGATACTGCTCGCGGCGGGATCTGGCATCGTGTTTCATCCTTTAGGTGTGCATCATTTTACGGCGCTTTGCCGCGCCGTTCAAACCCTAACTGTAATAGCTGTTATACCAGTAAACAAATTTTCGGACACCGGTCTGAATGTCTGTTTTCGGTTGGTACCCGGTGAGGGCTTGCAAAAGGCTTGTATCGGCCCAGGTCGCGGGCACGTCGCCTGCTTGCATATCCATCAAATTGCGCGTTGCAGAGCGCCCAGTGGCGGTTTCGATCGCAGCAATAAATTCTTCCAATGCGACGGGCGCATTGTTGCCAATATTGAGCACCCGATGCGGCGCAACAGGCGACAGGCTGTCCTCTGCCGTTACTGGTGTGTCTGAAGGCGGGGTTTCGATCAAAAGTATCAGCGCTTGCACCAAATCATCCACATAGGTGAAATCACGGCGCATATTGCCATGATTATACACATCAATGGGTCGATCGTTCAAAATAGCGTCGGTGAATTTAAAAAGCGCCATATCGGGGCGCCCCCAAGGACCGTAGACGGTAAAGAACCGAAACATCGTGATCGGTAAGTGGTATAGATGCGCGTATGAATGAGCCATTGCCTCGGTTGATTTTTTGGTGGCGGCGTAAAACGACATTTGATGATCGGCGCGCTGCGTTTCTTGATAGGGCATCGCCTCATTGGCGCCATAGGCAGAAGAGGTGGAGGCCAGCAACATATGTTTGGGCGGATGGGCGCGGGCGGCCTCTAACAGTTCGAACGTACCGATCAAATTGCTGTTAAGGTAGCTGCGGGGATTTTCGATTGAATAGCGCACGCCGGCCTGCGCAGCCAAATGGATCACTGCATCAAAACCATTGGCTTCAAATAGGTTTTTAAGCACATCCGGGTCTTCAACCGCGGCGTGATGAAACCGAAAATTGGAATGTCTGGTCAATGGCGCAAGCCGAGCCTGCTTCAATTGCGGGTCATAATAATCGTTTAAATTATCAATACCCGTCACGCGGTGCCCAGCCTTCAACAATTGCTCGGCAGCGTTTGCACCAATAAAACCTGCAATGCCGGTGATAAAAATATGCATATGTTGCCTTTCCCGTCAGCCGCCACGAAAATCTAAGCGGCCTGTTCGCCTTGCCAATGGTCTATGCCCCCCACGCGCGCGGGTCTAGACGTATACGTGGGTTTTTTTACGCGCCTTACCGATAGATCACGTTCAATTGAAGGCAAAATCAACCCTCGCTCCCTTATAAAATGGTTTGGCTCTGACTGGATTGGCGCGTTTTGCAGCGGGCAGGGCAACGATTGTTCCGTGCTGTCGACGATTTGCGGGCTAGGGGGCAAGGCCGAGAATATGCGCCGTTGGCAAAAAAGACGCCGCGCAGACAGGCAGTTGGATTGGTAAAAAACCTGTCCTAGATAAAATACTTTCGTTATGGTAGTTTGGTCATGCGGATGCTTGCCAAAGGCGCATCGATATATTGGGATATGATAGGGAAAATTCATGTTTGGTTTTGGAAAAGCAAAACTGTTTCAAACGCATCAAACGCTGCTGTATCAATGCATGCATTTTGGCGAATTTGCATTGGGTTTGGCGCAAGAAAACGCAGATGAAGATCAAATCGAGTTTTGGGAAACCAAGTTGGCGCGTATAACCAAGCTGCGCGATGCCAGCCTGCGCAAAAACGGTATTCTTGATAAGGAAGACGGTTATTTTTTGGAAGCGTTGCGCGAAAAATGCGAGGAAGTTTTCTACAAAACCGAGCTGTCAAAACAACAATCTTTTGATGATACTTTTATACCGGATGGCGGATGGGAAGATCATTTCGAGGATATAAGAAGCAATTTCTAAGCGAAAATCTGCGCTAGCTCGCGTTGTTTCAAGCGGCAGTGGCGCAGAGGATAAAGAAACATGGATCGCTGCAAACCCGTCAGGATCTTTACCCAGTTGATCCCGAAGCTCTAAAACATCGATGGTCGTGAAGCGGCCATAGATCAGCCCAGTGGAGTGTCTTAAAAATGACAGAAATATTTATGCCCATGTTCTACATGATGTGTTTAACGGCCACCGTGTTTTTATTTTCCACCGGCATCAGGCTCAAAGAAATCTATCTTACTTCGAGCGATGCATCTGTTGATGGAGAAGAACACCGCCATCCTCCCTTTGATAATGGAAGCGTGGTGTTACGCAACTCTCAGAGAAACCTTACAAATTTATTTGAGTTTCCAGTTTTGTTTTACACCGTCTGCATTTCAATATTTGTGACAAATACGGGCGACGCGTATTTCGTACAATTGGCCTATTGGTATTTTTACCTCCGCACAATCCATTCATTTTACCACATATTTTTCAATCACTTAGCGATCAATGGTGGATTTCCAATGCGCGCGATAATTTGGATCCCGTCAACGGCAGTGCTTGTGTGGATGTGGATCCGATTTATCACTCTTATTTGAGGGGCGTGGCGTGCCCCCATTTGGTGATCCGGTTTGAATGTTAGTGCATTATTGGCCTTTGGTCCATCCGAACGATGCTTTCCGGTGCAGGCGGACGATAGCCCAATGAACTGTGCGGCCTGACTGTGTTGTAGTGAATGCACCATTTCTTGATCAGGATTTGGGCCTCCTTTAAGCTGTAGAACAGTTCGCCATTAAGCAGCTCGTCGCGGAACCGGGCGTTGAAGCTTTCACAGTATCCATTTTCCCAGGGTGATCCAGGTTCGATGTAAGCCGTCTTGGCGCCAACGGCAGCGATCCAGTCCCGCACTTTCAGGGCGATAAATTCCGGCCCATTGTCGGATCTTATGTATTCTGGAGGGCCGCGCAGGATGAACAGGTCTGTCAATGCATCCAGCACATCGGTTGAGTTGAGTTTGCGATCGACGCGGATCATCAGCGCCTCCTTTGTGTATTCATCGATGATGTTCAGTGTCCGATAGGGCCGCCCGTCAGCAGTGCGATCCTGGACGAAGTCATAGGACCAGACATGGTTCGCACGTTCAGGCTTGAGGCGCACGCACGCTCCATCGTTCAGCCAAAGCCGCCCCTTCTTTCTCTGCTTTTGTGGGACCTTCAGCCCTTCACGTCGCCAGATGCGCTCGACCCGCTTGTGGTTCACATGCCAGCCAGCGTTGTTCAGCAAACCCGTCACCATGCGATAACCATAGCGGCCATATTTGTCGGCCAGTTCAATGATATCATCGGTCAGCCGCTCTTCATCAGCCCGGCCTTGCGGAACCTTTCTTTGTGTCGAACGGTGCTGCCCCAAGGCGCGGCAGGCACGACGCTCAGACACGTCCAGCTCCTGCCGTACATGATCGATGCACTTGCGACGACGCGAAGGGCTCAGAAGTTTCCCCTCGCAGCTTCGCTCAATATGAGCTTGTCCAATGTCAGATCGGACACCGCCCGCCGCAGCCGTTGGTTCTCCTTCTCAAGCTCCTTCAGACGCTTGAGCTGAGACCAACCCATCCCGGCATACAGTTTCTGCCATCGATAGAACGTCTGTTGTGTCACGCCGATCTGGCGCACCGCATCCGCTATCGTCATCCCTTGCCCTTGCAGAACTTCAACTTGCCGAAGCTTCGATACTATCTCTTCGGGCTTCTCTCGTTTCCCAGCCATCGCTGATCCTCCAATTTGTGGAACAAAACTATCCCAGTTGGTGGACCACTTGCAGGGGGCTATTCCAGGCGTGACTTGCCTGCGCCCGCTGCCATCATAAGCGTTGCTGCGTAAGCCTAACGCGCGCCGCAGCGCTGGAGGCGCTTGTTCTGCACTATTGAAACACAGAACCGACCGCTGTGAAACCGTATCACGTTCACAGCGGTCTGACCGAAGGCTTGCTGGTTCTAAAATTTGGGATCAGCGCAAGCTGCTGCCATATTGGATGGGCTGGATCGTTTTTTTGGCGTTTTTTACAGACGCCGCCTTAAATGGGACATTGCGCAAATTTGGCGGCGCTGTCTTTTACGGTGCTGAGCGCGCCGACTGCCTCTGTTATGCTGAGAATGGTTGGGAATTCTGCAAATGGGTCGCCCCCACAGGCCTCTCTTAACATACCAAAACCCCCGGTTTCTTGAACGGCGCGTACGCAGGTATAGAGGAAGATATCGGCATAAGAGCAGGTGTCTCCAGTTAAAAACGGCCCTGCTTTTTGCGCGCTCAAATGCTTTTCAAGAAATTCAAAGCGGCTTTTATGCAGCCTAGTCAGATTGGCGATACCCGCATCTTTGCCGCCATCAGCCAGGCTGTCAGTTAAACGCAGATTTCTCCAAAAGGTTTCATTATGCCCCGTAATAATATCGTGGAAGGGCGATAAAACAAAGGAATAGTAATCCTGCACCCAAGCCCAATACATGTTGATGCGGGCAGCCGTTTCATTGTTTTTGGGCGTTAACGGGCCGGGATATTGGGCGACCAAATATTGCACAATCGCCATCGAGTCGTTCAATTCCAACCCGTTCGACATATCCTTCATCCAAGGAATAATTCCAAAGGGCGCTTGCGTGTCTTTATCGAAATCTTCCCCCATCGGGCTGGAAAGAAGATAATTTAACTCAATGCCATGCAGAGCGCAGATGAGGTTTATCTGTTCTCCACGACCAATAACGGGGAGATAGGCTAATTCGATCTGTTTCATTTGACCCTCATATGAATATCGCTGTGACACTTTTAAACAATGTAATAGATTTAAAATAAAGGTTTTTTTTCAATTTTTTCATTGCGCTTAGCTGTAAAGTCTTGCCGGTGATGTTTTTTGATCAGCTCATCGGTGTTTGATCAAGCTTTTAAGCGCAGCACCCTATGGGCTGCTTACGTTTCCTGAGACGAGGCGCATGTGTCAGGGGATATCTTAGACCCTCAAAAAAACGACGCTTGACTAGGGGCTTTCTTTTCCGACCGCTTTGTGTAAACTCTGCCTCCAGCACCTGTAGCCAATACGAGAGTGCCGGTATCGCCGGTTGTCTTTTGGGAGGAGGCAACTGGCGATACAGCGTTTATATGGGTACAGGCTGTTCATCCATATCTTTGTTTGAAAAGGTCCAACAATGTCTGTGGTCCGCGCACATGATGATCGAACTGCGGGTTTGGCAAACCGTGCGGCACGCCGGGCGCGTAATGCCCGGGCTGAAATTGCGATCGCTTTTTCATGTGGCGCGGCGCTTTGTGATCCGCGCAATTGCCTGCATGCCACAAAGCAAGATCGGAGCGCGGCATATGCGCTCTGACAGTTTCATGGGCATCTGTTTTATGGCTTTTGGCATGTTTTTGTTTTCGGCTGTGGATACGATGACAAAGTTTTTATCTGATGGCATGCACCCGATTCAGATCGTTTGGTTCCGCCAATTGGGGCTTCTATGCGGCGTCGTTGTATTTTTGCTATTACGCGGCCCGGCTTTTTTGGTGTCGAAGCAGCCGTTATTGCAGGTGATGCGCGGGGCAACAGCAGCAGGATCGGCCTGTTTATTTGTGATGGCTTTGCGCTACGTTCCGCTTGCTGATGCCGCAGCGGTCAGCTTCGTCGCCCCTTTTATCGTGATCGTATTGGGGGTGAGTGTTCTGAAAGAAAAAGTTGGGCTGCGGCGTTGGATTTCGGTGATTTTGGGTTTTGTGGGAACCTTGGTTGTGATCCGCCCGGGGCAGGATGTGTTGCATCCTGCGGTGTTTTTGGTGGTGGGCGCTGCGTTTTTCTTCGCCTGCCGGCAGGTGCTATCGCGGTTTTTAAGCCATGCGGATCCAGTATCCACGACAGTGGCCTATACGGCGATTACCAGCATGAGTTTGATCACGTTGATGTTGCCCTTCGTATGGCGGATGCCGGATTTTTCAAGCGATGGGCTGCTCTTGCTGGCGATGAGCATTCTGGCCGCTTTGGGTGAATTTTCGGTGATCAAAGCGCTGAGCCTTGCGCAAGCCGTTGTGGTGGCGCCGGTGCAATATAGCTTGATTATCTGGAGCACCTTCTATGGATATTTGGTATTCGCGCAGATCCCCGATTTTTGGACTGCAATCGGCACGTTGATTATTGTGGCATCGGGTATTTATGCGCTGCGCCGCCAAGCGCTTAGCGAGGCAGCCTAGCACTATTCAAGGGGATGTGTTGCAAACGCGCTGTGTGGATTGCCGGCAGCGGGCACGCCGATACGTGGGGATATGGTGCCCTGATTATGCAAGAGCTTCTGACAGCGTGGCAGATCGGCGCGGCTTTTGCGTGAAATCCGCATTAAAAGCGTCTCACCGCTTTGCTTGCAAAAAGGCGTATTCCTGCGTTAGGAGGATGGCACGCAAACCCTAGGATGTGTCTTTATGCTTACGCGCCCCATGGCCTCTTCGCAGAATTTGCATCACGCGGCCCGGCTGAGCGTGGCGCCGATGATGGATTGGACGGATCGGCATTGCCGCTATTTGCATCGCTTATTGTGCCAGAATGCGCTGCTCTATACCGAAATGGTCACGGCGCCTGCATTGGTGCGCGGACGGGCCTTGCATTTGCTCGATTACCATCCGGCTGAACATCCGGTGGCGTTGCAATTGGGGGGCTCGGACCCTTCTGAATTGGCAGAGGCTGCCAAACTGGGCGCCGAGGCCGGATATGATGAAATCAACCTCAATGTTGGATGCCCCTCTGACCGGGTACAATCGGGTCGCTTTGGCGCTGTATTGATGCGCGAACCCGGGCTTGTGGCTGAATGCTGCGCGGCCATGCGCTCTGCTGTGAATATTGAGGTTACGGTCAAATGCCGGATCGGCGTTGATGATCAAATTCCCGAGCAGATACTGCCCGAGTTTTTGGCGCGTGTTTCAGGGGCGGGTATCGGGCGCTTTATCATCCATGCGCGTAAAGCTTGGCTAGAGGGCCTTAGCCCGAAAGAAAACCGCGATATCCCTCCGCTTGATTATGGTTTAGTGTTGCAGATGAAAGGCCTGTTTCCGGCGCTGCACTTGTCGATCAATGGCGGTGTAACCGCGTTGGATCAGGCGCAAAATTTCCTAGATGCGGGATTGGATGGGGTGATGATTGGCCGTGCGGCCTATCATCAGCCAACCGATCTTCTCGCCAATGCGGATGCTGTTATTTTCGGGCAGGATCGGGTAATAGATCCGGTCAATGTGGTGCATCAGATGATGCCCTATATCCATGCCCATATCGAAAATGGCGGGCGGCTTAATCAAATAACACGGCATATGTTGGGTCTGTTTACAGGCCGCCCAGGCGCCCGCGGATGGCGGCGGGTTTTATCCGAGCGCGCGCATTGCGATGGCCCCGAGCTGGTTTTAGAGGCGCTGCAACAAGTGATCGAGCGCGAAGCGGCTTAGCGGCCATTCACCTGCCGCCCGCGTGCCTGAAAAAACTGCTAAACCGGCTTACCCGCCCTCGGCTGGCACATAGGGGCTGTTAATCGCAGTTTCTATCGACTCTTGCTTGTCATAAAGCCCCAGAACGCTGCCTTGCAGGCGCACCAACGCGCTGATCGCGTTCAAGGTTGGCGTTTCTATTTCTAGGCGGCGGGCCAATTCCAGCACCGTGCTGGTCAGCGCATCCAATTCCATCGGGCGCCCCAATTCAACATCATGCCGTGTTGATGGTTTATGGCCTATAATATCGGCGCCGCCTTGGATGCGCCGCTCAATATCCACATTGAACCGTGCGCCGACGGCCAAGCCCACTTTGCGGCATTCGATCATCGCATCACGGATCACCGCGCGGCTGGCAGGATCATTGCCAATCAGATCCAAACTGGCGCCGGTCAGCGCTGAGACCGGGTTAAAAGAGCAATTGCCCCAAAGCTTGATCCAGATTTCATCGCGCAATCTGGGCTTTACGGGCGCGCGCAACCCCCCCGCGCGCAATAGCTCTGACAGTTTCATCACCCGCTCGCTGCGCTGACCATCAGGTTCGCCTAAGGTGAACCGATCGCCCGATTTTAATGTGATTTGGCCTGGTGCCGAAATTTCACAGGCAGGATAGACCACGCATCCAATCGCCCGCTCAGGGCCAAAGGCGGCCCATTGCATGCCCCCAGGATCCGAGGTTTCCAGCCATCGGTTTTCCATCGCGCTGTCGCTGCCCGCTTTGTAAAAATACCACCAAGGTATGCCATTCACCGCCGGGACCAGCGCCGTGTGCTCCGCCAGCAAAGGTTTGAACCGGTCGATCACAGGGGCGACGGAATGCGCTTTCAGAGCGCTGATCACATAATCTTGGCGGCCAAGCTCTTCGGGTGTGTCCGTGGCCCTCACAGGGAGGGTTTCGGCCACGCCTTCTTTTATCAGGGTGAGACCATTGTCGCGCAACCCCTCAAGATGCGGGCCTCTGGCAATCAGCGAGACATCCGCCCCTGCTTTGATCAACGCATGGGCCATGTAGCCGCCGATGGCGCCGGCACCAAATATGCATATTTTCGTCATGCGCTCTCAGCCAATCCAAGCTTTTCATGCAGGCCGATCCGTTGCAATTTACCGGTTGCACCTTTTGGAATCTCATCCAAGATCAGAATCTTACGGGGCACTTTAAACGCGGCAAGCCGCTCTTGCGTGAATTTGCGGATCTCTGCCGCTTCAATATCAGCATTGTCGCGCAGCACCACTGCAGCGGCCACATCTTCGCCAAGTTTTGGATGTGGCAGCGCAAAAGTAACGGCCTGCGCTACAGCAGGATGGTCCATTAAAACCTCATCCACTTCGCGGGGCGAAATTTTTTCTCCACCGCGATTGATGATTTCTTTTAACCGGCCGGTCAGCCATAAATATCCCTCTGCGTCTAAATGACCTTGATCGCCGGTGCGAAACCAGCGATGGCCCTCAGCTTCAAAAAAGCTTTTGGCATTGGCGTCGGGGTTGCTTTCATATCCGGGGGTGACGTTGGGGCCGGAAATTACGATTTCTCCCAGATCTTCAATCAAATGATCTTCGCTTTCCGAGGCAATGCGCACCATCGGGCCTGCTGCGATACCCACGCATCCCGGTTTCTGCGCGCGCGGTGGCAACGGGTTTGAACACATTTGATGGGCTGCCTCGGTCATACCATAGCCTTCGATCACCGGCGCGTTGAAGGTTTTGACCAATTCGTCAAAAACTTGCGGTGGCAAGGAAGCAGAGGACGAGCGCAGAAACCTGAGGCCAACCTCGGTAATCACATCTGCGTTGCGCGCCGCGCGTGACAGGATCGCTTGGTGCATCGTGGGAACCGCCGTGTACCATGTTGGTTGAACCTCTTTCATCAACCCAAAGAATTTCAAAGCGTCAAACCCGGCTGTACAGCTGACGCTGGCGCCCGCGCAAAGCGATGCAGTAACAGCGGCAACCAGACCATGGATGTGAAACAGCGGCATAACGTTCAAGCAGCGATCCGCGCCGCTTAATGCAAGCGAGCTGGCAATATGGTGCCCGCTGGCGGTCAGGTTGCGGTGAAGCAAAGGCACAATTTTTGGCCGCGAGGTGGTGCCCGATGTGTGCAGGATCAAAGCAATATCATCGGCTTGGGCGGGCACAGGTTCCGGAGCAGCAGTTGCGCTGGCTAGCGCAGAGCCGCGTAAAGAGAAAACGCCGGCTGGGCTGGCATCAGAACTGTGTAGGCGAAGGATTTTAATTCCAAGCTTGTCAGCGGCTTCAACGGCCGGCCCGTCATCATCGGCCATCACGACCAAGGCTTTTGCCTTCAAATCTTCCATATAAAAAGCGTATTCATCGCGCTTATAGGCCGGGTTCAGCGGCGCGGTCACGCACCATTGCGCGATGGTCACAAATGCCGACGCCATTTCAGGGCCGTTTGGCAGCACGATCGCAACGCGATCTCCGCGTCCAAGCCCAAAACCGGCAAGCTGGGCTCCAATGGTTTGGGACAGCTTTCTCAATTCGTCAAAATGCATCCAAGGGCGATTTGGCGCACCTAAGGCCGGGGATGCACCTGGCGCTGATGCGAGCATTTCTTGTAGGGTCATGTGGGCTCCGGCTTGTTGCTTATGGTCTCAATTCTCAGGAAGATAACGCGCAAAGTAAAGACTGCAAGGTAAAGCATTTATTTTGTTTCGAAATGCATCAAATGCCCAGCGGGCTGAATTTTTCGCTGTCACGGTAGGGGTTTTGAAGGTAAGCGTTGCAAGCCTCGGGTATTAAACGAAAATATGTGACTATGCTGGAAATGTTTATCTTGCTGTCGGTGGTGGGTGCCTTTGCGGGCCTGCTGGCTGGATTATTTGGCGTGGGCGGCGGCATGGTTCTGGTACCGGCGTTTTTTTACAGTTTCACCGGCCTTGGTTATGCGGGCGATGATACGATGCAGGTGTGCTTGGCCACTTCTTTGGCGACGATCGTCGTTACCTCATTACGCTCTTTGATCAGCCACCATCGCCAGGCTGGTGTTGATTGGGAGCTGCTGAAACTTTGGGCCCCGGGGATCGCGCTGGGTGCGGTGTTTGGGGTGCTGTTCGCAACGCAATTGCGATCGATCACCTTGCAGTGGATTTTTGGTGGTTTTGGTTTGTTTATTGGATTTTATATGGTTTTTGGCCGCTCGGATTGGACCCTTGGCACGAAAATGCCATCTGGATGGGCCCGGGCTCTCTTATCGCCGATGATTGGATTCATATCAGTTTTGATGGGCATTGGTGGTGGCAGTCTGGGCGTGCCGCTGATGACGCTTCATGGAAAAACCATTCACCAAGCCGTTGCCACCTCATCCGGCTTTGGTTTGTTGATTGCGGCGCCCTCGGTGGTGTCTTTCTTCTTTGTTGATATTGAGGCGGCCTCACGCCCCCCCTATTCGCTGGGGGCAGTGAATCTTGTGGCTTTTGGATTGATCATTGCCATGACGTTGATCACCACGCCTTTGGGCGTGCGTTTGGCGCATAGGTTAGACGCTACAAAATTGCGCCGTATTTTTGCAATATTCATTTGCGCCGTGGCATTGAACATGCTGCGCAAAGCGATCGGATATTAAGATTTTCGGAACCCCAATAAGGTCTTTTCTAGCCTTTAAGAAAAATACCCCGAGGCGCCCAATAGTTTGATGATCGCGGGTCTAGGCGCAACAGCGTGCGGAGGCATGAGGAATGAGTGAGATATTTTCTCTAGTGAAACCCCAGCCCGTTTTAGGAGGTTTGTATGAAATATCTCATCGCCCTGTTCTTGTTTGTCAGCCCTGGTTTTGCCTGTGAACACCGATCGTCATTTCTACACAAAATGCCTGATTTCCAATTGCTATTCTGGGGTTTATCGAGTCAAGGGACATTGGTCGAAATTTATCAAAACGATAAATCCCGCGCGTGGTTTGCCTCCGTGACTGATGCGAGGGGTAAGATGTGCATTGTCTCGCAAGGGCAAGGGTTTTCAACGATTTCGCCGCGCGTGTCTGCAGGTTTTAGGAAGACACGGATCGCAGGTTTCACTCTGTTTTCAAAGCAGATTGATCTCAAAGATTGACGAAAGCTGTGGCTTTGGTGGGCGAACTGTCGCTTAGCATCGCATTGTTGCGGGGGCATAGCCACAGGAGCAAACAGCATGCGTTCGCTCTGGTAGTGTGGCGTCTTTGGGCTTGCCCGTGCATTGCTCAGGGGGCGGCCTGTTCGGTTACATTGGGGTTTTATTCCCTCGAAGATGCCGCTTAGTAAAACGCGGCGGACATACATCATTTCGCCGCCATACATGGGACTGATCCAACATAACTGGGTCACTCTGAGCAGCGGTTATGGGTGCAAAATTTCTGCGGCAATATCTTGCAGCTTCACAACTTTATCACTGGCGCCAAGATCAATCGCGGCTTTTGGCATGCCAAATACCACGGATGTTGTTTCATCCTGCGCAACGGTTTTCCCACCTGCATCTTTGATTTGCAACAAGCCTTTTGCCCCATCGCGCCCCATTCCGGTCATTAAAATGCCCATTGCATGTTGCTTTGCGGCGGTTGCAACAGAAAAAAACAGCCGGTCCACCGACGGGCAATGCCCATTCACCAAATCGCCTTGCGTGACCTTAACCCAATAGCCTGCGCCCCTTTTTTGCACCTCAAGATGCTTGCCGCCACAGGCGATAATGGCCTGCCCTTGGCGTACCGGTAGATGATCGGTGGCTTCTAAAACATCGATGCTGCACAATGTGTCCAACCGGTCTGCAAAGGCTTTGGTAAAGCTTGATGGCATATGGACAACGGCAACGATGCCGGGGCAGGTTCTGGGCAAGGCGGATAACACGCTCATCAAGGCGCTGGTTCCCCCGGTTGAAGTGCCAATGGCGACCAAATTTTTTTGATTTTTTGAGGAAACTGTGCCGCGCGGCGGTTTGGGCATCGTTTGCGGTTCGGGGATTGACGGCAGAGGGAAAGGGCGTATTGGCACCGGATCCTGCTCCACTATCGGCGAAGCGGCGGTGGGTTTTGCCCGTAATGGCCGGGTGGGGGCATGCGATAAAAACCATATTTTTTCTTCAATTTGAGGCAATAAAAACCGAATATTTCGCATCAGGTTGCGCTCTGGTTTGATCAAATAATCAGCATGCCGTGATTTTAACGAGAGATTTCTATCGGAAAGCGTTGATAGCAATTCGGGGGCCAGCAAGAATAGCGTTGGAATTTTTGTTTCGCCTTTTGCTTTGTCGAGGGCAGAGATAATATCAAGCGTGTGAACGTCGAGATTTAACAAAATAACATCGGGCGTGCGTTTTGCAAAATAGCGCAGCACGCGGCTGGCATTGCAAGGCATTGCCGTCGCCTCTATCAAGCCTGTCGATAAAAAATATTGGCTCAGGGCTTTGCGGATGATCGCGTCAGAGGCGATGATAACGAGCTTCATAAAAATTCAGGCCCTAAGGAAGATCTGGATGTTTTCGAAAGACCGCCGGCGCAACTTGTTGCAAGCCCTTTGGCATTTTATATTCACTTCAGACAGGCCGATAAAAAGAAACCCCCCCGGCTCTAACGCGTTAAAAATGTTTTCCAAAAGCGTTACGCGACGAGCTTCGCTGAAGTATAAAATCACATTTCGGCAAAAAATGATGTGGAAACGCTGCTTGAATGGAAATTTTGCACTGGCGAGATTAAACCAGCGGAATAAGATTTTTTTCCGCACCTTTTTGATAAACTGGAACCTGTCTTCGCCTTGTTTATGGGTGTAGGATTGGAAAATCTGCGGCGCTATTTTTTGCAAACGTTCATTTTGAAATTGCCCCGAATAGCCTTTGCGCAGCATTTCGCTTGAGATATCTGTGGCCAGCACCCCGGCCTGCATCTCCCAGAATGGATCTCCATAATATTGATGCGCTGCAAATAAGAGCGAAAATGCCTCTTCGCCAGACGCGGCTGCCGCGCTCCACATGCGCAGCTGACGGTCTGGGCGGGGCAGCTGAACGGGCGCGATGGCGGGCAAAGCAGTTTGGGATAAATAGTTAAAATGGGCGTTTTCGCGAAAAAATGACGTATGGTTCACGGTGAAAATATCGGTCAGAGGTTGGAAAGCGCTGGTGGCTTTTGTTTCTTGCCAAAGCGATATTGTGCGCGCCAGATCGGTAACCCCGTGCTCATTGAAAAACTGCAAACTGCGCGTTTTTGCAACAGGGGGAATGGTTTTGGGCAGCACCAAGCCAAACAGGTTCAAGAACAGCGCTTTGATCAGCGCATAGTCCTGCGTGCTTAGGTCTTGCATGGGGGTTATTGGGCGTTCCAGTCCCATATGCCTGTCCAAGTTTTGGGGGGCTTGGCCATCAGGTTCTGACAGCGTTTTAAGAACAAACTGGACGGGGTGAGCGAGGCGTTCAAACCTTTTGGTTCATGCTCTTGGGCGGCTTCAAAGCAGCTATGCGCAGCTTTAAAATCCGCCTTGGTGTATTTTGAAAATCCCTCGTTGAAAGTTTCAGCCAATCTTTTTTGCGTGTCAGACGCTGCGTCCCAGCGATCCATAAGTTCAAAACAGGCCAGAGATTGTGATTTGCCTTTCACGGTCACGCGGTCGATCATGCGCGTGCAATATCGGTCTTGATGAGCGCTGATAATGCTTTCTCCTAGCAAGTTTTGCAGGCCATAGAGTTTGGCAGCAGCTTCAAGGCGGGCTGCCGTATTGACCGTATCACCGATGACGGTCAGGTCGATCCGGGCTTCAGCTGCGCCAAGATCGCAGAGGATTGCCGGGCCTGAATGCGCGCCAATTCTAAGGGCGAAAGGGTCAGTTTTTAACCGTGGATCACTTTCGTTCAACGTCCTGAGGCTGGCTTTAATTTCAAGCATAGTGTCAAGCAGTGCTTTTTGAGCGTTGTTGCTTTGATCATGAATCCAAAAGGCCATGCAGGCATCGCCGATGAATTTATCAATATCACCGCCATGCTTAATGATCGTCCGGGTTACCAAGCTGAACAGCTTATTCACCTGTTCCACAACATCACCCGGGGCATAGGCTTCGCATCGAGGGGTAAAATTCATGATGTCGATAAACGTCACGGTTACGGTTTTTCGATCGGCGCGCGGGGCGGTTTGTCCAGCGCCCCAAACCGCCTTTTCCAGCGCCACCTTCAACGAGGCTTTGGAGACATAACGTTGCAATTGAGCTTGTTCGTCTTTGGTGCGCCGGTCCGCGAGTGTTTTTTCAACTTTTGCAACCAAATCATGTACGCCAAAGCCTGTGGTAACCGCGGCCTTGGCGCCGGCATTCAAGGCCATCCGGATATTTGCCTCATTGGTATCGGGCAAAAGAACGATCACCTCCGGGGTGCTGGGCAGATCGCTTGTGTTTAATCCATTAAACAGGTCAACGATCGTACCATCGCTTGGCTCAAATTCACAAATCACCAAATCGCAGGTGCTGCGCTGAACGGCTCTGAGAAAGGCGGCGATGGTGGGCACGCGTTTTGTGCGAAATCCCTGCAGGTTCAAAACCGCTGCAATATCTTGGTCACTGGTTTCAGGGCCTTGCAAAATGACAATGCTTTCGCGGGCACCTCGAAACCTTTCCAGCATCGCACTGACCTTTTCTATCAACCCTTCAACATGCACCGGTTTTCCAATGAAAGCATCGACGCCCACGTCAAAGCCCTTGCGTTGGTCGGTAGCGGAGGAAAGCGTGCTTGACATGATTAAGGTGGCCTCGGCAGTAAGAGGGTCATTTTTCAGCGCGGCGCAGGTTTCATAGCCGTTCATTTTCGGCATTTCGATATCACAAATGATCAAGTTTGGTTGCTGAGTTCGCGCCATCTGATAGCCTTCCTCGCCATCAAAAGCTTGCGCCACCTCAAAGCCTGCCTGCTGCAACGGCCCAACAATTGTTTTATGCACCAAAGCCGAATCGTCGATCAAGAGAATCTTATTGCGCCGCGTATTTGCCTTTTCAATCGCCGCAACAAAATCCTCGCCAGCGACTGGAAATTGCAGAAAACCATCGCAAATCCCCACCACATCGGGGGCAAGCGCATAATCTAAGGATAAAAATAAAATTCGCAAATCGGCTTGAAACAGGCGCTTTAAGCGAAAAGCCACATTGATCAATTCCTGTTCATTCGTGTCCGATTGCAGCACCAAAGTGGTTTTGGGGTTTTCTGAAACCTTCGTCACAATATGGTTTTTTGCGATCAGCTCGAAATCAAAGTCTTGATCCTGCAAACAGGTTTTCAAGTATGTGGCATAAAGTTCATTTTCGAGGCAAAGCAAAACGGTGTCCCGTGCCTGTGTTTGGGCCATCAGCTCGGAGGGGGTGGGCATGTGCAAATTCTGGGGCATGGTTAATCCAAATCCTTAGGCAGAGCTCAGGGCGCGGTTGGGGCAAGGCAGGCCTTGTCCAACGCGGCGATGATGTCATCTTCATTGATGGGCTTTTCGAAAAACTCGGTTGCGTTTAACGCAGCCAAACGGCGTTTTTCCGGGCCGTCGCTTATTTTTTTGCCGGTGATCATGAAAACGGGTGCTGCGCTTAACCCGGGCTGCTCGCGCAGGCGCTCAACAAATTCATAGCCATCCATTAAGGGCATAACGATATCCACGCAAAAGGCAGAGATATGGCGCGCAGCAGCTTTTGAAAGCGCATCATGGCCATCTGTGGCGCTTTCAACTTGATACCCTGCCCGCGTTAACAAGGCGCTTAAGCGGTTGCGTTGGAGCGCTGAATCATCCACCACAAGGATTGTATGATCGGCCCGTTGCAACGTGGCGGCATCGGTTGTGATATCGTTTAACGGCGCTTGAGTGTGCAGGTCCTCGGTTAAGATTTCCCCCACATTGAGGATAAGCACCAAATTACTATCTGACAGGATTGTGCATCCCATCATGAAGTTAATTTTTGAAACCAAGGATCCAAATTGTTTGATTAACACGTCTTGCCGGCCCTTCACCTCATCCACCAGGATGCCGATATAACGGTCGCCATCCGCCAAAACGATGATCGTTTTTTCCACTTGGTTGAAGGCGCTGGGTGGAAAGTTTAACAAACGCGAGAGGGTGCTCACCGTGACCGTCATCCCGCGATAATTAAACACCAAGCCGCCGCCCACCCGGCGCAATCCGCTTTTTGACACGGTAAGAATTTCTACAACATTCGATACTGGAAACGCGAATTGATGGCCGTTTTCGCTGGCCAATAAAATGCCCACAATTGCCAGTGTTAACGGCAAACGCAGAGTGATTTTTGTGCCTTTGCCCTTTTCGGTTTCGATATCAACCGTGCCTTGCACTTGCGTGATGGCGGTTTTTACGACGTCCATTCCAACACCGCGCCCTGAAAGCTCGGTGACGTTTTCTGCGGAAGACAGGCCGGGATGAAACGTCAGATCTAAGATGTCTTTTTGGGTTAAATTTTCGGCCGCGGCGGGCAGCACCAATTCGCGCTCCAAGGCCTTCGCCAAAATGGTATCGAGGTTGATCCCGCGACCATCATCTTTGATTTCGATCACCGCATTTGAGCCCTGATAATAGGCTGAGAGTTCAATTTTGCCGATTTCTGATTTGCCTTGGCTTAGGCGCTCTTCGGGGGATTCAAAGCCGTGATCCAAAGAGTTGCGGATAATATGAAGCAGAGGATCGGCCAATTGATTGATCAAAAGTTTATCAAGCTCTGTGCTGGCACCCGAGAGGATCAAATTCGTCTTTTTGCCCGTCTTTCGCGCCATATCTCGAACCTGCGCGGGAAAGCGATTGAACAATTGCGCCACCGGCACCATGCGAAAGCTCATTGCGCCGGTTTGCAAACGCCCGCTTAGCCCCTCAAGATCTTCGATATTCTTTTGTAATTGTTTGCGGGTATCGTCTATGCGCATCATCGTTAGGCGGAACTCTTCCGGAAAAAACTCCAAATTCTGCAAAATTTCGCTGTCTAAAATATCTTTGATTTTTTTCAAACTGGCCCGCTCAGAGGAAAGGCCAGAGATACGCGATTGACCTTGGCGGCCCGTAGGTTCGATCAGATCATTATCCAGATCAAGCACCTTTTGCTTTAAGCTTTCCACGGCTTCAAACACCAAATGGAATTTTGCGGTTCCAGTCAGTTTTTCCAAATTGTAAAAGGATTGCGTTAAAACATGCAGATCGTTTTGCAGCCGGATACGCGTGATAAATACCTCTGAGGCGGTGTTCAGCACATCATCCAGCTTTTGCGCGGGGATGCGAATGGTTTCATCTTGCGCAATTCCCGGTGTGACAGTGCCAGCGGATTGTATAGCTGCTGGCGCCGCCTCGGAATTTGGCTCTGCATTTTTATGTGGCTCTGCAGAAGGTTGGATCGCCGGTTTGGCTGGATCCGTTGAGGCATATAGAGTCTGTATAAGCGGTCTGATCGGCGTATCCAGCGGCCGTTCTTCAATCACCTGTCGGATCAAATGCCCCAAACCTGCGACTGCTGACATCAACCCATCGATCAGATTGGATGAGATGTTCAATCGCTTTGAGCGCATTTCATCCAAAATTGTTTCGACCTCATGCGCAAGGGTTTCAATCTTTTTGATCTCGAGCAAGCGCGCGCCGCCCTTTATCGTATGCACAGCGCGAAAAATTTGGTTGATAACCTCAAGCGGGCTTTGCGTTGTTTCCAACTCGATCAGTGAGAGTTCGATCGCATCCACATTATCCTGCGCCTCTTGTGTAAACGCTGGGATTAAGTCGCGTTTATCCGCGCCGATCAACAGTGCCTCGGGTTCGCTATCCAGCGCGTCGAGCCGCTTGAAAAGCGCTTCAGAGGTTTGCGCCAAGGCGGCTGGCTCTGCATTGGGGCTCTGAGCATCCTCATGACGCTCGGGCTCTTCGGTATTTCTTCGTTTTATATCTGCCGCTTGATCCTGCGTGAGGGTTTCGTTGAACTCAGTTAAGGCAAGGCGCAAATATCCCTCTGCTTCGCCGATAATATCGCTGATATCCGCTTTGCCGTCTTCAGACTCTTCCCAGTCTTTTAAAAGCGTCAGCGTGTTTTCAAATAGAAGCTGCAGCAGGTAATCCATCGAATGCTGGCTAAAGCTGTGGTGAAATCGACCATAATCCAACATAAACACAATGATTTGCATCAACTGCCTTGGTTGCATTATCCGCAACACATCCAGCATGCCAAAGATCAGATAGCCCCTGCGATAGGCCATATCATAGGCCTCTTGAGGGGTGTCAGGTTTGACTTTTATCAACGTCAAAAGATCGGAATAAGCCTGTTCGGTGGTTTCAATTAACTTTTCCAACAGCGCCATATCCGACGCGTCAAGATCGGGGCTTTCGACGTTTTTATCGGGGATATCAACCGTTAAGATCGCTGGATCATACATTTGCATATTTTATCCAAAAAGGCCGTTGGCCAGCGCCTTCGGCGCCGCCAGCGATTAATAGTTTTCAAAATTATTTGATTGAATTGGGTCTGAGGATGGTGCCGGTGGTCGCGATGGGGGCGCGGGCATCGATTGCTGAAAGCTCACCTCGTCAGAGGGGTGGTCGGTTTTGAAGCGGGCGACCAATGCCTTCAAACGAGGGGCCAGAGCCGAAACCGTTTGCGCGGTTTGAAACAATTGTTGCGCGGCTGAGGCATTGCTTTGAATAACCCCGTCCAACACTTGCACCGAAGTGTTTATTTGCGCGGCTCCGGTAGATTGTTCTTCCGAAGAGGCGCTGATATTTTGGACCAGATCTTTGGTTTTTTCGATCTCGGGCAACAAAGCATTGAGCATCTGGTTGGTTTTTTCAGCCAGCTCTTTGCCTTCGCCAGACGAGACTTGAATATCAGAGGCGGCTTGCTTGCTTAATTCGGCCAGTTTTGACACTTCTGAGGCTACCACGGCAAAGCCTTTGCCATGCTCGCCAGCGCGGGCCGCCTCGACCGAAGCATTCAGGGCCAAGAGTTCAATTTTGCGTGTGATTTCTTCAACAATCGTAATTTTGTCCGCGATATCTTTCATGGATCCTGCGGTTTTTTCCATTGCTTGCGCGCAGACCTGCGCGTCTTCTGCCAAAATTGTGGCTTTGCGATCGGCTTCCACCGCGCCATCCGCATTTTCGCGGATGGATGTGGTCATCTGCTCCATCGCTGTTGCGGTTTCTTGAACCGAATTGGCTTGCTCGGTGGTGCCATCCGAGACTTGCTGAGCACCGGATTGCATTTGCTCTGATTGCTCGGTGACCTGGCGCGAAACCTCAAGCAGCGAGGCCACAATATTCGTGAGATTTTCCTGCATTTTTGAGATTGCGCGCATCACCGAACCGATTTCGTCATTGGAAGACAAATCATTTTTCACGGTGAGGTTGCCGTCAGAAATTTGATCGACAGAGATGATTGTTTCGCGCAAACGGCGCCGGATATTCACCGCGATCCAAATGCCGATGCTAAGCGAGATAAAAAGCGAAGAGCTGATGATCAGAACGGTGACTCTAAGAGCGGATTTTTCTGTTTCTTCAGCTTCGATCATTGCTTGAAGTGAGATCTTTTGGACGGTATCGCGCAATTTGCTCAAATGCGTATCCAAGTGTTTTTGCGTCTCTTCTAACTGAACCAAAACTTTTTGCCGCTGAATTCTGGCAAATCTTGTAATCTGACTTTGTGCACTTGTGTGTTCCAGTAGCTCTATGAATTTTGAGCTTTGAATGGCGTATTCGTCATGTTTCTGCCCTACAAGTTCCAAGCTTTTTAGAATATTGTTGTAAGTCAAAACACTCTGCCCCAGGTCGTCTTGGACTTGGGCCATAGTGCTGGTGTCGATATTGTTTTCTTCAGGATTAAGTGTGTCAACAGTACTGCGTATTAAGGTTTCAGCCAGTTCTAGTTCCTTCGCGACAACCTTATTCAGTTGGTGGAAATTACTCAGATGCATTTTGTATTTTTCAATCTCATCTAACTCTAAATTTAGCGCTGCTCCGGTGAGCGCCAGCTCTTGGTTTAATTGATGTTCAGAAATTTTTGCGACCTGATTTTGCAAAGGAATTTCAACTGTTGATAGATTGTGGATTTTTTTACCAATCGAAGCCATTGAGGATATTGAATAGAGGCCGGAAGCGAGGCTGGTGAGGCAAAATAAAAGAATAAGCGATATGATTTTGGCAGACAGGCTCATCGAGGTTTTCATGTCAGCTCCTAGTTTTAAAAAAAATTGGCTTTAATAAGCAGTCTTGGTCATTGGCGCCCAAAAACAGACGCTTGATCTTAGTCTGGGGTTAAATAAAGTTTCTTTTTCCGCGGTATTCGTTCAAATTTTCAGACCCTATCAGGTCGGGCAATGACAGGCGCATGATGGTGAGTTCGCCGATTTCGCTAATACCTTGGAACAGATCTGACACAGGCTCTGACAGAATTTCTGTGCTGTTGCGAAAGCTGCGTCTATCAATGGTCATCATCCCCAACACGTCATCCACGCAGAGCACCAAATCTTTGCCATTTTCTTGCAAGACCATGTATTTGTTGCGTTCATCCAAAGCCCGCGGCATCAAGCTTAGATCTTTTGAGATATCAAGGCACGATAATACCTGCCCCCGTAGATTGATTAAGCCCCGCAAAAAATTTCCATCTCCATAAATAGGCGTGACTTCATAGCCCTCTATAATTTCGATTACATTCTCGACCGGAACCACAAAATGCACATTGGAAATGCGCGCATGAATAAATTCACTGGTTGTGCCAAACGTTTTAACCTGCCGGCCTTGCGTGATGTCCTCTTGGCCCTCAATCACGGTTTGACTGCCAATCTTGACAGCTACCTCTTGTGCCAAACGCTGTGGTGAAATCAGGGTTAAATTGGAACTTTGATAGCCGATCACGTCTAAGATGAAAAAGGCGCGTGCTGCATCGGTTAATATTCGGTTGCGTGGATCCAAAATGTCATCAGCGCATGACAAAACGGCTACATGACGGTCCATTGACAGGCAGAGCAACGTGCCATTCACGTCTAATTTAACAATCGATTGCGGGGCTTTGGCCGCCTGATTTTGTGAAGTTGCGGGGGTCAAATCGCCACATTCGAAAACGGGAAGCAAACAGTTGCGATAGACCACAGTGCCAATACAGCTGCGCAGATTCAAGGTTAGCGGTTCGATTGGCGCAAAATCGCGTACAACTTCCACTACATATTTCACGGGCACGCCGAATTGCGTATTATGGCGTTCGAAAATAAATAATTTTGAATATTCAGAAAAGGCTTCATCGGTTTCTGCAAGCGGTGAAAACGCGACGCGCGGCGCCTCTGTTGCGTTTGCTTGTGGCTCTTCGCCCGCTTTAGCGCGCCGGCGGGTGTCAGGCTGTGCATCGCGCTGTTGGGATTGCTCGACCTCTGCCTCTGTTACCGGCGCGGCTTTATCAGCCATATCGATCGCTTGGGTCTGCAAGGACAGATCTTGCAAGCGGTTTTCGGGCAGGGCTTGCATTAAATCTTCAAGCTGGGTTTCTGCTGTTTTCGTCGCTGAGACGGGCTTTAAAGCTTTGCTCATGCAGCGGCCTCCGATTTATGCTGCGTGATGCGCTCCATCACCTCCCAACCCAGCGCGCGAAACTCTTGCGCGGCGCGGCTGTTTTGGTGGAAAATCGAGCAGCGGTTGAAATTCGCTTCAGCCTGCGAAACGCGTTGAGAAATCGCGGTATCCGCGGCTTTATACCCATCTGCCATAAGCTGTTGTCGGGCATGTTGGAAGGCGACGGAATGTTTGTTAACCGCGTTCAAAACGGGCAATAAGCGATCTGAGGATGTTGCAAATTTTGGATTGACGCGTCGCGCAAACGCGGCCACCCAACCCAAGCCTACCAAATCATCGCGCGAGGGGCGGCAGGGGGTAATGATCAAATCTGAGGCTTCCAAACAGGCGGCCAATTCCCGCGAGACGGCGCCCTGACTGTCAACGCATAAAATATCACATCTGCTTTGTTTGATATATTGTCTTATACTGTTTTCTTCATTGGCCACATAGGTTTTAACGTTCTCTAAACATTCATCTGAGCTTTCGCGCACCCAGTCATGGCTTGATTTTTGAAAGTCGGTATCAAGAATTGTGACGTTGCGGCCGCGCATCCCGAAATAGGCTGCGAAGTTGACGCAAAATGTGGATTTTCCTGATCCACCTTTTGAACTGGCGAAGGTGATAATATATGTCACGCGTAAATTTTTCTTAATCTTTAAATAAAATGCCCGTAGGCAGGTTGATGAATTTTTGTAATAGGTGAGCAGACGTTCAAAACAATGTCTGCGAGGGGTGTTCGCGCCGAATTAGAATGTTGAAAATATCAATCTTGAATATTCAAAACGTGCGTTAGCTTGGTGTCTCTGTCAAGTTTCGTCTCAAATTATATCCCAAAATCCCATATCCAACCATTTTGGGTATATGTCTGGTAGGTGCATTGATTTTTACATTTAGGGCCGTTTCAGCCGGTTTGATCTTTCTGAACTTATGCTTGGCAGGATGAAGGCCCCTGCGCGAAGGGCAGATCTGGTCTGTTCAATCGGGTTTTACGCTCGCTTATTGAGCGGTTATCGCGTTTTTTGCGTTTGCGGGCGCAGATGCCGTTTTGAAAAAAAAGGATCTTATCCTTGGCGGGCAAGCGATCAGGCCTAACTTCCACGTCAAGGCGCATGGCGCGAGGCCTTGTTGTCTTTTTATTCTTTGATGCGTCAAGATGCGAATACAACAAACCACTGGGATAGGCATGTTTGGAGCAAAAGGTTGGCGTCGGTTTAAGGCCAATGATGAAATCAAAAAATGGGCGAACGCGGCGCGAAAATTCGCCAGTGGCGCAGCGCAAACCCCCGCCTTGAAAGAAAAATGGTTGCAATGCGAAGGCACTTGGTTTGTTGGCGTAGACGTCTTGCCTTCGGGTGATGACGGGCGATTTGAGGGTATTGAGCTGGCCGGACCTGCTTCAGAGTTAATTCAAAGCGTGGCTACAAAGGCTCTGCACCCCGCGCAGGTCTCAATTCTTTATCCGGGATATCCAAAACCAAGGCAGGGCGAAACCAAGGCTGGGTTTGCCTATCGGCTGACACGGGATGCGGCGCATGTGGACGGGCTTTTGCCCGTCGGCGCAGCGCGCCGCCGTATGTTGCGCGAGCCCCATGCCTATGTGCTTGGTTTGCCCTTGAACGCCTGCGATATCAAAGCCAGCCCGATGGTTGTCTGGGAGGGCTCGCATCTGATTATGCACAAAGCGTTTCAGGCCGCACTTAGCCCCTATCCTGCATCGCAATGGTCCGATATTGATCTGAGTGAGGTGTATCATGCCGCACGCCGAGACGCTTTTGCAAACTGCCGCCGCGTGGCTGTTCATGCCGAGCCTGGCGAAGCCTATGCGATCCATAGGCTAGCGTTGCATGGGATTGCCCCATGGCAAGCGGATGCCCGTGCCCCCAGCGAAGGCCGTATGATTGCCTATTTTCGGCCAGAATTGAATGATATCGTGGAGTGGCCAAATCTATAAGCGTTCGGGGCTGCTGGCTGGTTTATCCCGAGATAAGGAGAGGTGAGATGTTAGAATTGCGCCCGAATTGCGAGCTTTGCGATAAAGATTTACCACCCGATAGTTTAGAGGCCCGCATTTGTTCATATGAATGTACCTATTGCGCTGATTGCGTTGAAACCGTGCTTTTTAATGTCTGCGCAACCTGCGGAGGAGGCTTGAGCGCCCGCCCGATCCGCCCCAAAAATTCTTGGCGGGCAAATCCCGAGCTTGGCCTATTGGTGCACCCTGCCTCGCAAACGCGGCGCGTTTCAAAATTTGCGCGGTCTGAAATTGAAGAAATGGTCGAGAAGCTGCGCGCTTTTAACCCCGAGGAACGCTAGCGCATTGTGCCGAGGTCGGATTACGTTTTTTTGAGCCGGGCCGCGCGCCCGCCTTGGCGCTTTTTAAAAGCGGCCTGCCGGGCGGGCAGCTCTTGCATGAGTGTTCTGCGGGCTTCGGGGCTTAGTTGCGACCAAATGGAAATCTCTTCGATGCTGCGTAGGCACCCCGTGCAGAGCCGTTCTTTAGGGTGGATCAAACAGATATTCACGCAGGGCGAATCTGGCTCATTACGCCTCCAGAGATCTTTTTCTGTCATCTTGTTACCGCTGCATTTTGCGCGTGAAAATGGCGCAGCCTGTCTAAAACGCCTTGTAAAATATAGGATGCAGCCACATGGTCGATCACTTCCGCGCGTCGGCGACGGGACGTATCGGCCTCTAACAAAGCTTTTTCAGCCGCGACGGTTGATAAACGTTCATCCCAAAAGCCGATTGGAATAGTAATATGGCTGCTCAAATTGCGCGCAAAAGCGCGTGTAGACTGGCAGCGCGGGCCTTCGCTGCCGTCCATATTGCGCGGCAGACCCAAAATTAACCCTTTGACATCGCGCGTGTGAATATGCGCTTCAAGCTGTTGGCGGTCGAGGTTGAATTTCGCGCGTTTGATAGTTTCAATTGGGGTTGCCACCGAGCGTAGCCTATCCGAAATCGCCACGCCGATGGTCTTGGTGCCCAGATCCAAGCCAATAAGCGCGCCGGTTTCCGGTAGCGCCAGCGCATATTCTTCAATCCTATCCATAATCATTGGATCAGCCCAACCTGTTCTGCTGTTCGTTGCAAGGTTTCAAGATCTGTGGCTGACCCTGCAAAGACCAGTTGCGCCTCACGCCAAATCTCTTGCGCTTCATCGACGCGGCCCAAAACGCTCAGGGCACCAATCAGACGGGCCCATTCCGCGGATGAGCCACCTTCTGCGCCGAGGCGCTCGGCCAATTGCGCGACCATGCCTTCGATCATTATCATCCGCTCATCGGCGCTTAAATCACTTGCGGCATCAATATCGCTTTGCGTCGGGCCAGCCAGTTGCGCGCTGGCGGCGGCTTGGTCTGCATCGGGCAGAACATAATCATTGATCCCCGCATAAACCGCCACTTCTTCGATTTGGTCCCGAATCGGTGTGATCCAAGGCGCGTCAGCTGGGCCTTTTTCTAAAAGCGCGCGCCAAAGCCGGAAAGCTTGGTCTGGGCGGTCATTCTGCGCCATCATCAGGCCGATATAATAGGTGGCGCCTTCATGTGTGGGTTCTTGCTTTATAATATCGCGCAAAATAGCCTCGGCCTCGGGCGCGACATAGCCTTGCACCGAGAGAATCAGCAATTCGGCATGGTCAAAGAAATCTGAAACCTCAGCGGCTTCACCCTTAAGTTTTAAAACTGCCTCTTGCGCCTGAGCGGCGGCTGCAAAATTTTGCAAACCGGCTTCAACATTGGCCAACAGCACATGGCCTTCAAGATCATCCGGGCGTTCGGCAACCGTTTTGCGAAGTTTTTCAACCAAATCTGTGTAATCGGCGCTGGGCGCAACAACTTCGGGTTGGACGGGAATTGCAGCGGCAAATTCTTCCAAGCTGGGGCGTGTTTGCAATGACCGTTGAGCATTGGCAATGCGTTGTTTTTGCGAAAGGTTTTCATAACCCGGCGCGCCATATTCGCGGTACATTAGAAACGTTCCGCCCAAAAGAGTCACCGTGATTAGCCCAGCTGTCAGGGCAAGTGAGGCAGGTGTGTCACTTCGGGTTTGCCCGGGTCTGGTGGCATCAAGTGCTAGAATGCGCCGCGAGATTTCGATTTTCAGCCGCTCTGCCTCCTCTGCGGCCAAGAGCCCTTTGGCGACGTCTTTTTCAACCTCTTGCAATTGCTGTTTATAGATCAGCAATGCCGGCGTGGTGGTTTCGGGTTGCGCAGATTGCGCCCGCATCACGGCTAGGAAAAACGCAGCGACCACTGCTGATAACCCTGTGCTGATAATCCAAAACATCATAGCGCCGTCTCCCACCTTTCCCTTATCTAGCCTTCCTTAAGCCCCGACAAAAGGGGCAATGCGTCGATTTGCACCAGATGTCGCAAGCGATAAATGTTGTGACGCTCTGAGGGTGTGGTAATTTTTAGCATCTTGTCATAAGGCGGCATTGTCTAAGCTATTCTGAAAGTCCACTCATGAAGCGTTATTCTGCATTTTCAATTGCGCGCGAAGCGATGCGTTACCATAGTGGTTGGGAGCGGGCTTGGCGCAGGCCAACGCCCAAGGCCAAATATGATGTTTTGATCGTTGGCGCGGGCGGTCATGGATTGGCAACGGCATATTACTTGGGCAAGAATTTTGGGATTAAAAACGTTGCGATTATCGAAAAAGGCTGGTTGGGGGGCGGTAATACGGGCCGCAATACCACCATCATCCGGTCAAATTACCTTCAGGATCCCTCTGCTGCGATATATGAAAAGGCGCGCAGCCTCTATGAGACGCTGAGCCAAGATTTGAATTACAACATTATGTTCAGCCCGCGTGGCGTGATGATGTTGGCGCAAACCCATCATGAAGTGCGTGGCTATCAAAGAACCGCCCATGCAAATGCGCTGCAAGGGGTGAAAACCGAATTTGTCGGACCTGAGCGCGTGAAAGAATTATGCCCGATCATCAATATCGACGGGCCGCGCTATCCTGTGCTGGGCGCTTTGTGGCAATCGCGGGCGGGCACCGCACGTCATGATGCGGTAGCCTGGGGCTATGCGCGCGCCTGCTCGGATATGGGTATGGATATCATTCAACAATGCGAAGTCACCGGGGTAACCCAAGCGGCAGGGCAGGTGACCGGGGTGGAAACGACCAAGGGCGCGATTGCCTGCGATAAGCTGGGCATCGTAGTGGCCGGGCATTCGGGCGTTTTGGCACAGATGGCCGGGTTTCGCCTGCCGGTAGAATCAGTGGCTTTACAGGCGTTGGTGTCCGAGCCGATCAAGCCCTGTATGGATGTGGTGGTCATGGCCAATACCGTGCATGGATATATGAGCCAATCGGATAAGGGTGAGATGGTGATTGGAGGCGGTGCGGATGGATTTAACAATTACACCCAACGCGGGAGCTTTCATCACGCCGAAGAAACTGTTCGGGCCTTGGTCGAAACCTTCCCCATGATTTCACGGCTTAAAATGCTGCGCTGGTGGGGCGGTATCGTGGATATGACGGGGGATCGCTCACCGATCCTGTCAAAAACGCCTTTGGACAATTGCTTTATCAATTGTGGTTGGGGAACCGGCGGCTTCAAAGCCATTCCCGGCTCGGGCTTTGGCATGGCTGAGTTGATCGCAAAAGGCGCCTCTTCGCTGACCGATGAGTTCTCGATGTGGCGCTTCAAAGAGGGCAAATTTATCGATGAAAGTGTGGCGGCCGGGGTGGCCCATTGATGGCGCAGGCTGAATATTCCGATGCTGCCTATGGTCAAAGCATTGTGCAGATTGCCAGCTTGGACCAAGCGGATGGCGGCGCAGTGATCGCGCGTGAAATCTGCAATTTTACGGCGCAATGGAGCTGTTTGCGCAAAATTGTTTTCCGAAAGGATGGCGAAATATGTTAGTGATGAAATGCCCCTATTGCGGCGTTGAGGCCGAAGAAACCGAGCTAAGCCCAAGCGGCGAGGCGCATCTGAAGCGCTTTGGCGTCGGGTCAAGCGACGATGAATTTGAAGCCTATTTGTTCCAGCGCGAAAACCCCAAAGGCCTACATTTTGAACGTTGGCGGCACAGCTTTGGTTGTGGAAAATGGTTTCATGCCGCGCGCTGCACTACGAGTTTGGAAGTGTTTGGTACTTATTCGGCGCAAAGTTTGACCCCCCCTGAGGATATCAAAAAGGCCATCTCTGCAAAGCGCCCTGGCTGGTCGTGGCGGGAGTTTTCGTGATGCTCTTTTACCGCAATTTTAAACGCTGCAAGCCAGCACTCCAATCCTTCGTTTTAAAAGGCAGCATGCAATGAGTACGCGTTTGCAAACAGGCGGTCGTCTTTTGAATAAAGACGTCCCTTTGAATTTTACGTTTAACGGTCGCAAAATGAAGGGATATCAAGGCGATACCTTGGCCTCGGCCTTGCTTGCGAATAATCAAATGCTGGTGGGGCGCTCTTTTAAATATCACCGCCCACGCGGCGTTGTCAGCAGCGGCGCCGAAGAACCCAATGCTTTGATCAATATGGGCGAGGGCACCCGGTTTGAGCCCAACCAGCGCGCAACGACGACCGAATTATTCGACGGTCTTGTGGCTGAATCGCAAAACCATTGGCCCAGTTTGGAATTTGACATCGGCGCGATCAATAGCAAATTGGCGCGCTTCCTGCCTGCCGGGTTCTATTATAAAATGTTCATCCATCCGCGCCCGCTTTGGAAACATGTCTATGAGCCTTTTATTCGCCGCTCGGCCGGTTTGGGCAAAGCGCCCAAAATGCGTGATAGCGATACTTACGAGCATTTTTACGCCTTTTATGATTTGGTTATTGTTGGGGGGGGTATTGCCGGATTGATGGCCGCGAAAGCCGCGGCAAGCTCGGGCGCACAGATCTTGGTCATGGAGCAAAGCGCGCATTGGGGGGGGCGCTGCGTGGTCGAGCCCGATCAGATTAACGGCAAAGATCCCGAGTATTTCATCGAGGATCTGGTTACAGAGCTGACGGCCCAGGCAAATGTAACAATGCGCACCCGATTAATGGGCGCAGGTGTCTATGATCACGGCTACCTTCTGGGATATGAGCGCCTGCGGGATCATGCACCCTCGCAGCCGGGTCCGCGGCATCGTTTATGGCGGATCAGAGCCGGAAAGATCCTGACCGCGACGGGCGCGATCGAGCGGCCGCTTTCTTTTGCGGGCAATGATCTTCCCGGGGTGATTTTGGCCTCGGCTTTGCGCGATTACGTTGAGAATTTTGGTGTGTCGATGGGGGATCGCACGGTCGTTCTTACCAATAATGATGATGCGTATCGCACGGCCATCGCCTTGAAAGCTGCAGGGCTGGATGTGCCGGTTATTTTGGATGCGCGCAGCGCAGGCGGTGGCTCCTTGGCCGAGGCGGCGCAAAAGTTGGGCATTCGCGTAGAAACGGGCAAAGCCGTGGCCTTTGTAAAGGGGCGCGGCGTGGTAACGGGCGTGGCGATTTGCGATCAAGCGGGGCAGGGCACGGTTTTGGAAGAAATCGCTTGTGATTGTTTGGCGATGTCGGGGGGCTGGTCTCCGGTGGTGCATTTATGGTCGCATTGCGGGGGTAAACTGGTCTGGGATGAGGCTCTGGCGATGTTCCGGCCAGATCCTGAAAAGGCGCCGCTCAACCAAGAGGGTGAGGGGTTTGTTTTGGCGGCTGGCGCGGCCAATGGGCATTTTTCTCTTGGCGCAGTGATGCAGGATGCGCTGCAGCAAGGCGCAGAGGCCGCGGGTATAACAGCGGCTTCACAGCCCCTGCCTGAGGTCGATCAAACGGCGGAAGCCGCGATGGAAGCGGTCTGGATGATGCCGCAGGGTGCGGGTGTAAAGCTACGTTCAAAAGCGTGGCTGGATTTTCAAAATGACGTCAAGGTCAGCGATGTGCAATTGGCAGCGCAAGAGGGGTTTGAAAGCGTCGAACATGCCAAACGTTACACCACCTTGGGCATGGCAACGGATCAGGGGAAATTGTCGAATATCAATGGTTTGGCGGTGCTCGCTGGGGCTTTAAACGCCGATATTCCGGCGGTGGGCACAACCACCTTTCGCCCACCTTACACGCCGATTTCCATGGGCGCGATTGCGGGTGCGGCGCGCGATGAGATTTTTCAACCGGTGCGGCAAACCCCGATGCATGACTGGCATATCGAGCAGGGGGCTTACATGGAGCCGGTGGGGCAATGGCGCCGCCCCTATTGCTATCCTCGGGCCGATGAAACCCATCAAGACGCGGTTGCGCGTGAAATTCGCCAAACAAGAAATTCGGTGGGGCTGTTGGATGCCTCTACTTTGGGCAAGCTTTTGGTACAGGGGCCAGATGCCGCAAAGTTTTTGGATATGCTCTACACCAATATGATGAGCACGTTGAAAATCGGAAAATGCCGCTATGGGTTGATGTGTTCGGAAAACGGCTTTTTGATGGATGATGGAGTCGTGGTGCGCCTTGGTGAACATTCGTTTCTTTGCCACACGACTTCTGGCGGCGCTGAGCATATTCATGCGCATATGGAAGAATGGCTGCAAACCGAATGGTGGGATTGGAAGGTCTATGTCGCCAATCTTACCGAACAATATGCGCAAGTGGGCGTGGTTGGACCGAAAGCGGGCGACGTCTTGGAAAAGCTGGGCGGTTTAGATGTCAGCAAAGAGGCGCTGGGCTTTATGGAATATGCCGAGGGGCGGCTGGGCGCTTTTGACGTGCGTGTCTTTCGAATTTCCTTTTCCGGCGAGCTTTCTTACGAAATAGCGGTGCCTGCGGGGCAGGGACTGGCGTTTTGGCAGGCGCTCTGCGCGGCCGGAGAAGAATTTGGGATCATGCCCTATGGCACCGAGGCGCTGCACGTGATGCGGGCCGAAAAAGGGTTTATTATGATCGGTGACGAAACGGATGGTACGGTTATTCCGCAGGATTTGGGATTGGATTGGGCGATTTCAAAAAAGAAAAGCGATTTTCTAGGCAAGCGCGCGCAAGAGCGCAGCCATATGGTAGATCCAGACCGGTGGAAACTTGTCGGATTGGAAACGCTTGATGGCAGTGTTCTGCCAGATGGGGCCTATGCTGTGGGTGAGGGCGAAAACGCAAATGGCCAGCGCAATACAATTGGCCGCGTTACCTCTACTTATTTCTCGCCAACGCTGAATCGGGGCATTGCCATGGGGTTGGTTGCGCAGGGGCCTGAACGAATGGGAGAGATTTTGAATTTTCCCAATCTTTCGGGCAATGAGGTGAAGGTAAAACTGGTTGATCCGGTGTTTTACGACAAGAATGGAGATAGACAAAATGTCTAAGCTGCAGACACAGGACAAACCCGCCGATTTTGAAGGCATTGCCCGAATTTCGCAGGTGTCCGGCTTGGGTATGCTGACTTTGCGCGGTGATTTTTCGGATAAAAAATTTCAAACTGGGCTCAAAAAAGCCACGCGCCTATCGCCGCCGGGGACGCGGCAGATTGAGCAGGCCGGTGCGCTGTCTCTTGCATGGATGTCACCCGATGAGGCGCTTTTGATCGGCCCCGAAGAAGAGGTTTCTGAGATTTTGCCCCTGCTTGAAACGGCGTTGAACAGTTGCCACGCCATGGTGGTTGACGTGTCAGATGCGCGGGCGGTCTTTGCGATTTCGGGCGGTGCTGCGCGCAGCGTGGCGGCGAAACTGGCGCCGGTAGATATGCGCGTCACCGGCTTTCCAGTTGCCGAAATAAGGCGCACTCGGTTTGGCCAAATTGCAGCTGCGATGTGGCTGCCAGCTGAAGCTGAAATCCGCGTGATTTGCTTTCGTTCGGTGGCGCGTTTTATGTTTAAACAACTATGCGTCGCGGCTGCTATTGGCGCAGAGGTTGGCGATTGGTAATCCCCCCTGCTGCGGACGCATTTTTCTTTAAAGGCTTGAACGGATCGCAAATTATTGCTTTTTATCGGGTTAGGGCTTGACCTCGAGGGGTGAACCCTACCATTTGTGCCTAGTGAATTTGTAAATTTGAAAGGGGGCCTTCTATGGCTTTTGAACTTCCTGATCTTCCCTATGCCCATGATGCGCTTGCCGATAAAGGTATGTCCAAGGAAACGTTGGAATATCATCACGATCTGCATCACAAAGCCTATGTCGATAATGGCAATAAACTGATTGCCGGCACCGAGTGGGAAAACCAATCGCTCGAAGATATTATTCGGGGCACCTATCAAGCCGGTGCGGTGGCTCAAAATGGTATTTTCAACAATGCCAGCCAGCATTGGAACCACAATCAGTTTTGGGAAATGATGGGGCCAGGCGGCGCTGCCATGCCCACAGAGCTGGTCGCGGCAATCAACGATAGCTTTGGAAGCGTTGATGCGTTTAAATCGGAATTTGCAGCCGCGGGCGCTGGGCAATTTGGCGCCGGTTGGTGCTGGCTTGTCAAAGACGTCGATGGCGGATTGAAAGTGACCAAGACCGAAAATGGCGTGAACCCGCTTTGCTTTGGCCAAACGGCTTTATTGGGCTGCGATGTGTGGGAACATTCCTACTACATCGATTTCCGCAATAAACGCCCGGCCTATCTGTCAAACTTCCTAGATAATCTGGTGAATTGGGAAAATGTTGCCAGCCGCATGTAAGGCTGCGCGCATAAATAAGAGATAAACCTGCCAAATCTTTGTTTGGCAGGTTTTTTCATGAGGGCTGACCCAGACAGGGCTGTGCAAAGGCGCAGGCCTGAACTGGCCCGAGCATGATCATAAGAAAACGGCGAGGCTGCGTGATATGAACAGAACGGCCCAGGGAATTCTTGCCATTCTGGCGGCCTGCGTGATTTGGGGGCTCTCGCCTTTGTATTACAACTTGCTGACGATGGTGCCGCCGCTTGAATTGCTGGCGCAGCGCACCCTGTGGTCTTTTTTGTTTTTTGCTTTGGTTTTGGGGCTGCAGGGCCGGTTTTCTACATTAATTCATGCGCTCGGCAATCGAGGACATGTGATCACTTTATTCGCCGCAGCCTGCGCCATTGCCGTGAATTGGTATTTTTTCATTTATTCGGTACAGATCAATCGCGTCAGCGAGGCAAGCTTGGGCTATTTTATTTTTCCCTTAGTTGCCGTGGTTTTTGGCTTGATTGTTTTCAAGGAAAAGCTCTCTGCCTTGCAATGGGTTGCAGTGGCGCTTGCGGTATTTGCCGTGTTGGTTTTGACCTATGGCTTGGGGGTCGCGCCTTGGTTGGCCTTGGTTCTGTCGCTGAGCTTTGGAACTTATTCGGTTTTGAAAAAGCGCCTGGATTTATCGCCTGTGATCAGCGTCACGCTTGAGGTGATGCTGCTTTTGCCGCTGACGGTGCCCTATCTGGTGATCCAAAATTGGCCCATTCAAGACAGCACTGATAGCTGGCAAATATGGCTTTTATTGATGGGTTCCGGCCCGCTGACTGCAACGCCCTTGATCTTGTTTTCCTATGCAACGCGTCGGATTTCCATGTCGACGGTTGGAATCATGCAGTATATCAATCCCAGCATTCAGTTTTTGGTGGCTTTATTGATCTTTGCCGAGCCTATGACGGATTGGCATTTTTGGGCGTTTTTGATCATTTGGGTTGCCGTGGTGATTTATAGCTGGTCGGGGTTTTCGGCCCGCAACGTTGCCAAATAAGCCAAAACGTTGGTTGCGGTAGTCTGCACCGTGTAAAAATCCCGAAGGCTGGGATCTGCAAATTCTTCTGCAATAAAATGCTCGGCCAATTTTAAAAGCGGATCCCAATAGGCAGCCACGTTCAGGATGATAAGGGGTTTGCTGTGCAGCCCCAATTGACGCCATGTCAGAACTTCAAAAAATTCATCAAGCGAGCCTGCGCCGCCTGGCATCAGCACCACAGCATCGCAATTCATGAACATCACTTTTTTACGTTCATGCATGTTTTCGGTGACAATAAAGCTGCTGAGATCTTGTTTGCCGACTTCAAGCTGCAAAAGATGCGTTGGAATTACCCCAAAGGTTTCGCCACCTGCGGCTTGTGCGGCGCGGGCAACATTGCCCATCAAGCCCACATCGCCTGCACCATAGACCAGTCTCCAGCCCCGCTCTGCAAGCCCGGTGCCCAAAGCGCTGGCCTCTTGGGCATAAATCGGCTTCGCACCGCGGCGCGAGCCGCAGTATACACAGACTGAAAAGCATTGCATTTTGGAGTCCTTTTGCGGCATGTCACACTTTGACCATGTTTACCTGCAGTGTTATGGTCTCTCAATGTTTTATTGGGGTCTGGGGGCTCCGAAGGGTAAATATGCAAGAAAACACGTCGCGCGCCAGGCTGCCTGCTTGGATTTTTTTCGTTTTGGCCATGATTGCGGTTATCGGATTTGTGGTTTTTCAACAAAATCGTCCCTCTGATCTGCCTCCTGAGGCCTCGGTGCAGCCGCCTGAGCAGCCTGTGAATATGGCGATTGAGGCGGTGAAGGATCTCGCAGCACAATCCGAAGAAATAGCGGATGCACCTGAGAAACCGGCTATAGATACGGATGAAACGCCACCAGAAACAGAAGCGGCGCTCGAAAATGGCGCCTCTGCCAAGGCAGAAACGGTTGCCGAAGCACCGCAAGCCGTTGCGGATCGCGACGGCTCGGTTGATCAAAAGCAAGCTGAGGCAGCCATCGATTCGCCGGAAGGTCTAGCGCCCGAACAATCCAAAGCTGAAATCGCCGCGGAAGAGACGCGGGTTACAGAATCAATCAAAGCGCCAGCAGCCGCCGAAGAAGAGGCGGAGATTGTGGTCGAAGACGCTGCCGCTGGTGGTGAAGCTGAGGCGCTCCAAAAAACCGGCGCGGCTGAAGCAGAAACCAACATGTCGAAAACCGCCACTGCTGATGCTGACGCTGAAGCCGAACCTGAGAACCTGCAAAAGCAACCTGCGGCAGACGTGGCGAATCAAGCAGAGGCGCCCGCCACACAGCCTGCCGCTGAGGATGTGGATGCGACAAGATCCGATCAAACGCGCGAAGAGACCACGCAAGCCGCCACCAAAGAGGCGACAGACCTGCCGGCGAAAGAGGAAAAACCCTTGGCAAGGGTGCCACAAATTGAAACAATTCGGATTGAGGCAGATGGTGCTGTTTTGATCGCCGGTTTGGTCGGCCCCAATCAAGCGGTTGATGTGCTGGTTAATGACGTCGCGCTTCTCACGCTTTACGCAGATGGGTCAGGAAATTTTGCAGGGTTTTTTGATTTGCCCTATAGCAGCGAGCTGCGCGTCATTCGGCTACGCGTTGGGACCGCTGAGGCCTATGTTTTTTCCGATCAAGATGTTTTGGTCTTGCCCACGCAGATTGCCGCGCCGCTGCCAGAGGCGAGCGAAACATCTGATGAAGCGGAGATCGAGCTTGTCGAAAACGCAGAGGCAACCTCTGAGGCCACCGCATCCGAGCAGAGCCGGGCAAATGAGACATCGCAAGACGGTTTAGATGCCAGCGGCCTATCAGCCAAAAGCAGCTCGGTGTCCGTCTCAGGGGATGAGGACAGCGATAACCAAAGCGCCTCTGAAGGCGAAACGACCGAAAGCGCGCGCGCCGATCTCGAAAGCCCTAAGGTGCCAAAACCTGCTGATGCGGCCGCGGCAAAGGATGCGGAAACACCAAAAATTACAGATGCTAAGCCCGAAGAAACTGCGTCTGCGCAACCCCCCTCTGAGGCTCCGGTGAAAAGCTTGGCGGATGCTGCTGCGCCGCCAAAAGTTTTAATCGCGGATAAAGACGGGGTTCGGGTTGTACAATCCGATGATAGCCTTGACCAAGACGCCATCGCTTTGGATGCGATCAGCTATGATGAGGATGGCCAAGTTATGCTGTCTGGTCGCAGCAACCCAATGGCTTATCTACGGATTTATCTTGATAACGCACCGGTTCTTTTGGTACGCCCGGATGATGATGGCAACTGGAAAACTTTGCTCAGCAATGTTGATCCGGGGGTTTATACGCTGCGCATTGATCAGGTGAATGCGGCTGGTAAGGTGGTTTCGCGGCTTGAAACACCGTTCAAAAAGGAAAGCCCACAAAAGCTTCTTACCCATCTCCAAGACACCAAAACCGAGGCGCGGATAAATGTGGTTACGGTGCAGCCTGGATATACGCTTTGGGCGATAGCGCGCAAACGGTATGGGCGGGGGATTTTATACGTGCGGGTGTTTGAAGCCAATCGTGATAAGATCCGTGATCCCGATTTGATCTATCCGGGGCAGGTCTTTGATCTACCCGATTAAGGCGTTTCGAATAGGTCTTGCAGGCCTCTTCTGGTGAGAGCTGTACCACGTGTTGAGAAACGGTTCACCAAAACCGTGTTAAAGGATATGTTCCATGTCACCCAGCATAAAATCTGACCGAGAGCTTAATCAGGAAGAAAAGCGCTCGGCTCTGCGCACCATCCGGCGCGTCGGCCCCTATCTGTGGCCGCGGGATAATTCAGCGGTTAAAACCCGCTTAATCGTATCGATGCTGTTGCTGGTGCTGGCAAAGCTCATTTCGGCTGGTACGCCTTTTTTATATGGATATACGGTTGATAGTCTGGTGTCGCCCGATGCGTCTTTATTTGTGATTGGCGCGATTGGATTGATTGTTGCTTATGGACTGGCGCGGGTGCTTAGCAATGGCTTTCAGCAATTGCGCGATGTGGTATTTGCCCCGGTTGCGCAGCGCGCGCTGCGCTCATTGGCGCTGGAAACCTTTCAGCATATTCACAATCTGTCGATGCGCTATCATATCACGCGGCGCACGGGCGGGCTCAGCCGGATTATCGAACGGGGTGTTAAAGGCGTTGAGTTTCTGCTGCGCTATTTGGTGTTTTCAATCGGTCCCTTGGCGTTAGAGCTGGTTTTACTTTCGGTTTTTTTGCTATGGAAACTGGATTTATGGTATGTTCTGGTGTTGTTCGGCACGATTGCGGTCTATGTGTGGTTTACCTTCAAAGTCACCGAATACCGCGTGAAATTGCGCCGAGAAATGAACGAACAGGATACAGATGCGGCGCAAAAAGCCATCGATAGTCTGTTGAATTTTGAAACTGTAAAATATTTTGGCGCCGAAGCGCGCGAGGCCAAACGCTATGATGCGGCGATGGCCGGCTATGAAGCCGCTGCGTTGAAAACCAGTTATTCGCTGGCGGCGTTGAATTTTGGCCAAGCGCTTTTGATCACGGCTGGATTGACGATTGTGATGGTGATGGCGGGCTTACAAGTGCGCGCGGGCGCGCTCACCGTGGGTGATTTTGTGATGGTCAACGCGGTGATGATCCAAATCACCATGCCGTTGAATTTCTTGGGCACGGTGTATCGGGAAATACGTCAGGCCTTGGTCGATATGGGGCAGATGTTTGATCTTTTAGAGCAGCCAAAAGAAATCACCACGAAGCCGGGAGCACCTGATCTGCAGGTCACCGGGGGCAGCATTTCGCTGCGCAATATCGCATTTTCATATGAAGCGGACCGGCAAATTTTGCGCGATGTGTCGCTCGATATTCCAGCCGGTCAGACCGTTGCAATCGTGGGCTCATCCGGATCGGGAAAATCAACCATCGGGCGACTTTTATTTCGGTTTTACGATGTTACGGGTGGGGCGCTCAGCATCGACAATCAAGACGTGCGCGATGTGACGCAAAGCAGTTTGCAAAACGCAATCGGTGTGGTGCCGCAAGACACGGTGCTGTTCAATGATACAATTTTTTACAACATCGCCTATGGGCGCGATGGGGCCAGCCGCGCAGATGTAGAGCAGGCGGCTCGCGATGCCCAGATTCACGCGTTTATCCAATCTTTGCCCGAGGGGTATGATACCGTTGTAGGAGAGCGTGGGTTGAAGCTTTCGGGCGGTGAAAAGCAACGGGTAGGGATCGCGCGTACGCTTTTGAAAAACCCTCCTATTTTGTTGCTGGATGAAGCCACAAGCGCGTTAGACAGCGAGACTGAGCATGAAATTCAAGGCGCTTTGGCGCAAGCGGGCCTTGGACGCACGGTGATTGTGATTGCGCATCGTCTGTCAACCGTGGCCGAGGCCGATATGATTGTTGTGCTCGAAAATGGGGTGGTTGTTGAAACCGGCCGGCATGAGGCATTGCTTGCCAAAGCCGGCCGCTATTATGATTTATGGATGTTGCAAAGCGCTGAGCAAGACAGCGATCAACGCGCCCAAGCCTGAGGCTGCTTGAGTGCGCGCATGCATTCTTCGGGTTTGCGGGGCAAGCTGGCGGATTGGCATTCAGGCGCGCAGGCTTGGCGCGAACCATATCTCGCCGCACTGCATATAGCGTTCCCGATTGATCACGCGCCGCATGGTTCTCCAAGCAGCGGCGTCTGCGAAGCTAGAGGCGCCTTGCCACGCTGCCGGCGGGCTTACTCGGCGGCTTGCAATCCATCAGATGATTTGCCGGTCGCGGTTTTTTTAAGCTTTTGGGCGGCGGGCGTTTCGATGAGGTCATCCCAGATAATTTCTGGTTGTTTGAGGCGTTTTGCCATGCGCTGCAGCGCCCAGTCGCGTGCGATATCGGCTTGCCGTGACGCGCCGAGCACGGCCAGCGCCCGCGCGATCCAAACAATATAGGTAACAATCCAATAGCGCGCGGCCAGCAAAGAGGGGGTAAGCAGCAAGGTTAGAACCGTCGCGATACCCAGCCCGAATACCACCGCCGTGGCCAGTTGTTTCCACCAAAGTGCGGTCGGGCTGTCGATAGAATAGCCGCCATTGATAAAATCAAGGCTCAGCCCAAACATCATTGGCGCCAATCCGGCCATAGTCGTGATGGTTGTGAGCAAAACGGGTCTGATGCGCTGTTCGGCGGTTCTGATAATGGCTTCGATGCGCGGCATATACCGAGAGAGTTCTTGATAGGTATCGATCAAAACAATGTTGTTATTCACCACGATGCCCGCCAGGGCAACGATTCCCGTACCGGTCATAATGATCGAAAAGGCCTGCTGCATCACCAGCATCCCAATCAGAACGCCAACCGTTGATAACACTACGGCTAGCAAAACGATGAACGAATTGAAAAAGCTGTTGAACTGCGCCAGCAGAATAATGAACATCAAGGCCAAAGCCGCGATGAAAGCTTTCGATAGGAACGCTTGGCTTTCGGCTTCATCCTCTTGATCTCCGGTCCATTCCCAACTGACACCTGGCGGAAGCGGATTGGCCTCCAAATAGCGGGTGAGAAAGGCAATCCGTTCATTGGCATTGATCAAAATGTCTTTTTCAACCCCAGCTGCGTCCGTTTCACTGCGCGACAATCCGGGCAGCACGCCGGCTTTGATGTCAAAATACCGTTTTTGATCAATGCGATTAATTTCTGCCAGTTTTTGGACCGGCTTGCGGGTAATGAAATTCGACAAGGGCACCAACCCATCTCGGGTGCGCAATTTTAAACCGTCTAGCGTGCTGAGCACACGGTCTTTTTCGGGAAGGCGCACGCGGATCTCAATTTCTTCATCGCTGGTTTCCACGCGCATCGTATCCAGCAAAATTCCGCGCGTGACCAATTGCACCATGGCCCCAACCGTGGCCACATCGGCGCCATAGCGCCCTGCCTTTTCAACATCGACGTCAATTTGCCAATCAATCCCGGGCAGGGGCCGCGTGTCTTCCACCAAGGTCAACCCTTCGGTTTGGTCAAAAACGCTTCGCATTTCTTGGGTGACGCTTAGTAATTCGGGCCAATTATCCCCCGTCAGTCGCAAATGCACTGGTTTATTACTGGCCGGTCCGCGCTCGATCCCGAGCACTTCTATTTGGATGCCCGGCAGCTGTTCAAGCGCTTCTATAAGCTCTTTCATGATCACATTGCCGTCAAGCTCGGGGCGATCCCGCCGGTTTTCCCATGGGATGGTTTCAAGCTGAATTTGTGCAATCGTGTCTTTGGGCTTTTCAGCGCCTGAAGTATTTTGATTTAACCCACCCGCCCCGGCGAAGGCAAAGACCGATTCAACCCCCGGATGGGCCAGAACGAGTGCTTCGGCCTCTTTGAGGATCCGGTCTTTTTCGGGCAAAGACAGGTTGCCGCGGGCCTTCACATAAACAATCGCTTGCTCGGGTTCGGATTCGACGAAAAATTCCACGCCTCGATTGTTTTCGCCAAAATACTCAAAGACTGAAAAGGCAAAGAAAAACACGCCGAAGATCATCACCAGCGGCATGATCGGATTTGCAACCATCAGCTTCACTAAAAACCCAAAATTGGTACGTCGATAGCCTGAGCGCACCTTTTTTTCCGCGCTGTGAATTTTGGCGGCGCCCATGGTGACGGAAGCGGCAAATGCCGCCAAAAGGAACATAAGCACGCCGGGCAAGGCTGCCATGGCGCCCATACTGGCCGCGTCTAGCCCGAAAAGATAATCTGGATTGACGGTTTGCATCGCGCCAAGGAACATCGCGTAAATGCACATAGGCACCAAAGCCGCGCGCAGGATCCAAGGCAGACGCGCACGCAGCACTGCCGCCGCGCCATCAAAGCCGCGCCCCATCCGCCCCGTCACCCCCCCGACCACCGGTAAATAGACCAAGGCAACGATCAATGATGCTGAAAGAACAAAGATCAAAGTGACGGGTAACATGCCCATGAATTGTCCAGGAACGCCCGGCCAGAATAGCATAGGCAAAAAGGCGCATAAGGTTGTAGCGGTCGAGCTGACCACGGGCCAGAACATGCGTTTGGCGGCCTCTACATAGGCCCGCATTGGACCTTCGCCTTGGGTGATGCGCTTATCGGCATATTCCACCACGACGATTGCCCCATCCACCAGCATGCCCACCGCCAGAATCAGGCCGAACATCACAATGTTTGAGATCGTAATGCCCATAACCGCGAGCAAAACGAAGCAGAGTAGAAACGATGTGGGTATTGCAAAGCCCACCAAAAGCGCGGCCCGCGTTCCCAATGATGCCAGCACAACGATCATCACCAAGGCAATGGCCGTGAGCACCGAGCCTTCGAGCTGCGACACCATGCTGGCCACCACGCGCGATTGATCGTTTGAGCTGCCAATATCCACTGCCGCGCGCAGTTCTGGGGGCCAGGTAGCTTCGGCTTCTTCAATCAGGGCGCGGATCGCCGCGGCAGTTTTGATTAAATTAAAGCCTTTGCGTTTCACCACTTGCAACGCCACGGTTGTTTCGCCGTTATAGCGTGCGGTTCCAACACGGTCTTCAAAAGTTAGACGAATATCCGCCAAATCGCCCAGCGTGATGACGCGATCACCATTGGTTTTGACAGGCAAATCGTAAATATCGCGCGGCTCGTCAAAGCTTGAGGGGATCTTGACTGAAAACGAGCCCTGCGCGGTATCAACTTCACCCGCTGCGATCAATTGGTTGTTGTTGCGGACGACCGAAATAAGCTCTCCCGCGGTGACATTATAGGCCTCTAACCGCAACGGATCGATCACAACTTCCATCATTTCCTTGCGGTTTCCGGCGATCACAGCCTCTAGAACCGCATCCATACCTTCGATTTCTTCTTGTAGATCTTCAGCGATGCGGGTCATCGTGCGCTCGGGCACATTGCCGGTAAGATTCACGATAATGATCGGAAATTCAGAAAAGTTTATTTCATTGATTGAATATTTTTCGGCGCCTTCGGGAAATAAAGCTTCCGCCGCATTCATCGCATCGCGGGCATCGGCCATGGTTTTGGCTTTATCCCAGCCAAATTCGAATTCGATTGCCACACCGGCATAGTTTTCCGCGGCGGTTGCGGTCATTCTTTTTAACCCGTCAAGGTCCGCCAATTCGGTTTCTATTGGCCGCACCAAAAGCGCTTCACTATCGGCGGCGGAAATGCCCGGAAAAACCACCGAAACGAACAGCACGGGGATTTCGATGTCGGGCTCGCCCTCTTTTGGCAATGTGGTATAGGCAAAAATGCCCGCCGTCAGCGATAACGCAATCATCGCAAGGATCATGCGGGCGCGTTCAGCGGCCCAGTCGACGAGGCTGGTCATTGAACAGCCTCACGATAGCTTGGCGCGACAAGAACGCCGCTATTCACGTATTCTTGGCCCACCAAAATAACCGTTGCTTGATTTGGCAAGCCTTTCAACCAAGCCCCCTCAGCGGTATCGCGCAACAACGTGACGGGGACGAAATCAGCCCGTTTTTTTTCGTCAATGAGGCGCACGCCTAGGCGCCCGTCATCGTTCAGAGTCAAGGCGGATTGGGGCAGTAAATGCGCCATTGTCCCCTCTGAGGCCACCATAATTTCCGCTGTTTGGCCATCGCTTATGGACAAGTTTGGGTTGGGAACATCAATATCAATTCGAAACGTTCGGGTGAGCGTATCGGCCGAGCGCGATACGAAGCTCACTTCGCCTACCACTTCTTGACCCGAAATCAGCTTGCTGCGCGCTTTGGCCCCCAGCGTAACGCGGGCGATATCGGTTTCGGGGACATATCCGACCAGTTTGATAGGATCTAATTGGATGATCGTGGCGCATAAGGCACCGGGCTGCATCAGACTGCCCAGCTCGGCACTATCGGTTTCAAGAAGGCCGTCAAAGGGGGCCTTTAAGGTTAATTTATCAATCTCTTGCTCGGCAACCGCCACGCCAGCTTCGGCGCTTTCAATCAAAGAACGGGTGGTGCTGAACGCCGCCTTGGCTGCCGCGATGCGCGCTTCGGCTGTGCGCATACCGGCTTCTGCTGCCGCAACACGGGTCTCCGAGGCAAAGCCGCCTTTTGATAGCTTTTCGGCCGCATTAAGGTTGATTTCGGCTTCTTGCTGCTTGGCTTGTGCTTCGGTGAGGTTTGCCTGATTGCCCGCAACCTTGCCGCGCGCCTCGGCCAGCCGTGCCTTTGCATCTGTGAGCTGCGCGTTGCGGGTGCCGGGGGCCAGTTGACATAGAATATCGCCTTTGGTTATCTGGCTGCCCTTGCGTAGGGGCTCTGAAATTATTTGACCCGTGGTTTCCGCGCGCAGTTCGACTTGCCGCGCCGCCTCGGTTTGCCCGCGTAAAATCACCGCGCTGTCGAATTCAACGGCTTGGGATTTGATTGCAATCACTTTGATTGCTAGATCTTGCTCGGCTTCTTCACCCTCTTGCGCCTTTTGCTGCGCTTGTGCGGTGGCTGGCTGTTGGGTTTCAGCGATGTTTGTCAGATCATCGCCGGGCGTTACCTTGGCAGAGTCGCCCCCTGCCTGATCGGTGGGAAGGGCTGCATCGAGCAAGGTTTTAATTGGAGCCCCTTTTGAGACTTTAATCACCGCGTCGCGCTCAAAAACCAGCAGATATAGCGCCCCTGCCACAATAATAGCGGATAATAATGATATCACGCGCATGCTCAACAACTCCTACTTGTACAGAACACTTAAAAGGGCCAATGCATGGTTTATATCCTGTGCAACACGGTATTTAGACCTTCTGATTTCAAATAGGCCTTTGTTATACATGTTGCAAGGTTTGCGCCCGTCTTTCGCTCTTGGCAGTTGCCAGAAGACAAGGTAAGACGAGGCGGTGAAGAAAAAAGAGGCATATTGTGAGTGAAACCGACAGTTTTATCGATGAAGTGAACGAAGAGGTCCGCCGTGACCGGCTCTATGGTGCGCTGCGCCGGTATGGCTGGATTGCCATTTTGGCGGTTCTGGCGATCGTCGGCGGGGCCGCTTTCAACGAATATCGACGCGCGTCGGATCTGGCGCTTGCGCAGCAGCGGGGCGATGCGATTTTGCAGGCTCTGGAAACGGATACGGGCGAAAGCCGGAGCGCCGCGTTGGGCGAGATTGCAACCGAAGGCAGCGAGGTTTCAGCGCTTGTCGGGCTGTTTCGGGCGAGCGAGCTTGTGATGATGCAAGATGCCGCCGCGGCCTCGGATGTTTTGGCTGCACTTATATCGCAAGAAAGTATCTCGGACTTCTATAGCGATTTGGCTCTGTTCAAACAGCTGCTGCTGGAAGAAAGTGGGCTGGATGCATCAGCGCGCCGCTCTGGGTTTAAGCAATTGTCAGCTGCGGGCAATCCTCTGCGGTTGCTTGCCCAAGAGCAATTGGCGTTGTTGGATCTTCAAGAGAATGACGAGATCGCAGCCGTAAAGCGGTTAAAAGAGTTGTTGCAGGATGCGGAGATGACGCAGAATTTAAGGCAACGGTTAAGCCAACTGATGGTTGCGTTGGGGCAAGACCCTAACGCAGTGGATGGTTAAACTGGTGGCCGAGCAGTGATGCAGGTAATCAGCCATCGCTTCGGTATAGCTTTAGCGCTTGTGTCCAGCATTGTTTTGGCAGGCTGCAGTGACCGTGAGGTCATCTTGCCGGGCAAGCGCGAGCCGATATTAAAATCAGAGCCATCGGCAACTGAGGGTGCCGGCACCCTATCGACCCCTAAAGCCTTCGCGATGCCAAGGCAAAAAAACAATCTGGCTTGGCCGCAAGGCCATGCAAGCCCGTCTACTCAAGTTGTTCATGCGGCTCTGTCCGCGGCGCCAAAGCTGCTTTGGACGCTTAGCGTTGGGACCGGCGATCGGGCTCGAAATCGGATTACCGCGGATCCGATTGTGGCCGAAGGCATCGTTTTCACCTTAGACAGCCTTTCTGTGTTGACGGCAACATCCACCGCTGGCAGCCGGCTTTGGTCGCGTGATTTGACGCCGAGCTTTGAGCGCGCGGGCGATGCGGATGGTGGCGGAATTGCTTATGGGGATGGTGTTGTTTTTGTATCTACCGGATATGGGGTGCTGCATGCGCTTGATCCCAAGAGCGGCAGTGCGCTTTGGAAACAAGAGCTCAAAGGCTCGGGCAATGGGCGGCCCAGCTATTTTGACGGTGTTGTTTATTTGGTCAGCCAAGATTCGGTGGCTTGGGCGATCGAAGCTGCAACAGGGCGAATTCGCTGGCAATTGGACCATCTGAGCGATGTCAATAATATGAGCGGGTCAACGGGGCCTGCCATATCGGAAAAATTAGCGGTATTTGGCTTTGGCGCGGGAGATTTACAAGCTGCCTTTCGGGGCGGAGGCCTGACCCTTTGGAACGCGACATTGGCCGGCGGGCGCAGCGGCCGTGCGGTGGCCACTATTGATGATATCGCGACAAGCCCGGTGATCAGTGGCTCGACAGTTTTTGCAGCGAACAGTTCGGGGCGGATTGCCGCGATGCACCTTGATAGCGGAGCGCGCCTATGGACAGCGCCTTATGGTGCAAGATCGCTACTTTGGCCGGCCGGCGGCTCGCTGTTTTTTGTGAATGACCTGGGTCAATTGATGCGGTTGGATGCAACCGATGGCTCAAAAGTTTGGTCGGTTGATTTGCCGGGCTTTGTGTCACTGAGGCAAACAAAAAGTAAAGATGTTGTGCCCCATCACGGGCCGGTTTTGGCCGGTGGGCGGTTGCTGCTTGCCTCGGGCGATGGTTTGTTACGCCAATTTGATCCCGAAACCGGCGCAGAGCGCAGCGCCATACGCCTCGGATCAGGCGCGACGGCCAATCCGATTGTTGCTGATGGTATCCTATATGTCTTGTGTAGGGATGGTAAGTTAAGGGCCTATCGCTGAACCATTAGGTGGTGTAACAGCGTTCAGGCCGCTTTTTGGAGCAAAAAATGAGTTTTTCACTTGCCATTGTTGGCCGGCCCAATGTAGGAAAATCAACGCTGTTCAATCGCCTTGTGGGCAAACGGTTGGCGTTGGTTGATGATCAACCCGGGGTCACGCGCGATTTGCGCGAAGGTCAAGCGCGTCTTGCCGATCTGCGCTTCACGGTGATTGACACGGCGGGTCTGGAAGAAGTGACCGATGATAGTTTACAGGGCCGTATGCGGCGCTTGACTGAACGCGCTGTGGATATGGCGGATGTTTGTTTGTTTATGATTGATGCGCGCGTTGGCGTGACCCAAACCGATGAAATGTTTGCCGATATCCTGCGGAAACGCGCAAAACACGTGATTTTGGGCGCCAATAAAGGTGAGGGTGCTGCCGCAGATGCCGGTGTTCTTGAGGCTTGGGCTTTGGGTCTTGGTGAGCCGTTGCGCTTATCGGCTGAACATGGCGAAGGGATGACCGATCTGCTAAGATGTTTGATGCCATTGGCCGATGACTTCAAAGAGCGTGCGCGGGATGAGGCGGCTGATACGGATATTGATATCGAAGAGTCTGACGCTGAGGATGCTTATCGCGCGCCCACAGCGAGCAAACCATTGCAAGTTGCGGTTGTCGGTCGTCCAAATGCTGGAAAATCCACCCTTATCAATCAGATCTTGGGAGAAGATCGTTTGTTGACCGGCCCAGAGGCCGGTATCACCCGCGACGCGATTTCGCTACAGATTACCTGGGGCGGCGTGCCGATGCGGGTCTTTGATACCGCTGGTATGCGCAAAAAGGCGAAGGTTCAGGATAAGGTCGAAAAACTCTCTGTGAGCGATGGATTACGCGCGGTGAAATTTGCCGAGGTTGTGGTGGTGCTGTTAGATGCGGCGATTCCCTTTGAGCAGCAGGATCTGCGGATTGCTGATCTGGCAGAGCGCGAGGGCCGTGCGGTGATCGTGGCGATCAATAAATGGGATATCGAAGATCAAAAGCAGCAAAAATTGAAAGATTTAAAAGAATCCTTTGAGCGCCTTTTGCCTCAATTGCGCGGCGCCCCCTTGATCACAGTATCTGCCAAAACCGGCAAAGGCTTAGACCGTTTGCAAGCTGCGATCATGAGCGCGCATCGGGTTTGGAACCGCCGCGTCAGTACCGCGAACCTAAACCGTTGGTTAAGCGGCATGATAGAGGCGCATCCCCCCCCGGCACCTAATGGGCGCCGGATCAAATTGCGCTATATGACGCAGGCCAAAACGCGCCCCCCGGGGTTTATCGTGATGTGCTCGAATCCGGATAAAATGCCGGAAAGTTATTCGCGCTATTTGGTGAATGCGCTGCGCGTGGATTTTGACATGCCCGGAACGCCGATCCGACTCACTTTGCGCTCACAGGCGGATAAAAACCCCTATAAAGATCGCAAGAAATCTGCGCCCTCGCGGTTGAAGAAACATTTGTAGCGATTGGCTGAGGCGGCACTTATGCCAGCTGACCCTCAGTGTTTAGGCTTGTTTTCCCGCCCAGATAGGGATGCAGCACCGCCGGCAATGCCACCGATCCATCGCTTTGCTGGCCATTTTCAAGCACGGCAATCAAGCAGCGCCCTACCGCCAACCCAGAGCCATTTAAAGTATGCAAAAAGGCCGGTTTGCCGCCCCCGGAGGGTTTGAACCTTGCGTTCATACGTCGGGCTTGAAACGCGCCGGTCGTCGAAACCGAACTGATTTCGCGATATGTGTTCTGCCCGGGCAACCACGCTTCGATATCATAGGTGCGCTTGGCGCCAAACCCCATATCTCCAGTGCATAGCAGCATGGTGCGATAGGGAATATTCAGCTGTTCCAAAAGATCTTCGGCGCAGCGCAGCATCCGTTTTTGCTCGTCATCAGACGTCTCTGGATGGGTGATTGACACCATTTCTACTTTTTCAAACTGGTGTTGGCGCAGCATGCCAGAGGTGTCTTTGCCCGCGCTGCCCGCTTCAGAACGGAAACAAGCCGTATGCGCTGTCATCCGGATCGGCAACGCGCTTTCGTCTAATACATCGCCTGCAACCGAATAGGTTAAGGTGACCTCCGAGGTGGGAATTAGCCACCAGCCATTGGTGGTTTGATAGCTATCTTCCCCGAATTTGGGCAGTTTATCCGTGCCATACATGGCGTCATCGCGCACCAGAACCGGGGTTTGCATTTCCGTTAACCCATTTTGGTCAACATGCGTATCGAGCATGAATTGCGCCAAAGCACGATGAAGTCGCGCCACGCCTTTTGACAGGTTCACAAACCGGCTACCGCTGGTTTTTGCCGCTGTTTCAAAATCCATAGCTGCGGCTACCGCGGTGATATCGAAATGCTCTTTTGGCGCAAAAGAAAACGCAGTTGGCGTACCCCATCGGGCGATTTCAACATTCTCGTTTTCATCGCGGCCTTCGGGCACATCCTCGGCGGGCAGATTTGCAATCCGGGCCAAACGATCGCTCAATTGCGCATCTAGATCTTTGGCCGCGGTTTGCATCGTGGCAACCTCGGCCTTTTTGGCGGCAACCAAGGCCCGTAAACGCTCAAATTCGGCATCATCGCCGCGGCCCTTTGCAGCGCCCACCTCTTTTGAGGCTTTGTTTTGCTCGGCCTGTGCACTCTCTGCTGCCTGAATTTTTGCGCGCCGCGCCTCGTCAAGCGCCAAAAGCTCTGAGGAAACCGGTGCATCGCCTCGGCGCGCAAGCGCGGCGTCAAACGCGCTGGGGTTTTCACGGATGATGCGAATATCGTGCATGTCAGGCTTCCTTTGGTTCGTGACTCGCGTGCTCGCTCTTATGCACCAGTTGCGCGGCCAAGTGTAGAGGGGTTTGAGGATGTATTTGTTCAAGTTCTTGCGCTTATGCGGAGCCGATCCCTTGCAAAGCGTTGGACCAGCGCATAGGTTCCGCCAAACACGCAGCCAGACAGGAAATCATTATGGACGCCATTGCTCAATTTGTACCCTTAATTCTTATTTTTGCGATAATGTATTTTCTGCTGATCCGCCCGCAGCAAAAGAAGGTAAAAGAACATCAGGCTATGGTCGGTGCGGTGCGCCGCGGGGATCAAATTGTGACCCAAGGCGGCTTGATTGGAAAAGTGACAAAAGTAAAAGAAGATAATGAGCTTGAAGTTGAAATTGCTGATGGAGTGAAGGTCAGAGTTGTGCAAAGCACACTTGCCGATGTGCGCAGCAAAACAGAGCCCGCGAATGACGCTTAAGCGCCGATAAAGCGTTTGACGATCGCAAAAGTTTAGAGGGAACCGACTATGTTACAAATTGATCTGTGGAAACGGATCGTTATTTGGGGGCTTTGCATTATCGGTTTGTTCCTTGCCCTTCCGAATGCGTTTTACACCCGTGTTGAGGGCTATAATGATACCAAGGCTGGGTTAATATCCGCCGATGCCGCGCAAGACGGCTTCTCCTGGCCAAGTTTTTTACCCGCATCTTTGGTGAATTTGGGTCTTGATTTACGCGGCGGTGCGCATCTTTTGGCTGAAGTTCAGGTTGAGGATGTCTATGCGGCCCGCATGAAGGCGCTGTGGCCGGATCTGCGCGATGCGTTGCGCGCCGAAAGGGCAAAGATCGGTACGATCCGCCTGCAAAAAGGTCCCATCGATCAATTGCGGGTGAAAATCTCACAAGCTGACCAGATTGCCCATGCGGTTTCTGCCGCAGAAACATTGAGCAAACCCGTTGTTTCTCTAAGCAATGCTGGCGCGCGCGACCTTGAGGTCATCAGCGATGGTGATACTGTGATTGTTACTTTGTCCGAGGCTGAGCGTGCGCTCACCGATCAGCGCACTTTGCAGCAAGCGTTGGAAATTATCCGGCGCCGCGTTGATGAAGTGGGCACGCGCGAACCAACTATTCAACGCCAAGGCGCGCGGCGGGTGTTAATTCAAGTGCCAGGCATCGGCTCGGCGTCAGAATTAAAAGAGTTGATTGGAACAACCGCTCAACTGACCTTCCAACCGGTTATTTCGCGCAGCGGCAATCCTGATGTTGATCCTGGATATGGCAATGAGGTGCTGCCCGATCTGACCGATGCCGATCAGTTTTATGTGCTTGAGGCGGCGCCGGTTGTGACAGGTGAAGATCTGGTTGATGCGCAGCCTAGCTTTGATCAAAATGGACGACCTGCGGTAAATTTTCGGTTCAATCCATCGGGTGGGCGCCGTTTTGGGGATTACACAGCGGATAATATTGGCAGCCCTTTTGCCATCGTTTTGGACGGCGAAGTGATCAGTGCGCCAACGATCCAAAGTCACATATCCGGCGGCTCTGGGATTATCACGGGAAACTTTTCGGTTGAGGAAAGCACCAATTTGGCGGTGCTGTTACGAGCAGGCGCGCTGCCCGCGGGGTTGGAATTTTTAGAAGAACGCACGATCGGGCCCGAGCTCGGCGCGGATAGTATTCGCGCCGGTAAAATCGCCTGTATCGTCGCCTTTGCCGCTGTGCTGGTCTTCATGGTTCTCAGCTATGGGCTGTTCGGCTTATTTGCCAATGTGGCTTTGATCGTGAATGTGGGGTTGATTTTCGGACTTCTTAGCTTGGTCGGCGCAACGCTGACTTTACCCGGGATTGCGGGAATTGTTCTGACCATCGGGATGGCGGTAGATGCGAATGTTTTGATCTTTGAGCGCATCCGCGAAGAACTTGTATCAGCCAAAGGCCCCGCGCGTGCGATTGAATTGGGCTATGAAAAAGCCCTGAGCGCCATCATCGATGCCAATATTACCACCTTTATCACAGCGGTCATTTTGTTCGTGATGGGATCGGGTCCGGTACGTGGCTTTTCGATCACGCTTGGCTTGGGCATTTTGACCTCTGTCTTCACCGCGATCTTCGTGACCCGCCTGTTGGTGGTGATGTGGTTTGAGCGGCGTCGACCCAGAACATTGGAGGTGTAAAGATGCGCCTAAGACTCGTTGCTAAAAATACAAATTGGGATTTTTTTGGGAAAACCAAAATGTCGCTGGCAGTGTCCGCGATCTTACTAATCGTTTCTTTGACCTCTTTCTTGATGCAAGGATTGAATTTCGGGATCGATTTTCGTGGCGGCACAACGATTCGGACCCAAAGCGTGCAAATGGTGGATGTTGCGGCCTACCGGTCTACCCTTGGGCAATTGAACTTGGGCGATGTCACCATCTCTGAAGTGTATGACCCCAGTTTCCAAGATGATCAAAATGTGGCGATGATCCGAATACAAGCCCAAGACGGCGAAGAATCCGTATCCGCCGATATCATCCAAAATGCCTTGGCGGCATTGCAGAGCGAAGCGCCTGATATTGCGTTTGTTTCGGTTGAAAGCGTGGGGCCAAAAGTGTCGGGTGAGCTGGTTCAAACGGCCGTTTTGGCAGTGATTTTGGCGATTGTGGCTGTTTTGATTTATATTTGGTTGCGCTTTGAGTGGCAGTTTGCGCTGGGCGCCGTTGCGGCTTTGGTACATGATGTGTTGCTTACGATCGGTGTGTTTTCGGTGGTTCAAATCAAGTTTGATTTGGCGATTATTGCGGCATTGCTCACCATTGTTGGCTATTCCCTGAACGATACGGTGGTGGTGTTTGACCGCGTGCGTGAGAACCTGCGCAAATATAAGAAAAAAGCTCTGCAAGACGTTTTAAACCTGTCTATAAATGAAACCCTGAGCCGCACATTGATGACCTCTGTGACCACCTTTCTGGCGCTGATCGCGCTCTTTGTGTTGGGCGGGGATGTCATCCGCGGGTTTGTTTTTGCGATGATCTGGGGCGTTTTGGTTGGCACCTATAGCTCAGTATTCGTGGCGTCTGTAATGCTGTTGCGCCTTGGGGTAAAGCGCGATTGGTCTAAACCCAATGCCGAAGCAGGGACACAGGTGCCCCAATAATGCTATCCGCCGGGCTCGCCGAGGCGGTCGCGTTAGATGGCTTGGTATGGCTGGTCTTGGCGGCGTTTCTAGCAGGCTTGATCCGTGGCTTTTCAGGGTTTGGCTCTGCGATGGTTTTTCTTCCCGTTGCGGGGCAGTTTGTATCACCGATCTGGGCGCTTTCGATTTTGGCGGTGATGGATTTATTCGGGCCTTTGCCCTTATTGCGCGCCGCGAGCAAGAAGGTGGTGGCCACCGATTTAATTCGCTTGATCGCAGCCATGCTGCTTGTGCTGCCGCTGGCGCTTTGGGTGCTCAGCCGCAGCGAGCCAATTTTATTTCGTTATCTGGTCTCAGGTTTGACGCTTGCCTTATTGGCTTTGCTTTTAAGTGGGCTGCGTTTGCCTGCTAACCTGCCCAAGCCGCTATTATATATGGTGGGAGCTATTTCCGGCGCGACGGGGGGATTGGCAGGGCTGCCTGGCCCGCCGGTGATTTTTTATTTTATGGCCAGCCCTTATGCGGCGGATCGCGTGCGGGCCAATACGTTGATTTATCTATTCTCGTTTGATGTTTTAATCTTGATGGTGATGATTTTGGGCGCATATCTGCAGTTTGTTCCAATTCTCATCGGGCTGATGCTGGCCGCGCCCATCGCTTTGGGCAATTTGGCAGGGGCCAAGATTTTCAATCCTGAATACGAAAAGATCTACCGCATCATAGCCTTTTGTCTGATCGCATTTTCTGCCATACATAGCCTGCCAATTTGGGAATAGAGACGCACCATGAGGTTAAATGAAATCAGTTATAATGATGCCAGCCCGATTGATGGTTATGGGCCGGGCTTTTTTCGCGTTGGCGGCAAGGTGCACCATGATGCGCTTTTGCTCAGTGGCGCGGGCACCAGCGCTTGGGCTGGTTTCGAAGATGTGGTTCAAATTCTATCACTGGCGGGCCAAATAGACGTGCTACTTGTTGGGACGGGGGCAGAAATCTCATATATTCCGGCCGAGTTTCGCAGGCCATTGGAAGAGGTTGGCATTGGGGTTGAAGTGATGAGCAGCCCGTCCGCCTGCCGGACATATAATATTTTATTGTCTGAGGGGCGCCGCATCGCGGCCGCGCTGCTGCCCGTGGGTGGCGCCGATCAAGCTGCCGATCAGAGTTAAGTGCCATGGCGGTGTCGGGTCATCCTATTTTGCAAGTCGAAGATGTCAGCGTGGCGCGCGGTGGTCAGGTCTTGTTGAAACACGTAACCTTTGCCCTAGAGCCGGGCGCCGCCTTGATTTTAAAAGCGCCAAACGGCTTTGGAAAAACAACTTTGCTGCGCACCCTGGCTGGTCTGCAGCCTGTGCTGTCAGGGCGGGTGCATTTGGATCCCGACACGGCTGTTTATGCGGGCCATACGGATGGCTTGAAGCCCACATTATCAGTTGTAGAAAACCTGCGCTTTTGGGCGGATATTTTTGGAACAGAGACAATCACAGACAGTTTGAGGCTTTTCGAATTAGAGGCGCTGCAGACGCGCCTTGCAGGCAGTTTATCCGCGGGTCAGAAACGCCGCCTGGGGCTGTCACGCCTGTGGCTTGCGAAAAGGCGCGTGTGGTTATTGGACGAGCCCACGGTTTCGTTGGATCAGCAGGCGGTGGGGCAATTTGCAGCTATGGTTGGCGCGCATCTTCAGGCCGGGGGCGCGGCGGTGATTGCCACGCATATTGACTTAGGCTTGGATGCACGGGCGCAAATCTTGGATTTGGCACAGTTCAAGGCTAAGGGCGCAGCGCTGGAACGCGCAGATGAGGCTTTTTTATGAACGCGCTTTTGCTGCGGGATCTTCGGCTATCAATCCGAGCCGGGGGCGGTTTCGGGCTTGGTTTGGCGTTTTTCTTAATTTTGACTCTATTGGTTGCCTTTGGGCTTGGGCCAAATCCGGCCTTGCTGTCTCAAGCGGCGGCCGGGTTGCTGTGGATCGGGGCTTTATTGGCCTGTTTGCTGTCGCTCGATCGCATCTATGCTTTGGATTTTGAAGATGGGTCTTTGGATTTACTGGCAACCGCACCCATTCCCTTAGAGACCGTTGCAGCTGTTAAAGCCCTGGCGCATTGGCTGACCACTGGCTTGCCATTGGCGTTTATTGCCCCCCTGCTTGGTTTGATGTTGGATCTGCCGGTTGCAGGATTTCCCTGGCTGGTGGGCTCTTTGCTGCTGGGCACGCCCGCGCTTAGTATGATTGGCACTTTTGGCGCAGCATTGACCGTAGGGTTGAAACGCGGGGGGCTGCTCTTGTCCCTTTTGGTTTTACCGCTTTACGTCCCGACGTTGATTTTTGGCGCAGAGGTGGCGCGGCGCGGGGTAGAGGGTCTTCCGCTTGCCACGCCCGCGCTGCTGCTCGCGGCAATATCTTTGGCCTCGGTGGCATTATTACCGATCGCTGCGGCAGCGTGTTTGCGTATCAATCTGCGCTAATGATCAGCTGTTTATCGGTTGGCGGCCACGTTTACGTGGCCGCTGCGGGCAGGCTTAGAAGCGCTGGCAGGCTTTGCAAGCGCGTTAGGCCTGTTTGGCTTAGCTACTCCATTTGCGCTGTTGGGGTAGAGCGGGAAATTGCTTCTTCTTCTGCGTTCATTTCTGCTTCAATCGACTCAAAAAGAGGCGTGCTCATATAGCGCTCGCCGGTATCTGGGAGCATGCATAAAATCACCGATCCCGCTTTGGCGCTTTGGGCAATCTGCATCGTGATGGCAAAGGTCGAGCCGCCAGAAATGCCCGTAAGGATGCCTTCCTCTTTGGCAAGTTTTTGTGCCCAGCCAATCCCGTCAGCGCCATTCACCGGCAACAATTGATCATATGATTTTTTATCAATGGTTTCTTGCAGAACCAGTGGAATGAAATCGGGGGTCCAGCCTTGAATAGGATGGGGTTCCCAAGCGGGATGGCCGCTTTGTGGCGCGCCATTTGCCTGCCGCTCTTGCGCGATATCGCTGGCCAGCAAGGCGGCATTTGCCGGTTCGGTTAAAATGATTTTGGTTTCGGGGCGGGCGGTGCGCAAGCCACGCGCCACGCCCGAAACTGTGCCGCCCGTGCCATAGCCCGTTACGAAATAATCCAGCCGCTCATTTTCAAAATCAGCGATGATTTCGCGGGCTGTAGTGTGCTCGTGAATATCGGCGTTGGCCTTGGTCTCAAATTGCTGCGCTAGGAACCAGCCATTGGTTTCAGCGAGTTCTGCAGCTTTGTTATACATGCCCATGGCTTTTTGTGCCCGCGGGGTCAGCACCACTTTTGCACCCAGCATGCGCATCAGTTTGCGCCGCTCAATTGAAAAGCTATCGGCCATTATCACCACCAAAGGATATCCTTTTTGGGCGCAGGCCATCGCCAGGCCGATGCCCGTATTGCCGCTGCTGGCCTCTACCACTGTTTGCCCGGGTTGCAACCGGCCTTCGCGCTCTGCAGCTTCTAATATATTCACCGCCAAGCGGTCTTTTACCGATCCTGCTGGATTGAAAAATTCGGCTTTTACGTAAATTGTAACGCCCTCGGGCGCCAAATTATTGATGCGAATGCAAGGTGTGTTGCCGATCGTGTCCAGAACCGAACCATATAGTTGGCCGCGGCCATTTGTACTACGGATTGTCATGTTATTTCCCCTTTTGCCCCACGCTATTCTGCGCCGCCGAGGTTGACAACATGAATAGTTTCGCGGACTTGCAAAAGAAACAGCGCTGCTGAAATAATCCGCTTTGATGCGCCATTAGATATTCATATTGGGGTCTGGCAGTAGGTTTGAAATTATCTTAAGGTTCACGGGCGGCAAACGCCATGAAACAGAAACCGTCGGCTGATGCAGACGTCACAGGGATTAAGCCCGCCGTGATGGGATGGAAATAAAATGTCACTTTGGGAATATGCGAATCCCGTAAAATTTTTGGGTGTCTCAACGCGAATATTGCCATTTATTGCGATTGGGGCCGCGGCCTGTTTGGGCGTTGGGCTGGTATGGGGGTTTTTCTTCACGCCGGATGATTATCGCCAAGGCTCGACGGTTAAGATAATTTATTTGCACGTGCCCTCTGCATTGATGGCGATTAACGCGTGGTTCATGATGCTTGTCGCCTCGTTGATTTGGTTGATCCGGCGCCATCATGTCAGCGCTTTGGCCGCCAAAGCCGCAGCCCCGGTGGGCGTGGCGATGACGTTGATTGCCTTATTCACGGGGGCGATCTGGGGCCAGCCTATGTGGGGCACCTATTGGGCTTGGGATCCGCGGCTCACCTCGTTTTTAACTTTATTCCTGTTTTATCTTGGTTATATGGCGCTGTGGCGGGCGATTGAACGCCCGGATACCGCGGCTGATCTGACCTCTGTCTTATGTATTGTGGGATCCGTTTTTGCGGTTTTAAGCCGCTATGCGGTTAATTTTTGGAGCCAAGGATTGCACCAAGGGGCCTCTTTGTCATTGGATAAAGAAGAGCATGTCGCGGATGTATTTTACCAACCTTTGCTGTTTTCAATCGCCGGGTTTGTTCTGCTGTTTTTGGCATTGGTGTTGGTGGGCACGCGCACGGAAATTAGATTGCGTCGCGCGCATGCCCTGCGCGCGCGACGGGAGGCAGCATGATGCCAGAGCTTGGAAAATATGCAGCGGCAGTGTTATCTGCCTATGGGGTGTCTTTGGGCATATTGGCGCTTTTGATCTTTGGAATATTGCGCAGAAATACGCGCGCTTTGGACGAGTTAGAGGCCGCTGAAAGTCAGCGCGATGGGTAAAATCCCTTGGTTGCTGTTTCTGCCGCCGCTGATTTTCTTAGGGTTGGCGCTGCTGTTTTACACCGGAATGCAGCGAGAAGACCCGAACCGCTTGCTTTCGACTTTGATTGGCCAAGCTGCGCCGCCAATCACGACCGCGCGATTATCGAATTTTCCAGAATTTGAACAAAGCCAGCTGGTTTCAGGCGGCGTAACCTTGGTGAATTTTTGGGCCAGTTGGTGCCCGCCTTGCCGCGCTGAACACCCCAAACTGCTGGAAATGGCGGAAGCTGGTATGCCGATTATAGGAGTGAATTTCAAGGATGACGCCGAAAATGCAGCCGCGTATCTGGCCAAAGATGGCAATCCGTTCCGCGCGGTTGCCTATGATCCGGCGGGGCGCACTGCGATAGATTGGGGGGTCACCGCGCCCCCAGAAACCTTTATTTTGGATGCAAAAGGCACCGTGCTGTTCCGCTTTGCAGGGCCTTTGGTCGGTAGCGATTATGCGCAGCGGTTTGTGCCCGCCTTGCAGCAGGCGCAGGGCCAATAAGCCAGTTCGCGCCAAAGCGGCCGATCTTCATAGGCGGAATAAGAGAGGCTGGATTTGCGCGCTCTCATCCGCGATTTTTTGCAAGGGAAGCTCGCGGCGGCGCCAAAGGCTCTGCCACGGACAAAATTCAAGCGGCTTTGGCCAAGTTTCTCAGAACGTAATGCAGCACGCCGCCATGCTCGATATATTCCACTTCAATCGCGGTATCGATCCGGCATTTCAGAGAAATTTCTTTCACGCTGCCATCCGCGAAAGTGATATGGCAGGGTAAAGCCTGCAAAGGTTCAACGCTGTCCAATCCTGTGATTGTAACGGTTTCTTCGCCGGTTAAGCCCAACGATTTGCGGGTGTCTCCATTGGTGAATTCTAAGGGAATAACCCCCATACCAACCAGGTTTGAACGGTGGATACGCTCAAAGCTTTTCGCAATCACGGCTTTAACGCCGAGCAGGGCGGTGCCTTTTGCCGCCCAGTCGCGGCTTGACCCTGCGCCATATTGCTCACCGCCAAATACCACCAGCGGGGTGCCGTTATTTTGGTATTCCATTGCAGCATCAAAAATAGCGCTTTGCTTACCATCGGGGCCTTTGGTATATCCGCCCTCAACCCCATCAAGCATTTCATTCTTGATCCGGATATTGGCAAATGTGCCGCGCATCATGATTTCATGATTGCCCCGGCGCGAACCATAGCTGTTGAATTCGCGCATGGGCACCTGTCGTTCGATCAGGTATTGACCGGCGGGGGTGGTGTCTTTGAACGAGCCTGCCGGACTGATGTGATCTGTGGTGATCATATCGCCCAAAATTGCAAGTACTTTGGCGTTTTCAATATTCGTAATAACGCCTGGTTCCGGGCTCATGCCCTGAAAATAAGGCGGGTTCTGAACATAGGTTGAACTGGTGGGCCAATCATAGGTTTGGCTTTGCGTCGTCTTTACGCCCTGCCATTTTTCATCGCCCTTGAACACATTTGCATATTTGGATTGGAAGGCCTCGCGCGTGACCGTGCGCTCGACCAGCTCTGCAACCTCTTGCGAGCTTGGCCAGATATCTTTCAAAAAGACGTCTTGGCCATTTTTATCTTGCCCCAAAGGTTGGCTTGTTAGATCGATATCCATAGTGCCGGCCAGCGCATAGGCGACCACAAGCGGCGGTGAGGCCAAGTAATTGGCGCGCACATCTGGCGAAATACGCCCCTCAAAATTGCGGTTGCCTGAGAGAACTGCGGTTGCAACCAGATCCCCTTCGGATATGGCGCGGCTGATTTCAGGCTGCAAGGGGCCAGAATTGCCGATGCAGGTGGCGCAGCCATAGCCCACCAAGTTGAACCCAACAGCATCAAGATCTTTTTGCAGATCTGCCGCTTCCAAATAGGCGCTCACGACTTGCGAGCCAGGCGCGAGCGATGTTTTCACCCAGGGCTTGCGGTTCAGCCCCAAAGCTGCCGCTTTGCGGGCCACCAATCCGGCTCCGATCATCACATAAGGGTTGGAGGTATTGGTGCAGGAGGTGATTGAAGCTATAACCACTTTGCCAGAGCGCATGGTATAATCTTCGCCCTCAACGGCAACCTCTTTATCCATCGGGCGCTGGAACGTGTCTTTCATTTCAGAGCTGAAAGCGGCTTTTGCCGCGCTCAGCGCTACAAAATCTTGCGGGCGTTTGGGTCCTGAAATGGCGGGCACAATCGTGCCCATATCCAAATGCAACGTATCGGTATAAATCGGGGCATATTCCGCATCGCGCCAAAACCCGTTTTCCTTTGCATAGGCTTCAACCAAAGCAATGCGATCTTCATCGCGCCCGGTATTGCGTAGGTAGCGCAAAGTTTCGTCATCGATGGGGAAGAAGCCGCAGGTGGCGCCATATTCTGGCGCCATATTTGCGATCGTTGCACGATCGGCCAACGGCAGGCGATCTAGGCCCTCGCCGTAAAACTCAACAAATTTGCCAACCACGCCTTTCGCACGCAGCAATTCCACCACTTTCAGAACCAAATCAGTGCCTGTTGTGCCTTCCATCATGGCCCCGGTTAATTCAAACCCAACCACTTCGGGGATCAGCATCGAGACGGGCTGTCCCAGCATCGCCGCTTCGGCTTCGATACCACCAACACCCCAGCCCAACACGGCCATGCCATTGACCATCGTGGTATGGCTATCCGTGCCCACCAATGTATCAGGATAGGCGACTTCATCGCCGTTTTGATCCGTATCACTCCAAACGGTTTGGGCCAGATATTCAAGGTTTACCTGATGACAAATCCCTGTTCCGGGGGAACGACGCGGAAATTGTTAAACGCATTTTGACCCCATTTCAAAAAGGTATAACGTTCCATATTGCGTTCATATTCGCGATCTACGTTCATTTGGAAGGCGCGGGGATTGCCAAATTCGTCAATCATCACCGAATGGTCGATGACCAGATCAACTGGGTTCAGCGGGTTAATTTTTTCTGCATCGCCGCCCAAAGCTACCAATCCATCGCGCATCGCAGCCAAATCTACAACGGCCGGAACGCCGGTGAAATCCTGCATCAGAACGCGGGCCGGACGATAGGCGATTTCGCGCGGGTTCTTGCCACCATTCGCGCCCCATATCGAAAAGGCTTTGATATCCTCGAGCGATACGGTTTTGCCATCCTCGAAGCGCAGCATGTTTTCCAACACAACTTTTAAAGCTACGGGCAGTTTGGAAAATTCACCCAAACCGGCATTTTCGGCTGCCGGGATTGAATAAAAGGAGATTGATTTCCCATTGATACTGAGCGTTTTGCGCGTTTTTGCGGTGTCATGTCCTACGATGATGGTCATTTTTTTACCCTTCTGCGACGGTATGGTCACTTTGCTGCCGTGCTTTTGACCCAAGTTTTACTTCTGTTCAAGGGGGTAAAAGGTGCTTTGTATGCAATTGTGTACAAAATTAAACGGAAAGGTGATCCACCGTTACCAAGTTTCAATGGTCAATTGATTTTATCTGCCGTATTTTGATTAGGTGGATTTGAAAAAGAGGGTCCTGCTTTGCGCGCAAACTTGTTGAAATTCTGGATTGGGATATGGATGACCTGTGCAGGTTTTGCGGTTGCACAGGATCGGCCAGCGGTTTTACTCGAGTTGTTTACCTCGCAGGGATGTTCCTCTTGTCCTGCCGCGGATGCTTTGTTTCGCGAAGTTCTGAGCAAACGTTCAGATCTATTAACGCTTTCTTTACATGTCGATTATTGGGATTATATCGGCTGGAAAGACAGTTTTGCCAAACGTCAATTCACCACCAGACAAAAAACCTACGCGCAGCGCGCTGGGCGTAAATCGGTTTACACACCGCAGGTGATCGTGAATGGTCAAGAGCATGTTGTGGGCTCAAACGCAAAGGCGATCAATGATGCGGTCGCGCGGGCGGCGCAAAACCCCCGCCGCGCGGTGCTTACATTGCTTAAAGCATCGCACTTAATCACAGCCACGCTTAAAGGCAATGCGGTTGGAACTGGAGCTGCGGTAGATGTGTTTGCATTTTATTATAAGCCACAGGGAAAAGTTGCGATCCAAGCGGGCGAGAATGCTGGGCAGACATTGACCTATTCAAATGTGGTGGTTGAGATCGCACCATTGGGGGTTTGGAACGGCAAAGGGGTATGGTCAAAAACCTTTCAACCGCGCTCAGATATGCAGCTTGTCGTGGTGGCGCAGCAGGCAAATCACGGCGCTGTCTTAGCCGCGGCGCGGGCGCGCTGACGGTCTGGTTTCCAGCGCCTATGGATCCAAAACCATTGCTTGGGATCTTCTTCAATGCGCTTTTCCAAACGCTGCGTAATCTGTTGCATCATTTGCATGGGCGCATCGGGCGCGATGGGCTCTTCAAACACGATATCAAAATCAACGCCATTGGCGCGCCGTATGCCAAAAAATGGGATCACCACCGCTTGGGTTTTTAACGCGATATCTGCCACGGACGTAACGGTTGGCGCGGGCTTTCCCAAGAACGGCAGGGGCGCACCGGCGCCGTCGTAAATATCAAATAATAACACCGCCATGCCGCCTTGGCGGATGTGGCGCAGCAAGCCCAATGTGCCTTTGCGGCCTTGCTCGAATACCGGCCCTGATAATTCATGCATATTTTGGGCATAATGCTGGTTGAAATAAGGGTTGGCCATCGGTCGGTATAAGCCCCCAATTTGAAACCCTTGGGCGACCAAAGCGGCCCGTGGCGCTTCAAAATTTCCGTAATGGCCTGTGACAAAAACAACCGGCGTGCCGCTGTCTTTTGCCTCAAGAGCCGCGGCAAATCCTGGACCGGTGATCTTGGCCTTTTCCAAGCGCTTGCGAAGCGCAAGAATATCATAATTTTCGATAAATGTTCGCCCTGCATTATCGGCAGCGCCCCGTGCAATCTTCAGTTTTTCATTCGAAGGCTTTTCCGGATATATGTAGTCCAAATTGGCCAAAGCCCGTTTTTGATAGCCCGTGAGGGGGGCCAGAACGCGGCGCATAAACCACCCCATAAACTGCAATCGCATTGCAAGAGGCAGAGTGCGTGCGCTGCGGATCAAGACCCGAATAGCCCAATCTGTCAGCCACTCGGCCAAGCTGCCCGTCTGCTTTGGGTTTTTTGGCATGCGATCCCTATTATCTGTGCATGTGAGGGGTAAATCATAAAGCGCTCGGCAGGGGCAAGCTTAACTTGCGCGATTATCGCGTTTACGCGCTCGAGATTGCGGTTTCATCTTCGCGCCGAAAGGCGATGACGCCGCTTGTTACCAAATCTTGGATGGCTTGGACAACCGCGTTCAAAGCTGCCTCGCCTTGTTCATATTGGATTGCCTTCATATGGGCGATATCGTCCGATAGGTTCTCGGCCATCCGGCGAGGCAGGTTTTCAAGGATAAAAGTTGCCGTGGCGTTTGGACCGGCTTTTTGTGCATAGGCCAGCGCGGTTGCAAGCTCGATGGTGTTTATGCTGCGGGTAATCTGGGAAATATCGCTGGGATGAAGCCGCTTGTGAATGTCTTTAAAGGCAAACATCACTTGCCGAACCCGATGCGCAAAGGCGGGGTCGCTTTCATCAAGGCCATCTAGAACATCATCGCGCAGCGCTTGCGTGGTTGCGGTTAAAATAGATCCCACCCGCTCTTCCGGCGATAGCGCAAATGCACGATCAGGTAGGTTATCGAGCTGCGCTAAAAGGCTTTGACCGATCCGTGAAATGGCTTGCGGGGTGACATGATGGGTCATTGAAATTGCATGGCTGATTTGGCGTGCGTGTTTTCCGGGCAATTTCCCCAGCAGCGCCGCTGCTTTTGACACATCCAACTTTGAAATAATAATTGCGCTGACCTCTATGCTCTCTGCCTCGATTATGGCGATCAATTCATCGATATCGCTGATATTCAATCGATCCCAAGGGTCTGAGAATTTGCGCACGCCGGCTTCTTTGCGCAACCGCTCTGCCGTTTCAGTGCTGATTTTACCTTCCAGCAGGTTCAGTGTTTGCGCCGCACCGCCGCGCAAATTTAACCCGATCGAGGTGACTTCGGATGAGAATTCTTCAATCACTTCTGTTAACAGATTGCGCTCAACAAATTGTAAATTGGCCAATTCTTTTGCCAATTGTGCTTGGGCGTCGACACTGAGGTCATCGAGCGGTATTTCCAAGCCACTGCGCAGCATCGCGCTGACCACGATCGCGGCTTTTTCAGCCTGACTTATAACGCGCGATGATGCTGCCGCCGGGTTAGAATTAGAATTGTCTGCTGTTGGTTCTGACACGCGGCGTCCATCGATCGTTAGGCGCCAATTTTACCTGGAAAACGTGAAAAGAACGCTAATTTTTGCGGCCGTAAACCACAAATCATCCATCCCGGATCTGGCGCAGCCTGCGGTGTTCAAATACTCTGCTCACCACCGGTTTCGGGTTTGGCCTGCGCCAATCCTGCCATCAATGCGGGCACCAAAAGCGTTTGAAACCTGACTGATTGCGGCGTTAACCGGCGCCAAATACGCGGTTGAAAATTGTGTCAACGTGCTTTGTGTGATAGCTCAGATCAAATTTTTCTTCTATCTCAGCCTCACTCAGCGCGGCGCGCACTTCATCATCCGCCAAGAGCTCGGTTTTGAAATCTTTATTATCTTCCCAAACCTTCATCGCGTTGCGTTGCACCAACCGATATGAATCTTCACGGCTTACGCCGGCTTGCGTTAATGCCAGAAGCACCCGTTGGCTCATCACCAGTCCGCGGAACTTATTCATATTGGCCAGCATGTTATCTGGATAGATGACCAATTTATCAATCACTTGTGTCAAGCGGTTCAGGGCGAAATCTAGGGTGATCGTTGTGTCTGGCCCGATATTTCGTTCGACCGAACTATGCGAAATATCGCGTTCATGCCAAAGCGTTACATTCTCCAGCGCCGGCACCACGGCCATGCGGACCAGACGGGCCAACCCGGTAAGATTTTCCGTTAAAACGGGATTGCGTTTATGTGGCATTGCAGAGCTGCCTTTTTGCCCCTTTGAGAAAAACTCTTCCGCTTCAAGCACCTCTGTGCGCTGCATATGGCGAATTTCAGTGGCGATGTTCTCGATGCTGCTGCCGACAACGCCCAAAGCGGCAAAAAATGCCGCGTGGCGATCGCGCGGGATCACCTGCGTGCTGATCGGTTCTGGTGTCAGACCCAGCTTCGTGCAGACATGCTCTTCCACCTGCGGATCAATATTGGCAAATGTACCCACGGCGCCAGAGATTGCGCCCGTTGCAATTTCGGCGCGCGCGATACGCAACCGCTCAAGGTTACGCTCCATTTCAGCGTAGAAGCGCGCAAAGGTCAGGCCCATCGTGGTAGGCTCGGCATGGATGCCATGGCTACGCCCGATGCGGATGGTCATTTTATGCTCGTGAGCGCGCCGCTTCAGGGCCGCGAGAAGCGCTTGAACATCCGCAATCAGAAGGTCTGCCGCGCGTACCAATTGAACGTTGAGGCAAGTGTCCAACACATCTGAGCTGGTCATTCCTTGATGTACGAAACGGGCTTCTTCAGATCCGATATGCTCTGCCAGATGGGTGAGAAATGCGATCACATCATGTTTCGTAACGGCTTCGATCTCATCAATACGCGCGATATCAAATTCAACGTCTTTTGCCCGCCAAACCGCATCTGCATTGGCTTGCGGGATCACTCCAATATCTGCCATCGCCTGACAGGCATGGGCTTCGATTTCATACCAGATGCGAAATTTGCTTTCGGGTGACCAGATGGCAACCATGTCTGGGCGGGAGTAACGAGGGATCATAAAATTTAGCCTTGCTTGAAGAAAAGATGGCTTCTTTTAGAGCTGCTTTCTTGTCGGGGCAAGGGGGGCGGCTTTGCGCGCGAAGCGGGCCTTTAATGCTGCGCTCGGCCCGGTCTATTGTCTAGGCTATGCCCATTAGTTTTAGGTCAAACGGGTAGGCCGATAGGTTCTCAAAGCCTTCAGGTGTGATCAAAACCTGATCTTCCAGCTTAATCGAAAAATCGCCTCCTTCGGGGCTGACTAACGCTTCAACGCAGAGCACCATACCCGCTTCAAGAGGATAATCATAAGCCCCCTCGACGAAAGTGTCCGCATAGGCAATCAAAGGCCATTCATCGCAAAGCCCCACACCATGCATCAGGCAGCTATATTTGCCCTTTTGATATTCTGGCGCCAGCTTATGGGCGTTTCTCGTTAGCTCCGGCATCATTACACCGGGTTTGAGCATTTGCATATTCTGCATGATATGCTCATGGGCGTGCTGCATAGCAGAAATCATATCTGGGCGCGGGCTTTGATCTCCGATCCACCATGTTCGGCTGATATCAACGCAGATCCCGTAGGATCCAACGAGATCTGTATCAAAGGCGAGGATTTCGTTATTTTGCACAATCCGTCCGCTGCATTCTTGAAACCAAGGGTTGGTGCGCGGGCCCGATGTGAGCAAGCGCGTTTCAATCCACTCACCACCCCGCCGGATATTCTCAGCATGCAGCACCGCCCAGATATCATCCTCGCTCATTTGGCGCCGTGCCACCCCTGCGCGCGCCGTGTCTTCCATCACCGCGACGGCGGTTTCGCAGGCATGCGAGGCGCAGCGCATTGCCAAAATTTCATCCGGACCTTTGATCGAGCGGGCTTTTTCGGTGAGCTCTTCACCTTCCATTATTTCAAAGCCCTGCGCCTCTAATGCGCGCAGACCATGCAGCATAATTTTATCCACCGCCAACCGACGATTGCCACCCCCGTGTTGTTTGATCAATTGCCGTATTTCATTTGAAAAGGCATCGGCTGCGATATCGATCTTATCGCCGCGGTCAAAATAAAATAAATCAGCGCCAGCGCGCTGCTCGCGCACCAGCGGGTTAAACTTAGATAAAAACGGGGCGTTTTTGTAGTCCCAGATTACCATATAGCCATCTGCGCAAATCAACACAGCACGAAACGGGTTATGGCTGTTCCAAAGCTGCATATTGGTGCTGTCGGTTGCATAGCGAATGTTTAAGGGGTCAAAGATCAGCAACCCGCCGTAATCACGATCTACAATATGCTGGGTGAGGCGGTTCCAGCGATAGCGCCGCATGGCTTGCAGATCGGGCAGGATCAATCCGGCCCGCTGCCATTCCTGATAGGCCAGTTGCGTTGGGCCGATTTCAACGCGATTTTGATCATTAGGTGTATTATCGCCCAAAACCGCCCCCCGCGCCGGATCAATTTTGCGCTTGTCTCGATAAACCTCTCCCATTTGTAGCCCCGCTTTAATGAAACGAATGTCTGCACTACGTTGAGTCATGGTTTGAAATGGGTCAAAAACAATTGCGACATCGTATTTGTGCGTTTGCGACTTGCAGGGCGCGTGGTTTTGGCGAAAACTGATCCTTATGACTGAGATTTTACAAAATGATTTGCCGTATGATGTGTCACATCATCGCGCCCTGCCGGGGGTTTCCCCTTTGGCGCCGGAGGCGTGGTTGATCGTGGATGAGGCTTATTCGGCCCAAATCCAGCTGCGGGAAACCCTATTAACGCACCAGCGCGACAAAGTGCTGCGCTTGGCCCCAGAAGCTTTCCTGGCAGCGCAAGAATTGCTGGAGATGGCGCTTGGGTTTGCCACTGCCCATTTGGGATTTGAGAGACACAAAGATAGGATTATTTGCCCCGATGGCCGCATGGTGTTGGTCGATGATCAGGATCCGCTGGCCACTTTGGGGCGCGCGTTGCAAAATGATTTTTGCCTTTTGCAACCGCGCGGTGCAGAACATATATTGACGGGGGCCATATTATGTTTTCCCGCCAGCTGGACGCTTGCGGAAAAATTCATGCGCCCTTTATCAAGGATCCATGTTCCCGTGCCGAGTTATGATGCCAATATAACAAAACGCGTGCAGCGTTTATTCAATGGAATTCAAGTTGGCCGGCCGCTTTGGCGGTGCAATTATCTGCATTATGATGCGCCTGACCTGTTTCATCCGCGCATTGAAGCTGATCCGCGCAGCGGCGTGTCAGAAGGTGCAGGCCCTTATATTCGCAGCGAACGCCAAACCTTATGCCGTCTGCCCGAAACTGGCGCCGTGGTGTTTGGCATTCATACGTTTGTTTTGCGAAATCAAGCCTATAAGGCAGATAAAGGGTAAGCGCGCTTTGCTTGCGCCAAAAATAAAAAAGGGCGCCGAGAACGGCGCCCTTTTTACCCCTGTTCAACCGCCATTTTAGCAGCTGTAATACATTCCGAATTCAACCGGATGCGGGGTGTGCTCATAGGTTTCGATCTCTTCCATCTTCAGCTCAATATAGCCGTCGATTTGATCTTTTGTGAACACGTCACCCGCCAGTAAATAATCGTGATCTGCTTGCAGCTCTTCCATCGCTTCGCGCAAAGATCCGCACACTGTTGGAATATCTGCCAGCTCTTCTGCCGGAAGATCATACAGGTTCTTATCCATCGCTTCGCCCGGATGTGTTTTGTTTTTAATTCCATCAAGGCCAGCCATCAGCAGGGCCGCAAAGCACAGATATGGGTTGGCTGAAGGGTCGGGAAAGCGCGCTTCGACGCGTTTCGCTTTCGGCGATTCTGTCCATGGGATTCGAACGCAGCCCGAGCGGTTTCTGGCCGAATAGGCGCGCAGAACCGGTGCTTCAAAGCCTGGAATCAAACGCTTATAGCTGTTTGTTGAGGGGTTCGTGAACGCATTCAAAGATTTGGCATGCTTCAAAATACCGCCGATGAAATACAAGGCCTCATCGCTGAGATCTGCGTATTTATCACCTGCGAAGAGCGGTTTGCCGTCTTTCCAGATCGACATATTGCAATGCATGCCGGTTCCATTATCGCCCGCGATGGGTTTGGGCATGAATGTGGCTGATTTGCCATAGGCCTGCGCCACATTATGGATCACATATTTGTATTTCTGCAGCTCGTCTGCCTGTTCTGTGAGGCTGCCAAAAATCAAGCCCAGCTCGTGCTGACAGCTGGCCACTTCGTGGTGATGTTTGTCAACTTTCATGCCTAGGCGTTTCATTGTCGATAGCATTTCAGAGCGGATATCTTGTCCGTCATCGATGGGATTTACGGGAAAATATCCGCCTTTTACGCCAGGTCGATGGCCCGAATTGCCCGCTTCATATTCAGTGTCGGTGTTCCATGAGGCGTCTAAAGCGTCGACTTCATAAGATACTTTGTTGATTGAGTTTGAAAACCGCACATCGTCAAAAAGGAAAAATTCGGCTTCTGGTCCAAAATAAGCCACATCACCAATTCCAGATGATTTCAGATAGGCTTCTGCTTTCTGGGCCGTGCCACGCGGGTCTCGCTCATACGCTTCTCCGGTATCGGGCTCAACCACAGAGCAGTGAACACAAAGCGTTTTTTCTGCATAGAATGGATCGACATAGGCGCTGTTGGTATCCATCATCAATTTCATATCTGAGGCTTCGATTGATTTCCATCCGGCAATAGAGGAGCCGTCAAACATGAACCCTTCCTCAATGAAGTCCGCATCGACTTGATCCGACATTACGGTTACGTGCTGCAGCTTGCCCCGCGGATCCGTAAATCGAATATCTACATATTCGATATCTTCATCTGCGATGGTTTTGAGAACGCTTTCAGTACTCATTCCACTAATTCCTTTTGTCTTGAGTGGGTTTAAAGCGCGTCCGAGCCGGTTTCGCCGGTCCGAATGCGGATGGATTGTTCGATTGAGCTAACGAATATTTTTCCGTCGCCAATCTTATCGGTCTTTGCGGCTTGGACGATGGCTTCAATGGCCCCATCGACTTGATCGTCATCCAAAACAACTTCGATCTTCACTTTAGGCAAAAAATCGACAACATATTCGGCGCCGCGATATAATTCAGTATGACCTTTTTGGCGACCAAAGCCTTTTACCTCGATCACGCTCAGCCCTTGAACGCCCAAATCTTGCAGGGCTTCTTTCACCTCATCAAGTTTGAAGGGTTTTATGATGGCTTCTATTTTCTTCACGTTCGCCTCCCTAATAGGTTTGTTTGCTACGAACATAGAGCGACGACACACTCAATCTAAGAGCGTTCAATCACGCCCCTCGGAGGGTTGATCGGGCAATAAAAGATTAAAAATTAATCGTAGTGGTTAAAATTTAATCAAAATTGAATCGGCGACCCATGATCGGATGATGTCAGGCAGAGTTCCGTGCACAGTGGTTGAAGCGAGTCTGCATTATGCGGCGGGGCTGAAACATGGGCCATCTTCGCCCTTGCTGACGCTGTAGATTGATTGTCGCTTAACAAGGCTCATTTTCTGCTCGCATCTGTTTAAATGTTTTGATAGAGGGTTTCGCAATTCAGGGGTTTGTCATAATCAAGCCTTAAAAATACTGCGGGTGTGGCGAAATTGGTAGACGCACTAGATTTAGGTTCTAGCGCCGCGAGGCGTGGGGGTTCAAGTCCCTCCACCCGCACCAAATATTATAAAAGGACAAGACAGATATGCAGGTCACTGAGACCCTCAAAGAAGGCCTTAAACGCGAATATTCGATCGTGGTAAGCGCCGGTGAGCTTGACGCGAAGGTCAATGAGAAATTGACAGAAGCGCAGCCCGAAGTTGAATTGAAGGGCTTTCGGAAGGGCAAAGTGCCGCTCGCACTGCTCAAAAAGCAGTTTGGAAAGCGGTTGCTGGGCGAAGCGATGCAGGAAAGCATCGATGGTGCGATGAACCAGCATTTTGATGAAAGTGGCGAACGGCCAGCGCTGCAGCCTGACGTTAAAATGTCAAACGAAGACTGGAAAGAGGGCGACGATGTTCATGTCGACCTAAAATATGAAGCGCTTCCGACGATTCCCGAGCTTGACTTTAAAACTGTCGAGCTCGAGCGTATGGTGGCCAAAGCTGATGCAGACAGCGTTGATGAGGCGTTGAACAATCTGGCCGCGTCATCGCAGAATTTCAAAGACCGCCGGAAAGGCTCGAAAGCCAAAAATGGCGATCAAGTTGTGTTCGATTTTGTTGGCTCAGTTGATGGCGAAGAATTTGAAGGTGGCTCTGCCGAAGATTATCCTTTGGTTTTGGGCTCAAACAGCTTCATCCCAGGGTTTGAAGATCAGCTTGTGGGCGTGAAAGCCGGCGCAGAACTGGACGTTAACGTGACATTCCCCGGCGATTATGGCGCCGAGAATTTGGCTGGCAAAGATGCGCTGTTTAAATGTGCCGTGAAATCGGTGCAAGAGCCGGTTGCCGCGGAAATTAACGATGAGCTGGCCACTAAATTTGGCGCCGATGATCTTGAGGCGTTGAAGACTCAAGTGTCCGAGCGGCTCGAAAATGAATATGCCGGCGCGGCCCGGGCTATTACCAAACGGGGCTTGCTGGACGCGCTTGATGAAATGGTAGATTTTGATTTGCCACCTTCGTTGGTTGAAGCCGAGGCAAAGCAGATCGCGCATCAACTTTGGCATGAAGACAACCCGGATGTCGAAGGGCATGATCATGAAGAGGTGGAAGCCACTGCCGAACATACTACGCTTGCCGAACGCCGGGTGCGTCTTGGCTTGCTATTGGCCGATATCGGCATGAAAGCCAGCATTGAAGTGACCGATGCTGAAATGTCGCAAGCCATCATGCAGCAGGCCCAGCAATATCCGGGTCAAGAGCGGCAGTTTTTTGAATTTGTTCAACAAAACCAAGCTATGCAGCAACAGATTCGCGCGCCAATCTTTGAAGATAAAGTTGTGAATTATGTGTTTGAATTGGCAACAATTACCGAAAAGACGGTAACGAAGGATGCGTTACAAGCCGCAGTAGAGGCGCTTGAGGATAGCTGATTTTTTGATTTTATCGATGCTCTTTATCAAAGCCCACCCTGTTTGCGGTGGGCTTTGTTTGTTAAGAGGGCTGAAAAAATTGGCGCGGCTCAAATGTCCAAAAATAGGTGGGGGTATTGGGCCTTAATGAATGTAAGGGTTGATAACGTAGTAGAATGACGGATCGGTTTTCATATTCGGTTGCGGCGCGCGATGGCAAAACGCGGGCGGGAAAGATTTCGACCCCGAGAGGCGATATCCGCACGCCTGCCTTCATGCCAGTGGGTACGGCGGCCACGGTGAAGGCGATGATGCCAGAAAGCGTGGCAGCAACGGGGGCAGATATTCTGCTTGGCAATACCTATCATTTGATGCTGCGGCCGGGGGCCGAGCGGGTGAATGCTTTGGGGGGCTTGCACAGGTTTATGAATTGGCAGCGCCCAATTCTAACCGATAGTGGCGGGTTTCAGGTGATGTCTTTGGCCGGTTTGCGCAAACTGACGGAGCGGGGCGTTACCTTTAAATCGCATGTTGATGGATCCAAGCACGAGATTACCCCCGAACGCTCGATGGATATCCAACGCCTTTTGGGTAGCGATATTGTGATGTGTTTTGATGAATGCACGCCCTTTCCCGCTGACGAGAAAACCGCCTTGGAGAGTATGCAATTGTCAATGCGCTGGGCGGCGCGTTCCAAAGAGGCATTCGGGGATCGCCCGGGGCATGCTTTATTTGGTATTCAGCAGGGCAGCGTGTTCCCCGAGCAGCGCGCCGAAAGCGCCGAGGCTTTGAAGACCATTGGGTTTGATGGCTATGCGGTTGGCGGGCTTGCGGTGGGCGAAGGGCAAGAGGCGATGTTTTCGGTGCTTGACTATGCCCCTGATATGTTGCCGCAGGATAAGCCGCGCTATCTGATGGGGGTTGGCAAACCGGATGATATCGTTGGCGCGGTGAAACGGGGTATCGATATGATGGATTGTGTATTGCCCTCGCGCTCGGGGCGCACGGGGCAGGCCTTTACCCGCCAAGGTGTGGTGAATATCAAAAACGCCCGTCATCAGGACGATCCGCGCCCGCTTGACAGCGCCTGCAGCTGCCCGGCATGCAAAAATTACTCGCGGGCGTATCTTCATCATGTTTTTCGTTCGCAAGAAATGATTTCGGGGATGCTGCTCACCTGGCATAATCTGCAATATTATCAGGATTTAATGGCCGATATGCGCGCGGCGATTGCAGCCGGTCGTTTTGCCAGTTTTGAAGCCGAGTTCTATTCTCAGAGAGCGGCAGGAGATATCGCCCCATTGTAACCTGGCTTTGGCGCGTTTTGCACCGGTTTTTTAGGCGCGCGCGGCTACGATATAAACCGTGGCGTCATAGGAAATTTTGCCGTCTTTCTGGCGCGCTGCGGATTGCGCCAGCATCGAGCGGAACACTTTGGCGCGCTCAGCCTCCCCCATTTCGGCTAAAGTCATAATCCGCGTGGCTAAGCCGATCTGCATCAGCAGCTTGGCATCTTCTTCGGGGCTGTCTTTGGTGGTTACTCGTGTGGGGGTTTTTGCGATCTCAATCTGCTGAAAACCGGCCTCTTCAAGCAGGCTGCGCAGATATGCGGCATCGCTGAACGCCAAAGGCCCCGGCGCGCGGCCGGGGGCGATAAAAGGCTGATCTGTATGCTGCAAGGCGGCTTGCAACGGCGCATAAAAAAATTCGTTTTCCTCCAAAGGGGCCCAGCAAACAAAGTGTAACCTGCCTTCAACGGTGAGTGCGGATTTGATGTTTTGAAAGGCTTTCACCGGGTTTTCGAAGAACATAACGCCAAATCGTGAGATCACCGTGTCAAATTTTTGTAACGCAAAGCGATGCGCCTGCGCATCAGCCAAGACAAAGTTGATGTTTTCGTGATTCGCGCATTTCTGCGCGGCCAAATCTAAAAGTGGTTTTGAAATATCCAAGCCAGTAATCTGCGCGCTTGGTGGGGCGCGTTTTGCAAGCGCAAGCGTGGTGCCCCCGCCGCCGCATCCGATATCAAGAATCCTGCCGGATGGGCGAAGATCCAAATTTTCCAGAAGCAATTGACTGATGGACTCCAGCCGCTCGCTCATCAAGCGGTCATTTTCCACCCAAGACAGGCCAGGTTCTTCGTTCCAGAATTTCCCTTGATCTGGGTTTTCGCCAAAATCCGCCATTTGCTCTGCCTCGCTTTCAGGATATTTACATCGGCCCACTATAGTGCAGGCGCGGGGCGGCGCATTACTTCTTTTCCACCGGCTCTATTGGCGCAGCGGCTTTCTGCCAAGCCGTGAATCCCCCGGCAATATGCGTGACTGGAGATAATCCCATTTGCTGCGCGACCTGTGCGCTTAGGGCTGACCGCCAAGCGCTGGCACAATAAAATACATAGGTTTTATCTTGGTTGAACAGTTCTTTATGATAGGGGCTTTCTGGATCAATCCAGAATTCCAACATTCCGCGCGGGCAAGAAAACGCATTTGGTATTTTTCCCGAGCGCTGCAGCTCGCGAATATCCCGTAAATCGATAAAGACGTGATCTTGGCTGTCCAATAGGCCGGCGGCCTCTTCAACGGATATACTGGGCACGACAGCATTGGCTTCTGCGAGCAATGCCTTGATACCTTTGGTTATTTTTTGCGCCATGGTTAAATTCCTAAATGCAGTTTGGGTTTCCAAAACGGCCGGAAAAGTTCTATTTTTGGGCAACGGTTCATCACCACTTTCATCCCCGCCTCTTCGGCAAGCCGCGCGGCGTCATCATTGCGCACACCAATTTGTCCCCAAAGCACTTTGGCCTTGATGGCAATCGCTTCGCGGGCGATTCCCAATAAATCCTCGGGGCGGCGAAACACCTCCACCATATCCACAGGGCGGTCAATCGCATCCAGTGATGGGTAAACTTTTAATCCGCGGATTTCTTTCAAACCGGGGCGTGGATTGATGGGGATCATATCATAGCCGGTTTCGCTGAGTACCCTTAAAACGCCATAGCTGAACTTGGTTTTATCGGGGCTGGCACCCACCATGGCGATGGTTTTAACCGACGATAGGATGTCATTTAAATACCCGTCAGGGTAAGGGGCATCGTGGTCCATATAAGTCATGGAGCTTTCTCCAATTTTGTGGCGATATCGGCTTTCAATTCATGCGGGGCAAGCGGATCCAAGAAGGGGTTGCGATAGAGCTTGTCATGGCTTTCAACGCCAATTTCAAACGTGCAATCGCTGAGCGGGCGGGCGACGCATAAAATGACATAGCCATCCGTAATCTGGCGATTGTTCAGCGCCACTTGCGGCGCTTGATTCACCCGGCCTGTGGTGAGCTTAGCCGCGCAGGTGATGCAACCGCCATATTTACAGCCATAAGGCAAATCAACGCCTTGGTCGCGCAGGCTGTCGAGCAGCGGTTTGCGATGATCCACCTCATAGGTGGCGCCATCGCGGTTTGCCAACGTGATTTTATGCATCATAGCCAGATATCGCTTGTGCAATCGCCACCGGGATAGCGGGTTTCGTGGCACCGGCTTGGGCCGTTGGGCTCTTTGCCAAAATCCACCACGAAATTCGGATCAATTTCCATACCGCCATTTTCAGTGTCGCAATTCACCATCAACATACAGCCACCATTGGTTCGGATTTCTGGATAAAACTGATTGTCCCACGTACTGAATAAAGAGGTGGTGACATAGAGCCGCTTACCATCCAGACTGAGCTGAATCATTTGCGGACCGCCGGTGACTTTCACGCCGTTCACCTCTGGTGCTTTGCCCAGCAAGCCCCCCATCCACACCTGGCCGGTAAGCTTTGCATGATGCGGATCGCTGATGTCATATTGGCGTATATCGCCATGTAGCCAATTGCACAGGTAAAGATATTTATCATCCATGGATAAAAGAATAACCGAAATTACCCCGGGAACTGGGATCGGCCATTCCGGATGCGGTTCATTTTCAACATCGACAATTTTTTCCCATTGCCACTCGTCATTTTGATCTTTCCACCAATGAATAATATTTGCGCTGAGCGCGGCGCCGACAAAGCCATGTGAACTGTCCGGATCGTGATGAAAACGCACTTCCAATGGGATCAGTCCATCTTCACCCAAATACATGCTTTTGATCGGCTCTTTCTTTTCAAAATCCCAAAAATGGATTTCTCGGCCGTATTTGAGATGCCCCACTTCTTCCAGATCAAAACCAGGCATAAAGGTATTGGGCGCGCCCCATTCAGAGCTGACCATAACGTTGTGGCGCGGTTGATACCAAAAATCATAGCCGAATTTGATATCGCCCATCGAGTTTTCCCAACGTCCAACGATTTCGAAGTCTTTGTTAAGGTGTAAATAACCTCCCGGCGCGTTGCCTTGCGCATCGCCTAGCATTGAAATGATGATTTCCGAACCCAAGCAATGGATTGTATGTGGCGCGCTGAGATTGGTTTTGGCTTTGATATCGGCCCCATCAATCACCTTGAACAGCGTTGGATTGCGCGGGTCTGTGGCGCAATCGATGATATGGATATTGGAAGAGCGCACGCCGGGCACCAAAAGATATTTACGCGCCATTGAGGCATCGTCAAAGCAAGAAGAACAGGCATTCCAGCCCATATGGTGCAGTTCATCGCCAATCCCGGGCACTTCGCAGCGGCTGATCACTTGCGAATAGGTGGGGCTGTCAGGATCATTATCGATTGTCGCCAGATAATCGGGTTTTTGGATGCCCGTGCCCGTGTAGATGGCGATTGTGTAGAGCAGCTTTTCACGAGGTGCCTTCATCGCTTCGGCAGGGGAGGCATATCCGGGGCCGCAACATTCCATTCTTTTCTCCAGACCGATTCGAGATGCTTGACTTTTCTTACGTTATTCTTATTACATGAGACAAATGTCTGTAAAGTGAGAATTTATGCATCTGGCGCGCGTGATGAAAGTATTGGAGGCTGTGGCCATGGCGGGTCGGCCAGTTACGGCCTCAGAAGTGCAGCAATTGACCGATCTGCCGCGACCCACCTGCTATCGGTTGTTGCACTCAATGCAGGCGGAGCAATTGCTGGATGAGGTTTCTTCAGGGCGGTTCATCGTCGGAGAAAGTTTGGTGCGCTTGGCGCTTTTGGGGCAAACAGATGTAGATATTTGCCGCAGCGCTGCGCCAAAATTGCAGCGCGCTGCCGATGATTTGGGCGAGGCGGTCTTTTTATCGCGCTTTCGCAATAGGGGCGTTGAAATTATCCATGTGGAAGTGCCGGGCGATGCAAAACGCTCATTCGTGCATCCAGGGCTCGGGTTTCGCCCGATGCATGCTTGTTCATGCTCAAAAGTCATCGCAGCCTTTGCGGATGATACGTTTCGACAAGATATTTTATCTGGCCCGATGCGCTCCTTTACCGAATATACGCGCTGTGATCCGCAACGCCTGTCGCGCGAGTTTGATCAGATTCTCAGCAGCGGCTATGCCGAATGCGTACAGGAAATCGAACTGGGGGTATCGTCGGTTGCGGCTCCGGTGCAAATCGGATCGGTTGGGGCGCTTTACAGCATTGGCGCCACCGGGCCGGTACGCCGCTTCACCAAAGACCGCCGCGCTCAAATCGGAGAGCAGCTTTGCCAGATGGCGCAGAAAATAGGCCATTCTTTGCAGGTTGCGGGAGCTGCCGCTTAGCGCCCTATATTTGGGCGAGAAGTGGCAAAATAATGCACTTCCTGCGAACAGCAGCGGATCTCTAAATATCGCAAATTTTGGCCGTATATAAGGTGTTGAAATCGGTCAGGAGATCACAATGCAGCACCAAGAGGTTTATATTCCAAACTTTATGCGCAGCTTTTTGGGTGATGTAAACATTTATTATGAGGCGCTGCCCGAAACGTTTCAGAGCGAATTAAAAAGCTATATGTATCATATTGCTTGGGCGGTGAATGAGGATCTGCCGATCGACGATCCAGATGATAAATTTGACTTCATCAAAGAGCGCTTTGATGCGGCGCGCACGCGGCTGATGAACTGAGCTTTTTCGGTTTGCCTAAGCAGCTGTGGCTTGGGTTTTTGGCAGCGTGAGCACCAAGATCAAGCCCAAGGCCATGAGAACCGCCAAGGTAATAAAGGCGCTATCATAATTGCCTGAATAATCAAACACCATACCAGCAAGTATTGGCCCAATGGCACCGCCGATCGTGCCAAAAAATAAAATAATGCCAAACAGCGCTCCATGCGATTGCATCCCAAAATATTCCGCAACGGTGGGCGAGACGACGGAAAAAAAGCCACCATGGCCAAAACCGTAAAGCGCCATAAACACGAATAAAGCGGTATGATTTTCCCATAAAAGCAGGGCGTTAAGGCTGATTAAAATCGGAATAAAGCAGGCGCTATAGGCGGCTTGGCTTCCCAAGCGATCTTGGAAATATCCCGTCGCGAGCCGGCCGGCCATGCTGGCGGCGCCAATCACAGTTAGCAACAAGGCCGCACGCGCGCCGGTCATGCCCATATCCATGCCATAAACCGCGATATGGGTTGGGATTGTCATCAAAGTGGGGAAAAATAAAAATTGTATCAGACAAAGTTTTTTGAACGTCAAACTGCGTTTGGCGTCTTGAAATGAGGCAGTTGCAAGTTTGGCTTGCGCAGCTGTTGGCTTCTCGTTTTCCGGGCGCGACATTAATAGGGCGGCTGCCAGAAGGCTCAGAGCTGCCAATAGGCCTAAAATTACCAAACTGCGGCGCCAGCCATAGCTGAGAATCAAAAAAGCGGCGATCGGGGGCAAGGTCATTTGCCCCGCCGCGGTTCCCAGCTTTACCAGACCAGTGATGAAACCGCGCCCTTTGGGAAACCATCGCGCCACGGTTGAGAGGGTTACGACATCATGGGTGCCCATCCCCAAACCAATAAAGACGACGAAGATCATGAGCAATTGCCACGGCTGCGTGATCTGGGACATTAAAATAAATCCAAGCCCATACATCAGCCCGGTAAAGCCTAACACCAGCCGAGGGCCATAGCGATCAGAGAGACGCCCCGCGATAATCGCCAACACCCCCATGACGAAAAACGCCAATGCCGAGCAGCTTGACAGCAGCGTCCGCGACCAGCCGAATTCCGTTTCAAACGCGCTAAAAAACACCCCGTAAGAAAACAAAAATCCGATCACGATAAATTGGGTTAAGCACGCCCCCGCAAACACTTTATAGCGTGTCACATTTAGTCCTTTGTTTTTGGTCTCGCTTCGCGCAAGCAAACGGCGTTTGAGGCCCAGTTTGAGGCCTGTTAAAATAACCGGTTACACAGGTTAGTCTGGAGTGCCCGCTTTGGTAAAGCGCTCATTTTAGAAATCCTCCATTTTGCCAGGTGCCGCTTACGCGGCTGCCATCTTGTTTAAGCAAAACCCCCAGCCCGTGGCGGCGGTTGTTTTTAAAATAGCCTTGAAATAATTCGCCATTTTCCAATAATAATTTGCCTATGCCATTAAATTGGTCCTGCTGCCAGACGCCCTGATAAATCGCCCCCCAGGGCAATTCAAAACGGCCGAAGCAATCGCTCCAGGGTGCAAAGTTTGAGGTTGGGCAGGGTGGTTTATGGCGTTTGGCCTGCATGAAAGCGGTGTCAGTTTGATCTTCAATGGAAACCCAGCGCTGCGCTGGTTGCTGGGCCTTATCAAGCAGACGGCGTAGGGAAGAGGCTTCGCTGGTATAAGAAGAGACCGTTTGATGTTGGCCCAGTTGGGGCGCCTCTAATCGCGCAATGGGAAGAGAAATGCGTTGATCGAATTGGGCTGGCGGTGCGCTGGCCTGGCTTTTGATTGCAGGTGCCAGAGCCAACTCTGTCGCAAAGGTCAGCTCTGGCCGCCAGTCAACCTGTAAAAAACCGCTGCGGTCGATAATTGGCAGAGCAATCAAGACAAAAATAGCCGTGTTCAAGGCTAGGCTTATTATATTTAAGACCAGTTTTACTGCGTACACGCTGTGCCTTTCTCATCCAGCGGGGCTCTTTAGGCAGTGCTTTGGTGCCCCTCGGGCGCGCTTGCCCTGTTGAGATCCTTTAGTGCCGGTCTAGAGAAGCTTAATGCTAAAGATCACGAAAGCAAGGGCGCCTCTGGGCGGCCCCCAATCCGTTTTTTATCGCTGCGAAGGCGCATTTGAAGCGGTCTTGTCGCTTCTTGCCTTATTGATCATCGATCACGGCTGCGTTTCAGTCTTGGGCCTTATCTGGCGCTTTCACAGATCCATCAATAGGAAGTCGTGATGAGATTTACCACAAGTGGAAAAACCACCATAATTGCGATAATGATGATCAGTGAGATGCCTGCGCCCTTTAAATTTCCCTGCTCGTTTGACATGTTTTCTCCCCCATTTAAGACCTATAGCATAAAAATCGTAAAATGAGGACTGTTCAATTTAAGCACAGAGTCTCTTTAATATGCACAAGCGCCCACGCTGGGGATTGGATGGCTCTGACGGTTTAAACGGGCTGTTTTGCCATTTGAAGATCGTAGCGTCTATCGCAGCGCGCGGCCAAGATCAGATCATTCAAATGTAAATCTGCAATTTTATGGCTCCACCAGATAACGATCACTTTGCCCCATTCGGTCTGAATGCTGGGATGATGGCCTTCTTGCTCGGCCACCTCGCCCACCGCATTCGTAAAGGTGAGCGCGTCTTGAAAGTTCTTGAAGTTATAGCTCCGCTCGATGCGTTTGACACTATCGCGATGGGTCATCGCCCAATTTGGGTTCTTGGCCAAAAAGTCAGCCAATTCTGCCGCGCTGGCAGGTTCGGCATCCGGTTGGCATGCCACGCAGATCTTTTGGGAAAATTCAGTCATAGGGAAAGCGGCCTTTTTGAAAGTGACAATTTCAGAGAGTAAGTATAGCGCAAAATGAGAGGGCGCAAAATTTAAAACCAACGTTTATGGCGCTAGGCTTTTAAGCGCAAGAAGCTGAGGGCGCCTTGGGTGAGGCTTTTCTGCAGGATCATAAAAACCAATGTGTTTTGAGAATTTGAGCAAAGAAGAGACTGTTTCTGGCTGGTCGTTAGCAGCGCCTTGCTTTAGATGTAGCGTTCAGAGAAGTGGTAAAGACACGGAATGCCCAAGTGAGACGCTTAAAACGGATTATATTGGTTGGCCTCTTATGCGCCCAACCTGTGTCTGCGCAACAAGGCAGCTTTTTAAGCGAATTGTTTGGTCAAACACAGCAGCCCGCAAACGCGGGCCAAGAGAGCGTCATTGCGCCTTGGCAAGAAGAGATACAAGAGCCCGTTGAAGAACAAAGCCTGCGCGAAATTGTTGCCCAGCAACTTCCCTTTTACCCGTTGCTGATTGCAGAAAAAAACTATGAGAGCAGCTTGCGCTGTCTTGATCAAATTCAATATTTGTTTGATCAAAAAAATGAACAAGGCGCCTTCACAATTTTACGGCAAGATTATTGGTTGGATGTGTTGCTTGAGGTGGAAATGGAACTGTATTTTTGCGACGGTCCGGTTCTGCGATCTTATATCTCCAAAGATCGTGCGGTGCCTGCGCGCTGGTATTCGGTGCGAACTTCCTTACCGGAATTGTTGAAATCAACGGATCAAAACGAAGAAAATCTTGTTGAAATCGAGCCGCGTTGGACCGAATGAAAAGCCCGGTCCTGCTGGTTTATCCGATTTTAAAGCCCAAGAACCCAGTTGCCCCAGCAAGCAGAGTTGCGCCTGTTTGCGCGCATTGCGCCTGAAGCGCGACGGTATCACCTTCTTCCAGATACGCGAGGCTTTGGGTTGAAAGCGTTGCGGATGAGTGGCTTTTAAGATCGGGTAATACGCGCAATGAGCGGGATCTTTCCCCCTCAAGCGGGCAGTCAAATCTGATCTGGCAACTTTGTTCTACCGCATCTGTATTGTTCAAGAACACATTTGCTGAAAAGAAATAGGTTCCAGCGCTGGGCGCGCGAAACTGATTTGCCTCAGAATCAAAGCATAGCTGGTCATTATATTTGCTTTCGTTAACGGGGACGCGTTGCCAAATGGCCTCCTGGAGCGGATAGTCGTAATTCAGCACGGCGTCAAAGCGCGGCAATGTGGGGCTTGATAAAATCCCGCTCTGGCTGTCAAGGGTCAGGCTGTCTTGATGCGTCCCCGCCTCATCTATACGGCTGATTTTAAAATCATTTGAGCCAAAACACCCCATGCTAAGATGCGGCTTGTAATTATTTTGAAAAACCAATCCGTTATCTTGCGACTCCGCATTTTTATTCAAAATGTGTATAACACCACCTGCCACGTCATCGCTTTGGCTGATGCTGGTCCAAAGGATTGTTTGGGATTGTACCGCGAGCCTTTGGGTTTCGGTGGTCGTGGCATGGATCGAAAGCGCCTCAAGGGAGTGATGCGGATTGGCATCTGCCAAAATGACCCAGGCGGACCCGAGATAAACCATCAGTTTTTTCTGATCCGAAACAAAGAGCCGCCAACCGGTTTTGGGCGTTAAAAACATCCAGGCGGCATCTTGCCAGATCGCGACGTGATGCGCCCAGCCTTGCCAGCCATCTTGGGCGTTTGGGGGCACCAGATAACACGTACCCTCTTCCTGCTCTGTGGGCGGCGTGCTGAGCGCATCCGAAACGACGCTCATGTGGATTAATCCGTCAATTTGGCGAATGGCTTGATTATGCGTTACGTGTTTTTGGGCTTGCGCGGGTTGTATATAAGGGAGGGTCAGGCGGGGCGAGTGTTCAAACATACTTCAGCCAGTCAATAAGGAGCATCAACGCCTAAAGTGCTAGATAACTGGTTAAATCTTTCTCTCCGCGCGGCGCGCATCCTTAACCAAGGCTTAATAGGTTTTTACATGTTGGCCCGTCTTGCCGGCTTTCGGATCTGACAGGCGGGTTGGCCTTTAAAGCCGGGATTACAGATTGGGCCGCCCTCGGCTTTTCGAAATGCACCCGCATTTTGCAGCGTTCACGCGCCGCGTGCGTTTCAGATTTTTGAAATTCAGAGCCACGATATATTATATCGAGGGCGGTTTTCAAACGCTACTGGCTGTCCGATATCTGCACCATCTTGCGCGAAGCTGTAACAAGTTAAATTTAATCTTTTGCAAGTGCCGCAATATTGCCGTGTTTCATTAAGCCTTTTTGCGGGGGTTTTCTTCAGCCTGACAGCCATGCGTGGGGACGCTTGGGGGTAGGGAGTTGATTAATATTCACTGGAAGGGTGCGTTTGGGGCAACGCAATTTGAACCGGATCGACGGCCGATCGGATTTTGGGCTGACCCAGCTAAAGGCAATTTGCACGCGTTGGATTTTCAAGACGCCAAAGAATTTGTGTTTTCGCTGCAAAACGGGGCCTCTGACACGGGCACCATAAGGGCGTTGAAATCAGAGCATTATCATGAGTTTCAGGTCGCAGGTATCCAGCATCGGATAGATGAGGCATATTTGCAGGCGGCCAGTCATCGGCATGACGGCGGTTCTGGTGTTTCAAATAGCTTTTTTTGGCATAACCTTGGGAGCGGGCAGTTCAATCAAAGTGCCCATATTCTTCAATTGGCTGAAGATAACGCAAGTCAGTTTGCGCTTGGGTCCCGCGCCGGAAATGGGTTTGCCTTACTGGATGACCCGCGCCAGAAAGAAAGCCCGGTTTGGGCATCAATTCCTGATCAAGCCCACCACTATCTCGATCATGTGGTTGATCTTGCTGCCATTCGTAGCGAGTCAGGCTATTTTATTTATGCCGCCTCTGGGGTTGAGGCAGGCCTGTCCAGCTTTCATCTCGGCGCGGGCCATGACATATCATTCTTGCAAGATATTGGAGCCAAGCAATCTTTGCCGATTGCTGGGATCACGCATGTTGAAGCTGCCTCGTTAAATGGGGCACGGTTTTTGATAATAGCCGCGCAGGGTACCAATTCTGTTAGCGTCATGCGGGTGGCCGAAAATGGTCACTTACGCCCCGTGGATCACCTGTTGGATGATCATCTGATGCGGTTTTCTAATCCATCAGCGCTGAGTTATGCCGAATTTGACGGGCGCGGCTTCGTTGCGGTGTCGGGGGCTGATAACGGGCTCAGCGTATTTGAGCTTTTGCCCGATGGTCTTCTATTACATCAAAGCACATTCCTTTCCTCCGCCGAGGGCGGGGCACTAGGGGCGGTTTCGCAATTGGAGTTTGTGCAAAATGGATCCGAGTTTCTGTTGTTAAGCCGGTCTTCTGGTCAAACGGGTATTGGCCTTTTCCAGCTGGAACTGGGGCAGAAAAAATCAGAGGGCATTCAAGGGAATCAGGATCATAATATTTTGATTGCCAGCGCCAATGATCGATATCTTTATGGCGGGGCAGGCGCGGATATTTTGATCGATGCAGCTTATACCCAGTCATTATCGGGGGGGGCGGGTGCTGACCGCTTCGTGATGAGGGCAGACGCCGCGCATGACGTGATCGTTGATTTTGATCCTCGCGTAGATCAATTGGATTTATCATTCTGGCCAGAGCTTTACAGCGTAGATCAATTGGACTTTGATGCGCTGGTTGATGGCGCGCGGCTCGGCCATGGAGATGAAACCCTTACATTAAAGACCGTAGCAGGGCAGATCTTGCAGCAGGCGGATCTTAAAAGCATCGACGTTCAGTTTGCATCGCATTTTGATGTTGAATTGGCTGAAAGGCTCAGCAGTGAGCCTGCACCCGCGGATCCGGCGTTAAAGCCCGGCGTGACGCTTGCGGCGCCTCAGCCGGAAACCGTGTTTCCGCTGCCATCTTCAGAGGTTGCAGCTTTGCCCAAGATTTTATCTGCGCTTGAGGCAGAAGCAAGCGGCGTTTCGTTTATGCACGCCGTTTTTGAGGTCTTTTCGTTAAGCTCCAACTGGGACACGCCCGTAGCCCCTGCGCATCAGTTGCCTTTGGTCGGGGACCATTCCGGCGTTACGGTGGCCGGCAATGAGGGCGCTGATGCATTACTGGGCTTGAGCGGGCACGATATTTTGTTAGCAGGCGGAGGAGATGATCTTTTATCAGGTGGGTCTGGCTATGATCGCTTGTTTGGCGGAGCCGGAGAAGATGTTCTTTTTGGGGGCGAAGGGCATGATTATCTTGTCGGCGGGGCTGGTAGAGATTGCTTTGTTTTCGCGCCACCATCGGGCAATGAGATTGATATTATAAAGGATTTTGATCCTAATTTAGACCAGCTTTGCTTTCTGACCCGCGATGGTAAAGCTGCTCAAGCGGGGTTTGATAACCTGAATATGCAAGCCCATCATCAGGATCTTTGGATCGATTTTGCCGGGCGCGGCATTCTTCTAAGCGGGCTTGATCCGTCAGAGTTCAACGAGGCTCATGTCGTCTTTGATAGTTTTGGGATGTGGTGATCACAGCGCTTAGGCGCTTTTGTTATACGGCTTAGCCGAGTCTAAGATTGCAGGAAATTGCAGTTACAGCCGCGCTGGCTTTAGTTTTGCTTGACCTTATCCCAGCCTTACGGCTTTACAAGGCTCAAGCAACTTTAGGATACCACCACATGGCAGCAGAGACCGCGCCCCAATTCGCAGAAACAGAACGCTCTAAATCAAAAAAACTGTCAGCATTGCAGGGTTTATTACCTTTTCTGTTGCCCTATAAAGCTTTGATGGGCGCCGCATTTCTGGCGCTTATTCTGACCGCAGGCGTGTCGTTAACCTTGCCACTGGCAGTGCGTCGGGTGGTGGATAATTTCGGTATTCCAGACGATTCCACATTGGATAAATATTTTGCGGCGGCGCTTGGCATCGCGGCCCTTTTGGCCTTGGGAACCGCGCTGCGCTATTCCTTGGTCACGCGCCTTGGCGAGCGGGTTGTGGCAGATATCCGGCGGGCAGTCTTTGATCGCGTGATCATGATGAGCCCGTCTTTTTTTGACAACATACTTACCGGAGAGGTGCTGAGCCGCATCACAACCGATACGACCCTAATCCTATCGGTCTTAGGCTCATCGATTTCAATCGCTTTGCGCAATTTACTGATCTTTATCGGGGGCTTGGCGTTGATGTTTCTCACCTCGGTAAAGCTGACGGGGTTGGTGTTGTTGATCGTTCCTGCCGTGGTCATTCCGATTTTAACGCTCGGCCGGCGTGTGCGCCGCTTCAGCAAGCTCAATCAAGATTGGATCGCCGCCAGCTCTGGCACCGCGTCGGAATCGCTTGGCGCCGTACAAACGGTTCAAGCCTTTACCCATGAAGCGCAAACCCAAGCCGATTTCGCGGATGTCACCGAAAAAAGCTATTTGGTTGCCATTCAAAGGGTGAATACGCGCGCTTTGATGACGATGATTGTCATTTTTCTGGTGTTTTCGGGCGTCGTCGGCGTTTTGTGGATTGGGGCCCGCGACGTAAGAAGCGATCTGATCAGCCCTGGCACGTTGATCCAGTTTTTGATCTACGCGATCATGGTGGCAGGATCAGTTGCCGCGCTGTCTGAGATTTGGAGCGAATTGCAGCGCGCCGCTGGCGCAACAGAGCGACTTGTCGACCTGCTGTCATCGCAGGATCATGTGTTGGACCCTGTGTCTCCAACGGCGCTTCCGGCGAATGCGAAAGGAAAATTAAGTTTTCAAAACGTCTCTTTTCGCTATCCAATGCGGCCGGAAGCGCAGATTTTAAAGGATATCTCGTTTGAGGTGGAACCAGGTGAAACGGTGGCGCTTGTAGGCCCTTCTGGAGCGGGGAAGTCGACCATTATCCAATTGCTGCTACGCTTTTTTGATCCACAAAATGGGGCGATCTTATTTGATGGTATCAACCTTAACGAATTGACCCGCAGCGCGTTTCGCAAGCGTATGGCCGTGGTGCCACAAGACCCTGTTATTTTTGCTGCCTCGGTGCGCGATAATATTCGATTTGGTCGCCCTGATGCTACCGATGAAGAGGTTTTGAAAGCTGCTCAGGCCGCTGCTGCAGCCAAGTTTATAAAAAAATTACCGCAAGGTTTTGATACTTATGTGGGAGAGCGCGGGGTTTTGCTGTCGGGTGGGCAAAAGCAACGGATTGCGATTGCGCGTGCAATTTTGCGCGATGCCCCTGTGCTTTTGCTGGATGAAGCCACCAGCGCGCTGGATGCGGAAAGCGAACGGGCAGTACAACTGGCAGTGGATGAACTGGCCCGCGACCGTACGACCCTGATTGTGGCGCATCGTTTGGCGACCGTGAAGAAAGCAGACCGCATTCTTGTCTTGGATCAAGGCGGCGTGGTTGCAACTGGCACGCATGACGATCTGGTGGGCCAAGGGGGGCTTTACGCCAGGCTGGCAAAATTGCAATTCACCGATGGGGAGGTGATAGAAACTGCGGTGTAAAGCTTATAGTTCTTGAAAAACCAGCCCGCTTCCCGCAAGATTATCTGGGATAAAAATATATAAAATTGGGAGAATTTTATGGGCTTTGCTTCGATCGAAGACTCACTAGCGCTTGAAAAAGAAATGTCTTGGGAACAAAGAGATGTGGCCAAAACGCTCTTTGGGCTGTTGAGCGAAACCGCCGATAAATTTCCCGAGCGCCCGGCGATCAGTTATCAGTTGCTTTCGGGTCCGCAGGATAAAGCGGAAACTCTGAACTGGCGCAGCTTGCAGCAGAAAACCGCGCAGGCGGCGAATATGTTCAGGGCCTTGGGTGTAGGGCCTGAAGATGTGGTGGCCTTTGTTTTGCCCAATTGTAACGAAACCGCCCTTACTATTTTGGGCGGGGTCGTGGCAGGGGTGGTAAACCCGATCAACCCCTTGCTGAACGTGGATCAAATTTCTTCAATTTTGCGCGAAACCAATGCCAAAGTTGTGGTGACCCTAAAGGCGTTTCCCAAAACCGATGTCGGGCAAAAAACAGCCGCGGCTGTTGCGCAGGCGCCGAATGTGAAAACGGTGTTAGAAATTGATCTCAACCGTTATCTAACGCCTCCTAAAAAATGGTTGGTGCCGTTGCTACGGCCAAAAAACCCCGTCTCGCATAATGCGGAGGTGATGGATTTCACCGAAAAGCTATCACAGCAAGCCACAACCTTAAATTTCGAAGATATTCAAAAAGACCGGGTGGCGGCGCTGTTCCATACAGGTGGCACCACAGGCATGCCCAAAGTAGCGCAGCATACTTATTCGGGGATGATCTATAACGGCTGGCTTGGAGGTACACTACTCTTTGATGAATATGATAAGGTTATGTGCCCACTGCCATTATTTCATGTTCTAGCCTGCAATGTTATTTTAATGTCAATGATGTCATCCGGCGGGCATGTCATTTTTCCAACCCCAGCAGGGTATCGTGGTGAGGGCGTATTTGATAATTTCTGGAAATTGATCGCGCGTTGGAAGGTGACCTTTATTGTTGGGGTGCCGACGGCAATTTCTGCTCTTATGCAACGCCCGGTAGATGCTGATATCAGCTCTGTAAAAAGCTCTTTTTCAGGGTCGGCGCCTTTGCCAATTGAGTTATACAAGCGTTTTGAAGAGGCTAGCGGTGTAAATATCGTAGAGGGATATGGCCTGACCGAAGCCACGTGTTTAGTGTCCTTCAATCCGATTGACGGAACCAAAAAAATTGGCTCTGTCGGTGTTCGTTTGCCATATTGCCTGATTAAAGTCGTAAAAAAAGAGGAAGATGCGTTGGTCGAATGTGCGGCCAATGAAATTGGTGAAATTTGCGTTTCCAACCCCGGAGTGTGGCCTGGTAATACCTATACGGAAGCGGCCAAGAACGTAGATCTTTATTACGAAGATAAGTTTTTAAGAACCGGTGATCTGGGTCGCTTGGATGAGGATGGATATCTGTGGATTACAGGCCGCGCCAAAGATTTGATCATACGCGGGGGTCATAATATAGATCCTGCTCAAATTGAAGAAGCGCTTTTGGGCCATGCCAGTGTTGCCTTTGCAGGAGCGATTGGACAACCTGATGTGCATTCAGGGGAATTGCCCTGCGTTTATGTTGAATTGGTGGCCGATGGTGAGGTGACGCCCAATGAATTGAAGGCATTTTGTGAAGAGCATGTGCCAGAGCGGGCCGCGCATCCAAAATATGTTGAGATTTTGGACGAGCTTCCAAAAACGGCGGTGGGCAAAGTCTTTAAACCTGATCTGCGCAAGCGCGCGATCACACGAATCTTTAACGCAGCTTTGAGTGACGCGGGCCTACAGGCTTCAGTGGTTGAGGTGCGCGATGATAAGCAACTTGGAATGATCGCATGCGTTTCCAGCGAGGCCAGCGATGGCGAGATTACGGCTGTGCTGGGCGGCTTTGCGAATACGTGGCGCCGCGCATAAAGCCGCGGGCAGCGCCGAATTGCTTTTGGAATGGGCTCTTAGAGCGCTTGATAAAAGCGCGTTGCGCTTGAACTGGTTATGCAAATGGTAGCGGATAGAGGGGCTTTGTAATGTCAGAAGAACACCGTCCGTCCGTTGCGATTCTTGGCTCTGGTCCAAATGTGATGGCGGCAAGAGATTGGCCAGAACACCCGTTTGATAAGCTTGTGGTGATCAACAACGCGTGGCAAGTGCGCCCGGATTGGGATGACCTGGTTTTTCCATATGATTTTCCGCCCGAGCGGCAGCCGACAAATTTAAAGCCACGGCAACGCTTGATTGGCGAGGCCGAGTTTGTTCCCGTACAAAATCAATATGGTGGGTTTGTCTATGCGGGTGCAACCATGGCATTCACCACCGCCTATTGGGTTTTGGGGCATTACAACCCGCGGGAAATCGCTTTTTTGGGATGCGATATGTCTTATCCCAAAAGCAGCAAAACGCATTTCTATGGCACCGGCACGGCCGATCCTTTGCGCGAGGATATCACGCTGATCTCGCTTGAGGCAAAAGCTGCGCGGCTTTATGCGCTTGCGCTTGCGCAGGGTTGCGAAATCACCAATCTGTCACAAGAGACCAGCCGCTTGATCGCGCCCCGGCGCAGCCTGTTAGAACCGCGTCCGAAACCCTTTGAGATAGATAAGGTGCAAAAAGCCCATGCGCTCGCCCGCGAGCAAGAGCTGGCCTATTATGTTGCGTCAGGGCGTTATTGGGAAGAGTTGGAACGCTTTGATATAGAGCAGATAAAACGCCTTGATGCGCTTTGGAGCAATGTGGTCATAGCACCCAAAGAGGGCGCCGCGCTTATGCGCGGTTATTGACTCTGATAGGTATTGGGCAAGGGGCTCATTTCCAGATGCAGCTTGGTACCGGTATAGGGGTGCGCCCGCGCCAGCGCTTCATTCACCTCGATCCCCAAGCCAGATTGGGATGGCGCTGCAATATATCCGTTTTCCACAGTGATGCTGGATGCAATCAAGTTTTTATGAAACTCGGTTTCGATCGTTTCGGCGATCAAGAAATTTGGAATGGAAACGCCCAAATGAATATTCGCGGCCCATTCAATCGGGCCTGCATAAAGATGTGGCGCGACCTGAGCGTTGAAGGTTTCGGCGATAGCTGCCATTTTTTTCATTTCCCAAATACCCCCGGCGCGCCCCAATGCCGGCTGCATGATGGCAGCGCCTGCGGTTCTGAGCAGGGTGGCAAATTCGGCTTTCGTGGTCAGCCTCTCTCCGGTTGCGATGGGTATGCGCAGCGCCGCCGCAACTTTCGCAAATTCAAGCAGATTGTCGGGTGGAATAGGCTCTTCAAACCACATGGGTGAAAACCTTTCCAGGGCCTTTCCCAGTTGAATTGCCCCGGCGGTGGAAAATTGACCATGCGTTCCAAACAGCAAATCTGCTTTATCCCCGACAGCGGCACGAATTTTTTCACAAAACGCAACAGACCGGGAGATGTCAGATCGTGAAGGCATGTGGCCCCCAAATTGGGTATAGGGGCCGGCCGGATCAAATTTAACAGCGGTATAACCGCGATCTACCAAGGCCGCGGCGCTTTCGGCGGCCATATCGGCATCGCTCCAAAAGGCATCCTCTGGGTGGTGTTGTAACGGGTAAAGATAGCTATAAGCGCGCAGTTTTTCGTTGACCATGCCCCCCAATAAGGCCCAGACGGGGCGGTCACGTTGTTTGCCTAAAATATCCCAACAGGCGATTTCCAAACCCGAAAATGCCCCCATGACAGTTAGATCGGGGCGTTGGGTAAAGCCTGAAGAATAGGTTTTTCGAAACAAAGCCTCAATGTTTTCGGGGTTCTGATTGAAAAAGTGCCGGTCAAAAACATCTTGAATGACCGCCTGCATCGCGCTCGGGCCCACGCTTGAGGCATAGGCTTCCCCCCAACCGATCAGGCCCGTAT